>CAVWYX010000007.1:0-473973 GCA_963759365.1 uncultured Actinomycetes bacterium
CTGAGAAACGCGTAGCACGCTCCGACCGCGAGCCCGAAGGCGGTAAAGGCGACGACCAACACCCAGTCCGGTGCGACGAACAGCCCCGGCGACGAGCCGGTTGCGCGGAAGGGAGCGCCGACCGCGGGCGATCGGCAGCACCATGTACCAGACGAAGATGTAGTTGACCACGGCCCATGCGGCTCCCAGGACAAGGCTCTTGCCAAGGCCGGTGATGCCGTAGAGGCGGTCGGCGATGCCGGTGAAGGCGATCCCGCTCGCCATCCAGTAGAGGCCGAGAAACGCGAAGCCGAGGACGATCGGCCAGAAGGCGTACGAGGAGTGCGAGAAGTGCTGAAGCCCGAAGAGCCACGCGGTCGCAGCCGTCGGAAACTCGAGCGCAAGGTGTGACGGCTTTGCCCAGTCCCAGATCAGGAGGGGAAGCGTCATCACGAGACCCCCCACGAGCCCGGCCCCGACGCCTGTCTCGATCCATTCAGCGGAAGTGAGGCCGGACGACCGGTGCCGCGTCGTCTGCGGCACGCGCAGGTACCGGTGCTCGGTGTGGTCGACATGTGTTTCCAACGTCTTCGCCCTCCTTTCAGTCGGTCTCCTGTTCCACGTGCGAATAGCCGTTTCTTCCGAGCTCGTTGAGCAATTCGGCGACCCTCATCAGGGAGCTCAGCTCCGCTTCGAAGCCGTCGAACTCCACCAGCGCCGCCTCGATCAGCGTCGTCTTCTGAGCCTTCGAGAGCGGAACGCTCGTTTCTTCGCACTTCTCGAACGTGGAGACGATCACGGCGGCGAACCGCTCTGCGGCCGCCACCCGCGCCGCCGAGACGACGGGGGCGCACCGACTATTGCCGTTCGTCGAGATCATTCGTCCCCAGCTTGACTCCCGACTCCTCGTCCGGCCATCCGCCGAGCGAACGATGTCGGGAACGAACGTCGCGTCGTGCGAGCGGCCGGCCGCTACCGACCGCGCCGAAGGGAGGAGGGCGTCCTCGTCCCCTTGCCCGCCGAGGAGCATGCGGCAAATCCTCCGCCCGCAGGATCCGCCTGACGTGCGGCCGCGGGCAGCCTGTGCGCACATGCACGAGCAGGCTGCCGAGACGGCGTACGGCGGCGTTCAGCCGACCGGTGCCTGGGCGCCGGGCGGCGAACCCGAGATCGCGGCGCGGACGCCCTGGCAGCTCTTCCGCCTGCGGTTCCGCGAGGATCGCGTCGCGCTCGTCGCGCTCGCGTTCATCGTGGTCGAGATCCTCGCGGCGATCTTCGCCCCACTGATCGTACGGGCGATCGGACATCCGCCGAATGCGCAGTATCCGGGCGCGCTCAGCTCGCAGTTCGGGACGCCGACCGGGCCCTCGTGGAAGTTCCTCTTCGGGGTGGACTCGGTCGGCGAAGACGTCTTTTCCCGCGTGCTGTACGGCGCGCGCGTCTCGCTTCTACGTGGCGGTCGTGGCGACGGCGTTCGCCGTCTTCTTCGGCGTCGTGTTCGGGATGCTCGCGGGCTACTTCCGCGGCGCCGTCGACACGGTCATCTCCCGCGTCATCGACGTCACGCTGGCTTTCCCGATTCTCCTCCTCGCACTGGGGATCGCCTCGGCGTGCTCGCTAGGGGGCGGATGCGTCAGAGGACTGATCAAGCCCGGGCTGTCGACGGTGATCGTCGTGATCGTCGTCATCAACTGGACCTACATCGGCCGCATCATCCGCGGCCAGGTCCTGTCGCTTCGCGAGAAAGAGTTCGTCGAAGCGGCCCGGGCTACCGGTGCGGGCTCGACGACAATCCTCTTTCGGGAGATCCTGCCGAACCTCGTCGCGCCGATCGTCGTCTACTCGACGTTGGTGATCCCGCAGAACATCCTGCTGGAGGCGGCGCTCTCCTACCTCGGCGTCGGCATCAATCCTCCGCAGGCGAGCTGGGGAGAGATGATCGCCGAGGCGACGCCGATCTTCAACACGGCGTGGTGGTTCTTTGCATTTCCTGGAGCCGCGCTGCTGCTCACCGTCCTTGCGTTCAACCTCGTCGGCGACGGCGTTCGGGACGCGCTCGACCCGCGCATGGCGGTCTGACCCATGTCCCACGTAGCAAAGGAGGAAGCAATGACGCCCAGATCAATCTGGAGCAAGGCACTCATGGGCGCGTTCCCTGTCGCGGCGATCGCGGGGGCAGCGCTGCTCGCGACCGGCGCAAGCCCTGCCGGGGCGGCGTCGCACGCAGCGAAGAGGGGAGGGACGATCACCGTCCTCTCGGCCGGCGACGTCGACCACATCGACCCGGGCCAGGCCTACTACTCGTTCACGTACGAGATCTCGTACGCGACCCAGCGGCCGCTCCTCGCCTATAAGCCCGGGAGCGTCAACGAGGTCCCGGACCTGGCGACGCGCATGCCGACCATCTCCAACGGCGGCCGGACGATCACCGTGCACATTCGCAACGGTGTGCGGTTCAGCCCGCCGGTGAACCGCGTGGTCACCACCTCTGACGTGAAGTACGCGATCGAGCGTGCCTTCGACACGAGCGTGGCGAACGGGTACGTCGCGGCGTACTTCGGCGATCTCGTCGGCGCCCCGAAGACCCCGCCCAACCACGTACCGAACATCAGTGGCATCCAGACGCCGAACAAGACGACGATCGTCTTCAAGCTTCGGCATCCGTCGGGTGCGTTCGAGGGCGCTCTCGGCCTGCTGGTGACAGCACCGGTCCCGGCCGGCTACGCCAGGCCGTTCGACTCGAAGACGGTGTCCGACTACGGCCTCCATCAGGTCGCGACGGGGCCGTACATGATCAAGAACAACACGTCCGGAAGCATCAACGGGATCGGCTACCAGCCGAACAAGCTGATCGATCTGGTTCGCAACCCGAACTGGAGCTCGAAGACGAGCTGGCGTCCCGCGTATGCGAACGAGATCCTCTTCAAGGAGGGCTTCCAGGATCCGACGGTGATGACCCGCGAGATCCTGGCCGGGACTGCCGACGTGAACGGCGACACGCCGCCGCCGCCGGCCGAGCTGCGCTCGATCATGGCCTCGTCCTCGAAGGGCCGGCTCTTCTTCACGCCGACCGGCGGGAGCCGCTATATCGCGCTCGACACGCGTAAGGCCCCGTTCAACAAGCTCGACGTCCGCAAGGCCGTCGCATACGTGCTCGATCGGAACGCCATGCGGCTGACGCGTGGCGGCCCGGTCGACGGCCGGATCGCGACGCACTTCATCGACCCGAGCTTCGGCAACAAGGGCTTTACGCAGGCCGGCGGCTATGCGTTCAACCCCTTCCCGAGCAACGGCTTCAACGGCAACGTCGCCAAGGCGAAGGCGCTGATGAAGGCGGCTGGTTACCCCACCGGCATGTACACCGGGCCGGAGCTGACGCAGGTCGCGGACAACACGCCGCCCGGCTCCAACACGGCACAGGTCGTCGCGGCCGATCTGGCCAAGATCGGCATCAAGGTCAAGACGATCTCGGTGACGCACGCGACGATGTACACGCGCTTCTGCAACGTCCCGAAGAACGAGCCGAACATCTGCCCGAACGTCGGCTGGCTCCCCGACTTCCACGAGCCGCAGGCGATTCTCGACGTACCGTTCAACGGCAAGAACATCACGTCGTCGAACAACTCGAACTGGCCGCTCTTGAACGTCCCGGCCATCAACAAGGCCATGGACCGGGCCGAGCTGATCGTCAACCCGCAGGCGCGTTACGCCGCCTGGGGGCGAATCGACAAGATGGTCACCCGCACTGCCTCCGCGATCCCGTGGATCTGGGAGCAGTATCCGACGCTGTTCTCGAGCCGCGTCACCCCCGCGCCGGAGCTCTGGAACGGCGGCGGTCCCGACGTGACGTTCATGGCGGTCAAGTAGCCGGCTGTGGCCGTCGCCGTCGGACACGACGAGCTGCAGCTCCCGGGCCCACGGGCCCGGGGGCTGCGGCGCGTCCGTGACTCATCCCTGCCCCGTTACATCGTCCGCCGGCTGCTCTGGGCGATCGTGATGCTCGTCGTCGTCAGCGCGCTGACGTTCCTGATCTTCTACACCTTCCCTTCGGCCGATCCGGCCGCGCTACGGGCCGGCCGCGAGGCCACTCCACAGCTGATCGCCCAGATCCGCCACTCACTCGGGCTCGACCGGCCGGTGTACGACCAGTTCTACGTCTACATGAAGAACCTCGTTCTCCACTTCGACCTCGGCTACTCGTTCCAGAACAACATCTCCGTACGGTCGGAGATCTTCTCGCGGCTGCCGGCGACGCTGTCGCTCACGGCGGGCGCGGTCTTCCTGTGGCTGCTGATCGGCATCCCGGTCGGAATCATCTCCGCGATCAAGCCGCGCTCGGTCGTCGACCGGGTCGCCATGGGCTTCTCCTTGATCGGCATCTCCGCGCCGGTCTACTTCCTGGGGCTCGTCGCGCTCTTCCTGTTCTCCTCGGACATCGGCAGGCTCCACCTCTTCGGCGGAGCGGGCAGCTACGTCCCGCTCACGCAGGACCCGGGAAAGTGGTTCTCGTCTCTCATCCTCCCGTGGTTCGTCCTCGCGGCGGCGTTCGCCGCGTTCTACGCGCGGATGGTGCGCGGGAACCTCATCGAGGTCATGGGGGAGGACTACATTCGAACCGCACGCGCGAAAGGCCTGTCGGAACGGCGTGTGATCTTCCGGCACGGGCTCCGGGCGGCGCTGACCCCTGTCGTCACCTTGGCGGGGCTCGACATCGGCATCCTCCTCGGCGGCGCGATCCTGACGGAGACGGTCTTCAACATCCCCGGCATCGGGCGCTTCGCCTACGACTCGATTGTCAACTCGGACCTGCCGGCGATTCAGGGGACGGTGCTCTTCGGCGCCTTCTTCATCATCATCGCGAACCTGATCGTCGACATCCTCTACGCGTTCCTGGACCCGCGCGTCCGCTACTGAGATGGCGGTACTCGAGATCCAGGATCTTCACGTCGACTTCGCCACTCGCGACGGGATCGTGCACGCGGTCGACGGGGTCTCGCTCTCGGTCGACCGGGGCCGCACGCTGGGGATCGTCGGCGAGTCGGGCTCGGGGAAGAGCGTCACCTCCCTGACGGTGATGGGCCTGACCAGGCTCCCGAACGCCGACGATCGAAGGCCGGATCCTCTTCGACGGAGTCGACCTGCTGAAGGTTCCCGCCGACGATCTGCGGCGCATCCGTGGCAAGCGGATCGCGATGATCTTCCAGGATCCGCTCTCGTCGCTGCACCCCTTGTACAAGGTCGGCTGGCAGATCGTCGAGGCGATCCGGGCCCACGAGGACGTCTCGGAGACGCGTTGCGCGCAGGCGCGCACTCGAGGCGCTCAAGGAGGTCGGGATCCCGAGCGCCGCCGAACGGATGGAAGCTACCCGTTCGAGTTGTCGGGAGGCATGCGCCAGCGGGTCATGATCGCGATGGCACTCGTCCTCGACCCCGAGATCCTGATCGCCGACGAGCCGACCACCGCGCTCGACGTGACGGTCCAGTCTCAGATCCTGGAGTTGATCCGCCGGCTCCAGGAGGAGCACGGGACCGGCGTCGTGCTCATCACGCACGACCTCGGAGTCGTGGCCGAGACCGCGGACGAGGTCGCCGTCATGTACGCGGGCCGGATCGTCGAGCACGGCCCGCTCGACACCGTGCTCGACACCCCGGAGCATCCGTATACCTGGGGCCTGCTCCAGTCGATTCCGCGTCTCGACTCCCCGCGCACCGAGCGGCTCAACCCGATCGCCGGGCTGCCCCCGAGCTTGATCAACGTACCGAGCGGCTGTCCTTTCCACCCGCGCTGCCCGTACGCGTTCTCCGTCTGTCCCCGTGTGGTGCCACCACTCGTGGACTCGCAGCCCGGTCACTCGGTCGCATGTCACCTCCCCGTTGAGGATCGCCGGCGGATCGGGCGCGCGGTTCGTGACGAAGGAGTTGCCGCGTGACTCGCCCGGCGCTCGTGAGCCTTCCGACCGGCACGAGCCCGACGCCGATCGGGCCGAGCCCCTGGTCGCCGTCGAGGACCTCGTGAAGCACTTCCCGCTCGGCAGCGGCGTGATCTTCCGCAGGACCTCGGGAGCGTCCACGCGGTCGACGGGATCTCGCTCGAGATCCAGCACGGCGAGGCGCTCGGACTCGTCGGCGAGACGGGATCTGGGAAGTCGACCGTCGCCAGGCTGGTCACGCGTCTGCTCGAACCGACGAGCGGACGGGTGATCTACGACGGCCGGGACATCACGAAGTTGTCCGCAGCGTGAGCTTCGGCCACTGCGCCGCGAGATGCAGATGATCTTCCAGGACCCGTACTCGTCGCTGAACCCGAGACGCACGGTCGGCGCGATCGTCGGCGAGCCGTTACGGGTCCAGCACGTCGGCACGAAGGCGCAGCGGCGGGAGCAGGTGCAGGAGCTCATGCGACGCGTCGGGTTGAACCCCGAGCACTTCAACCGCTATCCGTACGAGTTCTCGGGAGGACAGCGGCAGCGGGTCGGGTTGGCGAGGGCTCTCGTGACAACCCCGAAGCTGATCGTCGCGGACGAGCCCGTCTCGGCCCTCGATGTCTCGATCCAGGCGCAGATCCTCAATCTCCTCGCCGACCTCCAGAGCGAGTTCGAGCTCACGTACCTCTTCATTGCTCATGACCTCAGCGTCGTCCGTCACGTCGCCGACCGCGTAGCGGTGATGTACCTCGGGAAGATCATGGAGGTCTCGCCGTCCGACGAGCTCCACACGAGGCCGATCCATCCGTATACGGAGGCGCTCCTCTCGGCCGTGCCCGTCGCGGCGTCGGATGCCCGCGAACGTGTGCGGAACCGAGTCGCCGTCCGCGGCGACCCGCCGAGCCCGATCTCGCCGCCGCGGGCCTGCCGCTTCCACCCACGCTGTCGCTACGCGACCGAGATCTGCCGAACGGTCGAGCCCCCGCTGGTCGCCTACGGGAACGGTCACGTCGCAGCGTGTCACCACCCGCTGAACGTCGGAGCCGCCGCGCGAAAGTGATTCAGACATGTCCGTTTCCCGTGCGGGACCGCGGCGTGCCTCCGTCGACGGTACGCGGCGAACGGCGAATGGTCATGTCGAAAGGGTCCGACTGTTGACGAAAAGTCACACTCTCGGCACACCCCTCTCGACAGAACCAGTCATGCCTGAGACGTGGCTCCGCAGGACCGGCCCAGGGACTGTCCCCCGGCAGGTCCCGCGACACCAGGTCGATTTGGGGCGACGGGCAGTCGCAGCGCTAACGCTCGACGGCTACCGCGCCGGTGAGCACATCGTCGACGAAACGGAGCACGGCTGGGTGTGCGGGGTTGATCAGATGGCCTCCCTCGACCCACTCGACCTTGGCCGAGGGCATCGCGTCGGCCATGAGGTCCGTGACCTCCGCAAACGCCGGTGGGGAGTCCTTGCCGGCGACGAGCAGTGTCGGATGGACGATGGTCGCGAGCACATCCGCGTCGACGTCGAGGGAACCGCCGCGGATCTCGGCCAGGATCGCCGGGCCGTTGCCGGTGAACATCTCCTTCGCCGGCTCGGGAAACGCTTCCCAGGCCTCATCGCCCGCGACATTCCGCAGGAACGTCTCGGCGACGGTGCTCTCGTCCTCCTCGGCGGCGGCAAACACTTTCCCCACCAGTCCCGATGCCCATCGGGTCGCGCTCTCGCTCATCGACAGCAGTGCGGCCTCGAGCAGCGCCAATGCACGGACGCGGTCCGGGTAGCGCAACGCGAGGTCGATCGCCGTCTCGCCGCCGTAGCTCCGCCCGATCACGATGGCCGGGGCAGCGTCGAGAGCATCGATCAACGCAGCTGCATCGTCTGCATGCTGGTGCACGTTCGTGACGTACGGCTCGGGACGCTCGCTTCGGAAGCAACCGCGCCGGTCGTACGAAATCGTGCGTCCATGTTTCGCCAGCTCGTCGACGGCGTCGCCCCAGACCGCAGCGGAACTACTCATGCCATGGATGCAAACGATCGGCTCGCCGGCACCGCGCTCCTCGTAGTAGAGCTCGACACCGTTGACACGGGCGACGGACATGCAGGCGAGTATGACTAGGCGTCCCGCGTCTGCGTGCGCCAGCTACCAACGGCCAGCGCGACGACCGTCCAGACGATGAGAGTCGCAACCGCCGCCGACGCGGACATCGCCAGGCCATTTCCCTGGCGGAGGAACTGCGCCACCGCACTCGGAAGCAGCCGCTCCGCCGCCGCGTTGGGCAGGCCGTCTCGCGCAGCGCCGAGGAAGCTAATCGAGAGCAGGACGGGCGCCAGGACGTTCCGCCAGGCGATCACCACGACCGTTGCGATCGCGCGCGAGCCGATAAGTGACGCGACTCCCAGAGCGAGCGCGAAGTCGAAGGACGTCGTGAGCACCATCCACGCGCCGCATTTGGCGAGCAGGGCCGTCGAAGGCGCAGTGAGTGAGCCCGCGAAGACGACAGAGGCAACCGCTGCGAGCGCGAACGCGATCGCGACGAACGGGAGCACGAACGCGAGCCCGCCGGGGATCCGTGCGCGGAACAGCGCGCGGCGGGAGCGCCCCGTGACGACGAGCTCACGGAATACGCCCGAGCCGAGATCTCCCGTCCCCGCAACCGCGCCCACGACCACGGCCGCAATTCCGCCGAGCGAGACGAGGACGGCCATGCCGTGGCCGAGGTTGGCGACGCCGCCGGCGGGCCCGTGATGCGCCGGATTGGCGGCGTGCAGGATTGCCAGAACGGCATAGAAGACGACCATCACGCCGACGGTCAGTACGGCGGTCAGCGCCACGAGGCCTCGGCGCTTCCGGAGCTTCAAGAGCTCGGCGAGTACGAGGCGCGGCGCGTGCCGCGGAGGGAGGCGGAGGTCGGCACGCGCCGCGGTGATGACGCCGGTGCTCAGGCTGCGTCCTCCAGTCGCGAGGTGATCTCGAGAAAGCGCTGCTCGAGAGAGACACGCTGGTGCTCGAGCCGGTAGACAGCCACTCCGGCGAGAACGAGCTTGCGGTTCAGGTCTGCGGCCACCTGCCGCAGAGCGGTCTCGGGGTCGGCGCGGAGCTCGACGAGCAGCCCGTCGCCGCGCGGCTCTACCCGCGCGACCCGCGTGTCCGCCGCGGCGAGCTCACGTGCGCGCGAATTGTCGTCCGTAGACAGGAGGAGCGTCTGGACGCTGCCCCCGGTGAGCTCGTCGAGCGAGCCCTGAGCCACGATGCGCCCACGATCGACGATCGCGACCTCGTCGCACGTCTTCTCGATCTCGTCGAGGAGGTGCGAGGAGAGGACGACTGTGCGTCCCTCCGCGACGAACTCCGCCATCAGCTCGCGAAACTCCTCCATTCCTGCGGGGTCGAGGCCGTTCATCGGCTCGTCGAGCAAGAGGAGCTCGGGGTCGCCGAGAAGGCAGCGCGCGACGCCGAGCCGCTGTCGCATGCCCGTCGAATACTTGTCGACCCGGTCGTTCGCGCGGGCTGCGAGCCCGACACGGGCGAGCGCCGCGTCGATCCGTCCGTGCGCCTCGCGCTCGCGCGCGGCGGCGACGATCTCGAGATTCTCGCGGCCGGTCAGGAAGGGATGGAAGCGCGGCTCCTCGACGATCGCACCGACACGCGCGAGAGCCTGGGCGCGCTCGTGGGGCATCGGCCGTCCCAGCAGTCGCACCGACCCTGCGGTCGGCTTCGTCAGGCCCAGGAGCATGCGGATGAGCGTCGTCTTGCCGGCTCCATTTGGCCCGAGGTATCCGAACGCGGCCCCACTGCGGATCCGTAGGTCGACCGAGTCCACGGCGAGCCGGTCGCCGAAGCGCTTGCTCACCGCATCGGTCTCGACGACATATGCGTCAGGCGTCACGTCGAGTAACCGTAGGCGTTACTCCGACGCCTGCGCATCGGGCACCAAGACGGACGTGGGGACGAGCCGGAACTCCTCCGATCGAACGAGCTACAGCCAGATGCGGGCGGTGCGGGTCATAGCGCCGCGCAGCGAACAGCAAGCCTGCAACTCGACGGGGCTTACTAAACTGCCGCTTTGTCGCAGCTTGGGTTCACGCAAGGCTGGCTTATTGACGTGTTCACCCCGCCCGCACTCGCCGCTGCCATCCTCGAAATCGGAGGTGTGAAATGAGTCTGTTCGGCGTCCGCCGCCACGCCGGGCCGGATCCGTTGTCCGCTGAGGGTCACCTGCCCGGTTTCGACGGAGCGACCGGCTGGCTCAACTCGTCGCCGCTCACCGCGGCGGACCTGCGCGGGAAGGTCGTTCTCGTCGACTTCTGGACGTACACCTGCATCAACTGGCTGCGCACGCTCGCGCTACGTTCGAGCGTGGGCCGAGAAGTACGAGGATCAGGGGTTGGTCGTGGTCGGCGTCCACACTCCCGAGTTCCCGTTCGAAAAGGACGAGGACAACGTCCGCCAGGCCGCCAAGGACATGTCCGTCGAGTATCCGATCGCGCTCGACAGCAACTATGCCGTCTGGCACGCCTTCGCCAATCGATACTGGCCGGCCGTCTACATCGCCGACGCAGAGGGACGAATCCGGCACCACCACTTTGGCGAGGGCGCCTACGAAGAGTGCGAACGGGCGGTCCAGCAGTTACTGCGCGAGGCCGGACGCGACGGCATCGGTGACGATCTGGTCTCAATCGCTCCCGGCGGGTTCGAGGCTCAAGCCGATTGGCCACACCTGGAGTCCCCCGAGACCTATCTCGGCTACGAGCAAGCTCAGAACTTTTCGTCTCCCGGTGGCGCCGAGTTCGACGAGCCTCGCACCTATGCCGCGCCGGATTCGTTGAGGCTCAACCACTGGGCGCTGTCCGGGGACTGGACGATCGGGAGTGGGGCGGTCGTCCTGAATCGGGCCGATGGGCGAATCGCGTTCCGCTTCCACGCCCGCGACGTCCATCTCGTCATGGGACCGCCGGCGCGAGACGAGCCTGTGCCGTTTCGCGTGCTCCTCGATGGAGAACCTCCCGGCGACGCTCACGGCCTCGACGTCGACGAAGAGGGTCACGGAACGCTCTCCCAGCAGCGGCTCCATCAGCTGATTCGCCAGCGGGGACCGATCACCGACCACACCTTCGAGATCGCCTTCCTCGCTCCCGGCGCCGAGGCTTACGCGTTCACGTTCGGCTAGGCCGCCTCGACTATGCCGCGGACTGTGCGCCGCGGCCGCGCAGCCACTCGACGAGCTCGTCGGCGCCGCTTCGCTGTGCGGCGTCCAGGGGCGTCAACTCTTCCCAGGGCGGAATCCAGTTCAGGTCCGCGCCGCGTCCGAGCAGGTACTCGGCCGCCTCCTGTTGCCCGCCGTGGGAGGCGCCCCAGAAGGCGGCGTTGACTTCGAGCGGCGGCTGTGTTCCGCCCGCGAAGTAACTCTCGAGGCGGTCCATCAGCCCGAGCGTCGCCGCGTCAACCAGCGTCGTCCGCGCTCCGCGCTCGACCAGCCGTTGGGCCGCCTGCCACTGACCGAACGCCCTGGCATCTGCGAGCGGCGGGCCGCCGCCGATGACACCGCCGTCCGCCTCGATGTCGGCCCCGGCGTCGAGCAGTGCATCGAGCACACCGACGTCGTCGCTGCTTGCCGCCCAGTGAAGTGGTGTCTCAGCGTGGGGGCCGTGGAAACGGGCGTTGACATCGGCTCCCGCCTCGACCAGCAACGCAACGGTCGCCGCACCGTTGGGGAAGTGCCCGGGCCAGTCTGTGACCACGTGCAGCAGCGTGCGCGACATGCCGTTCGGGTCTTCGTCGCCGAGCCTCGCCGTCGCGAGACCGGGATTCTCGTCGAGCAACCGCTTCAGCGTCGGCAGGTCACCCGTATGGATCGCCTCGACTACTGCGACGGCGAGAGGATCCTCCGCGTCGATCGTCGGCATCCCGACATTCAACCTCAGCGATCGACGTCCGGCGAACGAGAGTACGCTTGCGCTCAAGCCACAGAGAGGGCCGGTTCACATGTTCCGGGGTCAGCGCAGGGGTCGAGCTGCGGGTTCACGGTCGAAGGGCGACCGTGGCCAGGTCAGGGAGTTCGCCGGATTCCGCCGGCGGAAGCACTGGTGGTCGATGACGCCTCTGCGCGTCCGCCCGCGGCCGATCCTCGAGCCCGTGTCGGTGGCCGAGGCGGAGTTCTTCCGCCAGCGCGGTTTCTACGTGCGCGTCACCGTCCTCGGTGTCGTGGTTACGACGTTGTTCGCAATCCTGCTGCTACGCCTGTGGTCGCTTTCGGTGATCCAGGGGCCGCGGTTCGCCCACGCCGTTCAGGCGCAGGCCGACCGGACGGTGTACTTCCCGTTGGCGCGCGGCGGGATCGTCGACCGGTCCGGCCGGATGCTCGTGGGCACTACCGGCCGTCTGGTGGTCACCGCCGACGCTCCGACGCTGGGCACGATCGACGAGCACGGCCGCTGGACCCCCTCGCGGGACGGCCTCCTTCGCCTCCGGCGACTGGCGCGCCTCGCGCACGTCCCGACGTGGAAGCTGATCGCTGCCGTGCGCCGCGGCGTTCGGCGCACGCCGTTCACTCCCGCCGTCGTGCTTCAGAGGCCGTCGCGTGACCTCGCCTCCTACCTCTCGGAACGGGCGTCGTCCTGGCGCGGGGTGCAGACAGCCGTCGTGCCTCAGCGCTGGTATCCCGCCGGCGGGTTCGGCAGCGAGTTCCTCGGGCTCCTCGGAGAGGTGAGCCCGTCCCAGCTGCGCGCGAGACGCTACGCCGGAGCGCGGCCCGGCCAGATCGTCGGCCAGTCCGGAGTGGAGGCGGGGTACAACCGGTTCCTCGACCCCGGTCTGGCCAAGGCAACCGTGCCGGTCGACGCCCGCGGCAAGATCGTCGGCCCGCTTCGGTATCTCCCGGTTCGGCGCCACGCCCGTGGATTGCAGCTCACGATCGACTCTCGCCTGCAACGCGCCGCCGAGCGGGCGATCCGCGACGGAATCGCCTTCGCTCACCGCGCGGGACATCCCGACGCCGACGCCGGCGCCGCGGTGGTGATGAACCCGTGGGACGGATCGATCTACGCGCTGGCGAGCGTCCCGGACTTCGACCAGAGTCGCGCGGCGCACGACCCGGGGTATGCCGCCGGGCTTCTGCGCGCTCCCGCGACACCGCTCCTGAACCGTGCGACGCAGGGCCTGTACCCGACGGGCTCGACGTTCAAGCCGATCGTTGCGGAAGCGGCGCTCGCGAGCGGGTTGATCACGCCGTACTCGATCCTCCCGTGCACGGGCTCGTTGCTGGTCGGAAACATCGTCTTCCACAACGTCGAGCCCGCGATCAACGCGAACCTGAACCTCGATCAGGCGCTCGCGATCTCGTGCGACACGTGGTTCTACCGCCTGGGGACGATGTTCTACGCGCGACAGGCGGCGACGGGCGCGCTGGACATGCAACGGTGGGCGAAGCTGCTGGGCCTCGGGCACCCGACCGGCCTCGACGTTCCCGGCGAGTACGGCGGCGTCGTCCCGACCCCCGGAGTGGCTGCGGAAGACGTTCCGCGACCCGGCCGAGAAGATCTGGTACGAGGGTCAGTCGGTCAACCTGTCCATCGGCCAGGGCTTCCTGGCCGTGACCCCGTTGCAACTCGCGCTGGCTTACTCGGCCCTTGCGAACGGCGGCAAGGTCGTCCGACCGCATGTGGGACGCGCTGTCCTTTTGCCCGGCGGAGGCAAGCGGTTGCTGCGGTTCCCGCCGCGGCGCCGTCTGAACCTCGTCGGCCTCGACACGATCCGGCAGGGCTTGTTCGACGCAGCGCATGCGGCCGATGGGACGTCAGCGTCGATCTTCGGCTCGTTCCCCGTCCCGGTTGCCGGCAAGACCGGCACCGCAGAGACGCCGAGCGGCACCGATCATTCGTGGTATGCGTCGTGGGCGCCGGCGCGTAGTCCGAGAGTCGTCGTTGTGGTCTTGATCGAGCACGGCGGCTTCGGCGTCGAGGCCGCGGCGCCGGCGGCGCGAGAGATCTACTCGTCGTTCTTCAACGTCCGCTGACCGCGGCGTTCACAGGCGCGTCGAGAATCCTCGGTCGAGCAGACGGCGCGCGTCGCGATAGACGTTTTCGCCGTTGAGGACGACCGCGATGATCGTCCGTCCGCGACGTGTTGCCGACGCGACGAGGCAATGGCCGGCCAGCGTCGTCCAACCGGTCTTGACGCCGTCCGCTCCGGGATACCTGCCGAGCAGCGTGTTCTTGTTGACGTAGACCTTCTGGTACGTCGGCGCAGACCACGGCACGTGGGCGATCCGCTGCCGCACGATGCGACGGAAGCGGGCGTCTTGCAACGCGTATCGCGTCAGCGCCGCCAGGTCCCACGCGGTCGAGTAGTTCCCGGCGTCGATCACTCCGCTCGGTGAGGTGAAGTGCGTGCCGGTGAGGCCGAGCTCGCGCGCGACGTCGTTCATCTGGTTGATGAAACCGCCGCGACTTCCGGCGGACGCGATCGCGAGCGCGAGGGCGTCGTCGTTCCCCGAGAAGAGCAGGAGCCCGTCGAGCAGCTTCCAGGCGCGCACGCGCTCGTGCGGCCGCAGCCCTTCCTTCACGAGCGGCACGCGAGTCGCCATGGGATGGACGTTCACGACACTCCTCAGCCCGAGCTCCCGGAGAGCGACGACCGCCGTCATGATCTTCGTCGTCGACGCGATCGGGAGGCGGCGATGCGACCGCAAGGCCCAGAGCACCCGACCCGTTTTCGCATCGACGACGATCGCAGCGCGTGCCGCGATAGGGGGGCGGAACGCCCACTTGGACGCCGCCGGCCCTACCAGCGGGGTCGTCGCAAGAACCGGTTGCGGCGGCTTCGGATGCGGTCTCTGTACATGAACGGGCTGGGGCGTCGGCTTCTGCCGAGCTGCGTGTGGTGGCCTCACGGTGGGCTGCCGGCGCGTGGAGCGCGAACGCCGCTCCCCCGGCGGCAAGCGCAGCAACGACGGCGACGAGGCTGCCACTCTCCGCCGTCGTAAACGTCGGCGTCGGCGAACGACCGGCTGGAGAACACCGGCGGGTACTCGCGGGGGTCGGTCAGCCACGCGCGCGACCGTAGCACCAGCCGCGGAAGACTTCGACGAGGTGGCCCCTGCGCCCGCATGCCCGAGGGACTGTCCCTGGGCCATGTCCTAGGGACTGTCCCTACATCCTGAGGAGGCTCAGAATGTTCGTGCCGATCGGTCTGCCGAGACCGGTGCATGCGTCCCATCCAGGCGCGGCGTCGTAGTCACCGTTGTCTCCGCGTGTGATGTCCTGAAAGGCGTCGGAGCTCGTGTAGAGCCGTGGGTTGAGGAAGCCGATCTCGTCATCGAGCTGCTGATTGAGCAAGGCGACGAGCCCGGCCCAGAGCGGCGCGACGGCGCTCGTCCCGCCGACGCTGGCCTCGACGCCGTCGACGCGCACCCAGTAGCCGGTCGCGGGGCTGGCGTTGCCGGCGACATCGGGGACGCCGCGGCCACGCGTCTGGGCGTCATTGGCCGACGGCGGGACATCGGCCGCTGCCTGCCAGTCCGGCAGCGGATAGATCTCGCTCACGCCGCCTCCTGTCGCGCTGCCGGCTCCGTCGTTCCACGCGACCTCGCTGCTGATCGTGCCGTCGTCCACCTCGATCCGTGTGCCACCGCAGCCGAGCACCCACGGGCTCGAGGCGGGATAGTCGACGTGCGCTCGGCCGTCTCCGCCCTGATCGGTCGAGCCGTCGTCCCCCGAGGCAACACAAACCGTGATTCCGAGCAGCCCGGCCGCCTGGAACTCGGTGTCGAGCGCCTCGCGGGCCTGCGCGGTCCAGAACGATTCCGCGGCGCCCCAGCTGATCGAGATCACCGAGGGGGGATGAGACGAATCGTGGACCGCCGACGTGATCGCATCGATGAACCCGCGAGCGGTGTTGGGCGCGAAGTAGATCGACTGGTGAGCACCGGGTGCGACCGCGCCGGCCACCTCGATGTCGAGCATCACCTCGCCGTCGGCGCTGTCCGGGGTCGACGGATCGTTTTGGGCGCCGTCGATCGAGACGGCGGCGACAGAAGGGACGGGCACGCCGATCTCGGAAAAGTAGGTAGCCAGATCCTCCTCCCGGTAGCCGCCGCCGAACTCGAGAATCGCGATCGACTGACCGGTTCCGTCCCCCGCCGGGAACGCGTAGAGCGCCGCGAGCTCACTGCCCGTGTGCGACCCGGGCGGTCGAGCGCCGACAGCGCGCGCGGTCTCGGCGTACACCTGGAAGTGAGGCGTCGCCTGCGGACGGTCGTCCAGGCCGGCTACGGCCACGACGACATCGGCGAGCTCGGGCGGCACGAGAACCGGACCGGTGCGACCGCGGTAAGTCCCATCCGGATGTTCGTAGACACGCAGCTCGACACCGAACGCATCGGACAGCTGGTCGACCGTCCCCGACAGCACGACGCTGCGTTTTGCCGTGCTCGACTCGACCACCTCGAGCTGGTGCGCCGAGGCGAAGTCTCGGACGCGCTCGAGATCGGCCGGATCTGCTCCATAGCGGGCATCGAACTGCTCGCGGCTCAGTCGCTCCGTCACGACCTCCGGCGAGGGAAGCGTGTCCGCGCCCGGCTTGCGCCGAACGAGGACCGTCACCTGGATGCGCTCGTCACCCGGGACGTCGCCGATCGCCCGGGCGCCCGGTAACGGTTCGCGCTCGCTACCCGGAACGGGAACGCGATCGCTGCGTGAGCTCACATCCTGCCTTCGGCCAACGGGCGGCGGGACATTAGCTGACGCCTCGGGCCGGCCGGGCGCTTCGCCGCGCCGCTGCGTACACCGTCCGTCAGAGCGAAGCGACGCCCAGGGCGTTGCACGACTCGATCGCAGCGCGCACGTAATGCGCCGGCCAGTCGTACTCGAGGCCCAGTGCGAGCCGCGCAACGAGGGACGTCTCAACACTCGCCACGGCGAACCGCCTTCCGGCGTCCGTTAGCTCGGGCATGGGATGACTCCTTCACCACGTAGTGACTGTTCGGACACCGTGAAGGTGAGAACGAGCCAGACAACCTTGTCCCAATCGATGGCTTCCAGCCACGAATCGGACCCACTCAGGCCGAGGTCACTCGGGAGAGATGTGGCGCTGAGCATGGGCATGTCCTGCATTCGACGAGATTCGCGCATCGGTTCGCCGGCGTCTTCACGGCCAGCATCCGATCCACGCTGGCGGCTACCGGGAATCTGTGAACTGCGGCGAGTAGGGTGGGGGTAGAGGTCTCCTGGATGCCCTTCGCGCGCCGGATCGATCTGGCCGTCTTCCTCGTGGGCGGCGCAACACTCGCGACGGAGATCGCCGCCTCGCGGCTGCTGGCTCCCTATTTCGGCAGCTCGACGGTCGTCTGGGCCAACATCATCGGGCTCACGCTCGCCTATCTGGCGCTCGGGTACTGGCTGGGCGGAAAGCTTGCCGATCGCCATCCCCAGGCGCAGATCCTCGCGCTGATCCTCCTGGTCGCGGCCGTGGCGCTCGTCGTCACACCGTTCGCGGGCCGGCCGATCCTCGATCTGGCGGTTCGCGGTCTCGACGCCGTCTCGGTCGGGTCGGTCGTCGGCTCGTTCGTCGCGGCGATGGCGCTGTTCGCCGTCCCGGTGACCGCCCTGGGTGCTGCGGCCCCGTTTGCGGTGCGTCTCGCGCTGACGAGTGTCGACAACGCGGGCAGAGTCGCCGGCAGGCTGTACGCCCTCTCGACCGCCGGCAGCCTCGTCGGGACGTTCCTCGCCGCGTTGGTGGCGATCCCGTTCGCGGGCACGCAGCGGACGCTCGTCGCGACCGGAGTGTGCGTCGCAGCTGCGGCCACGCTTCTCGCGAGCCCGCGCTGGTTCGTCGCCCCGCTGGCAGCAGCCGCGCTGCTCCTGCTTCCGGCGGGACATGTGAAGAACAGCCTCTACGAGGCCGAGTCGCAGTACCAGTTCATCAGAGTCGTCGAGGACGGCGGTGTCCGCTCGCTCGAGCTGAACGAGGGCGTTGCGGTGCACTCGGAATGGCGGCGCGACTCCGTCCTGACGGGCGGCTACTGGGATCTGTTCCTGCTGCTCCCGCCGCTGCTGGATCGGGAGCCACGACGGATGCTCGTGATCGGCAACGCCGGCGGCACGATCGCGCGCGCGTACGGCCGCTTCTACCCCGGCGTCAGCATCGACGGCGTCGAGATCGACGGTGATTTGAACAAGGTCGCGCGCCGCTTCTTCGGCGCAGGCGAGAATCGCCGCCTTCGGCTGATCACCGCGGACGGGCGGCCGTTCCTCGAGCGGAGTGACGAGCGCTACGACCTGATCGTTATCGATGCGTACAGGCAGCCGTACGTTCCGTTCCAGCTGGCGACGCAGGAGTTCTTCGAGCTCGCACGCCGACACTTGCGTCCCGGCGGCGCACTCGCCCTCAACGTCGCGGCGACGCCCAAGGACCACCGTCTGACCGAGGCGATCGAAACGACGGTGCTGACCGCGTTTCCGCAGGTCTGGCGCTTGAGCCCGCTCAGCTTCAACGATGTCCTGGTCGCGCTCGACCGGGCGGTCCCGCGGGACGAGGTCTTGACGCGATTCGACCGAGTGCCCAGCCCTCTGCGCCCGATGTTGCCGCTCGTGCGCACGCATCTGGAGCCCGGGCGACCGCGCGGCCGCCCTCTGACCGACGACCGGGCGCCGGTGGAATGGCTGACCGACCGGATGATCTTCGAGCAGATCGCGCGCGGTGAAGGGCTGGACGAGGAGCGCCTTCCGACCGAGCCGTAAGTGGCGTTAGCTCGATGCGAAGCGATCGAGCGCGTCGCGGACCGCGTTGTTCATCGCCTCGCTGCCGGTGTGCCCGGAGTCGTCGATCACCACGAGCTGTGCGTCCGGCCAGGCCTGGGCCAGCTCCCACGCCGTTCCGAGCGGAGAGCCCATGTCGAGCCGGCCGTGGATCAGCACGCCCGGGATGCCGGCGAGCCGCTTCGCGTTCCGCAGCAAGATGCCGTCTTCGAGCCAGGCGCCGTTGGAGAAGTAGTGGGCGCAGATCCGGACAAACGCAACCTGGGCGGCCGGCGGCCGGTCGCTGTACGCGTTCGGTGTCCCGTGCGGCTCCTGCGAGATGACCGCGTCTTCCCATGCCAGCCAGTCGGCGGCGGCCTTGGCGCGGACGTCGTCGATCGGGCTCTCCATCAGCTCCACGTACGCCGCGAGCAAGTCGCCGTCGCGGTCCTCCTCCGGAACCCCGTCTCGAAAACGCTCCCACGCCTCCGGGAAGAACCGTCCGACGCCGTAGTAGAGCCAGTCGATCTCGGAGTGCCGGCACGTGGTCACGCTCGGGATGACGATCTCCGACACGCGCTCCGGCTGGCGCTCCGCGTACGCGAGGATCAGCGTCGATCCCCACGACCCTCCGTGTAGCAGCCAGCGCTCGATCCCGAGGTGCTCGCGTAGCCGTTCCATGTCTCCGAGCAGATGCTCCGTGGTGTTGACGCCCATTTCAGTGGCCGGATCACTCGCGTGCGGGAGGCTCCGCCCGCAGCCGCGCTGGTCGAAGAGCACGATCCGATACCGATCGGGGTCGAACGATCGGCCGGTGCTCCCTTCGCAGCTCGACCCGGGCCCGCCGTGGACGACGAGCGCGGGCTTTCCGCTCGGGTTGCCGCGCGCCTCCCAGTAGACGAGGTTGCCGTCGCCCACGTCGAGCAGTCCGTGGTCGTACGGCTCAGTGGGCGGGTACGGATGGGACATGTGGCTCTGAACTGCCCGATTGTCGGGTAACAACCTGGTGACCGGCAAGCTACGGTGGGCGGCTGCGGATGGACTACAGCCTCTATCACGCCGCCAACGAGCTCACGATCGACTACTCGTGGATCGGCCGCGGGCTGAGCGTCCTCGAGAGCTGGTCGGCTGTGGTTCTCGCCGTCGGGACGTTCGCTCTGTGGCTGTTCGCCCGTCCCGGATCGAGCCGAAAGTGGAAGCTCGCATGCGCCTCGGCCCTCGCATCTTCCGGGCTTGCATTGCTGATCAATCAGCTGATCGCGCGCCTATGGGACCGTGCTCGTCCGTTCGTACACCACCCCTCGGTTCATGTCTGGGGGACCCGCTCGCACGATCCTTCCTTTCCGAGTGATCACGCCAGCGCGGCGTTCGGCATTGCCTTTGCGGTGTTCCTCTTCGATCGCGTCGTCGGGTCGATCTTCCTTACCGCCGCGGGTGTGATCGGTGTCGGTCGCGTGTTCATCGGCGCGCACTACCCGATGGACGTAGTCGCCGGCTGCCTCGTGGGCCTGGGATCCGCATTGCTCGTAGCACGTCTCTCGCGACCTGTCATCGAGCGAATCGTGCGAGTGGTCGAGCGGGTCACCGACCCGCTGGTTGCCTCCTTGTGGCGCCTCTTGCCGTCGCGTTAGGACGCCTTCTAGTCCTCAGCTATCCGACCCGTGCTCGATGCGGTGGACCACCGGCTCGGCCCAATCGCCGTACGAGCGCATCCGCGAAGCCGCTCGCTCGACGTCGTACACGGTCCTTCGAAAGCGGATCTCACCGTCTTCCAGGAGCGCCCAGGCTGCACGACGATCCCCGTCGAGCGGTGCGCCCACGCTTCCCGGGTTCACCAGGAGCGTGTCGTTCGGTCCCTCTCGCCGGAACTGCCGATGGCTGTGGCCGAACAAGATCGTTCGGTCCGACTCGCCGTTCAGCATCTCCTCGTCGCCGTCCTGTGGGTCCGGCGCGAAGCTCTGGATGTCGGAGAGGGGCGATCCGTGACAGATGAGGAGTCCGTCGAGGTCCGCCTGCTCCGGAAGGCCGTAGAGGCGCTCGACGAGATCGGGCCCGAGCGACTCTCGCGCAGCTGTCATCGCGGCCGTCAGAAAGGGCTGTGCGCTCGGCGGCGCCTCCGGCTTCTCACGCAGCCAACGCTCGACGTTGCCGCGGATACGCACGACCGCCGGCAGGGTTTCGAGGAGCTCAGCCGTCTCGCGTGGCCACGGCCCGACCGCGGCGTAATCGCCGCCGAGCACGTAGGACGTCACGCCCACCTGCTCGGCCTCTGCAAGCACGGCCTCGAGCGCGGCGAGGTTGCCGTGGATGTCGTACAACAGCGCAGTCGGCGACCCGCTCACGTGCTCTTGATCGCAGTGGCAAGTCCATCGCAGTCGACTTCGCGGCTCCAGCCACGTGATGCGATAGTTGCCTCGATGCGCCGGCGCACTCCGCTCCGATCGAGCGTGCACGCCGGCGCACCGGCTGATCTACGGGGCCGACGAGGCCGAGGCCGGTCGCGGCTTCGGCCGTGCCCGTTCGAGAGCCTTCCTGAGGTCGTGCTCGAGTAGACGCTTCCCGCCGATCGCGACCACGAGCTCACTGACTCCTTTCACGAGTGCGAATGCAGCGATCAGCGCCAGCAGTACGAGCGCGCCGTCGCCGGGCTTCGCGAAGATCACGATCCCGAACAGGATCGAGACGAGACCCGTGAGGACGAAGAGCGCCCTGTCGCCGACCTCGAACGGAAGCCAGAACGCCCCGGCGATCGTGATGAGCCCGAGCAACACCGCGTACACCCCGATCACGTACAGCAGCGCGAGCGCGGACATGTCGGTCCAGAGAAACACGACCACGCCGATGGCGATGCCAAGCAGGCCTGCGGCCGCGAGCCAGCCGCGGCCCTGTTTGACAGAGCCGCTGATCGCGGTAGCGAGGTTCACGATCCCGTTCGCGAGCGAGAACGCCCCGAACAGGATCACGAGGGCGAACAGGCTGATGCCGGGCCAGATGAGGATGACCACGGCGAAGGCGACCGAGAGGACGCCGCTGATCCCGAGCGCCCACCTCACTCGCTTCAGGTCACTCTCCACCGTGTGTGCGGCTCGTTCGACAAGCGATTCCATCGATGACCTCCCGGTTTGGGTTACCGGGTGGGACTCTCCTCCTCCGAGCGCGAGCGCGAATCGGAGAGCCCGCTGAAGGTGTGCGGAAACTCCGCAGTCGCCCACGTCTCGGCAGCTTTCACGCAACGTGTCGGCGATCTCGCCGATGTGCGCATGCCGCCGGCCGAGCAAACTGGCCCGCATGCTGCCTCTGTCGGACGGAATCCCGGCGCGGCGCTTCCCGATCGTGAACGTCGCGGCTGCGCGCGTGACACGGCCGTGACGACGAACTCTCACTCAGTGGAAACGAGCGCCGGGGCCACGGAGCAGTCGCCCTTCCTGGAACGCGTCTCGCATCTCGCACTCGAGCCGAACCCGGCTCTGGTCGAGCACGCCAAACAGCGGGCGGACAGCGTGCAGAACCGGATCGCCGATCGCATCACGGCATTCACCTGACGCAGGCGATCGACAAATTCACCCGCCCGCAGGCAAGCGCGACGCAGTCGTAGGCTCCGACGTTCGGTCAGTGTGTGGCGATCAGGCCGCGATCGGGCCGTCCCGTTCGCCCGAAGCCCCCGGGTCCGACTCGAGGGCGGGGCGGATCGGGATCGGCTCCTGGAGCTCGAGCTCCCGCTTCCTTCCTCGAATCGCCCTGAGTGCCGCCGCGTAGCCCTGTGCAAAGAGGCTGGTGCGCCCTGCGCCCAACTGTCTCACGAGCCGGGCCTGCTCGGCCTGCGTGAGCAGCTGCTGCTGCTTCTGCTCGACCAGTGCAATCTGCTGCTGGAGGTCCATCGAAGTCTCCTTGTTGGGTGTCGTCACCTCTAGGACGAACCCGACCTCGAGAAATCGACATCACACCGGCGCAGCCGGTCGAAGCTCAGGCGCGTCGGCGAGGCCGGGCGCGGAGCCACAGGCGTGAGAGCAGCCAAGTCGGCACGAGCCAGACGAGGAGGAAGCCCACCAACACCGAGGCCGATGCTCCGGAAATGAGCAACGTCAGCCCGAGAACCAGCAGGAGCGAAAAGCTGAAGACGACGTAGGCGCCGGTGAGAATCACGAGCAAGACGCCGCGGAGCGCCGCCCGCGCGACCACTCTCCCCTGGGCCACGAGCTCCTGGGTATCCGCGACCACCGGCACGCCGGCAAAGAGGCTCTGAGGCAGACCCCAGAGCGCTTGTCGAAGCTCCCCCTTCGACCGTGCTGTCAGAACACTGCTCATGCGGCTCGAGAACTCGTCCAGGGTCAGGCGACCACCTGCGTAATGCTCACGCAATGTGACTGCGGCACGCTCGCGGTCGCGATCTCCGGCGAACATCTCACGATCGTACCCCCAGCCGCCTGCGAGGGCGACGAGCCGCAGGACGTCAGCCGACAGGCGCAAACCGATCACAGAGGTCCTGCCCGATGCGGCGTCCACCGTCGTCGTAGACCGTGATCCGCATGCCGCGGTCACGACCGGTGCAGACGACGGTGAGCGTCTGTCCGAGGTCGGGGCTCCGAAGCGCGAGGCCCGGTCTCGTCGCCCACCCCAGCTCGCGGGCCCGGCTTGCGCAGTAGTCGTCGGCGCGGACGCCGCGGGCTACGAGGTTCGCATCGTGATCGCTCGGCGAGACAGTGCACGTGACGGCGGTGGGCGTGTCGGCGCGTACGTAGCCGAATGCCACGGCTCCACAGGCGGCGAATGCGCCGGCCAGTGTGGCGAGCGTGAGCCCCTTGCCCCAACGGACTGCACGTGTCGTCGCGCGGCGCCGTCGAAGGATCGCGGTTGGAGCCGCGAACGCGTCCGGAGCGACGCCCGGCGGCGGCAGCTGCACTACGGTCGGCGCGGAGTCTTGGACGATGGTCGGCGCGGAGTCTTGCCCCTCGAGGGCGTCGACGAAAGCGGCGGCGCTTCGAAAGCGCCCCTCCGGCTCCGGGGCGAGCGCCTGTGCAAACAACGGGTCGAGGGCGCGGCCGTCCGGCCTCTGGCCGTGCACGAGCTCGTATGCCACCACAGCGAGCGAGTAGAGGTCGCTCGCGGAAGTCGCCGGTTCGCCCCGAGCCTGTTCCGGAGACAGATAACCGGCGGTTCCCAGGATGGTGCCGGGCATCGTCAGCTGCTGCAGCGCATCACCCACCGCGCGGGCGATCCCGAAGTCGGCCACGTGCACGGAGTCGCGTTCGTCGAGCAAGAGGTTCGCGGGCTTCAGGTCTCGATGGACGACGCCGAGCGCGTGCGCCGCGTCCACGGCCTCCGCCGTCTCTCGCAGCCACCGAAGCGCCTCTGCGTGCGAGATCCGCCCGGCCCGGAGCCGCTCGTCGATGCCGCCGCCGCGCTCGTACTCCATGACGATGTACGGACGCCCGCTCCACTCCCCGACGTCGTAAACGGTGACGACGTGAGGGTGGCGGCCCAGCCGTGCAGCCAGGACCGCTTCGCGCGCGAAGCGTTCTGGAACCGAGGGATCGGCACCGAGCTCGGGGGACAGCAGCTTGACGGCGACGTCTCGTTCGAGCTCGACGTCGTGGGCGAGGATTACCTCGGCCGTCGAGCCGCGTCCGAGGGGTCGAAGAACTCGGTAGCGCGGTGGGAGCGGCGGTGGCACCGCGGCAGGGTAGCCGTGAGCCGTCGAACGCGCTCGGATCTGGATATGTTGTAGCGGCAGTCATGTTCAGCGGAGCGGAGCTCGTCTTACGACGCACGCTCTTGCGCGCGGAGCTTCGGTCGGCTCGAGCTCTGCTTACGCGCCGAGCTCGTCCGGCGACGCACTTCGGGCTTCCGTTGCGGGTCGCCGCCTTTGCGGATGCTCGCGGACACGACTCATCAGCTCGTCCGGCAACTCAGAGACACGCGTCTTCGCCTGGCCACGACGCCCTTCGCACGGCGCGTAAAGGTCCCGTCGTCGCCAGCGCATAAAGACGCGCCGGCCGCCGGGAGGAGGAGCCAGCGGGCCCCATGCCCTCTGCGGATGCCTTGCCGTGGCTGCACTCCAACCTTCCTCGGAATCTCGACTGTGTGCCCACCGTTCCCAGGCGCAGGGCCCTGAAACGCACAGATGCTCAGCTCTGGCGTCCTTGGCCGGAAAGAGGATTCGGGGCACCTCCTGCTTCGCGGGGTCGCGATTCAGGATGAGCACGTCGGCGAGGGTTGCCAGAACCGCCGCGAGCGGGACCGAGAGCAGCACATACACGCCGCCGAACAGGAGGCCGACGGCGCTCACCGTTACGAGCACGATCAACGGAGAGAGCCCGACCGCGCGACCGAAGACGTGCGGGCCGACAACGTAGTCCTGCAGCAGTGCAGGCCCCAGACCGCGATCGCGGCGAAGAGGGCGTGCTGCCAGTCGATCGTGAGTCCGACGGCGACGGCGAGGCTGCCGGCACGAGGGGCCGATCACCGGCACGATCTCGACGATTCCCGCGAGACGCCGAGCAGAAGCCAGAACGGCAGGCCGATCAGCGCGAACGCCGTCGACAGAACCGTGCGACGAACGTGATCATGGCAGCGCGCGCACGTACGCCCCAAGCTTCACGTCGATCAGGTTCCACGTCTCCCGTACGACGCGCCGGTGCTTCCTGGGTAACAGCGAGAGCACCAAGCCTTCAGCGCGCTCACGCTCGAAGATCCAGTAAGCGGCCGTCGCCAGTGCGAAGAAGATGCCGTCGGGACCTCGAGCGCCTTGGTCGTGACGGTGAGCGCCGGGTGGACAAGCGCCGAGCCGACGGAAGCTTCTGCAGCCTTGCAGGCCGACGAGGAACTCGTGCTTGATCCCCGTCGAGTTCCGGGCAGCGGCGAAGCTCCGAGCCCGAGGTCGGCGCGTCACCGATCGCCGACGCGACCTGCGCGATCGCCCGCGGTATCACCAGCCAGAGAAAAGAGGCCGAACGCAGCCGGAAGTGAAGAGGACGCTGGGGACGCGTGCTCGTGCAGGCCTCGACGGCGCATCGCGGCGCGAGCGTGAATAGGAGGAGCAGGAAGATGAGCAGGCGTAGATGCCAGAGCGCCAGGCGCGCGACGACGCGACAACACACGCTCGTGACGAAGGCTCTTCTGGCTGTGCTCACTTCGTAACGGCTGGAACGATCGATCAGACACGGCAGACCACTTTTTGCCGCGACGACGCGGCGCGGAACATCACCAAGCCGATCACGCTCGGGCAGGACTTCGACAGGACGACAGTGTCTTGCCTCGCTGACGGCGGATGGGGAGGCGCGTTCACGTGGAGACGATCTCGTCGTCAACACGAATGGTGTGTCGGACGGGTTCCGCGCGAGGATGGGGTGACGACGTGCCGCCGGCGCTGTCCTTGCCGCAGTTCTGTTGGTTGGTCTGTAGTCACGTACGGACGAGGAGACGCGAGGTCTATTACGTTCTCATCGACGGAACGCTGCGGTTGCTCATTAGAACAAGCTAGAGCGCCGCGTCTCGATACTAACATCAGCACTGAGCGCGACATACGCTCAGCGGTGCTCGCGAGCAGTGAAGATACGTTGCGAGGGTGCGAGATGGTGAGCGTGATGCTGTGGTGCGAGCGTGGGTGATTCTGATCAGTTGGGGTTCGCAGATCCGTTTGCCTCGAAACAATCGGTGGGGTTCAATAGGGGTTGTTGTGATGAAAGATTGTGTTCTGATGTTTGTGGGAAGGAAGTGAGGAGTGTAGGATATTGAAATTGTGTTGGTTTGGTTTTTTATAGCGGCGCCTCAGATCAACGCCGCGCGGCTCTACCCGCCGCTGCCGTCGCGAACGATCGTGATCTCACCGGTCGTTTGGTCGATGGTCGCGTACAGCTTGCCGCGGCTGTCCATGTCCGCGTACCGGCCGGTGGCGGCGACCTGCCTCCAATCCCCCTCGACCATCACCCGCGGGGGCGCGGGTGGTGGAAACGGCCGAAACCAGGTGTGGCTCTCCAGCGTGATCACCCCGTCCACGCCGGCGAGGGTGTGAGTCGCCTTGATCAGGGCCTTCCCGCCGCCGTGCTCGACGACGACGGCTGTTGCATCTACGTGGCCGGCGTCGTTGATCGCGCCGGCACCGACCCACGTCCCACTCTGCTTTCCCGGTCCTGTGGCTTTCATCCGCTGCGAGATGATCAGCCGCTGTCCGTCGGGCGCCGCACTCCCTTGCTGAACGTCGGCGCCGCCGCCGAGTTCTGTCATGCCCCTCCCCTCAACGCAAAGGTGGTCCGATCAACCGCCAGGCGACGCCGGCGGTGACTCCTTGCCGTCGTTCTCCTCGAATCCGACCGGAGGCACCCCAACCGCTGCCGCAGCCCGAAGCAGACTCCTCGCTCGTGTCGGCCGGCGGCTGCGTTCCGTTTCCAGCCTCGTCAGGCACCGTCTCCTCTACAGGCCGGGGCGACTCCGGGGGCGGAAGTCGTGCCGCCGCCGTATCGGCCAAGTCGCCGAGACCGCCGGCAAGTCGGCGGATGTCGTCGAGCAGCTGCCCGCGTTCGTTCCAAGCTGTCTCCGTGTCGGTCTGAATCTCACGCATTTGCGTCTCCCCGCGGTCTCGCAAACTTGCGAGCTCTTCCTCCAGCCGTTGAAAGCGTTCCTCCGCCTGGGCGCGCGAGTGCGCGATGGTGCTCTCCGCTTCCGTCCTTGCGGACGAACGGATTTCCTCTGCTTCCGCCATCGCCTTGGCGACGAGAGCCGCCGTCTCATTCCGTGCGTTGGCCATCAGCTCGTTCGCCTCGTCACGCACCCGGTCGGCGTCGGCGCTTGCGTTGACGACGAGCTCCGCCGCCTCGGCCTTTGCGCGGGCGGTGCTCTCTTCCGCTTCACGCCGGGCGCTGGCGGTGATCTCTTCCGCGGTCTCTCGCGCCGACTGAAGGAGGCCGTGGACCTGCTGTCCTGCCTGTTCGAGCGCGTGCCTCACCGCAGCTTGCGGTGAGGCGCTCACCTTGAGCTCCGCTATCGCGCGGTTGACTCGTTTCCGGTACGCATCGACCGCATGACGGTCGTAGCCGCGCACCGAGCTTGGAAAGCGAGTGTTCAGAATGTCGTCAGGGACGTAAGGCCGAAGTTCGCCGAAAGCCTCGTCCCGTCCCGGCATAGCCGAGCGCTCTTCGCCTGCCGCCTCGTTGGAGAAGCCGCGATCCTCCACGACCACGAGTATGACCCATTCCGGACTCGGAAGTAGGTCGCCGGGATTCCAACCGCTACTTCGGCCGGCCTTCCTCAACCGTCGACGAGGCGTCGGGCGAGCGCGTGCCGCCGCGAAGCATCTCTGCGGCCTTCGTCAACCGACGCTCCTTCGTCTCTGCGCGCTTCGCCTCGGCGATCCAGCGGGCGTACTCCCGTCGGTGCGTGTAGGACAACTTCTCGAACGCCTCCGCGGCCTCCCGGTCACGTTCGAGGACTGCCGCGAGCTCGGGCGGCACGTCCACTTCACGTGGGGCGTGGTCGAGCTCGACCTCCACGTCGACCTCGTCACCGATCTCGGCGCCGGCCGCCTCGCGTAGGGCCTTCGTCACGCCGAGGTAGGCAACACCTCCGTAGATCGCAACCGTGCTTCGGAACGGCGCTCCGTTCACCGTGCCGCGAATCGGCGCGCGCGCCTTGCCGAACTCCGACTTGGGATCGAACGGGAGCAGCACGGTGGCGCCTCCGCGCCCGGCCGCCTCGATCACGCCCCGGAACCTCACGTTGGGGATCTTCCACGACGCCACGTCCGCGGCAGACCTTTAACTTCTGATGTAGCCGCAGCCCCAGCGGTCGAACCGATGACCAGCCAGGGCACAGCACACGCCCGGTTCGAACGGGCAATCCATCGAGGTCACGTCCTCGCTGCCGAGATGGCCGCGAGGGAGATGGGCGGGCTTTCGCTCTACGACGCGCTCTTGCTCTGTGAGCTTCTCGCCAAGACCGATCCGGCGCGCTACGAGCGGGCGGCGCTGCGGTGGCTCATGAGGTTCATCGACGAGCGCTCGCCGCCCCTCACGGAGGTTGCACTCGCTACGTCGGCGCTCGCGGAGCTTCGCCACGGGCGTAGGGCCGCGGGAGTCGACGCGCTGAAGAGACTGGTGCGCCGAAACTAGGCGCGCCGGAAAGCCCGACGCGAGAGCCGGAACGCGTTCTGCAGCAAGAGCGCGACCAGAAGCGCGAGCGTCAGGTACTCGAACGGCCCGACCCCCTCCCGCGTGACCCCGAGCTGGACGAGCTTGGCCGCGATAGCCGCCAGCACGAGCGGGAGAATCAGCGACCGAAGGCGCACAAGGTCATCATCCCCCGAGTGCGCCAGGGGCGTCAAGGGCGCCGTTTGCGCCGCCCAGCCGCCGAAGAGCCGGGCAAGACAGACCGCGGGATCAGTCAGGAGCTCGTGGTGACGCGCAAGACGGTCGAAGCGCACGTGCGCAGCATCCTCGGCAAGCTCGCCCTACCGACGGACGCGAACGAGAATCGGCGCGTCCACGCTGTTCTGGCTTTCCTGCGTGCCGGCGGCGCGGCGCGAGGTTCAAACCCGGCCGTAAAGGAAAGACGTCATGGCTAGCACCCGCTCTGGAAGGAGGACAGCTTGAACGTCGGCCGCATTCTTCTACGCCTGACGGTGGGATCGATCTTCATCGAGCACGGAACGCAGAAACTCTTTGGCTGGTTCGGCGGGGGCGGCCCCGACGGGACCGGTCAGTTCTTCGAGTCGGTCGGACTGCGACCGGGGCGGCGGAATGCGATCGTGGCCGGAACGGCCGAGGCAGGCGGCGGCGCATTGCTCGCTCTCGGTCTTGCCACTCCGGCCGCGGCCGCTTCGGTCGCAAGCGTGATGCTGACGGCGCTGCGCTCCGTAGTCTGGCGCGACGGCATCAAGATGGGCACCGGAGGCTACGAGGTCGTCTTGGGCGTCACCGCGTTGGCGCTGGCGGACCTTGGCCCGGGAGACTGGTCACTCGATGCGCTGCTTGGCTCCGAACGCCGCGGCGCGGGCTGGGCGGCGGCGGCCGTCGGTGCCGCAGCGGTGGGGTCGACAGTCGCCATCGAGCTTGCGAAGCGACAGGCAGAGCGCGCGGACCAGGAGGAAAAGCGCCACGAGCCGGCCGCGCCTTCGGTCACACCGGCCGACGCGTAAGCCAAACCTCAGGCGACGTACAGCACGACGATAATGCCGCCGTCGTCTTCGAGCGGCTCGCGCCAGCAGTCGGCGACGGGTTGCAGAATCATCATCGCTGTCGCGGCGGCGGTCGGTCCTCTGGGACCTCCTCGACCGCGCGGCGGATGGTGGAAGTGACGAGGCCAGCTGTGGAAAATGGAAGGAAAAGTGGGACGCCACCCGCTGGGCGGGTGGCGTCGCTGTTCCAATACTGTTGCCCGCGAGGAGCGGACTAACTGGGAGTCAGCTCATGTCACGGACGTCTTTGCGGAAGTGCTGGTGGGACGACGCCGCGTTTACCAGGCCTTAAGCTGCCCTGCGACGGCTGCCAACGAAGCAACCGTGAGCAACGCCGCGACGACACGCGGTGAGAAACGCATGGGAACTCCTCTCGTAGGGATTGCCGCAGGCCGGATTTAGGCAGACGGGCGAACGCTTTGCAAGATTGAACCTAGCCACAACGTGCACGCCGCGCTTTGTTATGCGACTACGCCATCGCCTTGAACCGCTTGCTCGGGCGATGGAACGCTGGCCTCAGGGGGCCATGCGCTGCCGCCGGCTACTCGCCTCTTAGGTGCTGATCCCCAACTCGACAAGCAGGGAATCACTGTTCGAGCCCACTACCGTCCATTCCTACCCTGCAGCCGGTGCGCGAGCGCGCATTCGCCCATGGGCCAGGGGTGCCAAAGAGGGCGCGAATGCGCGCATCGTGCTGTCCCAGATGCTGTACCGAAATCTCGTCAGCGCAGCCAACATCGCTCGCGTTCCGTTAGGCAATTCTTCGAGCCGTTCGCGCACGACTTCGTAGTCGGAATCTTCCGCCAGGACTCGCTCTAGGTCTTTGCGCGCCTGCGCTTTCTTCCCTTGTGCGAGGTAGTTCCTCGCGCGCTCCGACAGCCCAAAGTGTCGGATCTCTGGCGCACGTGAGCGACTCTTGAGCGCTTCCTTGAACGCTTCGTGTGCACCGTCCGGGTAACCCTGCTCGCGGAGCGCGATCGCCCGATAGACGAGGAGGTGCGCTGCGTCGTCCTCGTTCGACGCCATTGGTCAAGTCGACCACATCGTCGTAGCGGCCGGCCTGGGCATACAGCTCCGCCAGCGAGACCGCAGCGTAGGTCGTCGGCTCGAGTAGCTCGACGACGTTGATCGCCTGGTCAACCTCGCCGTCCTCTTGATGAAGCTCTGCCAGCGCCAACCCGATGGCGTCGCGGTTAACAGGAAGCACCGCCGAGACGCCTGAGGCAATCGATAGCTCCAACCGTGTGAACAGGTACTTCGCCGCGAAGCGATCGTCAGCTGGGTTTTGCCCGGTGGCGAAGACCTCGCCGAGCAGGCGCTTAGCCTCTGGCTCTGTCCGGTCGACGCCGAGCATCATCAGCCCCGCGAGACTGTGCGACAGGACGCGGAAGTCAGCGTGCTCGTCGCCCACTTGCTTGATCGCCTGGGCGTCCTGCGCACGAACGGCTTTGTAGAGCTGCTTCTCGCCCCTCGGCGCGAACAGGCCGGGCTTCGGCGGAGCGGGCGGCGCTGCCGAAGCTGGTTCGGAGGCGCGTGACGTGCCGCTGACGCTCTTTTGGTAGTACACGCCGGGGACGCCAGTCCCGCCGATACCGTTCGTCGGCCGGACGAGTGGACGCTGTAGCGGGCGGGACCCGCGCCAACGCTCATCCCGACACCGGTCCTCGACAGGTTCAGGCGGACGCCTGGGACGAGCCGAATCGACTTCCGAGCGCGGAACCCCAACGGTCATTCCTTCCCGTACTGCTCGAAGCCGCGCGTCCCGCAGCGTCGAACTAGCGCCTGCAAAAGTATGTCCGGCCGAGATACTTGACCCGCCTGTTGAAGCGAGCGGTTCTCTCCTCGGCGCTCGGGGAGACGCAGAGCAATCCACGCCAGCGGTAGCTCGCGTGGTCGCTCGGGCAGGTGTGGGCGCGGTGGCAGCCGTCGTTGTGCGCGCTTGCGGACGTCGTGCCGAAAGCGGCAAGGCTGAGCAAGCCTGCAATGGCGACGACGGTGACGCAGAGAACCCGAATCATCTACTCCTCCTGAAGTGTCTTGCCGCTGGCGCCGCCAGAAGCGGAGCCTCTAAGTCGAGTCTAGGGTCGGAGGTGGCTTCGCAGCATCGCCCGTACGGGTAGACGCAGCAGCACGAACGGGTGGCGCATCTAGGATCGGCGTGGTCGAATAGTGCGAGCACTCCCTCGCGCTCGCGTGCGCTCAGCGCCTGTCGCGACACACGATAGTGCAGTGCCCACAACCAAACGAGGCTCATGGCCCGCAGCACGGCGTCCTCTTGAGGTTAGCTCTCTTCGCGACGATGTCCGCTGCGACCTCTTCCAGAGCGTCCCGGTCGAGTTCTTCTGCAGCCGCGGGCATGACCTTGGCCGTGGTCTTGGCGCGCAGCGTCGCCGTTCGCCTCCCACCCTCGAGTTGCGCCCGCTCGCCGGCGATTGCGCCAGGCCCCAGTTCTGCGACCACTTCTCCGTCAACGACGACCTCGAGTATGCCGTCGAGGACTAGAAACACGAGGTTCGTGTCGTCGGCAGAGTCGCCCTGTTCCACTAGCCGCTCGCCGACCGCCAGCTGTTGCGGCTTCGCCTTGCGGCCCGTTCCCATGATCTCGAGCGAGAGCTCTCGCTCGAGCGCCGTCTCGACTGCCGTGACAACGGCCGGGGAGTCTTCTCTTCCCCACGGCGTGTTCTGCTCGTGCGACTCGCGGTACCACTTGTCGAAGTCGATCGCCGCGCTCTTCTGGACGAGCTTGCCGTCCTTGTCGTAGATCCAGTGCCGCGGGAACGAGCTCGCGCCGGCGAGCTCGTGCTCGGACGAGCCGTCGGCGTTGATCGTCAGCGCCAGTGTCGTCCATGCGATCGCCGAATTGATCTGGAAATACGGCTTGCCACGCACGGTCATCGGCGCAGGCATGCCCGTTCGTCCGCCGGCTGTCCGCGTGAAGCGCACGAAGCCGTCGCCGGCCTCCAGCTTCTGCATCGTCGGGAGCGCAACAGCGGCGACAGCGATCTCCTTGGGTCCGATTTTCAGGCGCGTGAGCCCGATCCGCCCTCGGCCTGCATGCCCCTGACCGACGATCTTGCCGTCCTCGACGTCGATCCAGCCCTTCAGCTCGTTCGCCTCGCGGAACATGTCGGCGCGGTGCATCGTCTCCATCGAGACGACGCGGTCGGGCGGCGGGTCGTCGTAGTGGGCGAGGCCCATGCTGAACGGCAGCTTCGGCATCCCCTCGACTGCCTCCGACGGGATCCAGGAGATGGACGTGACGGACGACTCGATCCGCATTGTGGGCCCCTTTCGCGACTTGACCGGTCGCGTTGAGGGTGTGCCCCTACTTCGGCGCTTACAAGAGTTGTCGGCGAGGTTCAGACGTCGACGGTTGTCGCCGTTCGCGCATGGCGGATGAAGCTCGCGTCGTGACCGCGTTGATTCGCGCGCGCAAGCTCGTCCTCGTCGAGCGCGTCGACGCGCCGAAGTAGATCGAGCTCGTCTCGCAGGTGCGTCCGCATCATCTCCGGGCCGTCCGTCGCGATCGTGAACTTGACGCCGGCGTCGACGAACGAACGGAACGTGTCGCGGACCGCGTCCTCGTTCGCGAGCGCCTTCGTCAGCAGATTGGAGGTCGGGCAGATCTCGAGCACGATCTCGGCGTCTCGTAGCGCCGCCATCAGCTCCGGATCGTCGGCGGCGAGAATGCCGTGGCCGATGCGGTCCGGCCGAAGAACCTCGATGACCTCGCCGATCTCCTCGCGTCCGATGTTCGCCGCCTTCCTCGCCGACGTGGATCGTGACGCCGAGGCCGGCCGCTCGCGCCTCCTCGACCATCGGCGAGACCTGGGTGTAGTCGTAGCGGTCGCCGCCGCGGGCGCGGGCCGGCGATGTCGACGCCGACGATTCCGCGCGGCGCCCAGCGGATCGCCTTCTCGACGATGATCGAGTTCAGCTCGGCGCTGAACGTCCGGTCCATCATCAGGATCAGTCCCGCGCGCACCTGCGGGTACTCGAGGCTCGCGCGGTCGAGCCCGCGGATCGCGGCGAGGATGATGTGGTCGAGGTCGCGCTCGCCGCCACGGTTTCGCTTCATCGGGTTGAAGCGGAGCTCGAGCGTTGTGATCCGCTGCGAGCGGTAGGCGCCGCCGATGGCCGCATGCACCGAGCGCTCGACGGCGGTCGGGCTCGACTGGATCAGCTCCGTCCAGTGGTAGATTTGGTCGAGCGCGTCGAGGTTCGCGACGCCGCGCGGGTCCGAGACGGTGACGAGGCGGTCGAACTCCCAGTAGTCCTTCACCGGCAGCGCGATGCCCTGCTCGTGCGCGAGGCTCCAGAGGATGTCGGAGGCAACCGAGCCGCCGAGGTGCGTATGCAGCTCGGCGAGCCCTTCCATGGAGGAAGTCTACGGGGCGCCGCTCGCGTGTCTGCCAAGGTCGCGCGGCCCCGTCGGCGAGCCGCAAGGCAATCCGATAGGAATCGCATAGACGTCGGATGGGAGGCGCTCAATTGGACTGGATAGGCAGGTCTCTGCTGCTGATCGCCTGCCTGGGGATCGCAGCGCCGGCCTCTGCAGCGAACGGGCCGAGGTTCAAGCCCCGGCCGGGATTGACGCAGGCTCAGGCGGTCCGAAAGCTCGAGCAGAGGTTCAACCGGACGCCTGGCTTCTCCAACGCGCACTGCAGGTTGTTGAACGGGAACGCCCGCATCGGCTGGCGTCACACCTCGTGCATCGCCACGGTCGTCTACCAAGGGATGCGCTACGGACTGAGGACCACCTACACGCCCGGTCTCCTGTTCTCGCCAGCGCACGGTCGTCGTCGTGGCGGGTCTCAGGAGACAAGCCGGAACCGGCCCGTGGAAGCACGACATCTTCGTCTGTGCGCAGTAGGGACGACGGCCGGGATTCTTTCCGGCGCCGCGCATTTGACACATTCAGCTCGACGGCCGAGAATCGCTCGGCTCATTCCGCGAAGGGAGGTCCGTGTGTCCTGGAACCTGAAGGGGAGCTACGTCGAGACGTGCTCGTGCGAGCTCATGTGTCCGTGCAACCTGTCTTGGGACCACGGCGCGACGTACGACTTCTGTCGCGTCAGCTCGTCTTCAACATTCACGAAGGGGAGATCGAGGGCACGGATGTCAGCGGTCTCAAGGTCGCTGCGATCGCGGATACCCCGAAGGTCATGACCGAGGGCAACCGGCGACTCGGCATGTTCATCGACGACCAGGCGACGGACGAGCAAGCGGACAAGCTCACGGCCGTCTTCGGAGGCCAGCTCGGAGGACCTATGGGCGCCCTGGCCCCGCTCGTAGGCGAGGTCTTGGGCGTCGGGCGCGCGTCGATCGAGGTCGTGGACGACGGGCTGCGTCACGCCGTCCGCGTCGGAGACGCGATCGACTTCGAGATCGAGGACATCGTGCCGTTCGGGGTCGAGACTGGTGAGCCCGTTCGATTCAACGGCATTGCCCACCCGGTTGGGTCTGACCTGACGATGGCAGAGGCGACCCGCTCGCGGATCAATGCCTTCGGCATCGAGTACGAGGGCAAGACGGGTCTCTCGAAGTCCGAGTTCTCCTGGGCTGCTTGAGCGCTTGATCGCCTCGGCACCCGACCAGGCGGCTCCCATTGGAGGTCTGACTCCGGCGTTCGCCGCCGCGCGAACGCGGCTCGGGCTCGTCGCTTTGCTCTTCGTGCTCGCCGGTGTCGGCTGGTGGTGGACGGTCGACCAGATGCAGGGCATGGACGGTGGGCCGTGGACCGATCTCGGGACGCTCGCCTGGTTTGTCGGCGTATGGGTCGTGATGATGGCCGCGATGATGTTTCCGTCGGTATCGCCGACGGTTGCGCTCTACTCGCGCATGACCAGGAGTCGAGTCCCGGTCGCACCACTGCTCTTCACCTCCGGCTATCTCGTAGCGTGGGCCGGCGTCGGGGTGCTCGCATTCGTGGTCGCGACCGCCGGCGGGGGCGTCTTCGGCGACGTGCTTGCATGGGACCGGGGTGGACGCTGGGTTGCAGGCGCGACCCTCGTCGTTGGCGCCGTCTACGAGCTGACGCCGCTCAAGGACGTGTGCCTGGGGAAGTGCCGCAGCCCGCTCGGCTTCTTGCTCGGGTCCTGGCGTGACGGCGCCGCGGGTGGGCTGCACATGGGTGTGAGACACGGCGCTTGGTGCATCGGCTGTTGTTGGGCACTGATGGCGTCGCTCTTCGCGCTCGGGGTGATGAGCATCGTCTGGATGGCGTTCGTGGCTGGGCTCATCGCTTTCGAGAAGCTGATCCCGTGGCGCCGTGCCGCGACCTATGGGACGGCGGGCGTTCTGCTCGTGCTCGGCGTGCTCCTCATCGCGGCTCCCGACACGATCCCCGCGCTCACGATTCCCGGGAACGGTTCGATGTCTCAGATGAACCAGATGGGCGGATAGGGCGGCGGCACTCTAGGAGGAGGCCTTCAGCAGGACACCCACGTCCTTGCGCGCCAGAATGGCATCGAGCATCGCGTACTTGGCCTCGTCGATCGCGTTACCTGCGAAGTCGACCGCGTCGCGTGCGTCGGCCTCGGCCGACTCGGCGCGGAGCTCCGCTCCGGCCGAACGTGCCCGGTTGTAACCTGGGGCCCGTGCCCAGAGGAGGCGGATCCATGCTGATCCAGCTGGCGAAGTTCGCGCTCCTGTCCGGCGTGATTCTCTTCCTGGCCTGGATGGCGGGCACCGGTCGGGTGGCGTACGTCATGGTGATGCTCTGGATCGCTGCCGCTCTTGGCTACGCCGTTCTCGACCTCGTCGACTACGAGATCGTCAAGAAAGACAGGCGGCGCTAGGCGGGGGCAGGCAGCGGCCCGCTCCTGTCCTGCGGGGTAACCCGCCCCACCTTCGTCAGCAGCAGCGCGACGATGACTCCGAAGACGAAGCCGCCCACGTGGGCGAAGAAAGCGACGCCGCCCCCGTTCGCGGCCGAGCCGAAGAGCCCGAAGTTCGCCTCGATCAGCTGGTAGAGGAACCAGGCGCCGAGGAAGAACCAGGCCGACAACTGAATCGGAAAGATGACGATGAGTCCGAGCACCCTCGAATTGGGGTAGAGGACGAAGTAGGCGCCGAGCACGGCGGCGATCGCGCCGCTCGCGCCCAGGTTGGGCACGCGCGCCTCGGCCGTCGTGCCGAAGGCGAGGGTAATCAGCGTCTGCACGATCGTCGCGACGAAGCCGCCGGCGAAGTAGAAGGCGAGGTAGCGGAGCGGGCCGAAGGCGTCCTCGACGTTCTTGCCGAACACGGCCAGGAAGAGCATGTTGCCCAGGATGTGGTCCCAGCTTCCGTGCAGGAACATCGCGGTGATCCAGCTGACCCCCCAGTTCTCAGGCCCGTGGCAAGAGCCGTTGACGGTGCAGGGATAGAAGGAGGCGTGGAAGACGGCCGAGCGCAGGTGCGGTAGCTCGTAGAAAAGCCAGACCGCGAAGTTGGCGACGATGATCGCGACGTTGACGATCGGGAAGCGTCGAGCTCGAAGTCCATCGGAGAGGGGAAGCACACGGCGAGTCTTTCACGGGGTGACGCGCAGGGAGAAGGACGTACTGTGGAGGTCGACCCCAACGGATGGAGCCGCCGATGGCTGACAAACCCGACACGATCGTCCTGATCCACGGGCTCTGGATGACCCCGCGGAGCTGGGAGCACTGGAAGGAGCGTTACGAGGGGAAGGGCTACAAGGTCCTCGCTCCCGCTTGGCCAGGCATGGAGGTCGAAGTCGAGGCGCTCAACGCCGACCCGACGCCGCTCGAAACGCTCAACGTGGACACGATCGTCGACCACTACGAGGGCATCATCCGCGGCCTCGACAGCCCACCGATCATCATGGGCCACTCGTTCGGCGGAGCCTTCACCCAGATCTTGCTCGACCGCGGAGTCGGCGCCGTCGGCGTGGGCGTGGCTCCGGCGACCGTCAAGGGCGTGCGCGACTTGCCGCTCTCGACGATCAGGTCGTCCGCTCCGCTGCTCGCGCACCCGTTCAAGAAGTACGGCGGGCTAGACGAGAAGCAGTTCCACTACGCGTTCGCGAACACCCTGAGCCAGGAGGAATCGAACAAGATCCGCGAGCGCTATGCCGTGCCGGGGCCCGCCGAGGTCCTGAAGGAGGGTGCGTTCGCGAACTTCATGCGCCATGCGGCGATGTCCGTGAACTTCGAGAACGCGAACCGGGCGCCGATGCACTTCATTGCCTTTTCCGAGGATCACATCGTCCCGCCGAAGCCGATCCAGCACATGGCCGAGAAGTACACGGCGATACCGGTCGAGTACAAGGAGTTCCCGGACCGGCCGCACTTCCCGGGCGCGCCCGGTTGGGAAGAGGTCGCCGACTACGCCCTGACGTGGGCAGTCGACAACGCATCGACGAAGACCGCACCACCCGCAGGCGTCGCGACCGAGTGACCGATCGGAACGTCGGGCGGCGGAGTCACATCCGCCGCCTGCCGGCGCGCAGGTCCCGGTGGCATCCTTTAGCGCGTGGGAATGGGCCGACGCGCGCTGGTGGCGATCTGCTTCCTGACACTGCTCGCCCCGCCCGCGACCGCGGCACGACGGCCAGGCTTCTTTCCGCAGCCGCTGTTCGCGACTCCCGGGAAGGCCGCGTACTGCTACGTCGACCAGACCGGGGTGCAGGATGCGCGGCCGTCGCTGTTCTGTTGGACGCCGAACGACGGTTGGGGCGTCGAGATCCCGTGGAACGGTCGCCGTGCGCAGGCGGCGTACCGCAACCATCGTCCGCGATTCGCCGAGGACTTCGGCGACCTGCGTGGCTACGCACACGCGCACGGATCCTGAGCTACGGCGCGCGATGGTTCTACCGTTGCGCAAATCCCGCGAGGCAGGCCACCTGCCACGTCGGCGGACGAGGCGCAATCGCCTTCACGTGCGTGAGTAGCCCAGGCGGTCTGACGTGCACGAACGCGGCGCGCCACGGCTGGTTGATCGGCCGCTACGGCGGACGCCGGCTGTTCTGATCGCGCGACGAGAATCTATCCCGGCGCGGCGGCCTCGGTTCTTGCAGGGGTCATGGCCAGAAAATCGTCGACGTCCAACGCGGAGAGGATCCTGCGAGCCGGAGGCGGCACGGACCGGTGCCTCGTATCGGTGAACACCTCCGGATCGGTTAGCGCCACCGTCCGCCGACGCGTCTCGATCTCGCAGCTGCCGGCCGCGAGCACGTTCCGAACCCAGTCGCTGTCCCGGCCGTAGGTCAGCGCGAACACGTAGCGGCCGTCGCGGCGAAAGACATTGACGGGCGTGTGATACCGACGACCTGAGCGGCGGCCGACGTGGGTCACGATGGCGAAGCCGGGCAGCCACGATGCGAAGGGGCGCGTGAGACGGTTCGTCACACGCCGGTTGAAGTGGGCTACACGCTTCGAGAGCGGCACGGCAGACGATCGGCGGGAGCGCAGCCATTCTGCCTGATGCGTTCGGCCGCTCTGCGAAAGCCTTCGCGTATCGCCCCTGTAGTCACAGGTCGGATGCGGAGTCGACCAGCGTCCAGGAATGTCCCCTGAGCCGTCGCGTGTGGGCGGCGTGGATAGGCTGGCGATCGTGGCCGAGGCGACCGCAACATGGTCGGCGCTGCGCCAGCGTTCACGAATGACGCCCGAGCAGGTCGTTTACGAGGTGCCCGGATGGGATCGGAATCTGACGCCGTGACAGCAACGTGAAGGCCCGGCAACTCGCAGAAGGTCTCTGGGCTTGGGCGGCTCCGCATCCTGAATGGACTCCGGATCGCGGCGGCGTCGGCGGATGGGAACTTGAGGTCGCTTCGTGGCTCCTGGAGAGCGACCGTTCCACGATTCTGATCGACCCGCTCTTGCCGAGCGATCCGGCGGACGCGCAGTGGATTGAGACGCGGTGCGCCGACCGCGACGTGCACGTTCTCGTCACCGTCTACTGGCACCTACGCAGCGCCGAGATCGCACAAGCACGCCTAGGCGCGACGGTCTGGGGAAACGCCAAGACCCGTGAAGACGTGGAACACATCGTGACCGGCCTGATCGAAGACCAGGTTCCGCTACCAGGTGGAGTGATTCCGTTCACGCCAATCCCGAACCACGGCGGCGAGGACGAAACAGCCTTCTGGCTTCCGCGCCAGCGCGCACTCGCAGTCGGAGACGTCCTGATCAGAACTCCAGAAGGCGTCAAGATCTGGTGGTGGGAACAAAAGACTGATCAGCCACAGCTGGACGCTCACGACCGCGTGCAGCCAAGCCTTCACCGACTCGTTGAACTGCCCATCGAACTACTGCTCCTTCCACACGGAGGGCCAATCGACGAAAACGCCCGCGAAGCCCTAGCAACCAGCCTCCGCGTCCCTACCTGGCAGCGCCCACCCCAGTAGCCGTGGGCGGGAATCGCCGCGACGCCACGCGGGGGTCATTCGTCGTCGTGGTCGGTGTTCGCGGTTCGATACTGCGGCCGCCCGGTGGGCCGGTAGACCTGGATCGTCACGCCCTTCGAGTCGGCTCGCGAGTCGTCGACATCGCCCGCTAGATACAGATGCGCGGGCTGCGCGAGCGTCCTCTCCCCCAGGTCTCGGTAGTTCAGGTATTACCGCTACTCCGTAGTTGGAGAGAGAACCCTCGCCTGGGCGAGTTTTGCGGAATGACGCCCGACGACCGACGATCGTTGGCACGATCCAGATCATGGAACAGGCGAATAAGGAACTCGTCCGCGCGTACACCAGGGACGTGTTCGACAATGGGGACATCTCTGCCGTGGATCGCTACCTGGCGCCGGACTTCGTCAATCACGTGACCGGCCGGTCAGGAACCGAGGACTTCAGGCGTCTTGCTGCTGAACTCAGTGCCGCGCCCGAGGCGTCGAACGTCATCGAGTTCATGGTCGCCGAGGGCGATCTCGTTGTCGCCTTCATGACTGTCACTCGTACCGTTCGCTCGAACACGACCATCTTCGGCTATGCCGTCGAGGGGCGAGGTCAGTCGTACACCGTGCATCACGTCCACATCTACCGGGTAGCGGACGGAAAGATCAGGGAACACTGGGCTCTGCGTGACGACATCAGCATGCTCCGACAGCTCGGCGTGATCCAGGCCCCGACCTAGGGACACCGGAGTCGGCTGGGCCAGTGTTCGGGAATGTCACCTGAGTTTGCGGCAGTTAGCGTTAACGGCCGTGCGGGAGGGCTCGGGACAGCTTGTCCTTCGCGAGATCGAAGATCGTGATCTCGGCGTGCTGTTCGAGCACTCGAGGGATCGCGACGCTATACGGATGGCCGCGTTCACTTCGCCGGAGGCCGATGATCGAACGAGCTTCGAGCGACGGTGGGCGCGGCTGAGGAGCGACGGCTTTACGAGGAACAGGGTCGTCGAGATCGACGGTCGAGTTGTGGGTCACATTGCGAGCTTCGACTTGGAGGGTCACCGCGAGGTCACCTATTGGATCGGCCGTGAAGATTGGGGCCGCGGCATTGCCACGCGTGCCCTGCAAGAGTTCTTGCAGCTGGAGGCAACCCGTCCGCTTTACGCTCACGCTGCGAGCGACAACGCCGCGTCGATTCGTGTGTTGACGAAGTGCGGTTTCCTTATCGTGGGCGAGGGGCGCGAGTTCGCTCATGGGCGCAACGAGGAAACGGACGAGGTCGTCCTCCGACTCGATGCATGACCCCAACTGCCCTCGGCTGCGCCAGTGTTCGCGAATGTTCCCTGAGCGCGGTCCGCTCCAGCAATGACGGCGTGCTGCCAGGATTCCGGGTGTGGCAGACCTAGCGTCTAGGGCCGGATGGTTGCTTGACGAGCTCGCTCACGTAGGGCAGGAGCATCTCGATCCCTCCTACGTGGCCGCCTACGACTCCAAGTCCCCAACCGATTGGAGCGACGACATCGCCAGGCTGCAAACGCTCGGGATTGGAGCGGGAAGCAGCGTCGTCGACCTCGGCGCCGGCACCGGCCAGTTTGCGGAGGCGGTCTCGCGCTACGTCCGGCGTGTCGTCGCCGTCGACATATCTGCGCCCATGTTGGCCGGGATGCGGGAACGCGGAATCGAAGCGGTTGAGGCTGGCTTTCTTTCGTACGAGCACACGGGTGAGCCTGCGGACGCCGTCGTAACCCGAAACGCGCTCCACCACCTCCCGGACTTCTGGAAGGCCGTTGCCTTGTCGCGCATGGCGTCGATGCTGCGCGAGCGGGGGATTCTGCTGCTCAAAGACCTCGTCTTCTCGTTTGACCCTCGCGACGCAGAACGCGTGCTAACAGCCTGGTTTAGATCGGCTCCCACCGATCCGACGAAAGGGTGGACGGCGGACGAGCTCGCCGAGCATGTCCGAACCGAATACTCAACCTTCACCTGGCTGCTCGAGCCGATGCTCCGACGCGCCGGCTTCGAGATTCAGGAGAAAGCCGTCAGCGACAACAAAATCTTCGCGAGCTACACCTGCATCCGCACGTAAACCTGGTCTGCGTCTGCGGGGAGCCCGCGCGAAGTACAAGGCCCGAGGACTGAGCGAGCCTCCTCTCCCCTGAGGTAGTCGGGTATTACCGCTACTCAGTAGTTGAAGAGGGAACCCTCGCCTGGGCCAGTGTTCCGGAATGACCCCCGAGCGGGGACGCTTGGTGGCCCGATTAGCTTCCCCGCGTTTCCGGGCGAATCGGCAGCATCAGTGAGCAATAGCCGTTGATCAGGGCGTAGCCGCTGTCGGTGTAGAGACGGAGAGCGGGGTCGTTGTCTTCCTCGGTCTGCACGACTAGGCGGAGTGCGCCCGACGCGATTGCAGCCGCTTGGACGGAGCTGAGAAGGGCACGACCGACTCCACGACGACGGTGCGTCGGCAGGACGAAAAGGTCTCTGATCTGCCAGAAGTGGGCGAGCCGCAAGGATGCCGGTACTTCCATCGTGATCGCGAAGCCGACGAACCTCCCACTGTCTTCGGCGACGAACGCGCGTAGCTGGGTGCTGAGGTTCTGTTCCAGCCAACCTATTGCCTGGGAGGAGTAGGAAGCCTCGCCGTAGTGGGCGCGATACTTGTCGAAGAGCTCGGCGAGTGCTTCGATTTCGGAGCGTGTCGGTGCGGTCAGAGTCCGAACTGAGACCGGCTCGCTGGTGGCCGAAGGACTGGCATGGGTGTTCTGACTCACGGCTCTCTCCACGAAAACGGTATCGCCAAGCGGCAGTAACCTCGCCTGGGCCAGCGTCCTCTCACCTGAAGGCCCTTCCGGTATTACCGATACTCAGTAGTTACACGCTGGATGCGGGGTCGGCCAGGGTCCGCGATGTCACCCGACGATCGCCGTCGACAAGTGGGTTGCGTGTTCGCGTATGTGTGCCTCGGCGCTTTCCCAGCTCTCAAGGTGACCTTCGGCGAGCAGTCGGGCATACGGCGGTTTGCCAAGAAAGCCGAGGTCGTGAATGAGCTGTGCCTCGCGGCCGCAGCGTTCCACAGCGACATCCAAGATGTCGGCGGGGAAAATCGCGGCCCCGTAGCCTTCGCGGAAGACATGGATGCGACGCCTTGTCTCGACCAGGCTGAGCTGGGAAGCGGGCATCAGAGGGACGAAGCTGAGTAACGCCCAGGCGAGATCCCACGAGCGTCGGCCCGGGCCAGCGAGGTCCCAGTCAATGAACGTCCATCCGTCGGCCCCGCGAACGAGGTTCCAGGGCGCGAGATCGTTGTGACAGAGCACCTCGCTAGGCCCGCGCGGGTCGCGACCCCCGGTCTGACCACGGCTGGCCGTCCAGCAACCGAAAGCCTGTGACAGCATCGTGGTAGCGGCGAATCAGAGCGGAGATTTCGGCAAGCGCCTGGTCGTCAGCCACAAGGTCGAAGTGGTCTGGCCACACGACCGCTCCATCGATGTAAGTGAGGATCTCGCGGCCCCGCTCGTCGATCCCTCGTACGCGAGGCGCCCCCTCGAACCCGCTCGACTCCAGGTGCCGCAGCAGTTCGTGGACACACGGTGTCCACGGTCCGGTGGGGTGTCGCACGGTCGAACCGACCTTCACGACCTCCGCGCTCATATTCCCGCCTGAGAGCTGCTCCTCCACACAGACATCCTGCCGCTCAAACCAGCGCCGCGCGACCACGCCCAAACGCCTCCGATGGGATCTCTGGGCTGCGCGAGCCTCCTCTCCCCGTTGTCAGTAGTCGGGTGTTACCGCTACTCAGTAGTTGGAAAGAGAACCCTCGGCTGGGCCAGTGACTCGGACAGGTCGACGGCGGCCGGATCGCATCTTGCCGCGAATACTGGGTGCCGGAGGCCTACGAGGAACCAGTCGCTGAGCGCGCTCGCTGGTTCGAGCCGATGTAGACGAGACTGGCAGGGAACGCTTGCAGAAGGATTCTGGCTGCGCGAGCGTCCTCTTTAGGCCAGCGTCGTCTCTGCATGCAGCCACGCTGCGTCGCGTCCCTCAGGATCGAGGTCGTCCACGCCATTCGATATGAAACGCAGATGGCCGCGGCAGAGTCCCCCTCGGGGGCCAGGGACACCGGTCGCCGCGGGGTCGATGTCTCGATATCGATCCGGACGATCCTGCTGGTCGCCGGCGCCGTCGCCATCGCGTGGGCGCTGGCGTCCATCGCGAACGTTCTGCTCGTCATCTTCGTCTCCGTCTTCAGCGTCGCCGTCCTCGTGCCGGTCGTGACTGCGATGGAGCGGCGGTTGGGCTGGAGCCGGAGGCTGTGCACCACGGTGCTCGTGCTGGGGATCGTGATCGTCATCGGTGCGGTCGCGCTGGTGCTGGTGCAGTCGATCAGCGGCGCCGTGCACGGACTCAGCGACGACCTACCTCAGATCGTCGACAAGGTCAGGCGCAGCGATCTGGGCAACTTCATCAACGGCGGGAGCGGCTCCCTCGACACGCTGAGGAACCACGCGAGCGACATCACCCGAGGAGTGGGCAAGGTGTCGGGCGGCGTCGCCCACCTCGGAGTCTCGGCCTTCGGGGCGGTCACACTCGCCTTGTCGGTCATCTTCCTCACGCTTTTCGGGCTGGTCGACGAACCACGCTGGCGGGACTGGATCGGGAGCCTGCTGTATCGGGACAAGCGAGAGCGCTGGCTGCGGGTCACGGATCGGATCATCCAAACGACCTCGCGCTACATGCTCGGCAACCTGGCCATCTCCGTGATCTGCGGGACCGTCTACGGCGTCACCGCGGTGGTCCTCGGCCTTCCGTACCCTCTCGCCCTAGCGGTGATCGCGGGGATCCTCGACCTCATCCCCAGCATCGGGGCCACGCTCGCCGGCATCATCATCGCGATCGTCGCGCTGTCGGTCAGCCTTCAGGCCTTGATCGTCTTCCTGATCGTGATCGTGGTCTACCAACAGATCGAGAACTACATCCTGCAGCCGACGATCATCGGCAAGGCGGCCCAGGTATCCGGCTTCACCGTGCTCGCCAGCGTCCTCGCGTTCGGGGCGCTCTTCGGGTTGATCGGGGCGATCATCGGCGTGTCCGATCGCGGCCGGGCTCCAGATCGTCGCGGACGAGCTCACGGCCGGCAGAAGAGCTCGCATCGCCGCCGAGGACGCCGCGAACAAGTAGCCGGCCCTAACGGTCGGGGTGGGCGCACACCCCTCGCGCGCCGGACGCTGCGTACGCACGCGAGTGTCCCTCCACGACGGGAACTTCCGGGGCGGCGATGCCGCAGGTCAGCGCAGCAGACTGGCGACGGTGTTGATCAGCAGGGCGACGATGACGGACGTGAACAGGAACGCGAGCGGCGCGTGCCGCGTCGCCGTCCGCCGAGCGAAGGATGCTCGCCAAGGCGGACGGTCATCGCTCGGGCTCAGGCGCCCTCTCGCCCCGGCTCGGCGGCCAGTTCGGTGACGCTTTCGGCGAGGATGATGCGCGCGGCGGCCTCGACGAGCGCGAGGTGCGAGAACGCCTGGGGGAAGTTGCCGAGGTGCCGGCCGGTGTCGACGTCGAGCTCCTCCGCATAGAGGCCGAGCCCAGATGCGGCCTTGACGAGGCGCTCCATCAGGGCTCTTCCCCGCTGTGTCTCGCCGATGAGCGCCAACGCCGAGACGAGCCAGAAGGAGCAGATGAGAAAGGTGCCCTCCTTGCCGGACAGTCCATCGTCGGTTTCTTCCGTGCGGTAGCGCAGTACGAATCCACCCTCGCTCAGCTCGTCCGCGACTGCGAACACCGTCGCGCGGAGCCTTGCATCGTCGGGCGGCAGGAACCCGAAGATGGCGGCGAGGAGTGCCGAGGCGTCGAGCGCGTCGGTGTCGTAGTGCTGGCGAAGCACTCCGCGCTCGCTGACCCCATGCTCGAGGATGTCGGACTTGATCGCCGCCGCGCTCTCTGCCCAAGTCGCCACAAGCGCTGCTTCTCCGGCGATGGTTGCGAGTCGAGCTGCGCGGTCGAGGGCGAGCCAGCACATGAGCTTCGACGACACGTAGTGCCGCGGCTCGCCGCGCGCCTCCCAGATGCCCTGATCCGGTTGACGCCACACCGCTGTGGCGCACTCGGCCTGCGCCTGCACGAGCGGCCACAGGCGCCGCGGAATACGCCGGCTGCGCCGGCAGTGCAGTAGGGCCGAGTCGAGTGCGGCGCCGTAGACGTCGTTCTGCCGCTGGTTGAACGCGCCGTTGCCGATGCGGACAGGCTGCGCGCCGTCGTAGCCGGCCAGATCTTCGCGGAGCGTCTCGGTCAGATCGCGGCGACCGTCGATCCCATACATGATCTGCAGCCCGCCGTCGTCGTTGCGGTCGAGGTCGGCCATGAATTGCATGAATTCGTCGGCCTCCCAGTCGAGCAGCAGATAGTGCAACGCCCGCAGCAGGAACGTCGAGTCGCGGATCCAGGTGTAGCGGTAGTCCCAATTCCGCTCCCCGCCGGGTGTCTCGGGGAGCGAGGTCGTCAGCGCCGCCACCGTCGCCCCTGTCGGCATGTAGGTGAGGCCCTTGATCGTCAGAGCCGACCGTTCGATCAGCGGCCCGAGCTCGTGGTCGGGGATCGCCGCCTGCGCAATCCAGTTGCGCCAGAACGTCGTCGTCGCGTCGAGCTGCTCGAATGCCTCGTCGACCGTCGTCGGTAGATGCGCTTGCTCGCCCCAGCCGAGCGCGCAGTAGGCCGTCTCGCCGGCGCGCAGGACGTGCCGGGCGCGAGCACGGCCACCCTCGATCCCGAGGAGCATGTCGGTTTGCAGCTCGACCGCCTGGTCGGCGCCGCTCACCCGCGCCTGGTGGCGATCTGCGGCGAGCGTCCACTCGCCCACAACGCGGCCGTAGTCGAATGCGGGCTCACACACGAGCTCGATCTCCACCCTGCCGTCGATGCACGTGGCCGTGCGCACGAGCGCGTGGTCGGCATCCTCGTCCGCGGGCGGACGCGTGTGGGGTGTGACCGTATCTTCCGCACGGCGTGGTCCCATCGTGAGCGCCTCGCGCACGACCACCCAGCCCGTGGCTGTCTTCCACGAAGTGACGAGCACGTTCGTCCCCGGCTCGTAGATCCGGGCACGCGGAACGCTGATCCCGAATGGTCCGAAGCGGAAGCCGCCCGCGCCGCGGTCGAGCAACGCTCCGAATACGCTCGGCGAGTCGAAGCGCGGAACACACAGCCAGTCAACCGTGCCGTCCGGGGCCACGAGCGCGCCCGTGTGGCAGTTGGAAAGGAAGCCGTAGTCGGCGATGGGCGTGAACGGCGACGGTGCCGCTCCACTCTGCGCGAACGCCACGTTCTGCCGCACGACAGCTTCGCGCGCACCGTCAGACGATGTCGTCGAGCTCACCCACATCATCTCCTCGTCGGGACACGTCGAGCCGGCGAGCTCACCGCGAGCGTCGGTCGCGGTAATCCGGCGGTCTAGGAGGAGCTCGCCGCAAGCTGCGCGGCGTTCTCGCGTGCCAGCATCGCGTCGAGCGTCGCGTACTCGGCCTCGACGATCGCTGACATCGCAAAGGCGATCGCGTCCGTCGCGTCGGCCTCAGCCCAGTCGGCGTCACTCTCGGCCACGTTGGCGTCGACTGCCGCCTTCTTGGCATCCATGCGCTGCCGAACACGCTCGATGTGGCGGTTCAAGTCGGCCTGCATCTCCCGCCACTGGCTCTCTCCCTCCTTAGCGGCCTGGTCAGTCTTGGCCCGCAGCTCGGCCGCACGTTCATCAGCGTCCCGCCTCGCCTCGTCCACCTTCGCCTTGATCTCTGCTTGATTCTGCTCGGCCGCAGCCTTGACGCTGCGATCCGCCTTTTCGACCTGCTCCTTGAGCTGCGCGAAGTTGTCCGTCACCGACATCCCACTCCTCCTTTCGGTACGTACCGTTGAAGCTACGCCTCCACACCGGGGCGGTCAACCGGATCTGGGTGGGGCAGCCCACTCGGGCGGCGGCGGCGGCTCGCTCGCGGGGCTTCAACTCAGCTGGTTCGATCCCCGTCCTCGCGGGCGATCGGCAAGGCTGGGGGCCATTGATATCCCCCTAACACCTCACCCCTGTCGGGCGATGGCGTTCGTCAAGGCTGGCAATGCGTACTCGACAGCGGCGACGGGCAAGGCATCTTCCGGGGGCAAACGTGAACTGAGCGCAACCCGCATGGCTAGTGGGCTAGCGCCGATAGGACGCTGCGGCCGACCGAGGCGCCGGCGAGAGCGGTTCGGGCATATCGTCGCCCGGTAGAACGACGCTTCCCTGGGCCAGCGTTCCGGAATGACGCCTGATCCTTGGGCTCCCAACCTTAGGATTGTGACGTGCCGTTCACGCTCAGGAACATCAAGGAGGATCTGGAGGACATCGGCTCGAGGTTCGACGGCGCGCCAGACCTGGAGTTCCGCTTGGCGACCAAGGCGCTCGAGCTCGAGAAATCCGGCCTGAGCTACCAGCGCGTCCCGCCCGGCTATCGCTTTCCGTACGGCCACACGCACAAGAAGCAAGAGGAGGTGTACGTGGTCCTGCGCGGGAGCGGGCGGATGAAGCTCGACGACGAGATCGTCGAGCTGAAGGAATGGGACGCGGTGCGCGTCCCGCCCGGTACGTGGCGAGGCTACGAGGCCGGGCCGGAGGGCCTCGAGATCCTCGTCATCGGCGCGCCCAATCTCGGCGAGGCTCCGCGCGAAGACGTCGATGGCCAGCGCGACTGGTGGGCTGACGAGTAGACCGGTCCGTAAGCCCTTCGTCTGAGCGAGCGTCTTCTCACCTGAGGTAGTCGGGTATTACCGCTACTCAGTAGTCACGTGGCGAACGCCGCAACGGTCTCCGCCTGCCGGAGACCCATTCAGTCGGCGACGTTCGAACCAAGCGCCTTCACCGCCTGGCTGGGGGCAGTCTGCCGACGAGATAATGCGGAGCAGTGTACGTCGAGGAGCTCGAGGGAAACGTTCTTGGCTCGTCGGGAGATGACTTCGTCATCGTCCAGTGGAAGGCGGACGTCGGCGAGCATTGGATCGCGCCGCTTCACATTCATCACCATGACGATGAGGCGTGGTATGTGCTCTCCGGGACGCTCGGCTTCCGCCTCGGTGACGCTGAGATCCAGGCCCACAGTGGGGGCGCTGTTCTGGCTCGGCACGGCACCCCGCATACCTTCTGGAACGCTGGCGAGACCGAGGCTCAGTACCTACTCGTGATGACGCCGCGAATCGCTGAACTGGTCGAACAGATCCACCAACCCGGTGCCGACGTTGGCGCGATCTTCGCGTCGCACGCGTCAGAGATCCTCGCGCGTGAGTAGTCCACTTCTCGCCTGAGCGAGGTCATCCGCCGCTTCAGCACAGTCCGGTAATCACAACTCTGTAGTCGCTGGCTCAACTCCGGCCCGTTTGAGGGACGTCTCGGCGGAGGATCGGCTACCTCTGGGCAGAAACTCGCCGTGTGCTCTCCGCATGGCTCATGTTCGACCGGTTCGCGAAGGCACTGAGGGTCGCTGTCCGCGACGAGGGCTTGGTACAGATCCTCGGGCGGGATTCCTCCTCGTCGCCGTTGGCACCATCACCTACACCACGAGCCAGGACTGGAGTCTTGTTGACGGCTTCTACTTCGCCGTCGCGACGCTGACGACATCGAGCATCGCCGACCCGGAGCTCACGATCACGGGCGCGCCGATCAAGATCTTCACCGTCTTCTACATCTTGGTCGGCATCGGCATCCTGGTCGAACTCGCTCGACAACTCGGCTTCGCCTACGTCCAGGTACGGCGCGAAGAGAAAGAGGCGAAAGCCGCCAAAGCAGAACACACAGCCGAGACGTAGCCGAGTTTCCTGCCGCAGCACTGCGGGCTTTCGGGGATAAACGCAACTCTGTAGTCACGCCGAGGACCCTCGCCTGGAAAAATTCTCTTGGCAGAGTGTCGAATCCGGGGGCAGCCGTTCGTCTAAGAGGTGAAGAGGCGGCCGGAGGAGGCCGCCGGGAGACAAGGGAGGCACGGATGACGCGGTACCTGATCTCGTTCGATGACGGCTGGATGACCTTCCCCGAGGAGGAGTTGCCCGACGTGGCCAAGGCAGGGATCGAGGTGGTCAAGGAGGCCCAAGACGCCGGAGTGTGGGTTTACGGCGCCGGACTGGAAAGCCAGAGGGCGAGCATCGTGGCCACCGACGGGATCGTCACCGACGGCCCCTTCCCGGAGACAAAGGAGGTCATCGGCGGGTTCTCGATAGTCGATGTGCCCTCACGCGAGGAGGCGCTGGAGTGGGCTGCCAAGATCGCCGTCGCCTGCCGCTGCGCGCAAGAGGTACGGATGATCCTGCCCGACCCGCCAGGGCTAGAGCAAGATGTCCCTCGGGCGCGCTCGGCGCATCAACCTGAACCTGCCCGCTAAGGCGGATCGTAGTCGCGGTTTCGGCAGAACCTGGGTAGTCCGGTATCACCGCTACTCAGTAGTTGGAGAGGGAACCCTCGCCTGGGCCAGGTTCCGGAATGACCCCCGAGCGGGGACGCTCGGTGGCCCGATTAGCTTCCCCGCGTTTCCGGGCGAATCGGCAGCATCAGTGAGCAATAGCCGTTGATCAGGGCGTAGCCGCTGTCGGTGTAGAGACGGAGAGCGGGGTCGTTGTCTTCCTCGGTCTGCACGACTAGGCGGAGTGCGCCCGACGCGATTGCAGCCGATCGGACGGAGCTGAGAAGGGCACGACCGACTCCACGACGACGGTGCGTCGGCAGGACGAAAAGGTCTCTGATCTCCCAGAAGTGCGCGAGCCGCAAGGATGCCGGTACTTCCATCGCGATCGCGAAGCCGACGAACCTCCCACTGCTTCGGCGACGAACGCGCGTAGGTGCGTGCTGAGGTTCTGTTCCAGCCAACCTATCGCCTGGGAGGAGTAGGAAGCCTCGCCGTAGTGGGCGCGATACTTGTCGAAGAGCTCGGCGAGTGCTTCGATTTCGCTGCGTGTCGGTGCGGTCAGAGTCCGAACTGAGACCGGCTCGCCGGTGGCTGAAGGACTGGGATGGGTCTTCTGACTCACGGCTCTCTCCACGAAAACGGTATCGCCAAGCGGCAGTAACCTCGCCTGGGCCAGCGTTCTCTCACCTGAAGGCCCTTCCGGTATTACCACTACTCAGTAGTTGGAGAAAGAACCCTCGCTGCAGAGAACCCTCGCCTGCGCCAGCGTTCGGGAATGTCACTCGGGCTCTGCTAGAAGTCGATGCGCATGACGGCGCGGCGGAGGGTTGGGCGGCTGACCTCTGCGAAGCCGGCGGCGGTGAAGATGCTGACGTGGCCGACGTTTAGCTCGCCCCATGGAACGTCCTTCCCACGCTCGGGGTTCATCGGATAGCCCTCCAGGGCACGGGCTCCACGCTCGCGCGCGAAGTCCACGGCGGCGCGTGCAAGCGCGTAGCTGAGGCCGCGGCGACGGAACCCTGAGCGGGTGATAAAGCACGGCACGGCCCAGACGCTGGCGTCGGTTCTGTCCTCTTTTCGCTTCCGCCAAGGCACGCTACGGAGATACGGGTAAGCGGTGCGCGGCTCCACGTTGCACCACCCGGCCGGCTCACCATCGAGATAGGCGACAAGGCCGCTTGTCGTGGCCGATCTTGGATGCCCGCAATCGGTCTGCTCGCGCAGCATGTGCGCGCGATCGAGCGCGTCGCCGGGCCATGCGGTCCCATGGAGCTTGAAGCGCTGGCAGTAGCAGCGTCCCCCGTGACAGCTGGCGCCCGCGAGGATTGCCTCTAGGTCATCCCAGGATGCCTTGTTCGCCGGGACGATCCTCGCCCCCAACGCCGAACCCCTCACGCCGATATCCTGCCGCAGGCAGGTGGCGAGACCAAAGTCGATCCCGACGCTCGGCCTGGGCCAGCGTCCTCTCACCTGAAGGCTTCCGGTATTACCGCTACTCAGTAGTTGGAGAGAGAACCCTCGCCTGGGCCAGTGTTCGGGAATGTCCCCTGACGACAACCCGTCAGATCAACCTGACGATCAAAAACGACTACGGGAAGAGCGCCGATTGAGCGCAAGCTCATCCTCGGACACCTCGCCGAGGTCGAGCCGCTCCTGCGCGCGACGTGCACGCACGAGACAACCCCTCGCAGCCGATCGACGCGGTCGTGGCGGAGCTCGGCTCGACGGCTAGTCGCCTCGGCGAAGCACGCCCGCGGCCAACGCGATGATTCCCACCAGGGCGGCGACGAGGCAGAACGACGTCGTAAGCGACGACGCCGAGGCGATGCCGCCGATCACTCCGGGGACGACGAGGCCGCTCGCGTAGGCGACGACGGCGACGCCGGCGATGCTGCGCGCGGGATGGGCGCCTACGCGCCCGGCCGCGGCGAACACGAGCGGGACGACGACTGCGAGGCCGATCCCGAGCAGCGCGAAGCCCAGGAGGCCGACCGCAAGGCCGGGCGCCAGTACGACCGCGACGGCGCCGACGAAGGCGCACGCCCCTGAGATGCGGACGGTACGGACAGGCCCCAGCCTGCGGATCACACGGTCGCCCATGAGCCTGACCGTCGCCATCGCGACAGCGAACGCCGAGACAGCCAGCGCTGCGACGCTCGCCGACCCGCCGAGCTCGTTGCGAATGTAGAACGCCGACCAGTCGGTTCCGGCCTGCTCGCCGAAGACGGCGCAGAGGCCGACGAGCCCGATCAGGAGAACGGGCCGGGTCGGAAGCGCGAAGTGCGGCGGCGCAGGTGCGTCGGTCGTCGTCGGGTCCTCGATCAGAAGCTGCGCGACGGCCGCGCCGACCGTGGCGAGGACGAGCGCCTCGACCGCGAACTGGACCCGCGTGTCGATGCCGACGTGGGCCGCGAGGGCCGAGACGGCCGACCCGAACAGGACGCCCACGCTCCAGAAGCCGTGCAGGCTCGACATCACCGACCGGCCGAACAACTTCTCCACCAGGACGCCCTCCGCATTCATCGCCATGTCCGCGAGCCCCGCGACCGCGCCGAAGACGAGCAGGACGGCGCAGAGCGCCACGAGCGACGTCGGCAGCGCCGGCAGGACGAGGCACGCGCACAACGCGACGACCGTGGCCGTGACGAACGGGCGGAGCGCGAAGCGGTGAGCGAGACGGCCCGAGAACGGCATGGCGAGCAGGGCGCCGATCCCCGGCATGAGCAGCGCAATCCCGAGATGGCCGACGCCGACGCCGACGTGTGACGCGATCCACGGAATGCGGGCCGCGAAGCTGCCGGTGACGCATCCGTGCACCGCGAACACCGCCGCCGTCCCGCGTCGCGCACGCTGGACGTCGAGAGCGGGCGCGACCTGATCCGGTGCGGACGTCGCGGCCGCGGTCACCGTGCGAGACTATCCAGCGCCGGCCGAGAACAACCTGTTCGCATCGTCGACCGACCTGCAGGCCGGAGCCGCCGCGGCGATCCGCACACTCGCCACGAATGGCAACGTCACCGCGACCGAGCAGCTGCCCTAGGCGACGCAGCCGACGAACAAGTGCGCCCGTTGGCTCGCCTGCGCGAGCGTCCTCTCCCCGGGTTCGGTTAGTCGGGTATTACCGCTACTCCGTAGTGACAGAGGCGACATCCGCGGTGACAGAGGCGACATCCGGAGAGTCGTCGCTTGGGTGCCCGAGTGTGCGGGAATGTCTCTTGAGCAGTCTGTCGTAGCTAGGCCGCGACGCGCCGATATCCGCCGCTGACCCAGTCGACGACAAGGCGGCCGTATTCGTCCGCTGCTTGCTCCCACGCGAAGTGACCGGCGTCGAGAGGATGGATCTTGCTGTTTGGGAGGAGGTCGTCGAGGTACTGGTTGTTCGACCACGGCACGAGGTCATCGTCGCGCCCCGCCACGATCTGGGTCGGCGTCGTGATCGACGGCAGCAGATCGCGTAACACCGGGTTCTGCTCGGGGTAATGCCGCACGAACCGGGCTGACTCCGCGAACCGACCGAGGTCGTAGGCGCTGACATAGTCCTCGTGGACCTCAGGCTCGCTCTCGCTCCCGGCAGCGGCCTCTACGGCGTAGCCGATGTTGGTCCTGGCGTCCAGTCCGCGCACGACGTCCAGGCTCGGCGCTTCGATGATGTCCTTGAGCGCGCCGCCTGCTTCGATCGGGAAGCGGACTGCGCCGCCGCCGACGGTCAAGCTCGTTACGCGTTCCGGAGCCTTCGCGGCAAGGAAGAGCGCTGCGGCCGTGCCGACGTCCGGGCCGACAACGTGCGGAGCCCCCAGGCCCCACTCGTCGATCAGGCCAGCCAGGAACGCTCCCGAGGCATCGGGGGCGATCAGTTCCGGGCGACCATCGGAGTGCCCGAACCCCGGCATGTCGATGGCGACCGCCCGCCCGACTGCCGAGACGCGGTGCCAGATGTGACGGAAGGCCCAAAGGCTTTCGGGCCAAGGCGCCAGCAGCAGCACCGTGACGACGGAGTCCGCCCCGTTGTCGGCAAACCTCACTCGCACCCCGTCGCAGACTCGGAAGTAGGTGGTGATCGGCGCAATCGCTTCGGCGCTCATGTGACTGTCTCCTCCTTCACTTCTGTCCGTTCGGCATTCGATGACAGTCGTCATCGGAGTCAGACGCTAGCAGAAGCGATGACGGTCGTCATCTAAATGCCCTACCCTGCCGCTATGGCTGCAAGGAACGAAACGAAGGACCCGGCCGCCGATCGCTGGCGCTCTCCGGCGCGAGCGCGCATGGTGCAGAGCGCCGCGACGCTCATCCGCGAGCGTGGCATCCACGGCACCGGACTCCGCGAGGTCGTCGCCCACTCCGGCGGTCCCCGCGGCTCGCTCGGCCGCTTCTTCCCGGGCGGCAAGACGCAACTCGTGACCGAAGCGATCGACGTCGCGCTCGTCGACCTCTTCGGTGATCTCGAGCGTACGCTCAGCGAAGCCGAGACGTTCCCCGAAGCAATCAGCGTGATCGTGGCCCCATGGCGGCGCCTGCTCGTCGATTACGACTTCGCCCTGGGCTGCCCACTGGCCGCGACCATTTGCGACGCGGCCGACAACGACAGCCTCCGCACCCATGTCCGCGACGCGTTCGCAGGGTGGCGAGCGCCAGTCGTCGACGCCTACGCCAGGTTTGGGGCGTCGCCGGCGGAAGCCGAAGCGCACGCGACGGTGCTCATGGCTGCGCTCGAAGGTGCCCTCATACTCGCTCGCGCTCAACGAAGCATCGAGCCGCTCGACACAGTCGAGCGGTTTTTCGCGTCACGCGCTCCAGACCCACGACGAAGATAGAAGGCGCAAGAACGGCGGGCGCAGTGGCTCCCGTGGGGAGGCACGCCTGGTGACGGATCCCTCGCGTGTGCGAGCGTACTATCGCTTGGGAGCTAGTCGGGGATAAAGACAACTCTGTAGTTGGAGAGAGAACCCTCGCCTGCGCCAGCGTTCAGGAATGTTCCCCGGAGATCGCGCTCCTAAGATAGAGGGGGTGTCGCTGCCCGTGACGCTTCCCCTCATCGACCACTTGGCCTTGCGGGTACGTGACGTCAGACGCAGCCGCACCTTCTACGAGCGGGCCCTCGAGCCGTTCGGAGTGAAGGTGGTGGAGAGCTCGCAGGGGCCTGGGTTTGCCATCGAGGGCGGTGGAGACTTCTGGATCGGAGAAGGAGAACCCCCGGCCGCGCCCGTTCATGTGGCCTTCGCCGCAGCAGACCGAGCCACCGTTGACAGGTTCCACCGCGCCGCTGTCGAAGCCGGCGGCCGCGACAACGGCGCGCCGGGCCTTCGCCCGCATTACCACGCCGGGTATTACGCAGCGTTCGTCATTGACCCGGACGGGAACAACGTCGAAGCGGTCTTCCACGGAGACCGCCAGATGCCGGCCGCGTGACGCTCGCTTGGGCGAGCGTACTGTCGCCAGAGAGAGCAGTCGGGGATAAAGACAACTCTGTAGTTGGGCGGAGGACTCTCGCCTGCGCGAGTGTCCCGGAATGTCGCCGTGAGGATCTGGCGGGCTCGCCTGGCGCGCCACTTGCGGAATATTGGACTCGACGGCAACTGCTCAAGGCACAAGCATCCGGGTGAGGAGATCATCTACGTCCTCGAGGGGTCGCTCGAGTATCAGATCGACGGCATGCCCGCGAAGACATTCAACGCCGGCGAGGCTTTGATCGTCCCGGCTGAGACGGTTCACGCAGTCAGGAACGTGGGCGAGGGCAACGGGGCCGAGCTTGCGACGTACGTCATCGAGAAGGGCAAGCCCTTCATCGTTTTGGCCGAGGACTGAGCGGCACATCACAAGAGGTAGAGAGACGTGCAGACCGTGCGCGCGGCTCGCGGCTTGTTCGCGAAGCGTCTTGCGCTCTCTCGCGACCCGCTGCTTGCGGGCGGTCTACACCGCAACCGTTCGCCTGCGCGGAGCGTTCCTCTCCCCAGGTCTCGGTAGTCGGGTATTACCACTACTCCATAGTTGAAGAGGGAACCCTCGCCTTGGCCGAGTGTTCGGGAATGTCACCCGACCGCAAGGGGGCTGTAGCTTCTCGCGCATGGATAAGGAGTTGAGCGCGAGGCTCGCCCGCTCCGGCTATGACCGTCCGGGGTTCGCGGCCGACTACGACCTGTACCGCCCAAGACCGCCATCGCTCTTGCTGGAACTCCTTCCGCGTTTTCCCCAAATCACTCGGCCTCGACCCGCCCGCGTCTCCGCGACCGAGCCTCGCGTGGCTCGAAGAGAGCGGAGCCTTCCGCGAAGTGCGCGAGATGTTCCTGCACAGCATCGAAGAGGGAAACGCCACTTCCCGCGTCAGGCTTCAGCGGGCATGCGCAGATGATTCGGATCGAGCGCGAGCATCACTTTGCGATACCCGTCGAAACCGGCTTCGCGTTCATCACCGACATGGCGAACTGGCCCCGGTACTGGCCCGGGTTCGTCCGGATAGAGTCCGGTTCGCGCTGGAACGCCCCGGGCGACGAGGCCCGCATCGCCGTTCGACTTCTTGGGCGGGAAGTCGAGCTTCGGATGACTCTGCGCAACTTCGAGCAGAACCAACTGGTCGAGTACGAGAGCACCCAGACCGGGATGCCCGATGCGCATCACGAGCGACACTTCGTACCGGCCAACGGCGGGTTCTTCTACCGCCTCGTGGTCGAGTACGAGCCGAGGGCTGGGGTCCGAGGCCTCTACGACCGGCTTTTGCTTCGGCGCGGCGTCGAGCGCGCGCTCTGTCAGACGGTCGCAAACCTCGACACCAGGTTGGCAGCGTGACGGTCGGGTATTAGCGCTACTCAGTAGTTACACGCCGTATGCGGAGTCGGCCGGCGCTGCCTACTGGGGCTCGGCGTTGGGTCCGAGACCTGCGGCGGTGTTCTGGAATGTCGCTCGAGGCTTGATGCCCCGCTTCCGCTGAATGCGCGGTCATAGACTCGCCCGATGCTGTTCACGCCGGCGGCGCATGAGGCCCTCGTCGACGAGTCGTGGAATGCTGAGAGGGTTCGGAGGGTGATTGCTGGGACCGTCGCCGATGTCGAGCGCGAATTCGATGAAGGTTGGCCAGCGCATCCGCGGGACTTGCTCGACCATGAGGATCCGAGTGCGCGGTTCCGGACGGTGTATGCGGGCGGCGCGGGGGTCGTGGACGCCCTCTACCGCCTTGCACGACGCGGCTTCGTGGAGCTGCGAGGGGACTACGTCCCGTATCTGGAACGTTCGCTCGAGGCGGAGCCGGACTTTCCGGAGGAGGATTCCCAGCGAAGCCTCTGGATGGGCGAGACGGGAATCCGGCTCGTCCTGCAGAGACTCGCACCGTCGCCGGCGAATCTCGAGCGGCTGGCGGAGCTGATCGCGGCGAACGCGCGGGACGAGCGGTGCGAGCTGATGTGGGGCAGTCCCGGAACGATCCTCGCGGGACGCGAGCTCGGGCTGGACGTTACGGCGAGCATCGAGTGGTTACGGGGGCGCCGCGACGCGGACGGCTTGTGGACGCAGCAGCTCGGCGGGCGAAGCAGCCGCTTCCTCGGCCCAGCGCACGGATTCGCGGGCTGCGCGCTCGCGCTCGGCGATGCCGTCCGCGTCTCGGAGACGCTCCAGCGCTTCGCCGTCGAGGAGGACGGGCTCGTCAACTGGCTGCCGTACGCCGCGATGCAGCGACTGGATGCACACCGCGACGGTCAGATCCGGACGCAGTGGTGCCACGGCGCGCCGGGGATCGTCGCGACGCTCGCGGACACGATGGACGAAGAGCTCGCGCTCGGAGGCGGCGAGTTGACGTGGCGTGCCGGCCCGTTGACGAAGGGCGCGGGCCTCTGCCACGGGACAGCCGGAAACGGGTACTCGTTCCTGGCGTTGCTCGAGCGCACCGGCGACGAAATGTGGCTCGCCCGAGCGCGCGCGTTCGCGATGCACGCCGCGAGCCAGGTAGAGCGGAGCCGCACCGACGACGGGCGCGGGCGCTACACGCTCTGGACAGGCGACCTCGGCGCGGCCCTCTATCTCGCCGACTGCCTCGACGGAGGAGGGAAACCACCCCTCCCATAGACGCTCATTCCGATCGTCTGGTCAGCTGTTCGGGAACGTCTCCCCTGACGAGGCGACATGGACTCACCACAAGTGACCGTCGCATGGCGAGCATCCTCTCGCCTGAAGACTGTTCCGGTATAGACGCTACTCAGTAGTTGGAGAGAGAACCCTCGCCTGCGCGAGTGTGCGGGAAGTATCTCGAGCTTCTAGCGCCGGGCTAGGCGCCGGCGCCGCGCTTACTGGCCGGATCGCCGGGTGTCCAGTCTAGGTCTGCGTAGGGGAGGGATCTCTAGGGAGGCGCCCCCTCGAACCCGCTCGACTCCAGGTGCCGCAGCAGTTCGTGGACACACGGTGTCCACGGTCCGGTGGGGCGTCGCACGGTCGAACCGACCTTCACGACCTCCGCGCTCATATTCCCGCCTGAGAGTTGCTCCTCCACACAGACATCCTGACGCTCAAACCAGCGCGGCGCGAACACGCCCAAACGCCTCCGATGGGATCTCTGGGCGCGACCCAGCACCGTTCCCAGCGTTCCGGTGCGGGCGCGTGGCCGGAGCCGCGAACGGCGTGCCCCAATTACCATCGCCACCCGTGGCCGAGGGCGTCGTCATCCGTCCCGAGCGCGACGCGGACCATCCCGTGATCGCAGAGGTGGTCCGCGCGGCATTCGTCGGACACCCCGACGAGGTCGCGTCGTTCGTCGAGCGCATTCGGGCGTCGGAACAGTTCATTTCGGAGCTGGCGTTGGTCGCCGAGGACTCCTCCGGTGTGATTGCTCACGTGATGCTGAGCTGGGTCGGCGTTGAAGGCGGATCCCGGACAAGGATCCTCAATCTCACGCCGATGTCGGTTCGGCCTGACCGCCAGCGCATCGGTGTGGGGGCACGGCTGATCCGGGACGCGCTCGGCCGCGCCGAAGAAGCAGGCGAGCCTGCCGTCATGGTCGAGGGCATTCCCGCCTACTATCCTCGCTTCGGCTTCGAGCAGGCGAGCGCGCTCGGCTTCATCTCCCCGCATCCGAAGATCCCCGACGACGCTTTCATGGTCAAGCGGCTCCAGGGATACAGCCCCGACCTCGCCGGTCGGATCGTCTATCCGGCCGCGTTCGACGCTCTCGGTTACCAACGACCGGTCTGAGAAGAGCGGCGCACTCGGCGGGTCGCAACGTGCCTAACGAGGTCCCGGGCGTCGGCTACGAAACCCTCGGCTGGGCCAGTGTTCAGGAATGTCCCCCGAACGACGTTTACGCTGGACGGGCGACCGATGAGTCTTCGCCTTGAAGGCGGTCTAGAGGAAGCGTGATCCTCGTACACGTAGCGATGTCTCTCGACGGCTTTATCGCCGGCCCGGGGCACGACATGTCCTGGACAGGCGGGGCCGAGTTCGACACCTCCAGCCAGCTCGCAGACGACGTCGCGCGTTCAACCAGCGTCGTGCTGGCCGGCCGTGGCTGGTACGAGGTTGCGAGCGCAGACGAGGGCGGCGCTGTCGCTGGAATCTACGGCGGGGCTTGGTCGGGACCGGTCCTCGTCTTGACGCATCATCCGGAGCGGCTCGCGTCCGACGCAACGGTGGAAGCGGTCTCGGACCTAGGGACTGCTTTGGCGCGCGCCGAGGAACTCGCCGACGGTCGAGCGGTGAGCATCTTCGGTGCCGATGTTGCTCGGCAGGTGCTGGCGCTTGGTCGGCTAGACGAGATCGTCGTGCAGATCGTCCCTCTCATACTTGGCGATGGGGTGCGGCTGTTCGGCGAGGCGCCGGCTCCCCAAGTCAGGCTGGAGCGCACGTACGTCGGTACGAGCGGGACGCTGACGGACATCCGCTTTCGAGTCTCCGGCCGTCGATGAGCGGGTTCTGGCTTGATGTCATCAGTGACGGCCTCGACAGGTATCGCGGCACTCCCCAAACCGTGAGGAGGTCGAACTACGCCCGGCTGCTCGACTTCAGTACGTGCTAGCGCCAGCACAGCGGCATGGGCCAGTGTTCGGGAATGACGCCTGAGCCGCGTCGAGCTGAACGGCTGCTTGGAGACGCCTAAGCTCGCCGCGCGTACTCGACGGTGGCGAATGGCCAGTCTGATTCGAGCCACTCGGTCACGGCGCGCCAGAGCGGGGTGTCCAGGTGCGCGTGGCTCTTCCGCACCCAGGAGAGGACGGAGGCGGCGTAGTCGTTGTCAGGGAGCGGGTAGATGTAGACGCACCCGATCACGTCACGGCCGCCTGGATCGAGCACCGTGTACGTGAACCCCTTCCGGTTGCGGAAGTCGTCGGCGTGGCGCTGCAGGTCGGCGCGATTCTCGTCCCGCGTCATCTCTCTTGGCCAGGAGCCGTCGGGGAACCCAGGCGTCGCCGCGATGTGCTCCATCGACGACGTCCAGGCGTCGTAATCCTGCTCGTTGTGCTCGGGCCCAAGCGGTTCGACGACGAACTCAGAAGTCTCGAGACCGAGCGAGACTTCGAAGTCGGGCGGGACGAACTCGGCCATGAACCGATCCTAGGGCGCTGGCTCAGGTGAAGCCAAAGAAGCATCGTCACCTGCGCCGGCGTGCGGGAATGTCCCGCCGGCGGGGAGGCTGCAAGTAGCCGGACGGTGCGTTAGGTTCCGCCAGCGCCGTTCCCGTCGCTTGGAGCGCCACCGGCGCAGTCGCATCGAAGAGCTAGCTGGTCGAGAGACCTCGGCATCGATTGATGCGAAGCGATGACTTCGCCTCGCGGCGGGAGTCGTACGTCGGTAGGAGGTTGATGCTGATAACGCCGCCCACGATCACGCCAGTCCGCGTTGCCGACCTGCTCGCCGAGGGCGAGCGGGTGCCGGTCTACGTGCACGTCATCGACCATCCCGATGCGCGCGTGCTGGTCGACACCGGCATCACGGAGCTGCACCCGGCGGTAGCCGACCTCGATCCCCGCCTCCGTCCACTGAGCAAGCAGGACTTCGACCTCGCGGGCATCGACATCGTCGTCAACACACACCTGCACTTCGACCACTGCGGCGGCAACCACCTGTTCGCCGGACGGCCGATCTACGTTCAGCGGCAGGAGCTCGAGGACGCGCGCACGGAGGACGACTACACCATTCGCGAGTGGGTCGAGGCGCCCGGCGTGCGTTACGAGCCGGTCGACGGCGAGCTCGAGCTGCTTCCGGGGCTCCGGCTCGTCCCAGCGCCGGGCCACACACGCGGCATGCAGGTGGTCGTCGTCGAGACTGGCGGGCGTCCGGTCGTCGTCGGCGGTGACGTGGCGGTTTGGTTCGGCGAGCTCGACGAGCCGCACACTGAAGGCCAGCTGCGGGTGCGCGCGCTCGAGCCCGAGCTCGTCTGGCTCGCGCACGAGCACGAGCCCTGGCGGCCGCGCACCACGTAAGGCGCGGCACAGTGCATACGGCCCACGATGACCTCGAACACAACGATCGGGACGGCTGATCGCTGACAGAAGCGAACGGGCAACGAAATCGAGCCTCCGTCGCACTAGGTTCGCCCGCGGGCATTGTGCGTTGCGGTGCGCCAGCGTTCGGGAATGTCACCTGAGGCAACTGACCGACCACGCACGACTTAGACTCCTTGGGCGCAGATTGGATATGTTCGCCGAATGAAGACGTTCAACCTCAACAGCGACGAGTGGGATGGGACGAGGGATCGCGACGGCTGGCGCGTCAAGGGCGCGCTTGTCGGCCAACGCGTCGGCGGTGAGCTAATAGGCGCGACCATGTCCGAAGTCGGGCCTGGCGACAGGCTCTGGCCCTACCACACGCACTACCTGAACGAGGAATGGGTGATCGTGCTCGGCGGCGAGCCGACGCTGCGCACGCCCGAAGGTGAGCGTGTGTTGAAGGAGGGTGACGTCGTCTGCTTTCCGCGAGGCAAGGACGGTGCGCATCAGATCATCAACCGAACAGACTCGCCCATTCGGGTACTCATGCTCTCCTCGATGATCCGCGGCGAGATCATTGAGTACCTCGACGCCGGGAAGGTTCTCGCCAAGGGCGTCGAGGACGAAGACATCATGTTCGCGAGGCCCGGACCCACGGTCGAGTTCTGGGAGGGCGAGGACTAGCTCCGGGCCACGCTCTCGATTAACCGGGCAGCAGAGACTCCGCCGACCCAAGGTCATCCGAGTGCACGAGCGTCCTGTCCCTTGAGTGCAGTCGGGTGTAAGCGCAACTCTGTAGTTGGGTGAAGGACCCTCGCCTGGCCCAGTGTTCGGAGTGTCACCCGGAGCCGCGGGCCGTGCCACTACCCTTGCACGGCGGCAGCGTTCGCCGCGGTCACTATCCGCTCATGCGTCTCCTCCGGGTGGGAGACCATCGCGCAGTGTCCGCTCGTGACCTCGATCGTGTCTGCGCCCATCCGCTGTGCGAACTGCCTCTCGGCATCGGGTGGAATTGCCTCGTCGTTCTCGGCGACCAGATACCACGAGGGCAGCGACTTCCACGCGGGGGTGCCCATCACGTCGTCGAACGTGGACAAGGGCAGAGGCTGCTGCACGGCGTACATGACCTTCGCCTTGACCTGGTCGATATCGGCGGCGAAGTGACGGAGGAAATCGTCCTCGGGGAGCCAGGCGAAGCCCTCCGAGTCGACATCGATATTCGCCAGCGCCGGGGTCGGAGGACCCCCCTGTAGCAGCGCGCCGATCGACTCACCCTCGTCGAGCCCGAAGGCGGCGATGTAGACGAGACCGACGACGTTCGGTGCGTCCGTGCCGAGCGAGGTGATGACCTGACCTCCGTAGGAGTGGCCCGCGAGAATCGTCGGGCCGCTCTGCCGTGTGAGCACGTGACGGACCCTCGCGACGTCATCCGCAAGCGAGGTCTCCGGAAGCTGAGGGGCGGTGACGTTGTAGCCGTCGGCCTGTAGGCGCTCGATCACGTTGCTCCAGCAAGAGCCGTCTGCCCAGGCTCCATGGACAAGGACGATATTCGGTAGTGCAGCCATGAGTCACGTCCTTTCGTGGGGACATCGACCCTATAGACCACGCCAGCAGCCGACAACGGAAGGGAGTACCGAATGGCGGGACTCTGTTCGAGCTCTAATGTGACAGTTCGGCTCGACGTGCCGTACGCTCGCTGCTAACTGAACGGGAGGCTGTGATGGTTCGCTTGTTTGTGCGCATCAACGTCGCCGATTACGAGACTTGGAGGAAGGTGTACGACGAGTTCTATGGGGAGCGCGTCGCCATGGGTGTCATGGGCGCCGCCGCGTTTCAGTTAGTCGACGACCCGAACGACGTCACCGTATGGCACGACTTCGAGACTGCCGAAGTGGCCAGAGCTTTCGTCTCGTCGGACGCTCTACGGAACGTCATGCAGCGTGCCGGCGTCCAAGGCGAGCCCCAGATCTGGTTCACCACTGAGAGCTGGCGGCCGGCACCGAGTTTCGCATCAAGCCTCTGACATGGAGATGGACGCAACGGCTGCGGCCGCAGGAGAAGCTCGCGAAATCGTAGCCGGTCTTTTGGTGCGCGACAGCCGTGTGTTGTTGTGTCACCGCTCTGCTGGTCGTCAATGGTTTCCAGACGTGTGGGATCTCCCCGGTGGGCATGTGGAACGTGGGGAACCGCCCATAGAAGCGCTCGCCCGTGAGTTGGATGAGGAGTTGGGAATACGCATCCAACAACCTGGGCCCGAGCTACGCCGAGTTGTCGAGCCCGAATTCGCTTTGCGGATCTGGCTGGTCGAGAGGTGGGTTGGCGATCCCGTAAATGCTTCGCCTGCAGAGCACGACGATCTCCGATGGTTCGACCTAAATGAAGCATCAAGTCTGCCGCTCGCACACACCGGCTACCTCTCTTTGATACGCGACACGATCGCCGGTTAGGAGCGTCGCGCCGCGGCGGTCGCCTGCGCCAGTGTTCAGGAATGTCCCCGAGCTGGGGCCGGTACCGGAGCTGCTCGTACCTAGGGTCCCACGCTCCGAGGCGGACTTCTTATGCTGGCGCCGTGCGGACGGTTTTGGTGACGGGGATGTCGGGTGTCGGAAAGTCGACCGCGCTCGCAGAGCTGGCGCGACACGGCTTCGACGTCGTCGAGACCGATGTTCCTCCTTGGAGCGAGTGGTCTCGGGCGGCAGGCGGTTATGTTTGGCGCGAGGAGCTCGTGAGCGAGCTCCTCGCAGGTGAGCGCCGAACGACGCTGTACGTGTCGGGAGCAGTCTCGAATCAGGGACGCTTCTACTCGCAGTTCGACGCGGTCGTGCTTTTAAGCGCGCCGCAGGATGTCCTTCTGCGCCGGATCGAGTCGCGGACGACAAACGAATACGGCAAGAGGGCCGAGCAGCTCGAGCGGATCATCCGCGACATGGTCGAAGTCGAACCGTTGCTGCGTGCAACGAGCACACACGAGATCGTCACAACGAAGCCGATCGCGGACGTGGTTGCCGAGCTCGTCGCCATCGGGCGCTCGAAGCCCCCTGAGGAGTCCTGAGGACGGCGCCTTCCCTTTGGGTGAGCGTGCTGTCACTAGAGCGCAGTCCGTGGTAATGGCGACTCTGTAGTTGGAGAGAGAACCCTCGCCTGCGCCGGCGTTCGGGAATGTCACCCGACGCCGCCGCGGGGGTCATTCGTCGTCCTGCTCGGTGGTGGCGGTTGCATACTGCGGGCGTCCGGTGGGCCGATAGACCTGGATCGTTACGCCCTTCGAGTCGGCTCTCGAGTCGACCAGGTCAAGCGCAATGTCCGGGCCGGCCTCGGGGAACAGCCGCGTGCCCTGGCCGACGACCACGGGGACGATGAGCAGGTTGATCTCGTCGACCAGGTCGTTTTCGAGCAGCCATCGGATCAGGGCACCGCTGCCGTGCACCTGCAGCTCACCCGCCGGCTTGGCTTTCAGCTCGCCGATTGCCGCCGCGAGGTCACCGGAGAGGAGGGTCGTGTTCGCCCAGCGCGGTTCGGTGAGCGTGGTCGATGCGAGGTACTTGGGCTTCGTGTTCAAGGCAGCTGCGATCTGGTGGTTGCCCGGATCTTCCAGCGCGGCGCGAGCCCGCTCCTCTGCGCCCCAGTAGCCGGCGAAGAGCTCGTAGGTCCGCCGGCCGAACAGGAACGCGTCGGCGCGCTGGTAGGTCTGGTTGATGAACGTCATGGTCTCGTTGTCGAACACCCCCATGGCCCATCCGCCGCGCTCGAATCCGTTCCTGCGGTCCTCATCCGACGCGCCGCCGTTTCCCTGCATCACTCCATCGACGGTGACTTGCGTCATGGTGGTCAGTTTCATGGGTTCGTCCTTTCTCTCGTGCTGGTCTTTCTCGTTATGACCGCACCGAGGCGCGGAGCTCATCGGTCGCAGCAGAGTCTTCCGTCCGGCCGAATCGAGCCTGAGGATCTGGAAGACGGAGCTGGCAGAGTCGTGGTCAACAAAGGAGGCGTCGTGTCGGGCCCGTTCATCTTCATCGCCACCAACCGTCTTAAGCCCGGGAAGCTCGCCGACGAAAGGAGGCGAGTGCCAGGCCTCGTCGACTTCATCGAAGCGAACGAGCCGCGGCTGATCGCGTTCAACGAGTACGTCAACGAGGATGGCACCGAAGTCGGGGTTGTCCAAGTTCACGCGGACGCCGACTCGATGCGGTTACACATGGAGATCATTGCCGAGCGTGCCGCCGCCGCGTACGCCGAAACGGTCGAGGCGACCACGAGCATCCAGGTTTTCGGCACGCCGAGTGACGCCGTCCTCAGAATGCTCGAGCGTCAGGCTGGCGCCGGTGTCCCGCTGTTGGTCAAGCCCCACCACCTCGGTGGGTTCACACGCCCACACCGTTGGGAACCGGTGACGTAATCGTCGGCTGGGCCAGTGTTCGGGAATGTCACCTGAGTTTGCGGCAGTTAGCGTTAACGGCCGTGCGGGAGGGTTCGGGACAGCTTGTCCTTCGCGAGATCGAAGATCGTGATCTCGGCGTGCTGTTCGAGCACTCGAGGGATCGCGACGCTATACGGATGGCCGCGTTCACTTCGCCGGAGGCCGATGATCGAGCGAGCTTCGAGCGACGGTGGGCGCGGCTGAGGAGCGACGGCTCTACGACGAACAGGGTCGTCGAGATCGACGGTCGAGTTGTGGGTCACATTGCGAGCTTCGACTTGGAGGGTCACCGCGAGGTCACCTATTGGATCGGCCGTGAAGATTGGGGCCGCGGCATTGCCACGCGTGCCCTACAAGAGTTCTTGCAGCTGGAGGCAACCCGTCCGCTTTACGCTCATGCTGCGAGCGACAACGCCGCGTCGATTCGTGTGTTGACGAAGTGCGGTTTCCTTATCGTGGGCGAGGGCCGCGAGTTCGCTCATGGGCGCAACGAGGAAACGGACGAGGTCGTGCTCCGACTCGATGCATGACCCCAACTGTCCTCGGCTGGACGAGCGTGCCGTCTCTCGAGCGCAGTCGGGGGTAAACGCAACTCTGTAGTCACTGGCGCGACTATCGGCAGCGACCCCGTCGCTTGGGCCAGCGTTCGGGAATGACGCCTGAGGGGGCTCTCCCGTCGCGAAAGTTCAACCCGCTAGCCGATCTGCTCGGCCAGCCCGATGAGGATCCCCTCAGGGCCTCGGACGTAACAGAGCCGATACTGATCCTCGTACTGCGCCAGTTCACCAACCAACTCGGCTCCGTGCGAGCGGAGCCGGGCGAGCGTATCGTCGATGTCCTCGACGGCGAACATGATGCGTAGGTAGCCGAGAGCGTTCACGGGGGCGTTCCGGTGATCGGCGACCGCAGGCGGCGTGAGAAATCGCGAGATCTCGAGCCGGCTGTGGCCGTCCGGCGTGCGCATCATGGCGATCTCGACGCGCATGTGGCGCAGTCCAGTGACGCGCTCTGCCCAGTCTCCTTCGATCGTGGCTCGCCCTTCGAGCTCGAGGCCGAGCTCGGCGAAAAAAGAGATAGCGGCATCGAGGGATTCCACCACGATGCCGACGTTGTCCATCCGTTGAAGCGTCACGCGGCCCACACTAGTCCTGTTGTCGCTTCGACACGCCCACCGGACGAGCGCACAATTGGTGCGGCGAGGTCTTGGACCATCACCATGGCCAAACGTAACTATTTAGTGGAGGGCTTATCTGGTGCCGGTAAATCCTCGGTCTACGAGGAGCTGATCCGACGCGGCTACAAGGCCATCAGTACCGACCGTGCTTGGAAGTACCATGCCGACCCTGACACCGGTCTCCGAGGTGGGCCCACTCATCACGACAACGCTATGTGGGACCAGCAAAAAGCTGTCAGCGAACTCGAAAGCCCGGAACCAGAAGTGTTATTCGTCTGTGGAAGCAGCCGCAATCGCGACCGCTTTCTGCCCTATTTCACCAAGATATTCAACCTCCGCATCGACGACGACACCATGCGTCGCCGCCTCCAAGAGCGCACCAATAATGAATTTGGCAAGCAGTCCGAGGAACTCGAACTCATGCTCAGGCTAAATCGGAGCGACGAGAAACCGGCCGGAGCTATAGATGTGGACGGTACCCAGCCTCTTAACCAGGTAGTCGACGAATTGCTTCGCTTAGCAAACTGCAGAACCGTGATGAGCGACTCGAGGCTGACACCATGGTCTAAACGCGGGTCCGCGATCGGCCAGTCATTCGTGATCTCTGAGTCCGCACTGCCGATCGTGCAGGCTGCTGCTAGTTCGCGGAAACGCATCCTCCGTGGAACGTCGGATGAATTCTGGGTTGTCCTAGGCCGCGAGACCATCACTCGCATCGAATACGGCTGGTCTGGCTACGTTCTTGCGACGCTGTTGCCGTACCTCGACGAGCAGGGCATCGACCTTATGCACTCTGACCACGATGAGGTGGCCTCGACCATCTCGCAGACCCGAGAGGGCTCGGTCTTTGTCCTCACGTCAGATCACCGTGAGCGTTACCTGACACGCCTCGATCCAATTGAGTTCGACGGGGCAGTGCTTCGCCGCTACTACGAGGAGTTCAACGAGACGGCAGCAGAGGGCGTCGATGCCGCAATGCTGGACGGGATTGCTTTCTTTCGTGACACGCTCGCGCCTCTCGAATCCGCGATCGTTGCCGTGTTCATCATCGGATAGTCCCTGCTCAGGCCGCGTGCGCTCGCCTGGACCAGCGTGCCGGAATGTCACCCGACCGCCGTGGGCGATTGTGTCGCGGCGTGGTGACAGACTGTTGCTTATCCAGACTGGCACGCGTAGTCTCGCGCCCAAGTCCTCTACCCAGGGAGGTCCTCATGACCACCACCAGCCTGCTCCCTGACGTCGGGATCGAGCTTCGGGAGGGTTATGCCAAGGTCGGCGATCAGACCTTGCATTACGTCGAGGCCGGTGACGGGCCGCTGATCGTTCTGTTGCACGGCTTTCCCGAGTTCTGGTTCGGTTGGCGGCTACAGATCGAGCCGCTCACGGCGGCGGGTTTTCGGGTAGTCGCCCCCGACACGCGTGGCTACAACCTGTCATCGAAGCCAGAGGGCTTCGAGTCCTACGGCGTCGACCTGCTCGCCGCCGACATCCGCGGCCTCATCGGAGAACTCGGTGCCGAGTCTGCGCTGTTGGTCGGTCACGACTGGGGCGGAAGCATCGCCTGGACCATCGCGATGAACCACCCCGAGGTGGTCGACCGACTCGCCATCCTCAACGCGGCCCATCCGCGGCGGCTCTCGGAGGGACTGCACCACCCGAGCCAGCTTCGGAAGTCCTGGTACTTCTTCTTCTTCGCAACACCCGGACTGCCCGAGGAGATCGTGCCCGCCAGAGACTGGCACTTCTTCCGACACTTCCTGCATGACGCGAACCCGCCTTACACGCCGCAGGAGATCGAACGCTACATCGAGGCGTGGTCACAGCCGGGGGCAGCGGCCGGGATGATCAACTACTACCGAGCCTCGGTACGACAGTCCCAGAAGGAAGCCGCAGCAAAGCTTCGCCCGATCTCGGCGCCGACACTGGTCATCTGGGGGGAGCGCGATTCCTACCTCGGCTCCGACCTCGCCGAGCCCGACCGCGACGACGTGCCCAACCTCGACCGCGTGGAGCGCCTGGCCGACGCGTCCCACTGGGTGCATCACGACGAGGCTGAACGCGTCAACCAACTGCTCATCGACTTCTTCGCCGCCGCCGGGTAAACGCAACTCTGTAGTTACACGCTGGGTTGCGAGCAGGTCTACGACGTGTGGACGGGATAGCGCAGATGCGTGACACCCACACCGGTGACGACTGTCGGATTCCCGAGGACTGCCGGTGTGTTCGCGAGGTGGTCGAACAGCCGCACTCCTGCGCCTAGCAACACGGCAGCCAGATCGATGTGGATCTCGTCGAGCAGTCCGGCGTCCAGGCACTGCTGGATCGTTTGGGCGCCGTGCACTCCCACGGACTTCGGGCCGGCAGCCGATTTCGCTCGAGCAACGGCGCTTTCGATGCCGTCGGTGACGAACTGGACTGTCGAGCCGGGCCGTGGCCAGCCGTCCGGCACGTTGTGGGTGGCGACGAAAGCGGGGACATCCCACGGGTGCCGGCCGCCCCAGCCGTCGGCGCGCTCGAACGTGCGCCGACCGGTGAGCATGGCGCCGACCTCAGCCTGCAAGCCTCTCAGGTGGTCGGCGCTCGGCGCCGAGACGTGGAACGTCATGCCGGATGTCGTGCTCGCTGTGGGGACCTCGACGTCGCCCGAGAAGTACCAGTCGAAAACCTCGGCGACCCCGTCGTTCGCGTCGGCGACGTACCCGTCGAGAGACATCGACATGATTGCGACCACCTTGGTCATGGTGCAGCTCCATCGACGGAGACGAGCGTCGTGGTCGTCAGTTTCATGGGTTCGTCCTTTCTCTCGTGGTGGTCTTTCTCGTTTACGACCGCACCGAGGCGCGGATCTCATCGGTCCCAGCAGAGGCCGTCCCGGCCGAATCGAGCCTGAGGATCTGATACTCAGTAGTTGCTGCCGCGATACCTACGCGCGAGCGGGGAAGAGTCGTTTCTCCGTTCCGAGGTGTGAAGCCCATTCGAGCTTGGTCGCGCGCGCGAAGAGCATGTAGGCGCGAAGCGCGTCCCGCATCGCGTCGACGAAGCCGTCGGCGCGGCGCGGGTCGAAGCCGTCCTCCCACCAGACGTCGAGCACCTCCACGCGGGCTTGGTCCCGGTCGATCCGCGGTTCGATCCGGCCGACGAAGCGGTCGCCGAAGGAGATCGGGAGCACGTAATAGCCCCAACGGCGCTTTGCCGGCGGGAAGAAGCCCTCCCACACGTAGGCGAAGTCGAACATGCTCGCAAGGAGGGCTGTGTCCCACAGCAGCGAGTCGAACGGGGCGATGAACGCGACGGAAGACGTCGGCTCCGGCGGCGCCTGCAGCAGGGCGAGCTCTTCGGCGAGGACGAGGCGCTTGCCGCGCACGCCCTCGACCTCGACGGGCACGAGTGCGCCGAGCTCGACCAGTTCGTTGCGCAGATCGGTGCGCACCGGCGGATCGGCGATGCGGGCGAACGTACCGCCGGCGCCGCCGGGCCCGAGGAGGCCGTGGGCTCGGTACCGGGACAGGAGCTTGTGCCGGAGCTGTTCTCGCTCCGACACCTCGTGCGCGAGCACCTCGGCCGGAAGCAGCCGTTCGAGAAGGTCGTAGTACCGGATGTTGCCGTCGCGGCGGGCGAGGCCGATCGCGCCCATGACGGTGTACGCCTCGAGCACGGCACGCACGGCGTTCTCCGGCATCCCGAACCAGTTCTTCGTCGGGCCGCTCTCCCGCTCGAAGTCGGCCGAAGACAGCGGCCCGTCCGCCCGGATGCCTTCGAGGACGCGCTCGGCCACCGCCGTGTTGTCGGCGAGTGCCTGGGAGTGGAACTTGGGCCCCTTGCGGCCCATGGCATGACGGAACCAAGGGAACTCGGTCGTCGGGACGAATGACAGCGCCTTGTTGGTCGCCTCGAAGATCTCACGGCGCTCGTAGAGCAAGTCGCACCAGGCGGGCTCGTAGCCGGCGACGCGTGCGTGCAGCACGAGATCGTGGTTCCGGCCGGCGACCGCGATCGGGTCGAACTGGATCGACCCGAGCGTGCGGAAGACCTCGAGCACCGCGTCGGGCCCACCCTCGAGGGATCGCGCCGGCGCAAGGCGGTGGCGGGCTACGAGGAAGCGCCGCGCGGCGTCGGCCGTAACCTTCACCGACATGACGCTACCCCTTGGGCCGTTGGCGGCCCAAGCGCAGGCCGACTCGCCTGAGCGAGCGTAACTGGCAGCCGAGCACAGTCTGTCGTCCGGCGGAGCGATCTGCTCGGGAATGTTCCCTGGGCGATGAGAGGCCATCTGGAGGAGGATCGACTGCGTGGGCGAGATGCGGCCGGGCTTGCGCGAAACGTTCGAGTCTGCTGCGGATGGTTATGACGCCGCGCGACCGAGCTACCCCGAGCAGCTTTTCGATGACCTCGTCGAGCTCGCCGAGCTACCCCCGCGCGCCCGGCTCCTGGAGATCGGCTGCGCGACTGGAAAGGCGACGCGTCCACTGCTCGAACGTGGTTTCTCGGTCGTATGCGTCGAGTTGGGTGAGCGCCTCGCCGAGCGCGCGCGCGCCAACTTGGCCGGCATGCCCGCCGAAATCCATGTTGCCCCGTTCGAGGTCTGGGAGAACGAGCGCGAACAGTTCGACCTTGTCTACGCGGCGACCGCATGGCACTGGATCGACCCTGCGATCCGCTACCGCAAGGCGTACGAGTTGTTGCGACCGACGGGTCATCTCGCCTTCTGGAGCGCGCAGCACGCCTTCCCCGTCGACTACGACCCCTTCTTCGCCGAGATCCAGGAGGTCTACGACGCCATCGGCGAAAGCCGCCCCGGAGAATGGCCGCCTACTCCACCCGATCGTGTCCCCGACGATGTAGCGGAGATCGAAGCGACCGGCCTGTTCGAGGGGATCCACGTTCGCCGGTACGTCTGGGAGACGGAGTATTCGGCCGACGAGTACATCGCCCTCCTCGACACCTTCTCCGGGCATATCGCGATGGAGAGATCTAGGCGAGCTCGCCTCTACGGCGAGATCCGACGCCGGATCGGGCGTCGCACACCGTCATCGGTGCGGCGGCACTGGATCGCGATCCTCCATGTGGCACGCCGCAAGCACGCCGCCGGTCACGCCAGGGCTTGAGGCGGCAGCGGCTTCGGGAGGGAGCGAACCCTCGCGTGGGCCAGCGTTCGCGAATGTCACCCGACGCGAGCTCGTCGAGACGCCTTGACGGGTGCAACCGTCCTGCGCATCACGCAATTCTTCTTTCCCTTGGGCCGCTCGTAGCTGAAGCCGACCTCCTCGAACATGCTGCGCGTGGCGCTATAGAGGAACTGGGACCGCATCTTCTCGCCCTGCAGGTCGTGCGGATAGCCCTCCACCACGCCGCCGCCCGCCTTCGCGATCAGATCGAGGGCTCCACGGACCGCCACGGCTGCGAAGCCTTTCCGCCGATAGTCCCTGTCGACGAAGATGCAGGTGATGCGATAGGCAGGCGGCTTCCCCAACCAGCAGCCGCCGAACCCACACCCATTGTGCTTCTCGACGAGCCGCGCGAAGGCATCCCACGTCGTGGCGCGCATCCTGCCTGGCATAGTCGGGTATTACCGCTGCTCCGTAGTCACCGAGTAGAAGACCTTAGACCGGCGGTCCCGACGTCAGGCAAATGGGTGGCGCGCGCTTACATCTACTGCAGCCGGAACGGGAGAATCCGATGAATCAGATCGTCCAAGACGAGCAAGGCTCAGCCGATGTCCGGGGCGCCACGGGACCCACGCGATGAGGGTCTGCATCGTCGGAGCCTCCGGGAAGCTCGGGCGGTACATGGTCCAGCACGCACTGGATCGCGGCTACGAGGTGGTGTGCGTGTGCCGCGAGCGCAGCGTCGAGAAGCTCGATGCGTTCGAGGGGCGCATCACAGTCATTCCGGGAGCGACGGACGACCGCGAGGTCATCAAGCACGCAGTAGCGGGGTGCGACGGGGTGCTCGTCGTGCTGGTCCCGCGAGGCGTCCACGAGTACTCGACGGGAACGGCCCAGGCTGTGCTCGACTACGCGCCTCCGGGCGCGCGGCTCGTGTTCTCGTGCGGGTGGCACATCACGCGCGACGGCCAGGACGTGTACTCGTGGAAGCTGAAGGCGATCGTGAAGGTCTTCGGCCCACTCGCACGCCTCGCCCGCTTCGCCGACCTCGACGACCAGGTGGAGGCGTGCCGGCGGGTGTTCGCCAGCGACACGCGATGGACCGTCGTACGTGGGAGCGACCTCGAGGAGGGCGAGAGCCAGGGTCTGCCCGTGTGGAGCCGGCACGTGGGCGACCCCATTCTCGAGAGCAACATCACGCGCCGCGTGGACTTTGCCCTGTTCATGGTGGAGGCCCTCGAGAACGACGAGCTCGTCCACGAGGCTCCGGCGATCGTCGGCCGCCAGACCCCCTCGGCGCTCGCACACGCGGCCGGCGAGTGAGCTCTCGCAACCCAACCGATTCCGATGTGGTCGCTCAGCTCGTCGACATTGGCCGAGACCTGAACGCCTGAGCGCTTAGGGCCGAGAGTCAGCGTGCGGAGTCTCCGAGCAACTCCCTTGCGGCCTCGACATCAGAGGCGCGCACCAGGATCTCGCGCGGGCCTGCCGCAATGAAGTCCTCGAGCGGCGAATCGATGACCTCCGTATCGCGATAGGCGCAATCGATGCCGTTGGACTGGAGCAGACCGCAGACCACGTCGGCTTCCTGCTCGCTGGCCACAACCGTCACGACGACACCCTCCTCGGGTTGCATGATCGGAGGCTACTCAATGTCCGGGCGGTGCACGCACCCAGCGTGGCCGTCCGACCACGCTGCGAAAGGTCTTCGCCAGGAAGATCCGTTAGCCCGTTCGAGCCGTATCCTGCGCCGCGATGAAGGTCGGGATCGTCGTCCCGTACTCGTGGTCCTTCTGGGGCGCGGTGGTCGAGCACGCCGAGCTGCAGGCAGAGGCGCTGCAGCGACTCGGCGTCGAGACGCGCACGATCATGGGGAACGACCCCGAGGGCAGCTTCACGCGCGTGCTGCACCCGCGGCTCGGGCGGCATGGCAATCCGCCGCCGGACGTCATTCCCGTGGGACGGTCAGTGATCGTGCCGGCGAACGGCTCGTTGCCGAACATCGTCCTCTCGCCGCGGTCGGTTTCTGCGATTCGGCGCGCATTCGAGCGCGAGCGGTTCGACGTCGTGCACGTACACGAGCCGATGACCCCTGCGATCTCCGTCGCGGCGCTCGCGCTGGCGCGCGTTCCGTGCGTCGCGACGTTTCACGCGCACGGGTCGCTTGGGTGGATGAAGTTCGGCAAGTGGTTGTGGGGTTTCCTCGCCGACCGTCTGGACTACCGGATCGCAGTCTCGCCCTACGCGCGCGATTCGGCGGCCGCCTGGCTTCCGGGTGAGTACGAGGTCGTGCCGAACGGCGTCTTGATCCCGCCGGACGCCGATCCGAGTGGACGAGAGCATCAGGTGGTCTTCGCGGGACGCCAGGAGCCCCGGAAGGGACTGCACGTATTGCTGCGCGCCTGGCCCGAGGTGCGGCGGCGGACCGGCGCGCGGCTCCGGATTGCCGGTGCCGATCCGCTCGCCGTGCGGCTCTTGCTCAGCCGCGAGCGTGTGTCCGACGAGGGGATCGACGTGCTCGGCCTCCTGTCGCAGGACGACCTCACCGCCGAGCTTCTCCGCGCCAAGGCGCTCGTCGCCCCGTCGCTCGGCGGCGAGAGCTTCGGGATGGTGCTGACCCGTGCGTTCGCCTGCGCCACGCCGGTGCTTGCCTCCGACATCGACGGGTACCGTGAGGTCATGACCGACGAGGTCGGGGTCACCTTTCCTGCGGGTGACGAGCGTGCGCTCGCCGACGCGCTCGTGCGTCTGCTGGAGGACGAGCCCCGTCGCGCCGCGCTCGGCGCCGGCGCCCGCGAGCTGGCGACTCGCCGCTACTCCTGGGGCGACATCGCGCGCCGCCTGCTCGAGATCTACGAGCTCGTCACCGGCCGTTCGCGCGAGGTGGCGGCCGCGTCGTGAAGCTCCTTCGCAGCACTGACGTGCGCGTCGCGCTGACCTTGCCGCCGCTACAGGTGTCGCTGCGCTGCTGTGGTGGCGCGGGCCGGCGTGGAGCGCCGTCGGGGACGCGTTCAAGGCCGTCGAGTGGCGGTGGGTGGTGGTCGCGATCGTGTTCAACCTCTTGTCCGTGGTGGCTCGCGCGGACTCGCTTGGCGCACCATCATCAATCAGGCGTTCGAGCAGCCTCATCCCTCGTTCATGCTCGTGTTCTCTGCCTTCTCGGTGGGACTGTTCGCGAACGCGATCCTGCCGGGGCGGATCGGCGAGATCGCACGCGTCGCGGTGCTCGACCGGCACATGCCTCAGCCCAGGGCCTGGGCAAGACTGCTCGGCACGGTGTTCGCGCACCGTGTCTTCGACCTCGTCGCGGTGATCGCTCTGATCATCTATGTGATGCTGACCGCGCCCATTCCCGACTGGGCGGTCACGAGCCTGATCGTCGTCGTTGCCGTCGGCGTCATCCTCCTCACGGTTGCCGTGATGGGCGCACGGAACGATCGCTTCGCCGGATACGAGGAAGGGCTCGGTGCGATCCGGAAGGTGATCAGGCTCATTCGTTACGGCCTCGGCGTGATGCGCGAGCCGGCGGCGGCAGCGCTTGCCATGTTCTTCCAGATGCTCGGCTGGACGTTTCAGCTCTTCGCCGTCTGGACGTCGATGCGCGCGTTCGGGATCCACGAGGGGCTGCCGGCGGCCGGGCTCGTGCTCGTGCTGATGAACGTGGCGACGATCTTCCCGCTCTGGCCGGGCAACGTCGGGCTCGTCCAGGCGGCGGTCGCCCTGCCGCTGTTCACGTACTACGGCGTCGCGAAGGCGAGGGGAATCGCGTTCGGATTCGGCCTGCAGGCGATCGAAGCGTCGGTCGGCGTCGGCATCGGCCTGATCTTCCTCGCGCGCGAGGGGCTGTCGGTTGCAATGCTGAAGGTGATGCCCGACGCTTCACACGCCGAGGCGCCTGCGGACGAGCCACCGGCCGAGCCGGAGCCGGAGGTGGATGTCGAGCGCCCGCGCGCTCGCGTGTCCGGCTAGCCTCAAAGGCGTCCTCACGGCGCGCGAGGCTGCGGCGGCCCTCGCGGAAGGTCTGCGAACCTGGGCGGACGACGTCCGGGAGCTGCCGGTCGCCGACGGCGGCGAAGGCACGCTCGACGTGCTGCACGCGACGCTCGGCGGCGAGCTCCATCCGGCGCAGGTGCACGACGCCTTCGGCCGGCCGCGCGAGGCTCGCTGGCTCGAATTGCCCGGCGGCGTTGCGGCCGTGGAGTCGGCGGAGGCGATCCCGCTCGATCCGGAGCGGCTCGATCCGTTTGCCGCCTCGAGCCGCGGGGTCGGCGAGCTGATCCAGGCCGTCGGGAGGCCGCGCGAGCTGCTCGTGTGCCTCGGTGGAACGGCGAACGTCGACGGCGGAGCGGGTCTGCTGGAGGTCGTGCACGAGCTGCCGGCGTTCACGCGCGTGGCGTGCGACGTCGACGTGCCGCTCGTGGACGCCGCGCGAGTCTTCTCGCTGCAGAAGGGCGCCACGGCAGAGGACGCCGTCGAGCTGGAGCGACGGCTGATGTCGATGCCGGCGCTGGCGCCGTACGCCGATCTTCCGGGCGCCGGCGCGGCCGGCGGTCTCGGGGCGGCGCTGGCCTCCCTCGGCGCGGAGCTCGTCCCGGGCGCACAGCTCGTGCTCGACGCGATCGGGTTCGATCCTTCGGGCTACGACCTCGTCGTGACCGGCGAGGGGACAGTCGACGTCACGACGATGCGCGGCAAAGCGCCGGGTTACATTGCGCGGCGCTGCGCACGCCGCGGCGTCCGCTGCATCGTCTTCGGCGGCCGCGTCGTCGAGCCGCTTCGCCGTGCCGAGACGGTTGCGCTCTCGGGAGATCCCGCGCGTGCGCGCGAGGATCTCGTAGCGCTCGGTAAGGGACTCGCACCGGCCGCCGGCTAGGGTCGGCCAGAGGCGCCGCGCTACTCGATCAGCCCGAGGTGGCGTTCGAGGGTGCCGTCGGCGAGGTAGCGGCTTAGCTCCGGCTGGTCGTCCACGTCCGGCGCCCGCTCACGGAGAAGGGCAAGCAGCTCGCTGCCGAGCCGGGCGACAGCGGCCCGCACCTCGCCGCCGGACGCAGAGGTAACTCCGAGACAAACGGCAAGGTCGGTGGCGTAGTTGGCCGGTGCCACGGCGAGCTTCAGGGCAGCATCGAGCGCGTCGCGGCGGTCCACGACGATCCGCTCGTCGTTGAGGGAAATAAGCAGTGTTGGTGCGAGCGCAGCGGCGCCCTGCGCGAACCAGCGCAGTCCTAGCTCGTCGCCGCCGTGGGCCGCTCGCTTCGCCTTCAGCACGAAGTCGAGGAAGTCCTCGAGCTCCGGCGCCGCCCCCGGATGGCGCAGTGACGGATCGTTGCCCAGGTGTGCCCGCGTCTCTTCGTCCGTGCAGAGGTAGGAGGCGGCGTTGATTGCCGGGAAGCCGAGCGACCAACGCGCCGGGGTCGTCGCCTTTGCCAGCCAGGCGTCCGCGGTTGTCGCTCCTGCGGAGATTCGCAACGGCGCTTCGCCGATTTGCTCCTCGAACCACGTGCGGTAGCCGACACGCGGCGAGGGCGTGATCGCCATCAGGTCGAGGTCGCTCGCTTCCGCAGCCGTCCCCTTCGCGTAGCTGCCGGTGAGAAGCACCGCGGTCGCCTCCGGCTCCTTCGTGTCGAGCCGTTCGACCACTCGCCGGACGAGCGCGCCGTCGAGACCTTCGATCCCTCGTTCGAGACGGGGCACGCAGCGACCTTACGCTCGTCCCTTCGTCGAAGGAGTCGCGAAAGCAACGTCGACGGCGGTTCGACGACGGGGTCGCCTGCACATGCGCCGTTCAAGCGGGTTGCGAACGATCTGTCTGGCGATGAGGACGTGTGGCGCGAACACCCTCCGACTATGCCCGGCGTGTCGATTATCAGCAATAATGGTTTGTTCAGTATCATCAGCACCGCTTATGCTGGACCCTCGCCGAGTCCTGACCTTTCGTGAGGTTGCGCGGCTGAGGTCGTTCTCCGAGGCGGCCGCAGCTCTGTCGCTGACGCAACCGGCGGTCTCGCAACAGATTCGTGCGCTCGAGTCGCAACTCGGCGAGCGCCTCATCGACCGCCGGCCCGGTCTCTTCAGGCTCACGGAAGCGGGTCAGCTGCTGCTCGAGCACGCCGAGTTTCTGGCAGAGCGCTTGCAGCTGGCGGAGACGCAGCTTGCCGAGACCCTCGCACGTCTGAGCACGGCCCTTCGGCTCGGGGCATTCCCCAGCGCGCTTGCGACGCTGGTCCCGAGGGCGGTGCAACGAGCCCGGTCCTCAGGGCGCGAGCTCGAGCTGAGCGTGACCGAAGGCGGCACCGACGAGCTCGTCGCCCAGGTGCGCGCAGGCGAGCTGCACGTCGCGCTCTGCTTTCAGAGCGCCGCCGATGAGCCACGCGAGGACATCGGGACGCGCCGATACGACCTGTTCGAGGAGCCCATGGTCGCGGTCCTGCCGCCGTCGCACCGACTGGCGGCACGCACCCGGATCCGGCTGAGCGACTTGAGCAAGGAGACGTGGCTTGCCGCCACACGCGACGGCCTGATCTATCGGGCCTGCGCTGCGGCCGGCTTCGAGCCGCGAATCGCCTACCTCACAGCCGACCCGCTGGGGAGTCGCGGCCTTGTCGCGGCCGGGCTCGCCGTCACGCTGACATCGAAGCTTCTGGCCGCGGACCTGCACGGCGTCGCAACTCCCAGCCTCGATCGGCCGCCGCATCGCACGGTCTACGCCGTCGTGCCGAGTGCGGGCACGGGCCCGATCGTGGATTCGTTCCTCGCGATGATCCGCAGTGAGGCTCGTCAGCTCGGATTGAGACCGAAAGCCGCTTAAGACGAGCGTGCCGACTCGGCGCGGCGGGCCAGCTCTTCGATCTTCCCCTGCGCTGCGTCGAGCTTGCCGACGCAGATCTTGTAGAGCTCTTCTCCGCGCTCCCAGAGCTGGATCGCCTCGTCGAGATTCGCTTCACCCCGCTCGAGCCGCTCGACGATCTGCTCCAGCTCGCGCTGTGCCTCTTCGAAGGTCAGCGTGGTGCTCACTCGACGCGTGCTCCGAAGCGGCCCTCGGCGACCTCCACCTGGAGTGGGTCTCCGCGGGAGACGTCCTCCGGAGAGCGGACGATGCCCTGCTCCGCGCGAACGATCGCGTAGCCGCGCTCGAGCGTCGCGCGGGGCGAGAGCGCGCGCAGCCGTCCGGCGGCGTGCTCGAGCCGTGCGCGCTTCCGCTCGACGGCCAGCATCGGAGCGTGGCGCAGGCGCTGGTGCGCATGTGTGATGCGTTGGCGCCGTTGTTCGAGGACGCCCTGAGCACCGCGTGCGAGCGCCGCGCGTGAACGGCCGAGGCGCTCGGCCAGCGCGGCGGCGTCCGGCACGACGAGTCGCGCCGCTGCGGTCGGTGTCGACGCGCGGGCATCCGCGGCAAGATCGCACAGCGGAGTGTCCTGCTCGTGCCCGACGGCGGACACCACCGGTACGGGACACGCCGCGACTGCGCGGACGAGTCGCTCGTCGCTGAACGGAAGCAGGTCCTCGAAGCTGCCCCCGCCGCGCGCGAGCACGATCACGTCCACCTCGCCGGCCGCGCAGATCTGGCCGAGTGCATCGACCATCGCGTTCGCGGCGAGCGGTCCCTGGACGTACGTCTCGGCGACCACGATCCGCGCCGCGGGGAAGCGCGACGTCATCGTCGTCAGGACGTCGCGCTTCGCGGCAGCGTCGTTTCCGGTCACGAGCCCGATCCGGCGCGGCATGAACGGGAGCGGACGCTTGCGCTCGAAGACACCTTCGGCGGCGAGCTTCTTCTTCAGCCGCTCGAGCGCGGCGAGGTGATCGCCGAGCCCGAAGCGCTCGATCGAGAGCGCGCGCATCCGGAAGTCGCCGCGCGCTTCGAAGAGCTCCGGGCGCCCGAAGACGTGGACGCGCTCGCCGTTCGCGAGGTCGAGCCGCAGCGCGTCGAAGCGACTACGTGCGATCGTGACGCCGAGGCACGCTCCGTCGCTCGGATCCTTCAGCGTGAAGAACACGGACTGCCAGCGCGCGTTCCGCCGCAGCTCGGTGACCTCGCCCTCGACCCAGATCGTCGGCAGGCGCTGTAGCCAGTCGGCGACGCCGCGGTTGAACGCGGCGACGGTGTAGACCTTGCGGTCGCCGTACTGGAGTGCCTCGACCTTCGCCACGCGGCTCAGGATGCCACGCGCCGCTCGGCGAATGTGCGCCGGCTTAGATCAGGATCTCGGCGGCGGTCTCGGGCGCGCAGCCCTGACCGACGAGCTCGACGGCGCGGTGCAGGTCGGCTTCGCTACCCGCGAGGCGCTCGGCCAGTGGCAGGGGATACCCGGCTTCCATCAACACGTGCAGTCGCCAGCTCTCGACCTTGGAGCGCTCGCCACCGTCCGGCTCGATGATCTCGGTCGTCTCTCCCACGGTGTGCCTCGTTCGCCGTCTCATAGACGAACCCTGCCGTCGTTTGTTGGTTGCGAGACTCTTTCTTAAAGATCTAGATTCGCAGATTTAGGTTCGCGCGAAGGTCTCGTCGATCCGGCGCGCCAGCTCGCGCAGGCGACCGTCGAGGACGGCACGCTCCGCCTCCAGGTCGGCGGCGAGACCGTCGAGGCGCCGGCGCAGCTCCTGCTCGGAATGGCTCAGGCGCGACTCGAGCTCGGCGACGGCCTCACCGTGCTGGCGCTCGAGACTGTTCGACGCATCCGCCATCCGCTTCTCGAGACGCTGCGCTCCGGCGTCGCCCACCTGAGCGAGCCGCTCGCCGAGCACTTTCTGCGCCTCTCGTGCGTACGCCTGCACCGCGCGGTCGAGCTCCCGCGCCAGCCGGGTGCCTGCGTTGTCCCGGGCCGTCTTCAGCGCGTCGGCGAACTGCTGGCCGGCGGCGTCGGAGTAGCTCGCCGTCGCGCGCTGGAGGATCCGTTCGAGGTTCTCGATCTGTCGGCGCTCGACGTCGGCGAAGCTCGACTGGATCCGGCGCATCGCTTCCGTTTCCTCGCGCTCGATCTGCTGGGACAGCTGCCGCTCGCGCTGCCGCATCCGGTCGTTGAGCTCGTGCAGTGCGCGCCTGCGCTCCGACGCGTAGCCCTCGAGCTCGCCGCTTCCCGCCTGCACCGCCTCGTGTGTGGCACGCGTCACGTCCTCGCGGAGGCGCACCAGCGCCGCGCGCTGCTGCTCGCTCTCGCCCTCGAGGCGCTCGGCGTCCGCGGCCACGCGCGCCTCGGCCTCGGAGATCAACTGCTTCTGGCGCTGTGCGAGCCGCGTGATCTGCTCGGTGACGCCTTGCTGGACTCGGTCGAGGTCGCCTTGCCACGCCTGCAGCCGCGCCTCCACCTGTCGCTGCGCGATGACGAGTGCGTGGCCCAGCTCGTCGCCCGCGACGCGTGAGCGTTCGGCCGCTTCGGCTCGGTGTGTCTCGGCGATCCGGCGTTCCTGCTCCTCCAGCAGCGAGGTCGAGTCCGCCCGCGCCCGCAGGAGGATTCGCTCGAGCTCGGCGCTGAGCTCGTCCGCCTCCTGCGCCACGAGCGCGCTGAGCCGTGCCTGGGCGCGCGCCAGCTGGTCGTCGATGCGCCTGATCGCCCGGACGAGATCGCGCATGCGGAGCGCTCCGAGCTCGGCGAGAAAGGCGAGCGTGATGCCACCTGCGACGACCGCCAGCTCCGCTTGGGGCCGGAGGCCGAAGGCGATCCACGCTGCGACGGCCGTGGCGCCGAGGGCTGCGGCGAGGGAGCGCAGCAAGGAATGCGACAGCGCGATCGAGCGCGGCTCCGAGGAGGGAAAGCGCCGCGACCACCACCGCGACGGCGAAGACGATCTGTGCGACTCCGACGAGCGACACGGCGTCAGGTTACGCGGAGGAGGACGAGGGCGACCGCGAGAGCGACGACGGCCGCGGTGAGCATCCGGAGGGCGCGCTCGGCGTCGGCGGTGAGGCTCGCGCGGGTGATCGGGATGGTCGTGCCGTCGACGAGATCGATCCTGCCGGAGACGTTTCGTGCCTGCCGGCGGAGGCGTCGCACCGGAGTCGAGAGGAGCCGTTGGGCGTAGCTGTAGAGGGCCGCGAAGGCCGCCGCGAGGATCGCCTCGACGCGGACCGTCTCGGCCATCGCGAAGTACGTTGCCAGGACGGGAAACGCTCCCCAGGCGAGCGCGAACCACAGGTCTCCGTGGAAGCGGCCGCCGAAGAGCTCGAGGTTGTACGCGACGGCGATGAACGTCCCGGCGGCGACGAAGGCGAGGAGCCACAGGTTGGTGTACAGCGCCGTAACTACGCCGATGGCGGCGGCTCCGGCGAGCGAGACGACGGCCAGCGCGATCAGCCCGCGGCGCGGGATCCTCGTCTCGAGCGGCCGCCCGTGCAGCTCGTCGAGGGCGTGGGCGGCGATGCCCATCCCGAGGAAGAAGGCGGCCAGGGCGAGCCCGAGCACCCAGGCTCGGAAGTGCGGGGCGATGGCGGCGCCGATCGCCACGTACGACAGATGCCACGCGGTGTACGGCGGGTGGAGGAGCGTCACGTAGTCGCGCCAGCCGCCGGGCGCGAGCGCGTAGAAGGCGGGCCGCGCCGTCTCGCTCATGTGCGGTGTCCCCAGGTGACGATCCCGCCGCCGAGGCTGAGCCGCTCCGCACGGACGTCGCCGACCCCGGCCTGTCTCCACAGGTCCAGCAGCTTCGCCTCGGGCCAGCGCGCGTAGAACGCGCGGATGCTCGGGCCGAGAAAGCTTCCGACCGTTCCCCAGGCCGGCGAGATCACGCGGCCCGCGAGCGGCAGCCCGACGCGGACGTAGAGCTCCCACCACGGACGCCAGAACCCCTTTGGGATCCCGAACTCGAGCCCGGCGAGCGTGCCGCCGGGACGGATGACCCGCGCGAGCTCCCGAAGGGCCGCGCCCGGATCGGCGACGTAGCGCAGGGGGTACGCGAATGTGACGGCGTCGAAGGCGCCGTCGGGGAACGGCACCGACTCCGCATCCCCTTCGACGAGGCGAACCTCCGGAGGCAGGCGGCGCCGGGCCTCGGCCAGCATCTCCGGGCTCGGGTCGAGGCCGACAACAGTGCACCCCTTCTGCCTGAGCAGCTCGAGCGCGACCGCGCCGGTGCCGGTCGCGACGTCGAGGACGGTGTCGCGGGGGCCGACGTCGACGCGGGAGACGAGCGTTCGTCGCCAGCGCGGATCCTGGCCCAGGGAAAGGAGCGCGGCGTACCGGTCGTACGTCGGCCCGAGCGGTGCGAAGAGCGTCCGCGCGACGGCGGTCTCTGACACGGCGCGAGTTTATTCTTGGTCCGTGGCGTTGGCGGACGACGTCCAGCGGATCGCCTTGGCGGCGGCAGATTACGCCGGGGACGGCGAGCGAGTGGCCGCAGTGCTCGCGACGGAGCCTGTGTCCGGCAAACGCGTGTATCTCGCGGCGTTCGAGGGCGAGGACGAGGCGCAGAGCTGGCTCGCGCTCGACGACGAGGGCGCTGCCGTCACCGACCGTAAGCTCGTGCGCGATGCCGCGGCGATTGCGGCGCTCTGCGAGATCGCCGAGGAGAGCGAGGACGTCGCGGCCGGCGAGGGTCCGCGCCTGGCGTCGCCGTCCTACCTCGACCGGCTCGGCGCCGCGAAGCAGAACGGGGACGTCGTCGGCGCGCTCCAGGGCGCTCTTCCCGCGGTCGAGGAGTTGACGCGCGACGTCGAGGGCAACTACAAGCTCGAGCTCAGCTGATGGACGAGACGCCGGCCATCCGCGCCTCCGATCCCGAGCGGGAGCAGACGGTCACGCGCCTGCGAGAGGCGGCCGCCGAGGGACGCTTGACGCTCGAAGAGTTCGCGCAGCGCGCCGATCGCGCGTACGCGGCGAAGACGAACGAGGACCTCGCGGAGCTGACGAGCGACCTTCCGGTAACAGCCGCCGGCGCCGAGCCGCCCGCGCCGACGCGCAGGGCGCGGCGACTCACGCTGTCGATCTTCGGCGGCATCGATCGCAAGGGACGCTGGCGGTCCGCGAAGACGCACTGGGTGATCTCGATCTTCGGCGGGTCGGACCTCGACTTCCGCGACGCGTCGATCGACGGCGCGAAGGCGAGTGTCTTCGTCTTCGACATGTTCGGCGGGGCGGATCTGTACGTCCCCGAGGGCGTCGACGTCGATTTCAGCGGCTTCGGGATCTTCGGCGGCTCGGATGACCACGGGCGGGATCTGCCGCCGCGGCCGGGGGCGCCGTCCCTCCGCGTCCGGGCCTTCTCACTCTTCGGCGGGACGGACGTCTGGCGAATTCCGCTGGACGCGAAGGGAAAGCGGAAGGAGCTCCGCCAGGCGGCACGCGACGCCGAGTACGGGCGCTAGAGACTCCCTCGCGCGCGTTGGTCCGAGGCTGAGTCGAACTCCATCAGCAGCCAACGGTGCGGGTGCTCGTCGTCAGCCTCTCGCTCCTCACCGGACGAAAGCCGGCGCGCCTCCAACTGCGTACGGCGCTCTCGTTCCGGAGTTCGGGATCGACGGTGACACGTGTCCGTCCTGCCTCGCGCAGCAGATTTCGAGCGAGAGTCCGAGCAGCGTCGGGCACCTAACCCTCGACCGCGGGCTGTTGCGGATCAAGAACATGTCGAGGCCGGTCACGTCCGCCGTTTCGGCCAAACCACGCTTGTAGGTAGCCGACGGGCTCGCCGTCTGCCTCGACGATGTAGGCGTCGACCTGCGGGCGCGCGAGCCGGGCGACTATCTGCTCCCGCGAGTAGGTCTTCCCGCCCCAGTAGCGCGCAACCTCCGGATGGGCGTGCCAGCGAACGAGGAGGTCGACATCGGCTCCGGTGGCGGGGCGCACGACAGTGATTCGTCCCTGAAGCGGAGCACCAGGCACGCGGGAGCTGAGTCGCTTGACTCCCTGACTCATTCCAGTGCTCTGGCTTGAGCGCGCGCAGGTGCAGGAACTCGGCAGGCGCTGCCAGCGGCGGCTTCGGGGGCGGGTGATCGCATGCTCCGGCGCTGCGGGCTCGCGCAAGCGTTCGATCAGCAGGCCGGCGTCGTTGATCGCGTCCGTGTACGCGTGCAGCGGCCGATGGGCGCTGACGAAGGTCATTTCGAGTCCGTCACGGACAGGATTGTCTTCATAGAACGACTCGTCAAGGTATGAGCCAGTGATGACGAAGGGCTGTCGGCTTCGATCCCCTTGAACTCGCCCGCGGAGTTGAGTGGTGCACGACCGCTACACAGAAGCGGCCGCCGGGCTCGAGGACGCGGCCGGCGCTGGCGAACCGCTCCGTCGAGATCCTGTACGTCCTGAAGCGACATGAAGGCGACGACGCAGTCGAAGGCAGAATCCGAAAACGGTAGTGCTGCTGCGTCTGCGAGCTGCACGTCGATCTGCGGGTCGGCTTCTCGTGCAGCGGCGATCATGGTCGGCGAGGCGTCCACTCCGACAATGTCGTGACCGAGCGCCTTCAGGTCGCGCGATAGGCGGCCCTCCCCGCAGCCCAAGTCGAGTGTCCTTCGACCTGGCGCTGGTGCAAGCCCGAGGAAGCAGATCGCGATCGGAACTGCCAGTAGCTGTCGTCGCTACGGCATTTCGGCGACGATCAGGCAACGATTGCTGTCATGTGCTAGCCACCCAAAAAGTGCACGCCACGGTCAGCGGAGCATCGGTCGGTCCCGTGGTCCCGGTTAGCCGGGACAATACCGTGGCAATAGCCGACCAGATAGAGGATGGCTAGTCCGGAGATTATTCTCCGTCCTAGGGCCTCAGATCGCACACTCGACCACGACCCTCGCCTCTTCCCTATGCTTGATCACATGGAAGGCGGTGGATTCGGCTTTCCCCTCGGCGGAGATCCGGAGGATCTTCTCCGCGGCCTGCGCGAGTTTGCGGAGCAACAGGCGGAGTCGGTGCAGGAGGCACAGCGCGAGCAGTTCGCGACGCTGACGCTCAACACGGCGGTCGAGCTCACTGGCGCCGCCCTGTCCCAGCTGCAGCCGACCGGTAGCCCGGACGAGCAGGCGCTGGCGCTCCGCGATTCGATGCGGGTGCTGTTCCCTGAGGCGGTGGCGCTCGTCAGCGCCGCGCGTCAGGGCTTCATGCGCGAGGGGTAGTTCGGTGGAGCTGACGCGGTCGGATCCGCGAGTGGCGGATCGACCGCATGACCGACCGCATCGCCCGCCGGCCGCACGGGCGTAAGGCGCGTGCCGTTTACGGCGCGGACGACGCTCACTCGTTTGCGTGGGAGCCGGTGCTCGGTGCGTTGCAGCTCACGCCCGACGATGTACTGCTCGACGTCGGTTGTGGCGGCGGGGTGTTTCTTCGGCGGGCGCTCGACACTGGTTGCCGTGCCATGGGTGTCGATCACAGCGGGGAGATGGTGCGGCTGGCGAGGAGCACGATCGCCGGTCGTGCGCAGATCGTGCAGGGCGATGCTGCTCAACTGCCGTTTGGCGTCGGTGAGTTCACTGCGATCTCGTCGATCGTCGCGTTCTTCTTCTTTCCGGATCCCGTTGGGGCGTTGCGCGAGTTCCGGCGGGTGCTCGACCGCGAGAGCGGGCGCATTGCGGTGTACACCACGGCGCCGGAGATGAAGGGGACGCCGGCTGCGCCGTATCCGCTCGCGACGCGTGGGCACTTCTACGAGGACACGGAGCTCGAAAGCTCGCAGCGCGATGCGGGCTTTGCGTCGTCGAGCGTCACGCGCCCAGACGAGGGAGCGCAGCTGCTCGTCGCGCGCGGCTGACTCGTGGGCACGACGTAGAATCGCGGCCCCTTGGCGATCTTCGACCGCGCGATCGTCCGTTTGCTGCCTGCCGTGCCGCGGCCGGTGGTGCACAAGCTGTCGGAGCGCTACATCGCCGGGCCGGAGTTGAAGGACGCGCGCGAGACCGTCCGGCGCGTCAATGCCGACGGGAAGATGGCGACGATCGACGTCCTCGGCGAGGAGATCACAGACGAGGAAGACGCGGCGGCGATCGTCGACGCCTACGAGGACGTCTTCGCGGACATCGGGCGCGCCGGCCTCGACTCGAACGTGAGCGTGAAGCTGACGGCGCTCGGGCTGAAGCTGGGTCACGACATCTGCGCTGCGAATCTCCGGAGCGTGGTCGAGGACGCGGCGTCGCGCGGCAACTTCGTGCGCATCGACATGGAGGACTCGTCGACGACGGACGAGACGCTCCGGCTCTACCGCGAGCTGCGCGAAGAGGGGCACGACAACGTCGGCATCGTCCTGCAGGCGACGCTGCGTCGGACGCTCGGTGATGTCCGCGCACTTGCCGACCTGAAGCCGAGCGTCCGCTTGTGCAAGGGGATCTATCTCGAGCCGCCGGCGATCGCGTATCAGGACTTCGAGGCGGTGCGGGCGTCGTACGTGACGGCGTTGCAGGCGTTGCTCGACGCGGGTTGTTACGTCGGGATCGCGACGCACGACGAGTGGCTGTTGCAGGAGGGAAGGCGCCTTGTCGCCGAGCACGGCCTCGGTCGCGACGAGTACGAGTTCCAGATGCTGCTCGGCGTGACGCCGGGGCTCGGAGACGAGCTCGTGCGCGAAGGACGCCGTCTGCGGATCTACGTCCCGTTCGGCCGGCGCTGGTACGAGTACTCGCTGCGGCGGCTGCAGGAGAACCCGAAGATCGCCGGCTACATCGCGGGGGACACGCTCGGCCGGCTCGTCGGCCGCCGCAACGGTGCTGTGGTCTAGGGCCGAGGGCTGTCGCGTCTGGGACGCGGAGGGGCGCGAGTACATCGACCTGACCGGCGGCTTCGGCGTCGCCGTCCTCGGTCATCGGAGCCCGGCGATCGTGGAGGCGATCGCGACGGCGCCGGTCGTGCATGCGCTCGGAGACCTCGCCGAGGCGGAGGTGACGCAGCGGCTACGAGAGGCCTTGCCGTGGCCCGCGAAGCTCGGCGTTACCGGCGAGGACGCAGTGGAGATCGCGCTGCGGACCGGGCTGCTCGCTACGGGCCGGAGCGGCATCGTTGCCTTCGACGGTGCGTACCACGGGACCGGGTTGCTCGCTCTGGCCGCTACGGGGCTCGAGCGGTTTCGCGAGCCGTTCGCTGCGTGGTTGCCCGGGCCCGTGCACCGGCGCGCGTACGGTGAGGATCCCGGACCGCTGCCCGAGGACGCGGGTGTCGTCATCGTCGAGCCGGTGCAGGGACGCGTCGGCGCGCGTGTTCCTCCGGATGACTTTCTGCCGACGTTGCGGCGGCGGTGTGACGAGGTGGGGGCCGTGCTCGTGGTGGATGCGGTGTTCACCGGCATCGGCCGGATCGGGGAGCTGTGGCCGGGGTCTGACGTCGCGGACGTCCTCTGCGTCGGCAAGGCGCTCGGCGGCGGGTTGCCGCTGTCTGCGGCGCTCTTCGTACGGCGGGAGCTGGAGGACGTTTGGGATCTGGGTCTGGAGGACGTCTACACGCACACGCATTCGGGCAACCCGCTCGCGTGTGCGGCGGCGCTCGTCGTGCTCGACGAGGTGCCGCGGCTGCTGCCACGCGTCGGCGAGCTGTCGGACCGCTTCGAAGCGGCCGGCTGGCGTGGGCGGGGGCTGCTGCGTGTGCGGTCGGGGGACCCGGCGCGTGCAGAGGAGAACGGCGTGCTGGTGATTCCGATCCCGGCGGCCGAGGGTCGCGAGGCGTTGATCCAGGCGGCGCCGCCGCTCACGATCTCCGACGCGGAGCTCGACGAGGCCCTCGAGCGGTTGGCCTAGAGCCGCACCGACGCTTCAGGCTTTGCGTGCGTAGAGCAGGAAGGTGCCCGGAACACGCTCGTCGTGATGGCGGAAGCCTCCGTGGCGCGCCGGATATTCCTCGAGGGCGCGCAGCCCGAGGCCTGCTCGCGTGGCGGCGTTGACGATCTGACCGAGGCGCTTCAAGCCGACGTCGAAGTAGCTCTCCCGCCAGTGCATGAGGCCGTCCACGCACAACGCGACGGGGTGCTCTTCGAAGAGAAGGAGCTCTCCCGACGACCGCAGGGCGGCGACGACCTCGCGCATCCACGTGTCCAGGTCGTTGATCTGCAGGATCGAGCCGGGGCCGGCGTAGACGAGGTCGAAGCGTGCGCGGCGCAGCTCTGCGGGCAGCTGCTCCGGGTCGGCCTGGACCCAGAGGATCGACGGCCAGCGCTCGCGTGCGGCCTCGAGCGCCCCTCCCGAAGAGTCGACGCCGGTAACGACGGCGCCGAGCTCCGCGAGCTCGGCGGCCGACTCTCCAGTGCCGCAGTGGACGTTGAGGACGCGTTTCTTACTGAGGTCTGCGAGGGCATGCCGCACCGGCGACGGAAGGCCGCGCTGGCCGGCGAGCGCCTCGGCCCGCTGCCGGTGGATCTCGTCCCAGGCGCGGCGGTTGTGCTCGGTGGGCTCCATCAGGCGAGGAGCGAGTAGCCGCCGTCGACGACGAGCGTGTGTCCGCAGACCATGTCGGCGTCGGGCGAGCACAGGTATGCGACGGCTCCGGCGACGTCGTCGGGCTCGACCATGCGCCCGGCGGGGGTGCGTGTGTTGGCGGCGCGGAGCATGTCCTCGCGGTTCGGGAAGTGCTCGAGGGCTTCGGTCTCGACGACACCGGCCGAGACGGCGTTGACGCGGATCCCGCGTGGCGCGAGCTCGACGGCGAGGTAGCGCACGACGGACTCGAGTGCCGCCTTCGAGGTGCCGACGAGCACGTAGTTGTCGAGGACGCGCGCCGAGCCGAGTGAGGACAGGGCGACGATCGAAGAGCCGCTCTCCATTGTCGGCGTGCATGCGCGCGCGAGTGACAGAAGGGAGCGCGCGTTCGCGTTCAGCGTCCAGTCCCAGTGCTTGTCCTCGGTCTCGAGCGTCGGCCTGATCACGCCGGTGGCGGCGTTGTGGACGATCGCGGCGTACGGACCGTGCGACGCCATCTCTTCGACCACTCGATCGGAGGCGATGTTGCCGCGTACGAGCGTCGGCTCGGTGCCGGCGCTGCGCAGCTCGTCAGCCGCGGCTTCGGCGGCGGAGTCGTTCCGGAGGTACCCGACCGTGACGTGCTTCGCGCCGTCGGCGGCGAAGCGGAGCGCAATCGCCTTGCCGATGCCGCGCGTCCCGCCCGTCACGAGGACCGAGCGGCCCTCGACGCTCATCGCGCGCGGGGGAGCGGGTCGTACGCGGGGGCGGAGCTCGGGATCTCGTCCCAGCCGGGCCGTGACTTCGGCTCGCGGTCGCCCTCCTCCGCTTTCGAGGATGCGTACCCGAGCCGGTCGAGCAGATCCATCTGCTCGTTGGCGTACTCCTTGACCGGGTGGCCGGCCGGGAGGTTCATGACGAGCTCCTCGACGCGTGCGCGCAGCTGGTAGGCGAAGTGGGGCGTCGCCGGCCCGACGAGCGCGTCGATGTGTTCCCTGGTCGGCTCCGGCATCGGCGAAAGCCTAACCCCCAACCGGTGAGTGGTTGCCGAACCATGTCACGTCGAACCACGTCGCGTTGCGACACGTGCGTTCCAGACCGTCGGGGTCTGACCCGCGGACACGGCCCCGCCGGACACGAAAACCGTGACGAGTTCGCAACGGTTTTTCCACGGCTGCGGGATCCTGACCGATTTACTTCCGCGTTCGTGCGCCGTCCGACTGCCGATCTGATGCTGCTCGCGACGGTCAGCCTCTGGGCCTTCAACTTCACCGTCTCGAAGTACATCCTGGACGAAGGCTTCCATCCGCTGGCGTACTCCTCGATTCGTTACGGGTGTGCGGCCGTGGTCTTCGCGGCGATCACGCTCGCCATTGGAGGGCTCGCTCGCGATCGGCCGGCGGGAGCTGCCGCTGATCCTCTTCTGCACGACCGTGCTCTTTCTGAACCAGCTGGGCTTCGTCTACGCGCTCAAGTTCACAACCGCGACGACGGTGGCGCTGCTGTTCGGGACGCTCCCGATCTTCACCGCGTTGTTCGCCCGCGGCAGCGGCGTCGAGCATCTCAGCCGACGCTTCTGGCTCGCCGCCGTGGTCTCCTTCGCGGGCGTCGCGCTCGTGGCGCTCGGTTCGGGAGGAGACCTCTCAGCCGACCTCAAGGGCGACGGCCTCGCCATTCTCGGCTCCGTCACCTGGGCTGCCTACTCCGTGGCGATCGCCCCCTTGATGCGGCAATACTCGCCGTTCCGGCTCAGCGCTGTGCTCCTACTGGCCGTGACGGTCCCGCTGCTAGCGGTCGGCTCCCATCAAATCGCAGACCAGAGCTTCGACTTCGGCGCACTCGTCTGGATCGGATTCGCTTTCGCGGTGCTCGGGCCGCTCGTCCTGACGAACCTCCTTTGGTTCACGGCGATCGACCGAGTCGGGCCGTCGCGCGCCTCGCTGTTCGCGAACCTGCAGCCGTTCCTCGCCGCGATCGTCGCGCTGCTCCTGCTTTCGGAGAGCATCGGCGCGGTCCAGGCCATCGGTGGTTTCGCGATCGCCGGCGGGATCGTCCTCGCCCCGCCGACGCGAGTCCCCGCCCGAGCCGCCGGCGGACTAAGCTTCGTTTTCGATGGGGCAGAACGCCGACTTCATGCCGATCGACGGGTGGGATCACCTCGAGCTGTACGTCGGCAACGCGAAGCAGGCTGCCTTCTTCTACGAGCAGGCGCTCGGCTTTACGCGAACCGCGTACGCCGGCCCAGAGACGGGTGTGCGCGACCGGGCGTCGTATCTCGTCGAGCAGGCTGACATCCGGCTAGCGCTCACGAGCGGCATTCGTCCGGACAGCGAGATAACGCGGTTCGCGTGCATGCACGGCGACGGTGTCAAGGACACCGCGCTCACCGTCCCCGACGCGACTGAGGCTTACCGGCAGGCCGTGCAGCGCGGCGCGCGCGGAATCGTCGAGCCCCAGTGGCTCGAGGACGACTTCGGCCGCGTCGAGCGCGCGACGATCGGCACCTACGGCGAGAACGTCCACACCTTCGTGAACCGGAGCGAGTACGCCGGGCCGTTCCTTCCCGGCTACCAGGCGGTCGTCACGACGAACGGTCAGCCCGCAACCGGCGTCGGGCTCAAGGCGATCGACCATGTCGTCGGCAACGTCGAGCTCGGCCGGATGAACTACTGGGTCGAGTTCTACGAGCGCACGATGGGCTTCACGAACATCATCCACTTCGGCGACGAGCAGATCCACACGGAGTACTCGGCGCTGATGTCGAAGGTGATGGCGGACGGCGAGGGGAAGATCAAGTTCCCGATCAACGAGCCCGCCGAAGGGAAGCGGAAGAGTCAGATCGAGGAGTACCTCGAGTTCTTCGGCGGTCCCGGCGTGCAACACGTCGCACTGCAGTCGGAGGACATCGTCCGGACGGTCGAAGCGCTGCAGGAACGCGGCATCGTCTTCCTCTCTACTCCGGATGGCTACTACGAGGACGCGATCGACCGCGTGGGCGAGATCGGCGAGGACTGGGAGGATCTTCGGAGACTGCGGATCCTCGTCGACCGCGACGAGGACGGATACCTGCTCCAGATCTTCACGAAGACCGTCCAGGACCGGCCGACGCTCTTCTTCGAGGTGATCGAGCGCCACGGCGCCCGCGGCTTCGGCGAGGGCAACTTCAAGGCACTCTTCGAGGCGATCGAGCGCGAGCAGGCGCTTCGCGGCAACCTCTAGCGGGTATGCGAATGCTCGTGGGCGCACGCGATCTCCTGCAGTCGGCCCGGCGTCAGGGCACAACGCTGTCGGAGGTGTCGCAGAGGCCCTGGTCTCTGCCCGAATCGCCGTGGTTGATCGGGCAGACGCTGGTCGACCAGCTCTTCGTTCACTACCGCTTCCCGGTCGAGCAGTTGCGTGGGCTCGTGCCCGACGGCGTCGAGGTGCAGGAACACTCGGGCAGCGCCTGGCTCGGCGTGACGCCGTACGCGGTCACAGGTCTTCGCGCGCGCGGGCTGCTTGCGCTCCCGTTCGTCTCGAGCTTCTTCGGCCTGAACGTGCGCACGTACGTGACCCGTGACGACAAGCCGGGGATCTCGTTCCTGTCCCTGGACGCCTCGAGCCGGCTCGCGGTCCAGTCGGCGCGCCGCATCTTCAGTTGCCGTACTTCCAGGCGCGAATCTCGGTCATCCGGGCCGGCGGGAGGATCGCGTTCGAGTGCAGCCGGCACGAGGGGGAGGCGTTCAGCGGGATGTACGCCGCGGAGGGGGCCACTTTCGACGCCGTGCCCGGCTCGCTCGAGCACTTCCTCGTCGAGCGCTACTGCTTCTACGCCGAGCACGAAGGGAAGCTGTACCGCGGCGACATCCACCACCTGCCGTGGCCGCTCCAGGCGGCGAAGGCAGACATCGACCTGAACACGATGCCGCCTTCGGGGTTGGACATCGCCGATAACGAGCCAGTGGTGCATTACTCAGCGCGCCAGGACGTCCTCATCTGGCCGCTCACCGACGCGTAGGCCGGACCGCGCATGAATCCGGCGCGCCGAACAGCGCTCGTTTCGGTCGTCGCCGCCATCGTCCTGATCCTGCTGAAGCTCGGCGCCGGGCTCGCGTCGCACAGCCTCGGGCTCATCTCGGAGGCACTGCACTCCGGCACCGATCTCGTCGCGGCACTCCTCACGTTCTTCGCAATCGGCGTCGCCGTCAGGCCGGCTGACGTCGGCCATCAGTACGGTCATGGAAAGGCCGAGCACCTCTCCGCGCTCGCCGAGGCGACGATCCTCGTCGCGGCGAGCTGCTTCATCGCATGGCGCGCGATCACCCACCTCGTCGGCGCGCGCGAGACGTCGGTCGAGGCGACCTGGTACGCGTTCCTCGTCATCGGGATCGTGATCGCGGTCGACCTCAGCCGAACAGTCGTGTCTTGGCGCGCGTCGCGGCTGTATCGGAGCGAGGCGCTGGCAGCGAATGCGCTCCACTTCGGCGAGCGATCTCGCCGGCTCCGCGGCGGTGTTGCTCGGGCTGATCCTCGTTCGTGAGGGGTATCCGCGCGCAGACTCCGCGGCGGCGTTGTTCGTTGCCGTCCTCGTGCTCCTCGCCTCCGCGCGACTGATGAAGCGCAACGTCGACGTGTTGATGGACCGTGCGCCGGCAGACGCCGAGGAGGCGGCTCGGGCGGCGATCGCGGAGATCGAGCCGGCAGTCGCGCTCGAGCGTCTGCGGATGCGCCAGGCCGGCGGCCGCCAGTTCGCAGACGTCGTCATCGGGGTCTCGCCGGGAGCGGCCGTCGGGCAGGGCCACGCTGCAGCCGACCGCGTCGAGGCGGCGCTCCACGACGCCCTGCCGGGGAGCGACGTCGTCGTCCACGTCGAGCCTCAGGAGGATCAGGCTGCGATCCGTGAACGGGCGCTCAGCGCTGCGCTGGGCGTTCCGCGCGTCCGCGAGGTGCACAACGTCAGCGTCCTCGATGTCGGCGGACGGACGGAGGTCTCGTTGCATCTGAAGCTGCCGGGTGAATTGACGCTCGAGGAGGCCCACGACGTTGCGACCCAGGTGGAGCAGGCGATCGCCGAAGCGGTGCCCGAGGTGGACGCTGTTCAGACCCACCTCGAGCCGCTCACCGAGGAGGGCGCCGGCCGGCGGATCGACGACGACGCTGCGGCGCGGGAGCTCGTGCGCCGGATCGTCCGGGATGTGACCGGAGAGGACCCGCGTGAGCTGCGGTTCCTCAACACGGATGAGGGGCTGCTCGCCTTTCTGACGCTCGGTCTCCATCCCGCGAGCCCGCTCGCCGATGCGCATGCGCGCGCGAGTGAGATCGAGGAGCGGATTCGCCGTGCCCGCCCGGACATCAGCGACGTCGTCGTCCACACGGAGCCGTAGCGCGCGCATGCGGTTGTGCATGTTCACGCCGCGTGATCTGCAGCTCGAGCGCGGCTGGCCGGGGCTCATCGAGGGCGAGACGGTCGTCCAGCTCGCGGCTCAGACGTTGCAGGCGTACTTCACCGGCGGCGGCAGCGCGCGCCGCCACGCCGAGTACGGGCTCGACGAAGTCGACTTTCGTCCGCCGGTGCTGCACCCGCCGTCGGTGCGTGACTTCTATGCGTTCGAGCAGCACGTGAAGACTGCGCGTGCCAAGCGTGGCCTCGAGGTGCCGCAGGAGTGGTACGAGATCCCCGTCTTCTACTTCTCGAACCCGGCCGCGATCTACGGGCCCGACGACGAGATCCCGAAGCCGCCGGACACGAACGAGCTCGACTACGAGCTCGAGGTCGCCGCCGTGATCGGCGCCGAGGGACAGATCGGCGGCTTCACGATCATGAACGACTGGTCGGCGCGGGATCTGCAGCGTGACGAGATGCGGGTCGGGCTCGGCCCGGCGAAGGGGAAGGACTTCGCCACGAGCATCGGGCCGATCCTGGTGACCCCGGACGAGTTCGACGGCTCGAGCGGCGTCATGGTCGCGCGCGTCAACGGCGAGGAACGCTCCCGCGGCAACCTCGCCGACATGTACCACTCGTGGGACGCGATCGTCGCGGCGGCGGCGCGCAACACGCATCTGCGTCCGGGCGACATCCTCGGCTCGGGGACGGTCGGAACAGGCTGCATCCTGGAGCTCGGCGACGGGCGGTGGCTGCAGAGCGGGGACGTCGTCGAGCTCGAAGTGGAGGGGATCGGCGTCTTGCGGAACCGCGTGGCGTGACGCGCAACCTTCGGTGCCTGGCACCAGACATGTCCGATCGAAAAATGCTGGTCACGCAGGGAAAACCGGCGGGTCGTCACGCTCTTGTGACAGTTTCGTTGCACTCTCGTAGCGGTGCCTGGCACCGGGGGTGGCGGTTGCGGACAGGTACCTCGGGTTGACTCTTCCCCAAGGGCAGACGGCATCGTGAGCGGCGACATGGAGAATCTGATGCCGATCGGCGAGTTCGCGTCCGCGTCACGACTCTCGCCCAAGGCGCTCCGCCTGTACGGCGAGAACGGGCTGCTGGCGCCGGCGTGGGTGGATCCGGACTCCGGCTACCGCTACTACCGGCCGGATCAGCTGCGGGCGGCGACGCTGATCGCGTTCCTGCGCCGCGCCGGCATGCCGCTCGTCGAGATCCGGGGCTTCCTCCGCGATCCGACTTTCGAGCGGCTCGAGGCCTACGAGCGGCTCGCGACGGACGAGTTCGCCGAGCGGCGACGGATTCTCCGGCAGGTCAAACGACTACTGAAGGAGGAGCCGATGTACGACGTCGTCGCGAAGCGGGTCGACGAGCAGCCCTACGTGAGCAAGTCCAGGCGTGTCCACGTGCGAGAGCTCGAGGCGTTCATCTGTGACACGTTCGAAGAGCTGGGGTACGACGGTGCTCCGGCTCCGCCGTTTGTCCTCTACCACGGGCCGGTGACCAACGAGGAGGACGGGCCGGTGGAGGTCTGCGTCCCGCAGGCGGATGGCCAGAGAGCGCCTGCCCGCAGGCGAGGTCGCGCACACGCAGATCTCGGGGGCGCAGTGCGAGTTCCCGGAGATCCTCGGCGCGTACGAGGCCGTCTACCGCTGGGCTAAGGAGCAAGGCCGTGAGCCGAGTGGGCCGCCGCGCGAGATCTACTTCAACCGCATCGGAGAGCCGCTGGAGGTGGAGATAGCGCTACCGCTGCGCTGACCGCGAAGATACGCCGCGTGAGCGCGGAGGTCGTCGTCGTGGGGGCGGGGATCATGGGATCCGCGACTGCCTATGCGCTCGCGCGGGAAGGCCACGAGGTACGTCTGCTCGAGCAGTTCCGCGTCGGTCACAACCACGGCTCGAGCCACGGCCGTTCGCGCATCGTGCGACTGGCGTACCCGGAGGTGGAATTCGTCGAGCTGGCAAAGGAAGCGTTCGTCGGTTGGCGCGCGCTCGAGGAAGAGTCAGGGCAGGAACTGCTGGAGCTGAACGGGCTGCTCGAGCTCGTCGAGGATGAGGCACAGAGCTCGCGCGATGCACTCGAAGCCGCGGACGCCGAGTACGAGCTGCTCGAGGCCGACGGACGCACGCCGGCGCTGGCCCGTCGGTGTGCCGGACGGTTGGACCGCGCTCTTCCAGCCGGAGGCAGGCATCGTCCGCGCCGACATCGCGCACCGCGCGTTCGTCGACCGCGCCGTGGCGCGAGGAGCGCGCGTCGAGGAGGACACTCGCGTGGATTCCCTCGACGACGTCGACGCCGAGGTTGTGGTTGTGACTGCAGGCCCATGGGCCAGACGGTTCTTTCCGGACCTGCCCGTGCGCACGACGCGTGAGACTGTGGCCTACTTTCGGCGCGAAGGCGACGCACTTCCGTCCGTCGTCCAGCTGGATCCGGTTACGCGCGGGCACGCGATGTATTCACTGCACGATCCGCTGTACGGGCTGAAGGCCGGCGCGCATCACGCCGGCGTCGAAGCCGATCCGGATACGTCCGGCGAGCCCGACCCTGCGAACGTCGCGCGGATCGCCCAATGGGTTGGCCTGCACTACCCGGATGCCGACCCGGAGCCCGTCGCTGCAGAGACGTGCATGTACACCACGACCCCCGACGAGCACTTCATCCTGGAGCGCCGCGGGCGGGTCGTGATCGGCTCTGCCTGCAGCGGGCACGGCTTCAAGTTCGCCCCCGCAGTGGGGACGCGTCTGGCCGCGTTGGCCGCCGATATCCTCTAGGCATGCCGTTCTACCAGCGCCTGGGGGACGTCCCGAGGAAGCGTCACATCCAGTTCCGCGACAACGGATCCCTCCTCACGGAGGAGGTCATGGGCATGGAGGGCTTCGTCGGGATGGAGTCGATCCTGTATCACCTCCAATCGCCCTGCCGCGTGATGAAGGTCGGGGACTTCGAGGAGATCGAGCGGGACGAGTGGATTCCCGACGCGCACGCCCACCGCCACTTCAAGACGTACGGCATCGACTCGGAGGGCGACGAGATCACCGGGCGCCGGCTGCTCATGTGGAACAACGACGTCGAGATCTCGCTCTGCCGCCCGAAGGACGAGATGGACTACTTCTTCCGGAACGGCGAAGGAGACGAGGTCGTCTTCGTCCACGAAGGCAGCGGCACCCTCGAGACGATCTTCGGCAACGTGCCGTACACGGACGGCGACTACATCGTCATCCCACGCGGCACGACGTATCGATTCAGGCCCGAAGGCGAGCAGCGCTACCTCGTCTTCGAGACGCCCGGGCTGATCGAGATCCCGAGGCGCTACCGCAACCAGTACGGCCAGATGCTCGAGGGCGCGCCGTACTACCACCGTGACATCCACCCGCCCGGGGAGCTCAACACGCACCGCGAGAAGGGCGAGTTCACCGTGAAGGTGCGGGTGCGAGGCGGGTACCAGACCTACGTCCTCGATTACCACCCGTTCGACGTCGTCGGCTGGGACGGCTACCTCTATCCGTGGACGTTCTCGGTCCACGACTTCGAGCCGATCACGGGCCGGATCCACCAGCCGCCGCCGTCACACCAGACATTCCAGGGACGGAACTTCGTCATCTGCTCGTTCTGTCCGCGCAAGCTCGACTTCGACCCGCTTGCGGTGCCGATTCCGTATCACCACTCGAACCTGCAGTCGGAGGAGATGATCTATTACGTCTCCGGCAAGTTCGGCTCGCGGCGCGGCGTCGACGTCGGCTCGATCACGCTGCATCCATCCGGCCTGCCGCACGGCCCGCAGCCCGGTCTCGCGGAGAAGTCGATCGGCACGCACGAGACGCACGAGCTCGCTGTGATGTGCGACACCTTCTATCCGCTGCGCTTGACGACGTTCGCGAAGGAGCTCGACGACGGAAAATACGCGTACTCGTGGTACGAGAACGCGGAGGACGTCACGGCGGATGAGGCCTCCGTCGACGGCGACGCGAGCGGCGCCGGGCTCACATCACACTTCTGAGAGCTCTTTAGACGAAGCGCTCCTTGAGCGCCAGCACGTTGTCGACGAACAGCTTCGTCTCGCGCAGCGGGCCGCGTTTTCGAACCGAGCGGGGACCCTGGTACCACGCTGCAAGCGCAGTGCGCGCGTCACCGCGGAACTCCCGCAACAGTTGGCGCATGAAGAGAATCCCGACGCGGATGTTCCCCGACGTCGTGCGCGGGACCTTGCGGCCTAGCAGCACGTCCTCGACATAGCTCCACGTCGGCGGGAGGATCTGCATCACACCCCAGGCCCCGGCGGATGAGGTCAGGTTCGTCTGAAATCCGGACTCCATCCATGCCAGGGCCCGGACCAGCGAACGGTCGACGCCGTAGAACGCGGCCCAGTGGTCGATCAGCGCGCGCACGCGTGCCGAGGGCGTTCTGGTCACGCCTGCGACAACCGTACGCGTGCGCTTCGGCGTCCGATCGACGAACGCCGCGAACGTTCGCGGGCCCGCGATGCCGTCGGTCGAGAGGCGGCGAGCTTGCTGGAACCGCCGCAGGGCCCGGTCGGTGCGCGCGTCGAAGTAACCGGAGATGGGGACGAGCGCGCCGGTTCGCGCGAGGAGGAACTGGAGCACCGAGACGTCCCAGCCGAAAGTCCCCCGGCGCAGCGTTCGCCGCGCGAAGAGCGGGCGACCGAGTGGCCCGAATGCCCGTCGTGTGGCCGGGCCTGCCTTCCCGTCGACCGGCAGACCTGCACGACTCTGAAACTGCCGAACTCCCGAGCTCGTCGCCGGACCGAGGATTCCGTCGATCGGCCCTGCGTAGCAACCGTACGCTCTGAGCGCCACCTGGAGCCCTGCAACCTGTGGGTTCACGGCGCCGGAGGCGACCGGGCCGGTGCTCAACGCCAGGAACGTCACGAACAATGCGAGCAGGGGAAATCGGCGCCACATGGCCGCGATCGTTTCGACGCCTTTCTCTGCGTTCCTCCGGCGTCGGCGCAGAGTCCATCGAGGCGCCTCGGCATACTGCCGCGATGCCCTCCTCTGATCGACGTGCGCGCGCCGGCATCCTGGCGGCGGCACTGGGCTCCTGCGTTGCCGTCGCGGTGTTCGTCTACACGCGCGAAACGCCGAACGCGGCACCGGCGGCCGGAGCGCACGAGACGACTCGGGCGGTCGAGGCCCGATCCGCAGGATCCGATGCGATCGTTCGCGTCGCAGCGGTCGGCGACACCACGTTGGGCTCGGACGCGGGAGTGCCATCCAGTCCGTCGGCCTTGCTGCGGGGGGCGCGACCGTTCCTCGTTGGCGACGTCGTGCTCGGAAACCTCGAGACCGCGCTGACCAACGGAGGCAGTTCGAAATGCGCGGCGGGCGGATCCTCCTGCTTTTCGTTTCGCGCGCCGCCGTCGTTCGCGCGCGGCCTCGCGGGGGCGGGATTCACGGTTCTCAACCTGGCGAACAATCATGCGAACGACTACGGCCCCGTTGGTCGGCAGCAGACCGCGACCGCTCTCCGTGCGGCCGGGCTTCGTACGACGGGCCGCCCGGGCGAAATCACCGTCATACGCGTCGGGGGCAAACGGATCGCGATCCTGGGTTTCGCCCCGTACCCATGGGCTCAGGACGCGCTCGACCTGAGCGGCGCGGCCACACTCGTCCGCCGAGCCGCACAACGCGCCGACCTGGTGATCGTCACAGCGCACATCGGCGCCGAGGGCTCGGCGTACACCCACGTGAGACCGGGGCCGGAAGTCTTTCTCGGGGAGCAGCGCGGGAACCCGATCGCCTTCGCGCACACAGTCGTGAACGCGGGCGCCGATCTCGTCGCGATGCATGGACCACATGTTCTCCGGGCGCTCGAGTGGTACCGCGGCCGCTTGATCGCTTACAGCCTCGGCAACTTCTCCGCCTTCGGCAATTTCAACATCGCCGGGCTCAGGTGGGATCAGCGCCGTGCTTCAGGCCGACTTGCACTCCGACGGCCGCCTGGCGAAGGCGCGTCTCATTCCTCTCGCCCTGATCGGGAAAGGCGAGCCCGTCGCGGATCCGTCTCGTAGAGCCCTCGCCGTGGTCCGCTCGCTCTCGCGGGCCGACATCGGTCGTCGGGCGCCACGCGTCCTCGCATCGGGCGAGATCCGTCCGCCGAGCGGGTAGTCCTTAGCGTCCCCACCAAGGGCCGGACCGGACCCTTGTGGAGAGAAAGTCACCGCTCTCGTAACGGTGCCTGGCACCCAGACATGGCCTGCCGCAAAGTCGCCCCCGTAACGGGGAAACCGCGGTGTGCGGGGCCTTTCGACCCACATTCGTGACGCTCTCCCCACCGTGCCTGGCACCAGGGGGCGCACCGCTTCGCAACAGTCGTCAGGCGCACCGCCTCGCAACACCGCTTGACCGCACTAGCCTGGGCCGCATGGCTCACCTCGCGGTTCCGCAGCCGTACGACTTCGAGCGCTCGCTCGACCGCTTCACGTTCTGGGGCGTCGACCGTGCCAACGTCTGGCACGACGGTGCCCTGTACCGCGTCGTCGACGGGCGCGAGGTGCGGATCGGCGCCGCCAACGGCGGGGTCGACGTCGAGCCGCTCGACGCGGTCACGGAGCCGGTCGTGCGGAAGCTGCTCGGCCTCGAGCTCGACCTCGACTCGTTCGTCACCTTCGCCGGCGGCGATCCCGTGCTCGCGCGCGCCGTCGCGCTGCTGCCCGGCTTCCGTCCGCCGCTCGCACCGGATGCGTTCGAGGCGCTCGTCACGTCCGTCACGGCACAGCAGGTCTCGCTGCATTCTGCGTTCGCCGTCCGCAGCCGGTTGGTCGAGCGCTTCGGCGTTCCCGGCGAGCATGCGGTGGCCTTCCCGACGCGCGAGCGAATCGCCGTCGCGACGGAGGACGAGCTCACCGCCCTCGGCTTCTCTCGCCGCAAGGCCGAGTACGTGCTCGGCATCGCGCGGGCCGAGCTCGACTTCGACGAGCTGGCCTCGCTACCGGACGAAGAAGTCCAAGCACGACTGACAGCGTTGCGCGGCCTCGGAGAGTGGAGCGTGGACTGGTTCCTGGCAAGGCATCTCGCGCGGCCGGAGGCTTGGCCGGCGGGCGACCTCGGCCTGCGCAAGGCGGTGCTCGCGTTCTACCCTGACGTGACGGACGTTCGCGCCGCGGGCGTCCGCTTCCGTCCCTTCCAGAACTTGAGCGCGCACTACCTCCTCGCCGCCCTGCGCTACCAATGACGATCAGACCTGCAAAGCAGTCCGACCGCGAGCTCGTGCGCGCGCTGTGGGAGCAGTTCGAAGAGGAGCTCGGCGGGCCCGACTACCTGCGCGAGTCATGGGAGGAGGCCTGGTCGGACCTGTCGGAGACGGTCCGCGACGGCGTCGCGCTGATTGCGGAGGAGGACGAGCACGCCGTCGGCTTCGTCTTCTGCGTGCTGGGCGACGTCGGCAGGAAGACCGCGCATGTCACCGACCTCTACGTCACACCGGAAGCGCGCAGCCGCGGAGTGGGTTCGGCACTTCTCGCCGCCATCATCGAGCCGGCCCGAGAGGCGGGGCTCGACTATGTCAGCCTCGAGGTCCTGACACGGAACAACGAGGCGCGCCGGCTCTACGACCGGCTCGGCTTCGTTGGCGTCGACGTCTTCATGGTTGCCCCGCTCGGCGCGTTGGCGGAGCGTCTCGGCAGTGACGAGCGTCCTCCGTCCTTCGCGTCGCTGCATGTCCAGACCGACGACGAGGCGGGGGTCGAGCGGGCGGTGAAGCAGTTCCTGCCGCGTGTCGGGCACTCCGCGCACACCGAGGTCAGCCAGGAGTCGGACGGCTGGGTCGCCGTCGTCGACGAGCTGTGCGACCGCGATCGCAGCGTGCAGCGCCGGCTCGGGACGGAGCTCTCGGACCGGATGGGCGTGCCCGTGATCGCACTCGCGCTCGAGGAGGAGACCGTCGTCCGCTACCTGCTCTTCGAGCGCGGCCGGATGGTCGACGAGTACCTCTCGGTCCCGACCTACTACGGCGACCTCAACAAGGCGGACGAGCTGTCGCTCGCGGCGAACGCGACGCTCGTCTCGCGGCTGACCGGCGCGGATCCTGCAACGGTGCGCGCCGTCGCGCGCGTCGCGTCTTCGCCCTCCGAGCTGCCGCCCGCCCGCGAGCTGATCGCTCAGATCGCCGAGCTCCTAGGCATCGAAGCTAGGATCGACCGGTGATCACGCTCTACGACGCTGATCGCTGCCCGTACTGCGCGCGTGTCCGAATCGCGCTCGCCGAGAAGAGGATCGAGCACGAGACGGTCGAGATCGATCTCGACGACCGGCCGTCCTGGTTGTACGAGAAGAACTCGCTCGGGAGGGTGCCGGTGCTCGAGGAGGGTGCGTTCATCCTGCCGGAGTCCGCGGTCATCAACGAGTACCTCGACGAACGGTATCCCGAGCCGTCTTTGTGGCCGGCCGATCCCGGTGAACGGGCATCGGCTCGGCTGCTCGTGTTCCGCTTCGACGAGCTCTCGAAGCCGTATTACGCGCTTCGCCGCGAGGACGAGGGAGCGGGTGAAGCGTTCGACGCCGCGCTCGCTCGGCTCGACGGGCTGCTCGGGGAGCAGCCGTACCTCACCGGGCAGGAGTTCGGGCTCGCGGACATCGCTTACGTCCCGTGGATCCTCCGCGCGCGCGACCGCATGGGCGTCGACATCGGGCGATTCAGCGCTCTCGCCGCCTGGGTCGAGCGGCTCGAAGCACGTCCGTCCATCGCCGCCGAGGTCGAGCTCGTAGCGGCTACGTGAACGTCGTCCTGCTCCACGCCTTCCCTCTCGACGAGCGAATGTGGGAGCCGCAACTCCCAGTGCTCGCCGAGCATCAGGTGACCACGCCGCGTCTGTACGGCCGTGGGCCGACGATGGAGGCGTGGGCCGACTCCATCTCCGACGAGTTCGACGGTGACGCCGTGCTCGTCGGCGCGTCGATGGGCGGTTACTGCGCCTTGGCACTCGCTCGTCGGGCGCCGGAGCGCGTGCACGCCGTGCTGCTGTGCGGCTCGCGGCCTGACCCGGACTCGGAGGACCGGCGTGCGGGCCGTGCAGACACGATCCGGTTGATCCGTTCCGAGGGAGCCGACGGTCTGTGGCGCTCGATGCGTCCGAAGCTCTTCGCCGACGAGGCGAAGGCCGACGTGAGGCTGCTCTTCCGCGAAGCCGACCAGCTGGTCGGCGCGGTCGAGGCGATCCGGGACCGCGGGGATTCGACGCAGGTCGCACGATCGCTCGACGGCCGGCTGCAGTTCGTCCTCGGCGAGTCCGACCAGTTCGTCTCCGCCGCGGAGCTCGACGGGTTCGACGTTCGCGCGATCGCGGGTGCCGGGCATCTCGTCAACCTCGAGCGGCCAGAAGCGTTCAACGCCGCGTTGCGGGAGTTCCTCGACCGTGTCTGAGCTCCCTTCGATCGTCGACGTCGAGTGGCTCGCGGCCGAGCTAGGCAAGGAAGACCTCTTCGTCGGCGACGTGCGCGGCCCGAATGCGCACGCTCGCGGGCACATTCCGGGGTCGAAGCCGCTCGTCCTCGGATCGCCTCCGCCGATGAGTGACGCCGATGTCCTCGAACCGCTGGCAGCGGAGGTGGCCTTGCGTCTTCGCCGTCACGGAGTCACCGGCAACGAACGGCTCGTGCTGTACGACCGCGGCGACGGCGTCGGCGCGATGCCCGCCGCGCAGATGGCGGAGCTTGCCGGCCACCCGCGCGTCGCGGTCCTCGTGGGCGGACTCGCGGCGTGGGACCGAGACCTCGAGGTCGGCCAGGTCGAGCTGACTCCCGTGAAGACCACGTTCGAGCCGCGGCTCGACGCGATTCCGACGCGCGAGGAGCTCCGGGCCCGCCTTGGCGACCCGGCGCTGACGATCCTGGACGTCCGCACGGAGCAGGAGTACCGCGGGAAGCAGGGCTACCCGTGCGATCCGCGCCAGGGCCGGATTCCAGGGGCGCGCCACGTCCACGTCCAGGAGCTGTTCGCGTCGACCGGGGAGCCGCTTCCCGGTGACCACGTGCGAGCGCTCGTCGGCGATCCCGAGGAGATCGTCACGTACTGCCATTCGGGCTCCCGCTCGGCGCTCGCGACGTTGGCCCTTCGCGGGGCGGGCTATCGGGCACGTAACTACGCCGGCTCGTGGCACGAGTGGTCGCGTCACGAGGAACTGCCGATGGAGAAGGGGTAAGGTCGCGGAGGAGCAGGTATGCCGAGGAGGAATCTAAGCTCATGATTTCGACAACGGCTGGACAAGGAACGCTTGCGCGCGTGCTGCCCCCGTGGTGGTTGTTCCTGATCACCGGGATCGGCTGGATGCTGGTAGGACTGATCATCCTTCGCTTCAACTACACGTCCGTGAGCGCGATCTCGATCCTGTTCGGGATCGTCGCCATCGCAGCCGGCGTGCTCGAGATCCTGGCGCTGATCCTCGCCCGCGGCTGGTGGAAAGTGCTCCATGTCGTGCTGGCGATCGTCTTCTTCGCCGCCGGGATCGTCGCGTTCATTCACCCGGGCGACACGTTCGCAGCGCTGGCCGCGGTCTTCAGCTTCTTCCTGATCTTCGCAGGGACGTTCGACATCATCTCGTCGATCTCGGCGCGTCGGGAGATCGAGGTCTGGTGGTTGCAGCTGATCGGCGGGATCATCGAGTTAGTGCTCGGCTTCTGGGCCGCCGGCTACTACGGTCGAAGCGCCGTCCTGCTCGTCGCCTGGGTGGCGGCGTTCACGTTGATTCGCGGCATCAGGGACATCGTGCTCGCCTTTCGCGTCCGCGAAGTGCAGCACCCGGCTTCTCCCTGAGCCGGTTTTCGGTTTGCCGCGCGACACGCCCGGTTCGCGGCGAGCCATGTCCCATGCGCACAGGCGGGGTCTGACCCCAAACGCACGCGCAGGCGTGACGGAAGTGGAACGGTTTCGTAACGCGCCGCAGCCGGCGCGCTAGACCGGCGTCGCGACGCGCTCCGCGACGTCGACGAACGCGTTGCAGAGGTCGCGCCCGAGCTCGTTCCACGCATGGATCCGCGCCCGCGTTTCCGCCAGCAGGGCCTCGGCGTCGATCGGGGCCTCCTCCGGCTCGTCCGTCCAGGACTCGATCTGCTCGAACGTGACCTCCGGATGGAACTGCACGCCCCAGGCGCTGTCTCCGAGCCGGAAGGCCTGCGTGCAGGTCTCGCTGCAGGCGAGCTCCACGGCGCCCGCCGGGACGTCGTACGTGTAGTGGTGCCACTGGAAAGAGTCGAACCGCTGCGGTAGCCCGCCGAGCAGCGGATCGTCGGCGGCATCCTCGGTCAGCTCGACCGGATACCAGCCGATCTCGGGCGAATCCGCGGGGCGAACCGGCGCATGCGCCGCCTTTGCGATGAGCTGTGCGCCGAGACAGACGCCGAGCACCGGCATGTGGAGGTCGAGGAGCCGTTGCAGGAAGAGGTTCTCCTCGCGCAGCCACGGATGGTGACTGTCCTGGTCTGCGTGCATCGCGCCGCCGAAGACGAGCACTCCGCCGTACGCGTCGAGCGGCCGCGGGAGGGGCGTATCCCAGGCAAGGCTCCATTCCTCCAGCCGGTGCCCGCGGGCCTCGACGACGGGCCCGAACACGCCCGCTCGAACGTTCGCGCCGTGAATGACGGCGAGGAGGTTCACCGGCCCGGCGCCGACACGGGCACCTTCGCCTCCTGCAGGAGACGTTGCAGCGCCTTCGCGTTCGCGGCAGCCTGGGCCATCCGCCCACCGTGACCGTCCGGGCTCGTAGCGTTGTTGTTGAAGAACGCATAGGCCTGCTCGGCCTGTTCGGACAGCTCGCGAAGAGGCCCGACCCATTCTGCGAGCTCCTCCTCCGAGTAGAGGTAGTCGAAGCGCTCGGACGCGCTGCCGCCTCGCTTGTTCCACGTGTCGGCATTGCGTCCGTGGAAGCGGACGTAGGCCGTCGGGCTCGTGAGCGCGAGCACCGTCGGCACCAGGTTCTTGGCGCCTTCGATCCTCGGCGCGTCGACGATCACGTGCGTCGCGCCGATGTCCTCGAGGAAGCGGAGCGTCTCGTCGCGATGCTCGTCGTCGAGCCAGCTGATGTGGCGAAACTCGACGAGCATCTCGTCGTCGCCGACTTGCTCGCGCGCCCACTGGAGGTAGTCGAGCGAGCGGTCCTTGTAGACCACATAGGAGGGGAACTGGAACAGGATGCCGCCGAGCTTCCCCGTGCTCCGCAGTGGCTCGAGCGCCTCGAGGAAGCGGCGGAAGACCTCGCCGCGGAACTCTCGCGACGGACGCTCGACGCGGCCGCGGTCGTCTGTCGGAGCGTCGTCCCGAAGGTCCGGCGGCAACGCATCGACCTTCACCGGATGCCGCGTCATCAAGCCGAAGGCCTTGACGTGCATGACGAAGTCGTCGGGGGTTCGCTCCGCCCAGCGCTGCACCATCGGCTCAGCCGGAAGCCTGTAGTACGTGGAGTCCACCTCCACGGTGTCGAAATGCTTCGCGTAGTAGGCGAGCCGCTCGCCCGCCGGAGTGCCCTTCGGGTACCAGTGCTTCGAAAGGGCCTCATCGGCCCAGGAGCAGGTCCCGATCCGCACCTCCGCCATGTCCTCAGGATACGAGACGGGGCCGGGTCGACCCCGCCTCGAGCGATCCTCAGAGCTGCACGCTGATCTTGCGGCTGAGAGCCGTGAAACCCGCGGCCGTTGCGCTCACGCACCGGACCCCCGAGAGTGTCGGTGACTGACAGCCGCTGCTCGTGATGTCGCGCTCTGCGACCGTCACGCGCGCCTGGAAGATCGTCTTCGACTTCCTGCCGGACTTCCTCAGGACGACGGTGTAGAGGCCCCGTGGCGACGTCCGGGCTCGGAACCGGGCCTTGCCGTTCAACAGGAGGTTGACCGACTGCCCTGCAATACCCGCGCCGGCCTGGGTGACACTCCCCGACACGCGCAACGTGCGCGCCTTCCTGCTGAGTAGGCGCGTGACGAGGGTGACGAGACCCGGCCTGACGGACGAGCGCAGCTCCACCGTGCCGGCCGTGTTCTCGACGCCGGTCCCCGCGGCGTACGGCGTGACGGTCGCCTTCCACACGCTCGCTCCCGTCGGCGCCGTGAAAACGTTGGAGAGCGTCACGGTCGCGTCGAGCAGCATGGCGCCGTTCGGCGAGCGGCCGGGCGTCCCCTGCGGGACGTCCACGGGGGGAAAGCACGCAGCGAGCTGGAACGCGCCGAACGCCGTGTTCTGTCCGGTCGTCGGGTCGACCTGCAACGGAAACTCGAGGTTCTGCCCCGCGACGGACAGCTGCAGCAACCAGACGGCCAGGTGTGTGCCGGTTGCACAACCCGGCACGCTCGTGTCCGGCGGGGCGACGACCACGTCGCCCGAGCCCGGCACCGAGACGTTGAGATCCTTCGCGAAGACCGTCCCGCTCACCGTGCCGATCTTCGTCCCAGGGGCCTGCGACGTGTTCAGGGTGTAGCCGGTCGGAACGAAGATCTGCGTCCTCGCCGGAGCGGGGTCCGACTGCGCCTGCGAAACCCTCATGGTCAGCGACGTCGACGTCTGACGTACGCTCAGCTTCGGTGTCGCCAGCGCGTTCCCGGCGAGGGCCAGCGCCGCCGTACGCCGCCAAGGCGAGCGCGACCAGCCTGATGATCGACTTCATACCCCTCCCTCTCGTGCCTCGAAAGACGAAGACCCGCGATCCCTTAGACGCCCCAGTCGCGCGGAGGTTGAGCGGGGAGATCACCTGGAGATCGTCTTCGGCAGGACCGGCACGGTCAAGCGGATGGAGGCGACTCTGAGCGAAGAGCCATCCGGGACCGGATTGAGATAGAGCAGGTTCGCCCTGCTCTGGACGGTCGACGTGGCTCCCAGGTAGACGCGCAGGCGTGTCCCGCGGCGAAGCAGGTTTGCGTCGGAAATGAGCTGGAACCTCACCGATCTCGGCTGACGACCGAACGACGTGAGCGTTCCTCCGGTGGTCAGCACGGTCTCCCTCCCGCCGGGCTCGACTGCCGTGACGACGGCCACCAGGTGTGGCCATCGTGAGCGCGTGGAAGCGGTCACGTTCACGAACGGCGCGCCGAACTGCTCGAGGTTGCGTTTCAGCGGGAGGGTCGTCTTCACGACCCTCCCGTGCGAACGCATCGCGCGTCGCACCGACATGAAGCTCGAACGCCACAACCTCACCTCGGGTACTCCGGCAAAGCTCGCAGCCCTCCCGTTCCACGGATCCGTTGCAATCTGGACCGGCTTTTCCTTGTCGACGCCGTTCGGAGCTCCCTGCAGGAAGCGCTCGTACCAGCGGGTCGAGAGCTCGAGCATGTGCGAGAGGTCCGGGCCGGGGAACGTCGACGGCGAGTGGCCGAAGTCGCCGACGTACAGGCGCTTCGGGCCGCTCAGCCGCCGGTAGGCGTCGACCGCCTGGCCGATGTCGAAGGCGAAGTCGCGTCGCCCCTGGAAGAGAAAGCTCGGTGTCGTGACGGTGGACATCGCGTGCAAGCTCGAACGAGCACCGAGCAGGTCGCGAACCGCCGGCAGGCTCTGGTTCGCGATCATCTGCGGCACGAAGGGAAGGAAGGTCGGGTCGATCCGGGCGGGCGGCACGCTCTGCGAAAACGCGAGGATCGCGCCGGACTTGCCCAGGTTCGACGGATAGAGCGCGCTGTAGAGATCGCTCCACGTCTGGAAGGTCTCGAGCGCCTTGAACGGCACGCCGGCAACGACCGAGTTCCACGCCGCGCCGCCGCCCAGAGAGATACCCCAGGCACCGATCTGCGTGTCGCTGATCTCGGGGCGCGACGCAAGCCACTGGAACTCCGTGCGGACGTCGGCAACCTCGCGCGGCCCGTCGAGGGAGACGAACCCACCCGAGGTGCCGTGTCCCCGCGCGTCGGGCGCGAAGACGGCGAAGCCCTTCGCGACGTACGCCTGTGCGAGGCCGAGCAGTTGCAGGTGGTTGCCGCCGAGCCCGTGGAACATCATCACCGCAGGCCACCCGCCGGCCGGCGGGGCCCCGGAAGGCACGAGCAGCGACGCGTCGATCCGGACGCCGTCATCCATCGTGACCGACACCTCCGCCGCGTGCGCAGGCGTGGCAGTCGTGAGAGCGGTGACGACCCAGACCGCGCAGATCGCGACGCGACGCAAGGTCCCCAGCCTAGCCCGGCGATACGATCGCCGGACATGGATTCACGGCCGGTCGGCGTCTTCGATTCCGGGGTGGGCGGACTGACCGTCCTCCACGAATGTCTCGTGACGATGCCGCACGAGGACTTCGTCTACCTCGGCGACCACGCGCGGCTGCCCTACGGCCCGCGTCCGCTCGAGGAGGTCCGCCGATTCGCACGCGAGATCGGCCGCTACCTCGAGCTCCAGGGCGTGAAGCTCGTCGTCAACGCCTGTAACACTGCGACATCGGCAGCGCTGCCGCAGCTGCAGGAGGACCTGGGAGTACCGGTTGTCGGCGTGATCACGCCCGAGGCGCACGCCGCGGTGCAGGCGACGCGAAACCGCCGCATCGGCCTGCTGGCGACCGAAGGCACCGTCGAGGCCGGGCGCTACGCGGAGCTCGTGCATGCACTCGACGCGGGCGTCGAGCTCTTCCCGGTCGCCTGCCCCCGTCTCGTCCCGTTGATCGAGAACGACGATCCGTTTTCCGCTGAGACGACGGAGGCGGTCCGCGAGTACGCAGCGCCGCTGAAGGAAGCGGGCGTCGACACCGTCATCCTCGGCTGCACGCACTATCCGCTCATCCGCCCGATCTTCCAACGCGTGTTCGGACGGGACGTGACGCTCGTCTTCTCCGCGGAGGAGACCGCGCGCGAGGTCGCCGAGACCCTCGCCCGGAAGGACTACGAGAACGATCCGGGACGGGAGGGCTCGTATCGATTCCTCACGACCGGCGATCCGATCGCCTTCCGGCAGCTCGGAGCACGTTTCCTGCAGCTGCCGATCGCCGAGGTGGAGCACGTCGAGCTGGCCGCGCTCGACGCGGCGGCCGCGTGAGCACGGCACGCGCCGACGGGCGCCGGCCTGACGAGCTGCGGCCGCTCGAGCTCGTTCCGGATTTCCTCGAGCAACCGCACGGCTCCGTCCTCTACGCACAGGGAAAGACAAAGGTGCTCTGCACGGCGTCGATCCAGGACGGGGTGCCGCGGTGGCTGTACGGCAAGGGTCGCGGCTGGCTGACGGCGGAGTACTCGCTGCTGCCGGCCTCGACGGGCGATCGCACCGAACGCGAGGCGGCCCGCGGGAGGCTGAGCGGCCGCACGACCGAGATCCAGCGCCTGATCGGCCGGTCGATCCGGGCAGTGACCGATTTCGGGGTGCTCGGAGAGCGCACGCTCTGGCTCGACTGTGACGTCCTGCAGGCCGACGGCGGGACACGCTGCGCGGCGATCACGGGCGCCTACGTGGCGGCGCGGCGAGCGCTCGACAAGTTCGGGCTCTCGAAGGCGCTCACCGGTTCGGTCGCCGCCGTCTCCGTGGGCATCGTCGACGGCGCGCCGCTGCTCGACCTCGACTACTCCGAGGACTCGCAGGCCGAGGTGGACATGAACGTGGTCATGAGCGGCGACGGCGCTCTCGTGGAGGTGCAGGCGACCGCCGAGCGCACGCCGTTCAGCCGCGCGCGCCTCGACGAACTGCTCGAGCTCGCCGCCAACGGCATCGGCGACCTGTCGGCGGCGCAGGAGGAGGCCGTTGCTGCGGCCGGCGTTTAGCCTGCCGGCGCTCAACCGGGATGCGAGTGGAACGACTGACGGCGAGGCTCGCCTCGCGCAACCCGAACAAGGCGCGCGAACTGGAACGGTTGCTGCCCGGCTGGACGATCCGTCCGCTCGACGCAGACGACTATCCGGCCGAGGACGGCGAGACGTATTACGACAACGCACGTGCGAAGGCGGTGTTCGGGCGAACGGGGGCGGAGCGAGACGCCTGGGTCCTCGGGGAGGACTCGGGCCTCGAGGTGGACGGGCTCGGCGGCGGTCCGGGCGTTCGTTCCGCGCGGTCCGGCGGCGACGATCCGGTCGGCTGGCTGCTCGAGCAACTCGCCTCGGTCCGGGCGAAGGCCGGCGCGCGCGCTACGTCTCGGAGCTCGTCGCCCTTTCGCCCGACGGCAACGAGCTGCACGGGACGGGAACGCTGGAGGGCTCGATCGCCGAATCGCCGCGCGGCAACGAAGGCTTCGGCTTCGACCCGATCTTCGTTCCGGCCGGAGAGCAGCAAACGGTCGCCGAGCTCGGCAACGAATGGAAAGCAACGCACTCGCACCGAGCGAAAGCCGCGCAGGCTTTGCTGGCCCGCTTACACGAGGCCGACTAGCTCCTCCGTCACAGGTTGCTTCCGGCGCCGCGCGCGCCACCAGTTCAGCTCGGCGCCGAACACGATCACGTTCGCCATCACATAGAGCCAGACGAGCAGGATCGCCGGCGCACCGAACGCACGCAGCCCTGGGTTGACGTCGGCGTAGCGCTGATAGAGCGGCAGCACCTGAAACGTGGTCTCCAGCACGATCGTCGCCAGAATCGCGCCGGGAAGAACCTCGCGCACGCTCAGGTCCTCGTTCGTCAAGAAGTAGTAACAGGAGACGAGGAACACGAAGACCCCGACGAGCGAGACGAAGATCGAGACGACGTATGCCGTGACGGAGTTCGAGATGAAGCCGGGCGCATATTCCCGCAGCACCGCGACCCCGAGCGACCCGGCGAGCAGCGCGACGAACAGTGTCACGAGCGACCCGATCATGAAGAGCGAGGCGAGGCCCTTTCCGTGCAGGAAGGACCGATTCGGGCGCCCGTAGACGATGTTGAACGCGGATTCGAGGACGCTGAACAGCGACAGCGACGCCCACAGCAGTGCCGCGCCGCCCACGATTCCGAGCGCCGCCGCGTTCCTCTGGACCGAGTGCACCAGACCGAGGATCCGGTCGATCGGCGTTCCCGGCAGCGTGTTCTTGATCTCGCGCACCAGGAAGGACGATTCGTCGGCGCGGCCCGTCAACCCGAGCAGCGACAGCGCAAGGAACGTCAGCGGCACGAAGGAGAGAAGCGCGAAGTACGCGATCATCGCCGCCAGATGCGTCCCGCGGTCGGCGAAGAACTTCTCCCACAGATCCCGTCTTCGCACCCGTGTGGGCATGAGGCCGGAGTATCCCTATGCTTCGGGACGATGAACCCCGAGCAGGCCCTCGCCGATCTCACCGAGATCTCCTCGCAGATCGAGGCCGCGGTCGTGTTCGACGAGCAAGGCAACGTCGTCGGCTCGACGCTCGACGACGCGAGCCGCGCAGGTCAGCTCGCGACCGCCGCGGCAGAACTGTTGCGAAGCGCGGAGGAGGTCAAGCCGGGCTCGACGCTCACCCAGTTCGAGATCGCGACCACCGAGGGCAGCCTGTTCCTGGTTCGTGACGACCAGACCTCTATCGCTGCAACGACCGGCGGCAATCCGACCGTCGGGCTCGTCTTCTACGACCTCAAGTCGACGCTGCGCAACCTGAAGAAGGAAGAGGAGCCGCCGCCCTCATCCGAGGCGTCGACCGAGAAGCCGTCGAAGCCGCGAAAGACCACAACGGCCGCCGGCGCAAAGAAGAAGACGGCCGCACGGAAGACTGCGACGAGAAAGAAGAAGACCGATGCGCCGTAGCGCGGCGGCGATTCTCGGGGTCGCGGCCGGCGCTCTCGCGGTGGTCGCGGTCTTCCGCCGTCGGGCCGGCCGGCGAGAACGCGCCGACCTCTATTTCGAGGACGGCTCCATGGTCTCGCTGGCGAACGGCTCACCGGGCGCCGGACCGGATGATCCCGCTGGCGCGCGAGATCATCCGCAACACACGCGGTACTTGACGGACGAGGACCTGAGGCTCGCGCTTCGCGAGCATGCATACCTCGAGGGCGACTTCGTCCTGCGGTCCGGCAAGCGGTCGTCGTACTACCTGGACAAGTACCGCTTCGAGACGCGGCCCGACCTCCTCGCGGCACTCGGGGAGCGGATCGCCCGGCTCGCCGCCGAGCACGAGCCCGACGCGGTCCGGCTGGCGGGGCCGGAGCTCGGGGCGGTCGCGCTCGCGGCGGCCGGATCGCTCGCGTCCGGGCTGCCGTTCCTGATCGTGCGCAAGGCCGCGAAGGACTACGGCACCTCCAAGCGCGTCGAAGGGGTCTACGAAGAAGGCGAGTGCGTGTGCCTCGTCGAGGACGTCGTGACGTCCGGCGGCGCGCTGCTCGAGGCGGTGGAGGCCCTGCGAGAGGCCGATCTCACGGTGCGCACAGCGGTCTGCGTCGTCGACAGGGAGGAGGGTGGCGCCGATGCGCTGGCCCGCAAAGGCGTCCGCCTCCGGCCGATTTTCCGCGCCGCTGAACTCATGGTTGCCGCGAAAACACCCGCAAAACCGCATGGTTGAGCCAGTCCGATGCCGCTGTTAGGGTTTTCCCCCGTGGTCTGAACCCGTCGACAGGAGGAGAGGGACTTGACGAAACAGGAGTTCGTAAACGAGGTCGCCACGAAGGCGGGCCTCTCGAGCCGGGACGCTGCGAAGGCAGTCGACGCATTCCTCGACTCGATCACCGACACGCTCAAGGGCGGCGGCGAGGTCTCGTTCACCGGATTCGGGAAGTTCACGACCCAGCACCGCAAGGAACGACAGGGCGTGAACCCGCGGAATCCGTCGGAAAAGGTGACCATCCCGGCAGCCACGGTGCCGAAGTTCTCGGCGGGGAGCCAGCTCAAGCAGGCAGTCAAGGGCGGCTAGCCGAGCGCCTCTCCTCCAGCAGTCGACGAGGGCCGCGGGCAGCGGCCCTCGTCTTTTCCGCCCAGTAGTCTCACCCTCAGTGGCTGCAGTCGCGACGACGAACTTCGCCGACCGCCTCGCCGACTCGATCGAGCGCAAGCGGTCGCAGCTCGTCGTCGGCCTCGATCCGCGGTCCCATCTGCTTCCGGTCGAGCTCCGAGGCGAGGCGCATGCCGGCCGGGCGGAGTCGGCGGAGGCCTGTGCCCGCTTCTGCCGCGGACTCGTGGACGCGGTTGCCCCGTACGTCGTGGCAGTGAAGCCGCAGATCGCGTTCTTCGAGGCTCTCGGCGCCGAGGGAATACGTGTCTTCGAGGAGCTCTGCAACTATTCGCGCTCGGCCGGCTTGCAGGTGATCGTCGATGCGAAGCGCGGCGACATCGGCTCGACGGCGCGTGCGTACGCGAGCGCCTACCTCGAGCCCGTGAACGGGACCGGGCCGCTGGCGGACGCCCTGACCGTGAACCCGTACCTCGGGCGCGACTCGCTCGATCCGTACCTCGCAGCCTGTCGGCGTGAGGGTGCCGGGATCTTCTGCGTCGTCAAGACCTCGAACAAGGGCGGCGGCGAGGTGCAGGATCTGGCGCTGTCGGACGGCCGGCGCGTCTGGCACCAGGTCGCCGAGCTCGTGGCCGACTGGGGAGCCGATCTCGTGGGCGAACGCGGCCTCTCGTCCGTCGGCGCCGTGATCGGCGCGACCCACCCGCGCGCGGTCGGCGAGGCGCGGCGACTCCTGCCGCGTTCCATCCTGCTCCTGCCCGGCGTCGGGGCTCAGGGCGCGACGCCTGCGGACGTCGCCCGCGCGTTCACGAGTGGGCCCGCGAGCGCGCTCGTCAGCGTCTCCCGCGAACGTGATCTACGCGTTCCGAGTCTCCGGGATGGACTGGCGTAGCGCCGCGGCGGCAGAGGCGTCCAGATACGCCCGCGAAGTGTGGTCCGTCTCCGGCTGGTGAGCGATGGATCCGCGTACGCGCCGGGAGCTGACGCGGTATGGCGCTCCGGCTGCGTTCCTCGCGGCGGCGACCATTGCCGTTCTCCTCATCAGGGCGGGACTGAACTCGGATGACGGCGGCACCACGACCTCGACCGTGCCGCGAGCCACGGTTGCGACGACGACGACGCGACAGACGACGACACGCCTCGTCCTGACCACCACCACCCCGACGACAACCACCGTGGCCTCGTATTACGACGTGCAGAGCGGCGACACGCTCGGCTCCATCGCCTCTAGATATGGCACCACGGTGGAGGAGCTCCTGTCGCTGAATCCAGGGATCGACCCGGCCACTCTTCGCGTCGGTCAGCGGATCCGGGTGGGGTAGGCAGGCCGATAGCCTTCAGGTCCGTGTTCCGGAGGACTTGCGTCGCCGCGGCCCTCGCGGCGCTTGCGTTCGCGGCGTCCGCGCAAGGTGGCGCACCGGGCGTCGAGGCGCGCGCGTTTCTCGTCGAAAACTCCGCGAACGGCGAAGTGCTCGCGCAGCACGGCGCCTGGTCGCGCGTGCCGATCGCGAGCATCACGAAGCTGATGACCGTGCTCGTCGCGCTCGAGCATTCGAAGTGGAACGACGTCGTTCGCGTCCAGCTCCGAGGCGGCCCGCGTCGGCGAGTCCACCGTGAACCTCCGGGCGGGCGAGCGGATCACGGTCGGCGATCTCGTCAAGGCGGCTCTGATCCAGAGTGCGAACGACGCTGCAGATGCGCTTGCGGACTACGTCGGCAAAGGCAACGAGAGCGCGTTCGTCGCGATGATGAACGCGAAGGCGAAGGAGCTCGGGCTCGACCGGACGCACTTCGCGCGGCCCGACGGCCTCGACGCCGCCGACGCATTACTCGACGGCACGCGACGTGACCACGCTCGCACGGGTAGCGATGGGCGTGCCGCAGATCCGCGCGACCGTCGGGATGCGAACGGGCACGATCGCGGGCGGGCGCCGGCTGCACACATGGAACGACCTGCTCGGCGTGTTCAGAGGCCTGTACGGCGTCAAGACGGGTCACACCGCGAACGCAGGCTGGTGTGAGGTCGCAGCCGTGCGCCGCAACGGGGTCACGCTCTACGCAACCGTGCTCGGAAGCCCGACGCGCTCCCAGCGGAACGCAGATCTCGCGTCGCTGCTGCGGTGGGCGGTCTCCCGGTATCGACCCGTCTGGCTCGTCCAGCCCGGACGCGTGTACCAGCACGCGAGCATCGGCTACGGGATGAAGGCCGTCCCGCTCGTCGCGGCGCGCCCGCTGGCGCGTTCCGTTCGTGTCGACAAGCCGCTCGTCGAGCGAGTCGTCGCACCGTCGGCGATCGGGCTCCCGGTGCGGCGTGGTCAGCGGATCGGGGAGATCCGCGTGTACTCCGGCAAGAGGCTCATTGCACGCAGCCCGCTCGTCGCGGGGCGCGCCGCCGACAAGCCGGGCTTCGGCGGACGGGTCGGGTTCTACGCGGGCCGGACCCTGGATCACATCGGGGGCTGGTTCGGTTGATCGTCACGGTCACGCTCAACGCGGCGATCGACCGGACGCTCACCGTCCCGAACTTCCTGCTCGGGCAGCGCCACCGCGCGAGCCAGGGCCTGACGCTCGCGGGCGGGAAGGGCATCAACGTCGCGCGTGCGCTCAAGCGGCTCGACATTCCGGTCGTCGCCACCGGGCTCGCGGGCGGGCGGACCGGAACGAGGATCGTCGAAGAGCTGACCTCCGAGGCGATTCTCAACGACTTCGTCCGCATCGGCGACGAATCCCGGACCTCGACCGCAGTCGTCGATCCGACGACGGCGAAGTACACGGAGATCAACGAGTGGGGGCCGCAGGTGTCGGAAGAGGAGCTGGCGATGCTCCTCGACAAGATCAGCTATCTCGCGCGCGGCGCCGACATGGTCGTGTTCGCCGGCACGCTGCCGCGCGCGGTCGACGAGTCCTTCTACGCCAACGCGATCCGTGACCTCAACCGCCGCCACGTTCGCGCGGTGCTCGACTCGGAAGGGCAGCCGTTGCGCCTCGGTGTCGAGGCCGAGCCGTACCTGGTCACCCCGAACCAGAGCGAGGCCGAGGCTCTCGTCGGCCAGGAGTTCAGCGACGACGAGGACTACCTGATGGCGCTCGACCGCATCACCGACATGGGTGCGCGGAACGTCCTCGTGACTGCGGAGGCGCGCAGCTTCGGTCTGTTCCGCGAGGACCGGAAGCGACTTGTGTTTCGCGCCGACGCTCCCGAGCTCGAGCCCGTCTCGGCGGTCGGCTCCGGCGACGTCCTGCTTGCCGCGTTCCTGGCGGCGCGGGTTTCGGAGCGGTCTCTGGAGGACTCGCTTCGGCAGGCGGTCGCGGCAGGGGCGGCGTCGACGCTCGAGGTCGGGGCAGGACGCTTCGAGCCACGTGAGGCATCGCGCCTGCTCGGGTCGGTGGAAGTGCGCGAGCTCGAGCCCGTCACAGGCTGACGTCAGGATGCGGTGCTAGCGTTATGCGATGGGAGTTCAGCTAGACGCAGGGCAGGTCGAGCGGCTCCTCGAGCTCGACCGGAAGTTCGGGCGGGAGGGGCTCACATTCGACGACGTGCTCCTCGTTCCGGCGGAGTCGCGCGTCCTCCCGAACGACGTCTCGACCGCGACGCGGCTGACGCGCGGGATCACGATCGAGATCCCGATCGTGTCGGCGGCGATGGACACCGTCACCGAGGCGCGGCTCGCGATCGCGCTGGCACGCGAGGGCGGCATCGGCGTGATCCATCGCAACCTGTCGATCGAGGCGCAGGTCGCGGAGGTCGACAAGGTGAAGCGGTCGGAGTCCGGAATGATCGTCGAGCCCGTGACGCTGCCGCCGGACGCCCTCGTTTCCGACGCACTCGAGCTGATGCGGACGTACCAGATCTCCGGTGTTCCGATCACGGACGATGACGGGCTGCTGGTCGGGATCCTGACGAACCGCGATTTGCGGTTCGCGCCGGACACGTCGCAGCCCGTGTCGGCGCTGATGACGTCGCGGAATCTCGTGACGGCGCCGGTCGGGACGAGGCTCGCGGAGGCGGAGGCGATCCTGCACCGCCACAAGATCGAGAAGCTGCCGGTCGTCGATGCGGAGCGCCGCCTCAAGGGGCTGATCACGGTCAAGGACATCCAGAAGCGCATCCAGTTCCCGCAGGCGACGAAGGACGCACGGGGAAGGTTGCGTGTGGGAGCTGCAGTCGGCGTCGGGCCGGATGCGTGGGAGCGCGCGGGCGCGCTCGTCGACGCCGGCGTCGACGTGCTCGTCGTCGACACGGCGCACGGTCACTCGTCGGCGGTGCCGGAGATGGTGCGGCGTGTCAAGTCTGGGCTGGACATCGAGGTGGTCGCCGGCAATGTGGCGACCGCTGAGGGCACGGAGGCGTTGATCGAAGCCGGCGCCGACGCCGTGAAGGCCGGAGTCGGGCCCGGCGCCTCGTGTACAACGCGAGTCGTCGCCGGGGTAGGCGTCCCGCAGATCAGCGCGATCTACGACTGCGCGAGTGTTGCTGCAAATCACGGTGTCGCCCTGATCGCCGACGGTGGGTTCACGTCCTCCGGAGACATCGCCAAGGCGATCGCCGCCGGCGCCGATTCAGTGATGACCGGCTCGATCCTTGCCGGCACCGACGAAGCTCCCGGCGAGGTGATCTTCCATCAGGGCGAGCGGTTCAAGGAGTACCGCGGCATGGGATCACTCGGCGCGATGCGCGCGCGCGGGGCGTCGCGTGACCGGTACTTCCAGGGCGACGTCGAGGACGTCGAGAAGCTGATCCCCGAAGGCATCGAGGGCCGCGTTCCCTACAAGGGACCGCTGGCGGCGATCCTGCACCAGCTCGTCGGCGGGCTCAGACAGGCGATGGGCTACTGCGGCGCGGAGACGATCGAGGAGATGAAGTCCGCGCGGTTCGTGCGCATCACTGCCGCCGGTCTGCGCGAGAGCCATCCGCACGACGTGACGATCACGAAGGAAGCGCCGAATTACCGAAGGTAGGGCCGAGGTTCTGCACGCTTCCCGAGCGCGCGCCGGAGGAACGGCCCGTGCTCGTGCTGGATCTCGGTGGCCAGTACGCGCAGCTGATCGCGCGCCGCGTCCGTGAGTGCCGCGTCTACTCGGAGCTCGTCGGTCACGGCGTGACGGCGGAGCAGGTACGTGCGCGCAATCCGCACGCATTGATTCTCAGCGGCGGGCCGGCCTCGGTGTACGCCGATGGGGCGCCGCGCGTCGATCCGGGGCTGTTCGAGCTCGGGATCCCGACGCTGGGGATCTGCTACGGCGCGCAGCTGATGGCACTGGATCTCGGCGGGAAGGTGGAGCGGACCGGCGTGTCCGAGTTCGGCAAGACGGGGATGACGGCCGTCGCGTCTCGAGCTCTTCGCCGGCCTGCCGGCGGAGCAGACGGTGTGGATGTCCCATCGCGACACGGTGACGGCGCCACCGGCAGGTGCGGAGGTCGTCGCGACGTCGACCTCGACGCCGGTCGCTGCGTTCGAGGAGCCTCGGCGTCGGCTGTACGGCGTCCAGTTCCATCCCGAGGTGATCCACACGCCGCACGGCACCGATCTCCTGAAGAACTTCCTCTACGGCGTCGCCGGCGCGCCGCCCGCCTGGACGCCTGCGGCGGTGATCGAGGAGCAGGTCGAACGGATCCGCGCGCAGGTCGGCCGCGAGCGCGTGTTGTGCGCGCTCTCGGGGGGCGTGGACTCCGCCGTTGCCGCGCTGCTCGTGCACAAGGCGGTCGGCGACCAGCTGACGTGCGTGTTCGTCGACCACGGGCTGCTGCGTGAGAACGAGGCGCACCAAGTAGTGGAGACGTTCGGCGGGCATTTCCAGGTGCCGCTCGTGCACGTCGAGGCGCAGGAGCGCTTCCTGTCGCGGCTCGAAGGCGTCAGCGATCCGGAGCAGAAGCGGAAGATCGTCGGTGAGGAGTTCATTCGCGTCTTCGAGGAGGAGGCGTCGAAGCTCGGTGACATTCGCTTCCTCGTCCAGGGGACGCTGTACTCGGATGTGATCGAGTCGGGCGGAAGCGAGGACGGAGTCGCCGCGAAGATCAAGTCGCACCACAACGTCGGCGGACTTCCGGCCGACATGCGGATGCGCCTCGTCGAGCCGCTTCGGCTGCTGTTCAAGGACGAGGTGCGCCGCGTCGGGCGAAGAGCTCGGGATGCCGGAGGCGATGGTGTGGCGGCAGCCGTTCCCCGGGCCGGGCCTTGCGATCCGCATCATCGGCGAGGTCACCGCGGAGCGGCTCGAGATCCTGCGCGCGGCGGACGCGATCCTGCAGGAAGAGATCAGGCGGGCGGGCCTCTACCGCGATCTGTGGCAGTCGTTCGCAGTGCTTCCGGCGATTCGCTCGGTCGGCGTGCAAGGCGACGAGCGAACGTACGCGTATCCGATCGTGATCCGCGCGGTCACGTCCGAGGATGCGATGACGGCCGACTGGGCGCGCCTGCCCTACGACCTGCTGGAGACGATCTCGAGCCGCATCATCAACGAGATCCCCGGCGTCAATCGCGTCGCGCTCGACCTGAGCTCGAAACCGCCTGCGACGATCGAGTGGGAATAACGGCGAGTTCCGCGCGATTCGCGTAACAGCCGGCTGCCGGCGAGAGCCGCGTCCCTAAGAACCAGGGTCTGACCCTTGGTTCATAGAAGGTGTGACGAAAGTGTGCCGAGATGCGCACGCGGACTAGCGGACGTTGAAGCCGCTCAGCCCTTCTGGTCGCTCCTCGATTACCTCGACCGACTCGACGCTCGCGCCGCGCGGGCCGCGATGCACGAACTCGACGAGGCGACGCCACCGCATCTTCCTCTCCCTCGAGGACCGCCTCGACCGTTCCGTCCCACCTGTTTGCGACCCAGCCGGCCACGCCATGCTGTTGCGCCAACCGTCTGACCGAATCCCGGAAGAAGACGCCCTGGACGCGACCGTGGACGATGACGCGGCGCCGGATCACGCGGCGTATTGTCGTTGCGTGGAGTTCACGGACGTGCTTCGTCGTCGCCGCATGGTGCGTGCCTACCGGCCCGACCCGGTTCCGCGCGAGACCCTCGAGCGGATTGCGCGCACGATTCGTCGGGCTCCGAGCGCCGGCTTCAGTCAAGGCCAGCGACTGATCGTCGTCACCGAGCCGGACCGGCGCCGGCAGATCGCAGAAGCCGTGGGCGAGGAGCACTACGTCGACCAGGGCTTCGCACCGTGGATCAGCGGCGCCGCTGCGCTCCTCGTCGTCTGCACCCGGGAGGAGGACTACCACGAGCGCTACCGCCAGCCCGACAAGCTCGACGAGGGCGAGGAGATCGACTGGCCCGTTCCGTACTGGCACGTCGACGCGGGCGCAGCCGCGATGCTGGTCCTGCTCGCCGCGGTCGACGAAGGTCTGGCCGCAGGCGTGTTCGGGGTTCCCGCAGAGCGAATGGAGACAGTGCGTACCTTGCTCGCGCTCCCTGACGAGATCGCGATCGTCGAAGTGATCACGGTCGGCTACCCGGCCGAAGACACAGCGTCGGATCAACGGTCGAGCCGAGGCACGCGGCCACGGCGTCCACTCGAGGAAGTCATCCGCTGGGAGCGTTGGTGACGCAGTGGATCCAGAGAGGTTCGTCGCACACCTTGCGTCCGCCCGGATCGGAGCGACCTTCAACTTCTACCGCGAGGGACGAGGCGCGAAGGTTCGCCGCGACCGGCTCACCGCATATCTGGACGAGAAGGCCGACGCGCGCGTTCCTTCTCGTCGGCGAGGCGGCGGGCTACCGCGGCGCGCGCGTCTCCGGCATCCCGTTCACGTCCGAGCGGCAGCTCACGGGCACCGGGCCGGCGGAGGCGACCGCGACGATCGTGCAACACGTTCTGTCCGAGCTCCAGCTCGATGCGCTCTGCTGGAACGTCGTGCCGACTCATCCGGGGACGTCGACGTCAAACCGGCGTCCGACGCGTGCGGAAGTCGTCCAGGCCGCACCTTTCCTCGACGAGCTGACGAACAACCGACACGTGATCGCCGTCGGTCGCCTGGCCGCCGCTGTGACAGGCGCGCCGTATGTTCGACACCCTTCGCACGGAGGCGCGAGCGCGTTCCGCGCCGGGCTCACCTCGCTTTGTTGTTAAGCGCAGGTCGCGCGCGCGAAAGATCAGGCCGCTCGCCTCCGTCTAGTCAGAACCGACAGAGGGGGAGAGCATGAGCGCCACGGAGAGGCCCGAGCAGCACGGGTACAGCCGAAAGAGCTTCCTTACCAGGCTCGGAGTAGGTGCAATCGCCGTTGGCTCAGGAGGAATCGCCGGTGTCGCAAGGGCGTCGGCAGCTCCCCACCATGTCCCCGAGTACAGCGCGATCAATCACCACCACTTCACGCGCATCTTTCCCAAGCTACGCAGTTTCGCGTCACAAGATGCACGCGTAGAAGCTGCTCTGAAAGACATGGGCAAGCCTGGCGGCGTGCTCGATGCACGAGATGCACTCGACAAGGGCCCGGTCCTGCTGATCACGGATCTGTCCCTCAGCGACGGAAACCGGAACAACCCGGACCACACGGCCGGCACGACGTTCTTCGGGCAGTTCATCGACCACGACATCACGTTCGACATCAGCTCGCGCCTCGCGAAGCCGCAGAGCCCGCAGCACTCGCCGAACGGGCGCACCGCCGCGCTCGACCTCGACTCTCTCTACGGCGCGGGCCCGATCGCTTCGCAGCAGCTCTACGACCCGAACGACCGCGCCAAGCTGAGGATCGAAAGCGGCGGGCAGTTCGAAGACCTGCCGCGAACGGCGGACAACACCGCGATTCTCGGCGATCCACGCAACGACGAGCACGTGATCATCGCCGGCCTCCAGGCGGCGTTCATCCGCTTCCACAACAAGGCCGTCGAGCTCCTGCGCAGCGATGGGATGGAGGCGGCCGACGTGTTCGCGAGAGCGCGGCGGTTGACGACGTGGCACTACCACTGGCTCGTCCTGCACGAGTTCCTGCCGCTGATCGTCGGGCAGCAACTCGTCGACGACGTCCTGCACAGAGGCCCGCGTTTCTATCGACCGAAGACCGGTCAGGCCATGATCCCGGTCGAGTTCCAGGCAGCCGTCTACCGGTTCGGGCACAGCATGGTGCGGCCCGTCGTATCGCGCGAACCTCGAGGGCGACAACGGCGGCCCGTTCTTCGGGATGATCTTCGATCCGTCAGAGGGCGGGAAGGCGGATCCGGCCGACCTCCGCGGCGGCGCACGCGCCGCGCGGCGATTCGTCGGCTGGCAGACGTTCTTCGACTTCGGTGACGGTCAGGTCAAGCCGAACAAGCGCATCGACACGAAGCTCTCGACGCCGCTGTTCGATCTGCCCCTCGGGGCGATCGCGAGCCACGACCCGCCGACCTCCCTGCCGGAGCGCACGCTCCTGAGGCATCTCACCTGGAAGCTTCCCTCGGGCCAGCGGATCGCGAGGGCGATGGGTGTGCCGCCGCTCGCGACGGAGGACTTGAGCGAGCTCTCCGGCTACGGCCTGGGCCTCGACCGCTCGACACCGCTCTTCTACTACACCCTCAAGGAGGCGGAGCTGGTAGAGGACGGGCTGCGGCTCGGGCCGGTCGGTGGGCGGATCGTCGCCGAGGTGCTGATCGGGCTGCTCCGGAGCGATCCGGCGTCGTATCTGTCGGTGGAACCGGGCTGGAAACCGACGGTCTCGGCGGGCGCCGGGTTCCGCATGGTCGATTTCCTGCGGTTTGCCGAAGTAGATCCCGGCCAGTCGAGGCCAGTAACCGAGCCAAATCGGGGGCGGAATGGGCGGTGTGCCCTGCTACCATTGCGCCCCGGCGGACGCCAAGTCCGCCTTTTTGACGGAATGAAGACCTACAGCGCAAAGCCCGGAGAGATTGCCCGCGAGTGGTACGTCGTGGACGCGGAGGGACAGACCCTCGGCCGGCTCGCGACGCAAATCGCGGACACGCTGCGCGGGAAGAACAAGGCCGCGTACACGCCTCACGTCGACACCGGCGACTTCGTCGTCGTCGTGAACGCCGAAAAGATCCGGGTGACCGGGAACAAGCTCGACCAGAAGCGCTACTACCGTCACTCCGGCTATCCGGGAGGGCTCCGCAGCCGAACGCTCCGCGAGCAGCTCGCTCGAAGGCCCGAAGAGGTGCTGCGCATGGCGGTCAAGGGGATGCTGCCGAAGAACCGGCTGGCGCGGCAGCAGATCACGAAGCTGAAGATCTACGCCGGGCCCTGAGCATCCGCACGGTCCGCAATCACCGAAGCCGTTGAAACTGGAGGACGCCCGATGAGCCAGATCGCCCAGTACAGGGGAACCGGCAAGCGGAAGACCTCGGTCGCGCGTGTGATCCTGCGGCCGGGTGACGGGACGACCTGGTTCAACGGCCGCACGATCGAGGAGTACTTCCCGCGGGTCGCGCATCGCACGTCGGCGCTCGCCCCGCTCGAGGTCGCAGGAGTCAAGGGGACCTACGACATCCGCGTGCGCGTGCACGGCGGCGGGCCGAGCGGACAGGCCGGGGCCGTTCGCCACGGGATCGCCCGCGCCCTCGTCGAGGCCGACCCCGAGCTGCGCGTGCCGCTGAAGCGCGCCGGCTTCCTGACCCGCGATGCCCGCATCGTCGAACGCAAGAAGGCGGGCCTCCACAAAGCGCGCAAGGCGCCTCAGTTCAGCAAGCGATAGGTGGCCCGAAGGTACTTCGGCACGGACGGCGTCCGTGGCGTCGTCGGCCAAGACCTCACGCCTGAGCTGGTCGAGCGGCTCGGTCGTGCCGCCACGATCTGGTCCGGCCGCGGCCGCATCTTCATCGGGCGCGACACGCGTTCCTCGGGCCCCGAGCTCGAAGCCGCACTCGCCCGCGGCATCGCCTCGGCCGGCGGCGCAGCCGTCGTCGCCGGCGTCTTGCCGACGCCCGCCGTCGCGCTCCTGACGCTCGACCTCGGCTGCGTCATCACGGCCTCGCACAACCCGCCCGAGTACAACGGCGTGAAGTTCTTCGATCGTGACGGACAGAAGCTGACCGACACGCAGGAGGAGGAGATCGAGGCGTTGCTCGACAGCCCCGGGCCGGGCGGCGGCGAGATCGAAGAGGTCGGCGTCGCGACCGACAGCTACCTGGAGCACGTCGTCGATCGATTCGGCTCGGATCTCTCCGGCCTGAAGATCGGAGTCGACTGCGCGAACGGCGCGTACTCGGGTCTTGCTCCGAAGGCATTCGCGCAGCTCGGCGCAGAGGTGACGGCGATCGGCGACGAGCCGGACGGGACGAACATCAACGTCGGCTGCGGCGCGACGGACCTGAGGGCTCTCCAGAGCACCGTGACTTCGCACGGCCTCGACCTCGGCGTCGCCTTCGACGGCGACGGCGACCGGATGCTCGCCGTCGACGCGAACGGCGAGGTCGTGGACGGCGACCAGATCGTCGCGGTGATCGCGCTCGACCGGAAGGTCGACCTCGTTGCGGTGACCTCGATGGCGAACATGGGGCTGCACCGGCTGATGGCCGATCACGGCATCCGGGTCGTGACGACCGACGTGGGCGACCGCTACGTGCTCGAGGCGCTGCGGCGTGAAGGCGGCAGCCTCGGTGGCGAGCAGTCCGGCCACCTGATCTGGCTCGACGGACACGTGACGGGCGACGGGCTCGTCGCTGCCCTGCTCCTCTGCGCGGCACTCCACGGACGGCCGCTCGCGGAGGTCGCCGCGGTCATGCCGCGGTATCCACAGGCGAAGGAGAACATCCCGGTGGCCAAGCGCAGCCTGACGCCGGAGATCGAGGCAGAGGTCGAGCGCTTGAACGCAGGAGCTCGGGGACCGAGGACGCGTGCTCGTGCGGCCGTCGGGCACGGAGCCCGTGATCCGGGTGCTGGCGGAGGCCGAAACGGCTCAGGAGGCCGAATCCCTCTGTGCTAGCATCGCGGCTCTCGTTAGACGAGAGCTCGGCTAAACCGCCCTTTCGAGGAGGGGCGGGCCACATCCGGGCTTCTTGCGCTTCCGAGGGAACTTTCCGCAAAAACCGCGATCTACAGCGTTTGACCCACTCCCCTTTGGGGGCGGCAACTGAGAGGAGTTCGGGGTGTGCGGGATCATCGGATACGTCGGTAGCCGGCCCGCGAAGGATCTTCTGCTCCACGGCCTGCAGCGCCTCGAGTATCGCGGCTACGACTCGGCCGGCATCGCTCTCCGCGAGAACGGCGGCCTCGAGTACGTGCGCGCGGTCGGAAACCTCGACTTTCTGAAAGAAGCGGCGGGGGAGAACGGCTCGATCTCGACACACGGGCTCGGCCACACCCGCTGGGCAACCCACGGCGCCGTCAACCAGCGCAACGCCCACCCGCTCACCGGTTGCGACGGCGGTCGGCTCGCGATCGTCCTCAACGGGATCGTCGAGAACTTCCGCGAGCTCAAGGAGTCGCTCCTCGCCGAGGGCCACGAGTTCAGCTCCGAGACGGACGCCGAGGTCGTCGTCCATCTGGTCGAGCGCCACTACGACGGTGATCTCGTGCAGGCGGTTCGCGACGCGTACCGCGAGCTCGAAGGCCACTACGCGTTCGTCGTCATCCATCACGATCATCCGGACCTGCTCGTCGGTGCGCGGCGTCAGTGCCCGCTCGTCGTCGGCGTCGGCGAAGGGGAGATGTTCCTCGCGTCCTCGATCGCCGCCTTCCTGCGCGACACGCGGAGCATTCAGCTGATCGAGGACGACGAGGTCGTCGCGATCACGCCCGAAGGCGCGCGGTTCTTCGACGACGACGGCGAGGTCGAGCACAAGGAGATCGAGCCGGTCGACTGGGACGACGAGAGCGCCGAGAAGGGCGGCTACGAGACGTTCATGCTCAAGGAGATCTACGAGCAGCCCGAGGCCGTCAGCGAGACGATCGGCGACCGCGCGCGGCGCGGGCGTCTCGTCCTCGACGGCATCGGCCTCAACGAGCTCGAGATCAAGAACCTCCGCCGCATCGTCATCGTCGCGTGCGGGACCGCGTACCACGCCGGCGTCGTCGGCCGCTACATCATCGAGGAGTGGGCGCGAATTCCGGTCGAGCCGGACATCGCGAGCGAATGGCGCTACCGCAACCCGGTGCTCTCGAAGGACACGCTCGTGATCGGGATCTCGCAGTCCGGCGAGACCGCCGACACGATCGCCGCGATGCAGCTCGCACGCAAGCAGGGGGCGCGCACGCTCGCGATCACAAACCAGCTCGGAACGCAGATCACGCGCGAGGTCGACGCCGTGCTCTACACGCGCGCCGGCCTCGAGATCGGCGTCGCGGCGACGAAGACGTTCACGTCCCAGGTCGCGTTGCTCTCGCTGATCGCGCTGAAGCTCGCGCAGATCAAGCGCACGGTTCCCGAGGAGGAGATCGAGTTCATCCTCGAGGAGCTCTACGACCTCCCGCTGAAGATGGTGCAGTTCCTCGACGGCGACCATCCGATCGAGGAGATCGCCGAGCGGCACCACCAGAAGCCGTTCTTCCTCTACCTCGGCCGGCACATCGGCCTGCCCGTCGCGCTCGAAGGCGCGCTCAAGCTCAAGGAGATCTCCTACATCCCGACGGAGGCCTACTCCGCCGGCGAGATGAAGCACGGGCCGATCGCGCTGCTCGACTCGGAGACGCCCGTGGTGTGCGTCGCGACCGACCAGAAGGTGATCTACGAGAAGGTCGTCTCGAACATCCAGGAGGTACGGGCGCGCGGCGCGCAGGTGATCGCGATCGCGACGGACGGCAACGAGGACATCCAGCACCACGCGGACGACGTCATCTACATCCCGCGCACGCCGGCGTTTCTGCAGGCCGTGCTCGCGGTGCTGCCGCTGCAGCTCCTCGCGTATCGGATCGCACGCCTGCGCGGGCTGAACGTCGATCAGCCGCGAAACCTGGCCAAGACCGTCACCGTCGAGTAGCAGCGGTCACGGGGCGGCCTCTTCGGCGGCTTCGAGCTCGCTTTGCGTCTTCGCGGCCGCGGCGGCGGCCCGTTCGAAGCGCGCGTCGGCGCGGTCGGCCGCGACCCGTGCCTTTTTCGCTTCGCGCTCGGCGTCGGTAGCCTCCTGCCGCAGCTTCGTCAGCCGCTCACGCAGCTTCGCCACGCGCTCCTGGCGTCGGCGCTCGGCCGCCGAAGGTCGGGCCGGCGCCTTCTTCCGCGGGCTCGGACTGTGGACGCGGTTGCGCGGGGACGCTCATCCCTTCGAACGCGCCGAAGCCGGCCGACTGCAGCTCCTCGGACAACCGGCCGCTCGTCAGAAGCTCGCGCGTCTCCGGTGCGAGCGCGGCTGCGCGGAGTGTCGATGCGACGCGTTCGAGGGTTGCGGCCGGCGCATCGCGCCCGAGCAGCTCCTGCGCACGATCGGTCAGCTTTCGGAGGGCCTCACGTTCCGCGGACGCCGCCGAGCGGAGTTGATCGCTCTCGCCCCCGCCGAGCGCACGCTCCTGCGCCGCGCGCAGCTCGTCGGACGCGTCGATCAACGCGGTGACCTCCTTGCCGTGCTCGTGTGCGATCTGGTTGATCGCCCAAACGGGCACCGTCGGCTTGCGCAGGGCCTGAACGTCCGCGGCCGCTTCCTTCTGACCGGCCCGCTTCAGCCGCTGCCCGAGATCGTTTCGTGCAGAGGTGAACTCGTCGAGCGGAAGCCTGTAGAGGCGGTCGACCTCAGCCTCGAGATCGGGGACGACGGCCAGCGGTCCCATCGCGTCGTTTTACCAACAGCTCTGCACGCCGAGTCGGGCGATCAGGAGACGGCCGTGTCGCCCGGCCCGCGGCTCGATCACGCCCGTCTCGGGCGGCCCGACCGGCGTCGGGCGGATCCGGAGATACATGAACTCGTAGACGAGGGCGGCGAGGGCGCCGCCGGCGAACGGCCCGACGTACCAGACCCACGCGTCCGACCAGTCACGCTGCAGCAGCTCCGGTCCGAATGCCCGTGCGGGGTTCATCGCTGCGCCGGTGAGGGGACCGCCCATGAGGATGTCGGCCGTGATCGTGAGCCCGATCGCGAGGCCGGCGATCGACTTGAACGTCCCGCCGGGATCGGCGGCCGTCGCAAAAACCACCCAGACCAGGAAGAACGTCAGCACGAGCTCGATCACGAGGCCCTGCCAGGTCGAGACGCCGCCGCCGAGCGCGGGCGCTCCGAGGTTCGTCAGCTGCCGCGGCTGTTCGTCATAGATCCAGCGCAGAAGTGCGGAAGCCGCCGCCGCCGCTGCGAACTGCACGCTCCAGTACACGACGGCAAGCTCGAGCGCGATACGGCGCGTGACAAGGAAGCCAAGCGTGATCGCCGGGTTGAAGTGTCCGCCGGAGATGTGTCCGACGGCGGAGACCATCACGGCGATCGCGAGCCCGTGCGCGAGCGCGACACCCACGAGCGTGAGCCCGCTGTAGATGTCCTGCGCCTGCGGTCCGTTGATGGCGGGCGCGAAGAGCTTGGCGAACGTCAGAATCGACCCCGCGCCGATGAAGATCAGCGTGAAGGTTCCGACGAACTCGGCGAATCCTCGCCGCAGCGGGTCGTAGTCCATCGCGGGGGAACGTACGCGTCGGGCCGGACGACGCGCTACGCGACCGTCTGCGCCTCTCGGAACGAGCGCACGGCGTCCTCGACGTCGTCGAAGATCGCAAACTCGGACCGCAGGCCGGTGATGTCGAGGATCTGATGCACCGGTGTGAAGGTCCCGCCCGAGAGCACGAGGACGAGCCCGAGCCCGCGCCGTTCGGCCGCGTTACGGCCGGCCAAGAGAGTGCTGAGCGTCGTCGAGTCGATGAAGGTGGCGTCGCGGAGGTCGACGATGATCCGCCGGCCCTCCTCGAGGAGCACGACCAGCTCGTTCTCGAGCCGGCTCGACGAGTAGGCGTCGTGCTCCCCGACGAGCGCAACCACCGCCGACGGCGGCTCCCGGCCGTCCAGGGTGATGGAAATCGGTGCCACTCCGAGACGTAAACGCTCGGGGAACCGATCCGGTTACGGGTGTGGCCTCAGTCGTCCTCCGCCGGCCGGCGGAGCCGCTTGGTCTGGGAGCGGCGCCGCTTCTCCGCGAGGCGGCGCTCCCGCGAGGACGCCGTCGGCTTCGTCGGCACACGGGGCCGCTCGACCCGCAGTGCCGCCCGGAGCTGCTCCACCAGCCGCTCGACGGCCAGCTCCCGGTTCCGCAGCTGGCTGCGCTCGTCCTGTGCGACCGCGCGGAGCACGGGACCGGTGCGGGCGACGACCCGCCGCTTCTGGGCGTCGGTGAGCGCGCTCGAGCGCTCGACGTCGAATACAGCCTCCACGCGGGTCTCCGATTTCTGCGCGTGCTGTCCGCCCGGCCCGCTCGAGCGTGAGAAGCGAAGCTCGATCTCGGCCAGGGGGAGAACGACGGAGCGGGTGACACGAATAGACTCGCCGTCCATGGCGGCGATTCTGCTGGACGTCGACGGAGTCTTCCACGTCTCCGGCGAGCCGATCGCCGGTGGGGCGGAGGCCGTCCGGCGCCTGCGCGCCGCCGGGCATCGCCTCCGGTTCGTCACGAACAGCACGACGCAGACGCGCGCTTCGCTCGCGCAGGCGCTCCGGGGCATGGGTCTCGAGCTCGACGACGAGGAGCTGCAGACGACGCCCCGCGCGGCCGCCCAGACACTGGCCGGGCGGCGCGTGCTCGCGCTGACGATGCACGCGATCGTCGGCGAGCTGGAAGGGGTCGAGCTCGTCGGCGAGGACGCGGAAGCCGTCCTCTTGGGCGGCGCCGACGAGACGCCCGAGACGAACCTCGTCTTCAGCTACATGAACCTCGCGCGGGCGTTCCACGAGCTCGAGGCCGGCGCCGAGCTGTACTGCCTGCACAAGAACCGCTGGTGGCAGACGAAGCACGGTCCGCTGCTCGACTCCGGGGCGCTCGTCGTCGGCCTCGAGTACGCCGCCGACACGGAGGCGATCGTGCTGGGGAAGCCGTCGACAGCGTATTTCGAAGCTGCCCTGCAGGCGCTGGACGCCGACGCGGAAATGACGTGGATGGTCGGGGACGACATCGAGTCGGATATCGCCGGCGCGCAGGCGCACGGCATGCGCACGGTGCTGGTCCGGACGGGAAAGTTCCGGCCCGACGCAGTCGAGGCGATGCGCGTCCGCCCCGACGGGATCATCTCGTCGATCGCGCAGCTTCCGGAGTGGCTGGAGGAGCACGTGTGACCAGCGTCGGCGTCGACCTCATCGAGATCGAGCGCATTCGGCGGGCCCTCGAGCGTTATCCGCGCTTCCGCGAGCGCTGCTTCACCGAAGCGGAGCGCGCCTACTGCGAATCCCGCGCGAATCCTGCGCAGAGCTATGCCGGGAGGTTCGCGGGCAAGGAGGCGGTCGGAAAGGCGCTCGGCTTCGGTGTCGCGCGCGCATTCGCATGGCGTGAGATCGAGATCGCCGGCCGGCCGAAGCCCTCCGTGACCCTGAGCGGCCGGCTGGCGAGGTGGGCAGAGCACATGGGCTCCGGCGAGATCGACCTCTCGATGACGCACTCGCGAGAGCTCGCCAACGCAGTGGCGATCGTGCAAAACGGGTAGACCGCTGTGATGTTCGAGCCGCTCTACACGGCGGAGGAGATGCGCGCCGCCGAGGCGGGCCACGACGTGGAGACGATGATGGAGAGCGCCGGGCGCGCGGTTGCGCAGGCGGTGCTCCGTCGCTATCCGGAGGCGCGCCGCGTTGCCGGGGTTTGCGGCAAGGGCGCGAACGGCGGCGACGGCCGGATCGCTCTGCGCATCCTCGCGGAGGCCGGACGCGAGACGACCGAGGAGCTCGCTGGTTCTGCGGACGTCGTCATCGATGCGCTCTTCGGGACCGGCTTTCGCGGCGAGCCCCGGCCCGAGGCGGCCGCGCAGATCGAGCGCATGAACGGCGTGCGGCGCTCCGATCGTCGCCGTCGATCTTCCGTCCGGCGTCGATGCGAACACCGGTGAGGTCGCCGGGGCCGCGGTCGAAGCGGATGCGACCGTCACCATGCATGGGCGCAAGGTCGGCCTCGTGGTCGCGCCCGGGCGTTTCCACGCCGGCGACGTCGAGGTTGCCGACATCGGGCTCGAGCCGGCGGAGACGCGAGCATCGGCTCGTTACCGAGGAGATCCTGCGGCTCGTGCCGCGGAAGCATGAACAGGACACGAAGTACAGCGCGGGGTCCGTACTCGTCATCGGCGGGTCTCCCGGCATGACCGGTGCCGTCTCCCTTGCTGCAGAGGCCGCGTTCCGTGCAGATGCGGGCTATGTCGCCGTCGCGACGCACGAAGCGTCGCTCCCGGTCATCGAGCTGCGGCTGCTCGAAGCGGTGAAGGCGCCTCTCGACCGGATCGGCGAGCTCGCAGAGCGTTCCTCGGCGATCGCCATCGGTCCGGGTCTCGGCCGCGGAGAGGACGAGCGCAGCCTTGTACGCAGCGTGCTTTCCGAGCAGGAGCTGCCGGCCGTGGTCGACGCGGACGCGTTGTTCGAGCTCGAGCCCGCCAGATTGGTCGGCGCCACGGGTTCTCACGCCACATGCGGGCGAGCTCGGGCGGCTTCTCGGCGAGGATTCGTCGTGGGTGGATGCGCATCGCCTCGAGGCGGTGCGGCGCGCCGCGGATACGTTCGGCTGCGTCGTCCTCCTCAAGGGCGCGGACACGCTGATTGCCGCGCCAGGAGAAGGCGTCCTCGTGTGCGCGACGGGAACGCCGTCGCTCGCAACGGCAGGCACGGGAGACGTCCTCACCGGAGTCATCGCTGCGTTCCTCGCAAAGGGGATGGACGCTCGGCTGGCGGCGGCGGCAGGCGCGGTTGCCCACGGCCGTGCCGCGGCTCTCGTGCCGCGGCAGCGCGGCCTCGTCGCCTCCGACGTCGTCGCGAGCCTCCCGCGCGCACTCGGCTGATGCACCGTTCCGAGGTCAAGGTCGACCTCGGCGCGCTGCGCCGGAACGTTCGGACGCTCCTGCGTGCGTTGGCCGGCGCCGAGCTGTGGGCGGTCCTGAAGGCCGACGCCTACGGGCACGGCGCTGCCGACGTTGCGGGCGCAGCGCTCGGAGCAGGCGCCACAGCGCTCTGTGTCACGACGATCCCCGAAGGCCTTGCGCTGCGAAACCACTACCGGGACGGGCGGATCCTCGTACTCGGGCCGGCGGGCTCGGCGGACGAGGTCGTGCGGGCGCGGGAGGCCCGCCTCGAGCTGGCGATCGGAGACGGCGAGATCCCGGACGGCGTGCGTGTCCACCTCAAGCTCGATACCGGTATGGGGAGATACGGCCTCTCCGAGCTGCCGACTCCCGATGCGGAGGTCGTCGGGCTCATGACCCACCTCGCGACGGCCGACACGGACGCCGCATTCGCCCGGCGCCAGATCGAGCGGTTCGCCGACGGCGACGCGGGAGCTCGCGCACCTCGACCGGCACGTCGCGAACAGCGCAGCCGCGCTGCGGCTACCCGAGGCACGCTTCGACGCGGCACGGTGCGGGATCGCGCTCTACGGACTGTCGCCGTTCGGAACCGACCCGGCGGACGACGGTCTGGAGCCGGTCCTGTCCTGGCACAGCGCGCTTGCGCAGGTGAAGCAGCTGGCGGCGGGCGAGAGCACGGGTTACGGCCGCCGCTTCATCGCCGAACGGCCCACGTGGATCGGGCTAGTGCCCGTCGGCTACGCCGACGGCTTTCGTCGCGACCTGACGGGAACGGAAGTGCTCGTCGCGGGCGAGCCGCGGCGCGTCGTCGGGACGATCTCGATGGACTCGTTCGCGGTCGAGCTTCCGGGAGAGCTTCCTCCGGGGACTCCCGTCGTCCTACTCGGGGCACGACGTGCTCGCGGAAGCGCACGCCCGAGTCGCGGGGACGATCAACTACGAGCTCGTCTGCGGCATCGAGACCGGGCCCCAGCGGGCGCGAAGGACGCTGATCGGTGGCTGAGCCCAACGTCGAGAACGTTCGCGCGCGCTTCGGCTCGACGGCCGAGCTCGTTGCGGAGCACGCCGCGAGACAGGTCGAGATGGTGCGGGAGCAGCTCCGCTCCTTCGTCGAGCCGCGCGGAGACGACCGTGCGCTCGACAGCGGCACCGGCACCGGGACGCTTGCGCTGGCGCTCGCGCCGCTCGTTCGCGAGGTGGTCGGCGTCGACATCGTCCCGGAGCTCCTGGAGTACGCGCGCCGCGACGCGCCCGCGAACGTGACGTTCGTCGAAGGGGATGCGACGAACCTTCCCTTCGAGGATGGCTCGTTCGATCTCGCCTGCTCGCGGCGGACGTTCCATCACATCGCGCGACCGGAGCTGGCAGCAGCAGAGCTGACACGCGTCACCGTTCCCGGCGGTCGCGTCTTCGTCGACGACCAGATCGCTCCGGCCGATCCGGCTCGCGGCGCTCGAGCTCGACCGGTTCGAACGTGCACGCGACCCGTCGCATACGCGCACGCTCCCGGACATCGACTTCCGGCACCTGTTCGAGGCGAACGGGCTCGTGCTTCTCCAGAGGCGATTTCAGACACATCGGCGGGAGCTCGACTACTACCTCGACCTCGCCGGTTGCGAAGGGGACGCCCGTGAACGTGCGCGCAGGCTGTCGCCGGGCGGTCCGGACGCCTACGTCGCCGAGACGGCGTGGTACTTGCTCAGGAAGCCGGTGCCGTCGGCCGCGCGATAGTGCGGGGCATGGGGATGCCGGCACCATGTGCATGGGCCAACCGGCCCACCTCGCTTCACGGGCCGCGGCGGAAGTAGGCGGAGCGCGCCGCGACCCGCGCGACGAGCCCCGGAGCCACGGCCTGCGCGATCGCAGCGGCGCGATACCAGCCGCGGTACGAACGTCTCGCGGCGATCGCGCTCGATGGTCTTCAGCACGTGCCGCGCAACGTCCTCCGGCCGAACGACGAGCCGGCGCAGCAGCGCACTGCGAAGCGTCGATGCCTGGGGAAACCCCTCCGTCTCCACGAAACCGGGATTCACGGTGTGCACGTGGATCCCGCGGCTGCGCAGCTCGCCGGCGGTCGCGCGCGAGAACGCGAGCTGTGCGTGCTTCGAAGCCGAATACGGGCCCGAAGGCGGAAAGGCAACCGCGCCTGCGACCGAGACGATGTTGACGACATCCGAGCGCCCTGCCGCCTCCAGCGCCGGAAGGAATGCGCGCAGGCACCAGACGCTCCCGAGGTAGTTGACGCGCAGCACCTCTTCGAGCCGCTCCGGGTCGATGCCGGACGAAGCCCGCTCGGCCGGGGATGCCGGCGTTGTTGACGAGCAGGCCGACGCGCCGGTGGCGTTCCATCACCGACGCGGCGACACGCTCGACGTCCTCGCGGTCGCCCACGTCACACACCTCGTACTCGGCCCCGAGCGCTTCTGCAAGCGCTCGCAACCGCTCCTCACGGCGGGCGAGGAGCACGACGCGGCGACCGCGCTCCGCGAGCGCACGCGCAATCGCCGCGCCGATCCCGCTCGACGCTCCCGTGACAACCGCGACGTCGTTCGTCAGCGGCAGACTCGGACGTCGCGCGTCGCCGCGAGGGTTCTGCCGCCGGCGTCGGTCGCAACGGCGGTGAGCTCGTGATGCCCTGCATGCACGAGCCGCGTTCCCCAGGACCCAGTGAACACGCCCGCCGTCCCACGTCGATCAACGCCGATCCGCCTGCCGTCGGCGAAGAAGCGCACGGAACGGATCCGGCTGGTGGAGCTCGCGACCACGAGGAGGCCAGCGCTCCGGCCGACGCACTCGTTCGTCGCGGGGACGACCCACGTGAGGGCGGGCCCGCTGACGGCCCTGATCGCCACCCGGCGAAAGGCCGTGTTCGGCAGGATGTCGCTACCAACCGAGTTGACGTTCTTCGCCTCCTGGAAGTCGGACGCGGTCAGCACGGCCCGCGTCGTGCCGGCGGGAATCCGGGCTGCCGCGGGCGGGAGTGGGAAGATGGCGACGCCGGAGTCCGGGTCGTACAGCGCCGCGCCCACGAGCACATTGCGGTAGGCGATCACGAGCGAAAGCGGATCGACACCTGCTCCTGCGTCCGTCACGCGGGCGACGATGGTCGGGCGCCCACTCGCGACGCGTCTCGTCAGGAGCGTGATCCTCGGGGGCCGGACATCGTTGACCCACGAGCGCAGGACGTAACGGCCGGGGAGCGGGCGGTTCGAGAACGGATCGTTGCCCGAATCGACGCTGACGTAGAAGCGCTGCACCCTCGGGAACGACGCACCGGCTGTGCCCAGGTCGACGGAGAAGTCGGCCATGAGGTTGTTGACGTTGACGGGGGTTCCCGCGTAGCCCTGGACGTCCCGCTCGTCGGGCGATCCCAGGAACCACGGATGGATGAGCGCGCCCGCGGTCGCCGACTCGACGGCGACCCCGAGATTGGCGACGGGCTTGTCGATGCTCGTCACGTACAGCGTCTCGGCGCCGGACTCGTCCATCGTCGGACCGACGTAGTCCGGTGCCGGGCCGAACGGCGCCGCGGGGCAGCAGTAGCTCGTGACGCGGTTCGCGCCGTTGATCGTGTCTCCGAGCTGGAACTTCTTCAGCCGCTTCGGTTGCAGAAGCTCGAGCTGCGGTCGCTCGGCGATGAATTCGTAGGGGATCTTGCGCGTCACATCCCCCTTGCGCAGCAGGACGAAGCCGTAGTTCTCGCCGCTTGCTGCTCCTGCGGCCGCACGGGCGACGGCGACGAGGTCCGCCTCGCCACCGGGTGGGACGACGATCGCGGGCGGGACATCGAGCCCCGCGCCCGATGTGGCCGCCTGAGGATGGAGCTCGACCTGCCAGGTGCCTCCTCCGTCACCTGCGTCGGTGACGCGGACGAGGAGCGCCTTGCTGACGCTGCCCTCGGTGGCGTCCAGCTCCTCGAAGGAGAGCGTGCTCGGCTCCGTGAAGATGCCCGGCTTGGCCGCATCCGGCAGGTCGACGAGGCCCGCACCCTCCAGGGTCACGGGAGCCTCCTCGGTGCGCGCGGTGTCGGCCCAGGCGGCGCCTGCGCTCGAGACGAGCGCGGATTTCACCTGCTGCGGCGTCCACCCGGGGTGAAGCTGGACGAGGAGCGCAGCCGCGCCGGCCACGTGCGGCGTCGCCATGCTCGTGCCGTCGAAGACGGCGAACGGCGCCCCGCCGGTGAACTCCGGCAGCGTGGAGGAGAGGATGGAGCCTCCCGGGGCGGACACGTCCGGCTTGAGCCGGTGGTCGAAGGCGGTCGGGCCGCCGGACGAGAAGCTCATCATCACCCCGCTGCGGCCGTCGTCGACCCGATTGATCGTGTTGCCGATCGTGACGTCCGTCGTCCCGCGCGTGGTCGCGAGATAGGCGCGGAGACGCGCGCCGTCGAGGTCGGAGATCATGCCCGCGGGCAGGGGCAACTGGACCGGAATCCCATTGGCCGTGCCCGGGCGATTGTCGGAGAGCACGAGGCCGATCGCGCCGGCGCGTGCCGCGCGGATCGCCTTCGAGAGGAACGTGCAGTGGCCGCGCGAGGCGAGCGCGACGTCGCCGTTCAGGGATCCACTTGGCAGCGGGGTCAGGTTGGGATTGTTCGTGTCGCTATCAGGGCCGCAGAGACGTGGATCGACGGGCGCGCCGCCCGAGGTGAGCGAGCCGACGTCGACGAGCCGTCGCGGCGCGACGGAGAACGACGCGGGAAAGGTGGCGCCCGCGGCGCTCGCGACGGCGATGCGTCGCAGCGTGTCCGGTGCAGCCGGCGTGCGCACGGACAGGACCGGTGCGAACAGGTGCGTGTTCGACACGGCCGCGACCGTGATCGCGTCCGGAGCGGTGCCCGGTGACCCGACAGTGCCGAGGCCGAAGTCCTCTCGGTCGTTGCCCGCCGCGATCACCGGAACGACACCGGCCGCGGCAACGTTGTGCATCACCTCGATCAAGGCGTCGTTCGCCGGATCGGTCTCTGCACCGCCGCCGGAGAAGTTGATGACGTCCATGCCGTCCCGGACGGCGGCCTCGAACGCGGCCGCGATCTCGGGCGTGTTCGCGACATGACCAAGCGGGGTCGGGACGTTGAAGACCCGGTAGTTGCCGATGTACGCTCGCGGAGCGACACCCGAGAGCCCGCAGGTCGGCGGATGGTCGCGTCCTCCGGGTGAGCAGGTCCCGGAATCTCCCGCCGCGATCCCCGCGACGTGGGTGCCGTGGAAGGACGCCTTCCGGTCGACCGCCAGCCGACCGGGCTTGCCCGAGTTCGGCCCGGGAAACGCGCGCGCGACGATGACCTTCGGCGTCGTCCAGCGTTTGCCGCCCTTCGGGAATCCGGGCGGATACGAGAAGCCGGCCGGATTGAGGTACGGGTTCGTGTTGTCGACGCCGTCGTCGACGACGCCGATCTTGATCCCCTCACCGCGCGCGCTCGTCAGCTGGTGCAGCTCGTCGGCGCCGATCACGCCCGGGCTCGTGTCGGTCGTCAGCGTGTAGCGCACGCTCGGGTAGAGCTTGCGGACGAAGCCGAGGCGTGCGACCTGTGGCAGCTTCGTCGCCGGCAGCGACACGGTCAGCCCGTCGAGGACGATCTGGAACCGGCGGCCCACGCGCGCGCTGGGGATCGCCTGCTGCAGCTTCGTTACGGCGCTTCGCTGTGCGGCGTCCACGCGCGCGAGGTAGCTGCGTGATGCGGCGCTCGACGTGCTCAGCTTCCGCTTCCCGCCGGCTGCCGAGAGGGAGCGTCCGTACCACGCGCGCGAGCGGGGGGAGCTGCAGGCCGACGATGATCCGGACGCGGCCCGACGCCTGGTCTCTCGGGATCGAGAGCGTTCCCGTGCGAACTCGAGGCACCGTGCGATCGCCGTACGTGCGCTTGATCGGAACGAGAGCCGCTCCCGCGGGAACACTCGACGCCAACGCCGCTACGAACAAGAGGACAGCCACGGAACGGCGCAAGGGGACGGAATGTAGCGGAAGGGATTTATGCTCGCGCAATGACCGGGACCTACGAGGGGAAGCGAGGTTTGGTTCTCGGCGTCGCGAACCGACGCTCGATCGCCTGGGCGATCGCGAAGCGCCTAGCCGACGGCGGCGCGGAGCTCGCATTCACGTATCAGGGCGAGCGCATCGAGAAGAGCGTGCGCGACCTGGCGGAGTCCGTGTCCAGTCCACTCGTGACCGAGTGCGACGTGCGCTCGGACGACGATGTTGCGCGTGTGTTCGACGAGGTCGGCGCAGCGTTCGACGGCGGTCTCGACCTGCTGGTGCACGCCGTTGCCTTCGCCGCGGCCGAGGACCTGGAAGGACGGTTCACGGATACCCCCCGCGATCGCTTCTGGCTTGCGCTCGACGTGAGCGCGTACTCCCTGGTCTCGTGCGCGCGCGCCGCCGAACCGCTGATGGACGCGCGCGGCGGCGGCTCGATCCTGACGATGACGTACCTCGGCGGCGAGCGCGCAGTCCCGCACTACAACGTCATGGGCGTCGCGAAGGCCGCGCTCGACGCGTCCGTCCGCTACCTCGCGTGGGACCTGGGCCAGAAGAACATCCGCGTCAACGCGATCTCCGCCGGCCCGGTGCGCACGCTCGCCGCGCGGTCGATCGCGGGCTTCTCGACGATGGAGGCGATCGTCGAGGAACGGTCGCCCTTGCACCGGCACGTCGAGGCCGACGACGTCGGCGCCGCAGCGGCATACCTGCTCTCGGACGACGCGAGGAACGTGACCGGAACGACGCTCTACGTCGACTCGGGGTATCACTCGATGGGGATGTAGAGGACGCCTCTCGCCAAGTCCGTTTGGCTCAACCGTGCGGTTGTCCTGGTCGTAGACGTCATGAAATGTCGCTAGACATGGCCTACCTGGACCGCTCGCCGACGAGCCGGGCCACCACGCTGGGCGCCCGCCACCATGTGAAAACGCTAGTTGAGTTGGAGCGTCCGCTTCTCGAACAGCTCGCCGATGTAGACCGCGGCCTCCTCATCGTTCTCCCGCAACAACTCGTCGTTGCCGTCGGGGAGAGTCCAGATTCGCTGGCAGTCCAAGCCAAGCTGCCCCCGCGCCCCGACGGGCGCGGGCATCAATGCCTCCACGACCTCATCCACCTGCGCGCGTAGTGCCGTCAGCTTGTCGATCAGGTCACGCTCGCGCTTGCTCACGCCGCGCCGCCAGAACCTGAACACGCTCGGATCATCGTGATCACCATTAGAACCTTCATGTGGTAGCCCTCTCTGTAGGGGTAGCTCGAACGCCACGCCGCGAGTGACGAGCGGCGATGACGGCCCACCCCTTCTTGAAGGGGCAGGCCGTGGTGGAGGCAGGTCCCGTGTCGCCCGCCGACGGGCCACTGCCTCCTCGCTCGCAATGTATGGCTGCCTCGGTGCCGACGCCATGACCCACGTGAGTCATCTCAGACCTGCGACGAGGACGCAAGTGCTTCTCGGTCCGTATCAATAGGGCATAACAGATCTTTCCAACTCGCCGGCCGTCGCCGTCGGGCGAGGCGGCTGCTCGTGCGGTTGCCCGGAGGGAGTTGCCGAGCCCTCATCGCCGAACGGTCAGCGTGCAGGCGGCCCGCTCCGTAAGCGGATCACGGGGGTAAAGCGCGAGTTCGAGTCCCGTCGTTCCCGTTGAGTCCCTGTGAAGTATCGCTTGAAGGGTCCGGGCACTCGGGACACAATCGAGCGAGTGGGACACGTAGCTGCCGTTGATCTCTCGCAGATAGCAGGCGACCTGCTCGAGAGGGACGAGGCCTTGTCGGTACTCGTCGATTCTCTGCTGTCGGTGCAGCAGAGCGCCCAGGGGCGCGTCGTCCTCCTGAGCGGGGAGGCCGGCGTCGGCAAGACGTCGTTGTTACGACGATTCTGCGATGCGTGTAGCCCGTCGGCGCGCATCCTGTGGGGCGCCTGCGAGCCACTTCTCACACCCAGCCCGCTCGCTCCGTTCGTCGAGTTCGCGCCGTCATGCGCGCGCAACTTCCAGGAGCTCCTAGAGCGTGGCTCGACTCCTCACGCGATCTCACAGGCCCTCGTGCTAGAGCTGCGGAGCAAGGGGCCGACGATCCTGGTGCTCGAGGACGTGCACTGGGCCGACGACGCGACACTCGACGTGCTCCGATTGCTCGGCCGGTCCCGCAGCACTGTCCCGGCGGTGGTGCTCATGAGCTATCGAGACACTGAGCTCGGCCGGTTTCATCCACTCCGGCGCGCGCTCGGCGAGCTCGGATCGAGCGAGTCGATTCGACGCCTGCAGCTCGCGCCGCTGTCACTCGAAGCCGTCCGGGCGCTGGCAACGCCGGACTTTGCCGAACCTGAGGAGTTGTACCGAAGGACCGGTGGCAACCCGTTCTTCGTAACCGAGGTCCTCGCGACCGGCGAAGAGGTCCCCGCGACAGTCCGCGACGCCGTCCTTGCGCGCGCTGCCCGGCTGACGCCGACGGCCTGGACGTTGTTGGAAGCGGTCGCACTGTGGCCCGCACACGCGGAGCTGTGGCTGCTCGAGGCAATCGTCCCGGCTGCGCTCGGGACCCTCGACGAATGCCTTGCTGCAGGCATGCTCATCGCAGAGGGAGGTTCGGTCCGCTTTCGGCATGAGCTCGCGCGGCTCGCAATCGAGGAGGCGAGCGCTCCTGATCGAGTCGCCGTGCTCCATCGCGCCGCTCTGCGCGCGCTCGAGGCGAGCCCAGGCGGCGATGCGGCCCGGCTCTCGCACCATGCAGAGGCAGCGGGCGACCACGACGCCGTGCTGCGATACGCGCCTGCTGCGGCCGCGCGCGCCGCGTCGGTCGGCGCCCATCGCGAGGCTGCGGCCCAGTACGCACGCGCACTTCGTTTTGCCGCGACGAGCCCGCCGGAGAAGTGTGCAGGAGTTCTGGTCGCGTCGGTCGTTCGAGTGCTTTCTCACAACCCAGGACGCGTACGCGGAAGCCGCGTCTGCGCAGGCGATCGCGAAGTACCGCGAGCTCGGTGACACGCGAAGAGAAGGCGACGCGCTCCGTTGGCTGGCTCTCGTGCAGCACAACACGGGTCGCGCCCCGGATGCGATCCGTGTTGCCAGGCAGGCGCTGTCGTTGTTGGAGCAGCTTCCGCCCGGGCGCGAGCTTGGCATGGCTTACTCCGCGCTCGCAGGGATCACATTGCTTTCGGAGGACCTGCAGCAGTCCGGGGACTGGGCGGCAAAGGCAATCGAAGTGGCGCGACGCCTCGACGACAAAGAGGTTTACATCAGCGCCCTTGGCGGCCTGGGCGCCTCCGAGGCGCTCCGCGGTGAGCCTGACGGGCGGCGGAAGCTCGAACAGACGCTTTCGCTGGCGACAGAAGGCGGATTGGACAACCAGATCGGCCGTACATACGTGTTCCTCGGCATGGCAGCATGCCGCGAGCGGTCGCTGGACAAGATGGCGACCCGTGTCTATCCCGGTCTCGCCTTCTGCGAGGAACGTGACCTCGCCGTCTGGGGACGGCTGCTGTTGGCGATGCAGAGTTGGCTCGAGCTCCAGCGAGGAGCATGGGATCACGCGGCGGATACGACATCACTCGTCCTCTCGCAGCGGTGCACGCTCTCGTCGTTGCAGGCGCGGATCGTTCTGGGTCTCCTGCGCGCGCGACGGGGTGACCCGGACGCGTGGACACCTCTCGCCGAGGCCCACGGAGTCGCGCAAGAGACGACGCAGCTCTGGTGGACCTCGCAGGTCGCTGCCGCGCAAGCGGAGGCCGCCTGGCTCGAAGGCCGACCGGAGAAGATCGCGCCCGCAACGGAGGAGGCGTTTCGACTCGCCGTCCAACTGGAATCCCCTTGGCCCGCCGGGGAGCTGGCCGTATGGCGGCGGCGTGCCGGAGTCGAGGAGGAGGTACCGGGACAGACGGCGGTGCCGTACGCGCTTCAACTTGCCGGCGAATGGGCCGCCGCTGCGGAAGCCTGGCGCCGGAGCGGCTGCACCTACGATTCGGCACTCGCGCTCGCGGACGCCGACGACGACGAGGCGTTGCGCCAAGCGTTGGACGAGTTTCACGCGTTAGGCGCGCAGCCGGCGGCGGCGATCGTTGCGCGCCGTCTCCGGGAGCGTGGCGCGCGCGGGCTGCCCCGCGGTCCGCGTCGTAGTACACGCCAGAGCCCCGCCGGTCTCACACGGCGTGAGCTCGAGGTGCTCGCGCTCGTGGCAGATGGCCTGCGGAACGGCGAGATCGCCGAGAGGCTCTTCCTCTCGCCGAAGACCGTCGACCACCACGTCTCCGCGATCCTGCGGAAGCTGTCCGTGCGGACACGCGCCGAGGCGAGCTCGGAAGCGGTGCGCCTCGGCCTCGCGCCCAATCGGGCCCGCACCTAAGTTAGGTAGACGCGCGCGACAAGCTGGGCAGTCCGGCCGATGCGGCCGAGTGCCCGCGGACCTAATTTTCAGTTAGGCACGCGGCCGTCGAAAAGGAGGATGGGGATGGCGCGGACCAGCCGAAGCGCCCTGACGATCGCCGCGATCGTGCTTATCGTCGCTCTCCCGGCCGCGGCCGCTAAGGCAGCCGCCGACTCGACGGCGCTGGACCCTCTCGCATTGGCAGGCGCCGAGAGGATCCGGCTCGAGTTGAATAGCCGCTACGGCGTGCCGCTCGGCCCGCGGCTCCTGGTGACGGAAGCGACGTCGACCGGCGTTCTCGAGTCGTTCACGCTGTTGTCCTCGGACCTCCTCGAGGCGCGCACGGTCGCGGCCGACAACGGGATCTACTACGCGATCTGCTCTCGTCACGCCACCTGCCCATACCCTGCACGCCGCTTCGCCCGCTCGGCGGAAGAGCTCCTTCCCCGTCGGCTGGCGCTCGAGCTTGCGCTCCGGACCTTCCGCGAGACGTCTGCCGCGGTCGTTGCCGTCTCGCTGCCTACTCCTCGCTTCCTCCTCTTCGTCACCGAGCGCGACGAGCTCGCGCGAGAGGTCGACGGGACGACCGCGGCGGAGGTACTCGAGGGCGATCCCGCGCGCACTCCCACGGCGTCCCTCGAGCGGATCGTCGATCCGGCCACCCGGCCGCGAGTCTTCGTTCCCCTGGGCATCGAGCCGACCTCGAGCGGGAGATCTTCGTGGGCAGGGAGGCCTCGCTGGCCGACTGCGAGCCCACCCGTCGTAGACGAATCACGGACTCGGAAGGAGCAACGAGATGACCCGTTCGACGACGACGAGTGAACCTGCCACGAGCTCGCGCTACGGCCGGCGCGACTTCCTGAAACGCGCTGGGTTAGGGGTGGGTGCCGTCGCCGTGGGCGGCGGCATCTCCGGCTCCCAGGCCGCGGCGGTGCAGGCGGCGCCCGCGCGGAGCGGGTTCGTGTCGACCGCCCCGCAGCACTTCGGACGGATCTTTCCGGGCCTGGAGCCCTTCGCGCCGGCGAGCAGAGGCGTCACGAAATCGCTCCTGGCGGTCGGGGCCCAGGGCGGGCCGATTGACGCAGTGGATCAGCTGAGCGCCGGACCGGTGAGGCTGATCACCGATCCGAGCCTGAGCGTGAACAACCCGGACAACCCGGCACACACGGCCGGCACGACATTCTTCGGCCAGTTCATCGATCACGACATCACATTCGACACGAGCTCGACACTCGGCAGTCCGACCGAGCCGTCGACATCCCCGAACGGGCGGACACCGTCGCTCGATCTCGACTCCGTCTACGGCGGCGGCCCGACCATGAGCCCGGCGCTCTACGACACGGCGAACGACCCGGCGAAGCTCCTGATCGACACCGGCGGGATCTTCGAGGATCTGCCGCGGCTGGCCGACGGCACGGCGATCATCGGCGACCCGCGCAACGACGAGCACCTGGTCATCGCCGGACATGCACTGCGCGTTCATCCTCTTCCACAACAACGCCGTCGATTACGCGCGCGCAAACGGCGCCGCTGCCTGGCAGGACGCGTTCGCGCAGGCGCGGCGGCTGACGACTTGGCACTACCAGTGGCTCGTCCTGCACGAGTTTCTCCCGCTCGTTGTCGGGCAGGTGATGGTCGACGACGTGCTTGCCCGCGGCCGCCGGTTCTACAGGGTCGGCTTGGGGGAGGCGTTCATTCCCGTGGAGTTCGGCGGCGCCTGCTATCGCTTCGGCCACAGCATGGTCCGCCCCTCCTACCGCGCGAACCTAAAGGGCGAGAACGGCAATCCGTTCTTCGGCTTCATCTTCGATCCCGCCCAGAACGATGCCGCTTCCGATCCCACGGACTTGCGCGGCGGCTTCCGCGCCCGGCGTCGCTTCATCGGCTGGCAGACGTTCTTCGACTTCGGCGACGGGCAGGTGAAACGCAACAAGCGGATCGACACGCACCTCTCGACGCCGCTCTTCACGCTGCCGCTCGGCGCCATCGCCAGCCACGACCAGCCGACCGTGCTACCGCAGCGCACACTGCTCCGTCACCTCACCTGGAGCCTCCCCTCCGGTCAGTCGATCGCGGCCGCGATGGGCGTCGAGCCGATCCGTAAGCAGGACCTGAAGGAGCTCAAGCCATACGGGTTCAACAAGAGCACACCGCTCTGGTACTACACGCTCAAAGAGGCTCAGCTGCTCGAAGACGGCCTGCGGCTCGGCCCCGTCGGGGGGCGCATCATCGCCGAAGTCCTGATCGGGCTCCTCGAGACCGACCCGAACAGCTACCTCGTCGCCCAGCCGAGGTGGCGACCGACGTTCGGCCCGGATGGGACGTTCGAGATGACCGACTTTCTCACGTTCGCCGGCGTCGACCCGGCTACTCGTCACAGCCAACAGCCGACATACGCCTGATCGCGTCCGCTCGGCTCAGGCGCGCGGCGCACAGGCCGTGTTTCCCGCGGCCGGCACTCTCGCCGATTTCGTCCCAGACGAAAGGCGGCGACTCCGCTACCGGGGCAGGGTCACCGACTCCCGGGAGGCCTCCACCGTCACCGTGCCCTACCTCGAGCTGGCCGTCGAGGACGTCCTCGACGGCCGGGAAGTGGCAGTTGGCGAGACTGAGCCGTACGACTGCTCGATCATCTGGTGAGCCCGCTCTGACCGATCCATCCCGAGGCGGTCGGATGGGCATTTGACATGCTTGTCCGCGTGGATGCCTCCCGCTGGACAGCCTCGACTCGTCTGGCTGTGGCGAGAGCGCTGAAAGTCTCGGGTCTCGCCGTGTTGTTTGCCGCGGGGGCTCTCCTGGCGATCGGTGCCGGAGCCCAAACGACTGAAACAACGACCGCGACGACGACGACGGTCGAGACGACCACGGCGCCTGGAACGACCCTGGTCACGACCGTCGAGCAGACGACGACCCGGCGAATCGTCCCGACCGGCATCACCACGTCCGCGTCGAGCTCGAGCAACGAGACGCCGACATGGGTCTGGGTGCTGCTCGGGATTCTTGCCGTCGCGCTGATAGCGCTCGTGGCGCTGCTCGCGCGACGCGGCGGCGGAGGCGTTCCCGCTGAAGAACGAGTGCGACGCCTCGACGCCGCGGTCGGAAGCTGGACGGCGCAGGGCTGGGCGCTCGAGAGTCAATCTGCGGACTCCGCGGTGCTTTTGCGCGGCGGCGAACGTCTACTCGTCAGTGTCGACCAGGCCGGACGGGTGACGACTCAGCCGCTACCGAGCCGGTGAAGCAGAACCGCTCCATTCCGTCGCCTGTCGTCATTCCCGTCCTCATCTATCCGGACGTGCGCGAGGCGGTCAGGTGGCTCAACGCGGCGTTTGGCTTCGAGGAGCGTCTCCGTATCGGCGAGGCGCACCGCTCGCAGCTCGAAGTCGGCGACGGCGCAGTCGTCGTCGCAGACGTCCACGGAGACCAGCGGCCGCCGCGACCGGGAGAAGTGACGCACTCGGTCCTCGTGCGCGTGGACGACGCTCGCGCCCACTGCGAACGCGCGCGGAGCAACGGCGCTCGGATCGTCATGGAGCTCACCGATTTCGAGTACGGGGAGCGCCAGTACGCGGCAGAAGATCCGGCGGGCCACCGCTGGACGTTCTCCGAGACGCTGGAGGACGTCGACCCAGCCACCTGGGGCGGGACGCTCGTTCAGGAGGACTAGCCCGACAGGTTCTCGCTGAGCACCCTCCAGGATTTCGCCGTGTCTTCCGTTCGCGCATGCTCTCGGCGAAAGACGTCGACGAACGTCGTGACATCGGCAAGCTCCCACCAGCGGCGGTACAGCTCGATCGCCTGCCGGTTCAGGGTGGCCTGGCCTGCGGCGGCGATGTAGTCGTCCCACCCGGTCAGGTCGTCGTCGAGGATCATTCGCAGGTCCCGCTCGCGCGGGGCGATCAGGGTTGTATCCCAGTCGACGAGCCGGACTCCGCCTTGCCGATCACGGATCACGTTTGCTCGATGAGGCTCGCCGTGCGTGACGACCCACGTTTCGGAGCTCTCGCGTAGCTGTACGGCCAGGTCGTCGTACTCCTGCAACCGCCGTTCGAGGTCGCCGGCGTTCGCCTGGAGCAACCGGCGGACCGGTTCCGCGTACGGGACCGAAGGCCCACGGGCGATCGAGGTCCTCCAGGGCTGCAACGAACGTGGCTCTCGCCGGCACGGCAAGGTCGTCGCGACGTGGAAGGTCCGCGGGCACGTGCTGCGTCGCAGCGTGGAGTCGGCCCAGGATGCGTCCCAGATCTCGGCGATCGTCAGCCGACTCGTACGGGCCCCATGCGCTCGACTCGCCGACGACGAAGGGTGAGACCGTGACGGCGTAGCGGTCGCTGAGGCGACGGATGACGATCCCCTCGGGATCGCGAAGAGGCGCAACGACGAACTCGAGCCCGGCTTCGTCGTGGAGCCATGACGCTGTGCGGTATGCACTGTCGAGTGCAGCGAACGCTGCATTGGTGTCCTGGTCTGCCTGGAAACCTGCCTGTAAGTCGTCGGCGGTGACGAACCACCACACGCCGCCAGAGTCGACTGCTCGCCAGTGGTGACTGCCGAACCCGACGGGCATGTACTCGAGCTGTGCTTTCCCAAGCCCCCAGTGGCGTTCCAGGACGGCTCGGAGCTCCGCCCGGTCGAGGTCTTCTGGTTCGGTTAACACAGCTCAGCCGCCGGCGAGACGCATCTGGCTCGCCGGCGGCCGCAGTCTGGAATTCAGGTGGCGAGTGCCTTTGCCTTGATTGTGTCGAACTCTTCCTGCGTGATCGCGCCGCTGTCGAGCAGCTGCTTCGCCTTGTCGATCTCGGCGGCAGCGCCGCCGCTGCCGGCGACCTCCTTCACATAGGAGTCGAACTGCTGTTGTGACGCCTGAGCTTGCCTCGTATCGCGATCTGCCATCTCGTTGCTGTTGACGATCAGGTACACGAACACGCCGAGGAACGGCAGGAGGATGACGAACAGCAACCAGAGCGTCTTGCTCCCTCCGCCGATGTCCTTGCGTCGGAAGATGTCGACGATCACGCGGAACAGCAGGAAGAACCAGATGATCCAGAGGAAGAAGATGAACATCGTCCAGAGGACATCGAGGAAGGGGTAGTCAGCGGCAACGAGCACGTTCTGCTCCTTTCGGAAGGGGGCGTGCGCAGTCTACGACCCTTGGCGGCTGCTGCAAGCAGGGTGAAGGGTTACGGCGGGACTAGCCGCTGCCGCATGTAGATCCGCCCTTTGACCGCGGCGCGCACGGGAGTATCCTCGTTCGCAGACGCTTCCTTTCCTCCACCCAGGTGCCCGGTCCCTGCCCCGGGCGGTGGTGAAAGGGCCCGTCTTCGAAAGAGGGCGACCGAGGACCGAGAAAGGGGTTGGGTATGGCGGCTTCCGCGCTCGCGCACCATGCGGGCCTCACCTCTCTGCGGGCCTTCGCCTCTCGCGCGCGCCCCCGAAGCGCATACGTGTTGGCGATTGCGGCCGTCGGTTTGGTTGCGCCGGTCTACTCCGTCACGCTCGCGCTGAGGGTGAACCACGTCAGCCAGATCCAGCTCGTGTTGCTCGAGTGGATCAGCGTCTCGTACATCCTGGTCGGGCTGGTTGCCTGGTTGCGGCGTCCCGAGAGCCGCCTCGGGATGCTGATGATCGCCGGCGGTTTCGCGATCGGTCTTTCGACGCTGCAGTTCGAGCACCAGGACCACCTCTATACGGCAGGAGCGGTGTTCGACATCCTGCCCGCGGCGATCTTTCTGCACGTGTTTCTCGCGTTTCCCGACGGCCGCCTCAGCTCGAGGTTCGAGCGAGTGCTCGTCGGAGCCGCCTATGCCTCGGCAGTCGGCCTCCAGCTCGTGAAGATGGCGCTTGGTGCCATGGGGCCCGACAACCTGCTCGCGATCTGGACTCGACCCGGAGTGGCGGGAGTCGTGGAGAAGGTCCAGCTTCTCTCCCTGAGCGCAGCCTGCTTGGTCGGCATCGGCATCCTCGCCGCCCGGCAGCGACACGGGCACCGGCCTCGACGTCGCTCGATCGCTCTGCTGATCGACTCGTTCGCGGTGGGTCTCTTACTCGTCGCAGTCGTCTTCGCGATCGGCGGCTTCGATCTCTTCAGCACGGCCTTTCGCCCGATCCAGCGAACCATGCTCGTCGTGATCGGGCTTTCTCCCGTCGTGTTCCTGATCGGACTCCTCGACGTGCGTTTGGCGCGCTCCGCCGTCGGGGACCTCGTGCTCGAGCTGCGAGCAGACCTCGCGGCCAGAGACCTCCGGGATGCGCTCGCCCGAGCGTTGCGCGACCCTTCCCTGACGCTCGCCTACTGGCTCCCCGACTTCAGAAGTTACGTCGATCTCGACGGCCGGCCGGTTGAGGTTCCGGATCGCAGCGGCCGAGCGACGACGCTGATCGACCGCGAGGGGGCGCACGTCGCGGCGTTGCTCCACGATCCAGCGCTCGACGACGAGCGCGACTTGCTCGACGCGGTCACCGCTACTGCCGGCATCGCGCTCGAGAACGCCCGCCTGCACGCCGAGCTGAAGGCGCGCCTCGAAGAGCTCCAAGGCTCGCGGGCGCGCGTGATTGCCGCGGGCCAGCGGGAGCGGCAGCGACTTGAGCGCAATCTCCACGACGGCGCACAGCAGCGGCTGGTCGCTCTCTCGCTCGAGCTCAGTCTGCTCGAGCAGCGGCTCAGCAACAATCCGGCAGCACAAGCTCGGCTCGATCAGGCGCGTGGTGAGATCGCTCGCTCGCTCGAGGAGCTACGCGACGTCGCCAGCGGGATCCACCCGGCCGTCCTGAGCGGACACGGATTGGAAGTGGCGCTCGAGTCGATGGTCGCTCGTGCACCGGTCCCGGTCCGGCTGCACGTGGACGTCGCAGGGCGGCTCCAGGAGCCGTACGAGGTCGCGGCGTACTACGTGATCTCGGAGAGCCTCGCCAACATCGGGAAACACGCACAGGCGAGTTCTGCCACGGTCGACGTGGCCCAGAGGAACGGCCAAGTCGTCGTCGAGGTCGTCGACAACGGGATTGGCGGAGCCGACACCGAAGATGGCAGCGGCCTGCGCGGGCTCGCCGACCGAGTAGAGGCGCTCGGCGGACGGCTACGAATCTGGACACCGATCGGCGGTGGAACACGAGTCAGAGCGGAGATCCCGTGCGCCTAGCGATCGCAGAGGACGGCGTCCTCCTTCGCGAGGGCCTCACCCGGCTCCTCGGCGAAGCAGGATTCGACGTCGTCGCCCAATGCGGAGACGCGGACGAGCTTCTGCTCAAAGTGCGTGGCAATTCGCTGGATGCCGTCATCGTCGACATCCGTCTGCCGCCGACGCACAGCGACGAGGGTCTTCGCGCGGCCATCGAGATCCGGGAACGCCATCCGTCGATCGGCGTACTCGTGTTGTCGCAGTACGTCGAGCTCGGCCTCGCGATGAAGCTCCTCGCGGACTCGGCGGAAGGAGTCGGCTACCTGCTCAAGGACCGCATCAGCGATGTCGACGATTTCATCTCGGCCGTTCGCCGCGTCGCGGACGGCGGCTTCGCCATCGACCCGATCATCGTCTCGACACTGCTCTCGCGGCAACGAAGCGACGACCCGCTCGAGCTCCTGACGCCACGCGAGCGCGAGGTGCTCGTCCTGATGGCGGAGGGCAGCTCGAACCAGGGGATTGCGGACAAGCTGGTGATCACGACCCGCGCCGTCGAGAAGTACGTCTCGAGCATCTTCGGGAAGCTCGGGCTTCCGTCGACGGGAAGCGAGTCACGGCGGGTGCTCGCAGTGCTCGCGTTTCTCCGGGCCTGACCCGGGCGCAACCGCAACACACCAGAAACCCGCCCCCTCAAACGACAGGTTGACCGCCTTCCCTGTTCCTCCAGGGCATGCGACGTTGATTGCGACCCTCTCACGTCGAGAGGAGCAGCGATGAGGCAGCGGCGATGAAGTCGCGCGTGATTCAAGACGAGCCGGAACCAACGGACTTGATCGACGCGCCGGCCGCGACCGGCGCAAGCCACGGATACAAGGAGCTGAAGATGACAGCGATAGCGATGCCTGCAGCACAGGCCGACGGACGCCAAGCGGCTGAAACAGCCGGCGCGTCGGTCGTCGAAGCACACGAGCTGAGCCGCCGCTACGGTGAGGGCGAGACCGCGGTGGACGCGCTCCGCGGGGTCTCATTGCAGGTTGCGCCCGGGAAGCTGACGGCCGTCATGGGGCCCTCGGGGTCGGGCAAGTCGACCCTCATGCACATCCTCGCGGGGCTCGACCAGCCGACGTCCGGTGAGGTCACGATCGCCGGTACCAGGATCGGCAAGTTGAACGACACCGACCTGACGAAGCTCCGTCGCGAGCACATCGGCTTCATCTTCCAGTTCTTCAACCTCCTACCGATGCTCTCGGCGGAAGAGAACGTCGTGCTGCCGCTGTCGCTCGCCGGCGAGAAGCCCGACCGCAAGTGGGTCGACGAGCTGATGAAGAGGATCGGCCTCGCCGACCGCAGCAGCCATCGTCCCTCGGAGCTTTCGGGCGGACAGCAGCAGAGGGTCGCGATCGGGCGTGCGCTGGTCAGCAAGCCGACGATCGTCTTCGCCGACGAGCCGACCGGCAACCTCGACTCGAAGACGGGCGGCGAGATCCTCGACCTGATGCGTAACTCGGTGGACACGTACGGGCAGACCACCGTGATGGTGACTCACGACCCGCGCGCAGCGGCGATTGCGGACCGGATCCTCTTCCTCGCCGACGGCGTGATCGTCCGCGACCTCGGGCGCACTGAGGCCCATGAGGTGATCGCCGTCACGGAAGAGCTCGCGCGATGACACGCGTAGCCCTCAAAGGACTCCTCGGCCGCAAGTTCCGCACGTTTCTGACGGCGCTCGCGATCATCCTCGGCGTCTCGATGATCAGCGGGACCTATGTCCTGACCGACACGATCAAGGCCGCCTACACGGGGATCGTCGACGACTCGTTCAAGAACGCAGACGCCGTCATCAGCGGCAAGGTGGCGTTCAAGAACACCGACAGCAACACTGCCGAGACCCCCGCCTTTCCCGCCACCGTGCTGGCGAAGGTGAAGCAGCTCCCCGACGTGGCTGCTGCTGCAGGCGTGATCGAGGACGAGGCGAAACTCATCGGCCGCGACGGCAAGGTCATCTCGACGAACGGCGGCTCGAGCACCGCCACGAGCGTGGACCCGCCGAACGACCAGCGGTTCAATCCGTTGAAGCTCAGCTCCGGCCGATGGCCTGTGGGCAGCGGACAGATCGCGATCGACAAGCACACGGCGGACACGCAGCACTACGCGGTCGGCGACCCGATCGGCCTCGCCGCCGACGAGGGTGTCCGTCAATTCGAGATCACGGGGATCGCCACGTTCGCAGACGCCTCGTCCATCGGCGCCTCGACGTTCGCGATCTTCGACGTGCCGACCGCGCAGCAGCTCTTCAACAAGGAGGGCGAGCTCGACGGGATCCAGGTCGCGGCGAAGCAGGGCGTCACTCCCGAGAAGCTCGTCAGCGAGATTCGGCCCTTGCTGCCGCCCACCGCGAAGGTGAAGACGGCCCAGGCGCAGACGAAGGAGGCGGTCGACGACGTCAACGGCGCGATCGGCATCTTCCAGAAGTTCCTGCTCGCCTTCGGCGCCCTCGCTCTCTTCGTCGGGGCATTCGTGATCGCGAACACGCTCTCCATCACGATCGCGCAGCGCGTGCGCGAGTTCGCCACGCTCCGCACGATCGGCGGCTCGCGACGGCAGGTGCTGCGCGCCGTCATGCTCGAGGCGTTCGTCGTCGGAACCCTCGCGTCGCTGGTCGGTCTCTTTCTCGGGCTCGGGATCGCGAAGGGCCTGAACGCCCTGTTCGCCGCGGTCGGCGTCGAGTTCCCGGCGGGAGGCATGGTCTTCTCCGCGCGGACGATCATCGTCAGCCTCCTCGTCGGCATCGTCGTGACGCTGCTCGCGAGCCTCCGGCCCGCGATCAAGGCGACGCGTGTGCCGCCCATCGCCGCCGTGCGTGAGGGGGCGACCCTGCCGACCTCCCGCATGTCGCGCTTCGGACCGATCGTCTCGCTCGTGACGCTGGCGCTCGGAATCCTGCTGCTCGTCTACGGCATCTTCGGCAGCGGCCTGACGATCGCAACCCGTTTGTTGGCGCTCGCATTCGGCACGTTGATCCTCTTCATCGGCGTGGCGGTCAACGCGAGGCGCGCGGTCCGCCCGCTTGCGTCCATTCTCGGCTGGCCGGCTTCAGAGTTCGGCGGCAGCGCCGGCGCGCTCGCCCGCGAGAACGCGATGCGGAACCCGAGCCGGACCGCTTCGACGGCATCGGCCCTGATGATCGGCCTGGCGTTGATCACGTTCGTGGCGATTCTCGGCGCCGGTCTCCGCTCGTCGTTCAACGATGCGGTGAACAAGCTGTTCGTCGCCGACTACGCGCTGACGGCCGAGAACGGGTTCGATCCGTTCACAAAACAGGCCGACGACGCTGTCGCCGTCACTCCGGGTGTGACGGCCGTCTCCCCGCTCCGCGGCGGCGACGCTCGCGTCTTCGGGAAAAACGTCCAGGTCTCTGCGGTCGAGCCGAACCTGGCGAAGACAGTCCGAATCGAATGGTTTCGTGGGAACACGAGCGTTCCCGCGCACCTGGGTAGCAACGGCGCCTTCGTCTCCAAGGATTATGCGAAGGACCATGACCTGAAGCTCGGCTCACCAATCGCGGTCACGACTCCGACCGCCAAGGTGCTCCACCTGCGGCTGAAAGGCATCTTCGATCCGCCGAAGGGAGGCTCGCCCTTCGGCTCCGTGACGATGTCGGCGACGACGTTCGACGCGAACTACGCGAAACCGCGGAACCTGATGACGCTCGTGAACATCAAGGGCGGCGTCAACGACGCGAACACGGGACGGCTGGAGCTGTCGCTGGCCTCGTTCCCGGACGCGAAGATCCAGACGGCGGAGCAGTTCAAGGACGCACAGGCGAAGGACATCAATCTCACCCTGAACGTCCTCTACGGATTGCTCGGCCTATCCGTGATCATCAGCCTCTTCGGCGTCGTGAACACGCTCGTCCTCTCGGTGTTCGAGCGGACGCGTGAGCTGGGGATGTTGCGTGCGGTCGGCATGACCCAGCGGCAGGTCCGGCGCATGATCCGGCACGAGAGCATCATCACGGCGCTCATCGGCGGCGCGCTCGGAATCGCCGTCGGCGTGTTCCTCGCCGTGCTGACAACCCAAGCGCTGTCCGACGAGGGCATCGTCCTGGCGATCCCGTGGATGACGATCTTCGTGTTCGTGCTGGCGACGATCGTCGCGGGCATGCTGGCGGCGATCCTGCCCGCACGCCGGGCCGCGCGGCTCAACATCCTCAAGGCGCTGCAGTACGAATGAGCGCCAGAGCCGAACACACACTTCCCTCCGGCAGGGCCGCCTGCCGGAGGGAAGGTTCGCATCCGTGTAGCGGGCGCCGATGAGCGCCTCGGCCGATGTCCATGTGTCGAGTACGCGGGAGCGCCTCGGCGAGCTGGTCGGCGCTGTGAGCCGCGAGACGATCCTCGCGGAGGCCGCGATTCGCCGTGATCGCCGTTCACGTGCTCGACGACAATTTCTTCCAGCCACAGCCCGGCACCTCGGCCGCAGACCATCTCGTCAGCGGCCTCGTTCCCTTCGCCGTGCTGCTCGTGGTCGCGGCGGTCTATCCGCGGCTGCGTCCCGGCCTCCGTGCCTCAGTCGCAGCGGTGCTGGGAATCTTCGGCGTCGCCGCGGGCATCGAGGGCGTGTACTACGCGCATTCGGGCCGGCTGTCCGGTGACGACTACACGGGGATCGCTGCGGGCCTGGCCGGGCTACTCCTCATCGGGGTCGCAGTGGCGACCCTGTGGCGGACGAGGCGGACCGACGACAGCGTTCCATGGCGGTGGATGCGGCGTGTTCTCGTGGCGGCCGGGGCCTTCGTCGTCGGCTACGTGATCCTGGTGCCGTTCCTGTCGGCGTACGTCGCTGACGCATACAGCTCGGGCCTTCGTCCCGACCCCTCGCCTCGGGGCGATGCACGAAGAGGTCAGCTTCACGACCGCCGACGGGCTTCGCCTGCAGGGCTGGTACGTGCCCTCGCGAAACGGCGCCGCCGTGATCTCCTTCCCCGGCCGGAAGGGGACGCAAAAGCCTGCACGCCTCCTCGCGCGACACGGTTACGGGGTGCTGCTGTTCGATCGGCGCGGCGAGGGCGAGAGCCAGGGCGATCCCAACGCCTTCGGGTGGGAGGGTTATCGGGACGTCGACGCGGCAGTCCGCTACCTCCAGCAGCCGGCCGGACGTCGAGCCTGCACGCATCGGCGGCATCGGCCTGTCGGTGGGCGGGGAGATGATGCTCGAAGCAGCAGCGAAGTCTCGTGGTCTCAAAGCGGTTGTCTCGGAAGGCGCTGGGGAGCGGTCGATCCACGAGTTTCTCGACATGACGAGAAGCGGCAAATGGCCCGCCCTCCCGTCGTTCGCCGCGATCACGGCGGGGGCTGCGCTCTTCTCGAACGACAAGCCGCCACCTAGCCTGAAGGACCTCGCCGGCCGGATAGCCCGCACGCCGGTGTTCTTCATCTACGGCGAGCATGGACAGGACGGTGAGCGGAACCTCAACCCCATCTACTACCGGGAGGCGGGCAGCCCAAGAAAATCTGGGAAGTCCCGGGCAGCGGTCATGTCGGCGGCATCGACGCGCGGCCGAAGGAGTACGAGCAGCGCGTCGTCGGGTTCTTCGACCAGGCGTTGCTCGGGCAGAGCTAACCCGAGGCCACGTCCACGAGCTTCAGGCCGACACGACGTTCGACGCCGGGCACCCGCACCAGCCGCGGCACGTCGACGGTGACCAGGTGCCACCCACGTCCGTGCAGCCGGCGCGTTGCCAGCCCGTCGACGGTCACGCGCCGCGCGGAGCTGCGAAGGCGCAAAGCGAAGGCGTAACTCGCCGCTCCCGTAGACCCAGAACGGCGCATGTCGCTCGCTCATGTACCGCCCGGAGCCGGTGTCGCCGTACCAGCCCTGACAGAAGATCGGGTGCGTCCGCGGCGGCTCCGTCGGCTCGACGCGCAGCCGCGGCGCTCGGTGTTCGAAGAGGAAGACCGGTCCAGCCGCGCGTTGGACGTTCCAGCCGTGCGCCCGCAAGCCGCGCCAGGCGAACCAGTCCGTCGGCGTGACGGCCCGGTTTCGGTCGTAGAGCCCGCCGTGAAGCGTGATTCCCCGGATGCCGAGGCGGGCGACCTCGGCGGCCATTCCGCCCGACCAGTCGCCGCAGTTCAGCCGGTGGAGGCGATCAGCGGTCCGCTTCGCGGCTTTCGGCGCCGTGGTGGAGTAGCCGCCGGGCCGCTCGCGCCGGGACGCAGTGTCGTACCAGAGGTACACCGACCCGAGGTGGACGCTCGGGTCGAACACGGGCAGCTCGAGCAGCCGCCCCGGGCCGCGAAACGCGACCGCTTCAGGGTTGCCGGCTGCCGACGAGTGGTAGACGCCCGCGTGCAGATCGAGGAAGAGCACCAAGATCGCCAGCGCTGCAACCCAACGCCTATGAGCGCGGGCGACCGCGAAGGCATAGAGCGCGGCGATGCACAGGCACGCGATCGGCAGGAGCCGCTCGGGCACGCGCGGAAAGCGAAAGGGCGGCAACGCATGCCACACGGCCGAATAGATCGGCGTGTTCGTCCCGAGCGCGAGGACGATCGGCACGACAACGCCGAGCCCGAGCACGGCGGCGAGCGCATACCTGCGCGAACGTACGAGCAACACGAAGCCGATGAACGCGACTACCGGCGTAATCCAGCCGAGGAAGACGAACTGCTCGCTGCGGCCCTGCCCGACGTGACGCGAGATGAAGTCGCCCGCGTTCGCCGAGTAGCGCGTGATCTCCGCGAGCTCGCGACCTCCTGCCTCCGTCGACCCCTTGATGAGCGTCTCGCGGACGAGCACGCCCGCCAGAACCGCCGCCACTGCGCCTAGCCCGGCCCCGATGAGCGCACTCCGGTCGCGAGCCCGGCAAACGGCGTACAACAGGAAGAACGGAATCGCGCCGAGAGCGAGGTGCACCTGTCCCGAGAGCGGGATCGACGCGATTGCCGCCGCTGACAACAGCAGCCACCAACGGCTGCCGCGCCGTCCGCGTTCGAACGCCCACAACGAGAGCGGCAACAGGATCGAGATCGGCCCGAGCAGGTGGCCGACGCTCTGCTGGACGCGATAGGGGGCGATCGCAAACGCGAGCCCGCCCGCGAGCGCCGGACCGCGCGGCAACCCGAGCTCGCGCAGCCACGCGCACGCAAACAGCCCGGCGAGGACATAGACGACGAGCTGGAGCGCGTTCCAGCCGCCGACAAGGCCGAAGACGGCGCCGAGCGGCCAGAACAGAAAGCCGAACGGCCAGCCCGCGAAGTTCGGCTGCGGCTTCGCCTCGGGCTGGAACGTGTACGGGTCGCGCCAGGGTGCGCGCAGGTGCTCGAGCTGATGCCCGACGAGCCAGTAGTGGTACAGCGACTGCAGATGATCGCCCGGCGAGGCTTCGCCTTGCGCCGGCCCACCGCCCGACATGAACTTGGAGCCGGCGTGCCGAACTGCGGGCCACGTCGCCGCGACACCGCCTGCGAGATAGAGCGCGACTGCGAGCGCTACGAAGGTTGCGCGGCCCGAAGCAACTCGTCGAAGTCCGGCACCTCGGCCGTCTCGTAGCGCCATGCGCCGCGGACCGTACCGTCCCCGATCGATGAGGAACGCGCTCCTCTCGGGGATGCCCTGGTGTCCGCGGAACTCACGCTCGACGCCGAATGCGCGGATCGCCTCACCGTTCCAGTCCGACAGCAAAGGGAAGTTCAGGTCGAGCGCCTGCGACCAGGCGATGTGCGACCAGGCCGAGTCGCGAGACAGTCCGAAGACGCGGACTCCTGCTGCTTCGAACTCCGCGCTCCTGTCACGCAGGAGCTCCATCTCGTTCGTTCAGGTCGACGACCAGTCGAAGAGATAGACGAGGACCAGGGCGAGTCCATCCGAAGCGAGCTCCTCGAGGGTGCGCCGCTGGTTCGGCGCGCTCCACACCGACGCCGTTGCCACCTTTTCGCCTGTCCCGACCATAGCCGCGGGAGCCTACTGCGCGAGCTGCGTTTCAGCAGCGGCTTCGGTCGCGTCGGCGATCTCGCTCACGACCTCGACGATGTCTCGGTTCGCGTTGAAGACACGAAGCTGCCGGTCGGCGCCGTTGCCGTTGCGGAGGATCTCGTCGATCCCTTCGAGCTCCCGCTCCGAGCCGAGCTCCCGGGCATGCGGCTCGAGCTCCTTCAGCGTCCTGCGAATCAGCTGCGCTACGGGAATCCGGTTGCGGCGACCGGTGGCCAGATCCATCAGCGGCGCTTCGAGCCCGTAGCGGCCGGCCAGCCACTTGTTCTCGGTGGTGAGAATGCGATGGTAGGACGGGATCGGGTCGCCGCGATCGAACCGCTCCGAGAAGAGCTTGACGAGCGCCTGGCAATACGCGACGAGCGCGACGACGTGCTCGAGTCGCGTGACGGCGTCGCAGATGCGGATCTCGATCGTCCCGAGGCGCGGGTGGAGGCGGATGTCCCACCAGATGTGGGTGTAGTCGGCGATGCAGCCGGTCTTCTCGAGCTGACCCACGACCTCGGCGTAGTCGGCGTAGTTCTCGAACCGCGGCGGCGGCCCGGAGCGCGGAAACGCAGCGAACACCATCTGCCGACTCGAGCAGAGGCCGGTCGGCTCCCCGCGCCAGAACGGTGAGCTGGCGGAGAGCGCCAGGAGCGGGCCGAGCTGTGGCAGAAGGCCGTTGACGACCTGGATCGCCTTCTCGGCGTCGTCGACGGCGACGTGGATGTGCATGCCGAAGATGAGCTCGCGGCGCGCGACGTATTGCAACTGGTCGACGAGGGCGCGGTACCGGTCTCGCGCCGTGATGCGTTGGCGCTCGAACAGGCTGAACGGGATGCGTTCCCGCCGAGCCGACTCGCAGCCCTTGCTCGCGCGCGACGTCGCTGACGTAGCCGCGGATGTGCCGAAGCTGGCGGTCGATCCCGGCCGGGGTCCGGCATACGGGCGTCGCGATCTCCAGGACGGACTGCATGAGCTCTGCGTTGATCCGCGGCTCGAGCTCGTGGCCGGCGACCGCCTCCAGCACCGTGTCGATGTGCTGGACGAGGTCGAAGGTCTCCGCGTCGAGCAGCATGTACTCCTCCTCGACGCCGAGCGTGTACGGATCGCTCTTGCCGAACGCATGGTCGAGCACGCTCACGCCCGGCGCGAAGCGCGCGCCCTTGCCCGTGATGGACGGCGGATAGATCTGCTTGCCGTCGAGAATCCATACGAAAGTCTTACCGCTCGGGCAGCAGTGCGTCGGCCTCGATCTCCACGACCCAGCGGGAGATCGAGGAGCGCCGACACGACCACCATGGTGCTTGCAGGGCGCACGTCCCGGAAGAGCTCGCCGTGTGCGCGGCCGACCTCTTCCCAGTCGTTTGCGTCGAGGAGGAACGTTCGCGTGCGAACGACATGCTGCACATCTGCGCCTGCGTCGTTGAGGGCAGTGCGGATGATCTCGAGACAGCGACGCGCCTGGCCGTACGCGTCCGGCGGTGGGTCACCGCCGTCGGGCATCACCGCGCAGGTGCCGGCGACGAAAACCTGCCGGCCGTCGCGGACCGCGCGGGAGAAGCCGACCTTCGGCTCGAATGGTGACCCCGACGACACGAGGCGGCGTTCCATCCGCTTAGTATCGCGACGCCTTGGCAGCGCTCGGACAGGTCGACGGCTGGCCGGCAACCACCGTGGCCGCAGGCGTGGCGCGCGACGGCGAGATCGTCGCGACCAATGGAGCGGAGGACGAGGTTCTGCGGTGGGCGTCCGTGACGAAGCTCGTGACGGCGCTCGCTGCGCTCGTCGCCGCGGAGGAAGGCGTGATCGACCTCGACGAGCCCGCCGGCCCGGAGGGATCGACGGTGCGACACCTGCTCGCGCACGCCTCCGGCCTCCCGTTCGAGCCCGGTGCGCCTACGGGCCGGCCCGGACAGCGCCGCGTCTACTCGAACGTCGGCTTCGAGACGCTTGCCGACCACATCGAGGCCCGGGCAGAGATGCCGTTCGCCGATTACCTCACCGCCGGCGTCCTCGAGCCCCTCGGAATGAAGTCAGAGCTCAGAGGCTCGCCCGCTTCAGAGCTGCACGGCACCCTCGGCGACCTCCTGCAGCCTCGCGCGCGAGCTCGAGCGCCCAACGCTCGTCGCACAGGAGACGCTCGACGAGGCGACGACGGTTCAGTTCCCGGGACTGGCCGGCGTCCTGCCGGACTTCGGCCGCTTCGATCCCAACGATTGGGGTCTCGGCTTCGAGCTTCGCGATGGCAAGTCACCACACTGGACCGGCTCGCGCAATTCGCCGCGAACGTTCGGCCACTTCGGCGCCAGCGGGACGTTCCTCTGGGTCGATCCCGAGGCGGGCGTCGCGCTCGGCGTCCTCACCGACCTCGACTTCGGCGACTGGTCGAAGGAGGCCTGGCCGCGCCTGTCGGACGCGGTGCTTGCAGAGGCTTAGACGCGCGCGCCCGGTATCGGGAACGCTGCGGTCAGCTCGGTCACTTCCTCGGCGATGCGTTCGATCGTCGCCTCGTCCTCGCGTCCGGCCGCATCGACGCCCTCGTTGATCCAGCGTGCGATCAGCTCCATCTCGCCCGGCTTCATCCCACGCGTCGTGACGGCCGGCGTGCCGAGCCGCATCCCCGACGGATCGAACGGCTTGCGCGGGTCGTACGGAACCGTGTTGTAGTTCACCGTGATTCGCGCCCTGTCGAGTGCCTGCGCGGCGACCTTGCCCGGTACGCCCTTCGACGTCAGGTCGACGAGCAGGAGATGGTTGTCCGTCCCACCCGAGACGAGGTCGAAGCCGTGCTCGAGCAATCCCGCGGCGAGCGCTTTCGCATTCTCCACCACCTGCTGCGCGTACTCGAAGAAGTCCGGCTGCAACGCCTCGTGGAGCGCGACTGCGATCGCAGCCGTCGTGTGATTGTGCGGTCCGCCCTGCAGTCCCGGGAAGACGGCCCGGTCGAGCGCGCTTGCATGCTCTTCGGTCGACATCAGCATCGCGCCGCGCGGGCCGCGGAGCGTCTTGTGCGTCGTCGTCGAGAGGACGTCGGCATGCCCGACGGGCGACGGATGCGCGCCGCCGGCGATCAAACCGGCGATGTGCGCAATGTCGGCGATGAGGATCGCGTCCACCTCGCGGGCGATCTCGGCAAAGCCCTCGAAGTCGATCGTGCGCGGAATCGCCGTCCCACCGCAGAAGATGATCTTCGGGCGCTCCTTCTGCGCCAGCTCGCGCACCTCGTCCATGTCCACGCGGCCCGTCTCGCGACGGACGCCGTACTGGACGGCGTGGAACCACTTGCCGGTCACCGAGACGCCCCAGCCGTGCGTGAGATGGCCGCCCATGGGTAGCGCCATCCCCATCACGGTGTCCCCCGGCTCGCAGAAGGCGAGATAGATCGCAAGGTTCGCGGGCGACCCCGAGTAGGGCTGGACGTTCGCATGCTCGACCTGGAACACCCGCTTCGCCCGCTCGATCGCGAGCGGCTCCAGCTTGTCGATCACCTGCTGTCCCTCGTAGTAGCGGCGGCCGGGATAGCCCTCCGAGTACTTGTTCGTGAACACGGTGCCCATTGCCTCGAGCACCGCGCGGGACACGTAGTTCTCGGAGGGGATCAGGCAGATCGTCGACGACTGACGCTCGACCTCCTCCGCCACCAGCGTCGCGACCTCGGGATCGGCTTCCGTCAGCTCTGGCTCGGTTCGGATCGACATGCTCATGAGTTCCTCCCGGTCTGACCCGCATCTTCGAGGAAGTCCAGGACGATCCGGTTGAACTCCTCAGGGCGCTCGAGGTTCGGCAGATGCGCTGCGTCCGCGATCGTCGCGCGCTGTGCCTCTGGGATCTCGGCCATCAGCCTGTCCGCGATCTCGTGAATGTCGTGGACGTCCTCGTCGCCCGTACGATGAGCGTCGGCGCGCGAACCTCGGCGAGCCGCTGCGATGCAGGCGGTTCGAGGCGGACGGCTCGGATGTCGTCATGGCCCTTCTGCAACACGAAGGCGTCCCGCTGCATCTCCTCAACACGTTCGCGGATGGCCGGGTCGATCGCGTCGAGCGTACGGCGAGGCCCCGCCAGCCACATGCGGAGATTGGCCTCGATCGCCGCGTCGAGATCACCGCGCCGGAGAGCCTCCTCTTCCTCTGCGCCGAACGCCTCGACCTCGTCCGACCACGCGTGGCCCGCGAGGCCCGTTCCGACGAGGACGAGAGCCGTCACTCGCTCGGGCGACTCGATCGCGAGCTCCAGGGAGGCTGAGCCGCCGAGCGAGACTCCCACGATCGGCGGCCCGGTCGATTCCGGCGTCGTCGAGGGCACTCGCGAATGGCAGCGCGGTACGAGACTTCCGTCCCTTCGAACGGCGACCGCCCGAAACCGGGAAGGTCGACGCGCACGACCGTGTGCGCCCCGGAGAAGGCATCGAGCTGCGGCTCCCACATCCGCGAGTCTGCAACGCCGGCATGCACCAGCGCGACGGCCGGCCCCTCACCGTGGACGTCGTACCAGACGCTCACGAATCGTCGTCCGCAAACAGCGGCCGAATGAACTCGTCGAACGTCTCCCGGTCGCAGCTGGCGACGGTCGCAGGTGTGAGCGCGCGCACGGAAGCCGTTCGCGGCATGTCCATCGCCAGCGCGACCTCGCCGAAGTAATCCCCGGGCCGGAGCACGCCCTGCGAACCGCGGCTCTGCTGGCTGACGGAGAACATGCCGCTGAGGACGACGTAGAAGCGGTCGCCGTCGTCGCCCTCCGTGACGACCTGGGCACCGGCGGGGACGTCCTCGCGGGTCATCCGCTGCGCCAGCCGCCCGAGCGTCTCGCCCGGGAGGGTCGCCAGCAATCCGATCCGCGACAGCTCGTGCTGCGTCGCGCCGGCGGCCCGCGGGCTCAACCCTCCGGCTCCTCTTCGCTCGCGCCCGGCTGATCGTGCATGGTCCTCCCGTGGTTGCGCTCGATGACTGGCGGTTCTGCCCGCGCTGCGGCGAGGCTATCGAGAAGGTCGAGGATCGCGCCGAATGCCGTGCGTGCGGGTACGTCGGTTACGCAAACCCGGTTCCGGCGACCGAAGCCGTGTGCTTCGACGACGACGGCCGCGTGCTGCTGGGCCGTCGTGCGATCGACCCCGGCGCCGGCCTCTGGGATCTGCCGGGCGGCTTTCTCCACGAGGACGAACATCCCCTCGACGCGCTACGGCGGGAGATTCGGGAGGAGACCTCGCTCGAGCTCGAAGCGGTCGACTTTCTCGGCTTCTGGCTCGAGCCCTACGACGGTCGGATCGTCCTCTGCCTCACGTGGACGGCGCAGGCTTCGGGAGAAGGGCGAGCGGCCGACGACCTCGTCGAGCTGCGCTGGTTCCCGCCGGACGAGCTTCCCGGCGCGGCCGAGCTCGCGTTCTCGCACTATCCGGCCGTCCTGTCAGCCGCGCTCGCGCGCCGGGACGAGAACCCGTAGGGCGCGAGGCTCGATCCGGAACTCCAGCGGCGTTCGCAGCACGTCCGGCTCGCCGTCGATCGCCGCCTCGAGCCGGCCCGCATCCGCGTCGACGACGAAGCGTTCCGCGACACGCTCTCCCGGCTCGTCCCCCGCCGTGTAGAGGTGAAGGAGCCCTTCGTCGAGACGCTCGCGCCTGCCGATCGTCGGCAGGTTGGTGTCGTAAGCGTTATTCGCCACCAGCACGACGTGAGTCTCTGTCGGCTCGCCGTCGATCGTGATTCCGAGCGGCTCGCGGTGCGTGAGGACGATCGCCCAGGCCCGAACGCGTGCGAAGGCCTCGCGACGTCGCCGGTGCCGCTCCCGACGGTGGACGAGCCGCGCGTAGAGACCGAGTGAGACGTTGTTCAGGAACAAGCGTCCGTCCGCCCGCCCGACGTCGATCCGGCGCTCGGTCCCGTCGAACGAAGCAAGCGCACCCACCGGGTCGCCCAGGCGCAGGCCCAGGTCGCGCGCGAAGTGGTTCCGCGTCCCGAACGGGACGCAGACGAACGGGAGGTCTCGCTCGAGCGCGACCTGAGCGACCGGTCCGAGGGATCCGTCCCCGCCGGCGACGCCCAGCGCATCCGCTGCCGCGGTTCGCGCGACCTCTCCCGCGCGTTCGCCCTCTCCGAGCACCCGCGCTTCGATTCCGCGTGCTCGGGCCGCGCCGGCGAGCTCCTCGGGACTGACGGCGTCGCCGTTGCCGGCCCGCGGGTTGATGAGCAGGAGACCGGCCAGAGCGGCGAGCCTACTGATGGGACTTACGGCCGGAAGAATGAGCCGTTTGGCCCATGGCGCTGTCCGAGGCCTGTGCCGATCATTCAGTCATGAGCGAGCGTGGCCTGCATCGCATCGAGGAGGACCTGAGTGAGTCCTGGATCGAGGATTGGGCAGGCGCCGGAGTCGCGGAGATCGAGGCACTTCTGGCCAAGCACGCCGCCTTCTTGAGCTTCCTCGAGTCGCAGGAAGCCTAGGAAGCTATTCGCCGGATCAGCGGCCTGTAGAAGCCGAACGGAACGGGCGATGACGCCCGTTCCGTACCGCTAAGAGGAGACGGCCGGGGGCTCCTGGCCCTCGGCGATCCCCAGAGCCTTCTCGAGCGCCGACTTCGGCTGCGCGCCGATTGCCGCGGCCGCCGGCTCGCCCTCCTTGAAGAGGATCATCGTCGGGATCGACTGGACCCCGAAGCGCTGCGCGAGCGCGGGCTGCTCGTCGATGTTCACCTTCACCAGCTTGAGCTCCCCGTTTCGCTCGTCGACGATCCGGTCGAGGACCGGCGCGACGGCGTGGCACGGGCCACACCACTCCGCCCAGAAGTCGACGATCACCGGCGTGTCGCTCTGGAGCACGTCGTGCTCGAAGCTCTGTTCCGTTACAGCGGTTGCAGTTGCCATTGAGTCCTTTCTAATCGATCCCCCGGCCGTACCCTCGGAAAAACGTCTCGCAACCCCGATTTAGTCCCGCCCTAGAATCGGCTCCATGCCGTTCCAGCCGCTCGAACAGTACCCAGACCATCTTGCCCTGGAGGAGGAGGTTCTCGCGTGGTGGGACGCCGAAGGCATCTTCGACCGGCTGCGCGAGCGGAACCGCGGCGGCCCTCGGTTCGGCTTCATGGACGGGCCGATCACCGCGAACAACCCAATGGGCGCCCACCACTGCTGGGGGCGGACGCTGAAGGACGTCTTCCAGCGCTACAAGGCGCTCCGCGGCTTCGACCAGCGCTACCAGAACGGGTTCGACTGCCAGGGCCTCTGGGTCGAGGTCGGCGTCGAGCGGTCCCTCGGCTTGAACTCGAAGCGCGAGATCGAGGAGTACGGGCTCGCCGAGTTCGCCGAGCGCTGCAAGGAGCGGGTGGCGGAGTACGCCGAAGTGATCACGGACCAGTGCCGTCGCCTCGGCATGTGGATGGACTGGGACAACGACTACTACACCTTCTCGGACACGAACATGGAGTACATCTGGCGCTTCCTGAAGGAGTGCCACGTGCGCGGGTGGCTCTACCTGGGTCACCGCTCCGTCGAGTGGTGCCCCCGCTGCGGGACGTCCCTCTCGCAGCACGAGCTGATCAACTCGTACGCCGAGCTGACGCACCCGTCGCTGTACGTCCGCTTCCCGCTGAAGGGTCGCGACGGTGAGTCGCTCGTCGTCTGGACGACGACACCGTGGACGCTGCCCGCGAACGTCGCCGCGGCGGTGAAGCCCGATGCCGAGTACGGGCTGACGGAGGACGGAGAGTGGTGGGCGGTCGCGCTCGAGCCGGACGCTGCGTTCTCGAGACGGCGTGCGCGGCGAGGACCTCGTCGGGCTCGAATACGAGGCGCCGTTCGAGTCGCTGCCTGCGCAGAAGGGCGTCGTTCACCGCGTGATCCCGTGGGACGAGGTCGATCTCACGGAAGGGACGGGGATCGTCCACATCGCGCCGGGCGCCGGCGCGGAGGACTTCGAGCTCTCGCGTGTGCACAACCTGCCGGTACTGACTCCGATCGACGAAGCGGGCAAGTTCTACAAGGACTACGGCGAGTTCGAAGGGCGCTCGACGGAGGAGGTCGAAGGGCCGATCGTCGTCGAGCTCGAGCGCCGAGGCCTGCTCGTCGAGGCGACCTCCACCGTTCACCGCTATCCGATCTGCTGGCGCTGCTCGACGCCGCTCGTGTTCCGCATAGCGGACGACTGGATGATCCGCGCGGACGAGATCCGGCAGCCCATGCTCGACGCGAACGCGACGGTCGACTGGACGCCCGACTTCTACTCGAAGCGGATGGACGACTGGCTGCGCAACATGGGCGACTGGAACATCTCGCGTCGCCGCTACTTCGGGCTGCCGCTTCCGTTCTACCCTGCGAGTCCTGCGGACAGCTGACCGTGATCGGGTCGCTCGACGAGCTGCGGGAACGCGCGACGGGCGGGCTCGACCAGCTGCAGGAGCTGCACCGGCCCTGGATCGACAACGTTCCGATCAGATGCGACTGCGGGGCAGAGGTGCGATCGCGTGACCGAGGTCGGCGACGCCTGGCTCGATGCAGGCATCGTCCCCTTCTCGACGCTCGGCTGGCAGAACCCGGAGTGGAAGCCGCACGGTTACGCGACAGGGGCAGCCGCAGGAGTGACCGGGGCGGACCTCCCGGATCACGCCTACTGGGAGAAGTGGTATCCGGCGGACTGGGTCTCGGAGATGCGCGAGCAGATCCGGCTCTGGTTCTACTCGCAGTCGTTCATGTCCGTGACGCTCATGGGGCGCTCGCCGTACCGGTCGGTGCTGACGTACGAGAAGCTGCTCGACGAGAACGGACGCGAGATGCACCGCTCGTGGGGCAATTCGATCGACGCCGCGGAAGCGCTGCAGAACATCGGCGCGGACGTCATGCGCTTCATGTTTTGCGAGCACGTCCCCAGCCAGAACCTCAAGTTCGGCTACGGCCCTGCCGGTGAGATCAGGCGCCGTCTGCTGACGCTCTGGCACTCGGTCAAGTTCTTCGTCGACTACGCGAACATTCGAGGGGTTCACCCCGACCGAGGAAGCACCGGGTGAGCTGCGGGCGCTCGACCGCTGGCTGCTCGAGCGGACCGAGCAGCTCGTTGCCGAGACGACGGATGCATACGACCGTTACTGGACGCCGGCCGTGACCCGGTCGTTCGACTCGTTCGTCGACGATCTCTCCAACTGGTACATCCGACGCTCGCGGCGCCGCTTCTGGGACGGCGACGAGGTCGCGCTGTGGGCTCTCTGGCGTGCGCTCGTGCGCTCGCTCCAGGCGATCGCACCGGTCATGCCGTTCCTCGCCGAGCACCTGTGGCGGATCTTGCGAGCCGACGACGCCGCCGAGTCGATCTTTCTCGAGCCCTGGCCGGAGGCGCGCCCCACGCGACGACGAGCTGCTGGCCGAGGTCGGCGAGGTGCGACGTGTCGTCGAGCTGGGGCGACAGGCGCGTGGGAACGCCGGCATCAAGCTGCAGCAACCCCTTCGCCGCCTGGTCGTGCAAGGCGCAGCGAGGGCGCAGCGCCACGCCGACGAGATCGTCACGGAACTGCGTGTGAAGGAAGTCGAGTTCGGGCCCGTCGAGGCGACCGAGGTCCGGGTCAAGCCGAATCTGCCGCTCCTCGGGCCGAAACTCGGGAAGGAGCTCGGGCCTGTGCGTGCGGCCCTGCAGGCGGGCGACTTCGAGCAGCTCGAAGGCGGCGGCGTGCGGGTCAACGGCCACGAGCTCGGCGCCGACGAGGTGCTCGTGGAGCGCAGCGCCCGCGAGGGCTGGGCGCTTGCGGAGGACGACTCGTTGACCGTCGCCGTCACGACCGAGCTCGACGACGAGCTACGACGAGAAGGACGTGTCTACGAGTTGATCCACCGGATCAACACGATGCGGAAGGACGCAGGCCTCGAGCTCACCGACCGCATCACGGTGACGCTGCCGGAGTCGGACGAGGACCTCCTCGACTACGCCGATTGGATCAAAGAGGAAGTGCTCGCGACCGAGATCGGCACGAACGGCAGCACCGAGCCGCGAGATCGCCAAGGTCTAACCAAACGCGTCGCGCAAACGCTCGAGGCCGAGGTCGAGCACCTCGTCCGTGACGGCGAGGGAGAGGCGCGCCCAGCCGGCGCCGCGCGCACCGAAGCCCTCACCCGGGGCGACAGCGACGCGGTACTCCTCGAGCAGGCGGGCGGCAGGCATGTCCTCGGGGAGTCGGAACCACACGAAGAACGTCCCTTCCGACTGGGCTTCGAGCCCGGCGAGAGCGGCGAGCGACACGGTTCCGTCGGCCCTCGTACCTCGCGCGCCGTTCCTCGACCGACTCCTGCGGCCCGGTGAGCGCGGCGATGCTCGCTTCCTGCACGGGTCTGAAGATCCCCGCGAAGATGTGGTCCTGCAGCAGCTCGATGCGGCGGACGAGCTCCGCGCTGCCGACGGCGAAGCCGACCCGCCAACCGGCCATCCCGTAGCTCTTCGACATGCTGAACAGCTCGATGCCGACATGGCGAGCACCGTTGACTGCGAGGAAGCTCTGTGGTCTTCGGCCGTCGTAGACGAGGTCGCCGTAGGCGAAGTCGTGGAGGACCCATGCCTCGCTTCGCTCGGCCCACTGGACCGCTTCTTCGAACAAACCTTCGGGCACGGTCGCGGCCGTCGGGTTCGACGGAAAGTTGAGGTACATCGCGGCCGCGGGCTCGGAGAAGCCGGAAAAGGGCACGTGCTGCGCTCCGGCAAGTGCAACCGCAGAGAAGTAGTCCGGATAGCCGGGGTCCGGCAGCACGATCGTCCCGCCGCGCTCGACGGCGCAGAGCGCGAACTCCATCAGGCCGGTCTTCGTTCCCGGCAGCACCGCGACCTCGCGGGCCGGGTCGACGTGCACCCCGTAGACCTCGCCGTAGCGCCGCGCGATTGCCTCCTTCAGCGCGGGTAGCCCTGCGAAGGGCGCATAGCCGTGGACGTCCGTCCGCGAAGCCGACTCGGCGAGAGCCTCGACGACGTGCGCCGGCGGCCCCGTCTCGGGATTTCCGCGGCCCAGGTCGACAAGCCGGTCGCCTTCCGCCCCCGCGGCCGCCGCGACGCGCGCAAGCAGTCCGGTGAAGTACTGCTGGGGTAGACGCTGTAGGCGATCGGGAGGCTCGCGCACCGGCGGATCGTACGGCGGCGGCGGTTAGACAGCCGAGGTCTCGGCGCGCCGGATCTCCACCGGCAACCGGAAGACGACGTCCTCGAACTTGCTCGAGAACGGGGCGATGTCGCTGATCCCGCGCGACCGGAACCATTCGCACACCCGCTCGACGAGTCGTTCGGGAACGGAGGCGCCCGAGGTCACTCCCACTGTCTCCGCCCGGTCGAGCCACCGCTCGTCGATGCCGGCCTCGTCCTCGACCAGATGCGCGGCGACACCACCGCTGCGCGCGACCTCGACAAGGCGGTTGGAGTTGGACGAGTTGCACGAGCCGATCACGAGCAGGAGGTCGACCTCGCTCAGGAGCTCCTTGACAGCCCACTGCCGGTTCGAGGTCGCGTAGCAGATGTCTTCGCGCTGCGGTGCGCGTATCCGCGGGAAACGCCGCTTCAGCACGTCGATGATCTCGGCCGTCTCGTCCACCGAGAGCGTCGTCTGCGTGATGTACGCGAGCGGCACGTCCGGCGGAAGCTCGAGCGCCTCCGCGTCCGCGACGCTCTCCACGAGCGTGATTGCATCCGGCGCCTCGCCCGTCGTCCCGATCACCTCCTCGTGGCCGGCGTGTCCGATCAGGACGACGCGGCACCCTTCGGCCGCATACCTGCGCGCCTGCACGTGCACCTTCGTCACCAACGGACACGTCGCATCAATCGTCGTCTGGCCGAGTGCAGCCGAGCGTTCGTAGACGGACGGCGCAACGCCGTGTGCGGAGAGCACGAGAATGGCGCCCTCCGGCGCCTCGCTCTCGTCGTCGACGAACACCGCGCCGCGCTCTTCGAGCTCACGAACGACGTGCGCGTTGTGGACGATCTGCTTTCGCACGTACACAGGTGAGCCGTACAGCGAAAGGGCGCGTTCTACCGTCTCCACGGCGCGCTCCACGCCGGCGCAATAACCGCGGGGCGAGGCGAGCAAGACTCGCTTGACCAAACCGGCTGCCACGGTACCTGCGTCTCCGCCGGGCCGCTGCGAACAACCTGTCGAGGGAGGGCGCGCAAGGAGGGTGCCCGTCGCTCGGGGGGTCGGTGGCGACGGGCTTCCTCCTAGTTGCTCACCGCGGACTGCAAGGCCAGGAACGCACCGCGGTTCGCATCGCCCAGTGCCTGTGACGCTAGCGCGTCTCCGAGCGGTTTCCAATAGGCCGAACGGCCCATCTTTCGGACCGGCGCAGACCCGGGGCAAAAGCAGTTTTCCGCCCTACAATCCGTACGCCTGGTGTCACAAGCCGACCAAGCTCTGTGGTTCAACGCGGTGCCGCTGCTTCTCGTCTCCGTGGCCTACCTCGGAGCTACGGTCGTCCTCGGCCGGCGGCTGTGGTCGGAGCGCCGGCAGGCGCGATTCGCGGATCTCGCGCCGTTCCTGCTGTTTCCCATCGTCGGCGCGGTCGCACTGGCATACGGGCTTGTGGTCGTCGTGGACAGGGAGCCGCTCGGCGGTCATGTCTGGCTGAGCTTCGCCGTGGCGGTCCTCGTCAGCGTTCCTGCGATTCTGGCGCTCGCGCGTCCGGGTGCCTTCCTGCGTCCGGCAGGCACGGCGCTTCAGGGTGACGAGGCCGAGTCCCAGGCCGTCGTCGGGAGAGTTACTGCCGTGGACGATCCGACGGCCCTCGCCGACGGCTTGCTCAGGGAGATCGAGAAGCTCGTCGACGTCGAGACGAGCGGCCTCTTCCTCATCGACGAGGACGGCCGAACGGCTGCGGGAGTCGTCGGACGGGTCAACGGCCGAGAGCTGCCGTGGTTCCCCGGCCTCCGCATCGATCTCGAGAACGAGCCGTCGGGCGTCGCGACGGCGACGTTCGACGCAGCGCCGTTCGCCGTCTACGACGCGTCCGCATCGAAGATCGTGAGCCCCAGGCTGGTGCAGGCGACCGGCACGAAGAGCCTCGCCTTTGTCCCGCTCATCGCCCACAAGAAGGTGATCGCCGTCCTCGTCGCAGGGACGGTGTCCCAGCCGCGGGCCTTCGAGAGCGATGAGCTCGCGCTCTTGCAGACGGTTGCCGGCGAGGCCGCTCCAGCGCTCGACCGCGGCGCGCTCGACGTCGGCGTTGGCGGAGGCGCTCGAACGGGAGCGTGTCGTCGCCCGGATCGCGGCGAAGGTCCGGTCGGAGCTGGACATCGACAAGGTGCTCGCGGTCGCCGTCGAGCAGACGGGCATTGCCCTCGGCGTCGACCGGTGCCTCGTTCGTCACGGGACGGCGGAGAACGAGCTCACGGCGCAGTGGCACGTGCCGCAGCTCGAGCCCGTGCCGCCGGGTCGCACGCTGACGGTCTCGAACCTCGCCGGCCGGAAGCGCGCGGTCGATCGCGATCCGCGACGTCGAAACGGCTCCCGAGCTGGAGGATCCCTCGCTCGGAGGCCTCGAGCCGTTGCGGGCACTCGGCACGCGCGCGGTGCTCGCCGTCCCGATCATCGTCTTCGACGAGCTCCTGGGGGTGCTCGCCCTTCATCGGACGACGCCCGGGCCGTGGTCGCAGGAGGAGGTCGGTCTCACCGAGGCGGTCGCGCGAGAGATCGGGCTGGCGCTGCGCGTCGCGAGCCTCCTTCGCGAGAACGAACAGCGGATCGCGCAGCAGACCGCGTTCTTCAGGATTGCCGAGCTGCTCGGAGAGCCGCTGGCATTGTCGGAGACCCTGAGGGCGTTGGCGAAAGCCGCGACCGAGGCGCTCGCAGGCTCCTTCGCCGCTGTTCTCATGCCGCACGGCGCCCGGCTCGAGCTCGCCGCCGGCGCCGACCTCCCCGAGACGCTCACCGCCACGCTTGCACACGACCTGCCGAGCTCGGCGGACTGCCTGCGGACGGCCGCTGAGGACCGGCGCGTTCTCGCTTCACCCGATGTGTCACAGGACGACCGTTTCGCGCCGGAGTGGCGGGAAACCGCCGCCACAGCGGGCTATCGAGGGCTGCTCGCGTTTCCCGTGGCAAGCCCTCGCGCGGAGCGCTCCGGGCTGGTGCTCGTCTTCTTCGAGGGCGAGCGCCTCTTCGTGGACGAAGACCTGGAGATCGCGTGGCGGCTGAGCGATGCAGCGCGCGGCGCCCTGGAGCGGAGCGAGCTGTTCGAGGTGGAGCGGACGACACGGGCCCTCGCGCAGCAGCTCGCACGTACCGGCGGAGCGCTCGCCACGGCGCTCGATCCCGCCGCCGTGCTCGAGGAGGTCGTGCGCCAGGCGCCGAGGCTCCTCGGCGCCGACGCGTGTGCGGTGCGGACGCTGGAGGGCGAAGATCTCGTCGTCGGCGCCGCCTTCGGCCAGGGAGCGGAAGACGCGATCGGCGCTCGGGCGTCCACCACGACCTGGCTTTCGGGCGACGTCTTCCAATCCCGCTCGCCGGTGGCGATCGAAGACGCGTCGGACGACCAACGGCTGCGTGAGGCGGACCCGATCGTCGCGGCCGACTATGCGGCCTATCTCGGCGTGCCGCTCTCGGGGCCCGAGGGGGCGCCGGTCGGCGTGCTCGCGGTCTACTCACGCCGAGAGCGCACGTGGCGTCCGGAGGAGATCGAGGCGCTCCTCGCACTCGCGGCCAACGCGTCGGCCGCGCTCGCAAATGCCGAGCTCTATTCGCGTGTCTCGCTGGAGAAGGAGCGCAGCGTCGCGATCCTGGCGAACATCGCGGACGGGATCGTCGCGCTCGACCGCGACGGAAACGTCGTCCTCTGGAACGCCGCTGCGGAGGGGATCACGGGGGTGCCGCAGGAGGAGGCGATCGGGCGCACGACTGCCCAGGTGCTACAGCGGACGTTCGAGTCGGAGGACGACGACGCGCGCCCACGGCAGCGGCTGGTGTCGATCCTCCGCGGCGGCGAGGAGGTGTGGCTCTCACTCAGCGAGGCGGTCATGCGTGACCCGCTCGGTGCGGTGTCCGGACGGATCTTCGCCTTCCGGGACATCTCCGCGGACCGCATGGTCGAACAGGTGAAGTCGGACTTCGTCGCGGCCGTCTCGCACGAGCTCCGGACGCCGCTCACCTCGATCTACGGCTTCGCCGAGACGTTGTTGCGCCAGGACGTGCCGTTCGGCGAGGAGGAGCGGCGGACGTTCCTCGGCTACATCGCGTCCGAGTCGGAGCGGTTGACGCAGATCGTCGACCAGCTCCTCAACGTGGCGCGGCTCGACGCCGGTGACCTGCACGTCGCTCTCGGCCGGATCGACGTCGGCTCGGTCGTCTCCGAGATGGTCGGCACCACGCAAGAGAGTGGCGCGCTGAACGGGCACCGCTTCGAGGTGGACGTCCCGAAGGAGCCGCTCCTCGCCGAGGCCGATCCGGACAAGTTCCGCCAGGTCTTCAACATCCTCGTCGAGAACGCGCTGCAGTACTCACCGCACGGCGGGAGGGTGATCGTCGGGGCGCGCAAGAACGCCGACCGCGTCGAGGTGCGCGTCGTCGACGAGGGAATGGGGATCCCCGCCTCCGAACACGAGCGGATCTTCCGGAAGTTCTATCGAGCCGAATCTGCGGCGCGTGACGGGGCGGCCGGCACAGGACTCGGGCTGTTCATCGCCAAGGAGCTCGTGACCGCGATGGGAGGGCGGATCTGGGTCGATTCGACGGAAGGGCAGGGCTCGAGCTTTGCGTTCGAGCTTCCGGCGGCGGGTGAGTAGTGGAACAGGCGACCGGGTATATCGGCGAGACGGCTGGGAACGCGAAAACCAAGGTTCTCGTAATCGACGACGAGGCGCCGATCCGTCTGCTCTGCCGCGTGAACCTGGAAGCGGAAGGGATGAACGTGATCGAAGCGGCGGACGGCCCCTCCGGCGTCGACAAGGCGCGCGACGAGAGCCCGGACGTGATCTTGCTCGACGTGATGATGCCGGGGCTCGACGGCTGGAGGGTCGCGGAGCAGCTCCTGCAAGACGATCGCACCGTCGGCATCCCCATCATCTTCCTGACCGCGCGCGCCGAGTTCCGCGACCGTGCGCGTGGGCTCGACATCGGCGGCGTCGACTACGTGACGAAGCCCTTCAACCCGCTCGAGCTCGCGCCGCTCGTGCAGGGATTGCTCGATCGCATCGACCGCGGTGAGCGCGACGAGCTGCGCGCCGAGAAGCTGTCCGAGCTGCGCGCGCTGATGGAGCCCGAGTAGGCAGATAAGCGTTACCTGGCGGTCTGGGCGATGCCGATGCCCACGAGCGTCAGCGCCGCACCCACGAGCTGCACCGGCTCGAGGGACTCTCCGAGCCAGGCCCACGCAACGACGATCGCGACCACCGGCTCGAGCATGCCCGTGACTCCCGCGCGCGTGGCGCTGATGTGGCGGAGCGCGAAAACCACCAGGAGGAAGGGCACGATCGTTCCGAGCACCACCATCCACAGCATCAGGAGCCACACCGGCAGGTGGTCGGCCGCGAGGTTCCCGAGGAGCGAGACGTCGTCTCCGACGCGGCCCGCAGGGAAGTTCCACCACGGCGCGAGCACCGACCAGAAGAGCGTCGCGAAGAAGAAGCCCCAGGCCGAGAGGGAGATCGGGTCCCGTCGGCGCACGCCGCGTTCGGCCAGCAGGATGTAGGCGGCGTAGGTGACTCCGGCGACCGCGGCCGCGGCGAGCCCGGCGCCGCTCAGCCGGCCGCCCTGCCAGACCTGGACGATCAGGGTCAGGCCGGCCAGGGCGAGGCCTAGGGCTAGCCAGATGCGCCGGCGCACGGGCTCCCGGTAGACGAACCGCGCCCACAAGGCGACGAGGATCGGCCCGACGAATTGGATCAGCAGCGCGATGCCGATCTCGAGCCGGTGGATCGCGAAGAAGTACGACCACTGCACCAGCGCGAGCCCGACGACACCGAGCGCGACGAGCAGCGGCAGGTCTCTCCGACGCAGCCTCAGCGATGAGGGACGCGTCGCAGCTGCGAGGACCACCAGGCCGATGAGCGCGCCGGCGCAACGGATCTCGGTGAGCTCCTCCGCACTGATTCCCGAGCCGAGGATGACCTTGGAGACGGTGCCGTTGACGGCGAAGAGCGTCGCGGCGATCGCGACGAGCGCGTAGCCGAGCGTCGGCCGAGCGAGATGGGGTTCGCCGGGGACGTGGACGATCGGTTCGACCATCGCGCGAACCTAACGCGAACTTTCATGCGGTACGCTCCTTCGAGAGACGCCGGGGTGTAGCTCAGCCTGGTTAGAGCGCTGCGTTTGGGACGCAGAGGTTCGCCGGTTCGAATCCGGCCGCCCCGATTTTGGTCGTGCTGCTCGCCGCGGGGGCGGCGCTCTCCTTCGGCGCGCTCGCCGTCACCATTCGGCTGGCCCTCGGCCCGGGCATCGACTCCGAAGCAGCGGCACTCGTCACGACCGTGATTGCCGGCGTCATCTGCGCCGTCCTTTCGGTTGCTGCCGGTGACCTGTCCGGGCTCGACTGGGCTGACACCTGGCCGTTTTTCGTCACCGGCCTGTTCGCGCCCGGGATCAGCCAGATCTTCTTCACGCGGGCCGTCGGGCTGATCGGCCCATCGCGGACGGCCGTCTTCGTCGGAATCTCGCCCGTCCTCTCGGCTGCGATCGCGGTCACCGTGTTGGACGAACCGCTGCATATCGCCCTCGTCTTCGGGACGCTTCTCGTCGTCGCCGGAGGAACGCTGCTCGTTCGCGAACGCGGCCGTCCGGCAGGATTCGCGTCACTCGGCATCGCCCTTGCGCTCGCCGCCGCACTCTTGTTTGCGATTCGCGACAACCTCGTTCGCTGGGCGGCACGCGGTAGTGACATTCCCGGCCTTACCGCCGCATCCGCCTCCTTGGCGTCGGCGTCGGTCGTGATCCTCCTCGTCGTCGTCTCGCGGCCCCAGGCTCGGGAACGCGTCCGGCGAGCGTGGCGCCCGTTCCTTCTGTCGGGGCTCATCTACGGGATCAGCTACGGCTGTCTCTACTCGGCATTCGACCGCGGGCGCGTGACGGTCGTCGCACCGCTCGTCGCAACCGAGTCGCTGTTCGCGGTGTTGATCTCGATGCTCGTCCTGCGTCGCAGTGAGCGCATCGGGCCGAGACTGATCCTCGCCGCGACACTCGTCGTCGCCGGCGGCGCGCTCATCTCGGGCTTTCGCTGAAGACCCCCGCGATGTGCTCGGTGCGCAGGAAGCGCAGGAAGAAGTAGGCGAAGACGGCGAAGAAGACGATCGCCTGCTCGACCGCCATCGTCAGGCCGGCGATCTGCTGGTCTGCGAGGTCGGAGAGACCCCAGAGCTGCGGCGCGTCCTTGTAGAAGTCGTAGACCGGGCGGGGAAGCAGCGCGAGCAGGAGCCCGAGCGGCGACGCGAGCACGAAGGCCGTGAAGAGGTAGAGCGCCTTGATCCCGTCGGACAGGCGTCCGTGGATCACCGGCCACCACATGAGGACGCCCGCGACGAAGTACGTCAAGTGCTCCAGGTGCAGGAGCCAGCCAGAACGCTCGAGCGCCGCGTCGTAGATCACCGGCACGTGCCACACGAAGTACGTCGCGAGCCACGCCGGCAGGGCGAACAGCGGATGCGTCATGACGCGGACGACCGGGAAGCTCTCGGCAGTTCGCGCGAAGGCGGGGGAGAGTGCGAACACGACGAGCCCCGGCGCCCACTCGGCGGTGACGACGTTCTGGAGCAGGTGCACCGAGAGGAGGTAATGCAAGGCGATCGTGTGCAACGGCGTCACGTAGACCGCTAACAGCAGGATCACCGCGACCTCGAAGGCGGCGCGGCGTGTGGGGTTCGACGGCCACCGGCGTTGCGTGAAGACGTAACCGGCGACCAGCAAGGCAATGGCCGCGAGCACGTCCCAGTGCAGCGCCCACGAGTATGGATCCACGCCGCTACGCTACTCGCGGCTCCCGCGCGCGTGGTGTAGTGGAAAGCACCGGAGATTTCCAACCCTGGCGCCGGTTCGAGCCCGGCCGGGCGCTTCACGTCAGGTCGCTGGTTCTAGGCGTCGACAGGTGATCCGTCCGACGGCGCGCTATGTTTTCAGAGATGAAAACAGTCGAGCGAGATCTCGCGCGAGAGCTTCGGCGCGTCGAGGGACTGCCGATCAACGAGATCGCACGGCGTCTCGGCGTCTCGAAGTCGTCGGTGAGCCACTGGGTCAGGGACGTCGAGCTGACGACGCGGCAGCAGGAGAGAAGCTCCGGCGCGATGAACCCTGCCTACAACCGCCAGCTCAATGGATCGCGTAACAATGCGGCGCGTCACCGCGCGAACCGAGTCGCGGCTCAGGAGAGCGGCCGCCGTCTCGCCCGAGCGAGGCGACTCGATCCACATGGCGGGGTGCATGCTCTATTGGGCAGAGGGCTCGAGAGACCGGAACCAGATCCGCTTTACGAACTCGGATCCGGAGATGGTTCGCTTCTTCGTCACTTTCCTAAGAAGGTATTTCATCCTCCGCGATGAAGACATTCGAGTCACGTGCAACCTCTTCCCTGACCATGTCGAACGGCAGCGTGAGATCGAGCAGTTCTGGCTCGATGTCGTTGGCGTGCCGTGAAACGTCGCTGTGCAGAAGTCAACGGTCAACACCTACTCGAAGTACAGCCAGAAGAAACGACAGAACAAGCTGCCGTACGGAACCTGCCGGGTCACGTGTCAACGCACGCGGATCGTCCAGAGCATCTACGGCTCGATTCAGGAATACGGCGGTTTCGAGCGCCCGGCCTGGTTGGAATAGAAGCGTGTGCCGGACGAGAGCAAGGAGGATCGCTACAACCGAGAGCTGATCGAGCTCCTCAACGAGCTGCGAGTTGCGCTCCCCGGCGTGCAGGTGCTCTTCGCGTTCCTCCTTGCCGTTCCGTTCGCGAACGGCTTCCCAAAGCTCGGCAATCTCGACCGCCACGTCTTCTTCGTCGCCTTCATCGCGACGGCGCTCTCGACGGTGCTTCTGATCGCACCGAGCTCTTACCACCGCCTGCGCTGGAGGCAACGTGACAAGGAGCGGCTACTGGTCGTCTCGAACTTCCTCACGATCGCCGGATTGGCGTGCCTCGCGGTCGCGATCACCTGCACGGTCTTCGTGATCACGGACTTCCTCTTCCACCGTACGTGGGCGGCGTCCGTCACGGCGTTCGTCGCGCTTGCGTTTCTGGTCTTTTGGTACGGCCTGCCGCTCGGTGCGGCTATTCGGGATCGTCGGGCAGAACGATCCGCTCGATGACCACGTCTTCGCGCGGCTTGTCGCGGGCGTCCCGCGGGACCTCGGAGATCCGGTCGGCGACCTCCATGCCGCTCGTGACACGCCCGAAGACGGTGTGCTTCCCGTCGAGCCACGGTGCGGACTCGGTCGTCACGATGAAGAACTGACTCCCGTTCGTGTTCGGGCCGGCGTTCGCCATTGCGAGCGCGCCGCGTTCGACCTTGTGGTCGTTGAATTCGTCCTCGAACGAGTAGCCGGGCCCGCCGGACCCCGTGCCGGTTGGATCCCCGCCCTGGATCATGAAGTCCGGAATGACGCGGTGGAAGATGACGCCGTCGTAGAAGCCGTCGCCGCGCAAGCTTCGTGAAGTTCTCGACGGTTTTCGGAGCGTCGTCCGGAAACAGCTCCAGCTCGATCGCGCCGTGATTCGTGTGCAGCGTCGCGTTCATCGCAGGGTGTCCGCGAGCGGCTCGATCGAGGCTGCCGTCGGCTCGAGCCGGCCCGATGCGAGACCCGATGCGATCTCCCGGGCGAGGTCGAGGGCCTCGTCCTCTTGATCAGGGTCGAGCACGGTGTTCACCGCAGCGAGCACGGTGCCGGAGGAGTGGAGCTCCACGTCGACCGTCTCGAGCTCAGAGCGCTTGATGTAGGGATCCTCGGGGACACCGACATGCACGACGACCTCGCGACCGTCGGGAAGTGTGGCGTGCTGCTCGATCGTGCGGCCTCGGAGGCTCATGGCGGAGCAATGTACCGTCCGGCGCCGTCGCGATGCTCCACCCGTGCCGGAGCCGCCCGAGCGCGTCGTTCAGTTCCGCCCGCAGACGATCCTCACGGTCCTGGGCATCTTGATCGGGGTGGCGATCACGCTCGAGGTCGTCTGGATCGCGCGGCACGTGATCACGTGGATCTTGATCGCGCTCTTCCTCGCTCTGGCGCTCAACCCCGCGGTCGACCGGTTGGAGGCCCGCCTCGGGCGTCGCGGGGCTGCCACGGCAGTCGTCTACCTCGCCGCACTGGCCGCACTCGTTGGGATTGGATTCCTGTTCATCCCGACAGTCGTCAACCAGGTCAACGACTTCGCGCACAAGGTTCCCGACTACCTGGACGACGTCACGAAGGGCCGCGGTCGACTTGGCTTCCTGCAGACGAAGTACAACCTCGTCGACAAGGCGCGCAATGCGCTGGAAGAAGGAGGCGCTTCGAAGCTCTTTGGCGTCTCCGGAACTGCTCTGGCCGTGGCCAAGGGAGTGGTCACGACCGTCGTCGCGACGATCACCATCGCGGTCATGACCTTCTTCATGCTCCTCGAAGGTCCCAGATGGACGGAGCGGTTCTACTCACTACTCAGGCCGGCTTCGCGTGTCCGTTGGGAGGGAGTCGGGCGTGACATCTATCGCACCGTCGGTGGTTACGTGACCGGGAACCTTCTCATCAGCCTGATCGCAGGAGCGTCGACCACGATCGTGCTCTTGATCCTTGGCGTGCCGTTCGCGGTCGCGCTCGGATTGATCGTGGCGATCCTCGATCTGATCCCCCTCGCCGGCGCCACCATCGCCGCAATCCTCGTCGGCACCGTGGGGTTCATCCACTCGATTACGGCCGGCATCGTCGTGGTCGCGTTCTTCATCGTCTACCAGCAGGTCGAGAACCACCTCCTCCAACCGCTCGTCTACGGCAGGACGGTCCAGCTGTCGCCTCTGGCCGTGCTGATCTCGGTGCTGGTGGGCGCCGAGCTCGCGGGAGTTCTAGGTGCCCTGGGCGCCATCCCGGTTGCCGGCGGGCTGCAGGTCATCTTCCGGGACTGGCTCCGGCATCGGCGCGGGGAAACGGCAGCGGCGCCCTGATCTCCAGCCGCCGCGAACGGCGGCTGTGCCGGCGTTCGCCAAAAACGCTCTCCGATAGAAGCAATCCGAACAAGATCATGATGTCGGCGCGAAGCGCCGCCGGATCTCGTTCGGTCATGCGCCTGGGAGGATTCGAACCTCCGACCCGCGGCTTAGAAGGCCGCCGCTCTGTCCGCTGAGCTACAGGCGCGCGGACTCGAAGCGTAGCCCCGAGCCAAGCCGGAATCTGACGATTCGCTTGGTGCCGATCGGAGCCGGCGACGACGCAAGGCTCGTAGCCTCGGAACGCGATGCTCGCCACGCCAGAGGGCACCGCTATCCTGAGTGTGACCGCGCGGTGGCGGTAGCTCAGTTGGTAGAGCCCCTGGTTGTGGTCCAGGTGGTCGTGGGTTCGAGTCCCATCCGCCACCTCCCCGAGAAAGTCGCGGCTTCGCCGCATGACTTTGCTCTCGGCTTGTCGGCGGGCAAAGCCCGCGTCCGCGACCGTTGTACCCTGCGCTCTGGGCCCCGTAGCTCAGCGGATAGAGCGACGGACTTCGAATCCGTGTGCGGAGGTTCGACTCCTCCCGGGGCCACTTCGGGCTCTCGTCAGGTGCCCCAGAGCGGCCTGACCTCGATCGTCCCGATCTGGGCGACGGGGTGCCCGGAAGCGATCTCGACGGCTTCCTCGAAGCTGCCGCAGTCGATGATGTCGAACCCGCCGACCGCCTCCTTGGTCTCGGTGAACGGACCGTCGGTGACGATCGCCTTCCCGTCGCGAACGCGGACGGAGCGGGCTCGTCGCGGCGGCGCCAGTTGGTCGCCCGTGACCCAAATTCCCCGGGCCTGAAGGTCGTCCAACCACGGAAAGCCCTCGTCGTCGGCGTCGTCAGCCGGGTCGGGCTCCGCCTGAGCGTTCATCCGCTCGGCGTCCCAGCAGACCAGCATCAGGAATTTCATCGTCTCTCCTCACGTCGTTGGTTCTCCAGCCCTGCTCGTCTACGACGAAGCGGCGAGGCCGAAATCGACATTCGGGCGCGCGATGGACGGCTGAAGCTATGTCTTTCCGGCGCGGATCTGCTTCCATGGAGGCGGATGGCCGGTGCCCTAGCAACCGTGCTCATCTGCGACGACGAGCCGTCACTGCGGGAGCTGATTCGCGTCAGCCTGGGGGGCGATTACTCGATCGCAGAGGCTGACGACGGCGAGGAGTCCCTCGAGATCGCCCGGCGCCTTCGACCAGACGTCGTGATCCTGGACATGATGATGCCGCGACGTACGGGTCTCGAGGTCCTCGTCGAGATGCGGAAGGACGAGACGCTGTCCGAGACGCCCGTGATCGTTTTGACCGCACAACCTGCCGCACGGGAAGATGCAATGCGTGAAGGCGCCGACGTGGTTATGGTCAAGCCGTTCGAGCCGGGACAGATCGCGGCTGCGGTGAAGGAGGTACTCGCGGAGCAAGAATGAGCCAGACCCCTCAGCGCGCACCAGTCGATGGGGGCGCAGGCGGCGCTGACGACCAGCAGAGAGGCTGGCGGGAACGCTCCGGGCTCGTCCGTCAAATAACCCTGTCGGCGGTCGCAGTCGCGGTCGGCCTGGCGAGTTCTGTTCGCCGTTCTGTTCTATCGCGATCGTCAGTCTGCGCGATCGCTCTCTCGAAGCGCAGCGTTCACAGCAGGTGATCGCGGCCGCGAGTGAGCTGCAGACGCTCGTGGTCGATATGGAGACCGGCGTGCGTGGGTTCATCCTCACCGACGACGACAAATACCTCGATCCATGGCGCAACGCCCTGCGCCGGTACCCGCGCGCCCGCTCGACACTTCTTCGTCTGACGAGGGCAACCCAGCTCAACACCAGCGGGCCGTGCAGATCACGGACCGCGCCGACGAGTACAGCCGCAACATCACGCCCGAACTCGTCGGCTTCATGCGGAGGAACCCTCCGTTCGCCAGAGAGTTTGTGCGAGCCGGCTTCGCGAACGATCAAGTCCCGAAGATCCGCGACACTCTTCGGGAAGCTCCTCTCCTCCGAAAAGGCAGTCGGCGCCGTCCGCGCGCGACCGGGTTCGCTCGACGACACGCAACGCCCTCATCGCGGGGGAGATCGGAGTCGGCGCGGCGCTGTTGTTGATTCTGCTCGGCGCCCTCTACATCAACCGAGCCGTCGCAAGGCCCGTGCGCATGACGGCGGACGCTGCGGCGCGCATTGCGGGTGGCGACCTCTCAGGCCGGCTGCGAGAAGACGGTCCGGGTGAGATCGGCGAGCTCGAACGAAGCTTCAACACGATGGCCGCATCGCTCGAATCGACGGTCGCCGATCTCGAGGAGCGAAACCGGAAGCTCTTCGAGAGCGAGCAGGTGAAGAGCGAGCTCGTCAGCAGCGTCTCGCACGAGCTTCGAACGCCGCTCGCGAGCGTGCTGGGATTCTCGGCGCTCATGCTCGAGCGGGATCTTCCTCCCGAGGAGATGGCCCGCTACCTCGAGGTGATTCGGGCAGAGGCGCGGCGTCTGGCGGCGCTGCTGAACGACCTCCTCGATCTGCAACGCGTCGAGCAGCAGACGCTCGAGCTGCGCCTCGACGGAGTTCGACCTCAACGAGCTGCTCGCGACGCAGGTGACGCTCTACTCGGCGCAGAGCGAGGCGCACCAGCTGCGTCTCGACCGTGTCGGCGAGCCAATCATCGTTCGAGGCGACCGCGACCGGCTCGCTCAGGTCGTCGGCAACCTCTTGTCGAACGCGATCAAGTACTCCCCGAGCGGCGGCGAGGTGCAGGTACGCGCCGCGCAACTGGGGGACGAGGCCTGGGTCTGGGTGCAGGACCACGGCCTCGGGATCCCGGCCGAGCCACCAGGATCGGATCTTCACGAAGTTCTTCCGCGGTGACGTCGGTCGCGAGCGCGGTATCAGCGGCACGGGCCTCGGGCTCGTGCTCGCGCGCCAGATCGTCGAGGCGCACGGCGGCGAGGTCGGGTTCGAGAGCGAGGAGAACGTCGGCTCGACCTTCTGGTTCTGGCTGCCGGCAGCCGCCAGGCTGGACGTCGTACCCGACGTTGCGCCGCCCGAGCTAGCAGCCCGCGACGACGCGAAAGCCCGTCACCGGGTGTAGCTCGGCGCCGTTCCTCGCGGCGCCGCGGCGCGGCTTGCGCTTGGCTCCAGAAGCCGACGCCGCTGACGTACATGACGGCGCCGAGCGGCTGCCAGTCCCGCCTCGGCGTGCCGCAGTCGAGCACGAAGTTCCTCCATGCCGCGAGCGATCGCCGCGCGCCCACGCGTTCTCGCGAGTAGGCAGCTTGGCGCGGGAATGACCGCGTTCACGTACAAGCCTGCGTCGAAGAGGATGAGCCTGATCCCGCCAGAGTCCATTCGGTAGTTCGTCACCTGTGCGACGACCTGCCAATCCTGGTGCTGGTAGGGCGTACGCCTGCGACGGGGAGTCGGCCGCGGATACGGCCGCCGCGAGATCGCGCCTATCGTCGTCGAGCTCGGCACGAGACGCACGGATCGTCGCTGGATGTCGCTCATCGTCTTCATCCGCCAGAGCTGCCCTCCGCAGCGCGCGGCGTTCGGCGCCCGCACGGCACGTTGCGGGTCCACGCGCAGCCCCGACGCAGTCGCCGCAACGGCGCCGGCCGCAAGGAGAAGCACCGCAATTGGTCCTACGCTTTTCACGTTCCTGGCCAGGCCGGATGCTACGCGTCGTAACAACTCGGGGCAATGGCCGCGAGTGCAAACGTCTACTCTGAGACGGGCCCGCGGGCGTGGCGGAATTGGCAAACGCGCCGGGTTTAGGTCCCGGTGAAGCTCACGCTTCTTGGAGGTTCGAGTCCTCTCGCCCGCATCTCCGTTCGAAGTCCGGCTCGGCTTCGCCGAGCCATGGTGACTTCGAACGGCATCTCGTCCTAGCGGAGGCCGTAGCGGCGAACGGCGGCAAAGCCACCGTTCGCGGCGTTATGTAGAGACGTTCACGCCGTCCAGGAGGCTCCAGTTGCCTCTCAGTGCTGCTTCTGCGGCTGCGACTAGGCGATCGGCTTCTTTCGGCGGGGCGCTTCGCTCAACACCTTTGCTGAAGTTGCTGCGTGTTCGTGGTCTCGGGCGGAGTGGATCTCGAAATAGGCCGTCGCCTGTGTGGCCGGGGTGAAGCCGTAGTGCTTGACCAGGCCTTCGAGTTTCGTCCGCGAGATCGCCGGCTGGCTCGACTCGATTGCGTACAGGACCGCTCGCGCTTCGAGCGGCTCGCTGCGGCGCCATGCGGTTGCACACTCGATCGTCTTCGCGTTCGGGCTGCGGTCGAGCGGGGCGTCCAGCGCAGCCGCGAAGTCGTCCCACAACGCGACGTGTGCAGCTTCCTCGGCCGCGTGTTCGCTGTCGCCGCCGGCGGCCGCGGCGTCCGCGAGCGCAAGGACGGCGTGGCGATATTCGCCGGCGTAGTACGCGAGCTCGGTGCGCGTCAGCTCGCCGCTCTCCCAGCGGAGATAGAAGGGATGCTCGAGGACGTTCCAGCGGCCTCGGGCCTCGTCGATGCGTTCGATCAGGTTCATGAAGGTTCCTTTCTGCGACGCAACCCCACGCCCCGATCCTAAGTGAGCCGCAGGATTCCCTCCACCGCGCGCTCCAATGCCTGCTCGTCGAAGAGGTACGGGGTGGCGTTCGGCAGCTGATGGGTCGGGCCGTCGAGGTCATCCGAGCCGTCGGCGGCATTGATGGCGTAGCGCAGAGGGATTTCGTGGGTGACGACCAGGATCGATTGCTCCGGGCGCTGGAGGATCTTCCGGTAGGCCTCGGCGTAGCGGCGGGCGGCGTCGTCCAGCGACTCGCCGGCCGGGAATCTGTCGCTGCGCTTGTGGGCCCGCTTCCACGCTCGGTACTCCTCGAGGGTCGCAGCCCTCGAGCTCGCCGACATCGATGTCGTCGAGGAGGGGCTCGACCTCGAGCGGGACGTCGCGGCCAGCAAGCAGCTATCTCGGCCGTTTCCCGCGTGCGCGAGAAACGCGTATGGACGCAGAGCTCGAGCGGGACATGGGCCACCTGCTGGCCGAGTAATCTGGCCTCCTCGCGGCCCTTGTCTGTCAGCGCGACCGGGATGGTCGGGTCGCCGCTGATGCGATTCTCGGAATTCAGCATCGATTCCCCGTGCCGCGCGATCACGTAGAGCTGCACGTGGCCCAGGTTATTCGTCCTTTGGTCTAATGGCCGCATGAGCGCCGCCCAGGTCGAAGAGCTGCCGGACAACAAGGTCCGGCTGACGGTCGACGTCCCGCAGGCCGACGTCCACCACGCCGTCGAGCACGCGGCCTCCGACCTGGCCGAGAGCGTCAAGGTGCCAGGCTTCCGAAAGGGAAAGGTGCCGATGCCGGTGCTCGTCTCCCGCATCGGCAAGGAACGGCTCTACAGCGAGGCGATCGAAAGCCACATCGCCGGGTGGTACGGAGACGCCGTGGCCCGCACCGGCATCCGTCCCGCCGAGCAGCCGCAGATCGACTACCAGCTGCCGGAGTCCGACAGCGAAGGCTGGCGTTTCACCGCGACCGTCTCCGTTCTCGCGAAGCCGGAGCTGCCCGACTGGACTGAGCTGCAGGTTCCGTACGCGGAGCCGGAGGTGCCTCAGGACCTCGTCGACCACGAGCTGGAGGTCCTGCGCTCGACCATCGCGGAGCTGGCGCCGGTCGACGGGCGTCCGGCGCAGCTCGGTGACACCGCCGTCGTGGATCTGGTCGGGGAGGGCGACGCCCGACGCGACTTCGTCGTCGAGCTCGGCTCCGGACGGCTTGTGCCCGAACTGGAGGAGCAGCTCGTCGGGATGGCGGCGGGCGAGACGAAGGAGATCCGTCTGCAGGGCGCCGGTGAAGACGGGGTAGCGCTGGTGCAGGCGACGATGAAGGAGATCAAGGAGAAGGTGCTGCCGCCGCTCGACGACGAGCTGGCGCGCTCTGGCTCCGAGTTCGAGACCTTCGAGGAGCTTCGGGCTGACGTGGAGGAGCGGCTGCGGGAACAGGTCGAGGCCGAGGCCGAGGCCGAATTCCGCCGCGCAACACTCGACCGCCTCATCCAGGCGACCGACGTGAAGGTCTCGGGCCCGCTCGTCGACTCGCGGGCCCGCGCGCTGCTCCGGGAGTTCGATGCCGTTCTGGGTCGAAGCGGCGCGAGCCTCGACGAGTACCTCCGCGCTACCGGTGACACACCGGAAAACCTCGTCGGGCGCCTTCGCGACCAGGCTGCAGCCTCAGTGGCCGGCGAGCTCGTGCTGGAGGCCGTCGCAGACCGGCTCGGCATCGAGGTTCCGGACGAGGACGTGGACGAGGCGTTTCGAGCTCGCTTCGAGGAGGCCGACAGGGTGATCGAGCAGGCCCGGGCCGCAGGCGTCTACGAGACGGAGCGCGAGAGCATCCGCCTCGGGCGCGCCCTCGACCGTGTCGCGGGCGAGGTGCAGCGCATCCCGCCGGAGCAGGCCGCCGCCCGCGAAGCGATCTGGACCCCCGACAAGGAAAAGCCCGCGACCGAGACGAAACTGTGGACCCCCGGCAGCAAGGAGCCGGCCCAGTGACACCGCTTGCGGTGTCACCTTCAGGTCGTACGGGCTTTGCCCGTGCGGCCGTCTGAGATGAACAATCGACACATGAGAATTCCAGAGGAGCCAGCCTGATATGAGCCCGTTGATCCCGATGGTGATCGAGCAAACCTCGCGTGGGGAGCGCTCGTTCGACATCTACTCCCGCTTGCTGAACGAGCGGATCATCTTCCTCGGCACGCCGATCGACGACCAGATCGCGAACCTCATCGTCGCGCAGCTGATCCATCTCGAGTCGGAGGATCCCGAGAAGGACATCCAGATCTACATCAACTCACCGGGCGGCCAGGTCTACTCCGGCCTCGCCATCTACGACACGATGCAGTACATCAAGCCCGACATCCAGACGACCTGCGTGGGGATCGCGATGTCGATGGGCGCGATCATCCTGGCAGGGGGAGCGAAAGGAAAGCGGGTGGCTCTGCCGAACGCCAAGATCCTGATCCACCAGGTCTCGGGCGGCTTCCAGGGGCAGGCGACCGATATCGAGATCCAGGCGCGCGAGACCATTAACCTCAAGCGGCGTCTGGAGGAGATACTGGGCCTGCACACGGGACGGCCGATCGAGCAGGTGGCGAAGGACATGGAACGGGACTATTTCCTCACCTCGCAAGAAGCCCAGGACTACGGCATCATCGATAACGTGATTGCGCATCGGTAGACGGCCGGGGCGCGAGACGCTAAAAGGAGGGACGTGGCTCGAGCATCCGACGGCAACGAACAGCTTCTCTGCAGCTTTTGCGGCAAGAGCCAGCGCCAGGTCAAAAAGCTGATCGCCGGGCCCGGCGTCTACATCTGCGACGAGTGCATCGATCTCTGCAACGAGATCATCGATGAAGAGCTGACGGCTCCGGCCCAGCTCGACCTCGACAACCTCCCGCGTCCGAAGGACATCTACTCCGTCCTGAACGACTACGTCGTCTCGCAGGAAGAAGCGAAGCGCACGCTGTCTGTCGCTGTCTACAACCACTACAAGCGTGTGCAGATGGGGCAGGACGACGGCGACGTCGAGCTGCAGAAATCGAACATCCTGCTGCTCGGCCCGACCGGTTGCGGGAAGACGCTGCTCGCGCAGACGCTCGCGCGCATCCTCAACGTTCCGTTCGCGATTGCGGACGCGACAGCGCTGACCGAGGCCGGTTACGTCGGGGAAGACGTCGAGAACATCCTCCTCAAGCTGATCCAGGCCGCCGACTTCGACATCAAGAAGGCGGAGACGGGGATCATCTACATCGACGAGGTCGACAAGATCGCGCGCAAGGCGGACAACCCGTCGATCACGCGCGACGTCTCCGGCGAGGGCGTGCAGCAGGCGCTGCTGAAGATCCTCGAGGGCACGGTCGCCTCGGTGCCGCCGCAGGGCGGACGAAAGCATCCTCACCAGGAATTCCTCTCGATCGACACCACGAACGTTCTCTTCATCTGCGGCGGCGCTTTCGCGGGCCTGGACAAGATCATCGGCAAGCGCATCGGCAAGAGCGCCGTCGGCTTCGGTGCCGAGGTGCGCTCGAAGAGCTCGCTCGAGTCATCCGAGCTGCTCGCGAAAGTGATGCCCGAAGACCTCTTGAACTTCGGGCTCATTCCGGAGTTCATCGGCCGCTTGCCTGTTATCTCCGCGGTGCACCAGCTCCACCGCGAGGACCTCGTGCAGATCCTGATGGAGCCGAAGAACGCGCTCGTCAAGCAGTACCAGCGCTTCTTCGGCTACGACAACATCGAGCTCGTCTTCACGGACGACGCGCTGTGGGAGATCGCCGACAAGGCGCTCGAGCGCGAGACCGGCGCGCGCGGCCTGCGCTCGATCATCGAGACCGCGCTCCTCGACGTGATGTTCGAGCTGCCGTCGCGGCGGGACGTCTCCAAGTGCGTGATCACGAAGGAGACGATCGAGAAGCACTTGAAGCCGACGCTCGTGACGAGCGCGGAGGGCGTCGCCGAAGAACACGTCGCCGCGGAGTCCGCATAACGGCCGACGAGCCGGGCGAGCGGCGGGAGGAACACGAGGCGCTCGACCGGCTCCTCGAAACCGAGGCGGACGCGCGCGAGACGCTCGAGGAGGCCGAGCGGCTCGAGGAGGCCGAGCGGCTCGAGGAGGACGAGGAGGGCAAGCCTCCCGAGGAGGACGACTCGGCGGAATAGTCGTGTGCTCTGGCGCGCTAGCGGCGCGGCGGCCCTGCGGCTACGAGATCGAGGACCTCCTCCGGGGTGCCGCGCTCGTCGTGGAGATTCTCGAGCCACCACGTCGCGCCCGCCAGCTCGTACGCGGCGGGATCGCTCTTGCTGCGCTCGCCCAGGACCGCGACGTCAAAGGGTGCGCCGGCGTCTCGCATGCTGCGGATGCGGTCGATTCCAGCCGCCACGTCCTCAGGAGTCGCTCCGCGGCCGGGTGGATACCCGGCGTCGGGAATCCAGCCGTCCCAGCGTGCGGCCCGGCGTTGTGACGGTTCCTTGTTGCCGCCGATCCAGATCGGTAGACGCTCCTGCAAGGGCGTCGGCGCGAGCTTCACCGCATCGACGGTGTAGTGCGCTCCGCGATGTGTGACCTCCTCACCGGACCAGAGTTGCCTGATCACGTCGAGCCCTTCGTCGAGCATCGCCGCTCTGACCTTTTCGTCAGTCGGCTCTCCGAACTTTCCGAACTCTGACGGCGCACCGCCCAGCCCTGCGCCGAGGATCACGCGCCCGCCGCTGAGGACGTCGAGCGTCGCGACCTGGTGTGCGAGGACCTGGGGACGACGTCGCGCGACCGGCGTCACCGCTGTCCCGAGTTGCAGACGATCCGTGGACGTGGCAATGGCGGCGAGCGTCGTCCACGGATCAGCGGCAGGCGGTCCCCAGACGAACGCGAGGTGATCCCAGACGAAGATGCCATCCCAGCCGCCGGCCTCCGCCTGTTCGGCGACTCGCACGGCCACGCGAGGGTCCGCATACGTTCCGATGTTCGCCAGGCAGATCCCGTGACGCATGCGGATGACGATAACCCGTGCGGCTTCTCCGGGCCACGGTGAGCTGGCTAGACGCCGAGACGCCGCCGGCCGGCGATTGCCGCCGGCGGGCGATCCCAAAGTCCCATGCTCACCTCGAAGCCGCGCAGCCGAGGCCGTGAGCGCGGGCGGTAGGTGTGATCGAGTGCGCGCCGCACGAGCTCCGCAATCGAGAGGCCGGTGCGCGTGGACTCGTCCCGCAGAAATGCGTGCTGGCGATCGGTGAGTGTCACATGTGTGCGCCGGCCCATGGATGATGTGTACACCGGCCCAACGAACGGCTGGGTGCCGTTTCTGTCACAAGACACGGGTCTGCGGGTGGAGGCAAGGCGGGACCGCGTCTCGTGAGCGGTCCTCCGATTAGAGTCCGTCCGACGTGGAGTTCACGACGCGTCCGGAGCTGCGTGGAACGTTCGGCATGGTCGCGTCGACGCACTGGCTGGCGTCTGCGGTCGGGATGGCGGTGCTCGAGCGCGGCGGGAACGCGTTCGATGCGGCGGTGGCGACCGGCTTCACGCTGCAGGTCGTCGAGCCGCACCTGAACGGGCCGGGCGGGGAGGTTCCCGCCGTGTTCTTCTCGGTGGAGCGCGACGAGCCGCTCGTCCTCTGCGGACAGGGTGTCGCTCCCGTCCGCCGCGACGATCGAGCGCTTCCAGGAGCTCGGACACGACCTCATTCCCGGGACCGGCCTGCTCGCGGCCTGCGTTCCCGGCGCCTTCGGCGGCTGGCTTCTCCTGCTGCGCGACTTCGGCACGTGGCGTCTCGAGGACGTCCTCGCCTTCGCCATCGGTTACGCCGAGCACGGCTTTCCGGTCGCACCGGGAATCCGCGCGACGATCGAACGCGAAGAGGACTTGATCGCAACGTGGCCGGCCTCGGCCGCGCTCTACCTGCCTCCGCCCGAGACCGGGTCGCAGCTCCGGAACACGACGCTTGCCGAGACCTACAGGCGGATCGTCGACGAGGCGAGAGGCGGCAGTCGCGAGGAGGAGATCGAGCGTGCGCGAGCGCTGTTCTACGAAGGATTCGTCGCGGACGAGATCGATCGCTTCAGCCAAGCAGAACGGCGGCCTGCTGACCGGGGACGACATGGCCCGCTGGCGTGCGAGCCTGGAGAGCCCGGCGACCCTCGACTACCACGACATCACCGTCTGCAAGACGAAGCCGTGGGGCGCCGGTCCCGTTGCACTGCAGCAGCTCGCGCTGCTCTCCGGCTTCGACGTGGCTGCACTCTCCGAGGCGGAGTTCGTCCACGTCGTGATCGAGTGCGCCAAGCTCGCGTTCGCCGATCGCGACGCTCTCTACGGCGACGCCGACGTCCCGCTCGACACGCTCCTGTCAGCCGAGTACAACGACCGCCGTCGCGCGCTCGTGACCGAGGAAGCGTCCGGCGATTACGAGCCGGGTCTCGGCCGGCTGCCGAAGATGGTCGAGGCGACAGCGATGGCCGGCGCCGGCGAGCCGACGCAGAGGGACACGGTGCACCTCGACGTCGCCGACCGCTGGGGCAACATGGTCTCGGCGACACCGAGCGGCGGCTGGCTGCACAGCTCGCCCGTGATCCCGGCGCTCGGCTGGCCGCTCGGAACGCGCGCGCAGATGTTCTGGCTCGAGGAGGGACTGCCGTCCTCGCTCCGACCAGGCGCAAGGCCGCGCACGACCCTTTCGCCCGGGCTCGCGCTCCGCGACGGCAAACCGTGGCTCGCCTGGGGGACGCCGGGTGGCGACCAGCAGGAGCAGTGGGCGTTCCACGTCTTCCTGCGCCATGTCGACCGCGGGCTGAACCTGCAGGAGGCGATCGACGCGCCCGAGTTCGACACCGATCACCTCATCTCGTCCTTCTATCCGCGCGGCTTCGCCCGACGGTCGCTCTCGCGTCGAGGGGCGCTTCACGCCGCAGGTGATCGAAGACCTCCGCCGACGCGGCCACGAGGTCGAGGTCACGCCTGACTGGTCGCTCGGCCGCGTCACCGCCGTGCAACGGGAAAACGGCCAGCTGCGCGCCGGCGCCAACCCCCGTGGGATGCAGGGCTACGCCGCCGGGCGCTAGACTCCGGCCCATAGTCGCTGCGTGATCTCACCCGCCCACTGACCCGCCTTCGGGGCGAGGCTAGGATCGCGCGCGAGATGGATTCTCGCTACGAGCCCGAAGGGGTCGAAGAGCGCTGGCAGCGGACCTGGGAGGAGGAGGGCCACTACAACGCGGACCCCGATCCCTCCCGAGAGAGCTTCGCGATCGCGCACCCGCCGCCGAACGTCACCGGCGATCTCCACCTCGGCCACGCGCTCCAGCTCTCGCTCGCGGACACGATCGTTCGCACCCGGCGGATGCAGGGGTACAACACGCTCTTCCAGCCCGGATTCGACCATGCTGGGATCTCGACGCAGAACGCCGTCGAGAGGCACCTCGCGCAGCAGGGCAAGAGCCGCGAGGAGCTCGGACGCGAAGCCTTCGTGGCACTCGTGTGGGACTGGCTGCGCGAGTACGGCGGCAAGATCATGTTCCAGTTTCGGCGCGTGGGCGCCTCGCTCGACTACCGTCGCGAGCGCTTCACGATGGACGACGCGTACATCCGCGCGGTGATGCGCTTCTTCGTCCACCTCTATCGCAAGGGCTCGATCTACCGAGCGAACCGGATCATCAACTGGTGCCCGTTCCATCAGACGTCGCTGTCGGACCTCGAGCTCGAGCACGTCGAGATGGACGACGTCCTGTCCTACGTTCGCTATCCGTTCGCAGACGGCGACGGCTACATCACCATCGCGACGGTGCGGCCGGCGACGATTCTTGCGGACGTCGCAGTCGCAGTGCACCCGGATGACGAGCGCTACCGCCACCTCGTCGGCCGTGAAGTGATCGTGCCCTTCGTCGAGCGGCGCGTGCCGATCATCGCCGACAAGCGGGTGGAGCAAGACTTCGGCACGGGCGCGCTGAAGGTGACACCCGGTCACGACCCGCTCGACTACGAGATCGGCATCGACCACGAACTGCCCGAGCTGACGGTGATCGCCCCCGACGGCCGCATGAACGAGGAGGCCGGCGAGCTTGCCGGGCTCCGGCAGCAGGAAGCCGACGAGCGCCTGATCGAGTGGCTGAAAGACCATGGCCAGCTCGAGAAGCAGGAGCCGTACAGGCACTCGATCGCCCGCTGCTCCCGCTGCCACAGCCGCATCGAGCCGCGCATCTCGCTGCAGTGGTGGTGCGCGATGGACGAGTTGAAGAAGCCTGCGCTCGAGGCGCTCCGAAGCGGCCGCGTTCGCTATCACCCGGAATCACAGCATCGCTTCGCGATCCAGTCGCTGAAAGAGGCACCCGATTGGAACATCTCGCGCCAGATCTGGTGGGGCCACCAGCTCCCCGTCTGGCTGTGTCCCAACGACGGTCACATCACCGTCGAGGAGACGGAACCGGAGGCGTGTGCCGAGTGCGGGTCGAGGGAGCTCACTCGCTCGACGGATGTGCTCGACACCTGGTTCTCGTCCGCCCTGTGGCCGTTTGCAACTCTCGGCTGGCCCGACGACACGGAGGACCTCCGCACCTTCTATCCGGGCGACCTCAACACGACTGCGCGCGACATCATCCGGCTCTGGGAGAACCGGATGATCTTCTCCGGGCTCGAGCTGATGGGCGATGTCCCGTTCCGCGACGTGGTCATCCATTCGCTGGTGCACGCGCCGACGGGCGGACGCATGTCGAAGAGCCTCGGTACCGGCATGGACCCGATCGCCGTCATCGACGCCTACGGGGCGGACGCGATGCGTTACGGCCTGATGAAGATGGCTTCGTCCCAGGACGTGCGCTTCTCCGAAGGAGCGATCGAGGAGGGACGGAAGCTCGCGAACAAGCTCTGGAACGTCGCGAGGCTGATCATCAGCGCCTCCGAAGGAGCAGCACCGCAGGAGCGCCCGCGCACGCTCGAGGAGCACTGGATCCTCGCGCGCCTGTCGCAGACGCAGCGCGAGGTCGAACGGCTCCTCGACGAGTTCGACTTCTCGCACCTCGTCGCCGAGCTCTACCACCTCACCTTCGACGACTTCTGCGACTGGTACGCCGAGGCCGTCAAGGGTCGTCTCTACGACGGCGACGCCGACGCACGCGCCACCGCGACTGCCGCGCTCGAGCGGCTGCTCAAGCTGCTCCATCCCGCGATGCCGCACGTGACGGAAGAGATCTGGACCAGCCTCCCGGACCGCGAAACACGACTCATCGTCGCTCCTTGGCCCGAGGCCGGAGACGACGCCGAGGCGGGAGCGCTCCAGCGTGTGCAAGAAGCGGCAGAGATGTTCCGACGCAGCGGGGTTCGCGTTCCGCTCGAGGGCGAAGAGCTACGCATCTTCGAAGCCGTCGTGCGACCCGACAAGCGAGGAGGCGACGGCAACGCCGCGGCCGAGATCGAGCGGCTGGAGAAGGAGATCCGACGCGCCGAGGGGATGCTCGCCAACGACCGTTTCCTCGAGAAGGCGCCGGCCGAGCGTCGTCGAGGCGGAACGCGAAAAGCTCGCGCGCTACCTGCGGGAGCTCGATGCGCTCACCCCTTGAGTACGTCGAGTCGCTGAGCCCCTGGCCGAAGGACGGCTTCGGGCTCGACCGCATCAAGGCGCTCCTCGGCGAGCTAGGCGATCCGCAGCTCCGCTATCCGTCGATCCACGTCGTCGGCACGAACGGGAAGTCGACCGTCACGCGCACGACAGAGGCGCTGCTGACGAAGGAAGGGCTCAGAGTCGGCGCCTACCTCTCCCCACACGTCCGCGGCTGGAGCGAACGCATCCGCGTCGACGACCGCGAAGCCGACTTCGACGCCGCCGTCGACCGCGTCCGCGAGGCGGCCGAGCGCCTCGAAGCGACGCAGTTCGAGCTCTTGACGGCGGCCGCGCTGGCGGAGTTCGCCGCCGCCGGCGTCGACGTGGCGGTCGTGGAGGCCGGCCTCGGCGGGCGCTACGACGCAACGAACGTCCTGCGTTCGCCGGTTCAGGTGCTGACGAACGTCTCGCTCGAGCACACCGATGTGCTCGGAACGACGCGCGAGGCGATCGCGGCGGAGAAGCTCGCCGTGGTGCAGCCCGGCGCGACCGTCGTGCTCGGCGAGCCGGAATGGGAGGACCTGGCCCGCGAGAACGGTGCCGCACAGGTCGTCGTTCGCCGGGCGCAGCAACCTCGCCCTTGCCCTCGCGGCCGCCGAGGCCTGGCTCGGCCGGCCGGTCGACGGTCATGTGGAAGTGTCGCTCCCCGGACGCCTCGAACACGTCCGCGACGATCCACTGGAGATCTGGGACGGTGCCCACAACCTCGGCGGGGTCGGCTACCTCCTGCCGCGACTGCCGAGGGGTCGGTACGTCCTCGTCGCCTCGATCCTCGCCGACAAGGACGTCGACGGGATGCTGGCGGCGCTCTCCGCCCTCGGTGACACGCTCGTCGCGACGACCTCGAGCAGTGCCCGCGCTTTGTCCGCTGCAGACCTGGCCGAGCGGGCCGAGCCGTACTTCACGGAGATCGTGCCGATCGACGTGCCGGCCGAGGCGCTGGCGCACGCCCGCTCCCTCGGCAAGCCGCTCCTGGCCACGGGCTCCCTTTACCTCTTGGCCGATCTCGCCAAGGATGAGAGCGTACGATGGCGAACGTTGGCGACAAACTGACGGTTTTCGCGTTCGCGGCGTTCGTCCTGGCCGCGATCGTTGGGCTCGGGTTTCTCGCGGGGTACGTAATCGGAAGAATGCTTTTGTGATCGTTGCCAGCACCTTCAGCGGGGTCCACGACTTCTTCAGCTCGGGAACGTGGGAAGTCATCCGGAACCTGCTGTTCTTCTTCCTGATCGTCTTCTGGCTGGCGGTCGGTTACTGGGTCTACAAGGACGCGAAACGACGGATCGCCGATCCGGTGCTCGTCGCGATGGCGGTGATCCTCGGGCTCGTCCCACCGTTCCTCGGTGCGCTCGTCTACATGCTCTTCCGGCCGCCGGAGTACCTCGAGGACGTTCGCGAGCGGGAGCTCGAGATCAAGGCGATGGAGGAGCGGCTCGCGCGCCGCGACCTCACCTGCCCGGTGTGCCGCGCGGAGGTCGGCGCCGACTTCCTCGTCTGTCCCGTCTGCACGACCAAGCTCCGCCAGGCCTGCGCCAATTGCAAGGCGCCGCTCGAGGCGCTCTGGCAGGTGTGCCCGTACTGCGAGACGCCGGTGGAGCCGGTCGCGGTCGAGCTCCCGACCTTTCGGCAGGTTCGCCCGCCGCGGCGACGGCGTCGATCCGGCGAGCGACCGGCGGGCAGCTAGCCTCCCGCCGCGACCTGACTAGACTTCGCCGGCTCGTGGCCGTGGAGCGCTCATTGATCCTGATCAAGCCGGATGCCGTCGAGCGGCGGCTGGCCGGCGAGATCCTCGGACGCATCGAGCGGCGCGGCTTGACCTTGCGCGCAGGGAAGCTGATTCACGTCGACCGGCAGCTGGGCGAGACACACTACGCGGAGCACAGGGAGAAGCCGTTCTTCGGCGAGCTGGTCGAGTTCATCACCTCGGGACCGACGTGGGCGCTCGTCGTCGAGGGCGAGGGTGCGATCGCGACGCTGCGCAAGCACGATCGGCGCCACCAACCCCGCCGACGCCGAGCCGGGCTCGATCCGCGGCGACCTTGCCGTCGCAATGCCCGACAACCTCGTCCACGGATCGGATTCGCCGGAGTCAGCCACGCGCGAGATCGCCCTCTGGTTCTCGGACGATGAGCTCGTCTGAGCTGCCAGACAGCGTCGAGCGCAACATCGCCAACTGGACCAAGTCCAACGCCGACTACACGGATCGCCAGGCCGCAGAAGCCTGGGCGAGGGAGGACATCGCGTGGGGCGTCTTCGAGGTGCCGGAGGCGGGGCTCGGTGCGCTGGGTGATGTCGAGGGCAAGGACATCGTCGAGCTCGGCTGCGGAACCGCGTACTTCTCCGCGTGGCTCGCGAAGCGTGGGGCGCGTCCCGTCGGAGTCGACCCGACGCCGGCTCAGCTCGCGACGGCGCGTCGCCTACAGGAGGAGACGGGCATCCGCTTTCCACTCGTGGAGGCGCCGGCCGAGGCGGTGCCGCTGGACGACGAGTCGTTCGACCTCGTGGTCTCCGAGTACGGCGCTTCGCTCTGGGCGGTGCCGGAGCGCTGGCTCGCCGAGGCCGCGCGGCTGTTGCGTCCCGGCGGGCGGCTCGTCTTCCTGACGAACTCGACGCTCGTGGTCCTCTGTTCTCCGGACGAGGGCGTGGCGGAAGAGCGGTTGATGCGGCCGCAGTTCGAAGGGCTCTATCGCATCGAATGGCCGGGTGAGGTCGGCGTCGAATACCACCCGACTCATGGCGAATGGATCCGGTTGCTGCGCGAACACGGCTTCGACGTCGAAGCACTGCACGAGCTGCGCGCTCCTGCCGAAGGCGCGACGCACACGTACTACGACTACGTCACGGCCGACTGGGCGCGGAAGTGGCCGTGTGAGGACCTCTGGGTAGCGCGCAAGCGTGGCTGACGCGCCGCCCGCACCGCCGCTGGTGCTCGCATCGAGGTCACCCCAGCGGAAGGCGATCCTCGAGCAGCTGCACATCCCGTTCGACGTGGCACCACCCGACTACGAAGAGGAGACGCCGACGCGCGGAGACCCCGTCGAGGTCGTCCGCGATCACGCACGCGCGAAAGCTCGTTCCGTCGCAAACGACTCGGACGATCGGCCGGTCCTCGGCGTCGACACGGTAGTCGTGCTCGGCGGCGTCATCTTCGGCAAGCCGACAGATGCAGCGGAGGCAGAGGGGATGGTCGAGCAGCTCGAGCGGGAAGACGCACGCCGTCGTCTCCGGCCTCTGCCTCCACACGCCGGCATGGGAGGTGGTGGAGCACGAGGAAACGTCCGTGACGTTCCGTGAGCTCACGCCACGCGATCTCGCAGCGTACGTGGGGAGCGGCGAGTGGGAGGGACGCGCGGGCGCCTATGCCATTCAGGGTCAGGGCGCGAGTCTCGTGAGCCGCATCGAAGGCGACTATCTCAACGTCGTGGGGCTTCCGGGTGCGCTCCTCGTCCGCCTGCTCGCAGAACGTTTCGCAGGGGTGTACGGGTTCGGCTAATCGCAGATGCCCCGCTAGACTCGAACCTCCTCATGGGTCTCTTCGACAACATGGGCGGCTTCGGCGGCCGCGACATGGCCGTGGACCTCGGCACCGCGAACACGCTCGTGTACGTCCGAGGCCGCGGCATCGTTCTCTCCGAGCCTTCCGTCGTCGCCATCGACCAGCGCACCGGCGAGGTGCACGCGGTCGGCGTCGAGGCAAAGCGAATGCTCGGCCGCACGCCCGGGACGATCTCGGCGATCCGCCCGCTCAAGGACGGCGTCATCGCCGACTTCGACGTCACCGAGCAGATGCTCCGTCACTTCATCCAGAAGGTGCACCAGCACCGGTTTGCGCACCCGCGCGTCGTCGTCTGCGTTCCGTCGGGCGTTACGGGCGTGGAGAAGCGCGCGGTCGAAGAAGCGACGCTCAGCGCGGGCGCGCGTCAGGCGTATCTGATCGAGGAGCCGATGGCGGCCGCGATCGGCGCCGGTCTTCCCGTTGCGGAGCCCACGGGGAACATGATCGTCGACGTGGGCGGCGGCACGACCGAGGTCGCGGTGATCTCGCTCGGAGGAATCGTCGTCTCGCAGTCCCTTCGCGTGGGCGGCGACGAGATGGACGAGGCGATCATCAATCACATCAAGCGGGAGTACAAGCTGCTCATCGGCCAGCAGACCGCCGAGGAGATCAAGCTCGAGATCGGCTCCGCGTACGACATGCGCGAGGAGCTGCAGGCGGAGGTGCGCGGCCGCGACATGCTCACGGGCCTTCCGAAGACGGTCGTGCTGAGCTCAGAGGAGGTGCGTCGCGCGCTCGAGGAGCCTGTGCAGCAGATCGTCGAGGCGATCAAGTCGACGCTGGACAAGACGCCTCCGGAGCTCGCGGCCGACATCATGGATCGCGGCATCGTGCTCGCCGGCGGCGGCGCCCTGCTGGCGAACTTCGACGAGCGCCTGCGCCACGAGACGCAGATGCCCGTTCATCTGGCGGAGAGCCCGCTCACCTGTGTTGCTGTCGGCTCCGGGCGCAGCCTGGAGGAGTTCGAGGCCATTCACCGCAGCGCGAAGGGCCGGAGGAACAACCACCGCCGGTAGCCCGCCTGGCGGCACGCTAACCTAGGTCGCCTCGTGGCGCGCAACCGCAGTGTTTCCGCGGTCCTGGGCTCGTCCGGAGCGCGACCGGCGCCCCAGCCGTTCCCCTCCCGCAGTCGTTCGACGCTCCGCCGACGTGCGGTCGTCGCGGGTCTCATCGTGCTCTCCCTCATCCTGATCACGATCTCGTTCCGGGAGCCCACCGGCGGCCCGCTGCACGGGATCGAAAGCGCAGGCGCGACCGTGCTGCGCCCGTTCGAGGTGGCCGCGGAGCGCATCGCCCGGCCCTTCCAGGACGTCTACGGCTACTTCAGCGGCCTCGTCGACGCGAAGAGCGAGAACGAGCGGCTCCGCAAGGAGGTCAACCAGCTACGGCAGCTCGCCCTCCAGGGAGAGACGGCGCGCCAGGAGAACCAGCAGCTGCGGGCGGCACTGTCCTACGTCGACGGCCCACGCTTCCCCGGGGACTACCGCCCGGTGAACGCTCGGATCATCGCCCGGCCGAGCGAGTTCGACCAGCGCGTCGTGATCTCGGCCGGGTCCAACAACGGGATTCGGCAGGACACGCCGATCGTCACGCGGGCCGGGCTCGTCGGACGTGTGACCGACCTCAACGGCGGCGCAGCGCAGGTGACGTTGATCACGGACGAGAACAGCGCAGTCCAGGCCCTCGACGTCAAGACGCATGCGACCGGGCTCGTCCGTCACGGCCAGGGTGAGTCCTCGCTCATCCTCGATCGCGTCACCAAGGATCGCAATGTCCAGAAAGGGGACGTCATCGTCACCGCAGGTACGCGCTCGCCGCAGTATCCGTCGCTCTTTCCGCGCGGCATCCAGATCGGCGTCGTGACGAGCGTCGGCCAGAGCGACACGTCGCTCTACAAGCAGGTTCAGATCGCCCCGTTCGTGAACTTCTCGTCGCTCGACGCCGTTACCGCGCTGATCACCCGCAAGCGAACGCCGAAGGCGCCCTGATGCCTGCGGATGCGGCGAAGGCTGCGGCGCTCCTCTTCTTCACCGTCGTCGTGCAGCTCTCGATCGTCGCGAACATCGAGATCTTCGGAGGTCATCCCAACCTCCTGCTCGTCACCGTCGTTTGCGTGGCGCTGCTTCGCGGCGCGATCTTCGGGGCCGTCGCCGGCTTCTCGGCCGGCCTGCTCGCGGACACGGGCGTGTTCGGGACGCTCGGGTTCACGGCGCTCTTGCTCACGCTGGCCGGCTACTGGAGCGGACGCTACGGCGAGACGACCGGGCGCGATCGCAGCCACGCCCCGCTGCTCTCGATCGCCGTGATCACGTTCGTCTACCAGATCGCGGCGCTGATCCTGAGGTATCTGCTCGGAGAGCCGGCGCCGGCGGGTCACATCTTCGGGGCGATCGTCCAAACGGTCGTCCTCAACCTCATCCTCACGATTCCCGTCTACGCGCTCACGCGCAGGCTGCTGCGACCGCGCGAGTGGTCGCCGCGGGAGGTTCGCCTGCTTGGATAAGCGCGTCCCTTCGCGCCGGTTCCTCCCGCCCGACCCGCGCGTCGAGGAGCCGTACCGCTTGACCCCGAGGATCGCGCTCCGGATCGGCGTCCTCGGGACGCTCGCGGTCGCGGTGTTCGCGGTGCTCTTCCTGCGCCTGTGGTCGCTGCAGATCCTGAACGGCGAGCAGTTGCTCCGTGCCGCGCAGAACAACCAGCGCCGCGAGATTCGCCTGCAGGCGCCGCGTGGGCCGATCCTCGACCGCAACGGCAACGTGCTCGTGACGAACGTGCCGGGCACTGCGATCCAGATCTGGTCGGCCGACCTTCCCAAGACCCGCGCCGTCCGCCTGCGCGAGATCAGGACGCTCGCGCGAGTGTTGGAGGTCCCGGCCTGGCAGATCGGCCGCGCCGCCCGACGTCAGCGGCGCGATCCGATGACGCCGGTGACGATCAAGGCACGGGCGACCGAGGCGCAGGTCCAGTACCTGACGGAGCGGGCGGAGGACTTCCCTGGGGTGAAACCGGTTCCGACGTATCTGCGCTACTACCCGCACCGGGAGCTCGCCGCGCATGTTCTGGGCTACGTGACGGAGATTTCGCCGGAGGAGCTGAAGCAGCTCCGCAAGCTGGGCTATCAGGCTGGAGACGCGGTCGGACAGTCGGGGATCGAGGCGTATTACGACAGGTACCTGCGCGGCGTCCCCGGCATCAGGCAGTTCCGCGTCGACTCGCTCGGCCGGCCGAAGAGCGGCGTGACGACGACCACGCTCTTCCACTCGGGCGACGCGGTCCGCCTCACGCTCGACCTCAAGCTGCAGACGGCGGCAGAGGAGGCGCTGAGGTACGGGATCGACCGGGCGCGGGCCTCGAACTGCATCGGCTGCTGGTTCTCGAACGGCGGTGCGATCGTGGCGCTCGATCCGCGCAACGGCGCGGTACGCGCCCTGGCGTCATATCCGACGTACTCACCCTCGGTGTATGTCGGCCGTGTCCGTCAGCGGGCGCTGGACGCAGCGGGCCTGACTGCGAGAACCGCCAGCCCGATGAACTACCCGGCGCTCGACCGCACGCTCGACGCCGCGTATCCGCCGGGATCGACGTTCAAGCCCGTCACGGCGATCGCCGCCATGCAGGAGCACATCCTCGAGCCGTACGAGTCGCTCGCATGCACGGGGTCGTACGAGAAGGACGGCACGGTGTTCAAGAACTGGGACCCGTACGTGAACCAGGCGATGACACTTTCGACCGCGCTCGCGCAGTCATGCGACACCTACTTCTACCAAGTGGGCTATCGCTTCTACGGGATGCCGTCGGACCGGGGGCCGCGGTTGCAGGCCTGGGCGCACCGCTTCGGGTTCGGCGAGCGCACGGGGATCGATCTCCCTGCGGAGGGAAGCGGCCTGCTGCCGACGCCAGGACTGGCGGAAGAGGACGTACACGAAGAAGACCGACCCGCACCACTGGCAGATCGACCGGCTGTGGAAGTCCGGCGACTCGATTCAGCTCGCAATCGGCCAGAAGGACTTGCTCGTGACGCCGATGCAGATGGCCCGGTTCTACGCGCTGGTCGCGAATGGGGGCAAGCTCGTGACGCCGCACTTGCTCCTCGACGTCGAGCAGCCGTCGTCCAACGGCCGCCGTGGTCGTGCGCTGCCGACGCCGCCGGCGCCGGCTCCCGAGCAGACGAACGTCGACGCCCAGGCGTTGAACGTCGTCCGTGACGGCCTCTACCAGGCGACGCACTACACCTTCGGGACCTCGTCGGCCATCTTCGGAAGCTTCCCTGTCTCCGTCTCGGGCAAGACCGGGACGGCCGAGAAGATCATCGATCCCGGCGACGGCTACGCGCGCACGTTCGACCAGTCTTGGTGGTGCGGCTACGGGCCCTCGGACGCGCCCACGCTCGTCGTCTGCGCGCTGATCGAGAACGGCGGCCACGGGGGCGATGCGGCGGCGCCGGCGGCGTTGAAGGTCTTCGAGGCGTTCTTTGGCAAGCGAGCGATCCAGACGGGACCGATTTACTCCGACTGATGGTCGACTACGCCACCAACTCGAGGGCAGCGGCGCGCGCGCGGCGGCGCGACGAAGCAGCCGACGTCACATCGTTCGTCCGACGGCTCGACTGGGTCTTGCTCGCCTCGACGGCGGCGCTCGTCGGCTACGGCCTCTGGGCGATCGCCGGGATCACGCGCCACGACGTCCCCGGCAACGCGCACTACTACCTCACGCGGCAGATCGTCTATGCCGTGATCGGCGGGATCGGGCTCGTCGCTGCGATTCTCATCAACCCGCAGATCTACCGAGCCCGCTGGCGCTTCATCTACGGCGGCACGGTGTTCCTGATCGCCATCGTCTTCCTGGCGGGCCCGATTCGAGGCTCCAAGCGGTGGCTCGACCTCGGCTTCTTCCGGTTCCAGCCGTCGGAGTTCGGCAAGGTGCTGCTGGTCCTCGCGCTGGCGGGATTCCTGGCGGAGCGAGCTCGGCGCCTCAACGAGTGGAGAACGACGCTCTCCCTCGTCGGGCTGGCGGCCGTGCCCGTGTTCTTGGTCTTCCTCCAGCCCGACTTCGGCAGCGCTCTCGTCTACTGCGCCGCCGTCGGTGCGGTCCTCTTCGTCGCCGGAACGCCGTGGACGCACATCGCGGCGCTCGCCGCGGCGACGGTGACTGCCGCGGTGCTCGTGCTCGGCGTGCTGCCGGCGGCCGGTGTCCCGATCCTCAAGGACTACCAGCAGCAGCGACTGACGAGCTTTCTCAATCCCGACCGGGATCCCGGCGGAACGACCTACAACATCACCCAGTCGAAGAACGCGATCGGCGCCGGCCGTCTCGACGGCCGGGGCGTGAACAACGCGACGCAGACGACGCTGAACTTTCTGCCCGAGCACCACACCGACTTCGTCTTCGCATCCCTTGCCGAGGAGCGGGGCTTCGTCGGGGCGGCCTTACTGCTGATGCTCTACCTGCTCGTCGTCTGGCGCGGCCTCCGGATCGTCGCCCTCGCCCGCGATCCCTTCTCAGCGATCGTGGCCGGCGGGCTCGTCTTTGCGTTCCTGTTCCAGGTCTTCGTCAACGTCGGCATGACGATGGGGATCGCGCCAATCACAGGGATCCCGCTTCCGTTCGTCAGCGTCGGCGGATCGTCGATGATCGCGAACCTGATCGCCGTCGGGCTACTGCTCGCGATCCACGCGCGCTCCCGCGCGCGGTCGTAGCGGCAGCCGCTATGCCACTTTCGCCGCGGGCTTCAGCTTCGCTCGACGCGTCTTGATCGCCCGGAGCCGCTGGGAGAGGCGAGCCCAGGCCCACGGCTCCACCTCCTTGTAACGGAGGACGGACTGGCCCCTGGTTGCTTCGAGGTACTCGAACCAGGCGTCGGCCTCCTCGATCAGCAGCAGCTCGTGCGCTTCGCGTTGTCCGGTCACGAGGCACCTCCCCAGTGAGCGCCGAGAAATCCGCCTCGCGCTTCGCGCGAGCCATGACGATTTCTCGTCGGATTTTGGGTCGAACGTTAGGTCCTGAACCGGACAGCGCTTCGTTCCGACCGTAGCGGGCGCCGCGGGCAAGGCCCACGGCGCCGGCGAGAACCGCTCCGTGAGGGCCGGTTGCTAGCCTGTGAAGAGATGTTTCTCATTGCCAATCACAACTTGCCGCGCGCGCTCCGCGCTGGCGTCCTCGCAGGCGCTGCTGCAGCGCGCGCGCACGAAGGAGATTTTTCTTGCGCTGGTTTCGACGTCGAAGGACACCCCAGGAGCAGGCGCCGCCAAAGGCTGCCGCTCCCGCACGAAGCACCTGAACCTGTAACCCCCGAGCCCGCCCCCGAGGCGGGAGAATCGACCACCAAGCCGAAACGCCGTCGCGGCAGCCGCGGCGGACGTGGCCGCTCTCGCAAGGCCGCTCCGGCCGAAGAGTACGAAGGAAGCACCGAAGGAGAAGGCGGCGCAGCCCGAACGCAGGCCGGCACAGCGCCGCGACCGCGCTCAGCCACGCCGGCGCCGCGAGGCGCCACGTCGCGCGCCCCTCCCGGAGGCCAAGCGCGAGCTGCTCGTCTCGGTCGATGTCGGAGAGCAGCGAGTGGCCGTCCTCGAGGACGACCGCGTCGCCGAGGTCTACCTCGAGCGACCGGAGCGCCGCTCGATCGCCGGGAACATCTACCTCGGCACGGTCGACAACGTGCTTCCCGGCATGGAGGCCGCCTTCATCGAGATCGGTCTCGAGAAGAACGGCTTCCTCTACGTCGACGAGATCGTGACGCCGGAGCTCGAGGGTAAGGCGCGTCAGGGGAAGAAGATCCAGGACCTGATCAGCCGCGGCCAGACGATCATGGTCCAGGCGGTCAAGGATCCGATGAAGACCAAGGGCGCGAGGCTCACGACGGAGATCTCGCTGCCCGGCCGATTCGTCGTGTACCAGCCGAACGGCGACGGCTTCGGCGTGTCGCGGCGGCTGGACGACGAGGAGCGCGTCCGGTTGAAGGACGTGCTGAAGAGTCTCGACCTGAAGGGCGGCGGTGTGATCGTCCGGACGGCTGCCGAAGGGGCATCCGCGGAGGACATCGAGCGCGACCTCGTCTTCCTGCAGAAGCTCTGGAAGTCGATCGATGCACGCGCGAAGTCCGCGAAGCCTCCGACGCTGCTCTACCAGGAGGCGGAGCTCCCGTTGCGTGTCATCCGCGACCTCTTCACGGACGGATTCGAGCGGGCTTTCGTCGACGAGGACCGTGCATACAAGCGCATCGTCGGCTACCTGAAGAAGACCTCTCCGCACATGGTGGAGCGCGTCGTCCGCTACAAGGAGAAGCCGCCCCTGATGGAGGCCTTCGGGGTCGACGCGGAGATCAAGTCCACCCTGCATCGTCGCGTCGATCTCCCCTCCGGCGGCTATCTCATCTTCGACTACGCGGAGGCGTTCACGGTCATCGACGTGAACACCGGTCGCTTCGTCGGCTCACGGTCGCGCTCGTCCGGCGCACGGCTCGAGGACACGATCACGAAGAACAACCTCGAGGCGGTGAAGGAGGTCGTCCGGCAACTCAGGCTGCGCGACATCGGCGGGATCATCGTCATCGACTTCATCGACATGGCGAATCCAAAGAACCGCTCCGCAGTCGAAGTAGCGCTGCGAACAGAGCTGGAACGCGACCGCACGAAGACCTACGTGGTCGAGATCTCACCGCTCGGGCTCGTCGAGATGACGCGGCAGAACGTCACCGAGGGTCCACGTGAGGTGATGACGAAGAAGTGCCCGACGTGCGGCGGCGACGGCATCGTCATCTCGGAGGCGTCGGCCGCGGTAGACGTCGAGCGCCGGCTACGCGCCCTCGCGGCAAGCTCCAGGCACCAGGCCTATCGCGTCGAGATCGCGGCGAGCATCGCGGCCTTGCTGATCGGGCCGGGTGCGTCGAGGCTCGCGGAGCTCGAGCAGCAGACACGACGGCGCTTCTACCTCGTGCCGAAGGAAGGCGTCCACCTGGATCATTTCCTCGTCCTCGACGAGGGCAAGCGCGACACGCTCGCGCCGGAGGCCCCGGTGGAGGAAGGAGCAAACGTCGACGTGAAGCTCGTGGAGGTCGGGCTGCACGACCCGGACGCAGGCGTGGCGAAGCTCGACGGGATCGACGTCTCGGTTGCCGGAGCGGCAAAGCTCGTTGGGAAGAAGGTCAAGGTCAGGGTCGAGCGTGTCCTCGACGGCACCGCCTACGCGACGCTCGTGCGCGGGGCGGAGGTGGAAGGGCCGATCACTGCCGAGAGCGAGGCCGAGAAGCCGACGCGGCGGCCGGCCGCGAAGCGAGGACCGGAGCCCGCCGGCAGCGAGGCGCGAAGGTCGAGGCCGAGACGGCTGAGCCCGAGAAGGCCGAGCCCGAGAAGAGCTGAGCGCCGAGGAGAGGCTGAGCCCGAGAGCGCGGAAGCAGCCGACGACGCGGCGGAGGCAAAGCCGAAGAGGAAGACGCGTCGCGGGACGCGGGGCGGGCGCGGTCGGAAGAAGAAAACCGCCTCCGCGGCAGTCGCGGCGGGCAACGGCGCAGGCGCGCCGGAGGATGTCGCCCCTGTGGGCGCGAAGATCCACGTTCCGGATCCCGAGCTCGGCGAGGGCGTGGCCGACGAAGAGCCGGCGGCGACGAACGAGGAGCCCGGACAGGACGGCGCCGAGGCTCCCAAACCGAAGAAGAAGACGCGCCGCGGCACCCGCGGCGGGCGCGGGCGCAAGAAGAAGACAGCCGCCGCCCGCGCGTCGAGCGACGGCGACTTCCGACCGAGCTTCGGAGGAGGAAACGAAGACCGACTGGGAGTACGTACCCATGTCCGAGTGGGACGACGAGCGAGCTGAGCTAGCTACACTTCGCGCCCGCGGGCTCGGCCGAGCCCGCATTTTCACGCCATGGCTACGACAAAGAACTCCTACGCGATCATTTCCCTCGGAGGGAAGCAGTACCGCGTCCGCGAGGGCGAGCGGTTGCTCGTGGACCGGCTCAAGACGGATGAGGGGAAGACGTTCCACCCGGACGTGCTCTTCGTCGGCGGCGACGGCGAGGGGAGCCTCTCACCGAAGACGCAGGTGACCGCCAAGGTGGTGGGTCACGTGCTCGGCGAGAAGATCCGGATCGGCAAGCGCCGGCCGAAGTCGGGATACCGACGACAGACGGGTTTTCGCGCACGGCTGTCGCAGATCGAGATCGAGGCAATCGGCGGCTCGAGGCGCACCACAACCGAGCGCAAGGAGGCGCCGGCGCCCGAGGAGAAGCAGGCGGCAGAGGCTCCTGATCAGCTCCCGCGTGGGTACTCCGACTTCACGATCGCGGACATCACCGACAAGTCGAAGCGCTGGAACGTGGAGCAATTGGAGGCAGCGCTAGAGTTCGAACGCGCGAACGCAAACCGCAAGGGCGCGCTGGCAGTACTGGAGGCCGCGCTCGCAGCGAAGCAGGAAAAGGAAGGCTAGAGATGGCGCACAAAAAGGGACTCGGTTCTTCGCGGAACGGGCGCGACTCGAATCCGAAGATGCTGGGCGTGAAGATCTTTTCCGGTCAGGAGGTCAAGGCCGGGATGATCCTCGTGCGGCAGCGCGGGACGCGGTTCCGTCCCGGCGACGGCACAGGTATCGGTCGCGACGACACGATCTTCGCGACGCGGCCCGGCACCGTCACCTTCCGGCAGAGCGGCGAGCGCCGCTTCGTCGAAGTCAACGGCTAGGCTAGCCATGTTCCAGGACCGCGCCCGCATCAAGGTGCAGGCGGGTCGCGGCGGCGACGGCAGCCTCCACTTCCGCCGTGAGAAGCACGTGCCCAAGGGTGGGCCCGATGGTGGGGACGGTGGCCCGGGCGGCGACGTCGTCCTGGTCGCAGACCCAGACCTTCGCGATCTGTCGTCGTTTCGAGCTCGGCGCTACTTCGAGGCCGGCGCCGGCGAGCCGGGCCGCGGCGCGTTGAAACACGGAGCAACCGGCGAGACGGTCGAGCTGCGCGTGCCCGTCGGCACCCAGGTGCTGGACCAGGACGGCGCGGCTGATCGCGGACCTCGCAGCGCCGGGAGCACGCGTCGTCGCGGCGCGGGGAGGCATCGCGGGTCGAGGCAACAAGCGCTTCGCCTCGCCGACGCGACGCACGCCGCGCTTCGCAGAGACGGGGCTACCCGGCGAGGAGGCGACGCTCGAGCTGAGGCTCAAGCTGCTGGCCGATGCCGCGCTCGTCGGGCTGCCGAACGCCGGCAAGTCCTCGCTGCTCGCGCGCATCTCCAACGCGAGACCAAAGGTGGCCGACTATCCGTTCACGACGACCGCGCCTGTGCTCGGCACCGTCGACGCGCCGGATGCGACGCGTCAGCTCACCGTGGCGGACGTGCCCGGTCTGATCGAGGGTGCAAGCGAGGGACACGGTCTCGGACACGAGTTCCTCGCACATCTCGAGCGCGCGAATCTGCTCCTGCACGTGATCGACTCGTCTGCGGACGATGCTGCGGAACGGTTCGCGACCATCGATCGCGAGCTCGGGGCCTACGGGGCCGGGCTCGAAACCCGCCGGCAAGCGATCGTGCTCAACAAGATCGACCTGCGTGCCGATCTGCCGGAATTCGACGTCGAGGATCCGCGCATCCTCCGGGTGTTCCGCGTGTCGTGTGCAACCGGGGCAGGGATCGACGAGCTGAAGCGGGCGCTGTTCGAGCTGTGTCCTCCGCAGGAGCCCCAGGTCGCCGCCGACGACGGCCTGGTGGACTTCCTCGTCTACCGGCCGAAGCCCGCGGAACGCCGGTTCCGGATCCTCCGCACCGATCGCGGGTTCCGTATCAGCGGGCAGCCGCCTGACGAGGAAGCGGAGCTCGCCGCCGCGCTCAAGGCGGCCGGCGCGAGGAAGGGCGACGAGGTCGAGGTCGGCGGAGAGGTCATGGAGGTGCAATGACGGGTCTGCTCGGGGGAGCGTTCGACCCGCCGCACAACGGTCACGTCGCGCTCGCGCGCGCAGCGGAGCAGGAGTTCGATCTCGACGAGCTCGTGATCCTGGTGTCGTCCCGACCCGGCCACAAGGAGGTCTTGCTCGACGGCGAGACGCGACTGCGGCTGACGCGCGCTGCGTTTCCCGATCACGAGGTCGAGCTCGATCCGCACGAGCGCACGGTGGACACGCTCGAGTCGGGGCGTTGGCACGATCCGTTGTTCTTGATCGGCGCCGACCAGTTCGCCGAGTTCCTGACGTGGAAGGATCCGGACGGGGTGCTCGCGCGTGCGCAGCTCGGCGTGGCAACGCGGCCCGGCTATCCGCGCGAACGTCTCGACCAGGTGCTCAGCCGGCTGGCACAGCCCGAGCGAGTGCGCTTCTTCGAGATCGACCCGTTGCCGATCTCCTCGCGCGACATTCGCGAGCGGGTCGCGCGGCGCGAGTCCATCGCCGACCTCGTCCCGGCTGCCGTGGCGGAGCTGATCGATTCCCTCGGGCTCTACCGGAACGTCGAGGCGCACGGCTACACTTCGGCCGCAATCACAAGGGATCTGAAGCGACACTGACGTCAATCGAACAAGCGCGCCGAATCGCCGGCCTCGCCCAGGACAAGCTGGCGCAAGACGTGGTCATTCTCGACATGCGGCCCGTCTGCTCCTATACGGACTTCTTCGTCATCTGCACGGGTCAGAACCCCCGGCAGACAACGGCCATCTACGACGCCGTGCACGAGCAGATGAAGCACTCCGACGTGCGGTTGCTGCCCCGGTCCGTCGACGGCCAACGCGAGGCGAGCTGGATCGTCGCGGACTACCTCGACGTCGTGCTGCACGTCTTTACGCCCGACGCACGGGCCTACTACCGCCTCGAAGATCTCTGGGGCGACGTGCCGTCGGTCGAGCTCGAAGCGGCGACCGCCTAGGGGCACTAACAGCCGTCCAGCGCCACGCACGCGGTGCCGCGGAGCTGGAGGAGGAACGCGCGGGTGCGCGGGGTCCGGGTGAGCATCGGGCCGGTGGCGCGCAGCATGTCGGCCGTTGACCTGAGCGCCGCGCGGCCGTCGTCGAAGGGGCCGTGGTCTCGCAGGACGAGCCAGCGTGGGAACGCGACCGCGTCGACTCCAGCGCGGTGCAGCCTGTCAACCGTCCGCGCGCTGATCCCCGAGGGCAGCGGCAGCGAGACGAACACCGTCCCGACGTTTCCCGTGCGTCGCAGCGCACGCGCGAGCGCGACCGGCTCACGCGGATAGCCGCGGGCGGCCGAGGTCGTCGGGAGTGCCGCCAGGAAGACAGGGGAGTAGGGATAGAGGACGTCGCCCGGAGAGACGTTCGCTCGGAGCCAGGCCGCAGGTGTACGAAGAGCCTCCTGCTCGCCTGTCGCGATCGTACGTGGATCCGACACGGCTGCCGGCGCGAGCGCGGCGGCCGCCACGACGACGACCGGTAGCCCGAGGCCGGCTCGCCCGGGCACCGCCGCCGCGACGCGCGTCACGCCGACGGCGGCAAGCGCGATCCAGAGCGGCAGCGTGAAGATCAGGTGACGCGGGCCGAGCCGATCGCTCGTCGCGCCGATCGCAGCGGCGATCCCGAGCAGCGCAGGCGGCACGAGGATCGCGAGCGCCGCGAAGGCGACGACCGCCGCGTTGCTCCGCCGGAGCGCTACCGCGCCCGCCAGAGCCAGTGCGGCAAAGACGGCGAAGAGGATCCCGCGGCCGCCGGCGGCGCCGCCGAGTGCTCGGAGCGCAGCCGCGGCCGGGGAGTGACCGCCCGTCAGATCCTCGCCCGCCTCAGGGGCGTACCGTTCGGAAAGGCGAAGGCTCACGACGACGAGGGGGAGGGCGAGCGAGGCGACGGCGAGGACCGGCAGCGCCGCTCGCAGGGCTCGACCTCTCCAGAGCCACACGGCGACGCCGGCTTCTGCTCCGAAGAGAAAGATGCCGAAGGGATGGACGGCCAGAGGAAGGAGGACCGCCGCTGCCGCGGCGAGCGCCGTGCGGGGCGACACGTCGTCGAGCGCTCGAATGAAGAGGTCGATCGCGAGCGCGCTCGTGAAAGCGAAAAGGGTGTACATCCGGCCGAACGTCCCGTAGACGACGAGCAGCTGCGAGGTTGCCGCGAGGGAGGCGGCGGTCGCTCCCGCGAGCGGCCCGGCGAGCCGCCGCGCGAGGTCGTAGCAGAGCGGCACCGTGGCAAGGGCGAACACAACCGACAGCCAGCGGAGCGCAGCAGGTGACGCGTCGAGCCTCAGCACCGCGTGCGCGAGCACGAAGTGCAGCGGCGCCCCGCCTCGGTCGAGCACGACGGTGTGCAGCACGTCCCCGAACGGTCGAGCCGCGATCAGGCCGGCCACCGCCTCGTCCTCGTGCAGCGGCTTGCCCGTAACATCCGGCAGCCAGGCGGAAGAGAAGCCACGCCGCGAGGCCTGCGAGCAACGCGGCAGGGGCGAAAGCCGAGGCGCTGCGGAGCGCCTGTCGTTCGACTGCGGCGACGCTCATCGCCTAGATCGGATCCCGTGCAGGGCGGCGCCTCGAGGCCGGTTCGCGGCAGTCGCTGGAGCGCACGCGGCAGGTACCAGTTCCAGTCGCCGAGCAGCTTCATCGACGCCGGGAGCAGGACCGCACGGACGATCGTGGCGTCGATCAGGACTGCAGCCGCGAGCCCGACGCCCGCCTGCTTGACGTCGAGCGACGAGAGCGACCCGAAGATCGAGAAGACCGCGAACATCACCAGCGCGGCGCTCGTGACGACTCCTGCGGTGGCAGTGATCCCGTAGCGGACTGCGTCGTCGCTCCGCATCCCCGAGTCCACTCCTTCGCGCACGCGGCTGAGGATGAACACGTGGTAGTCCATCGACAGCCCGAAGAGGACGACGAAGAGGAACAAGGGCAGCCAGGAGATGATCGAGCCGTTCGAGGTGAAGCCGAGCAGTCCCTGTGCCCAGTGGTGCTGAAAGACGAGCACGAGCACGCCGTAGGCGGCGCCAACAGAAAGCAGGTTGAGCACGATCGCCTTGAGCGGGACGACGATCGACCGAAAGGCGACGAGCAGGAGCACGAACGCGAGGAGGAGCACGAACACGATCACGTAGGGCAAGCCGTGCTTCAGCTGATGCGTGAAGTCGACGTCCTCGGCGACGTCGCCGGTGACCGCTGTCTCGGCGCCGGGGATCGTGCCGATCGTTCGCGGGACGAGGTCGTGCCGAAGCACCTCGATCGCATGCCGGCTGGCGGAGTTGTTCGCCGGCCCCGCTGAGCGGCAAGAACAACGACGCGGCCGTCCCATCGTTCGCTTCGGGTCGCGACGACCGGGCCGTGCGCGATCCCGGTTCGCAGCGCGAGCGCTTGCAGCCTCCTGCCTTGCGTCAGGAGATCGTTCTGCCGCCCGTCGGGAACGGTCGCGACGATCTTCGCCGGCTCCGCCGCGGCGGGAAAGTCGCGCCTGACGTCGTCGAGCGCGCGCAGCGCCGGGATGTTCTGCGGCGAGAGCGTGTTGTCCGCGCGGCGTCGAGACCTTGAGCCAGAGCGCCGGGACGGCGAGCGCGACGAGCAGTCCCGCGGAGAGCACGACCGACAGCACGGGCCGGCGCAGGACCCGGTCGATCACCGTCGACCAGAAGCGCGAGTGCGTCCGATCCGTCGTGAGGTGCGGGAGGAACGGGATCCGCCCGCGATCGATCTTCGGGCCGAGTAGCTCGAGCAGAGCCCGGCAGGACCGTGACGGAGCCGATCGACGGCGCAGGCGACAACGGTGATCGTCGCGGCCGCGAGGCTGTTGAAGACCTTCGTCCCGACGAGGAACATCGCGGCCATCGCGACGATCACGGTCGTCCCGGAGACGATGACCGTTCGGCCCGAAGTCCGGATCGTGCGCTCGAGTGCTTCATGCGGAGGCCTCCCGCGGCGGCGCTCCTCGCGCGAGCGGATGACGTAGAAGAGCGCGTAGTCGACGCCGACGGCCATGCCGATCAGCACGAGCACCGTGCTTACGCTGTCGTCGATCGGAATTGCCTGGCTGATCGGGCCCAGCAGGCCGAACGCAGCGGCGACCGCAGTCAGCGCCAGCAGGACCGGGACCGCGGCGGCGACGAGCGCGCCGAATGCGAAGATCAGCACGAAGAACGTGACCGGGCACCGAGAGGATCTCTGCCCGATGCAGGTCGTCGTTGATGGACTTGTCGCGCGCGTCGCTTGCGGTGATGTCGCCCGTCTCTTCGATCGTCACGCCGGGGTGTGCCGGAGCCGCGCTGAGAACTCGTGCCCGCACCTCTTCGGCCGAGATGTTCGTCAGCGTGGCGACGACGAGCGCCGAGTGGCCGTCCTTCGAGATTAGCCTCGGGTCGTCGCGCGGCGTCGTGAGCTCGAGGCCGGGGACTCCCAGACGCTTGGCGACGTCTGCGATCGCAGCGCGAAACTTGGGATCGGTAGCGCGCATCCTCGCGCTGTGGAGGTACGCGATCTCACGCGGGGCCGGCCAAACGTTGTTCGCGTCCAGCATGTCGTAGCCGCGGGCCGACTCACCTACCGCACCGTTCTGGAGGCTTTGCGTTCCGGTCGCGACCATTGCCGCGACGGCGATCGCGACGAACGCGAGCCACCCGGCGATGGCGCGCCACGGATGGCGCGTGCTCCAGCGGCCGATCGCGGCGACTGACCGAATTCGCCGAGTGTAGAGGTCGCCGATACGGGCCGTAGCGTTAACCGTCTGTGTGCTTGATCGAGCTCTCTTGCAGCTGGGCATCTCGGAGCGAGAGCTCGCGCGAGCAGACCTTGTCGTTCAGGTCGTTCTCGATCCCGTCCATCTTCGACGCACGGGGATAGGGCTCGGGCCAGAGGTTGCGCGGGTCGGCCGGGTGCCCGCCCAGCTCGAGGCTGATCAGGTGGTCCTCCTGGTAGTCGGAGAGCTCGCCACCGACCCCGTATTCACGCATTTGTTTCACCTTCAGCGCATTCGTGTAATCGGTCGGCGGCCGGATCGTCTTCGTCCAACCCCGCTTGCAGATCGTCGAGCCGATGTTCGCCTGCGTCACGTCGGGGTTGATCACACCGGGCGTGCGGACGGGATCGGCGTGGTACGGCGACTTCTGCGAGCCGCGGTGGGGTGCGACGAGCGCGATGCCGAGCAGAAGCAACGCGACGGCGACGAGTCCTGTCCGCAGAGACATTCAGCTCAACATGCGGACGCCTGCGATTAACCGCAAGATGGCCGATACGGCCATGGCCCAGCCGGAAGCGCAGCTGCGTTCGCTGCGTGCTGAGCTCAGATCAGAAGGGTGTCATCGCGCGTACTTTCCCGACACGAATCGCTGCTACTTCCTTCGTCGTGACGTCTCTGGGCACCGAAGCGCCATCCAGCTCCGGCTCGGGCCGACGCGAAACAATCAAACGGCCAGAGTTAACTGGCCGAGCGGATGTCGAATTCGCGGCTACACTGTGCCGTCACGGGGCCATAGCTCAGCTGGGAGAGCGTCTGCTCGGCATGCAGAAGGTCGCCGGTTCGAGTCCGGCTGGCTCCACTCGCCGATCGAAGATCCGCCCTGCTTCGCAGGGCATGATGATCTCGATCGGTTTCTTGTGAGACGCCGTCGCGGCCGACGCTGGCTAAGCCAGCATCGGCGGCACTTGTTTGTTACTCGTTGCGCTAACCACGACTCTCGAAGCGCCTCTTGTAATTACCGAGGGCTGAACCTGTCGTCGGACCGCGGCTCACTCCCGCAGCCATCCCTCGCGGTAGCGGACCGGTTTGCGCGGACCGAGCTCGGCGTATGCCTTCTTCGCGTCGCTCGTCTCCTCTGCGACGCCGGCGTTGTGGCGGAGTGCTGCTTCGGCGACGGTGTACGCGCCCCAGCCCGGGCCGACCGAGCGCTCGCGCGCGCCCACTGCGAGCACCAGGCACGGTGAGTTCTCGGCTGCGACGATCGCGTGCTCGGTGCCGGCGGGGCAGTGGACGAAATCCCACTGCCGTAGAGGGCGCTCCTCACCTTCGATGATGAGCAGGGCGTCGCCGGCGAGGACGAGGAAGTCCTCCTGGTCGGCTTCCCAGTGGTACATCGTCATCGGTTCGCCGGGCTCGAGAGCGACGACGTGGATCCCGACCTGCGGGAACTCCTGCTCACCCTCGAAAGTGGCGTAGGCGCCTCGTCCCCTAGCAGCACGCCAGCGCGCATCACGCGCATTGAGAACGAACCAGCCGTCGCCACTCGGTCGGAGTCCGTACTCGGTCGACTCGAGCTGCGCCTCGGGAACCATCGCGTCGGTTGTCTAGGCGGCGTTCTCGCCGAGCGCCGCGACCTCGCGCCGCTCCGCGAGGCGGTTCAGCGCCGACGTTTCGATCTGCCGGACCCGCTCGCGCGTGAGGCCGAGCCGGCGTCCGATCTCCTCGAGGGACTGGGGATCCGGGTCGCCGTCCATCCCGAAGCGGAGCTTCACGACCTGCCGCTCGCGGTCCGGCAGCGTCTCGACCGCATTGCGGACGGCCTGCTCCGTGAGACTCACGTGGACTTCCTCGGCGGGCTCGGCCGCCTCGCCCACGATCAGGTCGGCGAAGCTGGAGTCGCCTCCTTCGCCGACGGGCTTGTCCAGCGAGGCGACTGCGCGGGCCGCGGCGCGTGTCTCCTTGACGTGCTTCAGCGAGAGCTTCGCCTTCTTGGCAATCTCCTCGTCGGTCGGCTCGCGCTCGAGCTGGACCATCAGTTCCCGCTCGGCTCGCGAGATCTTCTGTTCGCGCTCGACGATGTGGACCGGGATACGAATCGTGCGCGACTTGTTCGCGACACCTCGCTGGACTGCCTGGCGAATCCACCAGGTCGCATACGTGGAGAACTTGTAGCCGCGGCGCCAGTCGAACTTCTCCACCGCGCGGATGAGCCCGATGATCCCCTCCTGGATCAGGTCGAGCAAAGAGATGCCGTGGCCCTGGTACTTCTTGGCGATCGAGACGACGAGCCGGAGGTTCGAGTTGATCATCAGATCCTTCGCGGACTTGTCTCCTCGCTCGATCCGCTTCGCGAGCTCGACCTCCTCCGCCGCCGTCAGCAGCCTGTAGCGGCCGGCTTCGTTCAGGAAGAGCTGAAGTGCATCCGTCGTGGCGACCGAAAGATCGCCGTTGACATAGGTGCTCTCGAGCGCGTCGGGACGAGCGCAGTCATCGGTGAGCGGGATGCCGCGCTCCTCGAGCTGCTCGAAGAAGCCGGTCGTCTGGTCCTCGTCGAGGTCGGCTTCCCGCAGGAATTCGGTTACCGCGGACAGGTTGAGGCAGCCGAGCTCCTCACCTTGTTCCAGCAGGGCTTGTAGGCGTTCGTCAACGACCACTGCGCTGCCTTGTCTCCGATTTGGCAGGTGGACTAACTCGAACGTGCACTTCTGTCACAAAGATGTTTACCACTCGTCTGAGTTGGCCGCGTACCGTCGGACGGCGATCTCATCAGGAGGAATCCATGCGCCGTCCCACCAAGCGGTCGCTGGCGGGGGGAGCGGCCGGTATCGCCGCCGGCATTCTCGGCGGCATCGCCTTGACACCCGGCTCTGCCGGGAACCTTGCAGTGCCGGCCCCGGAGCAGTTCATCGACGCCGCACACGTGCCGCCGGCGCTGAAGCTGCCCGGCGAGTCCGTGACGCTTCGCTATGCAATCGTCTGCACCCCGCGTGAGGATGGCCGTCCATGCGACGGTTCCGGCGACGTCTTCGTTCGAGCCGGGCAAAGCGGCCCGTTCCAACGGCTCGCGCTCCAACGCGGGGCTGACTCCGCAGACGGGCGCTACCTCGTCCACTTGCCGGAGGAGATTGCGTCGAGTCGCGACGGCTTCTCGTACTACGCCGTCCTGCGCGACGACGCGACCGGCGCGGACATGACCGTTCCGACGGGCGGATCCGCGGCGCCGCAGGTCAGCCTGCCGTTGCGAAAGACGGTGGACGTCGACCTCGGCGGGCACGCGTTCGGTCGGACACGTCATCGGGACGCGCGGGTCGTCGCCGCAGCATGGGGGAGCAGTCCCGGACAAGCGGGCCTCGCAGGGTCGCGGGAGCTCGGTTTCACAGGACCCTCGGCCATCGACGTCGAGGCGAACGGGGCAGTGACGATGCTGGACCAGGTCAACGGTCGGCTGCAGCGATGGCAGGACGGCCGTGTTTCCGCGACGAACGCCGCCGTGAGCGGTGGGCTGGCTGACATTGCCGTGGAGCAGGACGGGACCATCGACGTTCTCGAGCCTCCGAACCGAGTCACGCCCACGCCGATGCTGCGCAAGCTCGCTCGCGACGGTTCGCTGGAGTGGGAGCAGCGCCTCGCGGACCGGACCTGGTCGAAGCTCGAGACCGGTCCCGAGGGCCCGGTCGTCCTCGCAGCTCCCTCCGAGGAGTGGGTGCCGGCGGCTGCAAACGGTGCGCCGCTCGATCGCGCAACCCAGGCGAAGCGGGCGAAGCCCGGGCGCCGCACAGCGGCGGGACGCGACGTGATCGTCGATCGGATCGGCACCGACGAGCTTCGTCTGGCCGAGGCCGCCGGTCGCGCCGTCGTGCGCTCCTGGCGCGTCACGAGTGCGACTCCGCTCGGGGAGGTGCAGCTGGCCGAGTCTGTCGGAAGCCGCCTGGTCGTCGTGCTCAAGACGTACACCGATGACCGTGCCGAGTATGTCGTGCTCGTCCTCGACCGAGCCGGGGTCGTGCAGCAGTTCTCGGTCGACGCGACCGAATGGGCCGAGTCGGCGCCGCTGGCGCGGTTCCGCCTGGCCGGCGGCTCGCTCTACCACTTCGGCTCGACGCCGTCCGAGGCCTTCGTCGACCGCTTCGACCTGGAGGTGTCTCCGTGAAAGCGTTTCTCTGTTGTCTTGGTGTCGGGCTCGTGCTCGCCTGCGCGAGCGGAGCCCAGGCGAATCACCGGTTCTGGGCGAGGTGCAACTACGAGGCACCCACGTTCACGACGTCCATGACGCGCGACGCCGCGCAGGACTATGCGAACGCTGCTCGTTACGAGGGCTACCAGTGGGGCGGCGGTTGCTGGAACTACGACGACGTCGACTCCTATCCGTACGACCCGCCGGGTGATCTGTCCACGCATGGCGAGGGTGGTGACTGCTCGGGTCTCACCTTCAAGACCTGGCGCGAGTCCACGGACGAATGGCGGGACGGGCGCTGGTTCTGGTTCGCGATGCGGAACGTGCACGGTCCATATACAGCCGCTCGGTTCAAGAGCGGGGCGGGAGCCCCGAACCACGTGGTCAGCAAGGCAACGGCGGGTGTCATGGACGCCTTCGCCAGCGACTCGCACATCGGGATGGTCTTCTTCCGCTCGCTCTACGGCGGCGACCAGATCGTCGAGGCGAAGTGCGAGGCCTGCGGGACGAACATCTTCTACCGCACCTACCGGAGCGACCCCAGCTACGGCGGAGTGGCGAGGTGGGGGTGGACCGGCTGACTGCTGTGGCCATGGCCGTCCTCGTCGTCGCACTCGTCGGCTGCGACGAGGATGGTCGTCCGACGCACCTGCGCTACGGCGAAAGGGCGGCCGAGTTCAGGCCGGTGCCCGGCAGCGTGGTCTCGATCGGTCGCGTCGTTCGCGGCACGACGCTCGGGCGGCGCTTCGAGTCCTGTCGGCCGCCCTTCGTTGCGCCTGACGCTCTCGTTGTCGAGCGGATCGGGGTGTTCGGGGAGAGCCTCACGTTCGCGGGTCGACGCGGGGCGACGCTCTTTGCCTGCGACGGCGGCTTCGACGCCGCCGGTGAACGCGCGCCACCCTGGTGCAGCGGAGCGGCAGGTCGCCTCCTCGACGGGCACCTCCTCGATCCGCGCCTCGACGTCGGGTGCCGGGACCGAGACGGTAAACCGCTCGCCTACATCTGGGTCGAGCCGGTCGTCGGGGCGCACTGGATCGGCGTCGACCAGGGCCCGTACACCGAGGTCTACGAGGAGCTTGCCGGACTGCCCGTGCGGATCGCCACTGCCCGGCAGATCGACCTCACCCGCTCGCGCGCGACGTTCGCCGTGACGCAGTACGACGCGGCCGGGCGCGAGCTCGTCCAGGGCGACGTCGAAGCACGAGTGGCGGGGTAACTTAGATGCGCGACCGCAAATTGGCGCGACGCGGCTGGTGGCCCTGACGCGGCGCCGGATCACCGCGTCTGCCCGCGGCACGTAGCGCTGCTACGCGCCGCGAACGGCCGCGGCGCCCGGCTTGGTCAGGGCCATCCCCGCGAGGGCGCCAATTTCCGGCCCCGCATCGAGGGGTACACTCCTGCCACCGTGTGGGAGCTGATCTGGCTCATGCTGATCATGAAGATCCCGATCATCTACCTCTGCTGGGTGGTGTACTGGGCGATCAAATCGGAGCCGCGTCCCGAGCAGCCGGCGGCGCTCGTTCCGGCAGACGATGGGCCCGATCCCGACGGGTGGAAGCCGAGAGCCCCGCCCCCGTAGACCGCGTCCGCACGGCGCACCGACACGCACGTACGCGCGCACGAGTCGCGCGCGGGTGCGCGCGTGAGCTCGGCTCCGGTCGAGCGTTCAAGTCCGGCCGAGACGGTCGGCGGGCTGCTCGCAGCGGTGGCGATCTTCGTCAGCCTGGTCGGCGTCGCCTACAGGCCGCTGCGGCTGATCCCGCTGGCGATCCTCCTTGCACTCGTCGCCCTCGCGATCGGCGGCCGTCACGAGCGTCTCGCCGGCCACGCGGTCATCACCGGTGCGGTCTGCTTCGTCGTCGGCATGGCGGCGGCCGTCATCACGAGCAATCCACTCTGGTAAGCCGCGCAAGGCGGCGACGTTCGTCACGGTGCTACAAAGAACACAGTGACTGACGTCGACGGCCTCAACGCCGGTTTCGCACGCGACCTGCTCGAGGACTACCTCGAGAACCCGGACGCGGTCCCGACCGAATGGCGGCAGCTGTTCGAGAGCGGCCGTAGCGACGTCGTCGCCACGCATCCCGGCCTCGCGCGCCTGCTCGAGACGCTCGAGAACGGGCATCCGACAGAGCCCGTCGCGGTACCCGAGCCCGAGACTCGAACGGAGCAGCCGGCCCCGCCGCGTGCGCCCGAGCCTGTCAGCGACGAGCTCCTCGGCGCCGTTGCGGCTGCGATGGCACTCGTCAAAGCGCAGCGGATGCACGGACATCTGGCTGCCCACCTGGACCCGCTCGGCTCGGAGCCGCCGGGAGACCCAGCGCTCGAACCGGAGCGGCTGATTCCGAAGCTCACGCCGGAGCTGCAGGCACGGATCCCGGCCGGCGTGTTGCGCCTGTACGTCCCGGGCGAGACGCTCGCCGACGCCCTCCCACGGCTGGTCGAGACGTACAGCGGCACCGTGGCGTACGAGATCGAGCACATCGCCGAGCACGAGAAGCGCGTCTGGCTACGGCAGGCGATCGAGTCGGGCAAGTACCGGCAACCGCTCTCGCAGGAAGAGCAGAGAGCGCTGCTGGCCGCTCTCTCACGGGTCGATGGCTTCGAGCATTATCTCCGCCGCACCTTCCTCGGGCAGAAGCAGTTCTCGATCGAAGGGCTCGACGTAATGGTGCCGATGCTCGACGAGGCGATCGAGCTCGCGGCTGAGAACGGTGCCCACGAGGTCGTGATCGGCATGGCGCATCGCGGCCGGTTGAACGTTCTCGCGCATACGCTCGGGCTCGGCTACGACTCGATCCTGCGGGAGTTCGAGGGCGAGCGAACGATCGAAGCAGTCGTCGCAACGGAAGAGGGCGGAACGGGTGACGTCAAGTACCACCTCGGCGCCGAGGGAACTCGTTCGACTCCGGCCGGCGAGATCACGGTCACCCTCGCGGCCAATCCGAGCCATCTCGAGGCGGTCGATCCGGTCGTCGAGGGCCGCGCCCGGGCGGAGCAGACAGATCGGTCGACGCGGTACGGGATGCACGATCCGAGCATCGCCCTCCCGATCCTGATCCACGGCGACGCTTCGTTCCCGGGGCAGGGAGGGGTTGCAGAGACCCTCAACCTTTCCGAGCTCGACGGCTACTCGACGGGCGGCACGCTCCACCTGATCGCGAACAACCAGGTCGGTTTCACCACCGACCCGCGCGAGGGCCGCTCGACGCGCTACTCGAGCGACCTCGCGAAGGGATTCGATGTCCCGATCATCCACGTGAACGCAGACGATCCCGAAGGGGCGATTTCCGCGATCCGCCTCGCGCTCGCCTTTCGAAGGCGGTTCGACAGCGACGTCGTCGTCGATCTCGTCGGCTACCGCCGTTACGGCCACAACGAGCAGGACGAGGCCGCGTACACACAACCGCTGATGGCGGCGCAGATCGCCGAGCATCCCACTGTGCGCGAGCAGTTCGCGCGGCGGCTCGTCGAAGAAGGGGTCGTCACCCAGGAGCAGGCGGACGAGCTCGGCCGCTCGGTCACGGCGGAGCTCAAAGAGGCGCATGAAGCGCTCAAGGCGACCTTCGGGACGCCGCCGCCGCTGGAGGGCAAGATCCCGTATTCGACCGGCGACGAAGTCGTCACGGCCGTCTCGGAGGATGTCGTGCGCAGCCTGAACGAGGAGCTGCTGCGAGTGCCCGACCACTTCACGATCCATCCGAAGCTGAAGGGACAGCTCGAGCGCCGTCTCCGGACCGTCGACGAAGGCGGCATCGACTGGGGCCAGGCTGAAGCGCTCGCCTTCGCTTCGCTCCTCGTCGAGGGGATTCCGATCCGGCTCACGGGCCAGGACACCGAGCGCGGCACCTTCTCGCACCGTCACGCGGTGTTGCACGACGTGCAGACGGGCGAGATCTTCACGCCGCTGCAGAACCTCGAGGATGCCGCCGCCTCGTTCGAGATCTACAACTCGCCGCTGTCGGAGTATGCGTGCCTCGGCTTCGAGTACGGCTACTCGGTCGCGGCGTCAGACGCGATCGTGCTCTGGGAGGCGCAGTTCGGCGACTTCGTCAACGGTGCGCAGATCGTTGTCGACCAGTTCATCGTGGCCGGCCTGGCGAAGTGGCGCGAGGCGACTCGTCTCACGCTGCTGCTTCCTCACGGATACGAGGGCAACGGGCCAGAGCATTCGAGCGCGCGCCTGGAGCGGTTCTTGCAGCTCGCTGCACAGGAGAACATCCGCGTCGTCAACCCCTCGACGTCGGCGCAGTACTTTCACCTGCTGCGTCGTCAGGCGCTCGACGCGGCCGGACGTCCGCTGATCGTGCTCACACCGAAGGGGCTGTTGCGCCTCAAGCAGGCATCGTCCACGCTGCCGGATCTTGTCGAAGGTCGTTTCCACCACGTCATCGCAGACCCGACGGCGAAGCGGAAGAAGGTCACTCGGCTCGTCCTCTGCTCGGGCAAGATCTATTACGACATCGTGGGTCACGAGGCGCGCGCCGGGCGCGCGGCAGGTCGCCGTCGCGAGGATCGAGCAGCTGTATCCGTTCCCCACTACGGACTACGCCGATCTGATCGCGAGATACCCGGCGCTTCGCGAAGTGACCTGGGTCCAGGAGGAGCCGCAGAACATGGGCGCCTGGCGAAGCATCCGTCATCGCCTCGAGGCGCCGCTGCAGGAGAAGGGAATCCGGCTCGCGTACACGGGGCGCCCCTGGCGGGCGAGCCCGAGCGAGGGCTATCCCACCGCGCACTTGCGCGAGCAAGACCGCATCGTCCGAGCCGCCTTGAGCTTAGCGCCCGTCGCGCGCGCCCTCCGGGCACGGGCGGCGGGCTCTTTCCTGCGCACTCCGCGGCAGCGCCTGCGGCGCTGCCGCTACGCCGCGCGTCTCCTCGCCTTCGGCTTCGTCGCAGCAGGCCCTGCCGCGCGACGGGCGCTCAGGGGCGCTTTTTGGAGCGCGCCCGCGCCCGAGCCTCCATCACACTTCGGGCGACCCGGGGCCCGTGCGTTCGTGCGATTTCGATCAGCTGCTGCCGCTGCCTGGGCGGCAGGCGTCGCCAGATGTCCCACAGAGTGAGGGCGATTCCGACCGGGCCGAGTCGACGGGTCACATTGGGCATCGGCGGCATCTTCCCACAGTCCCCATCCGCAGCTCTTCGTACACTCGACCGTGCCCAGTCCCATGAGGGGCTAGAATCCCGCCCTTGCGGTAAGTCACGTCCCCTAACAGGAGCCCTCTATGCCGGTAGAGACACCGTCTGCTTTCTCGCAGGTCATTCAGGATCATCTCGAGTTGAAGGAGCGCAACGCGAAGCTCGAGGACACGATGCCCCTCGGTCACTACAGGACCGTGGACCCCTTCGACAATCATCCGCTGTTCAAGACCGAAGAGCAGGCTCGCCTCGAAGAGACGATGGACGGCGAGGAGTCGGCTGTCGCGCTCGAGTCGACCGTGCTGGCGTGGCCAGGCGAAGATACGGCCGAGCACGCCGCTGTCGAAGTCGACAGCCATAACCTCTGGGGCCGAAGCCGCGACTTCGACTGGGGTGACGACTAGCGCCCGGCGCGCGCGCCTTCCGGCGCGGGCGGCGGGTTCTTACCCGCGCACTCCGCCGCGGCTTCGCCGCCGCTACGCCGCGCGTCTCCTCGCCTTCGGCTTCGTCGCACTCGCCCCTCGCCACCGCGCATATGGCCCTAAGCTAGGCCCTTCCTAATCCGAAGAGGAGGCCTGCAATGAAGCGACTCTTGTTGGGAATCGGGCTCGCGGTCGGGCTCGCGTACGCGGTCCGCAGATGGTTCGCCACCCCGCAGCCCCAGCCTTGGGAAGAGACGGACAACGATCCTGAGGATCTGAGCGCAGATCTCGCGCAGCGCGCCCGTGAGGCCGAGGGCGCCCAGGCTACGGCGGAGGAGACGTCCACTACCTGAGGAGCTTCGCGACGACGCGTAGATCGTCGACGAACGCCGCAAAGGTCGCCTCGCGCTCGGTCGGCTCTCCACGCAGGATCGACGACGGGTGCACCGTCGCCGTGACCGCTTCGGCCAGATCGGACTCCAGCAACTCGCCGCGGTGCTGGGTGACGCGGAACTCCCGCCCGAGGAGCGATTGTGCAGCGGTCGCGCCGAGGAGGACGAGCACGCGGGGCTGCACGACCTCGAGCTCAGCCTCGAGCCACGGTCGGCAGGCCGTCATCTCGGCCCAGTTCGGCTTCTGGTGGATCCGCCGCTTACCGCGTGCCTGCCACTTGAAGTGCTTGACCGCGTTCGTGACGTACGTCTGCGAGCGGTCGATCTCGGCCGCCTCGAGTGCCTCGTCGAAGACGCGGCCGGCGGGGCCGACGAACGGGCGCCCCTGTTGGTCTTCCTGGTCGCCGGGCTGCTCGCCGACGAACATCGCCTCCGCGTCCTCCGCGCCTTCGCCGAAAACGGTCTGAGTGCCCACCTGCCAGAGATGGCAGCCCCGACATCCAGCGGCGGCGTCGCGAAGCGCGCTCAGCGAGCGGCGCTCCGGAAGGAAATCGGCAGCCGATCCTGTCGCCTGGCGCGCCACGCCTAGTCGCGGCGGCGCGTTGCGGACAGCGCGTCCAGTCCTTCGGAGAAGCTGACGTACGGAGCCGCTGGGCGGGCTTGCTCGCGATCCTGGATGCGTTCTGCATCCTCGAGGGAGCGTTCGCGAGCCCGGATCGACTCCTGCTGCGCTGCCAGGCCGGCCTGTACGCGCAACACCTCGGCCTCGCGGGCGGCGACCTCGGTCTCGCGTCCGGTGAGCTGCCGGCGCCGCTCCTCGAACTGCCGCTCGCCCTGCTCGAGGGAGGTTCGACGCTCCTCCAGTCCCGAAGCTTGCGCCGCGAGCTCACCGGCTCGCTCGTCCACCGCTGCTGCTTGCGCGGCAAGCTCACGATCGCGCTCATCCGTGTCGAGATGCACCTCGGAACGTTCCGCTGCGACCGACTCGTCGACGTCGCGTGTCAAGTCGGTGAGGCGCTCGCGGTCCGCGGCGAGCTCTCGTTCCCTACGCCTCGACCGTAGCTGTTCTCCGGGCGAGCTCGCCTGTCCGACGCGAGAGCTCCTGGCGCACACTCTCAGCGTCGGCCTCGCGCGTTTCGATCAGGCGCAGACGTTCCTCGAGCGACGACGCTCGCTGCACGAGCTGCTGCTCGCGCAGAGCGAGCACGGCCAGTGCCTCTTCGATCTTCAGTTCCCGCGCGCGCAGCACTGTCTCGCGCTCGATCACGCTCCGTTCGCGAGGAGCGAAGGCTTCGAGTCGTTCGGAGAGTTCCTGCTCGCGCCGAGTGAGCAGCTCTTCGGCGTAGGCCCGGTCGGCGTCGGCCGACGGTGGCAGTGGCTCCGTCCGGCGAAGCCGCAGCGCGCGACGACCTTCGTTCGACCGCGCCCGCGCACCTTCGAGCTCGCGCTCGCGCCGCTCCACCTCGAGCTCGCGCCGCGCGACGTCGGCCGCCCGGTCGCGAAGCGCGCGCTTCAGCTCCTGCAGCTCGACGAGATCCTCGGTTCGCTGACGATGCCGTTGCTCCGCGAGCCGTCGCGCAAGGCCCAGCAGCTGCTCACGATCAGGTTCGCCGTGCTGGTCGGCCGCTTCCCAGCCGAGGGACTCCCACGAATCCTCGGACGGATCCATGGCGGGAGGGTAGCGCGGCACCTGCAGCGTTTGTGCGGTCGGAGCAGGGGAGAAGCGCGTGTTGGCGGCTAGCCCTCGATGCGGATCCGTCGCGCGGTGTCGTGGCGGATCCGCACGATGAAATCTCCTCCACCGGCGGGGCGCACCGAGTAGCCGGCCGACGCCAGGTCGGCGCTCACGGGCAGGAGCGCTGTGCCGGCGACGATGCGGCGGGGGAGATAGCTGAGGCGCAGGGTCTCGACGCTCTCCGGATCAAAGGTTCGATAGCTGAGGCCGCGCTTGCGGTATGTCACCGCTTGCACGACGGAGGTCGAGCCGAGGAGATGATCCTGCCGCTTCGGAGCGAGCTCGGGCATCGCCGCCATGGCCCAGTTGAAGCTTCGGAGGTAATCGGCATAACCGTCACTGAACCAGTACGTGTTCGTCGGTCTCTGGCCACAGCACGAGATCCGCCCGTCGCTCCGGGCGAAATAGGTCGCGTAGTTCAGCGAGCGCACCGCGAGCTCCCGCGCACGCTCGTCGCCGGTGTGGGAGTAGAGGAGAGCGTTCACCGCTGCCCAGCGCGACGTCGTACTCCCGAGCCCGACTCGTGAACAGCAGCCGGACCCTCCCGGTCGACGTTGCTCGTCGATTCCCCACGCTCCTGCGAATGGGCCGCGGCCGAACGTTGCCCGGACCCACTGAACGAGCGCTTCCGCATGCTCACGCCATGCCGGGTCGAGGGTCTCGGGGGCGCTGTGACTCAGCAGGTAGTAGGCGGTGAGTGTCGGCGTGGCCTGGTTGCGACTGCGGGGGAAGTAGGGAACGTCTTCGTAGAAGCCGCTCCAGCGGTTCCAGACGACGCTCGCCGGATTCAGCTGCCGCTTCAGCAACCAGGACCACGCGACGTCGCGTGCTCGGCGGTACAGCGCCGTCGGACCGGCGCCCACTTCGATCAGCTCGTCGAGCAGCCGCACCGGACCGACGACGAGACCTCCGAATTCGGCGCCGTCGAGAACACGCCCCGTTCGCGCATCGACGCGAAAGGGCCACGGCATGTGCTCGGCGTCACCGGCTCGGACGTGGCGCGCGAGCGCAGTACCCGCGTGAACGGCGGCGCTGAGATAGCGCCGCGAACCTGTCAGCTCGTAGAAGAGCAGGTAGCCGAGGCCGAGCAGACCGACCTTGTCCGGCTCGGTGCCGCCGTAGAACCGTCGCGGCATCCCTGCGAGACAGCGGCCGTACGATCGCTCGCCGGCGCAGCTCGTCGCGAACGGGACGCGCGGCCACGCCCAGCCTGCGGGCGTCGTCCCGTGCACAAGTTGGTAGTCGAGCATCTCCCGCACTGCGGCGAGGGCGCGACGATCGCCCGAGTACGGGTACCAGGCGACCAGCGAGTCGACGAACGCGGCGTTCAGGAACGCTGGGTTGTGCTGCCAGTAGACCCCGCGCAGAGACTCTCCGTCGAACACCGCGTAATTGAGATAGACCTTCCGACCGGTGCGTGGGTCGCGGGGGACGCGCCGCTCGACGAAGTTCCAGCCGAGCCTCAGGACGCGGTCATAGCCGAGCCCGGCGCCGGGCCGGTACCAGGGGAGGAGCTTCCCTTCTCGATCGAGAACCGCGCGGTGCCACGGCAGCAGCGGATGGACGGGCCGTCGAGGCGCGGACGGCCCGTTGAACGCGGCCGGCGCGCGCGTGGGCATGAGGTCGAACTTCCGGAGCGCCGGCATCAGCATGAAGAACGGACGCATGTCGGCAGCGTGCGGCCACGAGCCGGTAACGACATCGACGGGCGCCGCGGGATTCAGGCGGCGCAGCGCCTCGAACGAACGGACGTGACTGGTAGCGGCCGGGCACGACGCGGTCGGAGTGGCTCCACCAGAGCTGCAGGGGGACGCCCGATCGGGCAATCGTGCGGACGTGCGCGATCGGGCTACGAGCCTGGTAGGCGCGCGGGAAGTCACGGGGCGTCCCGCCGATCTCGAAGCGCGCCAGGCTGCGGAGCCCCGATCCGAGCGAGCGCCAGGTCTGCAGGCAACGGTGGTTGCAGCGCAGTCCGGCGAACTCGCGATAGCGCCGTCGCATGTCGGTGACCGGGTCGAACGCGGCCGCGCCGGCGAGCAGCGACGGATGGCGCGCAACGAGAAGGAGCGTCTCCTGTCCGCCCATGCTCGCGCCGAAGGCATAGACGCGTGAGGGGTCGATCCGGAGCCACGGAATCGCGCGCGCGACGAGGTTCGGCATTCGCGCGAGATCGTCCACCTGGCCGCCGTACCCCCACGAGAAGCGCGCCAGGCGACGTCCCTGTCCCTCGGGGTTCACGACGGCGAAGGGGCCGAGCGCCGGGAGGTTGTCCCACCGATTCACGTTCTCCAGCGCGGACACGCCGCGACCGTGCGGCGAGATGATGAGCGGAATCTGCGGGTTGTTACGGGGGCTGTACCAATCCGGGACGACGACGTAGGCGGCGCGCCTGAAGCCGTCGTGCGTCCGGTAGTGGAACGTCAGGACGCGGACATGGACCTCCTCCCAGCCGTCGTCGGTCGCGCTCGCGGCCGAAGCGATTCCCGTCAGGCAGAGGAGGACGGCAAGACAACAGAGTCCCCTGCGCCCCATGCGGCCGGATGATTCCAGCGGCCTGCCACCTCGTCACAAGGGCAATCCGAAGCCGCCGGGTCTTCGTAGCCGGTCACTGAAGGGTCGAAAAGGGCCGATCCCGACCGAGTGGAGGAGGAATGGTGAAGAGGTCTGTCTTCGTCGTGGGCGCCGCGGCGCTCGGCCTCGCCCTGGTCGTCGCGGGCGGAGCCGGCGCACGCGGCCAGGCGACGAACATCCGGATAGCGGCGGCGATGACTGCCGCCAACGAGACGCCGACTCCGAAAGGTGACGTGAGCGGTGCACGCGGCACCTTTACGGCGAGCTTGACGAAGACCGCCGCGGGCGCATCGATGGAGTGGCGGCTCGAGTTCAGCAATCTCAGCGGCAATGCAATCGCCGCGCACGTACACGTTGCTGCGCCAGGACAGGCAGGGCCGGTGCGCGTGCCACTGTGTGCGCCGTGCACGAGCGGCGCCACCGGTACGGCGAACATCGACGCGGCCGTGCTGGATGCAATTCAGAACAATCGCGCCTACGTCAACGTGCATACACCGACGAACCCGGCCGGCGAGATCCGCGACCAGGTCTCTGCGGTCGCAGGCGTCAGGACGACGCTGCGCGCGGCACAGGAGCGGCCGAAGCCGAAGGGCAAGGTTCGCCGTGCCCAGGGAACGTTCACGGCGACGGTGAGCAAGAGCGGCGACTCGGGTGTGATCAACTGGCGGCTGACGTTCAGCAAGCTGACCGGTCGTGCGGTCGCCGCGCACATCCACAGCGGCCCACGTGGCAAGGCCGGGGCCTGTGATCGTCCCGCTCTGTGCTCCGTGCAGGAACGGCGCGACCGGGCGGGCGACCGTCAATGCATCGGTGCTCAACTCGCTCGAGTCGGGCCGTTCGTACGTGAACATCCACACGAGGAAGAACGCGGCCGGAGAGGTCCGCGGCCAGCTCGCGGCCGTTTCGCTGACCCTCTCGTAAGCACTGCCCTTGAAGCGGGATCCGGGCCGGCGGCCGGGTCCCGCTTCAGGTCACGCCTGTGTGGTCGGCCGCTTCGCCTGCCTTGACGGCGGCGTGACGGAGGTTGGCCATCAACTCGCGGATGTTCACCTCGAGTGCCTTACGCTCCCGCTCCTTCTGCTCGAGCCGACCACGAAGGTCGTCTCTCGCCGCCTCCGCCTGCGCGAGCCGTTCCCTGAGGTCGCGCTCGCGCGCTTCTGCGCCATGCCGCTCGTGCTCGCCGTGCGTGGAGAGCTTGCCGATCTCGCGCTCTGCCGTTTTCGCCCGCTGGCGAGCAATGGTGAGCTGCTCTCGTAGGCCGGCGACATCGGCCTCGGCCTGGCGGCGCCGCGTGCGTTCGTCGGCGAGCTCGGCCTCTCGCTGCACCAGGGTCTTCGTCAGCGAGTCGACCTCGGTCGCCAGCAGCGCAAGTTCTCCGGCAATGTTCCGCTCGTTCATCTGTCCGTCGGTCCGCTTCGCGGCCACGGTTCCCATCCCTTCCTCGGATGACCTCTAGGTGCAGCGACTGGGCGTTCGCAATGCAGCATCGGTGAAACTGCCGACGTGACGGTTGGAGTGTTGCATCCCGGCGAGATGGGCGCCGCCCTCGGAGCCGTCTTGCGGGGGCAGGGCGAAGAGGTCCTCTGGGCATCGTCGGGGAGGAGCTCCGCGACGGCGGGCCGCGCCGGCGAGGCGCGCCTCGAGGATGTCAGGACGCTCGAGGAGCTCGCGCGGCGGAGCGACGTGGTCTTCGCCGTCTGTCCACCCGCTGCGGCGGTCGACCTCGCTCGGTCTCTCCCGTCCTTTGGCGGCATCTACGTGGATGCGAATGCGGTGTCGCCCGCGACGGCGCGGACGATTGCCGGGCTCGTCGGCCGCTACGTCGACGGCGGTATCGTCGGACCTCCTCCGCACGAGCGTGGCACGACGCGCCTCTATCTGTCCGGCGCGGAGGCGGAACACGTGGCGGACCTCTTCGCCGACACGGTCGTCGACGCACGGGTCGTGTCCGCGGATGTCGGGGCGGCGTCAGCGGTGAAGATGACCTACGCGGCGTGGACGAAGGGAGCGTCTGCTCTCCTGCTCGCCGTTCGTGCGGTCGCCCGCGCGGAAGGGATCGAACAGAAGCTCCTCGACGAGTGGGACATCTCGCTGCCCGAGCTGCCGCAACGCTCGACGACCGCGGCACGCTCCGCCGTCACCAAAGGGTGGCGTTGGGTGGGCGAGATGGAGGAGATCGCCGACACGTTCGCCGCCGCGGGCCTGCCGGACGGCTTCCATCGCGCGGCGGCCGAGATCTACCGACGCTCTCCGCACGCACCGGATGCCGACCCGAGCCTCGAGCATGTGCTCGCCTCGATCACGCGGGTCGCGGGCTCACCGTGACGCATCGGGTCCGGATCTCCTCCGATCTCTGAAGTCGAACCGGCCGCTCCGTCGTTCATGCGGGCGATGCCGCTGCTGCAGCAACGATGCAACTCTCGCGGCAAGAAAACGTTCCGTCCGCACGCTGCGTTGTTTCGCATCCATTAGCGCTCACGTACCAAGGACCGCCCTCGCCGCGCTCACGCTCATCTTGATGGGTGGATCCGCGGCCGGACCCGGCGACCGTGCCCACGCCGCGAATGCGCCAGTCGCGCTGCCGGTCTCGTTTCAGCTGATCGATCAGGGTCCCGCGGGAGGAACCGTCTGGCAGGGCCGGATCGCGGATCCCGCCGTTCCAAGGGCGCGAAGGCTCACAGTCATCTACGTCCCGCCGAACGTGTCTGCGAGCGGCCGGTATCCCGTTCTGTACCTCCTGCACGGCTTTCGCGGCTCGCCGTACGAGTACGCGTTCGGCTTGCACCTGGCAGCCGTGTCCGATCGGGAGATCGAGGCGCACGCGGTCCGGCCGTTCATCGGCGTCGCTCCGCCCGCGGGCGTGGACGGGAAGTTCCACGGCGAGTGGAGTGGAGTCTGGGAGTCCTACGTCGTCCGCGATGTCGTCCCTTGGGTGGACAGCCATCTACCGACGCTGCGGTCACGCCGGGGCCGCGGGATCGCCGGTCTGTCCGCCGGCGGCTACGGCGCGGTCGACATCGGGCTGCGGCACGCTGACCTCTTCGGGACACTCGAGTCGTGGAGCGGTTACTTCAAACCGTTCCGCGACGGTTCACTCTTCCAGGCCGGGCCTGCCGAGCTGGCGGCCCACGACCCGTCGCTGCTCGTCCGGGCGGAGAGCCGGCGCCTCCATCGGCTCGGGACGCGTTTCTTCCTTTCCTCGGGGACGACGCACGATCACACGAGCGCGAATCGAGCCATCGACTTCGCGCGAGAGCTCGCTTCGCTGAGGCTCCCGCACGAGCTTGTGCTCAGGCCCGGCGGTCACGACGGTGCCTTCTGGCGTGAACAGCTGCCGGCCGCCGACGTTCGCGCTGAGGCCGTCGGCCAGGCTGCTGAATGGTCACCTGTTTCCCGTGAAGTAGAAGGCGACGGCGAGCGCGGCGTAGGTGGCGATGAGGAGCGCGCCGGCGGCGCGTGAAGTCCTGGGAGGGGCGAGAGCCGCTGCGACGACGACGACCGCTGCGCCCATGCTCGCGAGCTCGATCGGACGCATGCTCAGCGCCAGCGGGTCGATCGCCCAGGAGAGGATCGCAACGATGGGGATCAGGAAACCGGCGACCTGACTCGCGGACGCCAGCCCGATCTCTGCCGCGAGCCTGAGCTCGCCACGGGCGCCGAGGAGCACGGCGCTCCCGTGCTCCGTGATGTTTCCAACGATCGCGACGATGACGACCGCGACGAAGAACTCGGATAGGTGCGCCTGTCGCGCGAAGTCCTCGAGGGAGCCCACCAGTGTCTCCGTCACGAACGCGGTGGCCACGGTCGCGGCTCCGAGGACGACGAGTGCGTGCCTCAGCGACCAACCGCCGGCCGGCACCGCCACGGAGGACTGGATTTGTCTCGACCGGCGAATCGAGCGCCTGTTGATCACGACCCGAGCGGCGAGCAGCACGATGGCGATCGGGAGAGTGAGCACGGCGAGCGAGTTGCGGTCAGGGTCGCCGTGGAACCCCGGCACGGAGGGCACGAGCAGCAGGAGGAGTGCCAGGAGGACGGTCCCGAGGGCGACGAAGGCAGAGGTTCGATCGATCGTCCCGCGCTCGCTCACGACGAGCACGAAGCCGAGAACGAGCAGGAGGTTGCCGACAACCGATCCGGTGAGAGATGCGCGGACGACGTTCGTGAGCCCGTCCGAGATGGCGACCAACGAGATGATCAGCTCCGGCGCATTCCCGAAGCTCGCGTTGAGTAAGGCGCCGATGCCCGGTCCCGTGTACTTCGCTGCCTGCTCGGTCGCTTCTCCGATCAACCAGGCGAGTGGAACCAGCGCCGCGGCGGCCAGCGGAAAGACTACGAGGTCGTCCGCGGCGCCCGACCGGTCGAGGGCGACCACGAGCGGTCCCAGCGCGAGCAGAGCAATGAGAATTCGGCGCACCACGAGCTCAGCGTCGTAGTCTCGCGGCGTTTAGGGTCATCGCGATGTCGAATGCGTTCCCGGTGATCTATGCCCGCGATGTGAAGGCGGCGGTCAGGTTCTACGAACGGCTCGGCTTCGAGCAGCACTACCAGTTCCCTCCCGAGGGCGAACCGGAGTATGTGGGCCTGCAGCGTGATGCGGCGCACCTGGGGATCGTCCATGAGTCTTCGCCGCAACGGATGATCGGTCAGCACATGGGGGACGGGCCTCGCTTCGACCTCTTCGTGTACGTCGATGACGTCGATGCGGCTGTCGGATCGTTGCGAGACGCGGATGTGCCGGTCTCCGCGAGGCCGAGAACATGCCGTGGGGGAGCGGATTGCCTTCGTGTCGGATCCCGAAGGAAATCCTGTGACGCTCGCAACGGCGAGACCGTCATGACGTCACAGCGCCCGCCGGCGCAGCACACGAAGCGCACGAAGCGTGTTCCATCGACTCTCGCCGCCGGGCTTCTCCATCTCGACGAGCAGCTGCCTGGGATGCGCTTCTGCAACGGCCAGCGGCCGTTTGGCTTGCGCCGCTCGAGCACGAGTTGAATCGGATCGTCGAGCCTCTCGTCGTGGATTGCGGGCGTTAGCCGGAGATAGTCGAGACCGCGCAGCACCTTGTAGTGCCAGTGCCATGGATACGTGAGGTGAGTGAAGCGCTCGCCGATGACCTCGCCGGTCTTGTCCGAGCGGAACAGCCGATGAGCGAGCATGAATTCCACCGCACGCGCCTCCGCTTCCTGGAATGCACGGTAGGTGACCACTCCGTGCTCGGCCGCGATGCGCAAGTTCTCGAGGACGTTGAAGGTCGTGTTGAACGAGCTATGCCGCCGCTCGGGGTAGTTGCGCATGTGGCAGTTCCAGCCGCCGTCTTCGAACTGCGCGGACAGGATCGCTTCGCCGAGTGGTCGCAACCGCGTATCGCAGGGAAGGAAGTACGCGCCGAGCCCGAGCCAGAAGCCGAGGTGGCAGAGATCCGCACGCTTGAGCAGGAACGCGAAATGCACTTCTTCGTCCGGAGGCATGAAGCGTCCGAGCAGCCGCCGACGGGCGCGCTTGCCGCGGGATGACCCTCCGGTAAGCCGCACGCGACGAGCAGCAGAGCGTCGGCCAATCGCCGTCACGCTCCTGGTGGCTGAGAAGCTCTGCGACCCAGCCTGTATCGACCGTCCGCGCTCGCTCCGACTCCCACTCCTCGGCCGGCGCGTCGAGCAGGTCGCGCATGACTTGCCAGCGGATCGGCGGATCACCCTCGAGCAGCCACTCGAGGACCGGGTCTTCCTCCATACGATCTTTCTAGCCGGTAACGCAATGACCTCGCCAGGACGGTTGCGGGTATGAGCGACACTCTCCATGGCTCGAAGCCGAGGCTTCGCTGGGTGTTCTCTGCCCACTGGCTTTAACTTGTAAAGCGTTCCGCCCGGGGGTACAGTCGGCCGATCTACCCGGGAGGACCGACGAGGCAACACCACGGCAGGCTGCGTATGCTCGGCGCGCTGACGGGCGTCCTCGTTGCCGCGGCGCTCTTCGTGGCCATGCCCGCGAGCGAAGCGTCGCCCCGAAGTGCGCGCACGCCGGTCGTGATGTTCCCGGCGTACTTCTTCACGACGCTGAGGTTCACGGTACACAACCAGACCGTGGCGCCCGAATGCCCGAGCTCCGGTTCCTTCCGCGTCTTCTTCCTGAACGACGAACCGAGCGCCTTCTCGAAGGTCTGCCAGCAGAAGCTCCTCACGCTGCGCTACGACGCCAATCCGGCGAAGCCGATGAGCCAGCGGTTCAGGGACCAAAAGGGCGTCGACGTCCGGATCGAGAACTACGGGAAGACCGAGAGCGCGCCGTTCTACGAGTCGATGTACGAGGCGCTCGAGGGCGCGGGCTACGTGCGCGATCGCGACATCCGGGTCGCGGGCTACGACTCGCGGCTCACTCCCGACATGCGGAACTTCGTCAACCGGACGAAGCAGCTGATCCAGGACACCTACCGCGACAACGGGAACCAACCCGTCCACTTGGTCGGCCACTCGAACGGGCCGCTCTACATTCAGTACCTGCTCACCCACACCTCGCAGCGGTGGAAGGACAAGTACATCCACGGGTTCACCCCGTTCGCCGGGAACTTCCCGGGCCAGGGCATCCTCTATCCGCTCTTCTTCACGGGCCTCGACGTGACCGACTTCACGTTGCCAACCACGGAAGCGAGCGCACGGAGCGGCGCCGAGATGATGCTCAGTGCGCCCTCGAGCTACATGAGCGCGTCCGACCCGCGCATCTTCGACCACCTCGAGACCGTCGTGGCGGACGCCTCTACCGGCAAGTCCTACACTCCGGCGGACTACCGCGAGCTCTTCGACGATGCCGGCCTCTCCTGGGCGAAGCCGATCGCCGACCACTACATCGGATTCGTCGACTTCGCCGATCCCTCGGCGTTCCCGAACGTCGACGTCTACGCCGAGAAGGGCTCCGGAATCGACACGGTCGTCGGCATCGGGCTCGACGACCTCTCGGTCGGCCAGGTTGTCGACGACTCGAATCCTTTCTTCACGCGCGACGGTGACATCAACCAGGAAGACATCACCAACAACGCCGTCCTCGCCTGGAAGGCGATGCCGTGCTTCCACTTCAGCCTGACCGACAACCCCGGCGTCGATCACTTCGCGCTGCCGAGTGACCCGGGAGTGCTGGGGCGGCTGCTCGCCGATCTGGTGCGCCCGCGCTCGCACTGCCCGTCGTAGGGTCCCAGCCCCGACTCGAGTCGGCGGGGCCGCGCCAGCGACTATCGGAGCGGCGACAACGTCTACTCATTCGGTCAGGTGACTTCTAGCGTGAAGCCGCGCACGCTTTGATGGCCGCCGGCGGCGTTGCGGCGTTGCCGGCGGTTCGATCCGCGCCTCGGGGGGAGCGGTGTGACTTATTTGCTAAGCGTAATCAGCTGAGGGGGGACGCCTGGGTACGGTCCGCGCGTGGCGGACCGCGACGTGCAGACGTGGATCGGCGCCAACGCCGAACCGCTCAGTCCTTTCTCCGCGACCTGTTGACGTGTCCGGCACCGGCGTGGCCGGCTGTGGAAGGGGCGGATGCGCAGAAACGCGTCGCCGCCGAGTTAGAAGCGCTGGGGTTCGAGATCGAGCTACTGGTGCCGGACGCAGAAAGGCTGGAGAAGAAGTACGCCTCCTTCCGCGTCGGCGAGGCCCACTCGCAGATCGCGGCACGGCCGGTCGTTCTGACGCGCGCTACTGGCCGCGGCAGCGGGCGTTCTCTCCCGCTCGACGGGCACGCGGACGTTGTCGGGCCGGGTGACGCGGCGCGTTGGACGCAGCCGCCGTTCGGGGGCGCGAGCGACGGACGCGCCCGCCTCGATCGGCCGCGGCGCCGCCGACGCGCGCGGCCCGCTCGCTGCCCTCGTCTATGCCCTCGCTTGTGCGCGCGACGTTTCCGCGGCGGCCTAGCCGGAGAGCGTGATCCTCGTTTCGGTGGGCGACGAGGAGATCGGTGGGCCCGGCACGCTCGCGGCGCTGGACGCCGGCTGGACTGCCGACGCTGCGGTCGTCGGTGAGCCAACGGCGCTTGCGGTGTGCCCGGCCTCACGGGTCGCGGCGGTGTTCCGTCTCGAGGTGACCGGCGTCGAGGCGCATGCGGGAGCAGCGTTCAAGGGCGTCAACGCCATCCTGAACGCGGCGAAGTACATCAAGGCGCTCGTCGAGCACCAAGCAGAGCTCGACCGAACCCGGCCGCATCCGCTGTACGAGCGACTGCCTGTCGCCCACGCGTTCAACATCGCGACGATCAGCGGCGGGGAGTTCACCGGCGTCGTGCCGACGCGATGCGTCATCGAGGGAGTCGCCGGCGGCGTCCCTGGCGAGACAACGCGCGATCTGCAGTCGTGGGTCGGCGCGTGTGTCGATGCCGTGACGGGCAGCGATGCGTGGCTGGCCGAGCATCCGCCGACGCTGACGTGGCTACTGGAGCTTGACGGCGCCGCGACCGCGACGGACGACCCGTTCGTCCAAAGCGGCGCTCGTAGCCGGCCGTCGGGCGCTCGGCCGGACGCCTCCGGTCGAGCCTTTCCTCGGGGGCTCCGATCTGCGTTTCGTGACGGCAGAGTTCGGCATTCCCGCCGTTCATGTGGGGCCGGGCGACATGCTCTCGCCGGCCACGGGTACGACGAGTCCGTCGAGGTGGACGAGGTCGAGCGGGCCGCAGCGTTCTGCGCGGGTCGGTCTTCGAATGGAGCGGCAACACTCGCGGCGGGGACTCTCTCCCGTAGAAGCCCGCCGTCCCGTAGGCGTTGCCTACGCGAGCACCCGCCGCGGCCATCGCGTGTTCTACTCGAGGAGCTATTCGGAAGTTGCAGTGCACGTCTCGTCGCAGGGCGGCGGCTCCGATGCCGCCCGCTCGTTGCATCGGGGTGCCCGTCCACGAGAGGCCGTCGGCCATCTACCCCGTTCCAGCCGCGCTCGCCGCATCGGCCGTAGCCGAGGTTCGGCACCAGGTTCATTCTCGGTATCGACAGCTCCGCCGCGACAAGTCGGCATGTGGGAGACTCGACGGCGCTCGACCGCCGGCGTACGTAGAGAGAGGGGGACCGAGTATGGGATGTATCTTCGTGCTGATCGCAGCGCTCTCGCCGCGATTGGCGGTGCTACTGATGTGGATCTTCACACCGTGGGTCGATCGCGCTTTCGGTCCTGATCATCTGGCCGATCCTCGGCATCCTCTTCGTCCCGCTGACGACATTGCTCTACGCGATCCTCTGGAACACAGGCGGGCGCGGAGTCACCGGCTGGGAGTGGATCCTCGTCATCCTGGCGTTGTTCGGCGACTTTGCTTTGTACGGCGGCGGCGCGTACGGACGGCGGCGAGCCGCGTACTGAATCGCTTCGAGCGGCCTAACGGGGATCCGGAGGACGATCTTCCCGAGCTGGTCTCCCGTCTCGGGGCGTGTGTGCGCAGGCGGGGTCTCCGTACCTGGACACCCTGTTCGACCCGCTCTGGGTCCGATGGCGGAGTCCGGCTCGGTCCGCCTATGCCGACTTCGGTGGCGTCGCCTAAAGGCGCTTCACGAAAACGTAAGCGGGGCGCTCCTCGTCCTCAACGCGTCGAACGGTCGGGTGTACTCCGAACCCAAGAGCAAGTTTCACCTGCCGGTTCTCGTCTCGCCAGACGTTGGTCACGGACCAGAGCCTATAGCAGCCGAACTGACGCGCAACCTGAAGCGCGCGTCGTTGTAGAGCCGTTCCAATTCCACGGTTTTTTTTTATAAAAAAAAAAAAAAAAAAAAAAAAAAAAAAAAAAAAAAAAAAAAAAAAAAAAAAAAAAAAAAAAAAAAAAAAAAAAAAAAAAAAAAAAAAAAAAAAAAAAAAAAAAAAAAAAAAAAAAAAAAAAAAAAAAAAAAAAAAAAAAAAAAAAAAAAAAAAAAAAAAAAAAAAAAAAAAAAAAAAAAAAACCGAGAAGCTCCACCAGTTTTGGGCCCAGCGAGGACCGGCCTCGTTCCAGGACTCGATGCGGAACTCAGTCATATACCGATCTAGTCTGACGGTCTTGGGAGCGGCAGCCTTGGCCGGGAATACGTCCCAGAACTGGCGGACGCCCCGCGAACTCGGCGTCGTTCATCGCCGGCTTGCAATTGCAAACTCCCTTCGTGCTCGCGGACTATGCGGTCGCGCGCCACGGCAAGCGGCGGAGCTCCTCGGCAAGAGCCTGGACTGCCGACTCTCCGTAGCGATGCGCCCACCGGTTGAGCCAGTCCTCGTTGTCCAAGAAGAACTTCCAATCGCCGGTGACTCCATGCCTCACGAACAGAAACGGCACGGGCGACTGGAATGGTCGGAAGCTCGAGTTGTATATCGCAGTCCCCTCATTGCCTTCGTAGTACGGCCCGAACAGGATTCCGTCTTCCACATACGACGGAGCTGCAAGATGATTGAGGACGTCGTCAAAGACGCCCTGGGCACGATCAGCCGGCAAGTCGCTGAAAACAACGACTATGACGTTGTAGATAACGTCGTCGCCGTCAGTCGGTCGAGTGTCCAGCAACAGTTTCTTGTAGCCATTCATAAGCTCGACAACTTCCGGCACGTCCCGGTCGGCGATCTGCTCCGGAGCGAGCCAGAGTGTCTTACGTTCCAATGACCCGGGCACGAAGGGACAGACGGTCCCAGCGCGGCCGAGATCCTTGTGAGGCTTGACCACGAAGGTCTTGATCCAGTCGGCGACGGCTTGAAGCGCTTCGTAGATCGCTCTCCGCGAGCTCCCCCGTCCTGCTGACGTCCTCGAGATCCTCGAGGAGGAAGAGATTTGTGGTCTGCGCTGGCGTGGCGTGTGCTGGCATCGCAGGACCTCCCTTCGAGTCGGCCAGTCTCGATCAGAAGCGGCACGACCGCTCCGTTCCGCTTACTGCGCGTAAGGATTGCACGCGATCTCCGTCCTGTCTTCCGAACGCGTCAACCAACTGCTTATCGACTTCTTCGCCCCCGCGGCATAGGCGCTAAAGGCTTGGTCGAGCGTGCCCGTGCATCGCCCAGTCACTGCGCCTGTCCCGCCGCGCTGGAGAGCGAGCGCCGGCTACTTCCCTCCGTTTCGGTATCCGTCTTGTTTGGGGCCGACGGGCGGGAGTAGTGTCGATCGGGTTCCTCGTCCGAAAGGAGGTCATCGCACCCGCCCGGTACCAACCATGGAGGTTCCTCATGAGCACCACCGTCCAGACCGCAATGGCATCCGTTCATTCCACCTCGACATTCCGGAAGAGCAGCTCGCCGAGCTGCGCGACCGCATCGCCGCGACGCGCTGGCCGAGTCCAAGGAACTGGTCGACGACCGGTCGCAAGGCGTGCAGTTAGCGACGATAAAGGAGCTCGCCCGTTACTGGGAGAGGGTACGACTGGCGTAAGGCCGAAGCGAAGCTGAACGCGCTGCCGCAGTTCACGACCGAGATCGACGGCGTGGACATCCACTTCATTCACGTCATGTCCGGAGCACGAGAACGCGCTGCCGCTGATCATGACGCACGGCTGGCCCGGCTCGGTTGTCGAGCTGCTCGAGTCCGTCGGCCCGCTGACGGACCCGACCGCTCACGGTGGTAGCGCCGAGGATGCCTTCCATCTCGTGCTGCCCTCCCTGCCCGGGTACGGGCTCTCGGCGAGCCGGTCGAGGTGGGCTGGGATCTGGCCCGGACGGCACGGGCCTGGGCCGAGCTCATGCGCCGACTCGGCTACGCCCGCTACGTGGCCCAGGGCGGCGACGTCGGCGCCGGCGTCACCGATGCGATGGGCCGCCAGGCACCCGAGGGCCTGGTCGGCCTCCACACGAACCTCCTTGTGCCGGCGCTAGGCGGCACCATGCCGACGGACACGGACGAGGAACGCGCGGCGGCCGCGCAGATCGCAACCTTCGGGCAGTCCGGAAACGGCTACTTCGTCGAGATGGCCACCCGGCCGCAGACAATCGGCTACGCGCTGCTCGACTCTCCCGTCGCCCTGGCCGCCTGGATGATCGACCACGACACGGACGCCTACTACAAGATCGCGCGAGCCTTCGTCGACGGGCAGCCCTCGGGCAACCTCACGCGGGACCACATCCTCGACAACATCACGCTGTACTGGCTGACGGGCACCGGCGCCTCGGCGGCTCGCTCGTACTGGGAGGCCTAGGGCCTGACGCCCCGGCCGCGGGCGGTGAGCCACTGCCGCCGCCGGCGATCCCATTCGGCTTCACGACATTCCCAGGCGAGATCTGGCGGACGCCGCGCAGCTGGGTGGAGGCGAGCTACCCGAACGTCACGTACTTCCACGAGGTCGACAAGGGCGGCCGCTTCGCCGCCTGGGAAGAGCCGGAGCTGTTCGCCTCCGAGCTCCGCGCAGCGTTCAAGTCACTGCGCTGAAAGGAGATCGTGATGAGCACAACGCCAACTGTCGAGGGCGAGGGCTCCGTCTCGGGGGCACCCAACCTTCCAGAAGGCTTGACCGACACGTTTACGAGTCGTCACATCAACACGGGTGACGTGCGTCTGCACGCAGTGGTCGGTGGCGACGGCCCGCCGTTCTTGCTGATCCACGGTTGGCCGCAAACCTGGTACGCGTGGCGCATGTTGATGCCTGCGCTGGCTCAGGACTTCGAGGTCATCGCCGTGGACCAGCGTGGTATCGGGCTCTCGGACAAACCCACGGACGGCTATGACACCGCCACCCTCGCCGACGACTTGGTCGCGCTGATGGACGAGCTCGGCCATCAACGCTTCGCGGTGTACGGGACCGACACCGGCATGCCGATCGCCTACGCGCTGGCTGCGGACCACCCGAAGCGAGTCGAGCGGCTCGTCGTCTCAGAGGCTCCTCTCCCGGGGATCTCTCCGTCTTAGTACGCGGTTAGGTCACAACTGAGTGCGACTCCGCCGAGGGATCCGTCCCGCTCGGCTCGCGCTCGTTCGCATACGTCACCTCGTCGAACCCGAGCGTCAACGGTGAGTCGTCGACATGGGTCGGGTCGCCAACCGGCGGTCGTTTTCGGCGCAAGTTGCGAAAAAACGGAGGCCCTCAACCAAGCCGAAACCGGCTTTCCGCCTACCCACCCAGCGTTCCGGCCTTGCTAGCTTCGACTCGCACCGTTATCCGACCTTGAAAGGGGGGGTTATTCATGGCGGCAACGGTCACACCATCCCTCGTGCACCAGTTCTCGGCGATGAAGCCAGCCGACTTTGGGCGCACGATCGAGCCGAAGTGGCAGGTTGCACAGAAGCTCGTCAAGGAGATCCAGACCGCCGTCGAGAAGGAGCAGCTGACGCCGCTCGATGGCGCTCGCACGATCTCGTCGCTAACGGCCACGCTGTTTGGCTACGACGAGTTCATCCTGCGCGAAGTCTCGCCCGAGACGCTCCTGGCGAATACGCCAAATCGGCGCTAGCCCAAGACGCCATTGGCGCAGAGAGGGGGGCGAAAAGCCCCTCTCTCTGTCTAGTCGTCGAACGAACTCTCGATTCCTGGCTCATTCGTTCCGGTGGAGCGCGCACGACGCTCCTGCACAACGCGACGAGGTATACCGAGACCTTGTAGTCGAGAACGATCTCCTTGTAGCCCGCGGTCGTAGCGACCGCGAGATCCGCCAAGTCCGCCACCAGGAACTCCCTTCGTCGTTAGCACGCTTGGTGCCGCTTTAAAAACCTGCGGGGAAGCCTGCAACGACCCCTTACCGAGGGTCCGGGAAGAGGCGCGATCGCAGGGCTTTCGATGAGCCAACTCGTGTCATAGCGCGGTTGCTATGCGGGGTCGAGTATGTGAACGGAGGGCGATGTAGCCCCCACGCCCTCCAAACAATCTGGAGCGTCAGAGGACGGTCGACTACCGAGGCGAGGCCTCGAACGAGGAAAGGGAAGAAGCATGCGTAGACTCACCCTGCTTGCGCTGGCCGCTGCCGTCGGCGTTGTCGCGCTCGCATTCGCGGGTACGGCTGCCTCGTCAGCGTCAGCTAAGACGGCTAGCTCCTGTTCACGAGGCTCGAAGGCAGCGATTATCGAGGGGAACTTCAAGTGCCTGCGCGTCGGCCAGCGATGCTTAACGCGCTACCAGGGCGCGTACCGTCGATACAGCTTCCACTGCGCGAACGGGCGACTCCGTCGCGGCACCGGACCGTCTGTGACGCCCGCTCCTCCGCCAGGGCCAGCGCCTCCTCCTCCCACGACACCAGCTGCTATTAACGGGCACTACAAAGGCGTGACCTCGCAGAACGAGACGTTCGAGTTCGACGCCACCAACGCGCTCCTCTACACGAGGGCGCTGCAGCCAACGAAGAAGAATCTCGGCGGCACGCGGGATCTGTGACCGCGCTGCTCGCGCAGACCACGCTCGATCTCCGCATCAGACGGGGGCTCGCTCTTACGGCGCGTTGCGCGGAGTGCTCGGAGGGCTCTCGGTCGCGACGGCTTGCGCGGGGGTGCGAGCTCCTGCTTTATGGGCAGGCGGTCGATCGCCCGTAACGAGGCCTCGATCGGCGCGGGGGGTGGTACCCCCGCGCGAGCGGGACTCCGGCGCTGTGAGCCTCCGTTGTCGTCCGTAGGTTATGGGGACGCTCTCAGGACTCACGTCCTTTCGACCGGTCCGTGTCCGATCCCGCGTCGAAAGCGTTCGGGTCGGTCAGAGTCTTTACCAGCGCTCGGCGGCGGGATACAGACGATCTGGCCGGAGCCTTCGAACCTCTTGACCTGCTGGCCAACGAGGCGTAACGTCGCCGCGGACCGAGAGGGTTGGGAGGCGAGTGTGACCGACTCCGTCCGACGGGAGAACCTCGCCGCACGCGTGGGGCGGTGGAGTGCACGGCACTGGAAGACCGCTGTCTTCGGTAGGCTCGCGTTCGTGGTGATCGCGTTCGCCCTCGGCCGCGTAGTCGGGATGAAGCAACGTTGTCCGCGAACGAACCGGGGCCGGGCGAGTCCGGCCGCGTCCAGCGGATCCTCAACGACAAATCGAACAGCCGGCGAAGGAGATCGTGATCGTGCAGAGCGCCTCGCTGCGGCAAGGAGCCCGGGGTTCCATGCCGGGGTGGAGGACGTGATCCGGCGGCTGGGGGCGCAGCCGAACGTCACCAACGTCGAGTCGCCGTTCGCGCGGGCAACACGGGCCGGATATCAGCGACCGGCGCTCGGTGCTGGTCGGGTTCGAATCCGAGGCGAGCCCGACGACGCGAAGGACAAGGTCGAGCCGATCCTGGCGACCGTCGCCGAGCACAGCTCGCCCGTCCGGAGCTCACGATCGACGAATTCGGCAATGGCAGTGTCTCCAAGGGGATCAGCGACAGTTCGGCAAAGACCTGGTCAAGGCGGGCCCCATCTCGCTCCCGGTCACCCTAGGGATCCTGCTGCTCACGTTCGGGGCCCTCGTCGCCGCGGGGATCCCGCTCGTGCTCGCCCTGACGTCGGTGCTCGCGACGATGGGCCTGCTGGCGTTGCCGAGCCAAGGGGTGGCGATGGACGAGTTCGTAACGCGGTCGTCCTGCTGATCGGGCTCGCGGTCGGCGTCGACTACTCGATGTTCTATCTCAAGCGCGCACGCGAGGAACGGGCGCCGGGACGGGCCGAGTCCGCCTCGATCGAGGCCGCGGCCGCGACCTCGGGTCGCTCGGTGCTGATCTCGGGCGTGACCGTGATCGCCGCGATGGCGGGCATGTTCATCAGCGGCGACAAGACCTTCGAGGGCTTCGCCGTGGCGACCATCCTCGTCGTGGCGACTTCGGTGGTCGGCTCGCTCACCGTGCTGCCGGCGCTGCTGTCCAAGCTCGGCGACAACGTGAACAAGGGCGGCGTGCCGTTCTTGCGCAGGCCGGATCAGCGCGTCGGCGAGAGCCGTTTCTGGGGCGCGATCCTCGGGCCGGTCTCCGGCGGCCGCTCCTCTCGGCGGTCTTCTCAGCCGGCGTCCTGATTGCGCTCGCCGTGCCGGCGCTCCGGCTGCACACGACGGTGAACAGCCCGAACTCGTACCCGCGGTCGCTCGCGGCATCGGGGCCTACAACCAGATCCAGGAAGCATTCCCCGGCGAGGCCCTCCGCTGCGGAGGTCCTCGTCAAGGCCCCCGCCGTCCGCCCGCCCCGTCCGGGACGCGATCGAAGAGCTGAGGCGCGCGCACTCGCAACCGGGAAGATGTACCGGCCGATCGAGGTCGAGGTCCACCCCGCCGGAACCGTCGCCCTGGTCTCGATCCCGATCGCAGGCGACGGCAAAGACTCGGCCTCGAAGACGCGGTCGACACGCTCCGCAACGACGTCGTGCCGTCGACGTGGGCGGCTGCCGGACGCGGAGACCGGTGTCGGCGGAACCACCGCGCTCTCGAGTGACTTCGAGCAGCGGTTCAGGAAAAGGACGCCGTGGTGTTCGCGTTCGTGTTCGCGCTGACGTTCGTGCTGATGCTGCTCGCCTTCCGCTCGATCGTGATTGCGGCCAAGGCGATCGTTCTCAACGCGCTCTCGGTCGCGGCCGCCTTCGGGGTCCTCGTGCTCGTCTTCCAGGACGGGGTCGGCCGGGGACTGATCGGCGCCTCGTCGGGGGGAATCGACCGGTTCATGCCGATGTTCGTGTTCGTGATCCTGTTCGGGCTCTCGATGGACTACCACGTCTTCATCATCAGCCGGATCCGCGAGGGCCTCGATCACGGTCTCTCGACCGATGACTCGGTCGAACACGGCATCAAGATCACGGCCAGGGGCGTCACCAGCGCGGCCCTCGTCATGGTCCTCGTGTTCTCGGTCTTCACGACGTTGTCGTTCGACCTCCTCAAGCAGTTCGGCGTCGGCCTGGCCGTGGCGGTCTTGATCGACGCGACGATCATCCGGGGGTCCTGCTTCCCGCCAGGATGAAGCTGCTGGGGAGTGGAACTGGTACCTCCCCCAGCTGGCTGGAATGGCTGCCAGGGTCGCCGTCGCAACAGAGCTGGAGCCGATCCCGAAGCACGTCCTGTGCCGGCCGCGAGGTAACGGCGGGAGAGCGTCGATTTTTTTTTTTTTTTTATATATAAAAAAAAAAAAAAAAAAAAAAAAAAGAAGGCTTTGATTCCCAGAAGTGGAGCTCCGGCAGCGGGGCGGTTATCCGTTCAGGGGCGAGAGCAATGAGCGCGGGTCGCGTCATCCTCATAGTCGTCGGCGGCATCGGGGTTTTGTTCGGGCTCGGCCTGCTGGCAGGTGGAGGCTTCCTGCTCTGGGCCGACCGCACGCAGCGCGAAGACGGCTACCTGACGACGCCGACCAAGCGGTTTGCGACGTCGACCTACGCCCTGACGCGGACGCGGTTCGAGATCGATACTGAGGGAGCGGGCTGCTTTTGAATGAGAGCTGGTTCGGCAAGGTTCGAATCCGCGGCGAGAGTCCCGGCGCAAAGATGCTCTTCATCGGCATTGGGCCGGAGCCGGCTGTCGCCAGGTACCTGGGAAGCGTCGCCCTGATGCGAGTCTCCAGGACATCGACTTCGATCCCTTCCGAGCCACGTACCTTCCAATCGCGGGAGGCGCGCCGCGAGCGGCGCCTACGGAGCAGCGCTTTTGGGTGGTCTCGGCCTCCGGGGCGGGAACACAGACGGTGACGTGGAAGGTGCGCGAGGGCGACTGGTCGGTCGTCCTGATGAACGCCGACGGCTCGCGTGGTGTCGTTGCCGACATCGACGCCGGCGCCAAGCTGTCTTTCCTGCTCTGGGTAGCGATCGGGTTGCTCGTCGGCGGCGTGCTCGTGGTTGGGGGCAGCACTGCGTTGATTGTCCTTGCCGCGCGGACGCGACAGCCACCGCCCGCGCCGCCGGTGCCTCCTACCGTAGGCAGCGGATCAGGAAGTACGCGGCCACCCGAAGGTCCCGATCGATCAACAGAAGAGCCCACGCCCAGCTGAACACTGTCTCGCTGGGTTCGACCCTAAGCGTTGGCCGAGCCGGTTGAGAGGGCCATCCAGCGGAGCGTGGCCGAAAGAACCATGATCGGCAGGAGCGCGACCGGGAAAGCGACTGCCAGCGGAAGCATCAGTCGGTCCCGAAAATGACGCCGTAGAGCGCGAGGAGCAACGCCGCGAAGACGAGTCCAGTGATGAGCAGTCGCTTCTTCATGACATCGATGCTCGGTCATACGAGGCGAGAAGTCGTTACGGCCTGCTCCACCCGGCGTGGCGGTCTGCATGTGGATCGGGCGCCCGCTTTCTCGCGCTATCGGCGCCGATTGGGCGCATCGTGGCCACGCCTTCACCCCGTTGAGGTGCACAAACTCAATCTTCACGCCGCGGCTTCTATTCAACGAACGTCTGCCAGGGGGACGAGGCAGCACCCGGCTCAGCGCCGGGCCGTAGCCGCCCGTCGCTTTCCGTCCGACTCAGCATCCGCGAACGCGCCGCCCAAACCTTGGTCGACGACTGGCCGGAAGTCCTAGAAGCCCTGCGTAGAGGGCTAAAGGACAGGGATTCGGGCAAGGCGAGTCGCACCGCGATCGCTTACGTTCAACTGGTCCACTTGGAGTTCTCAGCTCACACTGGTCACCGGGGCGAGTGCGCGAGCGATTGCGCGACGCTGGCACTCCGCGGTCATAGCGGTTGCCAGGTCACCAGGTCCGCTCCGGTGCGCGCGAAGTAGGTGTGCCAGAAGTGGTCGCGGCAGTGCCCGTTCTGCGGGTGCCGCGCGTTGGCTCCGAAAACCTCGACGGCGTGGAAGCGGCCTAAGAGCTACGTATTCCGTCAGGGAGCCGCAGAGTCACCGGAGACCAGACCGATGGACGTAAGCGTGAAGGCCGTGTAGCCTCGACGGGGCCGCACCGTACTGAGAACGTAAGTTCAGCCGGATCAGGCAGAGGGGGGTTGACGATGCGTGTTAGGTCGTTTTTTGCTGTGGGATCGGCGCTGCTGGCGAGTGCGCTGCTGGTGGCAGCGGCCGGCGCTGGCCCCTACAAGGTGAAGAGTTTGAAGGCGATCTCGGGGCCGAGTCCGTTCGCGGCCGGTTGTCCCGGCGCCTTGAGCGACGACACGAACATCACCGGCCACGAACTGGAACCGGCAATCGCGGTAAACCCCGCAGATCGCCGGAACATCATCGCGGCCTGGAAGCAGGACGTCGGCCCCTTCAACGGCACCCGGAGCGATCTCGTCGCCTCTCGCAGGATGGCGGTAAGACGTGGATGCGCAGCACGATCCCCGGTCTCGGGATCTGTACGGCGGTACGGCGGACTCGCCCTCGGATCCGTGGGTCTCGGCCGGGGGCGACGGCACCGTCTATTTCGGCGGTCTAGCCGCCGACATTTCGACAGAGCCGCCGACGACCGCGGTCGTCGCGAGCCACTCGGGCGATGGCGGGCGCACCTGGCTGCCTGTGGTAACGGTCGCTCCGCCTCTCCCGGGCAATGAGACCGATGCGATCGTCGGCAGTCCCACGATAAGGGGCACGCCTACGTGGTCTGGGCGAACTTCACCGAGGAGCTCCCGAGGACGAACACCGTTGAGTTCTCGCGCACAACCGACGGCTGCAGAAATTCTTGGTGGTCGCCCCCCGTCCTGATCTACCTATACGACTCCGTTCGCCTCGGATCAGGCTCCGCGGCTTCTCGTCCTGCCCAACGGAACCTTGCTGACCCTCTTCGCACGGGTCGACCTGGAGGCCGGGTTTGGGGGCTCACTACGCCGCACGGTCCCCCGACCAGGGACGAACCTGGCTTGCACCCGTGCAGCTCGGCCCGCAGCTGCCCCTCGATGGGTTCTTCGATCCCGAGATCGGACAGCTCCCCAACCGGATTTCCCCAGCTCCGTCGTCGCCCCGGACGGCACCGTGTACGTCGCGTTCGAGCACAGCGGCGCGGAGACTCCGGCCAAATTGGCGTAGTCAGGTCCCGCGACGGGGGCCTCACCTGGAGCACCTCCACGTTGCCGGGCGTGAGCGCGTTCGCGTGGGAACCGGTCATCGCCGTCGACCAGCACGGCACGGTCGGCGTGATCTGGTACGACCTCCGCAACGACCGGCCCGGCGACGCCGACCAACGGCCGAGTTGGTTTGCCCACTCCCACGACGGCGGCATCTCATGGCGGCGGACCCACGTCGCTGGCCCCACCGACCTGGGAACCGCGCCGTTGCCCGCCCAGACAGGTCGGCGAATACCAAGGGTGGCCGGGCTCCGGGCTTCGCCGCCGCCTTTAGCCTCGCGGCCCCGCAAGCGAAAGACGGCCAGACGGACATCTTCTTCGCCGAGATCGGGCCGGGCGGCGGGAACGACAACGACGAGGGTCGATAGTGCTGCTATTAGCGCGCGCGAACGAAAGCTTCACGCGCTGGTTGCGAGCCTGCTCGCAGGCACGGAGGACGCTTAGCTCGAGGTTTCGGGTACTTCGCATCTCGCGGAAGACGACCTGTGCCGCATCCGCGACAGGTCATCGATCGCCCGCTTACTTAGCAGAAGGTCTCAGCGCAATCCGTATATCCATGCGGGATCACAACCGCGTCGTGAGTGAGTCGCGGGTCCGCACGTGCATGGATCGCGCGCGGGACAGGGCATACCTGCGCAGCATGGAGTCCTCCCAGCGTGCGGATTACCGAGAATCCGGAGTCTCGTTCCTGATTATCGGGATCTGGTGGGTCAACCACCACCACTGCATGAAACTGATCGGCCGCGCCGACCGCACCTTCCTCTTCGCCAACATCGCCCTCCTCGGGTGCATCGCCTTCCTCTCCTTCCCGACAGCGCTTGTCGCCGAGCACCTCCGCGACAGCGGCGTGCGGGCCGCCGCGATCACCTACGGGCTGATGATGACCGCCGCCGCGATCTGCTTCATGTTCTTCTGGTTCTACGCCGCGACCGGACGCCGCCTCATCGCCTAAAGAGTCGACCAGAGCCTGGTCACCGACCTTTCGCGCTCGACTGTTCCGGGACTTCTAATCAATGCGGCGGCGACAGTCGTCGCGGTTCGGAGCCCGTACACGGCACTCGCGCTGTTCGCCGGGACCGCGCTCTTCTACGTGGTCGCAGTTCGCTGTTCGGAAACGACTGAGAGGCCGGGCTCAGCGGGCATCCGCGAACGGCCAGGGCGAGGGTCATCTCCTCAACTACGGAGTAGCCTCAAGAACCCCACTGCCGACAACTTCGGGAAAGGACGCTCACGCGGATCGGCGTACTGCGCTCCAGCCAACCCATCACGACCGCACGGCTTGAGCCGTCCGCGCTTGAGATAGTCGCCTACGAGCCCAAAGACGGGTTAGCGAAAGGAGCACCGCATGGCGTACGGCATCGTGCATCAGTTTCCAGGAGGGACGAAGGAGCAGTACGAGGCGTCCATCTTCATCGCGGCCGTCCATCCGAGCGACCGGAGCCTTCCCGAGGGACAGATCTTTCACGCAGCCGGGCCGTCGGCTGACGGCTGGGTCATCGTCGCCATTCACGACTCGCAGGAGAGCTGGGAGCGCTTCCGCGACGAGAACCTGATCGGGGTCATGGGTTCGGACATCGAACTCGGATTCCCCACGCCCCCGCAGGAGACGACCTTCGCCGTTCACAACCAGCAGACGGGCTAGAAACACGAAGCGGGCCGGCGTTTCGACCCAACGCAACGCTTGCGTCGCGCACCACGCGCCAGCCTCCCTCGGGTGCCCGAACGCTGGCGCAGGCGAGGGTTCTCTCCTCAACTACTGAGTAGCGGTAATACCCGACTACTGAAAGCGGGGAGAGGAGGCTCGCGCACTCCTCGGTTCATTCGCTCGCGACATGTGCGAGCGCTGAGGGCGTCTCGGCAGCCGACGATCGCCGGGGCCTCGTGGACGAGCTCATCGTTCTCGAGTGCCTCCACCATGAACAGTGCGAAGTCCACGCGACGCGTGATGTTGCTTTCGAGGATGGGATCGCCCACGTGCCGACTCCACACCGGCAGGCCCTGGCTCTCGCCTCCCTCTAAATCGCTCCCGCGCACGACAGTCCACCGCGAATCGCTCGCAAACACCCGCCGACACGCCTCCACCTGATCGTCGAGATCGGCGAACCGAGCGAGACGCGCGAGCGGGCCGAAGACATTCACGATCGCTTTGAGCTTCCACGAATACACGTCCTGGCCGTCGCGGGTGATATGCCACCCGCAGGAGAAAATCAACGCGCGCCCCCGGAGGGCGCGTGGTCGAGCACCGCCTGGGCCGTTCCCGTCGAATAGCCGTGAACCCCACGGGGCACCAGCACGACGAGCACCCCGTCGCAGCCCGCGACCGCGCGCTTGATGACCTCAGGGGTCGTTCGTCGCACCCGGAACGACGGTGATGCGCCTCTTGAAAGCGTCGAGCTTCCCCACGCTTTGCTCCCGGCACACGCCGACGACCTCATGGCCCCCGATCCAGCGCGTGCCGAGCCATGTACTGCCCGAGTTTTCCGGAGGCCCCGAACAATGCAGACCTTGAACCGGTCCCTCGCTCATACGGGCAGGTTAGTGCCGCCGTCGCGGCGGTGTCAGGGGACTGTGAGACTCGATGGGTCGGTCTGTCTGGGGCCGTCGCCAGCCTGGTTGTCTCCGTGCTGCTTGTGACTCGTCGGGTGACTGGCCGCGTTGCGTGCCTTGGGAATGATCCGTCCGGGTGTGTACGGCGGCGCCGGTCTGGTCCCGCTGCTGGCTTGATCAGGAGCTTGTCCGCCCTGGGAGGGGCGTGACTCATCACAGTCCTGCCGCTGCGGTTTCCTCGCAATGAGACCGGCGCTATCGGACCCTACGAACGAGATCGGAGGATCGGTCGGGATGCTTGCAGATGAGTTGGACTACGTCATCGGCGTCGACACGCATTTGGACGAGCACGTCCTTGGCTGTCGTTGCCTCGCCGTCGGGAGCGGTCGCCGCGCAGCGGTCGGTTCCTGCGACCGCGCGCGGGTACACCTCGGCGCTGGGAGTTTGCGCGTGAATTCGCGAATGCCGCGCGCGTGTGGGCGATCGAGGGCACCGGCAGCTACGGCGCCGGCCTCGCGCGTTACCTCGTCGGCGGCGGGGAGACGATGCTCGAGAGCCAGCCGCGTTCTTAGAGACGGAGCGGCGCCTGCGCGGCAAAGACGACGCGCTCGACGCCGTGCGGACCGCTCGCGCCGCGCTCGCGAGCGAGACGCTCGCCCTTCCTCGCCGTGGCGAACGCCGTGAGGCGCTGCGGCTGCTGCTGGTCGCCCGAACGCAGCGCCGTCGACGTGCGCCGCGAAGCGCTCGGACAGCTGCGCGGGGTGATCGTCACGGCCCCTGACGGCCTGCGTGAGGAGCTTCGCACACTTCCCGTTGGCAAGCTGCTCGCGCGTTGCAGCCGCCTTCGTCGCTCAAGCGCGATGAGTGGCGACGAGGTCGCCACACGGCTCGTGTTACTCAGCCTTGCGCACCGGATCCAGGCTGCGACGGTCGAGGCCGGAGGAACTCGAGCGCGAGATCCTCACCCACGTCCGGGCACTCGCACCGCAGCTCCTCGACGAGCCCGGAGTCGGGCCGATCGTGGCCGCGCAACTGCTCGTCGCCTGGTCACACCATGGCCCGCGTCCGCTCCCAGGCCGCTCTCCCCATACTCGCTGTTCTTGCACCGGTCCCCGCCTCGAGCGGCAAGACAACCCGGCACCGACTTAGCCGCGGCGGTGATCGTCAACTCAACCGCGCACTACACACGACGTCGCTTCACCGCCGCCAGCACGACCCCGCAACCCGCGACTACATCGCGCGACGCCTCGCCGACGGCAAGACGCGCCGCGACGCAACGCGCATGCTGAAGCGCTACCCCGCCCGCCACCTGTACCGGCACCTGCAACAGACGCAGCCGCAGATGACTTGACAAGTCATAGGAGCATCATTCCCAAACGCTGGCCCACGTCAGCGGGGAGGAACGAACAACGAAGCCATCGTGCCGACGGCGCAATCGTCAGCCCGTGCGCTCGTCCGGTCGGCGTGTCGAAGCGACAACGGGACAGAGTCGGCCGCGTGACGCTTCAACGGATGGACGACGTCGGCATCGTGGTCCGATCCTGACGCCGCGATCTCTTTTCGCTGAGCTCGGCCTCGAGCTCGAAGGGCGGCCACGATCGAGGAACTCGGCAGAGCGTGTCACTGGTCTCCGCCCCATGCGCGTCGAGATTGCCATGATGCGCACGCCGGACGGCCACAGCCGGCTCGAGCTCTCGCGGTTTCTCACGCCGCCTGCGGTCGCCGATCACGGAACGCCCCGGTGAACGCTCCGGCTACCCGGATCATGTTCGCCGTCGAGGACATCGACGAACGCTCGCCCGACTCCGCGCACGGAGCCGAGTTCGTCGGTGACTGGCGGGTACGAGGATAGTGCGGCTCTGTTACGTCCGAGGCCCCAGGACCCTCATCGGGCTCGCCGAGCAGATCGGCTAGCGGGTCCAACTTTCGCGACGGTAGAGCCCCCCTCAGGCGTCATTCCCGAACGCTGGCCCAGGCGAGAGTTCTGTCCCCCCGACTACAGAGTTGCCATTACACCCGACTGCGCTCCGAGCGATAGGACGCACGGTCGTAACGCCGACGTCACTCGCGGGGCGCCATGACGGTGCGTGCTAGAGCTGCGGGTAGGTCGCCCAGTAGCCCCGCCAACGTGCAATCGGAGCGATGGCGCCGAAGAGTGCGCGCTCAACCGCCTCCGGCGGCTTGCGGAACACGATGACATCGCTGAACTCCGGCGCGGTCAGCGCGAGTTGCAGCGGATGCGGCATGCCCTTGGCGTTGGTGTGTCCGAGGCGTGCGAGGCCGAACATCGTCTCGATCGACTGCTGGGCGAAGCGCTCGCCCGGTGTGACCTCCACGCGCACCTGAGCGTCGCGGTCGCCGCCGTTCCACCAGTCGTGCCACATCCCGGCCTCGATCACGGCGGTCTCACCCTCGCGCAGCGTGCTCGTCTGCCCGTCGCGCTTGACAGTCAATTCGCCCTCGAGGACGGTGAAGCGCTCGACCAGCGCCGGGTGGCGGTGCTCGCCCATGACGCGTGCCCGCCCGCAGGTGTGCGAGCGCGGAACTCCGGAGTTCGCGGGGGTGCCCCCTCGCTCTCGACCGCGGGCCTCGAAACGATGCGAATGGGGCTCGAAACGAGCGTACGACCGTCTGCTGTGTAAGCAGGAGGTCGCTCCCCTATCGCGCATCGGGCCAAAGGGAACGCAAGCGACGGGCAGGTCAAAGGCAGGTTCGCCGAAGCGTGATCGGCGAAACGGACGCCGACGTGCCGAACCAGGCCCGAGGCTTAGTTGTCTACCTCATCGGCGAGCACGCTCGTCAACAGAGCGTGAAGCTGCTCCTCAGGCAACGCTGCAAGCTTGAGCAGGCCGGCGTACAACCGCTCCAACTCGCGTTCCGACATCGAGTCGAGGTCCACACCACCAACCCGTTCCTCGACACGAGGACGCTGCAACCAACGCAGAAGAATCTCGGCAGCACGCGGGTCTGTGACCGCCTTCTCGCGCAGTCCGCGTTCGATCTCTGCGTCAGACGGGGGCTCGTTCTTAAGGCGCGTTGCGCGGGGTCGGCGGACCTCTCCTGCGCCGGAGTCCCAGGCACGCGGGGGGTGCCTCCCCGCCAGCTTCCACTCTTACACGCGACGACTCGTTACGAGCTCGAGGCCAGCTCGTCGTTGACCAGCGCCTCTCGTGGCACCGATGTTCGGCGCGTTCTGGCTTGTCGTAAACGTCCTTCGCGTCAGTTCTGGCAACACCAGAGGCCCATTCGAGTCCGATCTAATCCGGGACCCAGACATTGCGCTCGAACAATCCACAATTTCAGCGTCGCGGCAAGCGTCGAAGAAGCCGGCCGCTGACCCTTCCGCTTGCGTTCATCCCGCGAGGCCTGATCTGGTCCGGTGTCTCGATGCTGATGCTCTGGCTGGACAGACCTGTTCGTCAGCGGCTTCGAGATCCACGGTCTGAAATCGCTCTTCTGGGCGGCGGTCATCGTCTGGGCGGTGAACGTCGTGCTCGACTTCGCGCCCGGCCCCCGGGCGCGGGACGCGGCGGGACTAGGCGGAAGCCGTGGAGAGCCCCGCGGCGACCGCGAAGCCGAGCGTCGTCGCGAGTCCGGCAACACGACCGGTTTTCGTCGTCGCCTCCGGGATCATCGAGTCCACGAGCATCACGATCAGCGCGCCCGCCGCGAAGCCGTTGATCGCCGCCTGGAAGTGCCCGCCCGTGCCCCGTGCGAGCACGTAGCCGAGCGGCGTCGCGATCGCGCACAGGGTCGCGACACCGAACCACAGCAGGCGGATCGACCGCATGGTCGTGCCGGCTTCGCGCATGTCGATGGCGGAGCCGATCGCCTCCGGCAGGTTCGGACGAAGATCGCGACGAGCAGCGCGACGCTGACGCCCTCGCCGGCCGCGATCCCGATCCCGAGCACGATCTGCTCCGGATCCCGTCGAGGAAAGCCCCGAGGGCGAGCGCGGTTCCGCCGGAACTGTCCTTGGGCCCGCGACTCTCCACTGCCCGCGCGAGCGCGAAGTAGACGATCGCGCCGAGCGCCAGACCTATCCCGACCGCCGGCGCGCCGCCGACGGAGACGCCCTCCTCGAACAGCTCGAAGCTGACGGCGCTGATGAGGGCGCCGGCGCCGAACGAGGACGAGCCCCATTAGCCAGTTGGGCCACGGCCGCGCGAGGCCGAGGACCATGCCGAGCACGAGCGAGGACGCAGCGACCGCACCCCAGCCGAACGCCGCGCCCACGTGCTAAGCGGAGCTGCTCAGGCTCTTGCTGCCTTCTCTCGCCGCTCGGCCGCCTCGATGAATGGCGTGAAGTTGATCCTGTAGAAGATCTTCTTCAAGGAACGGACGCATCACGGTGCCGCGGACCGGGCCCATCGCCTGGGCCGCGTCGATCGTGAGCGTTGAGTGGCCTTCCGCGACGGGGTGGATCGTCCACGTCGACGCGCCGTCGACGCCTTCGTACGTCCGCTCGACCACGAAGTCGCCGTTGCGCTCGCAGCGGTCCCAGGCATGAACCTGCTCGCCGATCGTCCTCTTCCGATCGGCCACGAACTCGGCGCCGTCCTGGTCCTTCTTGACCACGTCCACCTTGAAGCGATGACGGCGGCGGAGGCCTTCGATGGCGGTGGTCGTGGCTTCTCATTGGTGATCGTCACCTGCCGGGTCGGTGATGAGATGTTGCCTAGCTGCCGAAGACGGTGGTCCAGTCGTTCTTGACGCTGACGACCGTCCAGTTGTGTTTCTCCGCCAGCTCCAGGGACGTTTCCGCCCCGGCCGTGTAAGCGAATTCGCGTTCCTCGTCGTCGTGGAGTATGAGTAGCCGGAGCGCAGGACGGTCTTTCCCGCCGGCATAACGGAGCATCGGGATGTCGCCGTTGGAGTTTCCGGCAGCCAGGATCGGGCGCTTCCCGATGCGGCTCCATATCCGTACCGGTTTGACCGGCCCGTCGTCGAAGAAGTCCCCCTCTGCCTCGTACGAGATCGTTCCGCCGTGCTCGTCGTCGACGTACGCGAGCGCGTTGGAGCTACCAATCACGCGCTCGGAGGGGATGCCGTAGACGTCCTCGGTGACGGGCCGCATGAAGTCGCGGTCGCCGCCGGAGGCGATGTAGTTCGTGAACCCGTTCGCTTCGAGGTAGCGGAGGAGCTCGATCATGGGCGCGTAGCCGCACTCGTGGAACGTCCGGCCGAGCGTGGGGTGCTTCCCGGTCCGCAGGAACGTGTCGGCGGCGCGCGAGTAGTCCTCGACGCTCTGGCCGGCAAAGGCCTGGAGGATGCCGCTCATGAGCATTGTCAGCTGGCCGTCATCGCCGTGGTAGTGCTTCGTGATCGTCTCGCCGAGCCAGCCGTAGTCTTTCTCGTAGGCCGCCTGCCACGGCTGGCGGGTTCGCAGCGACTCGTCTTGTGCGGCCATATCGGCTAGGCGCGTGAGGATGAAGCCGAGCTCGATCGGCATCGGTTTTTCGCACCAGAGCGTGCCGTCGTTGTCGTACACGGCGATCCGTTCGGCCGGCGGGACGAAGTCCGGCCCGCCGTCGGTCGTGACGCGCTCGACGAACTCGACGATCGCGCCGCGAGTCGGAGTGTTCGTCCAGGACGGAAGTGGCTCGTTCGTCATGTTCCCTCCAGCATCCGTTGACGTTCTCTCACTGGTGTTTGAGCAGCACGGCGTGGTGTTCGGGATCGGTGAACGGCTTGCCGCTGACGTTGACGGAGACCAGCTTGATCGTCTCATCCGCGCACTCGAAAGAGAGGACTCGCCCGGGTAGTCGTCAGTGGCGGGCTCGCCTGGTTGGCGGCCGACGTAAGGCGATAATCCCGCGATTGCGTAGAAGCCAGGCTGGGTCCTTGAGGTTCCGTCTCAGTCGCGGGCGAACGCCGCGCGCGCTTCCGTTGCCAGATCGACGAACGCCGTGCCGCTGACATCGATGGCCGCCCGCTCGATCGTGCCTCCGACGAAGGCCCACGGGTAGTCGCCCGGATAGTCGTCGGTGACCGGCTCGGCCCCCTCCTTGCCGAGTTCAGCCCCTCGCCTGCGATCGAGAATTTGCCCGGCTGGGTCTTGATCCTCGCCTCCCCGACCTTGGCTTCGCCGATGTGCAGCGCGAGCGTTCCCTCGGCGGGCATCGAGTCCCCTTCGCGCTCGAAGGACGCGGAGAGCACGACATGACCGGTGGGCATCGGCTCGCTGGACTCGACGATCTGCTCCTCGAGCCCGACAAAGTTGTAGACGTACTTGAGCTTGCCGTCCTTGATGTAGAGCGCGTGGCCGCCGAACCGCGAACCGTGCGCGAACAGGACTCCCCGGCTTCCTCGGTGTCGATCTTCACCTCGACAGCGATCGTGTAGGAGCGGTTCCGGACGTTCGGCGCCACCGACTCCGGGATCTCCGAACAGCCCGGGTAGTAGACGTAGCGGTCGCGCGGCTTCGAGAGCTGTGGGCGCTCGGTGGTGAGGATCTCGACCGCGCTCCGGTTCTCGAGCGGTAGCGCGTTGTACTGTCCCGCCTCTGACCACCAGAGCCCGATCAGCTCCTGCACCTTGTCGGGGTGGTCCCGGCGAGATCGTGACACTCGCTGGGGTCGCTGACGGTGTCGAAGAGCTCCCAGCGCTGCTTCTCGTAGCCGGCCCACATTTCGGGTGCAGCGGGCGATAGCGCCACGGCCTTCCAGCCCTGGTGCCAGATCGCGCGGGTGCCGCCCATCGAGTAGAACTGCGTCTGCTTCGCCGTCTCCGCATCGGCGCTGTCGAAGGTCGCTGCGAAGCTGGTGCCCTCGATCGGGAATTGCGTATAGCCGTTGACGACGTCGGGAGCCTCCACTCCCAGGCACTCGTAGATCGTCGGGACGATGTCGACCGCGTGGGTGTACTGACGTCGAAAGCCCGTGCTGCCGATCTGCCTCGGCCAGGAGACAACCAGCGGATCGGCCGTCCCGCCTTCGTAGTTCGAGTAGCGCTTCCACATCTTGAACGGCGTGTTGAACGCCCACGCCCAGCCGGTCGGGTAATGGTTGTAGGTGTGCGGGCCGCCCAGATCGTCGAGGTAGGGCAGGTTGTCCTCGATTCGGTCGGGGATGCCATTGAAGTACTTGTTCTCGTTGACCGAGCCGCTCGGGCCGCCCTCGCCGGATGCGCCATTGTCAGAGACCAGGACGATGATCGCGTTCTCCAGCTCACCGCTCTTGTCCAGGTATCGAGCAGACGGCCGATCTCATGGTCGGCATGGCTCAGGAAACCGGCGTAGACCTCCGCCATCCGGGAGAACAGCCGCTTCTCGTCGTCGGAGAGGGAGTCCCACGGACGCACGGTGTCGGCCTCCGGCCAGGCTTCCCGTCAGCGCTCTTCTCGTCGGCGTACGGGTTGATCGGCGACAGCTCGGCCTTGTCGGTGACGACGCCCAGCTTCTTCTGCCGCTCGAACACGAGCTGGCGGTAGGCCTCGTAGCCCATGTCGAACTTGCCCTTGTACTTGTCGACCCACTCTTTCGGCGCGTGATGCGGTGCGTGGCAGGCCCCGGGGCAGTAGTAGAGGAAGAACGGTTTGTCAGGCGCGATCGCCTTGGCGTCGGCGATGAACGAGATCGCCCGGTCGGTCAGATCGATCGTCAGGTGGTACCCCTCCTCCGGGAGCTTCGGCTGCTCGATCGGATGGTTGTCGTAGACGAGATCGGGATACCACTGGTTGGTCTCGGCGCCAAGGAACCCGTAGAAGCGCTCGAAGCCGCGCCCGACGGGCCACTGGCTCTTGCGCGAGGCGAGGTTCATCTCGTCCTCGGCGGTCAGGTGCCACTTGCCGGTCATGTAGTGTTCCAGCCGCGCTCGCCGAGCACCTCGGCGATCGTCGCGCACTCGAACGGGATGTGCCCGTTCGAGCTCGGGAACCCGGATGCGGCCTCCGTGATCGTCGCCATCCCGTTCGTGGTGTGATTCCGCCCTGTGATCAGGCACGAGCGGGTCGGAGAGCAGAGCGCCGTCGTGTGGAAGTTCGTGTAGACGAGCCCGCGCTCGGCGATCCGGTTGATGTTCGGCGTCTCGATCAACCCGCCGAACGGCTCCATCGCCGAGAAGCCGACATCGTCGAGCACGATGTAGAGGACATTCGGCGTCCCCTCCGGCGCGATCGGCTGGGTATACGGCTCCCAATCGGGAACCGACTCCGTGATGTCGACATTGATAACACCCTTGAACGGCTTGCCCATCGACTCCCCCTCTTCCAATCCTCGACGACTCAAAAGTGCGGTCGGCGCAGACTCTAATCGCGTCGTCAACCCTCGCCGGAGCGTGAAAAGCCGCGGATTCGCTTCGCTGAGGGGGCGCGGATGTCGCAGTAGGATCCGCGGTGAGGTTCGCTCCAACGAGAGGAGACAGGAATGGCCGACCGGCCAACGGAGGCGGACCGCTACACCTTCGAGGGCGGGTTTCCGTCGCCCGAAACGATCCAGACGGCGTACGACGATGCGGACCTGAATCGCGCCGTCCAGGCGTACCGCTTCTTCTTTCCGACGGTCTCCGGGCTGGCGATCTTCACGGGGCCGCAAGCCGTCGGGTTAGCCGCGAACGACGTCTTCGGTGTGTTGGACACCGAGCCCGAGCAGCTCGGGTTCACGCTGAACTCGGATACCCCGTACGGACCGGTCCTGCTCGACCTCCGTGCCGGCCCGATCGTGGTCGAGATGCCTGCCGGTCCGCTGGTCTGTGCATTCATGGATCTGAACCAACGTTGGGTCGCCGACATGGGCATACCCGGACCCGACGCCGGTGAGGGCGGGAGCCATCTGCTTCTCCCTCCCGGCTGGGACGGCGATGTTCCCGACGGCTTTCACGTCTCCCGCGCAACGAGCTACCGAATCATCGGCGGCTGCCGGGCGATCCCAGTCGGTGGCGACGTCCAAGCCGCGAAAGCCCGCCTCTCAACGATCAAGATACGGCCGCTGCATCCTCCGGATGGATGGAAAGAGCCGTCCTGGAAGGAGCTCACCGGAACGGTCTTCGACACCACCCCGCTCGCCCGGGAGACCACCATCGACTACTGGCGCGCTCTCCACGAGGTGATCGACACCGAGCCCCACCTCGACGCATTCGGCGTCCTGTACGGGGAACTCGCCGCCCTCGGCATCGCCAAAGGAGTGCCGTTCGCGCCCGACGAGCGCATGACCCGGATCCTCGAGCAAGCCGCGGAGATCGGCAACGCCCAGATGCGCGTCCAGTCGTTTGCAGACCGCCGCCCCGACCGGGTGGTCTGGCCGGCAACGCAATGGCAATGGGCAGCGCTGCGGTCGAAAACGGCAATTTCTACGCGGACGGCTACCTCGACGTCGACGCGCGCGAGAAATGGTTCTTCCAGGCAGTCGCCGCCTCACCCGCCATGTTCCGCCGCGCCGCCGGCGCCGGCTCCCCTACTGGCTCGGCCTGCGCGACAAACACGGCGACTACCTCGACGGCAGCAAGGCCTACACCCTGGTCGTACCACAACCCGTTCCCGGCAAGCTCTTCTGGTCGATCACCGTCTATGACGCCGAGACCCGCAGCCAGATCCAGACCGACCAAAACAAGGGGGCGTTGCGTTCCCTCTTCGAACTCGCAGACGCCGAAGCGGACGAGCCCCTCATTCTCCATCTCGGCCCTGCCCCACCCGCTGACGCCAAAGGCCGTTGGATCAAGACGATCCCGGACAAGGGCTGGTTCGTCTACTTCCGCATCTACGGACCAGAAGAACCCGCCTTCGACGGCTCATGGCAACTGCCCGACTTCCAGGCGACCGACTGAGGCGCGAACACCTGCGACGGTAGATCGTGAGCGGTCCGAGGGCATCCTCGGGGGGCGTCGAGCCGTGGATGCTCTCGAACGTCTCAGTCGGCGCCTTGGAGTCAATCTCTCGACCTCTCGACCCCTTCGTTATCGAACGTCGCACCCTCAGCCCGGCCCGTAATCCGCACGCGGCGGGACTCCGAGCCTCGCGGGGGTGCCGGCCCCAACGGTTCCTAGTCTCGAGACGACGATCGAGTTCGATTCCTGCCGATGACAGGTTTCGCGTAGCGCCTGCGCTACGCAGACGCGGCCAAAACGGCGGCCAAGGTCCGCGCGCAGGCCTTGAACAAGAGCCTAGCTGCAGCCACGAACCGGGGATCTTGCAGCCACAGCCGAACCGCCCGCCCAGAAGCGCCGGGCGTTAGCAGGGCTTTCTCTGACCGGCACGAACCGATGACCCCCAGCCACACCATTCGGAGGTCAGACCCGGGCGTGGCAACAGCCTACGAGGATGAGAGCAAGCGAGCAAGCTCGTCCTCGTCGAGACGAGCCAAACGCAAAAGCCCCGCATACAAGCCTCCAGCTCCTCTTCTCCCATCTCGTCGAGGCCAAGCCCCGACGGGCTCTGGCGCGGCCTCTGGAGCCAGCGAAGCAGCACCTCAGCGTCCTTCGCGGACTCCACAGCGCGACGACGAAGGCGGATCTCGATCGCCTCGTCGGAAGGCGCTGGATCCGGGGCAAATCCCTGCGCTTGGCGCGAAGGCCGCGCTCCGCTTCCCGGCTTCCCGCGCTGTCTCTGATGTGAACGGTCGGCCCTCTGGGGGTTGGCGTCGGGTCGGCGTGGGGGCTTCGTCGGCGTTCGCTGCGGCGCTCATGGCTTCCGATGCGGCGTTGTCACGCTTCGTGCCGACCGTAGCGGCTCGGGAACAGCCGGTTGCAGCGCGCCGGTGTGGGATCGGCGCCGCCGAAGAGTTTTGAGGCCATCTTGGAGCGACATGTCGGTACGCCCCTCGTCGCGGAGAAGCTCGGTCTTCAGCGCGGACACGGTGCGTCGCTCGCCGTTCTGTGCGTGCCGTTGTGCCTCGCCTGTCGCGAGGAGGTTGGCGAAGCGTTCCTGTTCGGTCATGCAATGTCCTCCACGTCGAGGGGGGCGTCCGGCGAATTATCGGTGAGCCCAAGGGACCCGTTGACGGTTCTCGGCGCCTCGTAACTCAGTTATCGCTTGGATCAAACCGTCTGGACGCTCGGCGGTGTAGACGCCGCTCTCTTCGTCCTGGGGCAGAGTCAGCCTAGCGACGACGAATCGTCAGAGCGTCAGCGGCTCGCGACTGTCAGGCATCCTCTTCTCCGGCGGATCGTGGCTCATCTTCCTTGCTCGCCTTCTCGTGACGCTCGGCAGCCTCGCCGGCACCACACCGCACGTCGACTGCCAGAGTGTCAATGGGGCCGGGCGGCATCCGAAGCCGGATCGTCATGACCGCCGACGCCGAACCTATGCCGGTTGACGGCGCGCTAGACGCTCAAAGGGACATGTCTCGACGATCAGCACTGAGCGTCGTCAGCGTCCGTCGACGAAGCCGATCACTCGCACGTCTTGCGGCCGAATCGTGTCGCCGGGCCCAGACGGCGACGTCTGGAACAGGGCGGGTCGGCGGGTGCGCCGTCTACGGTCTCGAGCTTGAAGGTGAGCGTGCTGGCCATCGGTCTCCTCTCCGGGACCCGGACGGCGGTCGAGGTCGCCCGGGGCTAGGGTTCTCTCCGCAGTCTAGGACTGGACGTCACGAGGTCGCTTCACCAGTGCCTCACCGGCGCCGATCGACGCGGATTACAACTCACGGTCGCCGCGGGCACTGGCGGAGCCCAGTACGCTGTACGACTGCAGCCAAAATCGCGGTTTCTGCAGCCAACACTCCGACGGCGCGCCCTCCGGTCCAACAAAAAACCCGCCTGAGCAGGGCTTTTGTGAAGTGGAGCGTACCGGGATCGAACCGGTGACCTCCGGCTTGCAAAGCCGGCGCTCTCCCAGCTGAGCTAACGCCCCGCGTGCGGGAGTCTAGCCCTAGCTATCCCATGGCAGACGTCGCCGGGCCGGGAATCCCGGCCCGGCTATCGACGCCTGGAGGGAAAACGCGGGATCCGGCTCGCCTGGGCTTTCATAGAAGCCTGAGCCACGAGCCGGATCTGCTGCTAAGCAGCTCTCTCTAGACGCTCCTCGACGCGTGCCCGGGCGACGATGTGGTCGCGGTCCCCGAAGCGGAGGGCCGCCTTCAGCGCACGCTCGTCGTCCCAGAGGTGGTCGAGACGTTCGCTCAGACTCTTGAGCTCAGCGGCCAGGGCTGGGTCATAACCCTGAGACAGGGCGTGCCACAGCTCGGCCCGCCGCTCGCTCGTCTGCTCGATTTCTTGGTGAATCTCGGTCAGGGTCATGATGCGTTAAACGAGTCCCAGGTCAGGCTCATTCCCGAGGGCCGAAGAAGAAAACGAGGATGACGATCGCCGCCACGACGGCTGCCGCGACGGCGATGGCGTTGAGCGCCGTGATCACCCGTAGCCGAGCTCGTCCAGCCGATCCTCGTCGATCCCGAAGTAGTGGGCGAGCTCGTGGAGGACGGTGATCCGGATCTCCCGCTCCAGGGCCGCAGGATCGTCCCCGAACTCCTCCAGCAGTGGGCGCCGGTAGATCGCCACCCTCGCGGGGAGGTACGGCGCCTCCTCGAAGAGCCCGAAGAGATCCGGCTCCTCCGCGTTCTCCTCCTCGACCACCACCGCGACGTTTTTCAGGCCGGCGGCGAGGTCCGGAGGCAGCGCGTCCAGGGCGTGCCGGACGTGCTCCTCGAAGTCCGCCACTAGTACGCAGGCCGCAACGGCGGCCGGGTCGTCACGAGATGGACGGTTGCGGCCCCGAAGACGAAGCCGCCGATGTGAGCGAAGAACGCTACTCCGCCGCCCGCGTCTGGCTGAACCAGCGAAAACCCGCCCTGCCAGAGTTGGATGAAGAACCAGAAGCCGATGAAGAAGACCGCGGGCAGCTCCCAGAAGAAAATGAGGAAGACGAAGATCGCAGTCAGGACGCGTGCATTCGGCAGTAGCACGATGTAGGCGCCGAGGACGGCCGCGATCGCCCCGCTCGCACCGATGTTCGGGATGCTCGCGTCCGCCGCGGAGCCGACCGCCAGCGTCACGACGGTCTGCGCGGCCGTCGCGGCAAGGCCGCCTGCGATGTACCAGAGGAGAAAGCGGACCCTGCCGAGGGCATCCTCCACGTTGTTTCCGAAAATCCACAGGAAGAGCATGTTGAAGCCGATGTGCGCCCAGCCGCCGTGCATGAACATGGACGTGAACGCCTCTTCGTACCACGGGATCTTGGCCTGGAGCGCCGGCCCGATGCACGGCCCGTCGAGCTTGCACGGGTAGTAGCCGTAGTGGATGACGTCCGTGTTGACGGGAGTGCCGGTGACCTCCCACAGCCACACGAGCACGTTGACCGCGATGATCCCGACGGTGACGACAGGGAACGTCCGCGTCGGGACGTTGTCGCGGAGCGGAAGCACCTCGGGTTCTTACCGCATCATTGGCGCCACAGGCGCCTCATGCCCGCGCACGCGGTTCGTAGACTCGGCCGGATGAACTGCGATCTCCTTCTCCGCGGCGGCACGATTCACGACGGGCGCGGCGACGCGCCTGTCGAAGGGGACATCGCGATCGCCGGCGACCGCATCACGGCGGTCGGGTCGCTGCGTAATTGGCGCGGCCGGGAGGAGCTCGACGTCTCGGGCCTCGCGGTCGCACCAGGGTTCATCAACATGCTCAGCTGGGCGACCGAGTCGCTGCTCGTGGACGGTCGTGCCGAGAGCGACGTACGGCAGGGAGTCACGCTCGAGGTGATGGGCGAGGGCTTCTCGATGGGCCCGCTGACCGACGACGATGAAGGAGGAGCTCGCCGCACAGTCGCTTCTGGGGCTCGAGGTGGAATGGACGACGCTCGGCGAGTATCTGGACCATCTCGAGCGAAGCGGCGTGGCTCCGAACATCGCGTCGTTCGTCGGCTCCGCGACCGTTCGCGAGCACGAGCTCGGTGCGGAGGACCGGCCGCCGGACGCGGACGAGCTCGCGCGCATGCAGGCGCTGGTGGGTCAGGCGATGCAGGAAGGTGCCGTGGGCCTGGCGGCCGCGCTCGTCTACGCGCCGGCTTTCTATGCCGCTACCGACGAGCTCGTCGCGCTGGCGCGCGCCGCGGGCGAGCACGGCGGCATGTACATCACGCACCTCCGCAGCGAAGGCAACGGCCTGCTCGAAGCGTTGGACGAGCTCATGACGATCACGCGCGACGCCGGAGTCCGCGCCGAGATCTACCACCTCAAAGCCTCCGGCCGATCGAACTGGGACAAGCTCGACGCGGTCGTAGAACGCGTCGAGCAGGCGCGAAGCGACGGCTTTGCCGTGACTGCGGACATGTACACGTACACCGCCGGTGCGACGGGCCTCGACGGCGCGATGCCGCCCTGGGTTCAGGAGGGAGGGTTCGAAGCGTGGCGCGCGCGTCTCCAGGATCCCGACGTCCGTGAGCGCGTCGAGCAGGAGATGACGACCGACACGAACGAGTGGGAGAACATGTTCCTGCTCGCCGGCGCGGACAACATGCGCTTGCTCGCGTTCAAGGAGGAACGCCTGCGACCACATACGGGGAAGACCCTCGCAGAGGTCGCGCTCGAGCGGCAGACCACCCCGGCACGGGCGGCCATGGACCTCGTCGTCGAGGACGGCACTCGCGTCGCGACGGCGTACTTCACGATGTCCGAGGAGAACGTCCGCCGCCAGGTCGCGCTGCCGTGGGTGAGCTTCTGCTCCGACTCGCCGGCGCCTGCGGCGGAGGGCGTGTTCCTCCAGTGGAGCACCCATCCGCGCGCATACGGCAGCTTCGCGCGGCTGCTCGGCAAGTATGTCCGCGACGAGAAGGTCGTTCCGCTCGAGGAGGCTGTCCGCAAGCTCACCTCGCTTCCCGCGGGCAACCTCCGTCTCAGCGACCGCGGGCTGCTGGCTCCGGGGTACTTCGCCGACGTGGCTGTCTTCGACCCCGATCGGATTCAGGATCACGCCACGTACGACGAGCCGCATCGGTACGCGACCGGGATGCGTCACGTAGCCGTGAACGGGACGCTCGTCGTCCGCGACGGCGAGCACACCGGTGCTCTTCCCGGCCGGGTCGTGCGCGGCCCCGGCTGGAGGCCGGCCGATCCGCCCTCCTAGACCAGAGCTGTTTCCAGCAGCCCCTTCTCGGCGAGGACGTCCTCGAGGGTCGGCTCGCCAACCTCCTGGAGCTTGTACGTGACGCGCAGCGCCGGCTTGTCGAGCTCGATCAGACGGCGAAGGTCGATCGGCGTTCCGATCAGCACGAGCTCCGCGTCGGAGCGCGCGATCGTCTCACGTAGGTCTTCCATCTGCTCCCTGCCGTAGCCCATCGCCGGCAGGAGCTGACCGACGTTCGGGTACTGCTCGAACGTCTCGGCGATCGACCTGACGGCGAACGGCCGCGGGATCGACCAGCGCGGTCGCGCCGTGCTGCTTCGCCGCCAGCACGGCGGCGCCGTACGTCATCTCGCCGTGCGTCAGCGTCGGGCCGTCCTCGATCGCGAGGACTCGCTTGCCGCGGATCTGCTCGACGTCGCCTTCGACCTCGAACGGCGATGCGGCCAGGACGACCCGCGCGTTGGCGTTGTGCTCGTGGATCGAGTGGAGCACCGCATCGATGCCTTCCTGCGGAGCGCTGTCGATCTTGTTGACGACGCAGACGTCCGCCATGCGCAGGTTCGTCTCGCCGGGGTGGTAACGAAGCTCGTGGCCGGGGCGGTGCGGATCGACGACGACGATGTGCAGGTCGGGCTTGACGAACGGCGTGTCGTTGTTGCCGCCGTCCCAGAGGATGACGTCCGCTTCCTGCTCGGCCGCACGCAGGATGCGCTCGTAGTCGATACCGGCGAAGACGAGATTCCCCTCTGCCAGATGCGGCTCGTACTCCTCGCGCTCCTCGATGGTCGCGTCGGCCGCGTCGAGGTCTTCGTAGCGCTCGAAGCGCTGGACCGCCTGTGCCGCGAGGTCGCCGTACGGCATTGGGTGGCGCAGCACCGCGACGCGCTTGCCGGCAGTCCGAAAGATCGCGGCGACCTTGCGCGTGGTCTGGCTCTTCCCGGAGCCGGTGCGAACCGCGCAGATCGCAACGGACGGCTTCGGCGTCACGAGCATGGTGTCGTGCGGGGAGATCAGGTGGTACGACGCGCCCGCCGCGAGCGCGCGCGAGCCGATGTGCATGACGTGCTCGTGCGTCACGTCGGAGTAGGCGAAGACGACCGAGTCGATCTCGTGCTCGCGCACGAGCTGCTCGAGGGCGGATTCCGGGAGGATCGGGATCCCTTCCGGATAGAGCGATCCCGCGAGCTCGGCCGGATAGCGCCGGCCGTCGATGTTCGGGATCTGCGTGGCCGTGAAGGCGACCACGTCGTAGTCGGGACGGTCGCGGTAGACGAGGTTGAAGTTGTGGAAGTCCCGGCCGGCGGCGCCGCAGATCAGGACCCGGGTCCGTGCCATGAATAAAGCTTATTCACTAGCGAGGACGTCAGGCCTGGCCTGACGTCCAGGGCTTCACTCTAGAGAGGAACTCGCGCACCCGGTCCCCGACCGCTTCCAGCTCGAGCGTGGAGCCGGTGACCTCCTGAAGCAGCTCCTCGGCCCGCATCTTCTGCCCTTCGCTCCAGAGCTCTCGCAGCAGCGAGCCCGCGCTGCGACTCGCAAACCACTTCGAGCCGAACTTCTCCTTCAGGAACGCCCGTAGCTGCGCCTCCAGCGCCCAGGACCGCAGGTAGGACGAGACGTAGAAGCCGGAGTCGATGTCGGCGAGGTAGTTCGCGGGCGTGACGTCGATCTTCACTGCGTCCGACAGCAGCTCCACGTAACGATCGCGCATGCTCGTGACGTCCTCTGCCGCATGGAACTCGAGCTCGTAGAGGAGCTTCGCGCTGTACCGGCGCACGAAGTAGAGGAGCCCCGTCGCGCCCTCCGCCGCGAACTCCGTCGGCCGCGCGAAATCGAGCCGCCGTGTCAGCCACTGCGGGCTCGTCGATCAGGTGATCCAGCAGCATCGCCCAGCCCTCGGTGACCGCGTTGTCGCCGAGGCGCTTCTCTTCCATCGGTAGGTCGCGCGAGGTGTGCGCGTAGTGCTCGGTGTGGCCGGCCTCGTGAAAGAGGGCATGCCAGTCGTCTGCCCCACCGATCGGCTGGATGACGAGGACGACGCGGTCCGGTACCTCGATCGGGGCGCAGAACGCCCGTGGGCTCTTGTTCGGGCGCTGCTCGAGATCGAGCGTGACGTTGTCCTGCGATCGCAGGTCGACGCCGAGATCGGCGAGGGTGGACTCGAGGGCCGGCAGCATCCGGTCGCCCGGGAACATCGGATCCCACTCGGGTGCTCGAAAGAGCCGTGGCAGGTCGTATCGCTCGGCCTCAGCGAGGGAGACGCCTACGCGCGTGCGAAGGAGCTTGTCCGCGTTCGTCTCGTACAGCCGCTCGGTCGAGTCGAGGAATGCGCGACATTGCTCGGCGAGGTCGTCGAGCGCAGACGAGGGAAGCGCCTTTCGGTAGAGCTCGAGATACGTCGAAAAGCCGAGGTCGCGAGCACCTTGCTGCACGATCTGGGCCGCTTCGAGATGCAGCGGATTCATCCGCTCGTCGAGGATCTCGTTGGAGCGGGCGTCGAGCTCACGGCGCTTGTTGCGGTCGGGCTCGTTCGCAATCGTCGGCCGCACCATCCGGAAGGGAATCCGCTCTCCGTCCAGCTCGATCTCCAGCTCGGCCTCGAGCTCGGCGAGGCGCTCTGCGTGTTCGCGCGTCAGATCGCCGAAGTACCCCTCGCACGCGAAGCGCCAGAGCTCGCGCGCGCGTGATCCACCGTTCACCGTGAGGCCGATCGACTTCACCTGCCTCGAGCTCCGTCAGGTCAGCATGACGCTCGTAAATCGGAGCCAAGTCGAACGTCTCCTTCAGGCCGGCGTAATGGAGATAGAACTCCTCGTCGAGCTCGGCCATGAAGCGGTCCGCGTCCTCGCGGTACGCATCGAGCTCCCGGTCGGAGGGCGGAGTCGGCGTCATGGGTCTCGTAGGATACGGACCCGTGCACGAAATACGGCTGAAGACCGACCGTCGCACCCAGCTCCTGGACATCACCCGGCGAGGTACAGGAGGCGATCGGCGCACCGAACGGGGCTGCGGCGGCGCTCGTCTACGTCCCGCACACGACGGCCGGTGTGACCATCAACGAGCACGCCGACCCGGCCGTTGCCCGCGACCTCGAGGCGGCGCTCGAGAAGGTCGTCGACGACGGGTGGGACTGGAAGCACATCGAGGATCCCGACGGCCCGAACGCGCCGTCGCACATTCGTGCGTCGTTGATGAGCCCGCAGATTCTCGTTCCGCTCGACGAAGGCAAGCTCGCGCTCGGCACGTGGCAGGGAATCTTCTTCTGCGAGTTCGACGGGCCGCGTGACCGGAAGGTCTACGTCACTGCGTTGAAGTAGCCGCGACGTTCCCGCGGGCGCGACTTCCTCGCCTGTACGGATTTCCGCACCAAGACACACCAGCAAGCCTCCTTCTTCAGGCGTTCGGCCGCTGCGACGGTCTCTTGAGACAACAGGCGACTCTCTCAGGAGGCATTACAAGTGAAGACCGAAGCGCTCGTGCTGCCGCACGATCCGGCATGGAACGAGGCCCGCCGTGCCTGGAACCTCGCTGTTGACCAGCAGCCTGCGGCCGTTGCCTTGCCCGAGTCGGCCGACGACGTCGCGGCGGTCGTGCGCTGGGCACGGACGCGCGGCCTTCGGATTGCGCCGCAGGGCACCGGGCACTCCGCCGGCGCGATGGGGTCGCTCGCACACACCGTCCTCGTCAAGACCGAGCGGATGCGCGGGGTGGAGATCGATCCCGAACGGCGCGTCGCGCGCGTCGAAGCCGGAGTCCTGTGGGAGGAAGTCAGCGAGGCAGCCGCGGAGCATGGGCTTGCAGCGCTCGCCGGTTCTTCGCCGGACGTCGGCGTCGTCGGTTACACGCTCGGCGGCGGCATCAGCTGGCTCGGGCGGCGCTACGGTCTGGCCGCGAACAACGTCGTCGCAGTCGAGCTCGTGAATGCGGACGGCGAGCACGTTCGAGCGGACGCAGAACACGAGCCGGAGCTCTTCTGGGCCGTGCGCGGCGGCGGTGGCTCGTTCGGCATCGTGACGGCGCTCGAGTTCACGCTCTTCCCGATCAGCGAGGTGTATGCAGGGATCCTGTTCTTCCCGCTCGAGCGCGGCCGCGAAGTGTCTGCGTGCGTGGAGGCGCTGGGTCGAGGACGTCCCCGAGGAAGTCACGTCGGTCGCACGGTTCCTGCGGTTCCCGCCGATCCCGGACATCCCCGAGCATCTGCGTGGCGGATCCTTCGTCGTCGTCGAAGCGACGTTCCTGCTCGAGGAGAGCGAGGCGGAAGCGCTGCTGCGGCCGTTGCGCGACCTCGGCCCTGCGATGGACACCTTCGCGACGATCCCGGTCGAGCAGCTGCGGCACCTGCACATGGATCCCGAGCACCCGGTTCCGGGTGTCGGCGACGGAATGCTGCTGGAGGACTTCCCGGCTGAGGCGATCGACGCAATGGTCGCGGTGGCCGGGTCAGAGTGCCGCTCACCTTTGCTGTCGGTCGAGGTACGTCACCTCGGCGGTGCGCTGGCACGCGCGGAGGCCGGCCACGGCGCCCTTGCCTCGATCGAGGCTGGGTTCGCGATGTTCGCAGTCGGGATCGCGATGACTCCGGAGCTGGGCGCCGCCGTCAGGGCGCACGTCGAGGTCGTCCAGTCCGCACTCTCGAGATGGGACGCCGGACGCGACTACCTCAACTTCACCGAGCGGCGCGAGCGTGCCGAGCGTTTCTACGGCGAGCTGACCCATCGACGGCTGCAAGCGGTCAAGTCCAAGGTCGACCCGGAGGACGTCTTCCGATCGAACCACCCGATCCGCCTGCCGGCCAAGCGGCTCCGCAGGGTCGCCTAGCGCACTAGTCTGGTCCTTCGTGGCGGCGCCGGTGACGAAGGACCAGGAGCTCGAGCTCACCATCGACCGTCTCGCGTACGGCGGCAACGGCGTCGCGCGCTTGAACGGCTTCGTGGTGTTCGTCCGCCGCGGGTTGCCGGGTGACACGGTCCGCGCACGCGTGACGAAGGTGCAGCGGCGACACGCCGAGGCGCTTGCAACCGAGGTCGTCAAGCCGAGCCCACTTCGTGTCGAGGCGCCGTGCGCGCACTATCCGGCGTGCGGGGGATGCCGCTTCCAGGATCTTGCGTACGAGACGCAGGTCCAGGCGAAGCACGAACAGGTCGCGGATGCCCTGCAGCGGATCGGGGGAGTGGCCGACCCGCCGCTCGAGCCCATCGTCCCGGCCGAGGAGATCTTCCACTACCGCAACAAGCTCGAGTACTCGTTCACGCAGCTCGAAGACGGACCGGCGCTCGGGCTCCACAAAGCGGGCCGCTGGGACGAGGTGCTCGACATCGAGAAGTGCTGGCTCACCACCGACCTCGGGAACGCGATCCGCAACGCCGTCCGCGACTGGGCACGCAGCGACCGGCTCGTCGCCTACGACCAGTCGGAACACACCGGGTACCTCAGGCATCTCGTCGTTCGCGAGGCGCGGAACACCGGACAGGTGCTCGTCCAGCTCGTGACGGCGCCCGGAGAGAAGTTCGACACCGGTGGTTTCGTCGACACGCTGCGGCAGTTCCCCGAGGTGCGGTCGATCCACTGGGCCGTCAACGAGACCGAGGCGGAGGTGACAAACCTTCCGACCCAGCTGCTGTGGGGTGACGAGGCGATCGAGGAGCAGCTCTGCGGCCTGCGCTTCCGCGTGCGCCCGAACGCGTTTCTGCAGACGAACACGAAGATGGCGGAGCGGCTGTACGGGATCGCGCGCGAGTACGCGGCACTCACAGGCGGGGAGACGGTGTACGACCTCTACTGCGGGATCGGGACGATCGGCCTGGTTCTGGCCGGTGACGCGCTCACGGTCTGGGGCATCGATGTGTCGGAGGAGTCGGTTGCGTGCGCGCTCGAGAACGCCGAGCTGAACGGGATCGGAAACGCCGCGTTCTTCGCCGGCAACGTCGGGCAGTCGCTGGAGGACCTGCACGCTCGTAGCGGCGATCCGGATGTTGTGGTCGTCGATCCACCTCGAGCTGGGCTTGCCGGGAAGGCGCTGAGGCGACTCGGAGAGATCGGCGCGCCGCGTGTCGTCTACGTCAGCTGCAATCCGACGACGCTGGCGGCAGACGTCAAACGGCTCCGCGACGATTACGGCTACACGCTGCTGCGCACGAGGCCGGTCGACTTGTTCCCGCACACGCCCCACGTGGAGAGCGTCTCGCTGCTCGAGCGCACCTGACGGCAGGGCTGCCTCACGCGTGAATGACCGGCTCGTGCCGACGCGGGTCGGCCGGAAACGTCATGTGCTCGCCGCGCGCGATCCTCGTCGCGGTCCAGGCCACGACCGCGGCGTCGAGGACGTCGTCGGCGGCGACGAGGCCCGCGTCGAGCCGGGTCGGGATCTCGATGCCCGCCTCCGCCAGAAGCCGTACGCGCTGGTGCTGTCCGTTCCACGTCCGCTTCGCGAAGGCCAGCGGGCCTCCGGCCAGCACGGCAAAGGAGACCTCCGGATGCACTTCGCGCACGCGCGGGTCGCGGATCCGGTCGACGTCGAGGATCGCCGTCCGCAACGCCCAGGCCTGCGCCGACGTGTCCGGCGCGACCACGCGCGCCGCGCTGTAGGTCAGGCAGTCCAGCGCGGCCCGCGACGGCGTGAAGAACACGCTCGCCCGCCTCGCTCCGACCACTGTCCGCGCGTCGAGATCCGCCCGTCTTCGCAGCACCAGGATCGGGTAGCCCGATCGGGACGTCGACGCCGAACACCTCCGCTTCGGGGAACCGCTCGAGCAAGGCGGGGAAGCGGCGTTCGAAGGCGGCATCCATGAAACGACCGTCGGCAAGCGCGACGGCGATCCAGCCGCCGCGGGCGGCGTCAACTCCGATCGTCAGCACGGGGCCGCAGCTGTCGCCAGATCAGGTCACAGTTCGGGAGCAGGAAGCCGAGCGCGAGCAACGGGAGCGCCGGCAGGCCCCCCAGCTCGCGCCAGACGGCGATGGCCAGCGTCGCGCCGAACGACAGCGTCATCAGAAGCCACGTCAGCCCGGTCCGCAAGCGGAAGCGGGCCGTGGCAGCCAGGAAGAGCGCGAAGAAGAGCAGGTCCGGCAGGCCGAGGTTGGCCGCGTTCGGCTGCCCGGGAATCGGGAATGCGAACGAGAAGTTCGTGAAGACCTCGCGATGCTCGGTGACGATCACCTTCGTCGGCCCGCGCCAGACCGAGTAGGCGTCGACCCAGGGCACGATCAACGACACGAGCACGACCCAGGACAGCGCCTCGAAGTAGCTCAGAAACGCAAAGCCGACGGCCGTGACGCCGAAGAGCTTCGAGAAGTTCTCGAGGGTGCTCCAGCCGAGCGAGATGGAAGACGAGCGCCAGCACGCCGAGGACGACCGCGGCCACGAACGACCAGCGCCAGTGCCAGAGCGGCAGGACGAGCCACACGAGCGCGAAGCAGGCCGGGATGAGCACGAACGAGAGGAACGCGATGTCCCACCACGTCGACGCCTCCCACAGCCGATCGTGGAACGCGTAGTAGAGCCCGAGCCCGACCCCGAGCGACTAGTGCCCCTGCCAGCGATACATGCCGGCTTCTGGCCCGCGATCGCACGGCGCCAGAGTCCACCTCGTCCTTACCAAGGCTTACTAGCCTTGGCTGCGGACGAGTGCGGCCTCTGGCTTGGCGCTCGCGACCCAGAAGCTCGGCGGCATCACTGACAGGGGCACTAGTAAGGCGGCAGCTCGGCCCACCAGGTGCCGAGTGGCTTGAACGCCTTCCAAAACCGGGTCTTGGCGGGAGCTTCGTCGAGCGACGCGTCGATGTCCGGGACGACGAGCGCCTCGGTGGTCGCGGTGAAGCGCTGCAGCTCGCCGGGCTCGTACTCCACGGCGTCTGCGAGCGGGAACTCCACCGAGTTGAGGAACGCGACCGTGTCTTCGCCCATCGGCACGATCAGCTTCGGCTGGACGATATGGAGCTCACGGGTCAGGAACGGCCGCGACTCGTCTTCTTCACCCGTCGCGAACTTGAGACAGTTCGTGCCGTACACGGCCATCGGGTCGACGTGGAGACGCTGGAGCGACTTCAGCACGGCTTTCCCGGCTCGCCCGTAGAACGCGACGCCCTCCTGCACCTCGGCCGGCTGCGGCCTGTACTTCAGCAGCATCACGTCGGCCAGCGGATGGCCGGAGCCGACGACTGGTACGCGCGCACCGCCCGCCTTCGCCATCTCGTCGGCCAGCTCGTTGATCTCGACGATCGCCTTCTTCAGGTACTTCTCGTAGATCTCGTCTGTCACTGGCACGCGAGAGACTTTCGGGACTAGCGAACCCGTTCCTTGGCCTGGGCCATCCACTTGAGGGATTGGAGGTAGACGAGCGACCTCGGCCGGCGCAGAACCTGTGCCGACCGGAGGCTGAGCATGAACTCCTCCGGGCCCTCGAAGGCGCGCATCCTCATCGCTCCCGTGCCGAGGCCCTGCAGGACGTGGGCGTCCGAGCCCGCGCCCATCGTCAGGTTGTACTTCCGCGCAAATCGAAGCGCCTCGTCGTTGTAGGCCTCGAAGAGGAGCCGTGCGTTGTACACCTCGAACACGTCGATGTCCGGCAGGTGCCGTTGCAGCGTCGCCGGATCGGGAATCGAGTGCATCCGGTCGAACGGGTGCGGCAGGTAGACGAGCCCGCCCTGCGCCTCGATCGCCGCGATTGTGTCCTCGAAGGACAGACCGCCCGGGATCTCCTCGCGCAGGAACAGGCCGATCACCTCGCCCTGGCCGTCTGTCTTGACCTCCTCGCCCGGGATCACGATCAGCTCGTGGTCACGTGCAAGCTCGACCGTCTCGAGCGCGCCGCCGAACACGTTGTGATCCGTGACCGCGATCGCGTCGAGCCCGCTCCCCTCGGCGTACATGATCAGGTCTGCCGGGTCGACGGCACAGTCGTGCGACCAGCTCGTGTGGAGATGGAGGTCGCAGACGATCCACGGGCGGTCCGCAAGCGGATCGGCGTCGTGTCCTGGTTCGTGGCGTCTCCTCGTGAGCGAGCCGTACAGCTCGTCGAGCCGGCGCGCGACCTCCCCGAAGCTCTGTGTCGACGCGTCGGCACGCGCTTCATCGGCCCTGCGCCGGCGATAGGCGTCGTCCTCGGCGAGGCGGGCCGTCTCGGCGCCGGCGAGCTCCGGCTGGGTCTCCGTCCCTGCCGGCGACGCGACGGCACACCCTGCCGCTGCCGCCTCGAGGCGCACGCGGTTCAGGCCGGCGAGCGCCGGGACGAAGATCTGCGCCTCTCGAAGCAGCTCGGCCCGGGACGTGCCGTCGCGCGCAGTTCGGACGTTCACACGGTCGCGGAGGCTCCGCGGGATCGTCGGCCGCCCCGCGAGCGGCTTCGTCCGCAGCAGCGTGAGCTCCCAGCCGGGCAGCCCGTGGAGCTCGTGAAGGACGCTGCGTACCAGTGCGCGCTCGTTCGGACGCCATTCGAGCACGATCAGCTTCCGCTTGCGGCGGGGCGCGAACAACTCGAGGTCCACGCCCTCGGAGAGGACGTCGTAGTGGCCGGGAAAGCGCAGAGCCGCCGCCTCCGCAGTCTTCTCCGTTGAAGCCACCAGGGCATCGAGGCGGCCAAGCAGCCGGTCTCGTTGCGAGCGCCCGGGCGGGTAGGCGAGGCGGTCCGGCGAGAAGAAGGAGGCCACGGTCAGCGCCTGCGCGTCGCGCAAGGCGAGATACGAGAGCGAGGGCAACCCCGGCTCGAACCCGTGCACGACGTCGAAACGGCCGAGGGCGAGAGCGAGCGAAAGGTTCGCGCGGGCGCCGACGGGAACGCCGATCCGGCTGCGACGCGAGATCGGCACCGCGGGCCCGAGAACGACGAGCTCCGCATCGAGGCCGTCGAGCAGCGCCTTGCGGCCGGCTGCGAGGTCGCGTGCACGGTTCGACGAGGCAAGAATCGTGACGGAGTGGCCGAGAATACGCAGCTCTCGCGCGATTCCTTCCACGTGCTCGTTGACGTCGTGAGGCTGCGACCAGGCGAAGGGAGTCACGAGGCAGATCCGGAGGCCCATCGGCGTGCCTAGCCTAGCCCCCCGGCGGGCGTTTCGGCTCTCGCCGCCGGAAGTCGCATCGCGCAGTCCGCGATTGCGCGAGACTTCCCTGCGCAGGGGAAACCATCCGAGGGGGAGATCATGCGAACACTCGAGAGAGGCCGGCGGAAGCTTGCCCTCGCTGTCCTTGGCGCGGCGCTCGCCGCCGTCACCTTGAGCTCGGCCGCGGGGGCGGAGCGCGGCGACCAACAGCTGCGCAGGATCAATCACATCGTCGTCATCTACGAAGAGAACCACAGCTTCGACAACCTCTACGGAGGATGGGAGGGCGTCAGAGGGCTCAGCGACGCCGACGCTGCCCACACAGACGCAGGTCGATCAGAACGGCACGCCGTACTCATGCCTGCTCCAACTGGACGTGAACCTGACTGCGCCTCCGCTCTCGACGGTGTGCAGCAGCGTCAGTCCGAGAGGAGTTTCATTCGACAGCCACTTCCAGAACACGCGGTTCACGATCGACAACTTCATTCCGCCGACCGCCACCACGTGCCCGAACGCCGAAGGATTCATTCGCGTTTCCGAACGGGATCCTCAACGGGTCCGGGGGTCGGCATTCCGGGCGGCTGTACGCGCGACCTGGTGCACAAGTTCTACCAGGAGCAGTACCAGCTGAACGGCGGCGCCCAGAATCGTTACGCGACTGGTAGCGATTCAGCCGGGACGGTGATGGGTGTGTACGACACGCGCTCGCTGCCGATCTATCGATACCTCCACGAGCGGGGGCATCCGCACTATGCGATCGCCGACAACTTCTTCCAGGCGGCGTTCGGTGGGTCGTTCCTGAACCACCAGTGGCTGATAGCCGCACGAACGCCGTTCGACGACAACGCGCCGGCGAATCTGCACTCACTCGTGGACTCGGCGGGCTTCCCGCGGAACAACTATCCGCTCTACAACCCCGTCACGGGCGTGACCTATCGCGACAGTGACTTCACCGTGCCCTGCCCTGCGCCGAAGCCGGGTCTGGCGTGTGGCAACTTCGCCGTCAACACGATGCAGCCGACGAACGAGCCCTTCGGGACGTTCGGTGAGAAGCTCGTCGTGCAGAACCATGCGACGATCGGTGACCGCCTCACCGCCAAGGGCATCTCGTGGGGTTGGTATGCCGGCGGTTGGGACAACGCGGCCGGCATCACGACAGGGCCGGGTTGGACGAACGGTCCCGGACCGACGTGCTCGGACCCGAACCACGACACGAATCCGGCGTACGTCTATCCGAAGTGTCCGGACTTCGCATTCCAGTTCCACCACCAGCCGTTCTCCTACTTCGCGAACTACGCCCCGGGCACGCCGGGACGCGCGCACCTCAGAGACGAGGTCGAGTTCGAGAATGCGGCGAGATCCTCGACGAGAGTGTGCAACCTCGATTCCGTCAGCTTCGTCAAGCCTGTTGGCGAGGAGAACGAGCACCCGGGGTACGCCAGCGAGCACAGCGGCAGCACACACCTGATCGAGCTGCTCGAGCTGATCCGCAACAGTGCGTGTAAACGGGACACGATGGTGGTCGTCACGTACGACGAGTTCGGCGGACAGTGGGATCACGTCCCGCCGCCGGGCCAGGGCAACAACAACGGCCCGCACGACGAGTGGGGCCCGGGGACGCGCATCCCCGCATTCGTCATCTCACCCGGTCTGCGCGGAAACTTCGCCGTCGACCACACCCAGTACGACACAACGTCGATCCTCGCGCTGATCGAGGAGCGTTATGGCCTCGCACCGCTCTCTTCGCGCGACGCGGCCGTGAACAGCCTTTCGGACGTCTTCGCCGCGAAACAACAACAGGCGGCGGGGCGCTAGAGCTGGAGTGAGCTCGTCTCCGCCGCCACGCGCGCTGCGCGGCGGCGGAGACGGTGCGCCTTACTGTGCGACGGCCTCCGTGGCGGCCGGGCGCGCGTTCTCTCGGATGAATTGCTCGATCGCCGCGTGTGCATCGTCGTCTTGGAGCTGCTTCGGCGGCGACTTCATCAGGTAGGCGCTCGGGCCCTCGAGCGCACCGGAGACGTTGTTGTTCAGGGCCAGCTTCGCCAGCCGCACGGCGTCGATGACGATGCCGGCGGAGTTGGGCGAATCCCAGACCTCGAGCTTGAGCTCGATGTTCAGCGGCACGTCACCGAAGGAGGAGCCCTCCATGCGAATGTACGCCCACTTGCGGTCGGTCAGCCAGGGCACGTAGTCCGACGGCCCGACGTGGACGTTGTCGGCGCCGAGGTCGTAGTCGAGCATCGACGTGACCGCGTTCGTCTTCGAGATCTTCTTCGACTCGAGTCGCTCGCGCTCGAGCATATTGCGGAAGTCCGAGTTGCCGCCGACGTTGAGCTGCATCGTCTTGTCGAGCCGCACACCGCGTTCGCGGAAAAGCGATGTGAGGACGCGGTGCGTGATCGTCGCGCCGACCTGGGACTTGATGTCGTCGCCGATGATCGGCAGGCCCTTGTCCTCGAAGCGGCGCTGCCAGTAGGGCTCCCGCGCGATGAAGACCGGCATGCAGTTGACCATGGCGCAGCCGGCCTCGAGCACCTGCTCCGTGTACCACTTCGTTGCGGCCTCGGAGCCGACGGGAAGGTAGTTGACGACGACGTCGGTCTCCGTGTCGCGAAGGATCCCCACGACGTCCTCCGTCTCGCCCGGCGCCTTCTCGACGACCTCGGAGATGTACTTGCCGAGCCCGTCGTGCGTCATGCCGCGTGAGACCGTGACGCCCGTCCGGGGCACGTCGGCGAACTTGATCGTGTCGTTCGGAGCGGCCCAGATGGCGTCGGAGAGGTCCTTGCCGACCTTGTCCTTGGTGACGTCGAACGCGGCGGTGAACTCGACGTCGCGGACGTGGTAGCCGCCGAGGTTGACGTGCATCAGCCCCGGGACGAACTCGTCGTCCGGCGCGTCCTTGTAGTACTCCACCCCCTGCAGCAGTGAGTTGGCGCAGTTGCCGACGCCGATCAGCGCGACGCGCACGCGATCGTCGAGCTTCGCTTTCCCGTTCTGCCTACCGTTCTCGTGAGCCATTCGTAGAGCCTCCAAGCTGAATCAGTTGTCGTCGGACGTGCAGGATGCGCTGGAGCACCGTCAGCCATGCGGTCGCCGCGAGCAGCGAGATGGCGGCGACGAGCAGCCAGATGCTGATCGGTGCGAGCACGAGACCGCCGGTGATGACGACGACGCGCTCTGCGCGCGAGCCGATGCCGACGTCCCCACGGAGCCCGAGCGCCTCGGCGCGGGCACGCGTATAGCTGACGAGGAGCGAGCCGGCGACCGCGGCGAAGGCGACCGCAAGAGCCACCGGGTGATCGTGCCGGTGGAACACGAGCGCAATCGCGCCGAGCATCGCGGCCTCGCCGATGCGGTCGGTCGTCGAGTCGAGAAACGCCCCGAACGGTGTCGTCTTCCCGCCTGCCCGCGCGAGCGCCCCGTCGAGGATGTCGAGAATCGATCCCACGACGAACAGGACGGCGCCGAGCCAGTAGAAGAGCCAGGGGTTGCGGTTCTCGAAGAAGACGACGCACCGAGGCTGCGAGACAGAGAGACACGCCCGTCGTCGTGAGGGCGTTGGGCGTCACCCGGGTCCGCGCAAGGCCGCCGATCGAGCGCGACGCGAGCGTGCGCGCCCCGGTCGTATAGCCGTGCTTGAACCGCTGCAGTACCGCGGTCTCTCTCATGTCCTAGCCCATCGCATTCCTGCTATGGGCGGACTATAGCAGTCTTGCGATGAAGCTCCGAACCTCGCGGCGGTAGACGAACATCATCGTGATCGACGCGAGGACGATTCCGGCGAGCACGTCGAGCCAGAAGTGGTTCCCGGTCGCCATCACCGCGAACCAGACCCAGAGCGGCCAGATCAGCCAGATGACCTTGAAGATCGGACGCCGCACGACCGACGCCAGGATCACGCCGACGATCAGCGCATCGGCGGCATGCAGGCTCGGCATCGCTGCGTAGGGGTTGGCGGCGAGCTCGACCAGGCCACTGCCGTGGTTGAGGCCGCCGAACTGCTCGACGGTGTCGACGAACCCGATCGACGTGAAGAAGCGCGGCGGCGCGGTCGGCAGGAGCACGTAGCCGACGAGGCCGAGGACGTTCGCGATCAGGATCGTGTTGCGGAAGCGCAGGAACGCCTCGTTCCGGCGCAGGTAGACCCAGAGCAGCGCCAGCCCGATCACCGTGAACTCGGAGTTCCAGTACGTCCACGAGACGGCTGCCTCGAGGAGGTGCGACGATTGCGTCCAGCCCTGCAGCGTCAGCTCGCCGAGGCCGGCCATCCGCTGCTCGAGGTCGATCACCTTCCAGCCGTTCGCAAAGGCACGCGACGGGATCCCGGTCGGCGACACCGCGTGCGACCTGGTAGGCGAGCAGGAACCCGAACCAGATCAGGAACTGGAGCCCGAAATCCGCGTACCCACGCGGCAAGTAGCGCCGTCCGGCGTTGATGGCGGCCGTCATGACTTGTCGATTTTAAACGTCGCGTCCGCTGATCCTGTTCCCTGCCGGCAGCGTTTGTTACTTCTCGCACGTACGCGGTGTCGGGAGCCGCTCAGCCCCCGATCTGCGACATCGACCTGCTCGCCCGCACGAAGCCCGCGTCGTTGATCCTGTGCTTGAGCTCCTTGTGCCGAACGGCGAAGCGGATCAGATCGACGAGATCCTGGTCCGTCGAGCCGTCGCGGAGCGGCTGCTTCAGATCCCACTCCCGCCTGGAGAAGAGGCACGTTCGAAGCTGGCCGTCGGCGGTGAGCCGGATGCGGTCGCAGCTCGAGCAGAACGGCTCGGACACCGGATTGACGAAGCCGAGCTCGCCGGCGCCGTCGGCGAAGCGGAATCGCCGCGCCGTCGACGACGGCTTGGCCGGCAGCTCGACGAGCGGGCCGTAGTGCTCCTCGACGATGGCGCGGATCTCGCCGCCGGTCAGGACGTCGTCCTCGCGCCAGACCTCGTCGGCGTCGAGTGGCATGAACTCGATGAAGCGGACGACGTACGGCTTCCGCCGCGCGAGCTCGGCAAGCGCCGGCACCTCGCTTTCGGTGAATCCTTTGACGGCCACGCAGTTGACCTTGATCGGCCGCAGCTCCGGATGCTGCTCCGCGGTCTCGAGGCCGCGAAGCACCGCGTCCAGCGCATCGCGCCGTGCGATCTCGGCGAAGCGGACATGGTTGAGCGTGTCGAGGGAGACGTTGATGCGCCTCAGGCCGGCGGCGACGAGCGGAGCGGCCTGCCGATCCAGGAGAACGCCGTTCGTCGTCAGTGACAGGTCCTGAACGCCATCGACGCTGCGAGCATCCCGACGAGCACCGGCAGGTCACGGCGAACGAGCGGCTCGCCGCCCGTCAGCCGCACCTCGTCGACGCCGAGCTGCGCGAGCAGGCGCACGAGGCGCTCGATCTCCTCGAATGTCAGGATCTCGTCGCGCGCGAGCCACGGCAAACCCTCGGCGGGCATGCAATACGTGCAACGGAAATTGCACTTGTCCGTGACGGAGACGCGCACGGATTTGATCTCGCGCCCCCACGAATCGCGCAGCGGCTCCACGAGCTCACGATAGCCGACCTTCGACACGCTGAAGGTGCGTCTCGCGCCTTCGGAGACAATCGCCCGGTGCTGCCGCTCCTCGCTCTGATCGTCGTCACCGCGGTCTGGGGAATCACGTTCGTCCAGGTCAAGGACGCCGTGGCGCTCTACCCGCTGTTCGCCTTCCTCGCGGTGCGGTTCGCGATCGCGACCGTGACCTTGACGGTGCCGGCGGCGAGGCGCGTGCGCACACTCGGGAGGACGGGCCTTGGCGGCGGGCGCGCTCCTGGGGCTTCTGCTCGCGGCGGGCTACGTCCTCCAGACGGCCGGGCTCGAGCGGACGACGGTCTCGAGCACGGGCTTCATCACCGGGATGTACGTCGTTCTCACACCACTGATCGCACTCGGTCCTGCTGCGTTCGTCGATCGGCGCTGCGGGTTGGCTGGGGGTCGCGCTGTCGGTCGTCGGCCTCGCCATGCTGTCCGGCATCCACGCGGGCTCCGTCGGCGGCGATCTGCTCGTTCTCGGCGGCGCCGCCGTCTACTCGGTGCAGATCGTGCTGATGGAGCGCTTCGCGCCGAGGTTCGATGCGCTCGCGTTCACGCTCGTCGAGATGGCCGCGGCGTTTGCCGGTCTTCTCGTCGTCGCTCTCGCCCTCGGCGATCTCGGCGTGCCGCGTGGGTGGACCGTGTGGGGCGCCCTGCTCGTGACCGGAGTGTTTGCGAGCGCGCTCGCCTTCCTCGTGCAGACGTGGGCGCAGCGGCGCACCTCGGCGACGAGAACGGCGCTTGCCTTCACGATGGAGCCCGCCTGGGCCGCGCTCTTCGGGTTCACGATCGCCGGAGACCGGCTCGGCGCGCTCGGCTGGGCCGGCTGCGCGGCAATCATGGCGGGCATCATCCTCGCCGAGCCCTCGGCGGCAGCTGTGCTCAGGGAAGCGTTAGGACGTACGCGTAGGCAGGTTCGTTGAACGTGCCTCCGCGCGGTGCTCGTGCCTGAACGTGCACGCTCACGACGCGCCTACCGCTGAAGACCGTGCCGGTGTAGTCGCCGACCATCCGGCCGCTGTTCGTCTGAGCGATCCACGTGAGGCGCATCGTCTGCGGGTTGAGCCTTCGCGGTCTCGTCCAGCGCGCGCCGGCTGTTCGCGAGGTGACGAGCAAGACGTCGAGGAGGCAGTTCGTCTCGGTGCAGTCGGCGTTGTTGAGCCTGTAGTAGGTCAGCGCCAGCCGTGCACGCGCTCCTCGCGAGGCTGGGTCGACCGCGAGATCAGGGATGGTGAACTCGCGCGCACCGAGCGGGCCGAGCGGGACGCGCCTCGGACGCGTCCAGCGGCCCGGTGCCGTGGACCGTGACCAGACGATGTCGTCCGCACGGCAATTCGCGCGGAACCGGCAGTCCGGCCAGGCCGCGTAGACCGCGCCCGCCGCATCGACGGTTGCCGTAGGCAGGCTGAATCCCCGGAGCCGCGTTCGCGTGGCCGGGCGCCGGTGGAAGGTCAGTGCGGCAATCCGCTCGCGCGGTGCGAAGGTCGCGCCGCCGTCCGTCGAGCGCACTGCCCGGACGACGCCGTCTTCGAAGAAGACGATCACGAGCTCGCCGTTCGGACGCACGACCGGCTGGACTCCGGGCGAGACGGTGTTCGCATCGACGGGCAGGAGGACCGGTTGCGACCAGGTGACGCCACCGTCGCTCGTGCTCTGGACCGCGATGTTGCCGCCTTCCTGTTGCGGGGCGTCATGTGCGAGGTCGGTGTACGCGAGGTAGCAGCGTCCGAGGAACGGGCTCCTCGCCCGGTTGTCGCACGTAATCCATTCCTTGTCGACGGCTGTTCCTTCCCCGGTCCGCTCGGGTGGATACGAGATCGCCGTCGCCGGGGCGTCCCAGGTGAGGCCGTCCGCCGAGCCGTTGACGAAGATCGCGCTCTCGGCGTCCGTGTTGACGAGAGTGGCCATGAGCCAGCGCCCATGCCGGGCGTCCCAGGCCACCGTGGGATCGCTGGCGGCGGTCGAGGGGCCCGGTGGTGAGGTCGCCTGGGTGATCCCGGGCAGGAGGCCCGAACGCCACGTCCGGCCACCGTCGCCGGACGTCGCGAATCCGATCGCGCCCGCGCTCCCCCCGAAGTAGCGGCCGACCTGGAAGGTGGCGACGACCTTGGATCCGACTGCCACGGCATCCGGCTCGACGATCGTCGCGTGCTGCGCGCCGCCCTGCGTCGTCGTGCCGTCGGTCGCGATCCGGATGAGCCGAGGAGGCGGCACCGGTGCGGCCGCCGCGGGGAGGGTCGCCAGAAGGAGGAGCCCGCCGACGACTGCTACGGCAAGCTTGATACCATCAGACTTAGATTTTCTCAGTAAACCCAAGAGGAAAGGCGAATCAGGTATGGCAAAGACTATCGGCATCGATCTCGGCACGACCAACAGTGCGATGGCCGTGCTCGAGGGCGGCGAGCCGTCGGTCATTCCGAATGCGGAGGGCGGGCGGACGACGCCGTCGGTCGTCGCGTTCACGAAGGACGGACAGCGGCTCGTCGGGGCGCCGGCACGGCGCCAGCAGGTGACGAACCCCGAAAACACGATCTTCTCGATCAAGCGCTTCATGGGCCGCAAGTGGGACGAGGTCTCGGAAGAGATGACGATCGTCCCGTACGAGGTCGTGAAGGGCACGAACGGGGACGCGCGCGTGAAGGCCGGCGGCAAGGAGTACGCCCCGCCGGAGATCAGCGCGATGATCCTCCAGAAGCTGAAGGCGGACGCCGAGGCCTATCTCGGGGAGCCGGTGACCGACGCGGTCATCACAGTTCCTGCCTACTTCAACAACGCCCAGCGTGAGGCGACTAAGGACGCTGGCAAGATCGCCGGCCTCAACGTCGTCCGGATCATCAACGAGCCGACGGCTGCGGCGCTCGCGTACGGGCTCGACAAGGAAGGCGCAGACCAGACAATCCTCGTCTTCGACCTCGGCGGCGGCACGTTCGACGTCTCGATCCTCGAGCTCGGCGAGGGCGTCTTCGAGGTGAAGGCGACGAACGGCGACAACCACCTCGGCGGCGACAACTTCGACAAGGCGATCGTCGACTGGATGGTCTCGGAGTTCAAGCGCGACCAGGGGATCGACCTCGCGGCCGACCGCATGGCGCTCCAGCGCCTCTACGAGGCGGCCGAGAAGGCGAAGATCGAGCTGTCGTCCACGATGACGACGCAGATCAACCTGCCGTTCATCACCGCGACGCAGGAAGGGCCGAAGCACCTCGACCTGCAGCTCACCCGCGCGAAGCTGAACGAGCTGAGCGCAGACCTGCTCGCACGCACCGTCGGACCGACCGAGCAGTGCGTGAAGGACGCCGGCATCGACAAGTCCAAGATCGAGCATGTCGTCCTCGTTGGCGGCATGACGCGGATGCCCGCGGTCGTCGAGAAGGTGAAGGACCTGATCGGCAAGGAGCCGCACAAGGGCGTCAACCCTGACGAGGTCGTCGCGGTCGGCGCCGCGATCCAGGCCGGCGTGCTGAAGGGCGAGGTGAAGGACATCCTGCTCCTCGACGTCACGCCGCTGTCGCTCGGCATCGAGACGAAGGGCGGTGTCTTCACCCGGCTGATCGAGCGGAACACGACGATCCCGACGAAGAAGTCGGAGACGTTCACGACCGCCGAGGACAACCAGCCGTCAGTGGAAGTGCACGTCCTGCAGGGCGAGTCGGAGATGGCCGCGTTCAACAAGACGCTCGGCAAGTTCCAGCTCGTCGGCATCCCGCCGGCCCCGAGAGGCATGCCGCAGATCGATGTGTCGTTCGACATCGACGCGAACGGCATCATCAACGTCTCGGCCCGCGATCTCGGCACGGGCAACCAGCAGCAGATCCGGATCGAGGGCGGCTCGGGCCTCAAGGAGGACGAGGTTCAGCAGATGATCCGCGACGCGGAGGCGCACGCCGACGAGGCGCGCCGCCTGCACGAGGTCGCGGACACGAAGAACCAGGCCGAGCAGCTCGCGTATCAGACCGACCGCTCGCTCAAGGACCACCGCTCCGCACTGGACGAGTCCGACGCATCGACGATCGAAGGCCGGATCATGGAGCTGAGGCAGGCGCTCGAAGGCGACGACGTCGGCGACATCCGCGCGAAGACGGAGGCGCTGCAGGAGGCCTCGCACAAGCTGGCCGAGGCGGTCTACGCCTCGGCGCAGCAGCAGACCGCGGCGTCCGGCGCGGCGCCGTCGGACAGCAGCAACGGCGGCTCGGACGAGGAAGTCGTCGAGGAAGGCGACTACGAAGTCATCGATGAGGAGCAGGAGGCTCCGAAGGCGTAATGACCGACGAGCGTCACGGCAAGCCACGTGTTGGTAATGCGACGGGGAACCTCCCGGTTCCCCCGAAGCCCCCTCCCCTGGTCCGCTTCGCGGACAGACGGCTTCGCCGCCGGTTCCCCCGACCCCCGACGATCCGGCAGTAGACGTCGCGGCTCTTCAGACCGAGCGTGACCAGCTGTTCGACCGTCTGCAGCGGCTCGCCGCGGAGTTCGACAACTTCCGCAAGCGCAGCGCGCGTGAGCAGGCTGCTCTGAGCGAGCGCGCCAACGAGCGCCTCGTCAAGGAGCTGATCCCGGTCCTGGACGATCTCGGCCGTGCGCTCGAGGCAGTCGCAGACCACGAGGAGGCGAAGCTCGAGGAGGGCGTTCGGCTCGTGCACCGCGCACTCTCCGAGGTGCTGACGAAGGAAGGCCTCGCGGAGATCGAGACCGACGGGAAGTTCGACCCACATGTCCACGAGGCGCTGCTCTCGCAGCCTTCCGACGAGGAAGAGGGAACGGTCATCGAGGTCGTCCAGAAGGGCTACAGGCTGGGGGACAGGGTGCTGCGGCCCGCACGCGTTGTCGTCGCGGCTCCGCAGCAGATCCCGGAGACATAAGTGCCGACGCTTGTACGACACGCTCGGCGTGAAGAAGGACGCGTCGGCCGACGAGATCAAGAAGGCCTACCGCAAGCTCGCCGCGCAATACCACCCGGACAAGAACCCGGGCGATGCCTCCGCCGAGGAGAAGTTCAAGGAGGTTCAGAGCGCCTACGACGTCCTCTCCGACCCGGAGAAGCGGAAGGAGTACGACACGGTCGGCTCGGCGGACGGACGCGTCGGCTTCGATCCACGGAACTTCGACTTCGGCAGCGGCGGCAACTTCAGGGTCGGCGATCTCGGCGACCTCGGCGACCTCTTCGGCGGCTTTTTCGGCGGTCGCGCCGGTCGAGGCGGCGGCACGCGCCCGCAGCGGCCGGAGCCCGGCAACGACATCGAGGTCGAGGTGCGACTCTCGTTCGAGGACTCCCTCCGGGGGCTCGAGACGAAGATCCCGGTCGAGGTCACGACCGCCTGCCGCGAGTGCGGCGGGACGGGGGCCGAGCCCGGGACCACGCCGGTGATCTGTCCGGTCTGCCACGGACGCGGGGTTGTCTCGGAGAGCCAGGGTCTGTTCGCGCTCTCCGAGCCGTGCCCGCGCTGCCGCGGCAACGGGACTGTGATCGAGAAGCCGTGCCACAAGTGCCACGGTTCCGGTCGTGAGCGTCGTCTCAAGCGCTACACGGTCAAGATCCCGGCCGGCGTCAAGGACGGCACGCGCATCAGGCTGAAAGGGAAGGGTGAGCTCGGAGCCGAGGGCGGGCCTGCCGGTGATCTCTACGTCGTCACGCGCGTCGAGCCGTCGAAGCTGTTCCAGCGCCGCGGCGCGGACCTCGTGGTCGAGGTGCCCGTCACCTACGCCGAAGCCGCCCTCGGCGCGACCGTCGAAGTACCGACGCCGTACGGCGACCGCGTCTCACTCAAGGTTCCCGCCGGCTCACACGACGGCCGTCAGTTGCGGATCCGCGGCCACGGCGCGCCGAAGCTCGGCAAGGGCGGCGGCAAGGGCGATTTGATCGCGCGCCTCCGACTGACAGTGCCGAAGAAGCTGACAAAGAAGGAACGCGAGGCGCTCGAGGAGCTGCAGCGTGTCTCCCGTGAGGATCCGAGGGAGGCGCTGTTCAGGTGAAGGTCGCCGCCGTGATCCTCGTCGCCGTCGGAACCGTCGTCGTGCTCGCCACCTTCGTGTACATGCGCCGAAAGCAGCTTCAAGCATGGCGCCGGATGTACGAGGACAACGACTGTGCCCCTAATGGACGACCGCCCGCGCTACATGATCTCCGTCGCGGCCGAGCTGGTCGGCATGCATCCGCAGACCTTGCGCATCTATGAGAGCAAGGGCCTCATCCGCCCGAAGCGGACCGCAGGGAACACGCGTCTCTACTCCGAGGCGGATCTCGAGCGCCTGCGCCTGATTCAGCAGCTCACGAACGAGCTCGGGCTCAACCTGGCCGGCGTCGAGCAGGTTCTCCGGCTCGAGGACGAGCTGCGGCGTATGCGCGCCCGCCTCGACCGGATGGAGCGCGAGATGCGCGAGGCGATCGGCGAGGTCCACAGGCAGTACCGGCGCGATCTCGTTCCCTGGAAGCCACCCATCGAACTGATTCCGACACGCAGTAGAGGAAAAGGACCCAATTGGACTTCAACAAGCTGACACTCAAAAGCCAGGAAGCCGTTGCGGCAGCGCAGGAGCTTGCACGCCGCATGGGCAATCCCGAGCTCTACCCGGAGCATCTGCTGCTCGCGCTCCTCGACCAGGAGCTCCCGCAGCAGCTCGTGCCGGACGCGGCTGAGCTTCGCGCTCAGGCCGAGGCTGCGCTCAGCGCGAAGCCGTCGGTGCAGGGCATGCAGCAGCAGCCGAACGTCTCGGCGGCGTTCTCGCGCGTGCTCGACAACGCCGCCGACGAGGCACGCCGCATGGAGGACGACTATGTCTCGACCGAGCACTTGCTCCTTGCGCTCGACGTCGTCCCGCGCGACCAGCTCGAGGCGAAGATCAAGGCCGTTCGTGGCGGGCAGCGCGTCACGTCGCAGGACCCCGAGGAGACCTACCAGGCCCTCGAGAAGTTCGGCCGCGACCTCACGGCCGCGGCGGAGGAGGGCAAGCTCGACCCCGTCATCGGGCGCGACGAGGAGATCCGGCGCGTGATCCAGGTTCTCTCGCGGCGCACGAAGAACAACCCGGTGCTGATCGGCGATCCCGGCGTCGGTAAGACGGCCATCGCCGAAGGGCTCGCGCAGCGCATCACCGCCGGCGACGTCCCCGAAGGGCTGAAGGGCAAGCGCGTCTGGGCCCTCGACATCGGCGCCCTCATCGCAGGCTCGAAGTACCGCGGCGAGTTCGAGGAGCGGCTGAAGGCTGTCCTCAACGAGATCAAGTCCGCGGACGGCCGGGTCATCCTCTTCATCGACGAGCTGCACACGATCGTCGGGGCAGGCGCGGCCGAGGGAGCCGTGAGCGCGGGCAACCTGCTCAAGCCGATGCTCGCGCGCGGCGAGCTGCGCTGCATCGGCGCGACGACGCTCGACGAGTACCGCAAGCACATCGAGAAGGACGCCGCGCTCGAGCGACGCTTCCAGCCGATCTTCGTCGGCGAGCCGACCGTCGCCGACACGATCGCGATCCTGCGCGGCCTGAAGGAGCGCTACGAGGCGCATCACGGCGTTCGCATCCGTGACGCGGCGCTCGTGGCGGCCGCCGTGCTCTCGGATCGCTACATCGCCGACCGCTTCCTGCCCGACAAGGCAATCGACCTCGTCGACGAAGCCGCGTCCCGGCTCCGGATGGAGATCGACTCGAGCCCGCTCGAGCTGGACGAGGCGAATCGCCGCGTCCGCCAGCTGGAGATCGAGCTCGCCGCCATGGCGAAGGAGTCGGCCGACGTGCGCGAGCCGCTCGAGCGCGAGCTGGCCGAGGCGAAGGAGCACCTCGCGGAGCTGCAGGCCCGCTGGAACCAGGAGAAGGAAACGCTCGACCGTGTCAAGGAGATCACCCAGCGGATCGACGAGCTCCGCATGGAGTTCGAGCGGGCCGAGCGTGCCGGTGACTTCAACCGCGCCGCGGAGATCCGACACGGCGAGCTCCCCGAGCTGGAGCGCGAGCTCGCGCAGCGAGACGGTGCGCAGCCCGAGAACGCGATGGTCAAGGAAGAGGTCGACGAGGACGACGTCGCCGCAGTCGTGGCGCGCTGGACGGGGATTCCCGTCGACCGGCTGCTCGAAGGGGAGACCGAGAAGCTCATCCACATGGAGGAGCGGTTGCACCGGCGCGTCGTCGGCCAGGACGAAGCCGTCGCGGCCGTCGCCAATGCGCTGCGGCGCGCGCGCACCGGGCTGCAGGATCCGAACCGGCCGATCGGCTCGTTCGTCTTCCTCGGCCCCACGGGCGTCGGCAAGACGGAGCTCGCACGCGCCCTGGCGGAGTTCATGTTCGACGACGACCGCGCGATGGTGCGGCTCGACATGTCGGAGTACCAGGAGCGCCACACGGTCGCGCGCCTCATCGGTGCGCCGCCGGGGTACGTCGGCTACGAGGAAGGCGGGCAGCTGACCGAGGCGGTCCGCAGGCGTCCGTACTCCGTGATCCTCCTCGACGAGATCGAGAAGGCGCACAACGAGGTCTTCGACGTCCTGTTGCAGATCCTCGACGACGGGCGGCTGACAGACGGTCAGGGACGCACCGTCGACTTCCGCAACACCGTTCTGATCATGACCTCGAACCTCCGCTCGCGAGAACAGATGCGCGAGTTCTTCAGGCCGGAGTTCCTGAACAGGATCGACGAGGTCGTCGAGTTCAAGCCGCTGACGAAGGACCAGCTTGCCGAGATCGTCGAGCTGCAGCTCGAGCGGTTGCGCACACGGCTGGCGGAGCGCGGCATCGGGCTCGAGCTCACGGACGAAGCGAAGCAGGCGCTGGCCGACGCGGGCTGGGATCCGACCTACGGTGCTCGTCCGCTGAAGCGGGCGATCCAGCGCCTCGTCGAGAACCCGCTTGCACTACGGCTGCTGGAGGGCGACTTCACGGACGGCGACACGGTTCGCGTCGACGCGCAGGGACGGCGAGCTCGTCTTCGAGAGAGTTGTCGGCGGTGAGCCGGCTGCGGTGTAAGACGATCGCGCGGCAGAACCGCGCGATCTCTGAACGGCATCGCAAGTGACGCCGTAGCGGCGGGCTCATCTTGGAGCGGGCGGTAGCCCGGGGATGCGGCCGTTGGTGAGCCGGCCGTGGTGGATGCGGTCGAGGTTGTAGTCGGTGTCACGGCCAGAAGTGGACGGACCGAAAGCCCCAGGTGTCGTTCAGCCAACCGGGCACGAAGCCCTCGAGCGCCTTCTCCAGCTCGCCGCCGACCTCGCGGTCGACGACCCACCAGGACACCACCGCCACAGTGCCCGGCAGCGACCGTCGTCTGGAGGGTCGATGTAGACGCAGCCGAGCAGCTCGGTCTCGGCCGGGTCGAAGATGGCGTAGTTGAACGACTCGTGTGCCGCGATCTCGGTCTCGTGGCGGGCGAGGTCCTTCGCGATCGGCCTCGTAGCTCATGTCCGCGGGCGGCCAGCCCCAGGCCTCACCGTACTTCTCCCAAAGCCGTTCCCTGGAGCCCATCACCGCCGGGTAGTCGATCGCGACGTCCGATTCTCGGATCGGCCGGAGGTGATGGCCTGTCGGCAGGTCGATGCGCTCGGGATGGACGAAGCCTTGGGGAAGCCAGGACATGTGCAGAAAGTACGCCCCTGAGCGCTGGCACGGCCTCGGTCACTTCCGCTGACGACTTGCCATTAGACGGCGGGCGCGATGTTGTTGTTCCGCCGAAAGAGGTTGTCGGGGTCGTACTTCGACTTGAGCTCCGCAAGGCGGCCGAGGTTCTTCCGAACGCGCTGTCCACACCGACGTCCGTCCGCTCGTCCGCGATACCGGTGAAGTTCAGGTAGGTCGAGCCCGTCCCGAACTGCGCGACCTCCGACCACGCCTGCCTCACCCGGCGATGTTGTCGCCGTTGTCGGCGGATCGGTCCAGTTCCCGTCGAGCGACACCATCCACGACGCCGACCGCTCGGTGAACGCCGTGTCCCCGGAGCCGACGCGTCGATGGCTCCTCCCCACAGGAACGTGATGACGAGTGACAGCGGCGAGGGCCGCTCGCGCGCCTGCTGGGCGATCACGTCGATCGCGGCGTTCGAGAGCTCTGACAGGTACGTGGACTTCCAGTAGCTCTGGAAATGCTGTCGCGGGAAGAACGGGTCGAACATCGACTGCACGGCGGTGAAGGGCATCGGCTGCGAGATGTCGGCGAGAGGCGTGCCGAGTTCGCGGAGCGGCTGGAGGACGTTCATCCCCTCTTCAGGATCTCCCGCATACACCCCGCCGATGACGAGGCACTGCTGGTCGTGGATCGCCTCCGGAAGCTCGGGTCCGCGGGCATGGTCATCGCCACCGCCACGGCTGACACTTCATCGGGAGCCATGTTCCCGTAGTCCCGATATCTCCTCAGAATCTCCGGGGCATCCGCGAGCGGGTAGAAGAGCCCGGCGAAGGCGACGATCGGGCCGAGGGCATGGAGCTGGAACGTGAAGGACGTCACGATCCCGAAGTTCCCCCCGCCGCCGCGGATCGCCCAGTAGAGATCCTGGTCCGTCCTGTCCGACGCCGTGCGCACCCGGCCATCCGCGCAGACGACTTCCGCCTCGATGACGTTGTCACACGAGAGGCCGTGTTTGCGCCGGATCCATCCTTCCCCGCCTCCTAGCGTGAGCCCGGCGACACCAGTATCGGAGACGATGCCGCCCGGCGTTGCGAGCCCGTGGAGCTGGGTCTCGCGGTCGACGTCTCCCCACAACGCGCCGCCCTGCACGCGCACGATCCGCGCATCGGGGTCGACGAAGACGCCGTTCATCAAGGAAAGGTCGACCAGGATGCCGCCGTCGGAGGTCGACAGCCCCGCGACGGAGTGTCCTCCTCCTCTGACGGTTACCTCGATGCCGTTTTCGCGGGCGAAGTTCACCGCATCGACGACGTCGGCGGTCCCTCCGCACTGGACGACGAGCGCCGCCCGGTCCTCCTGCATTGCGTTGTACGGGGCGCGAACCTCCTCATAGCCCGGGTCCGACGGCGTCAGCACCCGCCCGCGGATCTGCGTCCTGAGCTCTTCCAGCGACTCCTCGGAGAGCTCCGTTTGCGCGCCGTCCAGCGTTGACAATGTCGTAGTCACGTCGATCATCACTCCTCTCATGCCGCAGGCAATCGGGCTTTTTGCTTTCCGAGTGATGGTCGAGGACGTCCCCTTCAGCTACCTATGCCGCTATCTTGGATAAACGTTGGAGCTCGTCCCGTCGACCAGAATCCAGCTCTGCGGCGCGCTCGCCGTCGAGCTCCGGGGCCGCCGAATCGACGGCAGTCTCCCGAGCCGCCAGGGTCGGCTTCTGTTCGCCTACCTGACACTCAATCGTGGCCGCGCAATTCCCCGCGACGAGCTGATCGAGGCGGTCTGGCCGTACGGCATGCCCGCCGCCGCTCCGGCGGCGCTCACCGTCCTGCTCTCGAAATTGCGAGCCACCGTGGGTGCGGAGGTCCTCGGAGGCCGCGGCGGCGTGACCCTCGCGCTCCCGATCGCTGCCAAAGTCGACGTCGAGGACGCTTTCGCGGGCGTCCATGCGGCGCAGTCGGCCGTTGCCCTCAGCGAGTGGAAACGCGCTTGGGGTCCTGCACTACGTGCTCAGGTCATCGCCGGCCGGCGTCTGCTGCCGGAGCACGAAGCCCCGTGGATCGACGAGTGGCGCCGGCGGCTCGACGATGTGCTCGACCATGCGCTGGAGGCATACGCCGCCGCCTGCCTCGGCATCGGCGGGGCTGAGCTCGCCGGGGCCGAACGCGCCGCCCGGCGCCTGATCGACCGCTCGCCTCTGCGCGAGAGCGGTTACCGCTTACTGATGGACACCCTCGCCGTACAGGGAAATGTCGGCGAGGCGATGCGCGTCTACGACCGCGTGCGCAGGACGCTTCGCGAGGAACTCGGAATCGCACCGGGTCCGGCGATCCGGGAGGCGCACGCCGGCCTGCTCGACCAAGCCACGACAGTACGCTGAATCCGCGATGGCCAGGCAGATCAAGTGCGAGTGCGGCTATGTCGCGCGGGCCCACGCCGATGACGAGGTGATCGAGCTGATCGAGCGCCATCTCCGTAGCGACCACCCCGAAATCGCCGACACCCAGACTCGGGAAGAGATCGCCAGGTTGATCGAGGTCTTCGAGTAGGCGACGCGCGTCCACTCGCCGCCCAGCCACGGCAAGGCGGAGACAGATAGATGTACGCGGTGGCGGCCTGCCATGCGTCCGGCGGGCGCTTTCACTCCGACCGAAGGCCCGCTGGAGATCGCGGACCGGGCCGTCCCATAGTCGGCGCCCCTTGCTCGATTGGATCGGCAACACCCCACTGGTTCGACTCCGCTCATCGGAGTCGGTCGGCCGACGTAGAAGCAGTCGAAGCCGACCAGCTCGCCCGGCCGTTTCACCTCGATGTGCGGCTCGGGCTGGGCTCGCGCGGCGGCTCGTACGGCGCGCGTCGCCGGACTTACCGGTGAAGGAGCGAGACTGAGTCGGAAAGTCGGACAGCGCCCGGCCACGGCCGGGCGCTGCCACGATCAAACCCCTATCGATCTCCCAACTGTCGGGAGGACTCGGTGACAGTCCAGCCTAAGCGGGCAGTTCGGCGTCCTCGAAGAAGTCGGCGCCCCCGTCCACGGGCGGAGCGCCGTAGATGAAGAGCACGAGCTCCTCGTCGGTCTCGTTGCGGACCTGGAGCGGCGTCATGGGCTCCACGGCGACGACTGCCTTGCGGTCCGACGTCCACGCGGTCCGGAGGATCTCCGAGCAGCATCGTGAGGGTCCCGGACATGACGACGAAGACTTCCTCCTGCGCGTGGTCGGCGTGCCGACGGCCCTTCGTGTGCGGCGGGTAGCGCCAGAGCCGCGCACGAGACTGCTTCAGCTCGAGCGGCCTCCGTGACCAGCGCGGCCTGACGATTCGCCTGTCCTTCGAGCGGCCGGTCGACCCACTCGAGGTTCGACGCGTCGGCGACGTGATACCCCACGGCCGCATCCTACGCGGCGGGAGAAAGGCCGCCGCCCCCTAGCAGCGGCCTTCCGCCGGACTCACCTCTTCGGCTGCCAGGAAGCCACGAGGGTCTGATACACCGAATCGTGCGCCTCGAATGTTTGCTGCTCTTGAGGTTTCCCTGAAAAATCTGGATATGGGTCTCTACAACGAAGCCAGCCGGAAGCTGCAGGACCGCTTCGACACGCGACGGCTCGCAGACCGGATCGAGGAGCGCATCGTCCGGGACGAGATCGACGCCGACGATCGCGCCTTCATCGAAGCCCGCGACATGTTCTTCATCGCCACGACGGACGAGGACGGCAAGCCTCAGTGCTCGTACAAGGGAGGCGACCCCGGCTTCGTTCGCGTCCTCGACGAGCACACGATCGCGTTTCCCGCCTACGACGGGAACGGCATGTACCTGACGACGGGCAACCTGCTCGCGACTGGGAGCGTCGGTCTGCTCTTCATCGACTTCGAGGGCCGCAAGCGCCTGCGCCTCAACGGTGTCGCGTCGGTGGACGACGCCGATCCGCTGCTTCGGGAGTATCCGGAGGCGCAGCTCATCGTGCGCGTTCGCGCAACCGAGGTGTTTCCGAACTGCCCGCGCTACATCCACGAGTACAAGCTCGTGAAGCGCTCCCGGTTCGTGCCGAAGACCGATTGCGAGACGCCCGTGCCGAAGTGGAAGCAGAGCGACTGGGCGCATGACGTCCTGCCCGACAACGACCCGGCGCAGGATCCGTCGCGCGAAGTGATCGCCCGCGGCTGAACGTCGCGGTTAGCGTTCCCGCGGTGATTCTCGTCGTCGCCGCGACCGAGCGAGAGCTCGTGGGTGCCAACCGAGCAGCGACTCTCGCCTGCGGGATCGGCCCGGTCGAGGCCGCTGCCGCCACGGCGCGGGCGCTTGCGGACTCGCGACCGACTGCGGTCATCCACGTCGGCATCGCCGGGGCGAAGACGCTGGTTCCACCTGCCGTCGTCCTCGGCTCCGAGGCCGTCTACTGCGACATCGCAGGGCGACCCTGACTCCATCCTCCCGCGCGTGGAACGCGTCGAGCCCGATGCCGGACTCCTCGCAGCTGCTCGAGCTGCCCTGCCGGATGCCCACGTGCTCCCGATCGCGACGTCCGCCCGGGTCGGCGGCGGCACGGCCTGCGACGTCGAGGCGATGGAGGGATTCGCGGTCCTTCGTGCCGCCGAGCTCGCCGGCGTACCGGCGATCGAGCTCCGTACCGTCTCGAACCTCGTCGAAGAGCGGGACCGCTCCCGGTGGCGCTTCGACGAGGCGCTCGCGGAACTGGAAGCTGCGCTCACGCGGTTGGTCGCAGAGCTCGGCGCGTGAGGCGCGTCTGGTTCCGGGGTGCGGTGCTTGCCTTCTCGGCCGGCGCCGTGATCGCCGGCCTCACCGTCTATTTCAGCTCCGCGGGTGTGCCGCCGTGCCTCGTCTCCGGCGCGCCGAAGTGGCAGGCTCCGCGAAGCGGCACGCATCGGTACATGGTCGTCTTCCCCGATCGAGCGGCGTGCTTCTTCGCGATCGACGACGGACACAAGCTCGTCGGTGCCGTCCGCCTGAACGAGGCGCGCGGAGTCTCGGTGGCTGCGCCTCTCCTCGACGACATCGCGCTCCGCACACCGTCGGGTGTGTACCAGTTCGATCCGCCGAACGGGGAAGATTCGCCCCGGCGGTCTCGCGCCGTTTCCCTCCGACATCGTCAATGTCGTCGACGCGCGTCGGCAGCTGATGTACGTGACTCGGCCCAAGTTTCTCGGCTTCCGCGTCATCGACATGCGCACGGCGGCATCGCTGTATGACGTGAGCTTCAACGGATTCACCTGGAATCCGAGATTCGGGCCGAACCCGCCGAGCCACGGGCTCGTGCTCGCGCCGGACGGGTCGGAGCTCTGGGTGCTCGATGCGCCGAACAGCGTCGTCCACGTCTTCGACCTCGGTCCTCTTCCGGATGCACCGCCGCGACAGGTCGCCAACATTCGCCTGTCGAAACCGCTGTCCGGAGACGAGAGCCCCTGCTCGACGGCGTGCGCACGCATCGGTTCGCTGCTGGCGAGCGCCGGTGGTCGTTACGTCTACGTCGGCGACGCCGGCGACGTCATCGATACGCAGAAGCGTGAGATCGTCACGAACCTCGACGCTCTGCACAATTCACGTGTCGGCATCGAAGTGGTCTTGAGGGACGGCAAGCCGTCGTATCTGGTTCTCCGCGGCTAGCGTTCAACCGTGGCACAAGGCCGGCTTCCGCCGCCGCTCCCACCTGAGACTCGGACTGTGGGACAGCTTGTTGCGGAGGCGATCAAGCTCTACGGCGCCCGGTTCTGGCCGGCGCTGGCGCTGGGCATCGGACCGTCGCTGCTCGGCATCGGAGCGGCCGAGCTCGGCGATCCCGAGCGCACGGTCCTCGTGCTCGCCCTCGGCCCACCGGTGATCAGCGCGTCGTTCGCCGGTGCGGTCGCTCTCGTGCGGCCGATCGATCGCGGCCGGTATCTGCTCGTTGCGCTCGCCGTAGGCTGCTTTGCCTTCTTGCCCATCTGGGTGTCCCGGCTGTGGATCTTTCCCGGGAGCTATCTCGTCGCCTTCGCGTGGCTCGCACTCTTCGGGCTGGGAGTGCCGGCTGCCCTCATCGAACGTCGCGGCTTCGTGGATTCGCTTCGTCGCGGTGTCCAGCTCGCTCGCGCCGATTTCGTTCACACCCTCGGCTCGCTCGCGACGCTCGCGATCACGATCTTTCTGACGGGGCTCGTCCTGCTCTTTGCGCTACGAGAGCTGAGCGATCAGGCGTTGCGCATCGCGGCATTCCTCGCGTTCGTCGTGCTCGCGCCGCTGTTCGTGCTGGGCGCGGCGTTGCTGTACGTCGACCAGGAGGCGAGAGTAGAGTCGGGCCCCCGACGGAGGAGGAAGCGCGATGCCGACCTACATTCTGCTCTCGAGCCTGACGCCCCAGGGCGTTCAGACGCTGAAGTCGAATCCTGATCGCCTGCGCGAGGTCAACAAGGACGTCGAGGAGCTCGGCGCGAAGGTGCTGCACCAGTGGGCGACGCTCGGCGAGTACGACTTCGTCAACGTCGTCGAGGCGCCGGACTCGGCCACGATCGCCCGCGTCTCGGTCGCGCTCGGCGCACGCGGGAGCACGAAGATCCGCACGCTGACCGCGCTGACGATCGACGAATTCCTCGCCGCCGTAGGCTAGAGGCTTGATGCGGGCTCCCGGCACGCGCGGCTGGGGGCCTGCGCGCGGCGCATCGCACTCATCTCGCCACTCACCAATGCGTTCAAGTATTGGCGAGCGTCGAGCTGAGCGCGCTGCTTGGCGCAGGCCCTCCCCGCACGCACCACGAACCCACACCAAGCCTCTAATCGTCCGGAGCGCGGCGCAGCACTGAGATTCCCCACGCGCGGCCCGACTCGAACAGCTCGTCGGGATCGATCTCGTCCGCCCAGCCGAGGAAGTGCCGCTCGGCGTTGTCGGGCGTAGAGCCGTACACCGCGCGCCGGTCGGGAGCGTGCGCGATCGCGTCCACCCGTTCGCCGCGCTCGAGCGCGTCACGGCGCGCCTCCGCGGCCTCGGCGACCGGTCCCTCTTCGTAACCTCGCGGCACGAGGGCGAGTGTACGCTCAGCGCCGTGCCCGCAGCGCTCGCCGTCAGCGGTCTCACCAAGCGGTACGGCGCGGTCGAGGCTCTCGGCGGAGTGGACCTGGAGGTCCAGGAGGGCGAGCTCGTGGGCCTGCTCGGCCCGAACGGCGCGGGAAAGTCGACGCTCGTCAAGATCGCGTGCGGCCTCGTCCGGCCGACCCGCGGCTCGGCGCGCATCTGGGGCGCGCGGGCAGGCTCTCGTCAGGCATGTGCACAGCTCGGGTACCTCGCGGAGCTGTTTCGGTTTCCCGACTGGTCGAGCGCCGACGAGCTGCTCGAGCTGCACCAGCGGCTCGCTCATTCGACCGGCGGGGAGCGTGAGCGCCGCGAGCTGCTCGAGCTCGTCGGCCTTGCCGAGGCGAGGGACCGGCGAGTCGAGACGATGTCGAAAGGAATGCAGCAGCGCCTGGGAATCGCCCAGGCGCTCGTGGGCTCTCCGCGCCTGCTCGTGCTGGACGAGCCGACGAGCGCCCTCGATCCGGTTGGACGGCGCACCATCCGGCGCCTGCTCGAAGAGCTCCGCGGCCGCGGTGTCTCCGTCCTGCTCAACTCGCACCTGCTGAGCGAGATCGAGCTCGTCTGCGACCGCGTCGCCATCCTGCTGGACGGGAAGGTGGTCGCGGCCGGCAGCCCGGCCGAGCTGGAAGACTCGCGCGGCGTCGAGATCGAGACGAAGGACGGCAAGAGAACGTACGAGCAGGCACGGCGCGAGGATCTCCCGCGCTTGATCGCGGAGCTCGTGCGGGCGGGTGAGGAGATCTACGGCGCGCGCGTCCTCACCTCGACGCTCGAGGAGGTCTACGTCGACGCCGTGGGAGGCGAGACGGAGTGACGGCCGTGTGGACGATCGCCGGTCTACGGGTTGCGGGAGGCGCTCCGGCGCAAGGTGTTCATCGTCGTCTGCCTACTCACGATCGCGTTCCTCGCCCTGTACTGGCTCGGCAATCGCTACACGTTCAACCACGTTCACGACGTCATCCCGCCGGCCGGGATCGACGCGCAGACGTTTGCCGGTGCATTCCTGTTCGGGATGGCGATGTTCGGGACGCTCTTCCTCGGCGTCGTCCTCGCGATCTTCCTGACGCTCGGCACCGTGCGAAGCGATGCGGAGCGCGGTCTTCTCCAGCCGCTCGTCGTTCGGCCGGTCGGCAGGTCGACAGTGCTCGTCGCTCGGTTCCTGGGGACGGCCGCGGTGTGCGTGCCGTACGTGCTCGGCGTCTACTTCGCGACGATGGTGATCACCGGCCTCGAAGGGTCATGGTGGCCCGACCGCGTCGTCACGCCGGGCCTCGAGCTCGCCGGCGGTGTGCTCGTCGTGGCTGCGCTCTCGTTGCTCGGTTCCGTCTTCCTCAGCTCGATCGCCAACGGGATCGCCGTGTTCATGGTCTTCGGCGCCGGGCTCGTCGCGGGCCTGCTCGACAACATCGGGCACGTGCTCAACTCGCACGGCCTCGTCCACGCCGCGAAGATCGCGGCGTGGGCCGTGCCCTTCGAGGCCCTCTACCAGGACGCCTTGCGCGCGATCACGGAGGAGACGTCCGGCTTGACCGGATTCCTCCTTCGGCTGGGACCGTTCGGCGGCGCGGAGCAGGGAGGCGCGACGCTCAGACTCTGGGCGCTCGCGTATCTGGTGATCGTCGGAGCGCTTGCTTTGGTCGGATTCGCGCGACGCGACCTCTAATGCACGGCGGACAGCACAGCGTCCCACGCGAGCTCGGACGCGACGACGCCGAGCGTGAGGCTGTCGAGCGACTCGTTCTCCACCTCGTTCGTCGTCGCGGCGAAGAGCACGTCGCCGTCGGTGATCGCATGAAAGGGGTGGATGGCACGCGCCATCGAGGTGTGGACTTGCCTCGCAAGCTGGCGTAGGAGCCAGCGGTCGAGCCTCTGGTTCGTCGCGACGACGGTGAGCGTCGTGTTGCCGCCCGTCACACGTGCCTCGATGCCCTCGACGAGCGCACGGCGGGCGCCGGTTGCCTGGTCGAAGTGACCCCGGACGACGTTCCCGTCACGGTCGACCACAGCGCCCACGGCGTTGATCACGGTGAAGACCGCGACGCGCGTATCTCCGACGAGCCGAAATGCCGCTCCCTGACCGCCGGGCTCGGCCAGCTCGAGCCCGAACGTCTTGCCGACGGTCGCGGAACGGCCCGCGCCTCTCTGGCCGAGCGGAAACCGTCCCGGCCGCGCAGCTCGCAGCGCGGCTCGGCCGAGCTCCTTGTCGGGATACACGCCGTTGTCGCGAGGACCGAAGTCGAAGATGATCGCGCCGGTCACGTCGGCGATCGCAGTCCAGCCGGTGTCGTAGCCGCGTTGCTCGAACAGCTCGGCCGCGACCCCGGTGCACGCCTCGAGCCCGTAGAGCGAGCCTCCGGCGAGGCAGATCGCGTCGATCCAGTCGAGGTCGCCGAAGAGGCCCGGCGAGCCGCCCCGAACGTCGCGTTCGAGCATCGCGCCGCCGTCGAAGTGGAAGACGGTGCACCCGGTCGGCCCCTCCTCGTACTCGGCGACGCCGATCTCGAGGCGCGGGAACTCGAATTCGAGCTCGGGCCCTGCGAACTCCGTCAGCGGCTCCACGCCACCGTCACCTCCGCCGCGAGGCGTGCGTTCGCCACCACGAGCTCGCGATTCGCGTGGAGCGTCCGGCCTTCGCTTCGCTCGTGCAGGAACGCGAGCACGAACGGCGTCACCGCCTGTCCCGACACGCCCTGTTGCTCGGCCGCGGCCAGCGACTCTTCGATCAGCGGCTCGACGTCGTCGAGGCTCTCGTCAGGCGGCCGTGCGACGAGCAGGCCGGCGCGGCCGAGCTCCCAGTGCGTGCGCGCGATCCGCGCGGCCTCGTCCGCTGACTCGACCCGTGCCGGGAGAGCCGGTCCACCGCCCGACGAGTAGAACAGGGGGAGGGTGTCGCTGCGGAAGCCGAGCACCGGCACGCCGAGCGTCTCCAGCAGCTCGACGGTGGCCGGAACGTCCAGCAGCGACTTGACGCCTGCCGAGACGACGAGCGCCGGTGTCCGAGCCAGCTCGCCGAGATCGGCAGAGACGTCCGGCGGATGGGGAAAGCCGCGATGCACGCCGCCGAGGCCGCCTGTGCCCATGAAGCGAATGCCGGCCGCTCGGCAGACGGCGAGCGTGCCGCCGACCGTCGTGGCGCCGACGTTGCCTTGAACGGCAACGGCGGCAAGGTCGCGTGGGCCCGTCTTTCGCGCCGAAGCGTCGAAGCGTTCCAGTTCGGCCGTCGTGAGCCCGACCCGCACCTTGCCGTCGAGCACGCCGATCGTCGCGGGCACCGCGCCCGCATCGCGCACGGCCTGCTCGGCATCGAGCCCGACCGCCACGCCTTCGCCGGCCGGGAACCCGTGTGCGACGAGCGTCGTCTCGAGGGCGACGACGGCCCGCGCCGCGCGTACCTCCTCCGAGACGGCGATGACGTCGGCGCGAGGTGTCAGGGCAACGCTCCCAGCTTCGCCACGCAACGTGCGGCGGCGTCGGCGGCGAGCTCGGGCCCGCCGACGAGGAAGCCGGCCGCCAGCGCATCTCCTGCACCCGTGGCGTCGACCACGGGACCGGTTGTGGGGGGCAGGTCAGCGCGGCCCTCGCCGAGGACCGTCGCGCCGCGGGCGCCTCGTTTGACGACGGCGGTTCGTGCGAGCCCGTAGGCGGCGCCGACGATCTCCCACTCGGGCTCGTTGGCAAAGATCACGTCGGGCGCGAGTCGCTCGAGCTGCTCCCGGAACCGCCCCGGTCCATGCTCGCGAATCCGCGTCCACGCCGAGAGGTCGACGCTGATCTGCGCGTCGTTCTCGCGTGCGAGCGCCGCGGCACGCTGCACGGCCGCGTCGATTGGGGCGGCGAGCAATGCATAGCCCGAGATGTGCAGACGATCGCACGCGAACCACTCGGGGTCGAGATCCTCCGGCGAGAGCTGCGGCGCGACGCCGCGGTCGGACGCCATCGTTCGCTCGCCGTCGGCGGCGACGAGCGACACGACGACGCCGTTTCGTCCCTGCACCGGACCGGCAAGCTCGACGCCCCGGCGCTCGAGCTCCGCGGTCACGATCCGTCCGGCTGGATCGTCTCCGCGCTTCGATACGCAACGGGCTTCCGCTCCGAGGGCGACGGCCCAGGCGGCGACGTTCCCGGCCTGACCGCCGGCCGAGGCGATCGTCTCGGCAGAGGCGTCCGCGCCGTCTTCGAGCGCTTCGCCCAGACGAACGATGACGTCCAGGAGCACATCACCGATGGTGACCAGCTTCACCTTAGAATCGTTCCATGGACGGCGAGCGCAGGCGCGACCGTCTCAGCTCGTTCGTCGTCGGCGGGCTCGTCGGGGCGTCCGCCGCGCTCGCGGCGGCACGTCGACGGCGCCGTCGCGCTTCATCCGTCCGTCGAGCGCCGCAAGGCCTGGAAGCGTTCGAAGGGGCACCCTGCTACCGCGAGATCGTGGCGAAGGAGCGGGAGGAGCTAGAGGCGTGACTCCGCTTCGAGCATCGTCTTCAGGTTGATGTCCGCATCGGCGATGCCCAGGTCGCGTCCGAGGCGCGTGACCGCTTCCGACACGGCGACGTAACGCGTGGGCGTCTCGAGCGGCCGGCGCGAGCGGATCACGAGGTACGGCCCGAAGACGCGGCCCTCGAACGCCGAGTGCGGCGACGGCAAGGCGAACGGGATCGTCGGCCGTTGCCGAGGGTTCGTGGTGTCGCTTGCATCGAAGACCCAGACGCCTCGGCCGAGCGGTTCGTGGATGCCCTTCAACGCCGAGGCGAAGAGCGCGGGATCGGCGCGTGGGACGACGTTGCTCGAGAAGGCTCGGTTCGACTCCCACGCCTGCAGGAAGATCGGTTCGTAGCCGAGCAGGACGTCGTCGGCGCGAGCGGTCGATGCAAGCCAGGCTCCGGCCGCCTCACGTGCGTGGAGCTGGGCCGCCGGCACGCCGTCGAAGAGCTGCGGCGTCCTCTCGTGCGCCCACCGGACCTCCGCGACGAGGAGGACGACGAGAGCGGCAAGCGCCACCGCCGACGTGACGGGCGGGCGCACTCGGGCGAGGGCGACGAGGGGCACGGCGAGCAAGATGCTGAAGAAGGGCAGGACGAAGATCAGATGTCGCGCCTCGGGCGACGTCGACGAGTTCAGCGTCGCGAGCGTGAATGCGAGAGCAGGAACGACGATGACGCACGCCATCAGCGTCAGGGTCTCGCGCCGCTGTCGCGCCAGCAGAACGGCGCCGACGAGCGCGAGCGCGAGGACCGGCGCCGACCACGCGTGACGGCCCGCCGAGAAGTCTCCTGCGACCCACCAGAAGTAACGCAGAACGGAGCCGGGGGAGCCGAGGCGCTCGCCGCCGCCGCCGACGCCGACGTCGAAGCGGTCGCGCAGGACGACGTCGGCCCACCAGAACGGCGCCCCGAAGACCAGAACCCCCGCGAGCGTGATGCATGCCGGTCGCAAACGGACGCGGCGCAACACGACGTAGAGGACCTGCGCGCCGACGACGAGCACGGCGTACGGATGACTCGCGAGCGTCGCGAGGAGCGCCAGGCCCCAGAGGAGAAACCGTCGCCGCCCCCCGCGTTCGAGTGCGGACAGGAGCGCGAGAAACGACAGGAGGCTGGTGAACAGGAAGAGGCTGTACATCCGTCCGTAGACGCCGTGGAAGAGCATCACCCAGGTTCCGGAGGCGAGTGCCGCGGCGACGACACCGACAGCCTGGCCCGCCAGTCGTGCTCCGAGCAGCGCGATCAAGGGGACGCTCGCGACCGCGAAGATGAGGGAGACGATCCGGAGCTCGGCCAGGCCGCCGCCGCCGTGCACGACGCCCCAGGCAAGCAGGAAGTGAAGCGGAGCTCCGCCACGCTCGGTGACCACCGTGTCCAGCAGATCGGGGAGCGACCGGCGGCCGACGAAGAGCGCGAGCGCCTCGTCTTCGTGCGGCGGCCAGGCGAGCAGGAACCAGCCGAGGACGCCCGCCAGGGCGGCGGCGACCGTCGCGGTGCCGGCCCAGAACAAGTACCGCGTCTGCACACGCGTGCGCGCGCTCCTGTAGGTGACGGTACGGGCGGCGACCTCGCTCATCGCGGCCGCCGCTCGGCCCGGGCTCGAAGAGCCGAGTTCATCGAGGAAGCATTGCCGTTCCGGAGCGCTCGCGCGAAAGCTGGAGAAGCCGATCACGGTGGTAGCTTCCTTACGGCGGTGCCTACGTACGAGTACAAGTGTCCCAACGGACACGTGTTCGAAATCTTCAAGCGGATCGCAGAGCCCGCCCCCGAGGCGTGCCCGGTGTGTGGCGCCTCCCCGGTCGAGACCGTGCTCTACCCGGTCCCGGTCCACTTCCGCGGATCGGGGTTCTACTCCACCGACTACGGCCGCGGGGGCCGCAAGAAGGAGCCTGCGGAAAAGGAGTCGTCCGACGGCGGCGGCGACGACGCGGGGGAGAAGAAGGACTCACCGCCGGAGAAGAAGGCCGCGGAGGCCTAGCCGCGCGAGTTGAAGGTCCGGTTCCCGACGACGCAGCCGGGACCGAACGGGCCGGATCCGGGCGGGGGCGGCTGCGGCGCTGAGCGTCCCTGCACCATCTGGATCACGGCGCGGTTCTCCTCCGAGCCGACGATGACGGAGGCGCCGCCGAAGTCCCCGGGGGTTCCGCCGAGGCGACAGTGCAGCGCGTCGCCCTGACCCGCGCGCTTCAGCACCCAGCCGAGCTGGACGAACTGCCACGCGGAGAGATCGGTCGTCAGCGGCTCGAGCAGGTCCTTGCCGTTGAACGGGAGCTTGAAGAACGTGGAGATGCCGAGCAGCTTGCTCATGGTTGCGCGCAAGACCGCCTGCTGGCGCTCGCCCCGCGTGATGTCGGAGTCGCCCGGGTTGAGCTGGTTCTCGCGGATCCGCGAATAGATGAGCGCGCGGCGGCCGTCCATGTGCTGCACCCCCTTCGCGAAGCGGTAACCGCGCCAGGTCTGGCAGCGCGCGGCGTCATAGGGGCAATCGAACCTGTTCGACAGGATCGGCTCCCGGACGTTGACGTCGATGCCGCCGATGTTGTCGATCAGCGTCTCGAAGCTCTGGAAGTCCACGATCATCAGGTGGTTGATGTCGAGCCCTGTGAAGTTGCGGATCGTCCGGATTGCGAGCGCGGCGCCGCCACGCGAGAAGGCGGAGTTGACACGGTCCTCGCCGTAGCCGGGGATCGGTACCCGCAGGTCGCGCGGGATCGAGAGATACGCGAGCCGGTGATGGCTCGGGTCGGTGCGTAGCAACATGATCGAGTCGGTGTTGTTGAGCCCGACGCGGCGGTCGTTGTTCTGGAAGTCACGGCCGAGCAGCAGGATCGTCGTGTCCTTGTTCAACAGCAGCCCGCTCTGCTTCGTCAGGGCTGCGGGGACGGCCGGGTCGAGCCGCTTGTTCGACTTCTGCACGCCGCTTCGGAAGGACAGAAAGCCGGCGACCGCCCAGACGAGCGTCACGAGTAGGAGGACGATCAGCCCGACGCCGATGCGCTTCTTCCAGCTCCAGCGCCGTCGCGGCTGCCGGATCTTCGGCTGTCGGGGCGTGCGGCCGTTCCGGTCGGGGCGTGCCTGCGGCCGCTCGAGCGGGACTCTTCCCTTCGTGCGGCCGCCGCGATAGACGCGGTACGGCTTCTCTCCTGTCGCCATCGAGGCAGTTAGGGTAGCCGCGCGGTTTGGACGGACAACACGTCATCGGCGTCGATCTCGGCGGAACGAAGATCCTCGCGGGAATCGTCCACCGTGACGGCCGCGTCGAGCGGCACCGCGAGACAGTCACCCCACAGACGTCTCAGGACGACCTGCTGGCGGGCCTGGATGCGGCAGTCGAAGAGCTGCTGGCGGATGAAACGGCGGCTCTCGGCTTCGGGCTGCCGTCGCCGCTCGACCAGCGGACCGGCAGGGCGCTCCAGGCGGTGAACATCCCGCTCGGCGACATCGACTTTCGTAGCCGCATGGCGGACCGCTTCGGGCTTCCGGTCGGGATCGAGAACGACGCGAACGCCGCCGCGTATGCCGAGTTCCACTTCGGCGCGGCCCGCGACGTGGAATCGATGGTCATGCTGACCCTCGGCACCGGCTGCGGCGGCGGTGCCGTGATCGACGGACAGCTCTATCGCGGCTGGGCGGAGTTCGGCCATATGGTGATCGAGTACGACGGGCTGCCGTGCCAGGGCTCGTGCACCGGCCGGGGGCATCTCGAGCCGTACGTCACCGGCACCGCCGCGACGAAACTTGCGCAGGCGGAGTTCGGGCCGGCGGTCGACGCGCACAGGCTCGTCCGGCTGGCGAGCGAGGGCGAGACGCGGGCCGTGGAGATCCTCGACGGGATCGGCCGGCGCCTCGGTGCGGGGATCGGCACGCTCGTCAACATCTTCAATCCGGAGCTCGTCGTCATCGGCGGCGGCTTCGCGTCGGCGGGCGACTTCATCCTCGATCCCGCGCGCGAGATCGTCCGGCGCGAAGCGCTTGCCCGCGCGGGCTACAGGTTGAAGATCGTTCGTGCAGAGCTCGGCACCGCCGCGGGCCTCATCGGCGCGGGTCTCGTCGCCTTCGACGCGCTGGGCTAGTGCGATGCCGCTCGCGGTCTGCGCGACGCCGATCGGGAACCTCCAGGACGTGACGCTCCGCGTGTTGGAGGAGCTCCGCTCCGCGGACGTCGTCCTCTGCGAGGACACTCGTCACACCCGGGTGCTCCTCGACCGCCATGGCATCGTGCAGCCCCACCTCCTGTCCTACCACGAGCACAACGAGGCGAAGCGGACGGCCGAGGTGCTGCCCCGTCTCCAGGCGGGTGAGCGTGTTGCGCTCGTCAGCGACGCCGGCGTTCCCGGGATCAGCGATCCGGGTGCAAGGCTCGTGGCGGCCGCGCTCGATGCGGGCGTGCCGGTGACCGTCCTCCCGGGCGCGTCTGCGGTCGACACGGCACTCGTCGCCAGCGGGTTTCGCGCCGAGCGGTACCAGTTCCTCGGGTTCCTGCCGCGCAGCGCGAAGGCGCTCGCCGCGTTGTGGGACGAGCTCGCCGGTTGGCCTCATCCTGCCGTCGCGTTCGAGTCGCCGCAGCGGCTGCCGGCCACGCTCCGCTCGCTCGCGGTGGCTCAGCCCGATCGGCCGGTCGCGATCTGCCGCGAGCTCACGAAGAGGTTCGAGCAGGTCGTGCGCGGCGCGGCGAAGGAGGTGGCAGCCCAGTTCTCCGAGCCGCCGAAAGGCGAGATCACGATCGTCCTCGGCGGCGCGGCGCCTAGCGGCGGTGAGGACGGCGCGGAGGCGGCAGTCGCCGCCGTCGCCGAGCTCGTAGCCGACGGCTTGCCGCGGCGGCGTGCCGCGGACGTCGTCGCACGGCTGACCGGCGTGCCTCGCAACGAGCTCTACCGCCGTACTTTGTAGCCAGTATTGACAACAGCGCATCAGCCTTGCTACGGTCAGTTCGTTCTCAATTCAGGCAACAAGGAGGAGACGATGCGGCGACTCGCTGTCCTGTTCGCATGTGCTTTGGCGCTACCTGTTTCGGTCGCGCACGCGTGGACCTGGCCGGTCGACGGCCCGGTGCTGCGGTCGTTCTCGTTCGACCGTGCGCACCCGTACGCGGGCGGACAGCACCGTGGTCTCGACATCAGCGCGTCCACCGGAAGCCCGGTGCGCGCGCCCGTCACGGGCGTCATCTCGTTCGCCGGCACGGTTCCGACCGGGGGAAAGACGGTCTCGATCCAGGCGCCGTCCGGCTACACGGCGACGCTCGTGCATCTCGGATCGATCGGCGTGAAGCGGGGCGACACGGTCGGAGAGGGCTCTGTCGTCGGCACCGTCGGGCCGAGCGGCGTCGTCGACCTGGCGGAGCCGTTCGTCTATTTCGGGGTACGCGTCACGCGCAGACGACCAGGGCTACGTCGATCCTTCGCTCCTGCTGCCGCCACGGACGGCCCCGGTCACGCGGGCTCAGCCGCGCCGGCCACGGCCGCGGCATCGGCGCCGGCCGCGCCCGCAGTTCCTGCGGAGCCCGTCGTGAAGCCGAAAGTCGCCGATCCGCCTGCGGCGTCGGCGCAGGAGCCGGCTTCGGGCACAGGTGAGGCCGGTTCAGAGGCGACGACAGAAGCAGGCGCTCGGGAAGCGACGCCGACCGACGAGGCCGGCGCGGAGCCCTCGGTGCAGACTCGTGCTGTTCCCGGCGCGGAGAACGGGCTCGAGGCGCGCAGAGCCTCGTCCGGTGAACGAACGTCCGAGCCGCGACCTCGGTCGCTCGACCGTCCGACCCATCCACGCTCGCATGCCCAAGAGCATCGTGTGGTGCTCGATCGCCGCGCTCTCGTCGAACGGTCGTCCGCGTCCGCGCGGACCGACCAACGCGTCGCAGCGGAATCAGCGGACACGACCGATCCAAAAGGTGTCTCGGGCTCTGGAACGTGGCGTCTGCTCCGCTCAGAGTCGCCGACGTCGTCACGACACGACGCGGGCGGCAGCGGCGCAGTGTCGCGAGGGTCGTCGAACGCCGGAATCGTGAGGCCGCTGCTCGTGACGACGATCCCGGTCGCGCTTGCCGGCGCGCTTGTCCTGTTCCTGCTGCTGCGCCGCGCGGGAAACCGAAGGGCGGCTCGTATCATGTCCCTCCCCGAGCCGGAGCCCGCCGTTGGCCGACAACCACACGAAGCAGAAGATTCTCGTAGCGCCCGCCTGGCCGTATGCATCGGGGAAGAGGCACCTGGGCCACGTGGTGGGGTTCGCCGTCCCGGCCGACATCTACGCGCGCTACCACCGCCTGAAGGGCAACGACGTGCTGATGGTGAGCGGGACGGACGAGCATGGGACGCCGGTGATGGTCTCGGCCGATCGCGAGGGCGTCTCGCCGCGTGAGATCGCCGATCGGTACAACCAGCTCATCCGCGAGGATCTTCGTGACCTCGGCATCACGTACGACTGCTTCACGCGGACGACGACCGCGAATCACGCTCGCGTCACGACCGACATGTTCCGCACGCTCTACGAGCACGGCTGCCTCATCGAGCAGACGACGCTCGGGGCGTTCTCCGCCACGACGGGCAACACGCTCCCGGACCGCTACATCGAGGGAACATGTCCGATCTGCGGCTATCCCGAGGCGCGAGGAGACCAGTGCGACAACTGCGGCAATCAGCTCGATCCGTCCGACCTGATCAACCCGCGCTCGATCATCGACGGGACGACGCCGGAGTTCAGGGAGACGAAGCACCTCTTCCTCGACCTGCCGAAGTTCGCCGATCGCCTGCGCCCGTGGATCGAGAGTAAGACGAGCTGGCGGCAGAACGTTCGGAACTTCTCGCTCTCCCTCGTCGACAGCCTGAAGCCGCGGGCCATGACCCGCGACATCGACTGGGGGATCCCGGTCCCCGTGGAGGGGTACCCCGAGGACAGCAAGCGGATCTACGTGTGGTTCGACGCGGTGATCGGCTATCTCTCGGCGAGCCGTCGAGGCCGCCGCGAACCGCGGTATGCCCGAGGCATGGCGCGACTGGTGGCAGAACCCGTCGTCGCACCATGCGTACTTCATGGGCAAGGACAACATCGTGTTCCACACGATCATCTGGCCGAGCATGCTGATCGGGTACGGCAAGGGCGGCGAGCTCGGCGGCGGCGAGGCGGAGCTGCATCTGCCGGACGACGTCGTCGCAAGCGAGTTCCTGACGATGGAGGGAAAGCAGCTGTCGACGAGCCGCTCCATCGCGATCTACGTCCGCGACGTGTTGGAACGCTACGACGCCGACCCGGTGAGGTACTTCCTGACTGCCGCCGGTCCGGAGACGCAGGACAGCGACTTCTCCTGGGCAGAGTTCCTACGGCGTAACAACGACGAGCTGCTCGCGAACTGGGGGAACCTGGTCAACCGGACGTTGACGAATGCTCACCGAAACTTCGGCGAAGTCCCGAGACCCGGCGACCTCACCGACGAGGACCGCCAGGCGCTCGCCGCGATCGCCGCGGGTTTCGAATCGGTCGGCCGGCTGATCGAGGAAGCGCGTTTCAGAGCCGCCATCGCGGAGGCGATGCGGTTGTCGAGCGTCGGCAATCAATACGTCGATCATCAGGCTCCGTGGGCAGTCATCAAGGACGACCGCGAGCGAGCCGCGACGATCCTCTACGTCGCACTTCGCATCGTCGATTCGCTGAAGATCATCTTCACGCCGTTCCTGCCGTTCTCGAGCCAGAAGCTGCACGAGCTGCTCGGATACGACGGGTGGCTCGCCGGTCCGCTCGCGTTCCGTGATGTCGAGGAGGAGGGCGGCGACGAGCACACGATCCTCACGGGTGACTACTCGAGCTGGGTCGGCGAGTGGCGGCCGAGCGACCTCCCGCCCGGCCAGAAGCTCAATGAGCCGGAGGCGCTCTTCCGCAAGCTCGACCCGAGCATTGTCGACGAGGAGCTCCGCCGGCTCGAAGCCGCGTGATCGACACGCACGCGCACCTCGATGCGCTCGACGATCCAGGCGCAGCCGTGACGCGGGCCCGTGAGGCCGGCGTGACACGGATCATCTCGATCGGCACCGATCCAGACTCGTGGGCGAGGACGCTCGGGCTCGTCGAGGAGCACGAAGGCGTGTACGCCGTCGTGGGTCTGCACCCGCACGAGGCGCGCGCTGGGTTCGACGTCGGCGTTCTGCCGAAGCTGTTGAGTCATCCAAAGGTCGTCGGCGTCGGAGAGACCGGCCTCGACTACTACCGCGACTATGCGCCGCGCGACGCGCAGGTCAAGCTGTTCATCTACCAGCTCGGGTTGGCGAAGCAGGCGGGCCTCCCGGTTGTCATCCACAACAGGGCGGCCGACGACGACACGGTCGCCATCCTTCGGCAGTGGTTCGACGGCACCGTCGTCCTGCACTGCTTCTCGTCGAACGGCCTGCTCGCCGAGGCGATCGAGCAAGGGTGGTATGTCTCCTTCGCCGGGAACGTCACGTACAAGGGTGCAGCCGAGCTTCGTGACGCTGCGCGAGCAGTGCCGGCCGACTTGCTTCTTGCCGAGACGGATTGTCCCTACCTCGCGCCGGAGCCGGTGCGCGGGAAGGCGAACGAGCCTGCGTTCGTCGTTCACACGTTGGCGGTGCTCGCCGAGGAGCGCGGCATCGAACCGGACGAGCTCGCTGCACGGATCGACGCGAATGCGACTGCCGCGTTCCGACTCGGATGACCGTTCGCGCGAAGAAGGAGCTCGGCCAGCACTTCCTCGTCGACGAGAACATCCTCGGCGTGATCGGCCGGCTCGCCGAGTTGCAGGACGACGACATCGTTCTGGAGATCGGTCCCGGCCTGGGGATCCTGACGCGGTACCTGTCGGAGCAGGTCCGGCAGGTCCACGCGGTCGAGCTCGACCGGACGCTCGAGTCAGAGCTCCTGCGAGCGGCTCGGCGACCGCCGGAACGTCGAGCTGCATTTCGGCGATGCGCTTCGGCTCGACCTTGCCGACGCAGCGCCCGGCGCGACGAAGCTCGTCGCCAACCTTCCGTACAACATCGCGACGCCGTTGATCGTGGAGAGCCTCGACGGCCTTCCGGAGATCACGCTCTGGTGTGTGATGGTGCAGCGAGAGGTCGCCGACCGGCTCTTTGCGGCTCCCTCGACCAAGGCCTACGGAGCCGTGTCTGTGCTCGTCCAGCTCGTCGCGGAGCGAACGGGTTTCCATCCGGTGTCGCCGTCGGTGTTCCGTCCGCGTCCGAACGTCGACTCTGCGCTCGTCGCCTTCCGCCGAACGGGCCTGCCGCCGGATTTCCGGCATGTGAAGCGTGTCGTCGAGGCGTCATTCGCACACCGGCGCAAACGGCTGCCCAACTCTCTCGAGCTCACCGGGGTCGCGGATCGCGCCCGCGCCGAGGCGGCCCTCTCTCAGCTCGGAAAGCCGGGGACGGTCCGAGCGGAGGAGCTCGAGCCGACCGAGTTCCTCCGGCTGGCGGAGGAGCTGAGGTGAGGCGAGCGCCGGCGCCCGCGAAGATCAACCTCGCGCTCGTGGTCGGCCCTCGCCGCTCGGACGGACGGCACGAGCTCCTGACCGTGTACCAGCGGATCGGTCTCGCGGACCGGCTCGTCGTCTCCCGATCGCCGGGTGTCCGCGTGGAGGGGTTCGCCGCGGACACGTTGGTCCGCCGAGCGCTCGAAGGCATCGGCGATGGCAACGGCAGCTCCTTCAGCGCCCGGATCCTGAAGCGGATTCCGGTCGCGGCCGGATTGGGGGGCGGCAGCTCCGACGCGGCGACCGCGCTCCGGCTGGCGAACGAGCTCCGAGACGCGCCGCTCGCAGCGGACGCGCTCTCGACGCTCGCGCGAGAGCTCGGCGCCGACGTCCCGTACTTCTTGCGTGACGGCCCTCAGCTAGGGACCGCCGACGGCACTGAGCTCGAGCCGCTCGACCTGCCGCAGGACTACTGGATCGTGCTCGTCTCGCCGCGCGGTGTCACGAAACCCTCGACCGCCGATGTCTACGGGGCGTTCGATGCGCGTGGCGGCGAGGACGGTTTCGCGACTCGTCGCGATGCGCTGCTCGCCGCGCTCGCGCGCGTCCGCCGGCCACGCGATCTCGCTGCGTTGCCGACGAACGATCTAGCGTCGTCGCCCGTCGCCGCTGAGCTCCGCGCGCTCGGCGCATTTCGCGCCGACGTGACCGGGGCGGGCCCGACCGTCTACGGGCTCTTCCTGCACGGCGAACAAGCACGCGCCGCGCAGAAGAAAATGTCGAAAAATGGCCGCAGCTGGCTCACGGTACCCGCGTGGTACCGTTGATTCGTGGCCTATCCTCAGCCGGCAATCGAAGCAGGCAGTACGAAGACCGGCCGCTGGCTGCGCGAACGGCGCAGGCGCCTGGCGCTGTGGGTCGCCATCGCCGAAGGCGTCATCGTCGCGGTATCCCCGGACCTGACGAAGTGGACGGTCCTCGTCATCGCGATCATCGTGCTCGGGTTCTACGCCCTTGCCGGACGCAACATCAACTGGGACGTCGGGCGAGAGCTCTCCTGGATCGCGGCCGCTTCGCAGGCGATCGCGATGCTGGTGATCGTCTTCGCCGTGATCGCGAAACCGGTCGCGTTCATTCTGCTCGGGATCCTCGCTGTCGTGGCTCTCGTCTACCTCTTCTCGGACGCCAAGCGCACCTAGGTTTCCGAGCAGTCTCTGGGCCGCGCTGACACACTTCACACACTGACGGGACGTAGCCAAGAGCTAAGGCGCCGTCTTGCGGCGCCGACCATCGAGGTCGTGGCGGCTTTGCCGCCGCGACCGCCGTCCGCAAACGCCGCGACCCACTGCAACCGTTCGACCTAACCTTCGCAAGTGATGGGGCGTAGCCAAGAGCTGAGGCGCCGTCTTGCGGCGCCGACCATCGAGGTCGTGGCGGCTTTGCCGCCGCGACCGCCGTCGCGCGCGACAACGTTCGACCAACTGCGACAGCCACTAGGCGACCACGTTGCGGCACGCCTCGACATCCTTCGCCTTCCAAGTGATGGGGCGTAGCCAAGTGGTAAGGCAGCGGGTTTTGGTCCCGCGATCCCAGGTTCGAATCCTGGCGCCCCAGTGATGGCCGGTGAGCTCGCAGCGGTCGTGATGGCGGCGGGTCTCGGCACGCGGATGAAGTCAGCGACGCCGAAGCACCTGCACCCCCTCCTCGGGAGAAGGCTCGTCGACTGGGTCGTGGCGGCGGTCCGCCCACTCGAGCCCGACCCGCTCGTCGTGGTCCTGTCGCCGCAAGCCGCCGATGCTGTGTCGGATGTCGAGGTCGCGATCCAGGAGCAACCGCTCGGAACGGGGGACTCGTTGCGCTCGGCCAAGGACAAGCTCGGCGAGACGAAGGACGTGCTCGTCGTGTCCGGCGACCACCCGCGCGTGACGCCGGACCTGCTCGGACAACTCGTCGACCAGCATCGGTCGAGTGGAGCGACCGCGACAGTGCTGTCGTTCGAGCCGGACGATCCCCGCGCCTACGGCCGCGTCGTCCGCGGGGACGACGGACGACTGCAGGCGATCGTCGAGGACGCGGACGCGGACGAAGAGCAGCGCGCGATCCGAGAGGTCAATTCCTCCATCTACGTGTTCTCCGGCGACAAGCTCTGGCCGACGCTCGATCGCATCGAGCCGGTCAACGCCCAGGGTGAGCTCTACCTGACGGACGCCGTGCGGCTGCTGGTCGAGGACGGCGAGAATGTGGGGGTGTTCAAGGCACCCGATCCGACCGAGGTGGAAGGGGTGAACACTCGGGCAGAGCTTGCGGACGCCGCCGCGTACCTACGCGCGCGCGTGAACACGCGAGCACATGCTCGCCGGCGTAACCATCGTCGACCCCCAGACGACGTGGATCGAGCCCGACGTCGAGCTCGCTTCCGACTCGACGATTCATCCCTTCACCGTCCTGCGAGGTCGCACGCGCGTCGAGGCCGGCGCAGAGGTCGGGCCACACGCAGTCGTCGTCGACTCGGAGATCGGCCCGCGTGCGCTCGTCGGTCCATTCTGTTACCTGCGGCCCGGGAGCAAGCTCCGCGCGGGCTCGAAGGCCGGCACGTTCGTCGAGGTCAAGAACTCGGAGATCGGCGCGGGCGCCAAGGTCCCGCATCTCACCTACCTCGGCGACGCGGAGATCGGCGAGGGAGCGAACATCGCGGCCGGGAACATCACCGCCAACTTCCCGCACGAGCCCGGCCTTCCGAAGGCGAAGACGAAGATCGGGCGCAACGTCAGGACGGGCATTCACAATGGCTTCGAGGCGCCTGTGAACGTGGGGGACGACGCTTGGATTGCAGGCGGCTCGTACATAACAGAAGATGTCCCTCCCGAATCGCTCGCAGGATTTCCGCCGAAGCAGATAACGAAAGAGGGCTATCTCCGTGGAAAGCGCAACGACTGAGCTGACCCGCCTGCCTGGGCTCGAGGTCGCGGAGACCAAGCCGGAAGTCAGGCCCGAGCACTGGATCGAGACCGGGCCCTCGAAGCGGCTCATGCTCTTCTCCGGGCGGTCCCATCCCGAGCTCGCGCACAAGATCGCCGACAAGCTCGGCATCCAGGTCGGCGACGTCACCCTGCGGACGTTCGCCGACGGCAACACCTACTGCCGCTATGAAGAGTCGATCCGCGGGGCGGACCTCTTCATCGTCCAGACGAGCTCGCCTCCGGTCGACAAGCATTTGATGGAGCTTCTGATCATGGTCGACGCGGCGAAGCTGGCCTCCGCGAAGCGGATCACCGCCGTCCTCCCGTTGTACCCGTACTCACGGCAGGACAAGAAGTCGCGGCCGAGGGAGCCGATCACGGCGAAGCTGATCGCGGAGATGATCCAGACGGCCGGCGCCGACCGGGTCCTGACGATGGACCTGCACGCCGGCCAGATCCAGGGTTTCTTCGACGTCCCGGTCGACCACATGACCGCGCTGCCGATGCTCGCCCAGTACTTCCGAGATCTCGGTTACCCGGAAGAGCTCGTCGCCGTGGCTCCCGATACCGGCCGCACGCGGCTCGCTTCGAAGTTCGCGGAGATGATCGGCGGCGACCTCGCCGTGCTGCAGAAGGACCGTCCGGCGCACAACGTCGCTCACATCACGAACATCATCGGCAACGTCGACGGCAAGTGCGCAGTGATGACCGATGACATGGTGGACACCGCCGGCACGCTCGTCGCCGGCGCACAGTTCCTCAAGGATCACGGCGCCAAGAAGGTGTTCGCCTGCGCGACGCACGGCATCTTCTCCCCGCCGGCGATCGAGCGGATCGAAGAGAGCCCGCTCGACAGCGTCGTCGTGACCGACACCGTCCCGATCGACCCGCTGACGAAGCCCGAACGGGTGACGGTGATCACGGTGGCGGACATCCTCGCCGAGACGATCCACAACGTCTTCGCCGACGACTCGGTGTCGGCGATCTTCGGCGACATGAACGCCCTTTTCTGAGGAAGTAGCTACGATTTCCGGCCGCAATGGCCGGCGAACGGATCAAGCTCGAGGTCAAAGAGCGCGAGCGGCGCGGCTCCGCCGACGCGCGGCGCCTGCGCAAGGAGGGGCTCATTCCCGGCGTCCTCTACGGCAAGGGCAAGGCCTCGCACGCGATCTACGTCCCCGAGCGCGAGCTCCGACGGGCTCTCACAGGCGACGGCGGCCTGCACGCGATTCTCGACGTCGTCCTCGCGGGTCAGAAGACCACCCACGCGTCGATCCTCAAGGACTACCAGCAAGATCCGATCCGCGGCCACATCTCGCACATCGACCTCCAGGAGGTCCCCCTCGACCAGACGATCCAGGCGAGCGTCAACGTCGTGCTCGTCGGTGAGCCGGTCGGAGTCAAGGAGGGTGGGGTGCTCTCCCAGGTCCAGCGCGAGATCAATGTCGAGGCGCTCCCGATGGAGATTCCCGAGCACATCGACCTCGACGTCAGCGGCATGGCGATCGGCGACACGCTTCGTCTCGCCGACCTCGCGGCGACGGAAGGGGTGACCTACCTCGACGACCCGGAGGGGACCGTCCTTGCAACCGTCACCCTGCCGACGCGAGAGGTCGAGCCCGAGGAAGAGGTGCCGGAGGGCGAGGAGCTGCCGGAGGGCGAGGTCCCCGAAGGCGAGGAGGCACCAGAGGGTGCCGCCGAGGAGCCGTCCGAGGCGGGCGGCGAGGGCGCTTCCGGCACCGCCGAGGGGTAGTCAATGCGCCTCCCATGGCGTCGAGGCGACCGTGCCTCGTCGCTCGACCTGCTCGTCGTCGGGCTCGGCAACCCAGGGCGCGAGTACGCGAACAACCGGCACAACGTCGGCCGCATGGTCGTCGACGAGCTGGCCCGCCGTCACGCCGGCTCCTGGAAGGGGAAGTTCTCCGGACAGCTCGCGGAGGTCCGGGTCGACGGCCATCGCGTCGGCCTGCTGAAGCCCGAGACGTTCATGAACGACTCCGGCCGTTCCGTCGGCGCGGCAGCGAGGTTCTTCAAGCTCGAGCCTGACGCGATCCTCGTCGTCCACGACGAGATCGACTTCGAGTACGGTCGGCTCCAGGCTCGGTTGGGCGGCGGTCTCGCCGGGCACAACGGGCTGCGGTCGATCGCCTCGCACTTGAAGACGCCGGACTTTCTTCGCCTGCGCATCGGGGTGGGCCGTCCGGGGCGGGGCGATCGACGCACGCCCGCCGATTACGTTCTCTCGGACTTCGTTCCCGAGGACGACGCGGAGACGCTCGTGAGCCACGCGGCAGACGCGGTCGAGACCCTCGACACCGAGGGCCTCGAGCGCGCGCAGGCGCAGTTCAACTAGCCGGCGCATCGCTACGATGATCGAGCCGAACCGCCCGGTTCGGCCTTTCGTCATGGACCAGCCGATTCTGCATCCTTTCGTCGCCGAGCTTCGCGAGAGCGACCGATTGCGCGCCTTCGCCGAGGCGTTTCCCGCGCCCGCGCGCGTGTCGGAGCCTGCCCTGCCGCTACTCCTCGCTGCGCTGCACGAGGAGCTCGGACGTCCGCTCGTTCTCCTCGCGCCGGAGGACCAGGACGCACGCGACGCGGCCGAGGGTGCCGCCTGGTTCCTCGGCGAGGAGCGCGTCGCGATGCTGCCGAGCCGCGGGGTGAGCTGGGGCTCCGGGCTCGATCCGGCGCCGCATCTCGTCGGCGAGCGTGCCCGCGCACTGGACGTGCTGGAGGCCGGCGGCCTTGTGGTGGCCTCGGCTGCGGCTCTCGCTGAGCCGATGCCTCCTCGTGCTGCCCGTCCCGGGCCGATCCGGATCGCGCCGGGCGAGGAGGTGAGCCTCGAGCAGCTCGCCGAGTCGCTCGCGCTCGCCGGCTACGAGCGAGTGGAGCGCGCGGACGAGCGTGGACAGTTCGCGGTCCGCGGCGGGCTCGTCGACGTCTTCCCGACGACTGGGCGCGAGCCGCTTCGCGTGGAGCTCTGGGGCGACGAGATCGAGCAGATGCGCGCCTTCTCTCCCTTTACGCAGCGCGCGTTGCATCCGGTCGATCTCGCGGTGATCTACCCGGCGGCTCGAGCGCCGGCTCGACCTGCTCGAGACGACGCTCGTCGACGAGGACGAACCAATTCCCGTTCCGCGGGATCTGGTCCTGGCCGTGTCCGACGGGCCCGATCTCGTCTGGGAGCGGGACGAGGTTCGCGCGGTCTGGGAGGAGGAAGGCCTGGAGCCCATCGGGCTCGCGGGTGCCGCTCTGCTCGACTCGTTGCCGTCCGGCCAGCCGTTCGCGTTCGAGGCGCAGCGCCCCGCCGTGGCTGCCCGCGGCCTCGCCGAGGCGGAGAACGAGCTCTCGGCTCTGGTGCGATCGGGCCAGCGCGTCGTCGTGACGTTTCCGCATCTCGGCGAAGCGCTCCGTCAGCAGAACCTCCTTCGCCGCGTCGAGGCACGGGTGCTCGAGGACGGCGATGGGCTGCCGCGCGAGGCGGAGCTGTTGTTCGCGGTCGCTCCGGCACGGCGCGGCTTCGTCTGGCGCGAGCTCGGGCTGGTCCTGCTCCCGGACACCCAGGTCTTCCGCAAGCGGCCGCCGCGTGAACGTCGCCCGGGCGCCCGTGCCCTGCAGTCGTTTGCCGACCTCCGTACGGGCGACTACGTCGTGCACGAGGATCATGGGGTCGGAAAGCTGCTCGGGTTCGAGACGAAGCAGGTCGCCGGCGTCACGCGCGACTACCTCTTCCTCGGCTTTCGCGGCGACGACCGGCTCTACGTTCCGCACGAGCAGCTGGGTAAGGTCTCGCGCTACATCGGCGCCGACGGCTCGATGCCGGCCCTCTCGAAGCTCGGCGGGAAGGCGTGGGACAACCTCAAGAACCGCGCGCGCGAATCCGTGCGCGAGCTTGCCGGTGAGCTGCTCGCGCTGTACGCGCAGCGCCAGCAGGCTCAGGGCGTGTCGTACGACCTGCGGCACGAGTGGCTCGAGCGGCTCGAGACGGAGTTTCCGTATCGAGAGACGCCGGACCAGCAAGACGCGATCGAAGCCGTGAAGGAGGACCTCGAGGCGCCGCGCCCGATGGACCGGCTCGTCTGCGGCGACGTCGGCTTCGGCAAGACGGAGGTCGCGATCCGCGCGGCGTTCGCGGTCGCGCTGAACGGCAAGCAGACGCTGATGCTCGCGCCGACGACGATCCTCGCCGAGCAGCACTGGCACACCTTCCGCTCGCGCTATCGCGACTTCCCGGTGCGGGTCGAGATGGTGTCGCGGTTCCGGCCGCCACGCGAGGTGAAGCAGGTGCTCGCCGACTTCCAGGCCGGGAAGGTGGACGTGCTGATCGGGACGCACCGGATCCTGAGCCGCGACGTGATCCCGAAGGAGCTCGGTCTCGTCATCCTCGACGAGGAACAGCGCTTCGGGGTCGCGCAGAAGGAGCTTCTGCGATCGCTGCGACTCGAGGTCGACGTCCTCACCCTCAGCGCGACACCGATCCCGCGGACGCTGCACATGTCACTCTCGGGATTGCGCGACATCTCGATCATCGAGACGCCGCCGGTCGGGCGCCGACCGATCAGGACGACGGTCGGCGAGTACGACGAAGAGCTGATCAAGCTGGCGCTCGAGCGCGAGGCCGAGCGCGGCGGCCAGTCGTTCTACCTCCACAACCGCGTCGAGACGATCGACGAGGCTGCGGAGAAGCTCCGCCAGCTCTGCCCGAATCTCCGCTTCCTCGTCGCCCACGGACAGATGCGGGAGCGCGAGCTCGAGGAGAAGATGCACGCGTTCCTGCGCGGGGACGCTGACGTCCTCGTGTCCACGACGATCATCGAGTCAGGGCTCGACATCCCGCAGGCGAACACGTTGATCGTGGAGCGGGCCGACCAGCTCGGGCTGTCCCAGCTGTACCAGATCCGCGGGCGGGTCGGCCGATCCGACGTAACCGCTCACGCGTATCTCTTCTATCCGGACATGTCCGAGCTGACCCCCGAAGCCCGAGCGCGACTCGCCACGCTCGCCGATCACACCGAGCTCGGTGCCGGCTTCGCGATCGCGATGCGGGATCTCGAGATCCGTGGCGCCGGCAACCTTCTCGGCGACGAGCAGTCAGGCCACGTGGCTGCCCTCGGCTTCGAGCTCTACGTCGAGCTCCTCGCCGAGGCAGTGGCCGAGCTCTCGGGCGAGCGGCGTGTCATCGCGCGCCCGGTCCGCATCGATGCCCGCGTCGATGCCTACGTCCCGGCCGACTACATCGCCTCCGAGGCGCTGAAGATCGACCTGCATCGCCGCCTGGCGCTCACCGAGTCCGAGGACGAGCTCCGAGAGCTGCAGGCCGCGACCGAGGATCGGTTCGGGCCGCTCCCGGAGCCCGTCGAGAACCTGTTCCTCATCCAGGAGGCAAAGCTCAAGCTCGCCCAGGCAGGCGCCGATTACTTCGTGTTCCGCGGCGGGAAGGCGAGCGTCGGCCAGATGGTGCTCGGCTCCGGCGAGCTCCGCGACCTGCGCCGGCGGGTCGACACGGCCGTCTACACCACCGCGAACCACGAGGTCAGCCTGCGCGAGGAAGGATTCCCGCAGGCGCTCCGACTGGTCGATGCTATACTGGCCGCGCGCCGGGCAGCGTGAGGAATCCGCTGCACATGGCGCTTTTTCCATGAAACGACTCGCTTTTCTGGCTCTTTGCTCCCTGGCGCTCGTCGTCGCAGGCTGCGGCGGCTCTTCCAGCGCGACCCTCAACACCGACGACGTCGCGGTCGCCGGCTCCCAGCAGATCACCAAAGCCCAGTTCGCGGCACTGATGAACCGGGCGAAGAAGAGCTATGACGCCCAGAAGCGTCCGTTTCCGAAGCCGGGCTCGACGGAGTACGAGCAGCTCAAGGGCCAGGCGATCACCTTCCTGGTCCAGCGCGCCGAGTTCGAGCAGGAGGCGAAGGACCTCGGGATCAAGATCAGCGACGCGGACGTCGACAAGCGGATCGACCAGTTGAAGAAGCAGTTCTACGGCGGCAGCGAGCAGAAGTACAGGCGGACGCTCGCGCAGCAGGGGCTCACCGAGGAGCAGGCGAAGGGGGAGGTCCGCGCCCAGCTCGTCTCCGAGGCGCTGTTCAAGAAGATCACGGGTGACGTGAAGGTCTCGGACAAGCAGATCCGCGAGTACTACAACTCACACAAGTCGCAGTACCAGCAGCCCGAGAGCCGCGAGGTTCGCCACATCCTCGTCCAGAAGAAGGACCTCGCCGACCAGCTGTACACACAGGTGAAGGGAGGCGCGAGCTTTGCGGCCCTGGCGAAGAAGTACTCCAAGGATCCGGGCTCCGCATCGAACGGCGGCAAGCTGACGGTCACGAAGGGTCAGACGGTGCCCGCGTTCGACAAGGCCGCCTTCTCACTGAAGAAGGGTGAGATCTCGCAGCCGGTCAAGACGCAGTACGGCTACCACATCATCCAGGCGCTCTCTGCCGTGAAGCCGCCGCAGAAGACGCCGCTCAGCAAGGTCGAGAGCTCGATCCGGCAGCAACTCGGGGATCAGCAGAAGCGTGACGCGATGACCAAGTGGGTCGACGACACGAAGAACAAGTACTGCAAGTCCCGGATCAAGTACCAGGTCGGCTTCGCGCCGAACCCCGATCCCTGCGTCACCACGGGGACGACGACGAGTCAGTGACGCTCGGGCGGACGCTCGAGGAGCTCCAGGAACTGACCGAGCGGCTGCGCCGCGACTGCCCGTGGGACCGCGAGCAGACGGAGCGGACGATCGTGCCGCATACGGTCGAAGAGGCGTACGAGGTCGCGGATGCGGCCGTCGCCCGCGATGACGCGAAGCTCGCCGACGAGCTCGGCGACCTCCTGTTCCAGGTCTACTTCCTTGCCCTTCTCCTTGCGGAGAAGGGCCAACTGGGCCTGGAGGACATTGCGCGCGGGGTTCACGAGAAGCTGGTCCGCCGGCACCCTCACGTGTTCGAGCGTAGTCCCGAGACTCAACTCCGCGGGTGAGGTGAGGCTCTCCTGGGAAGACAGCAAGCGCGACCTGGAAGGTCGTGCAGGCATCTTCCACGACGTCCCGCAGTCGCTGCCGGCGCTCCTCTTTGCGCGGAAGGTGCAGCGGCGCGCGGCCGCCGATCAACTTCGAGTACCCGGAGACGAGCGGCGCGCTGGCGGACCTGGACGACGAGGTCCGAGAGCTCAAGGAGGCGATCGCGGCGGCCGGCGAGACCGCGCCGGAGACGGAGCCCCATCCCCACGTGTTCGAGGAGATGGGCGACGTGCTCTTCGCGGCCGTCAACGTGGCTCGTCGGCTCAACGTCGATCCCGAGCTGGCGCTCCGTGCGATGACCCGACGTTTCGTCGAGCGCGTGGAGCGCGCCGAGGGATACGCGGCCGAGGAAGGGAAGGCGTTCGCCGAGCTCGGTCTGATCGAGCAGGATCGCTACTTCGATCGCGCGAAAGAGCAGTTCGCGTGACCGGGTCGTCCATCACCGCTGTACGCGCCCGCCAGATCCTCGACTCGCGCGGAAACCCCACCGTCGAGGTCGACGTCGAACTGCATTCGGGAGCGAGGGGTCGCGCCGCCGTGCCTTCGGGCGCGTCCACGGGTCGGTTCGAAGCGGTGGAGCTACGTGACGGCGATCCCCGCGCGTACGGGGGTAAGAGCGTCCTGACTGCGGTCCGCAATGTCGAGACCGAGATCGCCGAGGCAGTGTCCGGCCTCGACGCCGCCGAGCAGCGGGCGGTCGACAGGGCACTCATCGAGCTCGACGGGACGAAGAACAAGTCGCGTCTCGGCGCGAACGCGATCCTCGGCGTGTCGCTCGCCGTCGCGAAGGCGGCTGCCGCGGACGCCGGTGTCAGCCTCTTCCGCTGGGTCGGCGGTGTGGACGCCCACGTGCTTCCGGTCCCGATGATGAACGTCGTCAACGGCGGCGCGCACGCACAGAACTCGCTCGACCTCCAGGAGTTCATGGTCGTCCCGGCGGGAGCCGACTCGTTCGCGGAGGCGCTGCGCCTCGGCGCGGAGACGTTCCACGCCCTGAAGGACGTGCTCCACGAGCGCGGGCTCTCCACCGGTGTCGGCGACGAGGGCGGGTTTGCCCCGGAGCTCGAGTCAACGGAGGCCGCGATCGAGGCCGTGCTCGAGGCCGCGGAGCGCGCGGGCCACCGGGACCGGGTCGCGATCGCGCTCGATCCGGCCGCGACCGAGCTGTACCGCGACGGCGGCTACCACTTCGAGCGCCAGGGCCGGATCCTCAGCGCGGACGAGCTGATCGAGATGTACTCGACACTCGCCGATCGCTATCCGATCGTGTCGATCGAGGACGGTCTGGCGGAGGACGAGTGGGGAGCCTGGAAGGACATGACCGAGCGGCTCGGGGACCGCCTGCAGCTCGTGGGCGACGACCTCTTCGTCACGAATGTCGAGCGGCTTCAGCGCGGTCTCGAGGAAGGCGTCGCGAACGCGATCCTGCTCAAGGTGAATCAGATCGGCACGCTCACGGAGACGCTCGAGACGATCGAGCTCGCCCGCTCGAAGGGGTACGCCTGCGTGATGTCACACCGATCCGGTGAGACGGAGGACACGACGATCGCGGATCTCGCCGTCGCCACGGGCGTCGGCCAGATCAAAACAGGCGCACCGTCCCGAACGGATCGGGTCGCGAAGTACAACCAGCTCCTCCGCATCGAGGAGGAGCTCGGCGACACCGCCGAGTATCCCGGCTGGGAGGCGTTTCCACGCTCGACAACGGCCGCCGCTACGCCCGCGGGCTGACGACCGCAAAAAGCGCATCAGCGTCACCTCGCGGCGCTACATTGAGCGTATGGCTCGCGTGAGCCCGCGCCGCACGAAGATCGTCGCCACGGTCGGTCCCGCATCGTCGAGCCCGGAGTTGGTAGGCGCACTCGTCGAGGCCGGGATGGATGCGGCGCGTCTCAACCTCTCGCATGGGACGCACGACGACCATGCGAGGAGCGCGGAGCTCGTCCGTGCAGCGGAACGGGAGGCCGGCCGACCGATCGCCGTCATCGGCGATCTGCAGGGGCCCAAGTTCCGCGTCGGAGACCTCGATGCTCCGATCGTGCTCAGGCCGGGCGAGAACATCACCGTCGTCGCCACCGAGGACGGCGGGCGGGACGGCGAGCTGCCGATCGCGCCCGCGGCAATCGGCGAGGTGTGGCGTCCCGGCCACGAAGTCCTGGTCGACGACGGGATGGTGCGCCTCCGCGTCGAGGAGGTGGAGGCGGATCGGGCCCGATGCGGCGTCGTCGTCGGCGGGTCTATCACCTCGCACAAGGGCGTCAACCTCCCGGGCGTCCCGATTCCGATTCCCTCGCTGACGCGGAAGGATCTCGAGGACCTCGACTTCGCGCTCGAGCTGGGCGTGCGACTTCATCGCGCTGTCGTTCGTGCGCTCTGCGGCCGACGTTCGCGACCTGCGTGCGCTCGATCGAGCAGGGTGGCTCGACGGCGCACGTCATCGCCAAGATCGAGAAGGCCGAGGCGGTCGACGCGCTCGACGACGTCCTCGGCGAAGCGGACGCCGTGATGGTCGCGCGCGGTGACCTCGGCGTGGAGATCGGTGCCGCGCTCGTCCCGCTCGTTCAGAAGCGGATCATCCTCAAGGCGCTCGAGCGCGGAAAGCCGGTGATCACGGCGACGCAGATGCTCGAGTCGATGATCCATCACCCGGAGCCGACGCGCGCCGAAGCGAGTGACGTCGCGAACGCGATCCTGGACGGCACCTCGGCTGTGATGCTCTCGGGCGAGACGGCCATGGGCGAGTACCCGGTCCAGTCCGTTCAGACGATGGACCGAATCGCACGCGCGGTCGAGCCAAGCCTCGGCTACCGCCACGAGATCCCCGACGCGACCGAGCAGCCGACGATCGGCAACGCGATGTCGAACGCGGCCTGCGATCTCGCCGAGGCGCTCGGCGCCGCTGCGATGCTCGTGCCGACGTTCACCGGCCGTACGGCCTCGGCGGTCGCCCGGCTCCGACCGCGCCGTCCGATCGTCGCGCTGACGCACAAGCTGTGGTCGGTACACCAGATGGCGATCGAGTGGGGCGTGACGCCCCTCTCGATCCCGGAGTGCCGGGACGTGGAGGACCTCTGGAACCGCTCCATCGAGGCGGCGAAAGAGGCTGGGATCGTCGCCTCCGGCGACACCGTGGTCATCACCGCGGGGACGGCCGTGAACATCCCCGGCTCGACGAACGTCATCAAGGTCGACATCGTCTGACGAGCCGCGCAAAAGCTGCGCTTTCGGGCGGAATCGCTCAACCATGCGGCACGGCGGGAGTTTGTACCCGAACCTTGTACCGACGCGCTGGCGCGCCGTTTGCTGACATCGGCCTACTAGGCTTGCGGCACGATGATCTTCAATCTCAACGCAGACGAGTGGGATCGCACGGAAGAGCGCGAGGGCTGGCGCTTCAAGGACGCCTGGGTCGGCGCGCACACCGACGCCGAGCTGATCGGCGCAAGCATGTACGAGGTCGAGCCGGGTAACAAGCAGTTCGAAGTCGCTCGAGGCAGTCGAGGGAAACGCGCGCCTCTCCCGTGCCGATCCTGTGCAGGCGGTTCAAGCGCTCAGGGAAGAGGACGGTGGGCCGATCGCCGTGGGCGGCGCAGACCTAGCCGCGACTCTCACAGCGCACCAGCTCATCGACGAGGGCGACGTGTTCGTCTACCGCGTGGCCCTCGGCGGAGGCAAACCCTTCTTCGCAGACCACACTCGTGTCAACCTCGAGCTCCTCGAGACGCGCACATTCAGCAAACGCGTCGTCTACCTCCGCTACCGCCGTGCCTAGAAGCCGTCGCTCTGGCGTCATTCCGGAACACTCGCGCAGGCGGGCGGCCCCTACGCCTCGCCGACTGTTTTGCGCACGACGTACCCGCCGGTAACCGAGGTCGGGCAAGGCCTCCTAGCGGACAGGTTCAGGTTGATGCGCCGAGCGCGTCCGAGGGACATCTTGTCTCGCCCTGGCGGTCGGGCAGGATCACCCGTACCTCTTGCGCACAGCGGCAGGCGACGGCGATCTTGGCAGCCCACTCCAGCGCCTCCTCGCGTGAGGGCACATCGACTACCGAGAACCCGCCGATGACCTCCTGGGTCTCCGGAAAGGGGCCGTCGGTGACCATCCCGTCCGTGCCCACGATGCTCGCCCTCTGGCTTTCCAGTCCGGCGCCGTAAACCCACACCCCGGCGTCTTGGGCCTCCTCGACCACCTCGATCGCGGCCTTGGCCACGTCGGGAAGCTCCTCCTCGGGGAAGGTCATCCAGCCGTCATCGAACGAAATCAGGTACCGCGTCATCCTTGCCTCCCTTGTCTCCCGGCGCCCTCCTCCAGCCGCCCTCACCTCTTAGACGAACAGCTGCCTCCGGATTCGACACTCTGCCAAAAGAATTCTTCTCGTCGTCGCCACGCATGAGGGCGTCGGCCAGACACTTGGGTAGAAGGTTCGGGTAGAAAGCGCCGCCCAGCCGCATGGTTGACGGGTTTTGTTCAGAAGCTTCGCTTTTGCGCGGGATTCGAGGTACGTCGCTTGCTGGAGCGGCGAAACGCGCTCCTGGCGCGGTCCAGGAAGGACGCGTCGACCGCGTAGCGAACCTCGGCGCCATGGCGACTCGACGCCCTCCTGCGACGACGCTCGCACGGCGCTGGCTGGCCGTCGTCGCGGTCGTGGTGATCGCCTACGCGTACTACCACCCGCTGCGGAGCTGGTTCGAGACGCGCGACGAGCTGTCGTCTCGCCGCGCGGAGGTTGCGCAGCTCCTGGAACAGAGACGCGAGCTCCAGGAGCGGTTGCGCGCGTCGACCAGCATCGAGGCGCTCGCACGCGAAGCGCGCCGCCTCGGTTACGTTCGGCCGGGCGAGCATCTGTTCATCGTGAAAGGGATCGCTGCCTGGAAGAAGGCGCATAGCATGACGAACCGCTGAAAGTACTCTGCATTTTCAGCGGGACTAGAGTCTCGGCATCGCTTCGCTCGCGGATGATGACGAAGATCGAGTTACGGTCGAGCGCCAGCTAGGCCGCGCCCCGCGCGCACTGCGGCGCGTCGTCGTCCGCTGCCCCTACGGCCGTCCCGCCGTGACGGAGCAGTCGGCCTACGACGATGCGGGCCGTCCGTTCCCGACAACGTTCTGGCTGACATGTCCCTACCTCGTCGCGGCAGTGTCGCGGCTCGAGGCTGCGGGCGGCGTCGAACGCTGGTCCCACGCTGCGGCCGAGGACGCCGAGCTCGCCTCGAGCCTCCGCAACGCCGAAGCGGAGCAACGACGGATTCGCCCGGAGCTCGATCTCGGGGTGGGCGGTGCGCGTCCCGGGGCACGCAGCCTGAAGTGCCTGCACGCGCATGTTGCGTTCGCTCTCGCTCGCCCGGGCTACGACCTCGGCGAGCGCATCCTCGCCGAGGTCGAACCGCGCTGGCCGCCCGTTTGCTGCTCTGAGTGACGGATACTTCGCGGGCCGTGGCGACAGCGACCGAGGCCTTGCGGCGTGAGTGGGAGGACGGTTACCGCCGCTTCGAGGCTGCTGCGCGGGACTCTCTCGCGGGCGAGCGCCTGCAGGCGCAGCTCGACATCGTGCTGGACGAGCTGCGAAAGCGAATCGGTCAGACGTTCACGCTCGACGAGCTTGCCGCGACCTACGCACGAGCCGACGACTGGGTGCGGGCTGCTGTGTCGGAGCGAGCGGCGACGCCGGGGTGGCCGCGGAACCTCGCGCTCGTTCAGGACGCTGCGTTCTACCTGTACCAGCGCGGCGCAGTCGACTACGGCCCGTGACGAGCCTGAGCCCGGCCGAGCGCCGCGAGCGTCGTCGGCGCAGGCGGCGTGAGGAGCTCTTGCGTTGGGGCATCCGCCTCGCCGTCGTCCTCCTCGTCTTCGCGCTCGGGGTCGCCGTCGGCCAGGCCCTCCACGACAATCCCAAGCCGGGGCAGACGACGACGCTGGAACGGACGCTGAGCGTCCCGACGAGCGGAAATCCCGGATCTACCGTGACTCCGTAGGCCTCTCAGGTGTGAAGAAGCAACATGTTTGGGTAGATTCGAGGCAATGGCGTCTCACGAAGCGGGTGCACGGCGCGCCGCAGGCGGTGAAAGCGACTGGCTGACTCTCGGCCAGGCCGCGAAGTTCCTCGGCGTCGCTCAGAGCACGATCCGGAAGTGGTCTGACCTCGGACGCGTGCCGGCGTTCTACACGCCCGGCGGGCACCGAAGGTACAAGCGCGTTGACCTCGAGGCGTTCCTCGAACGGTCGGGCCCGGGGAAGCCTGCACGTGGGCCCCTCGTCTTGCTCGTCGACGACGACGCGCAGGTGCGCGAGGTCGTGCGTATCAACCTGGAGATGGAGGGCTATGCCGTTCGCGAGGCGGCGAATGCGGAGGACGGTCTGGCCGCCCTCGAGGACGAGGCGCCGGACCTCATCTTGCTCGACGTGATGATGCCGCAGGTCGACGGTTGGGAAATGCTTCGCCGCGTCCAGGAGCGACACGGAGTCGGCTCCATCCCCGTGGTCATGTTCAGCGGACAGCTCGACGCCGGGGAAGAGGCCGCACAACGCGGCGCGCAGGGTTTCGTCGGCAAGCCGTTCGATCTCCGTGCGCTGATCGATCAGACGAAGCAGATCGTCCCCGCCTGATCTCCGCGGATCGCAACGTCGAGCGGTGGGTTGTGCACCACCGCGCCGGCTGGCTCAACCCGGTGTTCGAGGGGCTCTCGTACGCCGGTCGGTTCGGTCTCCTCTGGATCGTCCTCGCCCTCGTTCTGGCGGTGCTCTATCGGCGCTGGGGAGTCCTGGCCGTGACCGTCATCGCCGTTGCCGTAGCCGACTGGTCGGCGATGGGCCTCAAAGCCGTGATCGATCGAGAGCGGCCCTCACTGCGATACGCGGAGCCGGAACCGCTCGTGAAAACGGCGCACGACGCGTCCTTTCCGTCTGGACACGCAGCAACGAGCTTTGCCGCGGCCACCGATGCTGACGTTTGCGTTTCCGCGGCTTGGGCCGGCGCTCTTCCTGCTGGCCGGCGCCGTGGCGTTCTCGCGCGTGTACGTCGGTGTCCACTATCCGTTGGACGTCATCGGCGGCGCGCTGCTCGGCGTGCTCGTCGCTCTTGCGATCAGGTTCGTGCTACAGCGGACGCGCTCGCACCCTCAGAGCTCTTCGCCGGCTCTGAGGAGACCGGCGGCTATGACCGCGAGCGCCGCGATCAAGCTGATGAAGATTCCGATCCCGCGGCCGCGCCACCCGAAGAACTCGTCGGGGATGACGATCAGGCGGATCAGGACGAAGACGGTCGCGAGCGCTCCGAGGGCGATGACGACGAGGCTCTCGGGAACGGTGGCCGGCAGCTCGATCCCTGACAGTCGCAGCGCAACGAGGGCCAGCACCGCCAGCCCGATGAAGAAGACGAGCTTGCCGAGCGTGCCGGTGTGCCAGCCGATCACGCTTGTCGTCGGGCCTTCCCCAGACCCCACGTACCAGCCCGTGAAGGCCGAGATCGCCAGAACGAGGCCGGAGACCCAGGTGAGCGTCTCGCCCCAGCCCCAGACCTCTTCGATGGGCCGCCCCCGGCGGGGCCGCGCGTCTGCCCAGTCTTCGCGGTCGGGTGGGGTTGACGTGTAGGGGTCGGGCGTTTGCACAGGGTCAGTATGGGGAGATTGAGGGAAGCCAGACAGCAGGCGACTACTTTAGGGGGTCTGATGAGGCAGCAGCGTGGAATCGGGGACTACGTCGAGTTCTGGGCGGCCGGCGACGTGGTCAAAGGAGATTTCCAGTGCTCCGACTGCGGCTACGGTGTGACGATCGCGCGGGAGCTGCCGCGGTGTCCGATGTGCGGCGGCAAGTCGTGGGAGCAGGCAGATCGGCGCGGGTTCCGTCGGGTGCATCACTCGTTATAGGCCGAACACGTTCTGGACCTCGTTCCAGATCGTCACGATGAGGAAGATCGCGAACGCCAGGAGGAGCGTGAACGCAACGATGAAGCGGAGGCGTGCGCGCGCCTTCTCCCGCTTTCGGCGCACACGAGCGTTGCGTCGCGCACGGTGGTAGTGGTATGCGCGGCTGATCGCCTCGGGATCGACAGGGGGGTCGTCGCGCGGCTCAGCGCGGCGGGCGGGCTGGGCCATTGCGGGATTCTAGTAAGCCGCCGTCTCGTGGTCTGAACCACTCGCCGTGCGGGCGACGTTCGGCGTTTGTCGATACTTCGAGCGGATCCGATGGTGGGGCGACCAGGGCAACCGGGAGCGGGGCTGACGAAGAGCGGCCTCGACGCGCTCGCGGACTCGGTGGTCGCGCTCGGTGTCGCGGGCACGCTCACAGAAGCCCTGCAGGCGGTCGCCGACGCCGTCCGTCGCGCGGCCGGCGCAGACGCGGTCGTGGCGCGCGCGACGGACGAGTCCGGCCGAGACCTCAACGCCGTTGGTGTCGCGACCCGATCTCCCGCGCTGAGCGCCGAGCTCGAGGGGTCACGGTTGCCGCTCGCCGACGTGCCGGCGGCAGAGGAGTCGAATCGAGAACGCTTACCCGACGCGGTGCGGCGTGCGGCGGAGCGCATCCGGGCCGATCATGCGGTGCTGTTCCCTGTTCATGTCGACGGGGCGCTACGGGGAACGCTGGAGCTGCTGCGTTCCGGTCCGCCGTTCTCGGACCTGGAGGTCCGGCTCGCACGGGTCGGAGCAGCGCAGGCCTCCCTCGCGATTCGCGCCTTCAGCGGCAACGGCGCCGGGACGCACGCCCTCGATGCCCATGCGACCCTCGGCGTCGCCGGCGAGGCGCTCGCGGCGGGCGCCGACGAATCCAGGACGGCCGAGCAGCTGACCCGGATCGCGGCCGAAACCACAGGCGCGGTCGCCGCGCTCCTGTGGCATACGGAGCCTGGCCGGCCGCTCGAGCTCATCGCCTCCACGGGCCTGGACGACGTTTCCGGCGCCGTCTCCGCCGCGCGGGCGGCGGCCGAGACCGCGATCGCGGGCCACAGCGGAGTCGTCGTCGCAGAGCTCGAGGGCGGTCCCGCGGGCGCAGCCTCCGTTGCGGCAACGCTTCAGCTGGGGCAACCGCAGGTCGGTGCTCTCCAGCTGCTCTTCCCGCCCGAGAACGAGCCGAGTGAAGTCGAGCTGGCGACGCTCGCGACGTTCGGCGTGCGTGCGGCGCACGCGTTGCGCTCGAGCCTGCGCGCACAGACGACTGCACTCGAGCTCGAACGCACGCAAGCGCTCCTCGCCGCCGTCGGACAGGCGATCTCGCAGCTCTCGCTTGACACACACGCTCGATACGGCAGTAGCACACGTAGCGGAGCTCCTCGATGCCGACCGGCTCGCGATCTACCTACGTGAGGACGGGCATTTGCACGAAGCGGCGGCGGTCGGTCTCGCCGGCCCGCACGTTGCGGTGGCCGAGCGGCTGCTCGAGCTCGCGCTCGGCCCGCTCCGCTCGCGAGGGCTTGTCGTGGCGTCTGCGGTCAGCTCGGACTCGCGCCTGCTGGGCGTCACCAACGCCGCGGCCGAGGCCGGCATCGAGGCGGCGATCGCGCTGCCGCTGCTTGCACAGGACGAGGTAGTGGGGCTGCTGGGCGTTTTCCCGCCGAGAGGCTTCGCGCCGACGGAGGGTGATGCGACGTTGCTTGCGGCCCTCGCGGCACAGCTTGCCGTTGCGGTCCAGAACGCCCGGCTGCACGAGCAGGCGAAGCACCTCGGCGCGGAGCGGAAGCGCGCGCTCGACGCGGAGATGGCTGCGTCGAAACAGGTGCGCGCGCTCTACGAGATCTCGCGCTCGTTCGCGCAGAGCCTCTCGCTCGAAGCGACGCTGGACGCCGTCGCGGCCACGATCGTCGACGTGCTCGACGTCGACATCGCACTGATCCGAATGCCCGACGAGCGGCGTGAGTGGCTCGTGCCGCGGGCATTGTCGGTGGCGGAGCCGCGCCTCGAGGACGCGGTGCGATCGATGTTGTTCCTTGCCCATCCGTTCGGCGTCCAGCCGTTGCAGCGTCTGTTCCGTCTCGGTGAGCCGTTGCCCGTGACACGGGAGACGGCGTACGCGATCGGATCCCCGGCGACTGCGCTGCTTCCATTCCTCGAGCGGGGCTGGACCGGTGCCGTCGTCCCCATCGCGACACCCGCGGAGGTGCTCGCGGCGTTGACGATCATCTCTGTTGACCCCGGCTCACCCATCACCGCGGAGAAGATCGAGCAGGCGACCGTGATCGCAGGGCAGGCCGCGCTCGCGATCGACAACGCGCGGCTGTATCAACAGCAGAAGCAATTCGCCGACACGATGCAGCGCTCGCTACTACCCCGCTCGGTGCCGGAGCTGCGAGGGCTCGAGCTCGGCGACGCCTACGAGTCGTCCGCGCGAGTAGAGGTCGGCGGCGACGTCTACGACTTCATGGAGCTCGCCGACGGACGCCTCGCGGTGGCGCTCGGCGACGTCACCGGGCACGGGATCGAGGCGGCGGCAGACATGGCGATGGCGAAGTTCGTGTTCCGCACACTCGCCCGAGAGCACGCGGAGCCGGCGGATTTCCTGCAGTCGGCGAACGACGTCGTCTTCACCGAGATCGCGCCCGGCAAGTTCATCACCATGGTGTATCTCCTCGTCAGCGGCAGCGGCGAGCTGGCCGCGGCCGTTGCCGGGCACCCTCCGCCGCGGCTCGTCGCGGCGGACGGGACGGTCACCGGCCTCGAAGCAGGCGGGCTCGTCCTCGGCGTCGAGCCGGGTCAGCGGTTCGAGGAGGTGCGTGCTCACCTCGACGTCGGGGCCGCGGTGGTGCTGTACACGGACGGTGTGATCGAGGCACGTCGTGCGGGTGAGCTCTACGGATTCGATCGCCTCGACCGGGCGCTGTCCCAGCATCGCGGCCGGCCCGCGTCGGAGATCGCGCAGGCCGTGCTGGAGGACTGCCGCGCGTTCGCAGGCGGCGATCTCATGGACGACTGCGCAGTCGTGGTCGTGAAGAGAACCGCGTGATCGAACTGCGACGGCCGGCCGGGCAGTTCGCCCGCGTCGGCCACCGAGGAGCATCGGCGCTCGCGCCCGAGAACACGCTACGCGCGCTCGAGCTCGCGGTGGAGCTCGGCTGCGACACGCTCGAGTTCGACGTCCTCGACCTCGTCGACGGAACGGTCGTACTCGCGCACTCGAACCGGCTGCGCGAGGTCAGCCACGGCGCCACGCGGGGGCGTGTCCGCGGACGCAGCCTGGAAGCGCTCCGCTCCGTCGCGCCCCAGATGCCGACACTGGACGAGGCGCTCGCGTTCTGCGTCGAGCGCTTTCCGAAGGTTGCACTGCAGGTCGATCTCAAGCGGCGGGGCCTCGAGCGCGCGGTGGTCGAGAGCTTGCGCAGGCACGGCGTCGTCGACCGCGCGTGGGTGAGTGGGTTCGACGAGTCGGCGCTCCGACGCATCGGCGAGCTCGAGCCGAACCTGGCGCGGTCGTACACCCTTCCGCGGGATCGCCTCGGGATTTCGAGGCGCGGCCCGCTGGCGCCGGTCGTGCGCCGTTCGCTCGCTTCCTTTGGGGCCGCGCTGCCCCGCCGGCTCCCCGGTCTCCTCGCGCGTGCCGGGGCGTCGGCGGCGACGTTGCACCATTCCGTCGCTTCGAGTGCGGCGATCGAACGAGCTCACGAGGTCGGTGCCGCGGTCTACGTCTGGACCGTAGACGACTCCGGGCTCGCGGCTAAGCTGGCCCGAGCCGGGGCCGACGGCATCATTACGAACGACCCACGGATCTTTACGATGTTCGACGCGTGAAAAGACGCTCTTTCCTGCTTTTTGCCCTGGCGGCGACCCTTGTCTCGGGCGCACTCGCCGCGACGCCGAACGCCGCCGACGTGCCGGCGACGATCCCGCTCGGCGTGACTATCGGCGCCGTGCCGGTCGGAGGGTTGACGCCCGAGGACGCTGCCGCCGCCGTGCAGCAGGCTTTCGATCGGCCGCTACGGCTCCAGTTGGGAGCGACGCGGATCTCCGTCACGCCGGATGTGCTCGGCGCGACGGCCGGCGTGGACAGGGCCGTCCAGCGCGCCCTCGTGGCGTCCGAGAACACCGCCGTGCCGCTGGGCGTCAACGCGCCGGGCAGCTCGATCACGCCGTTCGTCACGAAGCTCGCCGAGCGCTATGACCGACCCGCCGTCGACTCGAGCCTCGTTTTGCGCCAGCTGCGTCCGTGGCTCTCGAAGGAGCGCCTCGGGTCGAAGCTCGAGCGGCGACGTGCCGTTCAGGACATCATCACGGCGCTCTATTCCGGAGTCCGGGGCACGATCCGGCTCAAGCAACTCGCGGTTCGCCCGAAGATCACGCGGCGCAGCTTCGGCCCTGTGATCGTCATCCGCCGCAGCTCGAACCGCTTATACCTCTACCGCGGCATGCGCTTCTGGCGCCTCTTCGCCGTGGCGACCGGCCAGGCGCAGTATCCGACGCCGCTCGGGCGCTTCTCGGTGATGGTCAAGTGGAGAAACCCATGGTGGTACCCGCCGAGCTCGCCGTGGGCAGCGGGTCAGAAGCCGATACCTCCGGGCCCCGACAATCCACTCGGGACGCGGTGGATGGGCCTGTCGGCGCCGGGTGTCGGGATCCACGGCACGCCGTCGGACACATCGATCGGCTATTCCGTCTCGCACGGCTGCATTCGCATGCACATCTCCGAGGCCGAGTGGCTCTTCAACCACATCGACGTGGGGACGCCGGTCTTCATCGTCTCGGGCTGATGCCGCGCGCAGCCAGGCTGACGGCGCAGACGCTCGCGGTCGCACTCGTCGCCGGCCTCCTGGCCCTGCTGATCTGGAGGGTTGCACGCGACAACAACAAGGGCGTGTCGCAGGCGCTCGGTGCGGGTGCTCATCCAACCGCTCCGAACTTCGATCTGCCGCGCCTCGACGGCACCGGCCGCTTCGATCTCGCTTCGGTGCGGGGGAAGAAACCCATCGTGCTCGACTTCTGGGCGTCGTGGTGTCAGCCGTGCATCCATGAGTCGAAGCGTCTGGAGGCGGCGCGGCAGCGCTACGGCAATCGGGTCGTGTTCGTCGGCGTCGACACGAAGGACTTCTCCTCCGATGCGCGCAGCTGGCTGCGCCGGCACGGAATCAAGTATCCGAGCGTTCACGACGGCAGCGGCACGGTGTTGACGCAGTGGGGTGGACTGCCGATCCCGAAGATCTTCTTCATCGACCGAAGCGGCAAGGTCGTCGGCGAGCTCGAGGCGGAGGAGGATCTGCCGCGTTACCTGCGCCAGATCGCCTCGTCGTGAGAAGGATCGCCCTCCTCTTCCTCGCGGCGCTGCTGATCGTCCCCGCCGCACGCGCGAGTGACGCGCATCCGACGCAATCGGAGCTCGAGGGCGAGGTGATGTGTCCGGTTTGCGGGACCACGCTCGACCAGTCCAACTCGCCCGCTGCGGAGCAGATCAAGCGCGTGATCGCGGAGCGCATCGCCGCGGGCGACACGAAGAGCCAGATCGAGGACAGGCTCGTCGCGGAGTACGGAGAGGCGATCCTGGCGGCGCCACGGCACAAGGGCTTCGGATTGCTCGCGTGGTGGCTCCCGCTCGGAGGGATCGTCGCGGCGGCCGTGGTCGTCGCTCTAGGGGCATGGCACTGGTCGCGGGCCCGCGAGCGGGAGCCGGACGAATCCGAGCTCGATCCCGCGCTCGAGCGTCGGTTGGACGAAGAGCTCGCGCGATGGGACTAGAGGCTTGCCGCTGATGGAGAAGGCGGCCGGGCTCTTCCTGCTCGGGTTCGCCTCCATCGCGTTCCCCTGCGTTCTTCCGCTCGTTCCCGGCTACCTCTCGGCGGTCTCGGCTGTGGAGGCCAACCGGCTCGGGGACCGCGGCGTGGGAAGACGGGTCGCCGTCGCGAGCCTCCCGTTCATCGCGGGCTTCGCGGTCGTCTTCGTGGCGCTCGGCGCCGCTGCCAATCTCATCGCCAGCGTCATGAGCGAGCAGACGAAGCAGGCGCTTGCCGGCTTCATCCTCGTCGTCGCCGGCCTTGCGTTCATGGGCCTGCTTCCAGGGACCGACCGGCTCGTCGCCGGCGGGCTCATGCAAGGCGCACGCCGGACCGGCTCGCGTGTCCTGCTAGGCGGGGCCTTCGCGATTTGCGCGGCTCCGTGCGTCGGGCCGTTCCTCGCCGAGGCGTTCGCTGCGGCGAGCAACTCGGCAACCGTGATCCGCGGCTCGGCGTGGCTCGCGGCGTACTCCGCGGGGCTCGGGGTCGCCTTCCTCCTCGCCGCCGTGTTCTTCGTCCGCGGGATGGCGTTCTTCCGCTGGATGCGCGACAACTACCGCGTCTTCTCGCTCGTGGGCGGGACGATTCTGGTCGCGCTCGGACTTCTCCTCTTCTTCGACGAGTTCTACCGCGTGCAGATCTACACGCACCGACTGCTCGAAGCCGTCGGGCTCGGCGACCTCTAGTTACGAGGCTTGCTGCGAAATTCGGCCGCGCCGGATGACGCTGATCTTCAGAGCTTCGGCTTCGGCAGGTCGAGCGTTCCTTGCGCGTGCAGCTCGCGCAGCTGCGTGAGGAGCGGTTCGAGCTCGATCCCGCGATGGCGTGGGGCGAACGGCTCGAGGCGCCGAACTGCTTTCGCGAGCTGCCGTTCCGTTCCGATCCGGCGTCCGCGTCCGGCCTGATACCACGCGACGGCGACGTGGACGAGGCCCTGGAAGAAGTCGCGTTCCTCGGCGGGAGCCGCACGCCAGGCGTCCTCGAGCTCTTCGTGCGCGGCGAAGTACTCTCCCGCACGGATCAGCTCGACGCCTGCCCTATACGCGGACTCGAAGCTCTCCGTCCTCGACCTGCACGTCGTAGGTCCGCAGCTGTACAGAGCCCCTGTGAACGGCGTAGAAGCCGCCGTCGCAGTGGGCGACGGCGATCTCCTCGTCGTCGACCTCGAAGCCGCGGATCGTCCCGGCCGGAACGTCCTCGACCCGGGCCACGGTGACGAACCCGTTCTGCACGGTCGGCGACACTACCAAGGCGCTTGAGTAGCGAGCCTGGCCCGCGGTACGCTGCGCAGGTGGCGACGATCCTGCTTTGTGGGGTCGATGTCTTCTTTCGGGGCAAGCTCGAGGCGCTTCTGCCTGGGCACCACTTCGTCAGGACGGACAGCGCGGACTGGCCCGACCTCGTGATCGCGGACATCAGCCGCGTCGATCCCATCGACGTGGCCGACTCGTACCCCGAGGTCCCGATCCTCGGGTACGGCGGCCACGCGGACACCGCGGGGCTACGGCGCGCCCACGAGGCGGGCTTCGACCAGGTGCTGGTCAAGAACGCACTCCAGGAGCGCGCGGCTCAGGTCGTCCAGGAGCTGACGGCCTGAGTACACTCGCGTCGCCGTGACGTACATCATCGCCGAGCCCTGTATCGACATCAAAGACCTCTCGTGCGTCGACGTCTGCCCGGTCGACTGCATCCACCAGGCCGAGCGGATCCTGGTGATCGACCCGGAGGAATGCATTGATTGTGGCGCGTGCGAACCGGAGTGCCCGGTCGAGGCGATCTTCCCCGAGGACGCGCTTCCCGACAAGTGGGAGCCGTTCGTGCGCATCAACTACGCCTACGGTGAAGGGTTCGACGTCGTCAACAAGCTCACGGACGAGTACGCCACCGAGCACAACGTCCAGAACCCTCCGCTGGAATAACTCCCCCCAAAGCGGGTACACCCACGTCGTTGTCGAGGAGTGGGGGTTTCGAGATGCCTCAGGAAGCATGGAGCGCCAAGCGCGAACGTCAGTACGAGCACATCAAGGAAGCGGAGAAGAAAGAGGGACGCTCGACGAAGCGTGCGAAGGAGATCGCGGCTCGCACGGTCAACAAGGAGCGCGCCCGCTCCGGCGAGACCGAGGGCCGCGCGTCGCGCACGTCGACGCAGGACATGTCCTCTTATCGCCGCGGCGGTCTTCGCGCCGGCACCGGTCGGCCGAAGGGCCGCACGAAGGAGCAGCTGTACAACGAGGCCAAGCGCATGGACGTCCCCGGCCGCTCGCGGATGAACAAGCAGCAGCTCCAGAGGGCGGTCGACGCAAGGAAGTAGGTCATAGCTAATGTGGCGGCGTGGGGCCGAAGACTCTCGACCACGTGGCCTTCTGGGTCGCCGATCGCAAGCCGATCGTCGACGTCCTGACAAAGCACGTGGGCATGCACGTGATCGACGAGCAGGACGCATTCACGCTCGTCGGCTCGAACGCGCGGCGCGGGAAGCTGACGCTCTTCGGGGCAGAGGGCCCGCGCGACCAGGGCGCCTTCAAGCACGTGGCGCTCCGCGTCGCCGACGCCGAGAAGGCGCGTGAAGCGCTCCCCGACGGGACCGGCGAGGACATCGAGCTCGGCGAAGGTGTGCGCGTCCGCTTCGTCGAGGCACCGACGGACGTCGACTACGACCTGGACCACGTCGCGTTGTACTCGCACGACCCCGAGGAGGCCGCCGAGCAGTACACCCGCCTCGGGTTCAACGCGACCGAACCGTCGAGTGAAGGTCATCCGCGCGTCGAGGTCGGCGGCGCTTACGTCGAGTTCCACCCCGGCGAGCCCGGCGATCCCGAGAAGCCGCTGCTGAACCACCTCGCCGTGCTGGTCGACTCCGCGGACGAGCACACGGCGGAGGCCGAAGACCTCGGCATCGTCGACAACGTCGTCGACGCTGCGAACACGCGGGCCGTCTTCGTCTGGGGCCCCGAGCGTGTTCGGATCGAGTACGTCGAGCACAAGCCCGGATTCGCGCTGACGTAAGAATCGCGGGGGCAGGCATGGCGGGACTCGCCGCGGCCGCGCGTGCTCGAGAGCTCGGCGGACGGCCCGTCGTGTTCGAGAAAGGGACGCGGGCCGGTGGCTCCATGCTGCTCTCGAGCTGCGTGATCTGGCGCTACCGCGAGTGGGGAGACTTTCGCGACGAGTGCCCGACCGGCGACGAGCGCTTGCAGCGCGTCGTCTGGGAAGGTCTGGACGACGCCGTCGCCTGGCTCGAATCGCTCGGCGCTCCCGTCGTCGAGCACGGCACCGGCAACCCGCGGACGCTCGGGAAGAGGTTCGACCCACGCGGACTGACCGAGACGCTTGCGCGCGCTGCCGGCGACGTCCGGCTCCGAGAGACCACGGACGACGCCACGATTCTCGCGACGGGTGGTTTCCAGGGCGACCCGGGCCTGGTCGACGTGCACGTACACCCGGCGGGCCGCCTGCGGCTGCGCGCCAATCCGTGGAGCTCGGGCGACGGCCTTCGCTTCGGCGTCGCACGCGGCGCCGAGCTTTCAGAGGGGATGGACGAGTTCTACGGTCGGAACATGCCTGATGCCGATTTCAGCGAGGACGAGTTCGTCCCGCTCGCGCAGCTCTACGGCCGCTTTGCGGACGTCTACAACGAGCGGGGCGAAGCAGTTCTTCGAGGGGCAGGTCTCCTGGTCGGAGAACGACCTCGTGCAGGCGACCGCGCGCCAGCCCGACGGACATGCGTGGTACGTCCTCGGGGACGCCGCGCTCGAGCAGCGTGTCCGCGACCGCACCGTCGCCGACATGGTTGCGCTCGTGCCGACGAAGACGGATCCATCCGCGCTGCCGTTCGCGGCGCCGCCGGGCGCCAAGGTCGCCGTGCGCGTCCGACCGGGCATCACGCACACGATCGGCGGCCTCCGCATCGACGAGCGCGCCCGCGTCGTCGGGGCGGAAGGCCTCTTCGCCGCCGGCGCGGACGTCGGCGGCATCTCCACCGGGGGCTATGCGAGCGGCCTCGCGGCCGCGCTCGTCTTCGGGCGGATCGCGGCGGAGTCGGCCCTAGACGGCCTGTAGGTACGCGCAGAGGCGATCGTCGTTCGGCAACGGCGACGGGGCGATCTTCGTCACGCGGAGCCTCTCGTCGTCCGTATCGACCTCGCTGCCGACCGCGGGCGGGTCCCCGTCCGCCTCGCGGAGCTCGTAGCCACTCGGCTTCCAGATGAAGAGGAGGTACTTGCGGCCGTTGTCGATCACGGCCCGATCCTAACGAGGCACGTCTGGTGCCAGGCACGAGACGTGTCTCAGGAGACAGCTGCGGACGGAGGCAGGACGACTCGGATCGTCGTGCCACCGTCCTCGCCCTGGTGCACCGTGAGATCGCCGTCGAGCGTGCGTGCCCGCTCCGTGAGCTCGTCGAGGCTGCGCCGGCGGCGCTCGCCTGGAGCGTCGTCTGCGATCGTGGTCTCCAGGCTGCCGTCCTCCGCTTCACGGATTCTCACGGCCAGGGTCCCGGGTGGCCCGCGGAGGACGGCCTGGTTCAGCGCCTCGCGGATGATCTGATAGAGCGCTGCCTGCGTCTGTTCCGGGAGCCGGTCAGCGGCGTCGACGTCGAGGTCGACCTCCACTGGATGCGCCAGAGCGATCTGGTCGGTCAGGGCGCGGACGGCCGGCGCGAAGCCCTGGTCTCGTAGCACGACGGGCTCGAGGTTGAACGACAGGTCGCGGAGCTGTCCGATCGTCGCCCGATGCCGCTCGAGTGCGCGGGCGATGATTTCGCGCCCCTCGTCCGCGCGGCCGTCCGCGATCGAGTCGAGCCCCGCGTCGAGGAGCAGAGCGACACCCGACAGCGACTGCACAGCGCCGTCGTGCAACTCGTTTGCAAGCCGCCTCCGTTCGTCCTGCTCCGCCGTGATCAGCTGGTCGGAGAGACGCGAGCGCTCGGCCTCACGCAGCCGCGCGTCCTCGAGGAGCTGCCTGTTCTCGTGCTCGCGCGCGGCGAAATCGGCGAGGACGGTCGCACGTACGACGTCCTCACGATCGAACGGCCGCTGCTCGCGTCAGCCGCAACGCACCGACCTCGGCGTCGCGGGTGGGCAGCGGGATCACGATCGCGTTCTCCGCGGGTGCCGGGAGCGGCCGCTCGTCCGGCGCGAGCAAGAGCGCACGCGCCTCGAACAACTGCTCCGCCTCCTGCCGCGTCCGCTCGAGCACGTCCCTGTCGCCGACGATCGAGCCCATCGTCTCGACGAGCGATTCGAGGAAGCGGGCTTCCGTCGTCAGTTGCTCCTCTGCGGCCGCATGACGGCGGCGTTCGGAGACGACCAGGTATGCCGCGACGAGACCCGCGAGCGCGGCCGCGAGACCTGCGAAGGTCAGCGAACGGCTACCCACCGCGAAGCCGATGACGGCCACGACGGCCGCCCCGAGCAACGCCGAGGACAGTAGCCGCTCTCTAGTCGATAATCGCTTCGCGAAGCGCAATCGCAACCGCTTGCGTGCGCGTGTCCGCCTCGAGCTTGGCGAGGATGTGGCGGACGTGGCTCTTGACGGTTTCCTGGCTGATGAAGAGCTTTCCGGCCACGTCCTGGTTCGACATCCCGTCGGCGAGCAGCGTGCAGGATCTCGCGCTCGCGCGCGCGTCAGCATCTCGTCCTTGTCCTTGCCCGTCAGGAACGCAGGCATCAACGCGGGGTCGACGTAGCCCTCGCCGCCGGCGACCTTCTCGATCGCGCGCAGCAGCGTCTGGTGCGGCGCCTCCTTGAGGATGTAGCCCTTCGCGCCGGACTCGAGGCCTCGACCGAGCAGGGACCGTTCGCTGTAGGCGGTGAAGATGAGGACGGCCGTATCCGGCACCTTCTCCGTCAAGAGCTTCGTCGCCTCGAGCCCGTCCATCCCGGGCATGCGCACGTCCATGATCACGACCTTCGGACGCCGCCGCTCGGCGAGCGCCACCGCGCTGGCGCCGTCGGCTGCCTCGCCGATCACCCGGATGTGCGGCGCGCGCGAGAGCGAGAGCCGAAGACCTTCGCGGACGACCTCGTGGTCGTCGACGATCAGGCAGGTGATCTCGGAAGGGGCGGTTGACACCCGAGCGGATTCTACGGCGCTAAACCGCCAGGGATAGCTGCTCGGGCTCCGGCGGCGGCTCGAGCCGGACCTTGCGACGATCCTTGATTCCGTACTCGCGCGCGAGCCCGGAGACCTCGCTCCGCACCGGTTTCTGGACGTCTCCGCCCAGATACGCGCCGGTCCGCGTAGAGGCTCTCGTAGAAGGGGAGCTGCTCCGGCCAGTCCTCGGCAAGGTGCGTGAGGAAGTGCTCCCGTGTACCGGGACGCAGGAAGAGAAGGTTCGCCCAGATACCCGTCGCACCCGCCTCACGCGCGGCGCGCACGACCTCGCGAAGTTGCTCGGGCCGATCGGAGATGCCGGGGAGAATCGGCGCCATGCCGACCCGCGCATCGACGCCGGCCTCGACAAGAGTCTTCACCGCCTTGAGCCGCTGCCGCGGATGCGCAGTCGACGGCTCCGTCTTCTTCCAGACCTCTTCGTCCAGCGTCGGGACGGAGAACGTCACGGAGACATCCGCGCGCCGAGCGGCCTCGGTCAAGCACGTCGAGGTCGCGCACGATCATCGGCCCACGGGTGATGAGCGAGAACGGGTTCGACGCATCGCGCAACACTTCGAGGCAGGCGCGCGTGAGCCGGTACTTCCCCTCTGCCGGCTGGTAGGGATCGGTGGCCGCGCCGATCGCCACCAGCTCGTGCTGCCACGATGAGCGTGCGAGCTCGCGACGAAGGACCTCGGCCACGTTGGTCTTGACGCGGATCGACGTCCCGTACCTGTCGTCCGAGGGACGGTCGGAGCGCTTCTCGAAGTGTCGGACGTAGCAGAACGTGCAGCGGTGCACGCAGCCCATGTAAGGATTGAGGGACCATCTGAAGCCCATCCCCTTCACCGCGTTGAGGGCCGACTTACAGGGCTCTTCGCGATACTCGACTCGCACACCCCGCATGATAGAACAAGCGTTCGTACCGGTCGAAAGTGGTGTTCAGCGCCTGACGCTGCCGCTGCCGACTGGACCGAAGCATGTCCACTGCTACCTCGTCGACGGCACGCTCTTCGACACGGGGCTCGGCCTCGGAGACGCCGCCGTGGGACGCCGTCGCGGTCGAGCGGATCGCGATCACGCACTTCCACCCGGACCACGTGGGCGGTGCGGCCGCGGCCGCGGCGGCGACCGGAGCTCCCGTGTACCAGGGCGGCCTCGACTACGCACAATGCGAGCGCGTGTGGGGGACGGACGACTGGCCGGAGCGCATGGCCGCGTGGTTCATCTGCCACGGCGTCCCGGAGCCGGTGGCGAACGACCTCATTGCTCGGGGCCATGCGTTCGCGTCGTTCGTCCAATACGCGATCGATCCAGAGCTGCTCTACGAAGGAAGCGAGCTTGCCGGCTGGGACGTCGTCGAGCTGCCCGGACACGCCGACGGGCATCTCGGTTTTCTCCGTGACGGCGTGTTGATCGGCGGCGACCATCTGCTCGGCAGGATCTCGCCGGCGGTCGGCCTCTATCCCGACAGCCGTCCCGATCCGCTCGGCGACTACCTCGCATCGCTCGAGCGCACGATCGAACTCGCGCCGCGGATCGTCTACCCGGGCCACGGCGAGCCGATCGACGACGCCGCCCGCGCGCGCGCGAGAGCTGCTCGAGCACCACCGTCTCCGGCTCGAGCAGACCGAGGCCGCGCTCGCCGGCGAGGAGCGCAGCGCCTACGACGTGTCGCTCGCGTTGTTCGGCCCTGACCTGAGCCCGACGGAGCGACGCTTCGCAGTCGCCGAGACGCTCTCGCATCTCGAACGGCTCGTGCGCGAGGGCAGGGCAGCGCGCAGGGGTAACCGCCACCGCGTTACCTATACTGGACCGCCAGTTGGACTTAGACAAACCGCCTAGTACCACCGCCCACGGGGGCGGGGCGTGACGCTCCTTTTCGAGCTCCTCGCAGTCGGCGTTCTCATCTTGCTGAACGCCTTCTTCGTCGCGGCCGAATACGGCCTGGTCACCGCTCGCCGGACTCGGATCGTCGAGCTCCAGCACCAGGGCAACCGGCGTGCGCGCGAGGTTCTGCGCATCACCTCCGATCCGCCGCGCTTCATCTCGGCGATGCAGCTCGGCGTGACCCTCACCTCCCTGGGAATCGGTGCACTGGGCGAGCAGGCGCTCGCGAACGCGTTCGACGACGTCACCTCGACGGTGCTCGCCGTGTTGCTCGCGTACCTCATTCTCACGTTCCTCCACGTCGTGTTCGGCGAGCTGGTCCCGAAGGGAATCGCGCTCGGACACTCGGAGGGGACGGCCCTCTTCGTGTCCGCGCCCGTCCGAGCGTTCTTCATCGTGTTCAAGCCGCTCATCTGGTTCCTCCAGCGATCGACCGAGGTCGTCCTGCGGGCTCTCGGGCTCCAACCTCCGGGCGGCGAGGCCGAGATCTACTCGGAGGCCGAGTTGCGCATGCTCGTCTCGCAGTCGACGCGGGGCGGCGAGATCGAGGAGCAGGAGCAGGAGATGCTCTACAAGGTCTTCGACTTCGCCGACAAGGAAGCCTCGGACGTGATGGTTCCGCGGCCGGAGGTTGTGGCGCTCTCCGTCGACCTCCCGCCCGAGCAATGTCTCGAGGCGGTGATGGACTCGCCGTACACGCGCTATCCGGTCTACAAGGAGACGCTCGACAACGTCGTCGGGATCCTCCATGTCCGCGACCTCTTCTCCGCGCTGCGCGACCGCGGCATGCACGAGGTCAAGGTGGGCGACCTCATCCGCCCGGCGCACATCGTCCCCGAGACGAAGGACCTCGCAGCGCTTCTGACGGAGTTCCGCCGCACGAACCAGCACATGGCGATCGTCGTCGACGAGTACGGTGAGATGGAGGGAATCGTCACGCTCGAGGACCTGCTCGAGGAGATCGTCGGCGAGATCGAAGACGAGTTCGATCTACCGGACGAGTCGGTCGAGCAGGTCGACGACGACACGGTTCGAATCGACGGGACGTTCCCGATCGACGATTTCAACGAGCGCTTCCACACCTCGCTGCCGGACGAGGACTACCACACCGTCGCCGGCTTCGTCTTCGGGCTGCTCGGCCGACAGCCGGAGGTCGGAGACGACATCGCGCACGACGGTCTCCGTTTCGACGTTCTCGACGTCGAAGGCTCCCGCATCAACAGGCTCGCGGTGACGTTCGAGCAGCGCCGAGATCAGAAGGAGCGCGACGGAGAGGAGCGCGGCGCGCTCGAGGCCGATCTGTTCGACGCCGACAACTAATAAGCCTTTTTTTTTTTAGTTGCCCGGGAACGGCCGCAGCCAGCAGCCGCCCATGCCACTCGGCATCGGCGGCCTGGCGGAGGCGCTCGCCGGTTGCTTGGACGCGCTCGAGCTTCAGCGGCCGGCGTTCGTCGCCAACTCGATGGGCTGCCAGGTCGTCACCGAGCTTGCCTTCCAGCTCCCCGACCGTGCGGGGCCGCTGGCGCTGGTCGGCCCGACCATCGATCCGGATCAACGGCGGACCCGCCACCAGGTGCTCGGCGGGGTACGCGACCTGGCCCGGGAGCCGCTCTCGCTGCTCACCCACCCGGCCCAGGACGGGGTGATGGGAGTCCGGGCGCTGCTGGCGACGGCACGCTCGGCCCTGGCCGACCGGATCGAGGACCGTCTGCCACTGATCGAGCAGCCGACGCTCGTGCTGCGCGGCTCTCAGGACTCGTTCGTCAACGCTGCGTGGGCGGAGCGCGTCGCGGCGCTATTGCCGCGGTCGCGGCTCGTGGTCGTTCCCGGCGAGCCGCACGCGGTCCACTACACGCGGCCGGGCCTCGTCGGGGAGCTCGTTCGCGAGCTGCTCCTCGAGGAAGGAGAGCAGACATGCCGTCAATTCGCCGGGTAGGAGCGCGGGCCGCGAGCCCGGCAGGGCCTCGGGCCATTCCTCCGCTATCGTCTCGGTATGGCCGAGAACGCTGAGGCCGCCAAGGCTCACGCGACCTCCCGGCTTGCGGACTCGGGCGAGGAAGCAATCCGCAATCTGGTCGCCCTGCCGCTGCGAATCCTCGCCGGAACGCTCGGCATCTTCGAGGCAGTGCTCAGTAGGACGGCCGACACACTCCGCGAAATGGATCCGCGCGACGAACGCATCGTGGAGTTGGAGAGGCGCGTGGACTCACTCGAGGAGCAGACGACCGGTCGCCGAGTGAGCGCACGCTCGACGAGTGCCGCGAGGAAGGGATCAGACACCCCCGCGGGGCCTGGCGGCGCCTGAGAGACGTACCAGCCGGCAGCCGTGCCGACACCGTTCTCGCTGCGATCCGCGCCGCCTCGGCGACCTGATGTCCGACGGACCGTTTCCGAGCCAGGGCTACGATGGCCGCTGGAAACGGGGCAGGATCGACAATCCGGAAGGAGTCTCATGAAACGGATCACGCTGGCGCTCGGGGTCGCGCTTGCGGCTCTCGTCGTAGCCGGGCCGATAACAGCCGGTTCGACTGCGGCGAAAGCAGTCACGGTCAACGTGACGGCCAAGGAGTTCAAGTTCACCCTCTCGAAGAAGAGCGTTCCTCACGGCAAGGTGACCTTCAAGCTGACGAACAAGGGCAAGGTGGCCACGACTTTGCGATCGGCGGCAAGAAGACGAAGATCATCGGCGCCGGGAAGACCGCAATCCTCATCGTCACGCTGAAGAAGGGAAACGCGGCCTACAAGTGCACCGTCCCGGGTCACGCCGCGGCGGGCATGAAGGGAACGCTAAAGGTCACGTGAAACCGAAGTAGGCTCCCAAGCGTAGGACGGAGACATCGTCCACGACGCAAAGGGGCATCCACATGTACCGACTACTCGTTTCCGCAGCCGTCGCTGGTGTACTCGCCGTGGCCCTGATCGTCGTCCCCGCGTGGGGCGCAACTGCCCCACTCAAGGGCGAGGTCGGGCCCGGCTTCACAGATCGAGGTGGAGAAGGGCGGGAAGGACCTCAAGACGATCAAGGCCGGGAAGTACAGGATCAAGGTCGAGGACAAGTCCTCGATCCACAACTTCCACCTGATCGGGCCCGGCCTGAACAGGAAGACGAGCGTCTCGTTCCAGGGTCAGACGACCTGGACGATCACGCTCAAGAAGGGCAAGTACACGTATCAGTGCGACCCGCATGCCACGAGCGGCATGAAGGGCACCTTCCGCGTTACGTAAGCGGCAGGTCTTCGATCTGGCCGTCTTCGATCACGAAGGCGGCCAGGTCATCGTCTCTCAGTGAATAGACGAGGTACGGCTTGCCGGCCCAGAGGCCGATGTTCTGGACGTCCGTCCGCGAAGGCCGCGCCGGCGCCGAGATGTGCGAGTGGAAGACAGCAAGCTCGTAGCCGTCGTCCTCGGCGAACCAGATCTCGGGATCGTCGAACTCGAGCTCGAAGCGATACGGAGACGATGCCGCGTTTCGGCCGCGCTCGTACCGGTCCGCTCGACCGTCGCGGAGGAGCACGAGCCCGCAGGCTTCGTTCGGGGCTTCGTCCTGCGCGTGCGCGACGAGCTCTGCGCGCACGTTCGCCGGAATCACCACCAGACCGTGCGCTCCATCGCGGTCTCGACGTCGTCGGCTTCCCAGAAGTCTGCGGACAGGTACTTCCAGCCGCCGTCCGCGAGGATCGCGACGACAACACCTTCTTCGAGCTCGGCTGCGAGCTTGCGCGCGACGTGGCCTACCGCCCCCGCTGAAACGCCCGCGAAGATCCCGTCTTCGTCGAGGAGACGGCGCACCTCCTGCACCGACTGCTCGTTCGAGACGAGCACCTTTCGGTCGAGCTTCGAGACGTCGAGGATCGGCGGGACATAACCCTCGTCGAGCGAGCGCAAGCCCATGACGGGATCTCCGGGAAGGGGTTCGGCCGCGGCGACGACGACGTCGGGAAACCGTTCGCGCAGACGCTCTCCGGCACCCATCAACGTGCCGCCGGTGCCGAGGCCGGCGACCAGGACATCGACGCGGTCGAGGGCGGCGGCGATCTCCGCGCCCGTGCCGTCGTAGTGGGCCCTGGGGTTCGCCTCGTTCGCATACTGGAACGGCATGAAGTACCTCGGCTCGCGCTCTGCGAGCTGGAGCGCCATCCGCACGGCGCCGTTCGATCCTTCTTCGCCGGGAGAGAAGATGATCCGTGCGCCGAAGAGGCGGAGGAGGCGCTTCCGTTCCTCCGTCGCGTTCTCGGGCATCACGCATGTCAACGGATACCCCTTGAGCTTGGCGATCAGCGCCGAGCGAGATGCCTGTGTTGCCGCTCGTCGGTTCGAGCAGCTCGCGCCCGGGCTGCAGCTCGCCCGATGTTTCCGCCGCCTCGATCATCGCCTTCGCCACTCGATCCTTGATCGAGCCCGTCGGGTTCTGCCCTTCGAGCTTGGCATAGATCTGGACGTCTCCTACGCGCTGAAGCTCGACGAGAGGCGTGTTGCCGATCAGGTCGAGGAGCGACGGCGCGACGACGCTACGCATCGCGCCGCCAAACGTAGACCGTGGGACAGAGCTTGCCGAGCAGCTGGTAGACGCCCCAGCGTCGTCCGGCGTCGTACGCCGCGATCCGCTCTGGCCCGTGGCGTTCGAGCAGTTCCGTCCCGCGCCGGTGGAGACGCGACAGGCGGAGCAGGTCGGCAGTCGGGTCCCAGGACCCGTCCTCGATCATTCGCTCCCGCCACTCGCCGCCGAGCCGGGTGCTGGAGACGAGGGTCAGGCCCGCGTCCTCGGCACGACGCTCGACGACGCTCGAGTCCGCACTCTCCGGGACGATCGCGACCGCCGCGAACAGCTCTCGCGCTTCACGCGGCTCCAGTGTCTCGGTTGCGCAGGTGACGTAGGCGAGCATGTGTCCGCCCGGGCGAAGGATGCGTGCGCACTCGGCGAACCCGCGCGTGAGGTCGACGTGGACGAGGACGTCGCGGCACCAGATCCAATCCGCGGCGGCGTCGCCGACGGGCATTGTCTCGATTCCGGCCTGGACGACTTCGACCTCCTCCTCGAGCCCGGCGTCTGCGACCGCCTGCCGTGCGAGCTCGAGGTGAAGTGGAACCGGATCGAGCGCGATCGCTCGCAAGCCGTGTTCGCGCACGAGCCGGATCGCATGGCCTGCGTCACGCGCGCCGATGTCGACGACGAGCTGGCCACGTTGCGGATCGAGCGCCGCGAACTCTTCGAACAGCCAGTCGGTGCCGCGCGGGTCGAGGCTCCGTTCGAGCTCCGCTTCGAGCCCGTTTTCCGCTGCCCAGATCTCTCCGTAGAGCTGCTCGACCGAGGTCATTGGCCGCCGGCCATCGCCGGCAGCAGGATGACCGTCGAGCCCGGACGGCACCTCCGTGTCGATCCCCTCGAGCGTGCGAACGTCCTCGCCCTCGACGTAGACGTTGACGAAGGGTGCGAGGTCGTCGTCCTCGACCAGCTGTGTCCGCAGTGCCGGGAAGCGGCTCATCAGGTCGTCGAGCAGTTCGCGAACCGTGTCGCCTTCGGCGGCGACCTCGCGTTCGCCGGACACCTGCTCGCGCAGCGTCGGCGGAATCCGGACTCGCGTCATGCCGTCTCCCGCGTCCCGGCGCAGAACTCGACGTAATCGACGTAGTCCGTGATCGTCGGGTGCTCGCCGCAGACGGGGCAGTCGGGATCGCGTCGCAGCTTCACTTCGTTGAACTCCGCCGAGAGCGCGTCGAAGAGGAGCAACCGGCCGACGAGCGGCTCACCGATTCCGAGCGCGAGCTTGAGCGCCTCGTTCGCCTGCAGCGACCCGATGATGCCGGGCAGGACGCCGAGCACACCGCCCTCTGCGCACGACGGTGCCAGCTCGGGCGGGGGAGGGGTGGGGAAGAGGCAGCGGTAGCAAGGCCCTTCGTGCGGCTTGAAGACGGTGACCTGTCCCTCGAAGCGGTAGATCGACCCGTGCACGACAGGAATGCCGTGCCAGACGGACGCGTCGTTGACGAGGTAGCGCGTCGGGAAGTTGTCGGCGCCGTCGACGATCACGTCCCACCCGTCGGCGAGGATCCGCTCGACGTTCTCCGAGGTCAGCCGCTCCTCGTACGCGACGACCTGCACGTCCGGGTTCAGCGCCTCGATCGTTCGCTTCGCCGAGGAGACCTTCGCCTCGCCGAGTCGCTCGGTCGAATGCACGATCTGCCTCTGGAGGTTCGACTCGTCGACGACGTCGGCATCGACGATGCCGATCCGGCCGACGCCGGCGGCGGCGAGATAGAGCGACGCCGGTGAACCGAGCCCGCCTGCGCCGATCAGCAAGATCTTGGAGTCGAGCAGCTTCAGCTGGCCCTCTTCGCCTACCTCCGGGATCAGGAGATGGCGGCTGTAACGGGCTCGGCGCTGCGGGTCGAGTCCCGCGCTCAGCTCGACCGGGAAGCCGTTGCGCTTCCAGTCGGTGAAGCCGCCGGCGAGCGAGGCCACGTCCTCGTAGCCCAGCTCCGCCAGCGTCTTGGCCGCGAACGCGGACCGGTTGCCGGCCGAGCAGTAGAGGAGCACCGGCCGCGTCGAGTCGGGCGCCGCGCGCTCGATTCGCGACTCGAGGAAGCCGCGTGGGATGTGGATCGCTCCCGGGATGTGGCCCTCGTCCCACTCGTCCTGCTCGCGCACGTCGACGATGAGCGGGTCGCGCGCGTCGATCAGCTCGCGCGCACTGCCCGCGTCGACCTCGGCGATCTCGTCGCGGACCTGTTGAAGCAAGTCTCGATAGCTCGGCATTGCTTTCCGAAATATAGCCGCCGTTCGTGTAGGTAGCGTCGGGCGCGATGAGCCCTCGCCTGCGCGTCTGGATCGTCGTCGGCGCGGCCGCACTCGCTGCAGCAGGCACGGCCGTCGGCGTCACGTTCGCGACGCGCTCGGACGTCCAACGCGTCGAGACCAAGCCGCCGCCTTTCTCACCGGATCCGACGGCGGCGCCTGCCGTCGCCACGGAAGTGCGCCAGGCGCTCGCAGCTTGGCCGGCCGGGACGGTGCGTCGCTTGCGCATCCTTGCCGCCAGGTATCCCGCGAGTGGGCTCGTCCGTCTCGAGCTCGGCCTCGCGCTCGCGCTGTCGGGCCAGGCCGCGGATGCGGACCGCGCCTGGCGGGATGCGGAGCGCGTCCAGCCGGATTCCCCTTCTGCGGTCCGCGCGCAGGATCTCCGGCACCCGAACACGCCGCCGGGCCTGCCGCCGTTCCTCCCGACCTTCCGGCGGGCGAACAACGAGCGCGAGCTACACCTTCTTCGCGGCATCGGCTTCCAGCAGGCACTTCGTCCCGTCTCTGCCGAACGTGAGTTCGCCGCGGCGGCGCGCGCTGCGCCGAACGATCCCGAGGCGCTCACGGCAGCCGCGGTGGGTCTCTACGACAAGGATCGGCCCGTCAGGGCGTTTTCCCGCCTGGGGCCGCTCGTTCGGCGGTTCCCGAATGCCCAGACCGTCCGGTTTCACCTCGGGCTGCTGCTGATCTACTTCGGAGACGTCCCGCGTGCGCGGAAGGAGCTCGCCCTCGCCCGGGCGCAAGGGCCGGGAACACCGCTTGGAAAACGGGCTCAAAGGCTGCTCGAGGCCGCTCGCCGACCTAGGGCTTGGTGTGGGTTCGCGTGCCGGGAGCCCGCATCAGCCCTAGGCCCGCCGCGGCCGAAAAATGGGCCGTTTGGCCTATGGCGTTCGTCCTGAACAGCTGGCACAGTGCGGCATCGCCACAAAGCCGGGCCATGAGGGGGGAACGGAGTGAGCGCAACGGAGGAAGCGACCGCACCGAAGGGTGTCGTCGACCTGCTGGAGACCGACGACGCGAAGGCGCTCTTGGAGGCGGGGCGCGAGAACGGTCAGCTCACGGCAGACGAGATCGCAGTCGCGCTCGACGACTTCGACCTCGAGCCGGGACAGATCGACGACTTCTACCACGCTCTCGAAGAGCTCCACATCGAGGTCGTCAGCGACGTCCCGGACGAGGAGGAGGAGCAGCCGGCCGAAGCTCCGCGTGAGGTCTCGACCGACGCGCTCCAGCTCTTCCTGAAGGACATCGGCAAGGTCGACCTGCTCACCGCAGCCCAGGAGGTCGAGCTCGCGAAGCGAATCGAGCGCGGCGACCACGGCGCGAAGCAGGAGATGGTCGAGGCGAATCTCCGCCTCGTCGTCTCGATCGCGAAGAAGTACCGAAACCAGGGCCTTCCCTTCCTCGACCTCATCCAGGAAGGGACGATCGGTCTCGTCCGCGCGGCGGAGAAGTTCGACTATCGCAAAGGCTTCAAGTTCTCGACGTATGCAACGTGGTGGATTCGTCAGGCGGTCGCGCGGGCGCTTGCGGACAAGGCGCGTACGATCCGGATGCCCGTCCACGTCGTCGAGAAGCTGAACAAGATCGTCCGCTCCGAGCGCAAGCTCCGCGCAGAGCTCGGCCGCGAGCCGAGCTCGATCGAGATCGCGCACGACCTCGACCTGACGACCGATGAGGTGGAGCACATTCGCCGGAGCGCTCAGACGCCCGTCTCACTCGAGAAGCCGGTCGGCGACGAGGACGAGTCCGAGTTCGGTCACTTCATCACGGACGAGAACCTCCCCCTCCCGGACGAGGAAGCCGAGATCACGATGCGCAAGGAGACGCTGCGCAAGATCCTCGGCACGCTGTCGAGCCGCGAGCGCCAGGTGCTCGAGCTCCGGTACGGCCTCGACGGCCAGCACCCGCGTACGCTGGACGAGGTCGGCCGGACGTTCAACGTCACCCGCGAGCGCATCCGTCAGATCGAGAACCAGAGCCTGAAGAAGCTGCCGCGCGCTCGCCGACGCGATCAAGCTCCGCGACGTCGCGTAGAGCGGCGGCGTCCACGTTCATCGCCCGCCGGTAGGGCCAGTTACATAGACTCGCGCGCCGTGAACCAGATCTGGCTAGACGAGCTGCGCGAGTTCATCGCGATCCCGAGCGTCAGCGCCGATCCCGCGCACACCGACGACGTGCGACGGGCGGCCGAGTGGGTTCGCGACTTCGTCAAGCGGACGGGCGGCGAGGCAGAGCTCCTCCGGCGAGGCGAACGCGACCTCGTCATCGGCGACATTCCCGCAAACGCGAACGGCGCGGCTGCGCCGACCGTGCTTCTGTACGGGCACTTCGACGTTCAGCCGCCCGCACCGCTCGAGCTCTGGGAGACGCCGCCGTTCGAGCTCGCCGAGCGGGACGGCTGGCTCTACGCGCGCGGCATCGCGGACGACAAGGGACAGCTCTACACGCTCCTGAAAGCCGCCGAGCTGCTGCGCCAGGACGGCGCTCTGCCGGTCAACCTCCGCATCGCCTGTGACGGCGAGGAGGAGATCGGCGGCCATTCGATCGTCGACTTCATTCGCGAGGACGATCGCGGCGCCGACGCCTGCATCATCTTCGACGGCGGGATGACGCGACCCGAGCAGCCCGAGTTCGCGATCGCGACGAGGGGGCTGGTCGGGTTCCGCATCAAGGTTCGGACCGGCGAGCGGGACATGCACTCCGGCTACTACGGCGGCGCTGCGCTCAACGCGATCCACGCGCTGATGCAGGCACTCTCGGCCGTCACCGCACGCAACGGGCTCCTGCCCGACGAGCTTCGCGTCGGCCGCACGCCGCTCAGCGACGTCGAGGTCGAGAGCCTGAAGAAGCTGCCGTCGGGCCGGGAGATCCTCCACGACGCCGGTGCGACGCCGCTCGATCCGAACGCCGAAGACGACTTCTACGAGCGGACCTGGGCGGAGCCTTCCATGGACGTGAACGGGATCGAGGGCGGCAAGCCGGACCTCGTCAACACGACGCTCGTCGTCGAAGCGCGCGCGCGCTTCACGATTCGGCTTGCTCCGGGACAGGTTCCCGAGACGATCGCCGCTGCAGCCGAAAAGCTGATCCGCGCAGCCGTTCCCGAAGGGGCTGAGGTCGAGCTCGAAGCTCGAGAACGCAGCGGCGCCCGGTGTCTTCTCACCGGATCGCACCGGCGATCCAGCTCGGCGTCGAGGCGTTCGAGCGCGCGACGGGGGTCGCGCCCATTCTCGTCCGCGTGGGCGGCACATTGCCGATCTACCCGGCGCTCGCAGAGAAGGGCATCCCGACCATCGGCACGGGGTTCGCGCTGCTCGACAGCAACGTGCACTCGCCCAACGAGCGGCTCCGCGTGCAAGACGTCGACCGCGCCGTCTCGGCAGCGTCGGAGCTCTACCGGAGCCTCGCCGCACTTGGCTGACGTGCGCTATCTGACGCCGCTCGCGGAGGAGCTCGCGGACGACGTCCTCGAACGGTTCCTGCGGTACGTCCAGATCGACACGCAGTCCGACTCGGACTCCGAGACGTATCCGAGCACCGCGAAGCAGCTCGATCTCGCAAAGGTGCTGGCCGACGATCTGCGTGCGGCCGGCCTCGAAGACGTCGAGCTGATGGATCACGGTTACGTCTTCGCGACGCTGCCGGGCTCGGGCGGGCCGACCGTCGGCCTGATCGCCCACATGGACACGAGCTCCGACGAATCGGGTGCCGGCGTGAAGCCGCAAGTCGTGCGCGACTACGACGGCGGGGACATCGTCCTCCCCGGCGACCGGCGCAAGGTCCTGCGGGCCGACGAGAACCCACTGCTCGCCGAACGGAAAGGGCACGACATCGTCACGACGGACGGCACGACGCTCCTCGGCGCCGACGACAAGGCCGGTGTCGCGGAGATCGTCGCGGCCGTTGCCTACCTGGCGGCACATCCCGAGATCGAGCACGCGCCGATCCGCGTCGGCTTCACCGTCGACGAGGAGGTCGGCCGCGGTGTCGAGCGCTTCGACATCGATCAGTTCGGCGCCGACTTCGCGTACACGCTCGACGGCTCCGAGGTCGGTCGCATCGACGACGAGACCTTCTCCGCCTCGGAAGTACGGATCCACATCGAGGGCCTGAGCGTCCATCCGGGCACTTCCAAGGGGAAGATGGTGAACGCGATCAAGCTCGGCGCGCGGATCATCGACCGGCTGCCGGCAGACTCGCGCTCGCCCGAGACGACGGACGGGCGCGACGGGTTCGTGCATCCCACGCGCTTCACCGGGACGACGGCCGAGGCGGAGCTGCGATTCATCGCGCGCGACTTCGACGCGAAGAAGCTCGAGGAGCACGAACAGCTCCTACGCAAGCTTGCGGACGAGGTCGCAGCGGAGGAGCCGCGTGCCCACGTGACCGTGACGGTCGAGGAGAGCTACCACAACATGAAGGAGTTCCTCGACGCCGATCCGAGCGTCACCGACGCTGCGGACGAGGCGGCAAGGCGCATGGGCCTCGAGCCCTGGCGCGAGCCCATTCGGGGCGGAACCGACGGCGCGATGCTGAGCGCGCGCGGGCTGCTGACGCCGAACGTCTACACCGGCGCGCACCAGTTCCACTCGGTGCTCGAGTGGGCGTCCGTGCAGGACATGGCCGCATCGGCGGCGACGATCGTGGAGCTCGTGAAGCTGTGGGCGGAGCCGGACTGGGCTACGCGGTCAGGTACTCGTGACCGAACCGCCGCATCTCGGTGATGATCGGCAGGAGCGCGGCGCCCTTCTCCGTCAGCTCGTACTCGACGCGCGGCGGCGACTCGGCGTAGCTCCGGCGCTCGACGATCTCTTCGTCCTCGAGAGCGCGGAGACGCTCCGACAGGGTGCGCGGGCTGATGCCGGCGCAGGAATGCTCCAGCTCGGAGAAGCGCCGCGGGCCCTCTGATAGGTCGTGGACGAGGATCGCCGTCCACTTCGCGCCGATGATCTCGGCGCAGGCTGCGACCGCACAGGAGGTCGCCTCGTGGACAGGGTTCATCGTCCGCATCGCTATGCCAAGTGTAGTCAGGGTCGAAACGGGCCCGGCGTCGCCTCCAGCTTCGGAATGGAGAAGCGGGCGATCGTGCCGAATCCGACCGCCGGCTTGCAGGCCTGCGCGACGCCTGCGTCGCAGGCGACGGAGAGGAAGATGAAGGCGTCCTCCGGCGAAAAGTCCCACTGGTCGACGAGCAGCTGCGCCGCTTCCTCGGAGCAGAGCCGGAGAGCCTCTTCGTAGCCGTCCGCGGTCGCGTGCGGAATCCACCGGTCCTCGAGCTCCGTCACGGGCCACGTCCCCTGTCTTCCCTTGAGGACGTCGAAGCGGATGTCGACCTCGCCGGCGATCTCGACGCCGGTGAAACAGATCTCGCCGTCACCCATCGACGCGTGCATGTCGCCGACCGCGAACATGCCGCCGGGCTGCCGCACGGGGAAGTAGATCCGGGCGCCTTTCCCGTGCAGATGGTCGTCGAGATTTCCGCCGTGCCGGCCGGCGAGCCCGTTCGTGAGCGTCTCGCCGTCCGTTGCGACCCCGACCACGCCGACCATCGGGCGCGCCGGGAATCGCACCCGGTCGTTCATCTCGACCCAGCCGTCCTCGACGCGGAAGAGCCTCGTCACCGGCGAGGCGACCTGCTCGATCAGCTGGCCGAAGCCGGGGATCAGGCACGCAAAGCCCTGAGCAACCGGGCGCACGTCGAGGATCTCGGCCACGAGCGAGTCGCCGGGCTCGGCGCCGCGGACGGCGACCGGCCCCGTTGCGCTGTTGACGCGCGCGAAGTCGATCTCCGTGACGAGATCGTCCTCCGATCTGATCTGGCCCGTGAAGCAGTCGTTCGTCTCGAACGTGACCACCTCGCCGGGATCGACCTCGAGCACGGGCTCGAGCTCGGGGCCGAAGGCCCAGATGATCTCGTCCCGCCCGATGCGGTGGCCGACCGCGACGCTCATGAGCCTTCGGCCGGTAACGGCCGCGCTGTCGGCGCGAAGGCCGAGTCCTCGGGCTCGCCCGTCTCCTCCTCCACGGCGAAGAAATGCTCCGCGTCGCTCAGGACCCGGTGCGGCACGAAGGCGGTGACGATCGCGCCGGCGACCAGCCAGCCGATGGCGATCCAGTTGGCGTAGCGGATCGGGTACGGAGGGAGGGGGAAGTACTGGTAGTAGAGCGGCGGGATGAACGCCGCCGCACCGAGGAGCGGGAAGATCCAGTGCAGCAATGGGTTGAACTGTGCGAGGCGCTCCGTACGGCTGAAGTAGGCGATGCAGGAGAAGCAGACGGTGATGTAGACGACGATGACGACGATCGTCACTGCCGTGGCGAGGATGCTGAAGGCGGTGATGAGGTTGCTGCTGTATTTCCAGCCCAGCAGGAGCGCGACGGTGATGCCGAGGATCGTCTGAAAGATGATCGCGACGTGCGGGGTCTTGTGCACGGGGTGCGTCCGTGCGAACGCGCGTGGAAGCGCGCCGTTACGTGCGAGCGAGTAGACGACGCGCGTGGCGGCGTTCACGCCGGCGTTCGAGTTCGCGATGGCGGAGTTGAGGATCGCGAGCCACACGAGCACCCAGCCGCCGCCCCAGAACACCTTGCCGAGGTTTCGCCACGGGTCGGGCTGCGCGAGCGTGTCCTGCGTGAAGTTCGGGAAGCCCGTGCCGATCACCCACGCGTAGGAGCACAGGACGTAGAAGAGCCCGATTCCGAACGCGGAGAGGACGACGGCGCGGGGCACGGTCCAGCGCGGATTCTTCGCCTCCTCGCCGAGCGGGGCCGCAGCCTCGAAGCCGATGAACGCCAGAATCGCGAAGACCATCCCCTTGAAGACGCCGTTGTAGGTCCCTGCTTCGGCGTGCGTGGGGTTGAAGACCTGGAGCGTGTTGTCCCCGAAGTTGGAGAAGATCATCCAGACCGCGAGCGCGGCGAAGACGGTGATCTCGAAGATGCCCAGGACGACGCCGGCCCTCGTCGAGAGTCGGACGTCCCGATAGGTCAGGAAGAAGACGATCCCGGCAGCGAGGAGGATCCAGATCCACCACTGGCCGGTGTAGTCCCAGCCCCACTCGTTCTTGACCACATCGGTGGTCGCCCACGAAAAGATGAGGAAGAGCAGAGGCGCGACGAGCGGCTCGAAGAGGAGGAAGGCCCACCCGACCATGAAGCCCGCGTGCGGGCCGAGTGCACGGGTGACGTACGCGTAAAGGCCGCCCGCCGACGGCACGTGCTTGGCCAGCTGGCCGATCGAGCTCGCCACGAGCACGCAGGCGACGAGAGCAAAGAGGACCGACAGGGGCAGGACCGGCCCCGAGAACTGGACCGACACCAGGATCGAGAATGCGATCGCCGCACCCGGAGCCATGTGGGTGATCGACTGGAACAGAGTCTCCGGGAGGCCGACCGAATGCTCCCGCAGATGATCGAAGGATCGGGACCGAGCCGCCTCGGCTTCCATGGACGCCTCCTGCTGTTCGCGGAACCCCGTGCCGATCGTCGCGATCGACCGGATGTAATGCAAGCGAAGCGTCAGTCCCAGGGCGGTGGGTTGTGCGTCCAGCGGCCGCCGAGCATCGTTGCGACGACCTGGACGGCGGGGAGCTCCTCCGGCTCGAGCTCGAACGGGTCGCGGTCGAGCACGACGAGGTCGGCGAGAAAACCGGGCACGAGCTTGCCTCGGCGCCGCTCGTCGCCCGCGAGCCACGCGGGAGCGACGATGGTCGCCCGGAGCGCTTCTTCGAGCGTCACCCGCTGCTCGGGATGCCACGGGTCGCGCTCGTCGATCGTACGGAGCACGCCTGCGCAGATCCCGGCCCAGGGCTCGAGCTCCTCGATCGGCGCGTCGGAGCCGTTGGCGAGGACGGCGCCGGCGTCGAGGAGCGAGCGGTACGCGTAGGCGCCGTCTGTCTTGCCGGCCCAGAAGCGGTCGGCGATGTCCCGGTCGGACGGGGCGTGGCTGAACTGGACGGACGCCGTGACGCCGATCTCGGCGAAACGCGGGATGTCCTCCGGCGCGAGGAGCTGGGCGTGCTCGATCCGCTGCCGCAGGCCCAGTGGTTTCCACTGCGCCTGCGTCTCCTCGAAGGCGTCGAGCGCATCGCGGTTCGCGAGATCGCCGATCGCATGCACCGCGACCGGGAACCCGGCTTCCGCGCCCCGCCGGATGATCTCCGGGAGCTCCTCCTTGCTCGTGATCTCGACGCCGGTGCCGTCGAGCATTCGCGCCGTCTGCGATCCGAGCGTCCCGTCCATGAACGCCTTCAGATAGCCGACCCGCACGAGGTCGTCGCCGAAACCGCTGCGAAGGTGGAGCGCGGCGACGTCGTCGACCTGCTTCGCCGGGATCGACTGCCAGACGCGCAGGTGCAACGAGCCTTCGTCCCGGAGCCGCTGCCACACTGCGAGCGCGCCGAGCCAGCCGTCCTTGTCGTGGACGGCGGTGACGCCGCGCGCGATCGCGATGCGCACTGCTTCGCGCGAGGCCTCGACCATCTCGTCCTCGGTCGGGCGCGCGTAGGTGTCGCGGAAGTGCCAGGCGCACTCCTCGCGAAGCACGCCCGTGGGCTCACCGTGTGCGTCCCGCTCGACGACTCCGCCCGGCACGTCGAGGTCGCCGTTCGCGCGGGCGAGCGCCGCACTGTTGAGCCAGAGGGAGTGGTAGTCGCGGGCCATCAGCGCGGTCGGCGTGTCGCCGGTGACGCGGTCGAGCGCCTCTTTCGTCGGCTCGACCGCCGGCGACCAGTCGCCGCTTCGCCAGCCCATGCCCCGCAACCAGCGGTCGTGGCTTGCGTCCGCGGCGGCGTCGGCGACGCGCGCGAGCGTCTCCTCGAGCGAGGCCGTTCCCTCCAGGCGCACCTGCCGCTGCGCGAGCGCCCAGGTCGGGAAGTGGACATGCGAGTCGCTGAAGCCGGGGAGCACGCAACGCCCGCCGAGGTCGATGCGCTCCGGGCTCGCCAGGGCGGTCTCGTGTGTCCCAACGCCGCCCGCGACGCGGTCGCCGGCGATCGCGAGGGCACGCGCGACCGGGAGCGAGGGATCCATCGTGCGCACGACGCCGTTCTCGAGGATCACCTCGCGGACTGTAGACGTCGCCGAAACTAGACTCTCGGGGTGGCGTACGAAGCGTTGACGGAAGAGCAGCGCGAGATCCGCGATCTCGTGCGTCAGCTCGCTCGCGAGCGGATCGCTCCGCGCGCGGCCGAGATCGACGAGAGTCACGAGTTTCCCTGGGACGTCGTCGAGCTCTACCGGGACAACGATCTCTTCGGGCTGTTCTTCGACGAGGACTACGGCGGCCTCGGCACCGGCGCGCTCCTGGGGCTCGTCGCGATCGAGGAGGTGTCGAAGGTCTGCGCGACGAGCGGCCTGATCCTCGCGGTGCAGGAGCTCGGCTCGCTCGGCCTCAAGCTGGCCGGGGACGAGGAGCAGAAGCAGCGGTACCTGCCGCGACTCGCGTCGGGCGAGTGGCTCTGCGCGTATGCGTTGACGGAGTCCGGCTCAGGCTCGGACTCGGCCGCGATGCGGTCGACGGCAAGGCGCGAGGGCGAGACGTACTTCCTGAACGGGTCGAAGCGGTTCATCACGAACGCAGGAGTCGCGCAGCTCTACACGGTGTTCGCCAAGACCGATCCCGAGGCGGGGCACGCGGGGATCTCGGCGTTCGTCGTCGAGGCTGATACGCCGGGGTTCGAGGTCGCGCGTCTCGAGCCGAAGATGGGCATCAAGGGCTCGACCACGGGCGAGCTCGTCTTCGAGGAGTGCCGTGTCCCGGCCGAGAATCTGCTCGGCGAAGAGGGCGAAGGGTTCAAGATCGCGATGCGCATCCTCGACCGCTCGCGCCCGGGGATCGCGGCGCAAGGGCTGGGAATCGCGCAAGGGGCGACGGACTACGCGCTCGAGTACGCGAAGACCCGCGAGACGATGGGCAAGCCGATCGCGCAGCACCAGCTCGTGGCGGCGATGCTCGCGGACATGGAGACGAAGTGCGAAGCGGCGCGGGGGTTGCTGTACAGGTTCGGGGCCGCGGTCGACGAGGGGATCGAGGGGCCCGAGCTGACGAAGCTGTCCGCGATGACGAAGCTCTTCTGCACCGACGTCGCGATGGAGGTGACGACGGATGCGGTGCAGGTGCTCGGCGGGTACGGCTACATCTCGGAGTATCCGTTGGAGCGGATGATGCGGGATGCGAAGATCACTCAGATCTACGAGGGCACGAATCAGATCCAGCGCCTGGTGATCGCGCGCGAGATGCTGGCCGAGCAGCGCGCGTTCCTCCTCGCGGGCGTCGGCTGATCGTCGGGAGGAGGAGACATGAAGCGCTACATCGGCGCGGTCGCCCTGTTGGTCGGGGTGGTCGTGCTCACGGTTGCCGGGACGGCCGGTGCGGGACAGCAGGTCACGTCGCCCGTCAAGGGCTCGTTCAAGTACTGCAGCGACCCGACGTTTCCGCCCATGGAGCTGGCGACGACGAGCGGGAAGGCGACCGGGTTCGACATCGATCTCGCGAGCGCGCTCGCGAAGTACTGGAAGGTGAAGGCGAGCTTCGTGAAGACGGGTTTCACCGGGTTGCTGCCGGCGATTGGGGTCGAAGCGCTGCAACATGGTCATCAGCGGGATCTTCATCACGCCCGACCGCACGAAGCAGTTCCCGGCCGTTTCGCTACATGCGGTCGCACCGCGCGCTCGTCGTGCAGGCGGGCAACCCGAAGCGCATCAAGGGCCCGAACGATCTCTCGGGGAAGACCGTCGCCGTCCAGGCGGGAACGAAGTACGAGGAGTACCTCAAGGCGCTCAACGAACAGTTCAAGTCCAGCCGGGCGCGCGCAGTTCACGCTTGCAGAGCTACCCGGGTGACACGGATGCGATGGCGCAGCTGCTGATCGGCCGTGCGGATGTCGTCCTGACGCAGGACACCTCCGGCGCGTACCAGAAGAAACAGCATCCCGGCAAGCTCGCGATCGCGTACCTGTTCCCCGAATCGGACGCCTTCGGCATCTACTACCGCCTGCGGACAAGAAGCTCGGCACCGCGCTGCGCGGGGCGATCAAGACGCTCAAGAAGAACGGGACGCTGAAGAAGCTCGCAACGAAGTACCAGATCCCGGTAACCAACGTGAGATAACGCGCGGCCGCAGTGCTCGCGAGCTTCGACGCGCACGTCTTCTGGGAGGCGCTGTCGTCCCGGCCGTACTGGCACGGGGCGCTGCTCGCCCTCGAGCTGACGATCGCGTCGCTCGCCGCTGCGTCGGTGATCGCGTTCTTCCTGGCGCTAGGCGCGCTCAGCCGAGCACGCCCGCTGCGCGGCTTCGTCCTCCTCTACAACTGGTTCTTCCGCGCGATCCCGACGTTGCTGCTGCTGCTCTTCGTGTGGAACGGACTGCCGCAGCTGTGGAGCACGTTCGCCTCCGACTGGTACAAGCCGTTCCTCGCGGCGTTCATCGCGCTGTCCCTCAACGAGGCGGCCTACATGTCGGAGATCATCCGCGCCGGGCTGTTGTCGGTCGATCCGGGCCAGGAGCTCGCCGGCCGTGCGCTGGGGATGACGCGGTGGCGGATTCTGCGTCGCGTGATCGTGCCGCAGGCAATCCGGATCATCATCCCGCCGACGGGGAACGAGTTCATCACGCTCCTGAAGCTCACGAGCCTTGCGTCCGTGATTTCTCTGTACGAGCTGCTGGGGGCCGCGACGGTTCGCGCGAGCCAGGACTTTCGGTATCTGGAGGCGTACACCGCTGCGGCCGTCTACTACCTCGCGATCGTGAGCGTGCTGATGATCCTCCAGGCGCAGCTCGAACGGCGGTTCACGTGGCGCTCGGCTGGGCGGCGGCGGCGTGTGGAGGCGCCGGCCGTTCCCGCCGTGCCGCACGACGCACGATGAACGACGCGGTCCTTGTAGCGGACGGGGTGCACAAGTCCTACGACGGGCTCGAGGTCCTGCGGGGCGTCTCGATCGAGGTGGGCCGCGGCGAGGTGAAGGTGATCATCGGCCCGTCGGGGTCGGGGAAGTCGACGCTCCTGCGTTGTCTGGCGCTGCTCGAGCCGGTCGACTCAGGGTCGGTCTGGCTCGACGGCACAGAGGCGAGCGGTCTGCGCGAGAAGGAGCTGGTGCCGCACCGCTCCGAGGTCGGCATGGTGTTCCAGCGCTTCAACCTCTTCCAGAACATGACGGCACTCGGGAACGTCATGTGCGGGCTCGTCGAGGTGCGCAGGCTGAAGAAGCCCGAGGCGCGGGACCGGGCGCGCCAGTTCCTTGCGCGTGTGGGTCTTGCCGACAAGGCGGACAGCTATCCGGAGGAGCTGTCGGGCGGTCAGCAGCAGCGCGTGGCGATCGCGCGGGCGCTCGTCATGCGGCCGAAGGCGATGCTCTTCGACGAGCCGACGTCCGCGCTCGACGTCGAGCTCGTCCGGGAGGTGCTCGACGTGATGGAGGGTCTGGCGCGTGACGGCATGACGATGGTGGTCGTGTCCCACGAGCTCCGCTTCGCGCACCACGTGGCGAGCTCGATCCTGATGATGGACGAGGGCCGGGTGATAGAGGAGGCCCCGCCGGAGCAGTTCTTTTCCTCACCAAGCCACGAGCGGACGAGGAGGTTCCTGGCGCTCGTGGAGTGAACCGTGTCCCGGGGCTGTGCGGTGGTTGCCGGCGCGTGGGCGTAACGGGATGGCCGCCGGAGTGGCCGTGTCACATGCGGACCGTCCGGGTCTGACCCGAAACGGTTACGCACGTGTAACGGTTCCGTGCCAAAAGACGCACGCCGCGCTTCGGCACCGGTTTCCCCCGTTACCGTCGGTTGCGTGCCACGACCTCCTCGCGCTCAGATTCCGGGTGGCATCTACCACCTGATGAACCGTGGGGTTCGGGGAGAGCCGCTGTACACCGACGATCGCGAGTGGGGTCACTTCATCGCGCTCCTCGCCGAGGCATGCGAGCGCTACCGCTGGCTCCTCCGCACCTACTGCCTGATGGGAACTCACTACCACCTTCTCGTCACGACGATGGATGCGACGCTCTCACGCGGGATGCAATGGCTGAACGGCTGTTACGCGCAATGGCTGAACTGGCGTCACGGGTACAAGGGACATGCGTTCTTCCGGCGGTTCCATTCGGTGCGTGGTCGAAAACGACGCTCAGCTCGCCGAGGTGGCACGCTACATCGTCCTGAACCCGGTCCGGGCCGGGCTCTGCGCCGCTCCCGAGGAGTGGCCATGGAGCAGCTATCGCGCGATGGTCGGCAAGGAACCGGTCCCGCCGTACCTCGCGTGCAACTGGCTCCTGCAGCAGTTCGGCGTCGAGCCCGGCCAGGCGCAGGCGAACTTCGCCGCGTACGTCACCAGGAGCTAGAGCCGAACCTTCTCCTCGAGCCAGACTGACACGTCGCGGACGAACTGCGGATCGAGCTGGTGGTACATCGGCGTCTCGCGGTACAGCACCTCCGCGCCGGCGCTCTCGAGCAACTCCCGCGCCCGTCGTCCCCACTCGACGCCGATGACCTGGTCGAGCGTTCCGTGCCCGATCGCGACCGGTGGGAGCGGAGGAGAGAGGTCGAGCTCGAAGCCCTCCACGGTCGGGATGAAGCTGCTGAACACCGTCAACGCCGCCGGCCGCGGCCGCCCCGAGCCGAGGCCGAGCGCATACGCCATGACGCCGCCCTGAGAGAAGCCGCCCAGCACGAGCCGCTCGTACCCGATCCCGTGCTCCGACAAGAACTCGTCGAGCCACTCCGATGCAGCGGCGAAGCTCGCGCGAAACGTCGTCGTTTCGGGTGTGCCGATGCCGCCGAGCACATACCAATGTGCGCCGCCGGGCGGCAGAGACAGCGGACCGCGAGGCGTTGCGCCCACCAAGCGGCGCTCGGGATCGAGGGCGTCGAGAACCGGGAACAGATCGTTCTCGTCCGCGCCGCGCCCGTGGAACAGGACGAGGGCGCCTTCGGGATCGGCGGCTGCCGGACGGGTGCGTGCAATCAACGTCATGCCTGGATCACGACCATAGGGGTAGAGTCCAACCGATGCGCTTCGAGGGGATCCATCACATCACGTGCATCACCGCCGACGCTCCGGGCAACGTCGACTTCTACGTCCGCGTGCTCGGTCTGCGTCTCGTCAAGAAGTCGGTGAACCAGGACGATCCCACCGTCTACCACCTCTTCTACGCAGACGAGAAAGGCAGCGCCGGCAGCGACATCACGTTCTTCGAGTATCCACACGCGCGTCCGGGCCGCGCAGGCCGCGGCATGGTCCACCGCATCGTCTTCCGCGTCGCCTCGGAGGAGGCCCTCGACTTCTGGGCCGAGCGGCTCGCGAACGAGAACGTCACCGTCGAGCGACAGAACGGGCGGCTGCGCTTCGACGATCCCGAGGGCCTCGGGCTCGAGCTCGCCGTCGTGGAGACCACGGACGAGCCGCTCATCGCCGACCACCCGGAGATCCCGCACGAGCTCGCGCTCCAGGGATTCGACGCCGTCCGTGCGTACGCCGATCCCGGTCCGAGCAAGCGGTTCCTCGAGGAGACGCTTTCCTTCGAGCCGACGGGCGGCGGTGAATGGGAGGTCAGGGGCGCAAAGCGCGGCTCCTGGTACGCGTACGACGCTCCGCCGAGCGAGCCGGGGATTCCCGGCGCCGGCACCGTCCATCACGTGGCCTGGGCATCGCCGCCGGAGGAGCACGAGGCGTGGCACGAGCGCGTCGCCGCCGGCGGTGCGCACCCGACTCCCGTGATCGATCGCTTCTACTTCCGCTCCATCTACTTCCGCGAGCCGAGCGGTGTCCTCTTCGAGATCGCCACGATCGGCCCCGGGCTTCACCGTCGACGAGCCGCTCGAGACACTCGGCGAGCGTCTCTCGCTGCCCCCGAGCTACGAGCACCTGCGGGAGCGCGTCGAACCGTTGCTGACACCGCTCCCGAACCCGCGCGAGCTAGTCAAGCGTTAGCGGGGGATACCGCCCGCGGATCGAGTCGACGAAGTCGGCCATGCGGTCGGCCAGGGCTGCGTCCTCGATCTCGAGGACGTTCTCGGCGTTGTCTTCGCCGGCTCGCGAGAGGTTGAAGCTGCCGATGAACGACGTGTCGTCGCACACCGTCACCTTGGCATGCATGTAGTCGTGCACCGCGCCGGGCGCGTACGGCGTCGATTGCTTCCCGGAGAAGCTGGAGCGCTCGAGCACGAACTTCAGTACCGGCGCCTTCCACGTGATGTTGCCGTTCACGCGCCACTGCTCGATAACCTCGTGGATCTGCGTCGCGTCCACCACTCCTGCGAGGTCGACCCGCGGGTCGGCTGCGGCCTCCGCGAGCGTCCCGAGGATCGGCCCGGATGTGATCACCGGCGACGCCACGCGAACGCGGCGCTCCGCCCGACCGATGAGATCGGCGATTCGGTGAACGAGCTTCTCCCCGCGCTTCGGCGAGAACCAGGTTCGCACGCGCGCCTGTCCGACACGAATCGGATCGGTCGGCACCTTCCCCGACGCCTGGACATCCCGCTTCTTCCACAGCTGCGCGAAGTCCTCCTGGAAACGAATCGCGACGCCGGTTGACTCGACGACGACGATGACGTTCTCCTCACGCGTCCACGAGTCGTCCGTCCAGTTGGTCGAGCCGGACCAGACGGCGCTGCGGTCGCGGACGACGAACTTGTGGTGCATGAGATCCGGCCAACCGGGAATCCCGGCGGTGTGGAACGGCAACGCTTCGACCAGCTCGGGCTCCGTCGTCGGTGGAGGCGGCACCGGCACGCGGTCGTCACGGTCGAGGTTGTAGAGCAGGCGAACGTTGACCCCGCGCTCATGCGCGTTGATGAGCGCGGTCCGGACGACATCGGCCGCCTCGTCGTGCAGGCGCAGGTCATAGAGCGCGAGCTCGAATGACTCGTGCGCCTCGCCGGCGAAGTCCGAGATCCTGCGTGCGATGTCGAGCGACGTCTGCCCGCCGTCCGTCAGCGTGATGACGTCGATCACGCGGCCACGCGCAGCTGATACCTGACCAAGGTCGTTAGGTTACGGCCGCAGGCCGTCGAGCACGACCTGGACGTAGCGGCGCCACGCCTCCCCGCGATCGGCTTGGATCGACGCCTGGATTGCCGCGGCGACGAGCGCACCGATGTCGCGCGCGTCGAGTCCCCGCCGGATCGCTCCTGCGCGTTGCGCACGGCGGATCAGCTTCCCGACGACGTCGTGCAGCTCTCCCTTCACCTCGGACACCTCCGTGAAGCACTCGGAGTGCTCGATCCCCTCGAAGAGGGCCCGATCCCGCCGGCACGCTTCGGCCACCGCCCAGACGAACTCCTCGAGCGCTTCGCCGACGTCCGGCTTCTCGAGGAGCTCCTGCGTCTGTCCGAGCAGCTCGTCAAGGCGCGCGCGGATGACCGCCGCTCGCAGCGCGTCCTTCGTCGGGAACCGGCGGAAGACGGTGCCGTGACCGACACCGGCCCGGCGTGCGATCTCGTCCATCGTCACGTCCGGGCCGAATTCGGCGTACGCCTCGGCCGCCGCCTCGAGGATCCGGCTGAGGTTCCGTTGTGCGTCGGCGCGTAGGGCTGTCATCACGCCGCAACGATCACAGGCTCGTCAGACGCTGCCTGTTCCTCGATGCGCGCGACGTGCCGCTTGCGCAGGAGCGCGAGCATCGCGACAAGCGCAGCGACCATCACGGCGGCGCCGGCCGCAAACGCCCAGTGGAAACCGACCACGAGCGCTTCGGTCGGCGACCCGCCCGCGGACGCCATCTTGCTCGCGGCGAGCGTCGACAAGACGGCGAGACCCAGTGCACCGCCGATCTGCTGCGACGTGTTGAAAAGGCCCGAGGCGAGGCCCTGGTCTTCGTCCCTGAGGCCGGTCGTCGCGATCAGGGTGAGCGGCATGAAAACGGCCCCCATGCCCAGAGACGAGAGCACGAGCGCGGGCAGAACGTCCGCCAGGTACGACCCGTTCACCGGCAGCTGGGTGAGCAGCAAGAGGCCGGCGATGGTGAGCACCATCCCGATGGCGGCGACCGGTCGAACCCCGACTCGCGGAGCGAACTGCGACGCGAGGCCTGCCGAGATCATGATCCCGGCCGTGAACGGCAGGAACGCGAGGCCGGCTTCGAGCGGCCCATAGTCGAGCACGCGCTGGAGGTAGAGCGTGTTGAAGAAGAACATCGCGAAGATCCCCGACGCGGCGAGGAACATCGAGACGTTCGCCGTCAGGAGAGAGCGGATCCGGAAGATCGAGAGCCGCACGAGCGGCGCCTTGGCGCGAAGTTCGATTAGGACGAATGCCGTGAGCAGCGCTGCGGAGAGCACGAAGAAACCGATCGTCTTCGCGGATCCCCATCCAGCCGACTGCGCGTCCACGATGGCGTAGACGAGCACCATCAGACCCCCGGTCACGGTGACTGCACCGGCCACGTCGTAACTGCGATGGGCAAGCTCGTCGCGGGACTCCGGGATGAGTCGGAGCGAGAGCACGAAGGCGACGATGCCCACCGGCACGTTGACGAAGAAGATCCAGGGCCAGGAGAAGTACTGCGTCAGCACGCCGCCGAGGATGAGCCCGACCGCGGAGCCGCCGATTGCGATCGTCGCCCAGACGCCGAGTGCCCTCGCGCGCTCCGCGCCTTCGGCGAACGTCGTCGAGATGATCGAGAGTGCGGCGGGGGAGATCAGGGCGGCACCGAGGCCTTGCAACGCCCGTGCACCGATCAGCATCCCTTCGCTCGACGCAAGGCCGTCGAGCAGCGACGCGCCCGTGAAGATCACGAGGCCGATCAGGAACACTCGTTTTCGACCGAGCAAATCGCCTGCACGGCCCCCGAGCAGGAGAAAGCCGCCGAACACGAGCGCGTAGGCGTTGACGATCCACTGCAGGTTGCCCTCGGACAGGCCGAGATCCTTCTGGATCGAGGGCAGCGCAACGTTGACGATCGTCGCGTCGAGGACGACCATGAACTGCGCCAGGCAGATCAGGACGAGGACGACCCACGGGTTCGTTGACTTACTCATCGGCTACCGGTTCACTCTCATGTGGACTGGTCAGTCCGGTTAGCGTAGCAAGAACCGGACTGGGCGGTCCGTTTCGGCAAAAGCCGCTCGTACCACGCACGGCGTCCTCCTCTGGCAAGTTAGGAAGCGGCGCAATCGAACTGGCATCGAGAGAGGAGACGGAATGACCGAGGCAACTGCGATCCACTACCGCTGGGAGGAGTTGCCGAGGGAGGCGCTGAAGCCCGACCTCGGCCGGCGGCTGATCGCGACCGATCGGATGATGCTCGCGCAGGTGTACCTCGACAAAGGGTGCGTCGTGCCGAAGCACGCTCACGAGAACGAGCAGCTGACCTACATTCTCGAAGGCACGCTTCGGTTCTGGCTCGGCGACGACGAGAGCGAGGTCGTCGACGTCAGCGCCGGCGAAGTGCTGCACATTCCATCGCACCTACCCCACAAGGCCGAGGCGCTGGAACGGACGCTCGACGTGGACGTCTTCGCACCACCGCGTCGGGACTGGCTCGACGGATCGGATGCCTACCTGCGCGACTCCTGAGGCGTTTCATCGCTCAACCGGGCCGCTCTCGACGTGCGCACCCCTGACGCCGTCTCAACGCAACCACGAAGCAGAACGCCGTGACGCCCGCCATAGCGATGTAGAACGGTTCGGGGGAGCCGCATCGCGACTCCCCCGAGGTGAATCAAGCGGCCAGCTCGAGCGCCTCGTCTTCCGGGTTTTCCTCCACGACCGTGGTTGTCTGGTGGGTGTTGGGTGTCAGGAGGGCGACGACGGTCGCGGCGAGCACGAGGGATGCGCCGACCAGGAGGGCGCGCTGGTAGCCGCCGGTGGCGGCCTGGGCGAGGCTGTTCTGACCCGCGTGCAGGAGTGAGGTGGTGTGCGCGGTCGCGAGCGCCGAGAGGATCGCGAGTCCGAGCGCTGCGCCGAGTTGTTGTCCGGTGTTGAGGAGCCCGGCGGCGAGGCCGGCCTTGTCCGCGTCGACGCCGGCGTTGGCTGCGGTGGTCAGGCCGGTGAAGACGCCGCCCATGCCGACGGACACGGTCAGCAGGCCGGGCAGGATGTCGGAGAGGTAGGAGCCCTCGACGGGGACCCGGGAGAGCCAGTAGAGGCCGCCGGCCGCGATCAGGGTGCCGAGGACGACGACCGGCTTGGTGCTGATGCGCCTGAACAGTTGGGAGGAGATGCCGGCCGCGATGATGAATCCGCCGGTCAGCGGCAGGTAGGCGATGCCGGTCTGGATCGGCGAGTAGCCGAGCACGGTCTGCATATAGAGGGTGAGAAAGAAGAACATCGGCAGGAAACCGGCCAGCGCCACCATCTGGGTGGCGTCGGCGGCGGCGATTCCCTTGACGCGCAGGATCGCCAGCGGGACGAGCGGGTTGCGCACACGCAGCTCGTTGGCGACGAAGGCGGCCAGGAGCACCCCTGCGCCGGCAAGCCCGGCGATCGTGCGCGCCGCGCCCCAGCCGACGCCGGGTGCCTCCACGAGGGTGTAGACCAGCAGCAGCATCCCGCCGGTGACCAGGAACGCTCCGAGCGCGTCGAAGTTCGCCAGCCGTGCCGTCTGCATCCGCTCGCGCTTGAGCAGCACGAAGGCGCCGGCGAAGGCGATGGCGCTGAACGGGACGTTGATGAACAGCACCCAGCGCCAGCCTGGTCCCTCCGTCAGCAGTCCGCCAAAGAGGACACCGACGGCGCCGCCGATCCCGGACACCGCCGCCCAGACGCCGAGGGCGGTGTTGCGATCACGCGTAGAGCGGAAGGTGCTGGTCAGGCTGGAAAGCGCGGCGGGTGACAGCATCGCTGCACCAATGCCCTGAGCGAAGCGGGCGCCGACGAGCAACGATTCATCGTGGGCCAAGCCGCCGATCAAAGACGAGCCGGCGAACACCACCAACCCGGTGACGAGCATCAGCCGGCGGCCGAGCAGGTCGGCCATCCGGCCGCCCAAAAGCAGGAAACCGCCGTAAGTGAGGATGTAGCCGTTGACGACCCACTGCAAGCTCTGCTGGCTGAAGCCGAGATCGTCCTTGATCGACGGCAGCGCGATGTTCAGGATCGACGCGTCGAGCACGTCCATGAACTGGACAAGACTGAGAAGAAGCAAGATCGCCACGCCGCGCCGCGAGGCGAGAGACGATCCTTCTTCTTCCTGCTCGGGGGAGGCAACTGCTGGGTAGGGCTCTGCGGTCATGGGAAGAGGCTCCTTCCGTTCTGCGAGCTATAGTTATCGGGATGTCATACAATACGAATCCCGTACTATTTGTATTCCCGATCATCTGACGCGGGCCGAGATTGAGTCAGCGCCCCAAAAAGAAGGTCGAAACTGGAGACGAAGTAGAGGCCGCGCGCCGACGGAGACGGTCTGCGGCGGCGATCGGGCAGTCGCTACGCGAGCTGGCGATCCAGCTGTCGCTGCTGAACCATCAGATCGGCGCGAAACTCGATCTACGAGATGTCGACATCGATTGCCTTGATCTCATCGACCGCGAAGGACCGCTGACCCCGAGCACGCTCGCGCGACTGGCCGGGTTACATCCCGCCACCATCACCGGGATCCTCGACAGGCTCGAACGCGGAGGCTGGGTCACGCGCGAGCGCGACCCGGCGGACCGTCGCGCCGTCTTCGTCCGCGCCCGAGGGGAACGCCTCCCGGATCTCCTTCGCCTCTACGCGGGAATGAACCGCTCGATGAACCAGATCTACGCCGGATACAGCGAGAGCGAGTTGGAAGTGATCGCCGACTTCCTCGATGGCACGGCGAAGGCCGGCAAAACAGCAACAGACCAGCTATCAGCGCTCGGTGAACCGAACCGTGGCTAGGACGCCTGCTTCGCGCGCATCTCCGCCTTATGCGCGCGCTTCTTCGCCTGGTAGTCCTCGAGCGCCTCGGGCGAGTCGATGTCTCCGAGCGTGGGATGGTTCGGTACGAGCGCCTGTGCCGCCTCGACGCCGAACCGCTTGGCGAGTACCGAACCGAGTCCCTTGATCTTCATCTCTCCGAAGCCGGGGAGCGCCCCGATCCGTCGCCTCAGCTCCGCTGCGTCGGACGCCTCCGTCCACACACGTTCCGCGTGTCCGCCGTACTCGTCGTCGACGACGGCCGCCAGCTCCTGCACCCGCCTTGCCATCGAGCCCGGGAACCGGTGGATCGCGGGCTTTTCGCGAAAGAGCTGCTCCAGCTGCGCGGGGTCTGTTTGTGCGATCGTGCGCGGGTCGAGCGTTCCGAGCCGCTGCTTCAGCCTCCAGGGACCGGAGAATGCCGTCTGTACGGTCACTTGCTGGTCGAGGGCGAAACCGATCAGGAGCGCGAGTGGTTCGCTGGCGAGGAGCGCGTCGGCGTCCGCGTTGCCCGTGTAATGGAGCGCGGTCGGCTTCATCGTCGTGGCCATTCCTCGATCCTAGATTGTTTCCGCAAGCTTCTCGGCGATCGCGAGCGTCGTCAGGTGCGTGTTCGCGCGCGGATCGACGGCATCACTGACGCGTCGGCGACGTAGAGGTTCTCCACCCCTCGCACGCGGCCGTCCGAGTCGACGACCGGGCCCATTGCGCAGGTGCCGACCGGATGGAAGTAGATGCCGAGCGTCGTGTCGATCCGATCGTCGTCCGGGAGATCGACCGGACGGCCGAGGCGTGCCAGCGGCTCCGTCGCACCGAGCTGATGGGCCAGCTCGAGGCCGGCGAGCAGCGTCTCGCGGTCGCGTCCGTCCGGATCCGACAAGAGCCGGTGGTCGATCTCCGGCGAGACGGCCGGGTCCGCTGAGCGAAGTCGCACCCGCCCACGCGCCGCCGGCTGCATCACGGCGACCGTGATGTGCGCAGCCTCGCCGGTGCGGCCCGTGACCGGCAGGAGGTGAACGTCGAACGCGCGGTCGGTAGCTGCCCTCACGATGCCGTTCGAGAAGGGAACAGGCGCCCGGCGCCGGCTCTCTTCACGCAGGGCGTCACTCGGCTCGAATGCGAGCTTCGCGGAGAGGTGGTCGGCAAGATTGGCGCCGACGCAGTCGTTCGCGATCACGACGCCGATGCCCAAGGCGTCGAGGTCCGCCTCCGGGCCCAGTCCACTGCGGAGCAGGATCGTCGGCGAGCCGCACGCGCCTGCCGCGAGCACGATCCTGTCGGCCTGCAAGACCTCCTCCCCGACAAGTGCGGCGACGGCCCGCTCGTCCTCGAAGAGCACTCGGTCGACGAGCGCATTGGGGCGGATGGTCAAGTTGTCACGGTTTCGGGCGGGATCGAGGTAGGCAAATGCGGCATTCCAGCGGACGCCGTTCGTCACGTTGAACGGTCCGACTCCGACTCCGAGAGCATCCGGGGCGTCGTTCAGGTCGCCGACGAGGGGTAGACCGAGCTCGGGGCCACCGTCCACGACTCCGCTGAACCACGGCGAGAAGGTGTCGCGTGTGAACGAGAATGGACGGGGCGCGATCGTCTCCAGCGCAAGACGGAGATACGGATCGAGCTCCTCGTCGGACCAGCCCGGGCCCCAGCTGTCGAAGTCCTCCGCCGGAGGCCGGACGAGCAGCGCCGCGTTGTGCGCCGAGCACCCGGACAGCACCCTCGCCCGGAACGGCGAGAACGGGCACTCGTCAGGATCCCACTCGTGCAAGTCCGGAGTGCCGCCGGGATCGAGCAGCTCCGCGGGCCACCGGCCGGCCTCGAACGGGCCGTAATCCGGGCCTGCCTCGACGAGACAGACGCTCCGCCGTTCGTCCTCGCCGCGCCGCGAGCACGCAGCCCGCAGGGCCGCCGCCGAGAATGAGGACGTCGTAGCGCACGCGCGTACCAAATCACCATCATGGGTAGGCGAGAGGCCATGGCCGATCCGACCGACAAGGCAAAGGACGTCCTCCACGCGGTCGAGCACCCCGTCGAGACAGCCAAGGAACTTGAGCACGAGGCCGACGGAGGGCTCGAGCCCGCGCACACCGCTGATCGCCATTACGGGCGTGGCGATCTTCGTCGGCATCGCCTTCGTCATCCTGGTGACGATCGCGCTGGTGCTCTACTTCGCGTACGGCGGCAAGTAGCGACCAGGTGGGCCGGGTGGCCCATGCACCATGGGCCTGTGCGCCCCGGCACCGCCCGCAAGCGTGAAGCTAGTGTGGGCCTGTGGGCACAGGCACCGTGTTCAGCGCGAAGACACAGGCCTGGTTCGAGCAGGCTTTTGCTGAGCCGACGCCTGCGCAGCGCCTTGGCTGGCCGGCGATCGCGAGCGGCAAGCACACACTGATCCAGGCACCGACGGGATCCGGTAAGACGCTCGCCGCGTTCCTCTACGGGATCGACAAGCTCAACTCCGAGGCTGATCGTGGGCTGCGCCTGATCTACGTCTCGCCGCTGAAGGCGCTGAATTACGACATCGAGCGCAACCTGCGTGCGCCGCTGGCCGGCCTCGAGTCGGAGCTGCGCGTCGCGGTGCGGACGGGCGACACGCCGCAAGCCGAACGCGCGGAGATGCTGCGCCACCCACCGGACATCCTGATCACGACGCCCGAGTCCCTCTACCTCCTCCTCACGTCTCGCGCGCGCGAGAACCTGAAGAGCGTCAAGACGCTGATCCTCGACGAGGTCCACGCCGTCGCAGGCACGAAGCGCGGGGCGCATCTCGCACTCTCCGTGGAGCGGCTTGAACGGCTGACGGACGAGCCGTTCCAGCGGATCGGCCTGTCCGCAACACAGAGGCCGATGGCCGAGATCGGGCGGTTCGTCGCGGGCGGCCGCGAGATCGAGCTCGTCGACGCCGGCGTGTCGAAGGAGCTGGACCTGAAGGTGGTCGTGCCCGATCGAGGACATGCGCGAGCTCCAGAGCACGGAGCACTTGTCCACTCCGGTGCTGCCGGACGACGTGGTCATGAGCTCCGGTAGCGAGAAGTCGAGCCAGTCGATCTGGCCGTCGATGTATCCCGAGATCCTTCGCTTGGTCGAGGAGCATCGATCGACGATCGTCTTCGTCAACAACAGGCGCCTCGCAGAGCGCCTCGCGCTCCGCCTGAACGACCTGGCGAAGAAGGAGATCGCGCGGGCGCACCACGGCTCGATCGCCCGCGAGCAGCGCGTCGAGATCGAAGAGCTGCTGAAGGCGGGCGAGATTCCGTGCCTTGTCGCGACCTCGTCACTCGAGCTCGGGATCGACATGGGTGCAATTGACCTCGTCATCCAGGTCGAGTCGCCCAAGTCGGTCGCGCGTGGGCTGCAGCGCGTGGGCCGTGCCGGCCACGAGCTCGGCGCCGTCTCCCGCGGCCGCATCTTCCCGAAGTTCCGAGCCGACCTGTTGGAAGCTGCAGTCGTCGCCAAGCGCATGCGTGAGGGCGCGATCGAGGAAACCGTGATCCCGCGGAATCCGCTCGACGTCCTTGCGCAGCAGATCGTCGCGATCGCAGCCGACGAGGAGATCTCCGTGGACGAGCTGCACTCGCTCGCGCGTGACGCCTATCCGTTTGCCGACCTGTCGCGTGCGCAGCTCGAGAACGTCCTCGACATGCTCGCCGGGCGTTATCCGTCCGATGAGTTCGCCGAGCTGAGGCCGCGCATCGTCTGGGACCGCACGGCGGGTGTCATCCGCGGCCGTAGCGGCGTGCGGCGGCTCGCCGTCACGAATGCGGGAACGATCCCGGACCGCGGGCTCTTCGGCGTGCATCTCGTCGACGGCGGGGGCCGCGTCGGCGAGCTCGACGAGGAGATGGTCTACGAGGCGCGCGCCGGCCAGACGTTCCTGCTCGGCGCGTCGACATGGCGAATCGAGGAGATCACGCGGGACCGCGTGCTCGTGTCTCCGGCTCCGGGCGTGCCGGGCGCCGTTCCCTTCTGGAAGGGCGAGGGAGTCGGCAGGCCGTACGAGCTCGGCGAGGCGATCGGCCAGACCTCTCGCGAGCTCGTCGGGCTCACCGAGAAGAAGGCCCTGGCACGTCTCGAGGACGAGCACCTGCTGGACGCACGCGCTGCCCGGAACCTGCTCACGTTCCTCAACGAGCAGGCCGCCGCGACCGGCACGGTGCCCTCCGACCGCACAGTCGTCATCGAGCGTTTTCGCGACGAGATCGGCGACTGGCGCATGTGCATCCTCACGCCGTTCGGTGCGCGAGTGCACGCGCCCTGGGCGCTCGCGCTCGCGGCCCGCCTGCGCGATTCACGCGGCATCGAGGTGCAGTCGATCTGGTCGGACGACGGCATCGCGCTTGCACCTGCCGGACTCGGACGCGCCGCCCCCGACCGACGATGTTCTGATCTCACCGGAGGAGATCGAGGAGCTCGTCGTCCAGGAAGTCGGACAGAGCGCCCTCTTCGGCGCGCGCTTCAGGGAGAACGCAGCCCGCGCCCTTCTGATCCCGCGCCGCCGTCCCGACCAGCGGACGCCGCTCTGGCAGCAGCGGCTCAAGGCGCAAGGGCTCCTTCAGGTCGCCCGCAGGTACGGGTCCTTCCCCGTCATTCTCGAGACGTACCGCGAGTGCCTACAGGATGTCTTCGACCTGCCGGCGCTCAAGCGACTGCTGAAAGGACTGCGCACGCGGGAGCTCGACCTCGTCGACGTCGAGACGCAGTCGGCGTCGCCTTATTCGGCCTCGCTCCTCTTCGACTACATCGCGACGTACATGTACGAGGACGACACGCCTCCGGCGGAACGTCGCGCGCAGGCGCTCTCCCTGGACCGCGACCTGCTGCGCGAGCTCCTCGGCCAGGAGGAGCTCCGCGACCTGCTCGACGCGCGCGCCGTCGACGACGTCGAGGAGCAGCTCCGCGGACGGCCTCGCAACGCGGATCAGCTCCACGATCAGCTCCGCCTGCGCGGCGACCTGCGCACCGGTGAGTACGACGAAGGCTTCGCCCAGACGCTGCTGCGCGAGCGCCGCGCGCTTCTCGTCCGCTATGCGGGCGAGGAGCGGCTGATCGCAGCGGAGGACACCGGGCGGTACCGCGATGCGCTCGGCGTGATGCCGCCGGGTGGGCTCCCGGAGGTCTTCCTGGAGGGTGGGCCCGAGTCGCTCGAGCAGCTCGTCGTCCGCTTCGCCCGGGGGCGCGGGCCCTTCACGACGGCGGAGGCAAACAGCCGCTTCGGGCGCGACGTCGAACCGCTGCTGCACCGGCTGGAGCGACAGGACAAGCTCGTCCGGGGCGAGCTCCGCCCCGGAGGAACGGAGCGCGAGTGGTGCGATCCGGACGTTCTCCGTCGCCTGCGCCGCGCGTCGCTCGCGGTGCTCCGGAAGGAGGTCGAGCCGGCCGAGCAGGCGGCGCTCGGGCGCTTCCTGCCGCACTGGCACGGCATCGATCGCCGCGCGACCTTGCGTGAAGCGCTCATCCCGCTGCAGGGGCTGTCCCTGCCCGTGTCGCTCTGGGAGTCAGAGGTGCTCCCGCGGCGCGTGCTGGGCTTTACTCCGGGCCAGCTCGATCAGCTCTGTGCCTCCGGCGAGGTCGTCTGGGTCGGTGCCGGCCTCGACCGCGTGGCGGTGTTCTTCAGGGAGGACGCACCCGTGCTCGGCCGGCCGGCGGCGGCGTCGCGGCCGGAGGGCGACGCACATGACCGGATTCGTGCCGCGCTCGGACGGAGCGCCGAGTTCTGGTACGACCTCGTCACTGCGACCGAGCTCGAGCCCGAGACTGCGCTCCCCGCACTGTGGGATCTCGTCTGGGCGGGCGAGGTGACGAACGACGCCTGGACGCCGCTTCGTGCGGGTCGTCGCTACCAGGCGCCGAGGCCCCAGCGGGGCCGGCCGCGCCGGTTCTCGCGCCACCGCTCGGCCGGGATCACCGCGACACAGGGCCGCTGGTCGCTGACCGACCGGCTCTTCGCCGGCAAGCCCGACCGGCGCGCGCTGGCCGAGCTCCTGCTTGAACGGCAGGGCATCGTCACGCGCGACGGTGTTCGCGGCGAAGGAATTCCGGGCGGCTACGGCGCCGTCTACTCCGACCTGCGGGCGCTCGAAACACTGGGCATCTGCCGCCGCGGCTACTTCGTCGAAGGGCTCGGCGGCGCGCAGTTCGCGTTGGCCGGCGCGGTGGAGAGGTTGCGAGAGCTTCGGCCGCGCGAAGGCGACGAGCCGGAGCCCCTCGTGCTCGCGGCGGCCGACCCGGCGCAGCCGTACGGCGCCGCATTGCCCTGGCCGAAGCGTGCAGACGGTCGTGCCGCTCGGGTCGCCGGCGCACATGTCGTGTTGCTCGGCGGCGAGGCGGCGCTCTTCGTCGAGCGTGGCGGCCGCTCGCTGCGTTGCGCTCAAGGAGCCCGAGGAAGACTGGCTCCGGGTCGCTCTCGCGGCGCTCGTGGAGCACGTGAGGAACGGGAAAGCCGGGAAGCGGCTGGCGGTCGAGCGCTTCGACGGCGACCCCGTCGGCGAGACCGAGATCATGCCGCTCCTGCTCGAGGCCGGTTTCGTCGCAGGGCCGCGCCGCGCCGTGCTGCGCCCCTAAGCCGGGCGCCGGTTACCGGGCAGTGGGCGGTGGTGGGCCGATCGTGCGTGCGCCGTGACCGCGATCGCATCTTCTTCGCATCGGGACGGCGCGGTGCCGTCCCGACGAGAGGGAGGAAGAGATGCATTCGACGAAGAACCTCACGCTCGGCCGGATCGCGCGGCTCGTCTCGCTCGCAGCGGTCACGGCGGCCCTCGCCGCCGTACTGGCCGGCCAGGCTGCGGCATATGTGGTGATCGACAAGCCGCAGGCGACTCACTCCACGGCAGCGGGCGTCCGCGCTGACGGCCTGCGCCTGAACGCGATGGCCGATGCCTACCAGAACCGCCCGGCGTCGAGCTACTACACGCCGGAGGCTCTCCAGGCCCAGGGGCTGCGGTGGGAGGCAATGGCGAAGGCATATGAGCGGGAGCAGTCGCAATCGGTTGGGACGTCCAGCTCGGGTGGCGGCTTCGACTGGCGCGACGGCCTGATCGGCGTTGCCGGTGTCGTCGGGTTGGCGATCCTCGCGATGGGCCCACTGGTCATCGCGGCTCGCAGCCGCCGGGATCAGGTTCCCGCCTAACGGTGCTGAGCAGCACTCCGACGCGGAACGGCGATCTCGCCGTTCCGCGTCGTTCGCTGTTCCGAGCCGGTTCCGGCCTCGACCAGCTCGTCGAGGACGCACGCGAGGGAGTGCACGCTGTTCAGCGCACTGATGCTCACGAGCAGCCACTGCTCGCTCGTGAGTCGCAGCCGGTCGAGGAGCTCGTCGAGCTCGTCCCGGTGATCGGGATCGCGGTCGGCGTGCGCGATCAGCGTGCGAAACGCGGTCGCGTCATGTCCAGTGCGCGCGATCAGGTGCGTCGATGAACTCTCGCGACGGCGGCTCGCGTTCGAGTGCCGCGAGAAAGCCGAGGATCGCTATGGGGTGCGCGTGGAGGACCCAGTAGTACTGCGCACCGATGAGACACGCGACGTTCGCTGACGGGACATGGCTGAGTACCTGCGATCTCTCGACGCCCAGGACCTCGAGGTCTTCGAGGAGCCACTCGTCTTCACCGGCCTCCTCCTCGATGTGCTTCTCGAGGTAGACGGCGAGCTCACGCGACGCTTCGTCTTGCCGCGACAAGGCCTCTCTGTGCGCCGTCTGCATCAGCGGGATCGTCGCGCGCAGGATCCCGTGACACGCGACGAGGTAGTCGACATACAGCTGCGCGACGCGCGGGTCGTCGACAAGGCGAATCGTCGCTCCCGCCAGCTCCGGCGTGACGAGCTCGAGCTTGAGCCGGAGCCGGTCCGCGTCCGTGATCGCGGACACGTAGGTCGCGCTAGACCATCGAGACGCGGAATTCGCCGGAGACGCCGAAGCCCGCGTCGACCAACTTGTCGTTCACTTTCGAGAGGGCTTGCAACTCCTTCTCATCGAGCTTCGACAGGACGTCTACCAACGCCGGGTCCAGGCCGGGCACTGCAGCGCTGGGATTTGCCTTGAGCGTCTTGGCGCCGTCCGTCTTTCTTCAAATGCTTGAACAGCTTGTCGAGCTGTTCAGCCTTCTGTGCGTTCACCGTGGGATCGGGCAAGAAACCACCTTCCTGGGTTGCGGGACTTAGCCGTCCTACTCGGTTTTCCGGGATGTGTCAAGCGAGGCCCTAACCGGTATGTCGTTGCCGTACCCGTCTGATTCTGACCACAATGTCTTGGTGCCGGCGTCCGGTGAAGTACGCAAGACGGTCACGGTGCTGTTCTCCGATGTGGCGGATTCGACGCCTCTCGGCGAGGCGCTCGACCCGGAATCGACCCGAGCGGTCATGTCTCGCTACTTCGACGCGGTCCAAGCGGTACTCGAGCGCCACGGCGGCACGGTGGAGAAGTTCATCGGCGACGCGGTGATGGCCGTGTTCGGGGTCCCGGTGCTGCACGAGGACGACGCGCTGCGCGCGGTCCGCGCGGCTGCGGAGATCAACACAGAGCTTGCGCGGTTGAACAACGAGTTCGAACGCACGTGGGGCGTGACGATCACGAACCGGACCGGCGTCGAGACGGGTGAGGTGATCGCCGGCGATCCCGGCCGAGGGCAGCCCTTCGTCGTCGGCGAGCCGGTCAATACGGCGGCGCGGCTCGAGCAGTCGGCACATTCAGGCGAGATCCTCGTCGGCGAGGCGACGCTCCGTCTCGTCCACGACGCGGTCGTCGCGGAGCCGGCCGGTCCGCTGGAGATGAAGGGCAAGAGTAGGCCCGTTGGGGCATGGCGGGTGCTCGCGGTCGTGCCGGGCGTCCCCGGGTGGAATCGCCGGCTCGACTCTCCCCTCGTGGGGCGGGAGCGGGAGCGCGAGATCCTCGGGGCGACCTTCGAGCAGTCCGTGGCGGAGCGGTCTTGCAAGCTCGTCACCGTCGTCGGCGCCGCCGGAATCGGGAAATCCCGACTCACGAACGATTTCGTCAGGACGGTCGGGGCAACTGCGATCGTTGCGACCGGCCGCTGCCTTTCGTACGGCGAGGGAATCACGTTCTGGCCGCTCGTCGAAGTGCTGCGCGACCTTGCCGGCATCAGCGAGCGCGATTCTGTGGACGAGGTTCGCCGCCGGATCAGCGACCTCGTGCCGCCCGACGAGGATGCCGAGCTCGTTCGGGAGCGGTTGTCCGCCGTGCTGGGCCTCGGCGTGGCGCCCGGCATGCAGGAGACGTTCTGGGCGGTCCGCAGGCTCTTCGAGCAGCTGGGAGAAAGGCCTCTCGTAGTCGTGTTCGACGACATCCACTGGGCAGAGCCCACGTTCCTCGACCTGCTCGAGTACCTCGCGCTCTGGATCCACGACACGCCGGTCCTGCTCGTCTGTCTTGCGAGGCCCGACTTCCTGGAGCTGCGGCCCGGGTGGATGACGACGAACCCCAACAGCCGGCAGGTATCGCTTCAGGCGCTGAACGAGGACGAGAGCAACGGCCTGATCACGAACCTCGTCGGCGGGGCAGAGGTTCATCCGAGCGCACGCGCACGGATCGCAGAGCTCGCCGAAGGGAATCCTCTGTTCGTCGAGGAGACGTTGCGAATGCTCGTCGACGACGGCCTGCTCGAGCCCGGTGACGGTGGCTGGAGCGTCAAGGCCGATCTCTCGAACATCTCGATCCCGACCACGATCCAGACGCTCCTCACGGCGCGCCTCGAGCGCCTCCCGCAAACCGAGCGTGCCGTCTTGGAACGAGCGTCCGTCGTCGGGCGAGTCTTCTGGTCGGGCGCGCTCTCCGCACTTTGCGTTGGGGACGTCTGTGGCGAGCTGCCGCAAGGTCTGCAGTCGCTCGTGCGCAAGGAGCTGATTCGGCCCGATCACAGCGAAGCGCGCCGCGACGATGCCTTCCGCTTCGCGCACATCCTCGTTCGCGACGCCGCCTATAGCGGACTCCCGAAGACGACGCGGGCGGAGCTCCACGAACGTCTCGTCGACTGGTTCGAGACGAAGGAGGAGCGGTCGACCGGGGACTACGAGACGATTCTCGGCTACCACCTCGAGGAGGCTCACCGCGCGCTGCTCGAGCTTTCTCCTGCGAGCGAGCGCACCGACAGGCTCGGCAAGCGCGGCGGAACGCTCCTGGCAGTCGCGGGCCGCCAGGCATTCGCGCATGGAGACATGCCGGCAGCGGTCAACCTGCTCACGCGCGCCGTCGGGCTCCTTCCCCCAACCGACCGCGAACGGCTGGAGTGCCTCCCGTCGCTTGCGTTCGCCCTGCTCGAGACCGGTGATCTCGCGCGGCTCGAGTCGGTCGCGGACGAGATGACCGAGGCGGCCGCCGCCTCGGGAGATCCCGGCGTCGAGGCCCACGCGGCCCTGCTGCGGCTCTGGATCCGTCTCTATACCGACCCGGAAGGCTGGGCCGACGATGCGCTGAAGGAAGCAACACGCACCATCACGGTCTTCGCCCAGCTCGGAGACGAGCAGGGGCTGGCGCGGAGCTGGTCGCTGCTCGGCCTCGTGCATCTGTACACCACGCAGTTCCGCCGAGCGGAGGAGGCCTGGGAGCGCGCGAGCCTCCACGCGCACCGCGCTGACAATCACCGGGAGGAGCTCGAGAGTCTCTCGTGGGTTCCGATCTGCGTGTGGGCAGGGCCGACGCCCGCAGATGAGGCGCTTCGGCGCTGCAAGACGGTGGTCGAACGCGCGCGCGGCGACAAGAAGGCCGTCTCGACTGCCCTCTTCGTCCAGGCGGAGCTCGAGGCCGGGCTGGGACGGTTCGACGCTGCGCAAGAGCTCCTCGCCCGTTCCCGAGCTCTGCTGGAGGAGCTGGCGCTCACCGTCTGGATCGCCGGGCCGCTGACCCAATTCGCCGGGTGGATCGAGCTGTGGCGTGGAGATCCGGCGGCGGCGGAGACGCAGCTTCGCTGGGGCCACGACACGCTGAGTGATATCGGCGAGATGGCCTGGCTTCCGACCGTCGACGGGATCCTGGCGGAAGCGCTCCACGCCCAGAGCCGGGACGACGAAGCAGAGGAGCTCACGCGGAGCATCCAGGAGTCGGCGGGAAGCGAAGACGTGTACTCGCAAGTGCTCTGGCGTGGTGTCTACGCGAAGGTTCTTGCACGTCGCGGCGATGTGATCGAGGCCGAACGCCTTACGCGGGAATCGCTCTCATTGGTGGAGCCCACCGATTTCCTCCACGGCAAGTGGTACGCGCACATGACCCTCGCGGAGGTTCTCGGCTACGACGGGCGTCTCGACGAAGCGCAGCGTGCCGTGGCGGACGCCGTACGAGCCGCGGAGGAGAAAGGACACCTGGTCCGGGCGGAGCTGGCGCGTGACCTGGGCAGTCGACTGGGGACGTTCGGCGCTTAGTCCTTCGCGCTAACGCGGCAACAGGAGAAGCTTCCCGGTCGTCCGCCGTGCCTCGAGGTCCTCGTGTGCAGCACCGGCGTTCTCGAGTGGATAGCGAGCGCCGATGCGCACGTCGAGCTTCCCCTCGGCGATCAGCGCGAACACTTGGCGCGCACGCTCCAGGAGCTCGGCCCGGGCTGCCGTGTAGTGCCGCAACGTCGGCCGCGTCAGAAAGAGTGAGCCTTCCCGCTCGAGCCGCATCGGATCGAACGGTGGCACGGGTCCGCTGGCCGCGCCGTACAGCACCATCGTTCCGCGCGGTTGTAACGAGCGCAGGCTCTCGTCGAAGGTCGCCTTCCCGACACCGTCGTAGACGACGGAGACGCCCCTACCGTCCGTGAGCTCGCGCACGCGTTCGGCGAAAGCGTCGTAGTCGATCACGTCGTCCGCACCGGCCTCGCGGGCCAGTGAAGCCTTCTCGTCGGTGGACGTCGTGGCGATCACGCGGCCGCCGCGCGACTTCACCATCTGCGTCAAGAGCAAGCCCACGCCTCCGGCCGCCGCGTGGACGAGCACCGCGTCGTCCGGCTCGACCGGATACGTGCTCGTCGCGAGGTAATGGGCGGTCAAGCCCTGCAGGAGCACCGCTGCGGCTTGCTCTGTCGAGATCCCGTTCGGGATCGGGACGGCTTGCGTCGCGTCGAGCGCGATCTGTTCGGCATAGCTCCCGGGCGTGTCCTTCCAGGCAACGCGGTCCCCGGTCGAGAGCTCGGTCACGTTCTCGCCGACCGCCGTGACCGTGCCGGCGCCCTCGACGCCGGCGACGAACGGCGGCGTCCTTCCGTACGCGCCGTTCCGCTCGTAGACGTCGCGGTAGTTGATCCCGACGGCCTCCACGTCGACGAGCAGCTGACCTTCTTCGGGTCGCGGCGCGGGCCGGTCCTGCACCTCCAGAACCTCGGGACCGCCGGTCCGGGTCACGACGACGGCGCGCATGCTTTCGTCCTTCGATGGTCCGCGTGTTTCGGCCGTCGAGCGACGAATCGCGTCGACTCGTACCTCGCCGCCATGTCTTGAGCGTACCCACCCGGTGCCAGGCACCAATACGAAAGCGTCACGGAAGTGTGTCGAGGGTGTCACGACCCAACGGTTTCCGCCGCACGCAGATGCCTTTGCTCGCGGCCATGTCCGCGTGCCTGGCACAACTGACGCGGTGTCAAGAGAGTCGCCCGAGAATCACACCGAAGAGCGCGTGCCGATAGACCGACTGCGCGAACGCGCGGGGGTTGGTGACCAGGGAACGGTCTACGAGGCCTATGAGCGGCCACAGGGCGACGTCCTCCGCCAGCGCGAGCGCCACCGCGAGTCGGCGCGGCTCGACGTCGACTCTCGACCGCACCAGGTCGAACGCGAGCCCGAACGCGGCGCCGTTCAGCGCGTGCACGGCGAAACCGACCGCACGGTTCCCGCGTCCCAGCAGCTCGACGTCCGAGTACTCGCAGCGAAAGACACGCTGGTCGAGCGGCTCCTGCAATCCCCAGACGGCCGCGGCGACAGCTCCGGCCACGGCCGCGCGAACACGACGCGACATACCCTTCGAGCATGCCCGAAGGCGACGCTCTTCACCGGGCGGCACGCCGTCTCCAGGTCCTCGTCGGCCAGGAGGTCCGCGTGGAGACGCCGCACCCGCGTGCGGCGGTGAAGCAGCTTGCGCCGCGCCTCGACGGCCGCCGGCTCGAAGGAGTCGAAGCGGTCGGCAAGAACCTGCTCCTCCGCTTCGAAGGCGGCGTCGTCCTTCGCAGCCATCTCCGGATGAAGGGGCGCTGGCGCGTCTTCCGGCGCGAGACACCGATCTTCGGGACGCCGTGGCTCGTGCTGCGCGGCGACGACTACGTCGGCGCGATGTTCAACGGGGCGGTGCTCGAGCTCGATCGCGGTGTCGCGCGGAGGCTCGGCCCGGACATCCTCGCGGAGCGGCCGGACTACGACGTGATGCTCACACGCTTCCGCCGCGACGACCAGCACCGTGCGGTCGGCGACGCGCTCCTGGACCAACGGCTCGTCGCCGGAATCGGCAACGTCTGGAAAGCCGAGTCGCTCTGGCACGCACGCGTCTCCCCGTGGCAACCCCTCCTTCACGTGTCCCAACCGGACCTACGGGCGACGCTGGAACACGCGCACCGACTCATGCAGGCCCGGCTGGACGGCGCGCCCGGCCGCTCGAACGTCTATCGTCGCAAGGGTCGGCCGTGTCCTCGTTGCGGTGCGCTGATCCGGTCCTGGCCTCAGGGTGACGGTGCGCGCATGGCGTACTGGTGTCCCGCAGTGCCAGAGAGGAGAGGAACCGCAAACGGCGTAACCGAAGTCGTGATCGTGCGCGCTCCGAACCTGTTCGAAGCTCGTCCGTGCATTCACGCTCGGATCGTTCCGCGCGCTCCTCCTCGACGTCGAGCGCGGGGAGGAGCTGCCGTTCGCGTTCGAGGAACACAACTCGCACGACCGGCCGTCGCTGTACGAGTACCGCCCGCTGGTGAAGCCCTTCATCGAGGCGCGCGCGCACCAGCTACGTGCTCGTCCCGACGCGCAGCTGGCAGTCGAGGAGCTGAAGCGCGAGCCGGCGGCCGCGATCTTCGCGCGCGCACATGCGGGGCCGCGCGCAGGCGAGCACGAGGCGCTCTTCACGAGCGTGCTGTTGCCGCTCCTGACACGCACCGGCGAGCTCTGCGGCGGCTTCGACTGGGACGACGGAGCTTTCGCGCGCGCATACGCCGAGCTCGAACACGCGCTCTTCGGGCAGGGACACCGCTACGGCGCCGTCGCGCCTGTCGTCGGCATCACGACAGGTGGTGCGACGATCGACCTCGGCGCCGGGCTCCGTCTTCGTGTTGCCGCGACCGGCGAGCTGGCGAAGCTGTGGCCGGAGGCCAACGGGCTGCTGCCGGCCGACTTCGGCCGTGAGCCGGACCGGCTCTGCATCCTCGAGCTCGAGCGAGCCCTGGAGTCGGGAACGACCGAGCCGCCGGATGCGCCGGGCGAGCTCGCCGATGCAGTGACTGCTATCCGTCTCGCAACGGCGGCGCCCGTCGCAGCCGGGCCCGTCCTCTTCGAGCGGCTGGACTGGCGGCCGTACGGGATCCGGCCCGTTCTCCCCATCGCGGCGACCCAGCCCGCCGGCGAGCCGACGCGTCTCGACTCGTTTCGGGCCGGGCTCGCAGCCGGCCTCAGGCCGAAGCTCGCCCTCGCAGACGACGATCCGGAGCTCGGTGAAGCGCTGGATCGGTGGGAGCTCGCGCTCTTCCAGGCCGAGCCGTTCCGGGCCGAGCAGCTCAGGGCTTCTCTGGCAGCGTTGCTCGGGGGCGACGACGGCCTTTGGGCCGCCGCGGTCCGCGGCGCCCTCCTCCTGGGCGACACGCCGCGTGCGCGCGCCGAGGTACAGGAACGTCTACGCGGGGACCCGGATCCCGACCTTGTCCGCCGCGCGCTCGTCGAGACCTTGCTGTCCGGTGATCGCGCGAGGCTCGTCGCGAGCCTCGACGAGTCGATCCTCGGCCTGCGCCCGAGACCGACGCTCGCGCACGAGCGAGCCGCCGCTGCTGCAGGCTAGGCGCTGACGCTCGTCGCCCGGGCGAGCGAGTCGTCGACCGCCGTCACCGCAGGCCGCGCGCCGAGACGCAAGAACAGCTCGCGCGCCTCGTGCAGACGCCCAGTCGCCTCGAGCGGGCGTCCGAGCGCGATCACACATCTCCCTGCGCCGAGCAGTGACTTCGCCCGGCCGGGAATGGAGCCCTGGTTCGCCCAACCGGCCGCGGCCTCGTCGTGGAGGGCGAGCGCGGCCTCCGTCTCTCCTGTCGCCTCCGCGAAGACGGCGCGAGCGGCAGCCCAAACATGTGCAGGCCGGCCGGTTGCGTAATCGGTACCGGTGACCAAAGCCTCGGCGGCATCCATTGCGTTCACGTCCACCGCAATCGACACCAGATCCGCGAGGTAGCGCGATCGTTGGACTCCGCGCGCGGTCGTCTCTGCCTCGCGAACGAGAGCAGGAGCCTCCGCGTGATTCCCCGTTGCGGCTGCGACCGCAGCAGCCGCGACCAGCGCCGGCACCAGCACCTGCGGATCCCGCGCCTCGCGGGCCGCGGACAGGTAATCGGCAACGACCGAGACGGCCTCGGCGTTCCGGCCTCGCTGCACGAGCACGAGCGCCTTCTGCGGCAGCGCGATGATCGAGACGTAGCCGCCTCCGCCGCGAGAACGACCCCAGTCTTCGACGATCGCCACCTCGCGCAGGATCTCGTCCCAGCGGCCCAGGTCGTAGAGAGGCCAAGTCCGCTCCGCTCTCAACCACATGGTGCTCCCGCTCATGCCGCGACGGTCGGCGAAGTCGACAGCGTCCGTATAGATGTCAGCGCTTTCCTGAGCCGAGAGCGACAGCGTCATCGTCCCGAGGTTGCTGTGGCCGAAGGCGACAGTGACGAGATCGCCGAGCTCACGGCCCAGCTCGATGCCGTAGCGGATATCCGCGAGGCCGTCCACCTCGCCCAGCTCGAAACGTGCGACACCGTGGTACTGCCGGAGGCGTGCCTCGTATCGTCGGAGGCCGAGACCCTCGACGACAGGGAGCGCCCGCTCGGTCACCTGGAGACACTCTCGCGGCCTGCTGGCGAGCGCGAAAAACGCCGCTTGTCGTGTGTGGGCGGCCGCGAGCTCTTCACCGGGAGGATGGCGCTCGAGCAGATCGATCGCCTCCGACAGCAGCCGCTCCCCTCGCTCGGCTTCGCCCCGGACATGGGCCTCCTGGGCGAGATGCACGAGCACCCAGCCTTGCCGCGGCTCGTTGCCGACGCCGCGATAGATCGCAAGCGCCTCCTCGAGCTCCTGCTCCGCATCGTCCAGCGAGTCGGGGTTGGCAAGCGCGGACTTCACCAGCAAACCTGCGCGTCCCGGAGTCGTCATCTATGTCGAGGGCGAGCGCGCGCCGGTAGTACGTGGCCGCCTTGGTGAGATCGAGGGACATGGCGCGGTCGCCTGCCAGCTCGAGGAAGCGTCGAGCGGATCGAGTGATCCCGTCGGCATCGGCGGCGACGCCGGCCGGCGCGCGAGAGCTCGAGGGCCTGGACGTAGTGATACGCGAGCAACTCCGAGTGATCCATGACGCGCTCGGCTGCCATCGCCTCGATCCACTCGGCAGCCGCGACGTGCTTGCTCGCGCGCACGGCACGTGGGATCTGCGCGTACGCGACGTCGCGGACGATCGCGTGCCAGAAGGAGTACTCGGCCTGGTCCTTGACGGAGGAGTGACGGCCGACTCGGACGAGCTCCTTGCGGGCGAGCTCGTGGAGACCGTCCCGCACCGACTTCTCGTCCGTGCCGCCCATCGCCTCGAGAGCGCCGGCCCAGAAGACCTTGCCCACCACGGCGGCGTCCTGCAGCAGCGCCTTCCGCTCAGGTCGAAGCGTGTCGAGCCGTGCAGCGATCAGCGACTGCACCGTGTCCGGCACGCGAATCTCGGTGTCGCGCAGCCCGGCCGTGGCGGACAGCATGCCCTGGTCGTCGAGCATTCGGACGAACTCCTCCGCGTAGAGCGGATTGCCCCCGGCGTGTTCGAGGAGGCGGGCGTGCGTCTCGACCGGCAGGACGGTCTGACGGAGGAGCGCCGCGATCAGGCGGGTCGTGTCGTCGTCGCCGAGCGGTGAGAGCGAGATCGTGTTCGAGTTTCGCTTCCCGCCGCCCCAACCCGGCCGGCGCTCGTAGAGCTCCGGCCGGCCGGTGCAGAGAACGAGGAGCGGCACACCGCTCGACCAGTCGACGAGATGCTCGATGAACGCGAGCAGGGCGTCGTCGGCCCAATGGAGGTCCTCGAAGAGGAGCACGAGTGGCCTCTGTGCAGCGACGCCTTCGACGAAGCGGCGCCACGCGGTGAACGGCTCTTCGCGATCGGCCGCGGCGGGCGTCTCTCCGGCGCCTACGAGCGGAGCAAGGCTCGACTCGAACCAGTCCTGCTCGGACTCATCCTCGGCAACCTCGGCGACGGCCACCCTCAGCTTCGCCAGCGCCTCCTCCGGCGCCGCGGACTCGAGAATGCCGGCGTGGGCCTTCACCATCTCGCCGAGCGCCCAGAAGGTGACGCCTTCGCCGTAGGGGAGTGAACGTCCCTGCCGCCAGAAAACAAGCTCCTCCTGGTCGTTCAACCAGTTCCGGAACTCGGTCGCGAGGCGCGTCTTGCCGACGCCCGGCTCGCCGGTGATCGTGACGAGCTGCGTCGACGCATCGCGAAGCGTGCGCGCGTACGTCGATCGGAGCAGAGCGAGATCGTCGTCTCGGCCGATGAGGGGCGTTCGCGGCGCAGGCTCGACGTCGACGCCCAAGCGGCGTCGCGGTGCCTTCGCGTGCCAGAGCCTGACCGCATCAGCCTTCCCCTTCACCCTGACCGGCTCGAGCTCGTCGTACTCGAAGAGCTCGCGTGTAGCGCGATACGTCTGATTCGCCGACTGCGATGCCGCCGACCGGAGCAGCTTGCTGCAGCCGAGCAGCGGTGTTGACCACGTCGCCCGCAACGAGCCCCTCTCCTTCTGCAGCCCGCGCGGTGAGCGTCACCATCGCCTCGCCGGTATTGACAGCGCCTCGAACGGCCAGCTCGAGGCCCGGATGGCGGTCGTTGAGCTCGGCGATCGCCTCGACGATGCGAAGCGCTGCGGTCACAGCCCGTTCGGCGTCGTCTTCGTGCGCGACGGGTGCGCCGAAGACCGCCATCACCGCATCGCCGATGAACTTCTCGACCGTGCCCCCGAAGCGTTCGATCTCCTGTTTCACGCGCGCGTGATACGGACGCAGCCGCGCACGCACGTCCTCGGGATCCGCTTGCTCCGATGCGGCGGTGAAGCCGACGAGGTCGACGAACAGGACCGACACGACCTTTCGTTCTTCTGCGGCGGTGCGCGGCTGTTCGTCGAGCGCCGCTCCGCAAGACCAGCAGAAGCGAGCCCGCTCCGGATTCTCTTCGCCGCAGTTCGCGCAGACGGTCATGCCCGAAGTCTAGGAAGGCACAGTCTGTCTACAGAGACGCGCGTTTTCGACGGCTACCGTCGTGGCATGGACGAGGCTCGCGCGGTGCTGGCCCGGCTCGACCGGATCGAACAGCTCGAACGCGAAGGCGCACCCCCCGGCGCCGTGCTCGAGGAGCTGCGCGGCCTCGTCCAGGCGGCCGAGGCATGGGTGCGCCTGGAAGGAGGTGAGCGGGCGGAGAAAGCAGTCGAAAGGTGTGCAGCGGCTCTCGCTCAACCGGTGACATAGGCGTTTGACCGCCACGAGACGCAGCGGTAGCTTCTGGATTCTCATGGCCGGCGTCGAAAAGCTCGCTTCCGTCCCGCTCTTCAGCTCGTTGAGCGACGGTCAGCGTTCCGAGCTTGCCGGCTGGTTCGAGGAGAAGAGCGCCAGCGAGGGAGTCCGGCTCTGCGGCGAAGGAGCGCCCGGGTACTGCTTCTTCGTTCTCACGGGCGGAACGGCAACCGTCACATGCGACGGCGAGTGCGTTGCCAACCTCGAGTCCGGGGACTTCTTCGGTGAGATCGCGATCCTTGGAGACGGGCGCCGCACCGCGACGGTGACCGCCAGCTCGCCGTCGTCGCTCCTCGTCATGTTCGGCTCCGAATTCCGACAGTTGGAAGCTGCGCATCCCGACATTGCTGCTCGTATCCGCGTGGCAATGGAAGAGCGGCTCGCTGCGCGTAGCTGACGCCTCGAGTGACATCGGCTGCGGAGGGCGCTGAAGAGCCGGCGTGATTGCACATTGGGACGAGGTCGAGCCGTACCGGGTCGACCGCAATCACATCCACGGCGAATGGACCGACCTCGGCCGTGCAGCCGGCACCATCGGCGTCGGCCTCCGACGTATTCGACTCGCACCCGGGGAGGTCCCGACGCCCGAGCACATGCATCCCGTCGAAGAGGAGATCTTCTTCATGCTGGACGGATCAGGCGTATCCCGCCAGGACGGGAAGACATACGACGTCCGCACGGACGACTGCATCGTGCATGTGGCGATGCGCGAGGCTCACACGCTCCGAGCGGGAGAGAACGGGTTGACCGTTCTGGCATTCGGACACCGGATGCGAACTCCGGGCGCGTACCTGCCGAACGCGAAGCGGTACTGGCTGAACCCGACCTGGACGGAGGTCGACCAGGACCCGCCGCCGTTCGAAGCGGAGCCCGAGCTCGACTGGCCGGAGCCCCTCGACAGGCCGCCGAGCATCGTCAATCTCGCCGACGCCGAACCGGACTACGAGGGCGAGCTCGGCAAGGTGGTGCCGCTTGCTCGGCGGGCCGGGGCGGTCCGGACCGGGCTGAACTGGGCCCACCTCGAAGCGGGAAGGTCAGGCGCGCCGCCGCACTGCCACTCGGCCGACGAGGAGATCTTCGTCGTGCTCGACGGAGGCGGGACGCTGGAGCTCTGGCCGTCTCCCCAGCGTCAGGAGCACGGCAGGGTCGACCACGAAGTCCGCGCAGGCCATATCATCTCGCGTCCACCGAGCACGGGGATCTCGCACTTCTTCCGTGCCGGCCCGGACGGCATGACGTTTCTGGCCTACGGCACGAGGGAAGCGAACGACATCTGTTACTACCCCCGCTCGAACAAACTGTACTTTCGTGGAGTTGGACTGATCGGACGTATTGAGTCCCTGGGCTACGATGACGGCGAGCCCAAGGACTGACGGCTCGTGCGGCGAACTCGGCCCAGTCGACAGCATCCGGCTCCGTCTTCAACGTAAGGCTTTCCCCATGCAGCTCTCGACCCTTCTCGAAAATTTCCCGATTTCGCCGCAGATCGCGAGAGCGCGCCGCATCGCCGGCTCCCGGAGAGCTCGAATCGGCATCAACGCTGTCTTCGTCACAGGCGCACTCGCTGCGGCCGTGCTTACCGGGATGCACTTCGTCCACTCGGGCTGGCCGCTCGCGAACGCAGATCCCCTGCTCGTCGTAGCAGCCGGCCTGTTGTTCCTGTTCGCCTATGCGTTCAAGGCCTGGGGATGGCAGCGGCTCTTCAGCGCTGACGAGCGGCCCGAAGCGCTGACACTGGCCGCCGCCGGCGGCGCGGCATCCGTCGGCGGAGTCGCCCTTCCCGGACGATTCGACGAGGCGATCCGGATTGCCGTCGTGCGGCGCGGGCCGGGCAAGCGGACGGCCGGCCTCGGCGCCATCTGCCTAACGCTGATCATCGTCGGCCTCCTCGACAGCGCCGCGCTCACGCCGATGGCCTCCGTCGCAGCCGCCGCTTCGCATTCGGGCGGCGTCCAGGCCGGGTTCGCGCTCGTTGCCGCCGCGGGTGTCGCTGCAGCGGTGCTCGTTCTCTTCTTGCCGCGCATCGCGCGGCTCGGCTTCGTCCGCCGCTGGAAGGTCGGCCGCTGGCTGAACGGGCCATACCGCCTGCCCGCGCTCTGCCTCGCAGGCTTGGTTTCTGATCTCCGTCTCGTGGGCGCTGCGCGGCGTGGCCGTGTTCGTCCTCTTCAACGCGCTGGCGATCGGCGCCTCGTTCCCGCTCGCGCTCGCATTCCTGTGCGCCTCGGCGGCGTCGGCCGCCCTGCCGATCGCACCGGCCGGGGCCGCGACCCAGGCCGGCGCAGGAGCCGCGATCCTCATCATCGGCGGGATCCCGAAGGCTGAAGCGCTCGCCTTCGCAGTCGCTGCGCAGGGCATGGTGATCGTCGTCGGCGCCGCCGTCGTCGCGCTCGCCGGTCTTCTGGCACTCGTTCGACGCTTCGGCCTCACGCGGGCAGCGGCCGTCAGCGGCTGACGCTTACCGACTCCTTACATCCGGTCGCGCGGCTTCTTAGGTAACTCTGGTTCGATGGGCGACGTGGTCCCTCGCCGCCTGCTGGTTGCGCTCTTCGCGGCACTCGCTCTGGGCCTCGCCGTTGCGGCCGGTGCCGATGCCGCGATCGTCACCTCGCACGACTCGCAGGGCCGCACGATCACCTTCGACGTTCGCGCGCCCAACGTCGACACCGAGTGGTACGCAAGCGTCCTCCGCGCCGCGGCGCACGGCAACGAGATCAGCACCGTCACCATCCGGATCGTTCCCGAGCCGCAAATCCCTGCACTCTGCGGTGGGCAGGAGGCCGCGGCCTGCTACACGGGCCGCTCGGGCCCGGCGAACATCATCGTTCAGGCGGGGAAGAGCAAGCTGCTCGAGAGCGTCCTGCTGCACGAGTACGGGCATCACCTCGACACGGCCTGGCGTGTTCCCGGCGTCCCGGAGCTGAACGGCACCCCGACGTGGTGGGCGAGACGAGGGATGGCGTCGCTCCTCGCGAGCGGGCGGGTCGCGTTCGACTACTCGCTCGGCTGGGACCACAGCATCGGCGAGATCTTCGCGGAGGACTACGCCTACATCCACACCGGTATGCGGTACGGCACGCCCTGGATCGGCGCTCCGGACGAGACCTGAAGGCGGCGCTCTTTGCCGAGCTGGGCACGCCGACCGAGCCGCTGCCGGCGGCGCCCGAGGTCCCGCTGATCCTCAACCGGCGCGGGACGCTCGTTCCGCGCGACCGCTTCAGCGTCCCGTTCGGGCTGCTCGGCCCGGGGCGGCACATCACCGTGACCGCGACGATGTCGAAGCCGAAGCGCAAGGGGATCCGTGCGCGGGCCCAGATCGTGTGCGACGGCAGAAGTCCTGGTGAACAAGGCATTCGGCCGCGGCCGCCTCCGCCAGACGCTCGACCTGCCGAACGCCGGCCCGGCGAGGTGCGACGCGCGCCTGATCAGCAACTCGGGCGTCTCGCTCGGCTACACGATGCGCGTGCGGGTCGCAATCGAGAGCGCCTAGCCGCCGACCCCCTCGCAACCGGACGGCGTCCGGGACGCCCGTGATCATGCGGGATATCGGAAGGAACCGGCTATCCTGGCCCGAAAGAGCGCCACATGCGGCTCTCGCGCCTGCTTCCGCGTCCCACACCACGGTCATCGTCCATTAACACGGAACCACATCTGGGTCGCGTCATCGCATTCGCCAATCAAAAGGGCGGGGTCGCGAAAACGACGTCGACGCTGAACCTCGGCGTCGCGCTCAAGGAGAAGGGCCACTCGGTACTGCTCGTCGACCTCGATCCGCAGGGGAATCTGACGATGAGCCAGGGCTGGAACCCGGACGAGATCGAGCGCTCGATGTTCGACGTGCTCGTCCACAGGCTGCCGATCGAGCAGATCATCCGCGAGGCCGAGGTGCCCGTCGCGGTCTCGTCGATCGACCTTGCGGGGGCCGAGCTCGCGCTGTCCTCGATGATCGGGCGCGAGCGCGCCCTCGAGAAGGCGCTCGTGAGCGTCAAGCACGCCTACGAGTACATCCTGATCGATACCCCGCCGTCACTCGGCCTGTTGACGATCAACGCGCTCGTGGCCGCGAACGGGGTGATCGTCCCGGTCCAGTGCGAGTACCTCTCGCTCCGCGGGCTCGTCCAGCTCGAGAACACCCTCTCGATGATCCGCGAGAACCTCAATCCGGACGTCGAGATCCAGGGAATCCTCCCGACCATGTACGACAGGCGCCTCCTGCACTCGAAGGAAGCGGTCGAGATACTCAAGGAGAACTTTGGCGACCTCGTGTTCAACACGAAGATCCGGAAGACGATCCGTTACGCGGAGGCGCCGGTAAAAGGACAGTCCGTGCTGAGCTACGACCCGAGCGGTGAGGCGGCCGAGGTCTACCGCGACCTCGCGAAGGAGGTGCTCAATGGCGCGAAAGCGCGCGAGCATGCGTGAAGGCCCGCTCGCGGAGCTGTTCAAGGCGACGGAAGCGGCGCAGCGCCAGCAGCAGGAGCGCGAGGTCGAGGGCGCGCCCGCCGAGGAGCCGGACGAGGCGACCGTCGATCACGTCCCCACGTGGGAGGACGAGGTCGACACTCCGGCGCCGCCGCGTCCCGATCCGACCCCCGAGCCCACAGAACCGGAGCCGGAGCCGCAGCCGGCTCCGGAGCCAACCCCGGAACCGCCGCCGACCGTGCTGCCCGAGCCGCCGGCCGCGCGCTACTTCGAGCCGATGCTCGAGCCGGCGCCTCGCCTCCATCGCGTCATCGCCGGTGAGCTCGGCTCCTATCTCGCGCGGATCCAGGTCGTCGGCGTCGGCGGCGCCGGCCTGAACGCCGTCAACCGCATGATCGACGCGGGGATCAACCAGGTCGACTTCGTCGCGGTCAACACGGATGTGCAGCAGCTGCAGCTCTCGGACGCGGAGACGAAGATCCACATCGGCCGCGAGCTGACGCAGGGACTCGGATCGGGATCCGACCCGGCCGTCGGTCGAAAAGCCGCAGAGGAGTCGCACGACCAGATCAAGGGCGCGCTCCGCGGCGCCGACATGGTGTTCGTGACGGCAGGTGAGGGCGGCGGCACCGGCTCAGGTGCTGCACCCGTCGTCGCCGAGATCGCCAAGAGCCTCGGCGCGCTGACAGTCGGCATCGTCACGATCCCGTTCAAGTTCGAGGGAACGAAGCGGCGTGCGCAGGCGGAGTCGGGCATCGAAGCTCTTCGGCGCGAGTGCGACACGACGATCGTCATCCCGAACGACCGACTGCTCGAAGTGCTCGACAAGTCGACGTCGATGCTCGACGCGTTCAAGATTGCCGACGACGTTCTCCGCCAGGGCGTGCAAGGCATCTGCGACCTGATCACGTTGCCGGGACTGATCAATCTCGACTTCGCCGACGTGCGAACGATCATGGAGAACTCGGGGACCGCACTCATGGGGATCGGCTTCTCGTCCAGCGGCGAGAACCGTGCACGCGAAGCTGCGGAGCGCGCTCTGCGTTCGCCGCTCATCGACACGGAGCTCGGCGCGGCGCGCGGGATCCTCCTCTCGATCGCCGGTGGCACCGACCTCAGCCTGTTGGAAGTCAACGAGGCCGCGGAGGTGATCCGGCAGACCGCGACAGACGAGACGCAGATCATCTTCGGCGCGACGATCGACGAGCGGCTGACGGGTCAGGTGTGGGTCACGGTGATCGCGACGGGCCTCGGCGGCGCAGGGCGAAGCCGCGAGCGGAGCTTCGTCCGCGCACTCACGGCCCCCGAGGAAGAGCTCGAGCCTCCGTCGTTCCTGCGGAACTAGTTCACGCTCGCGGCGTGAACAGCAGGTTTCTTCTGTGTGAATTTCTCGTGGCGAGTTGAAAGTCGGCGTTGACTTTGAGCGGCAGGGGAGTAACATCGCTCGTTGCCTGCGGCGTTGCGCTGAAAGAAAACACGGCGCAAGAGGGGAGAGTTCGACTCAGGGGAGAGTCAACGATCAGCCGCATCAGGGTCAGCAGCAAAGCGGGACACCTTGCGCGCACACCACGTGACGCGACGAGCAGCTCCCGCAACCGAACGTTCGTCCGCCGCTCGCTCGTCGCGCTAGCGGCGGTCGTCGTTACGGGGGTCGTGGGAACCGCGACCGCCCGCGCTGCTGATTCGCAAGATCCCCCCGCCACCCCCCCGACTAGCTCCGACACCGCTTCGCAAGCGGCTCCGGCCGCTGCTCCGGCTTCCTCCGACGCCGCCGCCCCCGCCGACTCTCAACCTCAGGCGCAGGTCGCGAGCGCTGATCCGACACCGCAGCCAGACCCCGCGACGACCGGCAGCGGCGCCACCTCCGCGCCCAACGCAAGTGCCAACGGGCAACGGCAACGGACAATGGCAACGGCAACGGCCCGACGGACAAGAACCCCGCCGCCAACGGGAACGGCAACGCGAACGGCCACGCCAACGCCGACGCGAACGCCGACGCGAGCGCGACTCAAACGCAGCCGGGCAACACAAACGTCACCGCCCGGGTAGACCAGCCCGGCGACAGCGGCGGCGTTTCGCAGAACAACGCCGCGCAGGCAGGTGCGGCAGCAGGTGCATCGAACAACGCAGGCCCGGCGCAAGCCGACGCCAACGCAAACGCGTCGCAGGAGTCGCCTTCGAACGTCAACGTCTCGGCGCGCGTCAACAGCCCGGGCGACGATGGCCCCGTCCAGCAGTCGAACGCCGCGAGTGCCAATGCAGGCGCCGGCGCTGCAGGCGCCGCGGGCTCGCAGGCCGCTGCAAACGCGCAGGCGAACCAGTCCTCGCCTCTGAACGTCAACGTGTCTGTCCGCGTCGGCAGCTCCGGCGACCAGGGGCCGATCTCACAAACGAACTCCGCCGACGCGACCGCGGCCGGCATCGACCCAAACTCGACCGCCGGTACGTCTCAGTTACCCAGTAGTCCGGCCGGGACCAATACGGCGACCATCGACAACTCCGCAGGAATCGACCAGGGGCTCGAGCAGTGCGGTCCTGACTGTCCATCGTCGACTTCCGGGTCCGCTGGAGCCGGTGCGACCGGAGCGCCGGTAACAACCGACACCTCTGCAGATGCAAGCCAGGTGTCGCCGACCAACCTCAACGTGTCGGTCCGTGTCAACAGCTCAGGTGACAACCATGGTTTGAGCCAGACGAACACCGCAACGGCCGATGCGACCGACGCAACGGCGACGAAGACGGGCGACAAGAACATCAACGTCACGGTCGACGTCCAAGGTCCGGGCGGTGTCTCCGCACCGAGCAACGGCCAGCCGTGGACGTGGACGTGGACGCTGGGCCCTCGGATCGGCGCCGATCCCCCCGAACGCCGCCCCGACCGACGGGAACAACTGGAACTGGAACTGGCCCTCGCCGGCTGCGGCCGCCACGACGACCGCGCCTGACGCGATCACTCCGGTCACAGGCCACTGGATCTGGCGATGGACGTGGACGAACGGCGATCAGAGCGTAGGTTTCGTCTCCGACCAGGCTTGCGCCTGCACGTGGGTGTGGGATTGGTCCTGGACAGGGAGCCCGACTCCGACTTCGTCGCAGACCCCCCAGACAGCGACCGCTGCTCCCCCCACCGCCGCGACGACCCAGGCCTCCGATACGCCGACCGTGAAGCAGACGAACGCTGCGGCCGCGAGCGCGACCGCCAACGCGACGACGACGATCGCTCAGACGGGCGCCGCTACCACGGATGCGGCGAACAGCGGTTCGCAGGCCGGCGACCAATCGGTCATCAGCTCCCAGGATGTGAGTGCGGTCGCGGTCGTCGTCCAGACGGGCGCCGACAACGCGAGCTTCGTCAGCGCCGGCGACCTCGTCTCCCTCGACCAGACGAACGCGGTCGCCTCAATCGCGGTCGCGGCGGCCGGATTCGCGGCCATCCAGGCGGTCTCGCAGACTCAGAGCGGCGCCGGCGACGGGGCGATTCACCGCCAGGGCGGGGCTCAGGAGATCGACAACCTGCAGAGCGCCTTCGCGAGCGCCCGGGCCGTCCAGTCGCACACGCGGAACCACAGCGAGATCTCCTCGAAGAAGCACTCGGTGGCCAAGATCCTCGCGGTTGTCCAGATCAACTTCGCGCAGGCGGCAGCGCTGGCGACCTCCTTCAGCTCGATCACGCAGAACCTGACGCAGGTGCAGGTCGGCGGTGGCAAGAATCAGACGCAGACTGCCGATCAGTGGGCGGTCAACGTGCAGGTCGCGGATGCCTCGAGCGAAGTGGCACAGACCTTCGCCGGGAACCTCAACGACGTCGAGATCCCGGCCCGCGGCCTCTGGAATCCGGCACTCACCCAGTCCAATGTCGGTCGGCGTCGCCTCCCAGATGAAGAACACGAGCAGCATCGAGCAGGCGATCACCCAGACGGCGAGCGGCCCGATCACCTGGATCGAGTAGCGCCGAGCAGAGCGCCAAGGTCGTGCAGTCCGGCACCGCCTCCGCCCTGGCGACGAATACGGGCTTCAACGTCGCCGGCTGGAACGGGCCGGTCGCCCCCGAACCGGTCTCGCTGCCGGCTTCGACGCTCGAGCCTCTGCTGACGCTCGCCGCGCCGCGGGCGTTCGCCGCACAGAGCGCGGACGAGCTCGACCAGCCCGTGAGGCCGAGGGGTGGGACAACCGGCAAGGCCGGGAGCCCGCGTCATCCGAATCGCCGCCACCTCTCTGGAAAGCCTTCGAAGCGCCGACACGCGGCCTCCAGCACGGGAACGAGGTTCGCGGCGGGCTCGACGGTGACTTCGGGCGCCTCACCCGTCGGCGCCGACGCGGTCGACGCCGCGCGCCTCGACGCCGGACGCGCCGGCCCCGCTGCTCTGCATGCGCGCGCTCTGCCGCGACGGCTCTCAGATCGGCGGAACCACTCGCGCCCCCTCGCGCGGGCGCGTTCGCCGCGCTGACGCGGCCTTTCAAGCTTGCAGCCCCCGGTGTTGGGCGGCTGCTCGATTACGTACCGACCCTTGGGCGGTCGGTGGACTCTGCTGCCTTCGAGCGGCCTGGGTAACTCGGCCTCCGGCTGATCTCAACCCGCCGGGACGCTTGGGATCTCGGCGCATCCAGGCAAGTTCAAAACTGCTCGAAAGGAGCAACATTGTCAGGCAAAACTCGGTGGCTGCTCGGAGCACTCGCCGCGTTTGCTGCCTTCGTCGTCTACATCCCGACGGCGTTGGCAGATGATCCACCGGCTACCGATCACGGTCAGCGTGAGCGGGAGCCAGTCGGCAACGGTGGATCAGTCGAACGCGAGTGCCCGCAGCGGCTCAGCAAACGCGAACGCGCGTGCCGAAGGAGGCGACGGTAAGGGAATCGGCGGTGACGCCGAAACTCGAACCGCAACTCCAGCGGCAAGGCAGCGGTGGCGACTCCCGAACACGTGCGCCAAGGCCGGTTGTCGAGGTCTCCGGTGGCAAGGCCGGAGGCGCGGTCCGGCGACACGTCGTCCGGGAACGCCTCAGGCGATACCAACGTGACCGGCGGCTCGACCGGCGGCAACACGGCTGGTGACGCCAAGAACGTCGCAGTCAGCAAGGGCGGCAACACCGGAGGCAACGAGACCGGTGACGCTTCCTCCAAGGCGATCGGCTGCCGTCGGCGACTCGTCAGCGCGGAGGGCGGCAATGCTCGCGCCAACGGCGGCGAGAGTGGCGACGCCTCCGCCAACGGCGGACGCGCGTCCAGCGACGCTGACGGTGGCAATGCACGCTCGGACAGCGACTCGAGCCTCAACGGCGGCAACGCCGGCTCAGGCGCGGCGACGTCCGGTGCGGGCGGTGCCGGTGGCGCCGGGACGAGCGGCGCCGCAGACAGCCGCCTTCCTCGCCGCCGCCGAGAGCGGTGACGCAACCGGTGGTGCCGGTGGCGAGAGCTCCGCGGAAAGCGGAGAGGCATCGAACGGCGGAAACACCTCCGCCGCGGGTAACGACGGCATGCTGACCGGTGGTGCCGCGGACGGCGACCTCGACCGGTGGTGCCGGCGGCACGCGCCACGACTGGTAGCGCCAACGGTGGCACCGCAACTGGCGGAGCAGCCACGACTGGTGCGATCACGGCCGACACCACGAGTGGCAATGCCACCTCCGGCAACATCACGAGCGGTTCCGCGAACGGCGGGAGCCGCGACGGCGAGCGGCAACCCGTCCTCGAGCGCCAACAGTGGCAACGCCAACATCGGCGAGGTCATCGGCGGCGGCAACTCGAGCGGCGACGCCTTCGGCGGCGTGTCCTCAGGGTGGGGACGCCGGCGATCTTCGGCGGCAACGGCGGTAACGCGAACGTCCGGCGCCGCGACGGCGAGCCCGACGCAGACGGCGACCGGCGGTGCCGGCACCGGCACCGGCGGCGCGGCCACGGCCACAGGCGGATCCGCGACGAGCGGAGACGCGACCGTCCACAACGAGGCAGTGGTCCGGCAGAGGGCCGGCAGTCCGTCGAATTCTCGTTCGAGTTCTGACGGACGGAAGGGAAGAGCAAGGACATGACCCAGGATTTCGAGAGTCGAGCGTCGACCGGCCGGCCGCCCAGGGGCTGCGCACGGCCGGCGCCGGCTTTCGGCGTCCAACGGTCATGGTCAGCCGAAATCCAGACGCCGGCGCCGTCGGCTAGCCGCACCCCAAGGGCGGTTGAGCCGGCGGTGATCCGTCGCATTCACCAATCGGCGGGTTGGCCCGCGGAAGTCAGGCGGCTGCTTCCGCGGGCCACCCGGCCCGATTTCACGGCGGGTAGGCCTGCGGAAGCGCGGCGGCTGCTTCCGCGGGCCACCCGGCCTGACTCATTCGGCGGGTCGGCCTGCGAGGGGCATGCGGCCTCCCTCGCGGGCCACCCGGCCCGAACTCTCGGCGGGTCGGCCTGCGAGGGGCATGCGGCCTCCCTCGTGGGCCACCCGGCCCTACGGCAACTTGGAGGCCCGCTAGCCGATCTTCCGAAGCGGCGCGGCCGCCATCACGTACATCACCCGCTTGTCGAGGCGCAGGTCGGCCTTCGTCTTCGTCGGATCGGTTCGGGAGACGACGCGGAGCTTCAGCTTCCGGCCGACGATGCGGTACGAGTAGACCTCGCGGTACCTGCGGAACTTGTCGACGCTCGTGATCGCGACCCGATGGTTCGGCAGCAGCCTGTACCGAGTGTGCTCTCCGTCGACCGGCGTAGCCGCGATGGTCGGATCCCAGCCCATCCGCACGAGGGTCGGCAGGCCGCGCTGCCTGTAGAACGTGAGATCGAAGCGCCAGCTCGAGGCGCTCCTGAGCCCGTACTGCCGCTGGAAGAAGGAGATTTCCTGCTCGTTGTAGCCGGCTGCCCTCAGGGCCGCCGTCACGCGGTCGAACGAGATGCGGCCGGTGTCCCAGGTGCCGAGGAGCGGATCACTGGCGTGCGCACCGAGATCCCACGGAGGCGTTGCGGCGCCGTCGTCCGCGCCGCGTGCGAGCACGACGAGGAGCGCCCCCGCAGCAACGAGTGCTCCCCAACGCACGGTTGAAGCGTCGCATCGCGGGCGTCCCGGGTCAACAGGAGAGCCGTCGAGTGGGGCCGCGCGCCCTGAGAGGCGACGGCCAACCGGGCTACCCTCTGCTCATGAGAGGGGCCGTCGCCGCCGGGCACCCGCTGACAGCTCGCGCCGGTGCGCGCGTGCTCGAAGCCGGCGGCAACGCGGTCGACGCCGCGGTCGCCGCGGCGCTCGCCTCGTGGGTTGCGGAGAGCCCCCTTACGGGCCCGGGCGCAGGCGGGTTCATGCTCGCGCACCGCGCGGGCGACCACACCACTCGTGTCTTCGATTTCTTCGTCGCGGTTCCCGGGCTCGGGCTGGCCGCCCCGGTGCCGGCAGAGATGGATCGCGTCGAGATCGACTTCAGCGGAGGCTCGACTCAGGCGTTCCACGATCGGGGCCGCATCTTGCGCAGTTCCCGGCGCGGCCCTCGGGCTCGAGCGCGCGCACCGGTCGCTCGGAACACTGCCGTGGAGTGAGCTCTTCGAGCCGGCGATCGAGCTCGCGCGCAGCGGCGTCGAGCTCAACAACGGCCAGGCGTACCTGCACAACCTCCTCGACCTGATCCTGCGACACACGCCGGAGTCGCGTGCGGTCTACGAGCGAAACGGCGAACTGCCTAACGGTCGGTGACACGCTCGTCCAGCGCGATCTCGCCGGCACGCTCGAGCTGCTCGCCGAGCGCGGCGCGGACGTGCTCTACCGAGGTGAGCTCGGCCGACAGGATCGTCGAACACGTGCGCGCGCAGGGCGGCTGTTTCACAAGACGCGATCTCGAGGAGTACCGCGTGATCCGCCGCCGCCCCGTGCGAGCGCAGTTCTGCGGCGAGGAGTTCCTCTCGAACCCGCCGCCCTCCGCGGGAGGTGTGCTGATCGCGTACGGGCTCCCGCTGCTCGAAAGCCTCGGGCCGGGCGAGCCCGGCAAGGCAGAGGCGATCGACCACCTAGCGCGCGTCATGCGCGAGCAGGCGAACGCGCGAATGGACGGGTTCGATCGCGCGCTCCGGCGCGGCGGGCTCGCGCGCGCGCTCGAAGAGCGTGCGGCGATCGCGCGGGGCACGACGCACATCTCGGTCGTCGACGGCGCGGGCAACGCCGTGTCGCTCACGTCCTCGACCGGCGCCGGATCGGGCGTCGTCATCCCCGGCACCGGCATCCATCTGAACAACATGATCGGCGAGTTCGATGTCACCAGGATGCCGCCTGCCGGTGCGCGGCTCTCTTCGATGATGAGCCCGTCTCTCGTCTTGCGCGACGGCCGACCGCATCTCGTCGTCGGGAGCGCCGGATCCCTCCGCCTGCGCGGCGCCGTCCTGCAGATCGTCGTGAACGCCGTCGCGCACGACCTGCACGTCGAGGACGCGATCGACCGCCCGCGTGTCCATCTCGAAGGTGACGACCTGCACTGCGAGGGCGGACACGACGAGGCCGAGCTCGACAAGCTCGAAGCGCTTGGCTGGAACGTCACGCGCTGGCGCAGCCGCAACCTCTTCTTCGGCGGTGCTTCCGCCGTCACGTCCGCCGATGGTCGCCTCGCCGCCGCCGGGCGATCCGCGCCGCGGCGGCGCGGGGGTGGTGGTGGAGTGATCGTCCGCCCGGCCCATCCCGCGGACGCCGAGGGGCTGGCGAAGCTCGGACAAGCGGTCGGCTCGGAGCCCGAGGGCTGGCTCGTCAGCACGAACGGCTGGCGCGACGCCTCGGACGAGCGGCGCTACCTGCGCGCGATCCGCCGTTACCCGAATGCGGCCGTCTACGTTGCCGAGGAGGACGGCCTCATCGTCGGCCGCCTCTCGATCGCGCGCGACCAGCATCCGGCGAGCCGCCATGTCGCGGACCTGGGCCTGATGGTCGCCGCCGCCCACCGCCGCCGCGGCGTCGGCACTGCGCTGCTCGAGGCCGCCGTCGAATGGGCCCGTCAGGCAGGTGTCCGCAAGCTCGAGCTGCACGTGTTCCCGTGGAACAAGGCGGCGATCGCGCTGTACGACCGCTTCGGGTTCGTGCGCGAGGGTTACCGCCGCGGCCACTACCGCCGCGGCGACGAGTACGTCGACGCCATCCTCATGGCCTACGACGTCTAGCGCTCGCACGGGCCGATACAAGCTCTTCCCGGTCGCCGGCCTCACACTGATGGCGCTCGGGCTCGCGTTCATGCCGACCGTGGACGGTGGCACCTCGCGGATCACTACGGCGATCTTCATCGCCGTCCGTGTGACGCCGTCGTGCTCTTCCTCAGGGAGTACTCGTTGCGAGGGCCAGAGCCGGCGCGGACTTGAGACAGATCCGGCACGCGAGTCGTGCTGACATGACGGGATGTTTCCCGAGCTCGTTGCCGATCGGATCGCGCGCAAGCTCGACCTGGACGTCGACGACATCGGCATCTGCCATCCCTGCCTCAGCTTCGTGTCGTTTGCGATCGACGAAGGCAACCCGCGTGAGATCAAGCGCTGGACGAACAGGATGACGCCGGACCTCTGGGCGGACGGGCTCGAGCAACCCGTGCGGTTGGCGCTGAGACGCGCTGAGGAGTACGAGGCGCTCGCGGACCTCGACCGGAATGGAGCGCGCAGCAATGTTGCGAAGGCGATCGTCCGCCGCCTCGCGCGGGATCTCTCGGAGCGGGCGAAGGGAGACCTGCTCCGGATGGGTTTCCGGCCGTGGCCGCCGGAGTGGCGCTAGTTGGGCGAGTAGTCCGAACGATGTCGTTCACGTCGAGTCGCTGTTCGAGCGACGGTCGCGCTGCTGCTGGATGATCTCCTCGGGTCTCGGTGCGTCAGCCGGCAGCTTGATCTCCGCGGCAAGCGCAGCGAGGTGCTTCGTGATCTCCCGGGACCGGAAGGAACTCGTAACCGCGAGCGTCTAGTGAGACACTGCCGCTGACGATGACCGCTGTCGCCGACGAAATCCAGCTCGACGAATCCGCTCTGGCGGAGCTCCAGGCCGCCTCGCGCGGTGAGATCGTGGGCCGCGATCACGCGGACTACGACCTCCACAGGAAGATCTGGAACGGTTCGTTCGATCGGCGCCCGGCGCTGATCGCGCGCTGCGCGGGGGTCGCGGACGTCATCCAGGCGGTGAAGTTCGGCCGGCGGACAGGGCTGCCCGTCGCAATTCGCGGCGGCGGGCACAGCTTCCCCGGCCTCTCGGTCGCCGACGACGCGCTCCTGATCGACCTCGGGCCGATGAAGGGCGTGCGGGTCGACCCGGACGCTCGCACCGCGCGAGTGCAGGCCGGCGTCCTGCTCGGCGAGCTCGACAAGGAGACGCAGGCGTTCGGTCTTGCAGCGCCCTCCGGGATCGTCACGCACACCGGCGTTGCCGGCCTGACCCTCGGCGGCGGTATCGGTTGGATCCAGCGCAAGCACGGCCTGTCGGTCGACAAGCTCCGCTCGGTCGACCTCGTCACCGCCGACGGCGAGCTCGTGAAGGCGAGCCCGGACGAGAACGAGGAGCTCTTCTGGGGCATCCGCGGCGGCGGGGGCAACTTCGGGATCGTGACGGAGTTCGAGTTCGACCTCGTACCGCTCGGGCCGACCGTGCTCGCGGGCCCGATCTTCTGGGCGATGGAGGATTCGCCGGAGGTGCTGCGCTTCTACCGCGACTGGGTTGCGGACGCGCCCGACGAGTTGATGACGATCGTCATTCACCGCAAGGCGCCGCCGCTTCCCTTCGTTCCGGAGCACCTGCACGGCAAGCCCGTCGTGATGGTCGCCTCTTGCTGGGTCGGCGATCTCGACGAGGGCGAGAAGTTCATCCGCCCTCTGAGGGAGTTCGGCAATCCGGTCGCCGACGTCTGCATGCCGAAGCCGTTCCTCACCCATCAAGCGATGTTCGACCCGAGCTTCGTGCCGGGGCGCTGGTACTACTTCAAGAGCTGCGACGTTCCCGCGCTGACGGACGAGATCATCGACCTCACCGTCGAGCACTCGTTGCAGATCGAATCGCCGCTGACGTCGTTCCCGATCTGGCAGATGGGCGGGGCGGTATCTCGAGTGGGGGAGAACGAGACCGCGTTCGGCGGTCGGAATGCGGTCTTCACCTACAACATCGGCGCCTCGACCGAGACGGCGGATGGATTCGACGAGGAGCGCGAATGGGTGCGGACGTTCTGGTCGGCACTCGAGCCGTGGCACGAGACGGTCTACGTCAACTTCCTCGGCGACGAGGGCCAGGAGCGGGTGCGTACCGCCTACGGCGCGGAGAAGTACGACCGCCTGAAGACGCTGAAGCGGCGGTACGACCCCGACAACTTCTTCCGGATCAACCAGAACATCCCGCCCGACTGATCCGGCGCGCGATCTGCGCAGTGAGGGCGTGGCGCGGGGTCGGGGCGCCCGCCCTCGATTCTTAGCTTCCTGTTGTCCTTCCCGATCTCCAGGTCCTCGCGCGGGTCGTACGCGCGGCTGCGGCTGCCGGACTTCGCGATGCCGCGGCTCAGGATGTAGACCGAGGAGATCACCGTTGCGGCCGCCCAGAAGTAGCGGTCGTCGATGTTCCCCGATGAGCCGGCCGCGATTCCGAGCCCCATCAGAAAGAGCACGAAGACGAGGAACTCGCTCGTGACGTAGAACGGCCTCGTCTCGCTGTCGTGGATCGCACGCGGCGGCGCGGTCCAGCGCGCACGCATGGCCGCGCGATCCGGGTACCGACCAGATGTGTCGCCATACCTTGCCTCCCTCGAATAGCCCGATTGGTCTGGCTTGCGTTTCCGCGTTTCACGAGCCGTGAAACCGGCTACTGGGCAGGGCACAAAGCACGAAGGGGGTTGAGATGGGATTGCTCTGGGTCTTGGTGCGTGCTGCTGATCCTGTTCGCGTTGATCGGCGGCGTCACGGTGAATAGCTGGCTGTTCGTCCTCCTGCTGATCGCGCTGATCCTGCTGCTTGTCGGGTACGTCTAAGCGGTCATTCGAACTCCAGCGGCCGGCCACAACCGGCCGCTGGCCCGACGCGGGCGTCTGAGCGGCTTGGGCGGGGCTTGCCGGTCGGCCTGAACCTCCCGAACCAGCTCCCGTTCGCGCCTCCGTCGCTCGTCGCGCGTTGGCTCCGGCCCCTCCCACCGGTACATGTCCTCAGGACGAATTGCGGGGCAGCGCTCTTCCGTCTGGCCGCCGCCGGACGCTCCGCTAGGGTCGCGCGGAATGGACGTGCCGCCGACGACGACCGGGCTCCAGGAGCGGAAGCGATTCCGGTCGCTGTCCCTGGCGGAGGTCGCTCGCCGCGCGGATGTGCGAATGGCGGTGCTGTGGCTCGCGCTCGGCGCCGGCCTCGCCGTGTTGACGACCCGCGTCGTCGATTGGTACGTGATGACCGACGAGCTGCTCTACGAGCGGCTCGCGATCAGCGTCGCGCACCAGCCATTCACCGCTGCCGCAGATCCACGGCGAGCTGATCGGAAACGTCAACCAGCTCTATCCGCTGCTGCTCGCGCCGCTGTTCCACAACGTGCTCGTGCCGTCAGGTCTGCACGACGCGCACCTGCTGAACGCGATCGTGATGAGCTCGGCCGGCGTCCCCGCCTTCCTCCTCGCTCGTCGTGTCACGCAAAGCGTGAGGCTGTCCTATGTCGTCGCCGCGCTGACGATCTGCGTCCCGTGGATCGTCCTCTCGTCCTTCCTGATGACGGAGGTCGTTGCGTATCCGGCGTTCCTGTGGGCGGTCCTTCTGTTGCAGCAGGCAGCCGTTTCGCCGCGGCCGCGCAACGACATTGCCTTGCTCGTCGCGCTCGGGATTGCGACGTTCGCGCGGACACAGTTCGCGGTCTTCCTCGTGGTCGTGCCGGTGGCGCTCTTCTTCCATCAGCTTGCATTCACCGAGGCGCGTTCGTGGGTCGCTCGTGTTCGTGACGCCGCGCGTGGGCTCGTGTCCGCTCATCGCGTTCTCGCGGTCACCTACGCCGTCCTCGCGGTCGTCGCCGTCGCGCTTCTGATCGCGGGACGGTTGTCGAGCGTGCTCGGGACGTACTCCGTCACGGCGGAAGGCAATCTCGTTCCGAGCGGCATGGGCCGCTCGCTGCTCGAGCACTTCGCGCTGCTCGGGCTCGGCCTCGGGATCCTGCCGTTCGTCCTCGGAATCGCCTGGCTGGTCACGGCGCTCGTCGGGGCACGCGTTCGGGAACGACAGGCTTTCGCGTCGATCGCCGTCGTGACGATCGCGGCATTCCTCTTCGAGGTGACGTCGTACGACCTCCGCTTCGGGCAAGGGAGGCTGCACGACCGGTATCTCTTCTACGTCGGCCCGCTCGTCCTGATCGGCTTCGTCGCACTGCTGCAGGACGGGCGTTGGCTGCGCTGGTCGGTCTTCGTCTCGGCCGGCCTCCTCGCGCTCGCGTTCTCGTATGTGCCGGTCGCGCGCTACGACAAGCTGAACGTCGACTCGCCGATCACGGCGCTGAACGGCACGCTGCTCGATCTCGGCGGTTCCGTCAACGGCGCCCGACTCGTGCTCGCCTTCTTGACGATCGTGGCCGTCGCGCTGCTCGTGTTCGGCGCCGTCTTCTTGCGGCGGCGGCAGCTCGTTGCAGTCCTCGTGGTGATCGCGTTCCTCGCCATACCTGCGCAGACCGCTCTTGCGTTCACCCGGCTGCTCACGGTGGACGGTACGAGCGGCCGACCGATCACCGACGACCAGAGCGTGGTGTTCGACTGGATCGACCGGGATCTCGGGCCGACCGCGAAGGTGACGATGGTGCCGTACCCGTTCCTGTACGGGAACTACTGGGAGAACGTCGCGTACTGGTGGAACGTCGAGTTCTGGAACGCGTCGGTTCAGCGAGCCGCGGTCTACGAGGGAGCTTTCACCGGAACGCCGGAGACGTTCCCGACGACGGAGCTGAGCTTCGACCGCAGCACCGGTCGCGCCAATGTCTCGCCCAGCGACTACTCCGCGCAGGCGATCGCGGAAACGCGATTTCGACTCGCCGGTAAGCAGCTGGACGACGCTCGCGGCGTCGCGCTGATCCAGAACGAGAAGCCGTGGCGCGCCGACTGGCTCGCGTTCGACCTCTATCGGGACGGGTGGACGATCCCGAAGATCACGGGAAAGATCAGGGTCTTCGCCGAGCCCGGGCAGACGGGACGGCTGAGGCGTTTCCTGACGATCTCCGTCCGTGGGCCGCAGGGTGTTCCGCCGCGCGGCTTTCGCATCACGTCGAACGAGGCCGACTGGCAGGCGCTGGCCGACGAGCGCGGGACGAGCAACCAGGTCTCGGTGTGCGTCCCGCCCAGCTCCTACGCGGACGTCGAGATCACCGCGCCGCGCTTCTCGCCGATCTACGGCGATCCCAGGAGCGAGCCGAGCTTCGGCAGCTACGCGCGTTCCGGCGGCGTCCTCGTCACGGGTATCGCGCTCGCCGACGAGACGGCGCCGTGCTGAGACGAGCGGCCACGCGGACGGGCTCCGCGTGGCCGGCTCTTCCGTTCAGTTCGTCTTCTGGCCGGCCGAGATCTCGCCGCGCCAGGCGCCGCTCTCCGCGGCGCGTCCCTCGATCAGGTCCTTGAAACGCTCGAGATCTCCGCGCACGCGGCGCTGGTCGAGCCCGGCCGCCGAGCCGACCGCTTCGAGCGGATCGGCCTGGTAGCTCATCGAGACACGGATCAGCGTCACCGCGTCGTCCTTCGGCTCGAAGGTGACGGTGCCCCGCGTCTTCTTCCCGTCCTCGCTGATCCAGCTGATCTGGCGATCGGGATGCTGCTCGAGGATCTTTGCGTCCCACTCGTTCTGCTTGCCGGCGACCGTCGCGACCCAATGCAGGCGCGTGTCGTCGCGCTGCTCGACATGGTCGACGCCCTCCATGAAGAGCGGGAAGTCCTCGAACTGCGTCCACTGGTTGTACGCCGTCGAGACCGGGACGCCGACCTCGATCGACTCGTCGATCGTGCGCGGCGTCGTCGGCATGTCGCCGCCGAGCCCGGTGTCAGGGCCCGAGCGCGACATGCGCTTGCGCACCGTCACGGCAACGGCCGCGGCCGCGCCGGTGACGCCGATGACGATCAGCGTGTTGCGCAGCTTGTGGCTCTCCTTCCTCTGCACCCGGTTCCACGCCTTGTCGAGGTGCTTCGTCATCTCGTTGAGCTCGCGGCGCAGCCTCTCGTCGGCGCTGAGCCGTCCCACTGCTGCGAGCAAGCCGAGCCGGCGCGCGGCGCGGCGTCGTGCGGCCACGCTGTGGCCGGCCGCGGTCAGGAGCTCCTGACGGAACTTCCTGTCCGTGGCGAGGTTGGCGGCACGCTCCGTGGCGCTGCCCGCTCGGTCCTTCAGCTTCTCTGTCCTGCTGGTTCCGAACATCGGGTCCCTTTCCTCGTTTCCAGGTCCTGTACCGCAGATTCCAGAGTCCAAACGCCGCTGCTGCCACCGGAGATACTTGGCGGTCGTGATCCTCGAGCCCGAGTTCGAGACGATGGCGCGCGGAGCAGCTCCGCGCCCTGCAGCTCGAGCGGTTACGCGCCGTGGTCGCCCGCGTGAAGGGGCGGGTTCCGCTCTATGGCGAGCGCCTTGCGGGCGTCGAGCCGGAGCAGTTCCGCTCGCTCGACGACCTTCGCCGGCTGCCGTTCACGCGCAAAGACGACCTCCGGAAGACCTATCCATTTGGCCTCTTCGCCGTCCCGCGCGAGCAGGTCGTCCGGGTCCACGCCTCGTCAGGGACAACGGGCAAGCTCACCGTCGTCGGCTATACGGCCGGGGACGTCGACCTGTTCGCGCGCGTGAACGCACGCTCACTCGCAATGGCCGGCGCGGAGCCGGGGATGATGCTCCACAACGCGTACGGCTACGGCCTCTTCACGGGCGGCCTCGGGCTCCACTACGGCGGCGAGCGGCTCGGCCTCGCGGTGGTTCCGGTGTCGGGCGGTATGACCGAACGCCAGCTGATGCTGATCAGTGACCTGAGGCCGGAGGTGATCGCGTGTACGCCGAGCTATGCCTTGACACTCGCACAGGAGCTTCGCGGACGCGTGGCATCGCGCCGGGCGACATCAGCCTTCGCCTTGCCGTCCTCGGAGCCGAGCCCTGGACGGAGCCGATGCGGCGCGAGATCGACGCCGGCCTCGGCGTGTGCGCGACCAACATCTTCGGCCTCTCGGAGGTGATCGGCCCCGGCGTCTCCTGCGAGTGCGTCGAGGCTCGCGCTGGCGCACATGTGAACGAGGATCACTTCCTGCCGGAGGTCGTCGACCCCGACACGGGAGAGCCGCTCCCCGACGGCGAGGAGGGTGTGCTCGTCTTCACGACGCTGACGAAGGAGGCGCTGCCGCTCGTGCGCTACTGGACGGGGGACGTCACCAGCCTCGACTCCGAGCCGTGCTCGTGCGGCCGAACGCTGACGCGGATGGACCGGATCAAGGGCCGAGCGGACGACATGCTGATCATCCGCGGCGTCAACGTCTATCCGACGCAGGTGGAGGCGGTGCTGCTCGACCTCCCGGAATTGACGCCGAACTATCGGATCGTCGTGCGGCGCGAGCGCACCCTCGACGAAGCGAACGTCGAGGTCGAGGTGAGCGAAGCGTTCCTGCGCGAGGCTGGATCCGAGAGCCTGGAAGAAGAGCACGACCATGTCCGTGCCCTGCGCGGTCGCGCGGAACAGCGTCTGCGGGACAGCATCGGCTGCACGCTGGCCGTCCTGCTGAAGGCACCGGGCACCGTGCCGCGTTCCGAAGGCGGCAAGCTCCAGCGTGTCGTCGATAGTCGATCGCTTGGCTGAGTCGTACCGTGCGCGAGGGCGAGGCGCTGTCCGCCCGCGTCTGCCCGGGTCCTAGTCCTTCTCCTCGGAGATGCTCGCTACTGCGGCGCCGGCGACGTGCACGAGATCCGTTGGTGCCAGCCGCAATGATTCGTCGTGCGAGCCGGCCTCGATCACGACCGACTCACGGTCCGTGAGTTGCAGGTCCACGAGGACGGGATCGCGTCGAGCGCCTCCCAGCGGCGGAACCGCGCCGAGCTCGAACTCCGGGTAGTCGCGCCTCAGATCGTCCTCGGTCGCGAGATGCACGGCGTGCCGCCCGCCGCCCTGAATCGCCCGCACCTTGCTCACGTCGAGGCGCGCGGAAGCGGGCAAGACCGCGCGCACGTAACCGTCCGCCGTCTTGACGACGAGGGTCTTCGCGACGTCGTCCGGCGAGACGCCGAGCGCCTGCGCCTCCGCGAGGGCGCTCTCGGTGTGAGCGTGGGACAACAGCTCGTACTTCACACCGGCGTCGTCGAGCACGCTCGTCAGGTCTGATGTAGCCACGTCCAACCTCCTTCCGCCGGGATGATCGCAAACCGGTTCCGCGGTCGTCGTAGTGGCGGTCGCGCGCCACGCGGGAACCGCGTCTGCTTGCGACACGTGCGTTTCAGACCGTTGGGGTCTGACCCTTGCCTGTGGCGGTTCCGGACATGGAAACCGTGTCGACTCCGCAACATGTTTTCCACCGTTGTCACCAACAGCCATCAAGAAACGGATTTCCAAATTCGTCTTGACGAGGACGCAAGCCGCGGTGCACACTCAGTGACACGTACCGATCGGAAGAAAGGAGGTCAGCGTTGCGTAACTGCATTCCGTTCATGGCGAACTGGCCTCTCGGTACCCGCGCAAATACCTGCGCGTAGAGCGGTAGGCCTCATCGCTGCACCAGGCCTGCGGGCCGCCTAGCTGCGTCCGGGCAGCTGTCGGCACCGCCCGCCCGGCATGCCGTGCGCTCGCTTGCGAGCGCGAACCAACGAAAGGAGTCCGCAGTTGTCTGACCCGTCTCTCACATGCGACCGGTCATTCAGCACGACAGTCAGGAGGCGTCGTGTACGCGTATCACCAATACAGCTACGAGGTCCGTGAGCGCCGACAGCGGCGTGAGCGGGAGGCTCAGGCCGAGCGGTTGCTGAGGCAGTTGCGGGCGCATCGCCGTCGACGGCGCGCCCAGCTGCACTGGGCACTGGAGAAGCTGCTGACCGCCCGACAGCGGGCAGCCGCGCCGAGGTAGAGCGTCGAGCCGAAGAAGGCGAGCATCGCCCGTTGCGCGCCTGGAGATCGTGGGGAATCTCCAGGCGCGCTGCCTTAGAGTGAGCACGTGAGCTTCGCCGTCGGGTCCGCCGACGCCTACGACCGCTTCATGGGCCGCTACTCCGTTCGGCTGGCGCCGTCGTTCGCGGACTTCGCCGGAGTCGGGCCGGGCCAGAGCGTTGTCGACGTCGGCTGCGGGCCGGGCGCGCTGACGACGGAGCTCGTCCAACGCCTCGGGTCGACGGCCGTTGCCGCGGTCGACCCCTCCGAGCAATTCGTGACTGCCGCACGCCAGCGCCATCCCGGCGTCGACGTGCAACACGCGGCCGCAGAGGAGCTGCCGTTTGCCGACGACGAGTTCGACGCGGCGCTTGCCCAGCTCGTCGTCCACTTCATGGCCGATCCGGTTCGCGGCCTCGCCGAGATGGCGCGTGTGACTCACCGAGGCGGCGTCGTCGCGGCGTGCGTGTGGGACCACGCGGGCGGGCGGACGCCGCTGGCCCCGTTCTGGGATGCCGTCCACGAGCTCGACCCCGACGCGATGGACGAATCGCAGATGGCCGGGGGGCGAGACGGCCACATTGCCGAGCTGCTCACCGAGATCGGGCTACGGCAGGTCGAGCAGACCGCGCTACCCGTCTCGGTCGAGCACGCGACCTTCGAGGAATGGTGGGAGCCGTTCACCCTCGGAGTCGGTCCGGCCGGTACGTACGTGACGTCACTCGATCTCGACCGCCGGGAGGAGCTGCGCGAGCACTGCAAAGAACGCCTGGGTCCGGGACCGTTCGCGCTCGAATCCCGCGCCTGGACGGCGCGCGGCTCAGTCTGATCGCGGCGAGAACCGAACGCCACAGCGCACCGTAAGACGTGCAGTGCCGTCGAACGACGCGTATCCTCGCATCCGCAAAGACGGCTAAATCAGGGGCGTGGAGGGAGGCGGTTAACCGTGTATCCCGCGAGTTTCGAGTATTTCGCGCCTGAGACGCTCGACGAGGCGCTCGAGATCCTCGGGCGCTACGACGAGGGCGAGGCGAAGGTGCTCGCCGGCGGCATGAGCCTCATCCCCGTGATGAAGCTCCGCTTCGCGGCGCCGAGGGCACTGGTGGACATCAACAGGATCAGCGGGCTCGACAGGCTCGCCTACGCGGGCGGCCGCCTGACGATCGGCGCGCTGGTCCGCCACAAGGCGTGCGAGAGGTCGGAGATCCTGAAAGGCGAGTACGGCGCGCTCGGCGACGCGGCGCCCCAGATCTCCGACCCGATCGTGCGGAACGTCGGCACGGTCGCGGGCTCGCTCGCGCACGCCGATCCGCAGGGAGACTGGGGCTCCGTGATGCTCGCGACGCGCGCGGAGCTGGTCGCGCGGAGTAACGGCGGCGAGCGCACGATCCCGATCGACGAGCTCTTCCTCGGGCCGTTCACGACCTCGCTTCAGCCGAACGAGATCGTGACCGAGGTTCGCGTCCCCGATCCCGGCGCAACACGCGGCCGGCACGTACCTCAAGCTCGAGCGCAAGGTCGGCGACTTCGCCACCGTCGGCGTCGCCGTGCACATCGAGAAGTCCAACGGAAGGGTGGGACAGGCCGGGATCGCGCTGACCGGCGTCGGCCCGACGAACCTGCGCGCAGAGGCCGCCGAGCAGGTCCTCGCGGGCGCGGAGCTCAGCGACGAGGCGATCGACGAGGCGGCGCGGCTCGCGGCCGAGGCTGCGCAACCGCGCACCGACGTCCGCGGCACCGAGGAGTACAAGCGGAACGCCGTGCGCGTCTTCACCGCGCGCGGCCTGCGCAAGGTGAGTGAGGCCGTCAATGCCTGAAGCCGACCAGAAACCCGATCAGGAGAAGATTCCGCAGCCGGAGCGGAAGGACGTGCCTGTCGAGGCGGGCGAACCGGAGACGTTCTCCGGCGAGGACACCATCGAGGGGGTCATGGAAGAGGTCGAGGAGAAGGAGCAATCGTGATCACCCAGACGAAGCCGACCACACACGAGATCACCGTCACGATCAACGGCGCCGAGCACTCGGTCGAGGTCGAGTCGCGACTGCTGCTCGTCCACCTCCTCCGCGAGAAGCTCGGCCTCACCGGCACGCACGTCGGTTGCGACACGACGAGCTGCGGTGCCTGCACCGTCCTCGTCGACGGCGTCCCGATCAAGTCCTGCACGCACTTCGCCGTCCAGGTCGACGGGCGTCAGATCAAGACGGTCGAGGGCCTGGCGAACGGCGCCGAGCTGCACCCGATTCAGGAGGGTTTCCGTGAGGAGCACGGCCTCCAGTGCGGGTTCTGCACGCCCGGGATGATGCTCGTCAGCTCGGCGCTGCTCGAGGAGAACCCGGACCCGACGGAGGAAGAGATCCGCTGGGCTCTCTCCGGGAACATCTGCCGCTGCACCGGGTACCAGAACATCGTCAAGTCCGTCCAGTGGGCCGCGAACAAGCTGAAGGAGTCGTCATGACCGCCGTCGAGACCGAGCGCAGCAGTCGTTGGCTGGGCGAGAGCGTCAAGCGCAAGGAGGACGCGCGCTTCATCGTCGGCCGGGGCAACTACATCGAGGACATCAAGCTCCCGAACATGCTCCACATGGCGGTCCTGCGCAGCCCGTTCGCGCACGCCAAGATCAACTCGATCGACACGTCGCGCGCGAGCGAGCTGCCCGGCGTCGTCGTGGTCGTGACCGGGGACATCCTCGCGCAACACAACCTCGCATGGATGCCGACGCTCTCCGGCGACACGCAGGCCGTGCTCGCGACCGACAAGGTGCGCATGCAGGGCCAGGAGGTCGCGTGCGTCATCGCCGAGGACGCGTACATCGCGCACGACGCGCTGGAGCTGATCGACGTCGACTACGACCCCCTCCCCGTGGTCACCAGCCCGCAGGCGGCGCTCGAGGCGGACGCGCCGGTGATCCGCGACGACAAGGAAGACCAGAAGGACAACAAGATCTACCACTGGGAGGCCGGCGACGCAGAAGCGACCGAGAAGGCGTTCGCCGAGGCGGACAAGGTCGTCCGGCTCGTGACCCACTACCCGCGCTGCCATCCCGCGCCGCTCGAGTGCTGCGGCTGCGTCGCGGACGTCAACCCGGCGACCGGGAAGACGACGATCTACATGACCTCGCAGGCGCCACACGCACATCGCACCGTGTTCGCGCTCGTCGCGGGACTGCCGGAGCAGAACATCCAGATCATCTCGCCCGACATCGGCGGCGGCTTCGGCAACAAGGTGCCCGTGTATCCGGGTTACGTCGTCGCGACGGCGGCATCGCTCCTGCTCGGGCGCCCGGTGAAGTGGATCGAGGACCGCACCGGCAACCTCATCTCAACCGGCTTCGCGCGCGACTTCTACATGGACGGCGAGCTCGCGCTGAAAGAGGACGGCACCATGACCGGCCTCCGCGTGAAGATGCTCTCCGACCAGGGCTACTCGTTTGCCGACGCGCAGCCGTCGAAGTTCAAGGCCGGGCTCTTCCACATCGTCACCGGCTCGTACGACATCCCGGCGGCCCACGTCGTCACCGAGGGCGCATACACGAACAAGGCGCCGGGCGGTGTCGCGTACCGCTGCTCGTTCCGTGTCACCGAGGCGTCGTACTTCATCGAGCGGCTCGTCCAGACGGCCGCGTACGAGCTCGACGTCGACCCGGCCGAGCTCCGACGGAAGAACTTCATCCCGGCGGACAAGTTCCCGTACACCTCCGCGACCGGCTTCGAGTACGACTCCGGCAACTACGAGCCTGCTCTCGACCAGGCGCTCGAGCGGGTCGGCTACAACAAGCTGCGCGAGGAGCAGAAGCGGGCGCGCGAAGAAGGGCGGCTCCTCGGGATCGGGCTCGCGAGCTTCACCGAGGTCGTCGGCGCAGGCCCGAGCCGGCAGTACGACATTCTCGGGATCAAGATGTTCGACTCCGCGGAGCTGCGCATACACCCGACGGGGAAGGCGATCCTGAAGCTCGGCGTCAAGTCACAGGGTCAGGGCCACGAGACGACGTTCGCGCAGATCGTCGCGCACGAGATCGGGATCCCACCCGAGGACGTGACCGTGCAGGAGGGCGACACCGACAACACGCCGTACGGGCTCGGTACGTACGCGTCGCGCTCGACGCCGACGGCGGGCGCCGCGACATCGGTCGCTGCCCGCAAGGTCCGCGAGAAGGCCAAGAAGCTCGCCGCGCACATGCTGGAGGCGTCCGAGGACGATCTCGAGTGGGCGGGGGACAGGTTCGCCGTCAAAGGCGCGCCCGACCGCGCGAAGACGATCCAGGAGATCGCGTTCGCCGCCTACACCGACCATCCCGAGGGAATGGAGGCCGGGCTCGAGGCGACGAACTACTACGACCCGCCGAACATGACCTATCCGTTCGGGACGTATGCCGTCGTCGTCGAGATCGACCGCGGTACCGGCGAGTGGAAGGTGCAGAAGGTCGTCGCGGTCGACGACTGCGGCACGCGCATCAACCCGATGATCGTCGAGGGCCAGATCATGGGCGGCCTCACGGAAGGCTTCGGCATGGCCGCGATGGAGTTGATCACCTTCGACGAGGACGGCAACTGCATCGGCTCGACCTTCATGGACTACCTCCTGCCGGGATCGTGGGAGACGCCGTCGTTCGAGCTCGGAGAGACGGTGACGCCGTCACCGCACCATCCGATCGGTGCGAAAGGCGTGGGGGAGTCGGCGACCGTCGGCTCACCGGCGGCGTACGTGAACGCCGTCATCGACGCCGCTCGCCCATGCCGGCGTCCGCAACATCGATATGCCCGTGACCTCGGACAAGGTCTGGACTGCGCTGAACGAGGCCGGCCTGGCGGAGTGAACGTCCTCGTCGAAGCCGGCCGTCTCGCGGAGGAGGGGACGCCGTTTGCGCTCGCGACGGTCGTCGGAGTCGAGCGGCCTTCGTCTGCCCGCATCGGCGACCATGCGCTCGTCACCGCGGACGGCGAGCTGCACGGCTGGGTCGGCGGCGCCTGCACCGAGCCCGAGGTCGTGCGAGTGGCGCTGGAGGCCCTCGCCGGCGGTGACGTGCGGCGCGAGCGCATCGAGAGCCGCTGCGCGTCGGAAGGGGCGGTCGAGGTCTTGATCGAGCCGCAGGTTCCGGCGCCGCTGCTCGCCGTCGTCGGTGACGCTCCCGCGGCGCGGAAACTGCGCGAGCTCGCCGCCGTCCTCGGGCTGGCGAACGACGACCGACCTGCAAGGCGCCGACGCGGTCGTGATCGCCTCGATGGGTCACGGCGACGAGGAGACGCTCGAGGCGGCGCTCGCGTCCGGCGCCCGCTACGTCGGGCCTGGTCGCGAGCGCGAAGCGCGCGGCGGCGGTCACGGCCGAGCTCCGCGGGCGTGGAGTCGACGAGGAGGCGCTGGCGCGCATCCGCTCGCCGGCCGGCCTCGACCTCGGCCCGTCGTCGCAGGAGGAGATCGCGGTCGCGATCCTGGCCGAGCTCGTCGCCTGGCGCCACCTCGAGCCTCGTGGCTCGGGCGAGCTCCACGCACCCGAGACCGCCGTCGACCCCATCTGCGGCATGATCGTCGCGGTCGAAGGAGCCGCCCACACGCTCGAGCACGAAGGAACGACGTACTACTTCTGCGGTCCCGGCTGCCTGCGCAAGTTCGAGGCGGCGCTCGTCTGATCCTGCAGAGAGGAGGAACGCGTTGATACCGATAGCGCTCACCGTCAACGGGGTCCGGCACGAAGTCGAGGTCGAGCCGCGGACCTTGCTCGTGGACTTCCTCCGGGACGACCTCGACCTGACCGGCACGAAGATCGCCTGCGACACCTCGGTCTGCGGAGCCTGCACGATCCACCTCGACGGCCAGGCCGTGAAGTCGTGCACCGTGCTCGCCGTTCAGGCGGACGGCGCCGAGATCACGACGATCGAGGGGCTCGCGAGCGGGCGGCGAGCTGCATCCGCTGCAGGAGGCCTTCTGGGAGCGGCACGGCCTGCAATGCGGCTTCTGCACGCCCGGGATGATCATGACCGGCGTCGAGCTGCTCCAGCTCGAACGGCGACCGGCTCACCGATCCCGAGATCAGGCGCGGGCTCGAAGGGCAATCTCTGCCGCTGCACCGGCTACCAGCACATCATCGAGGCCGTCCGCGAGGCGGCCGGCTCACCGGCGGGGAGGTGAAGCGATGACAACCCAGGTCGAGGAACAGACGACGAGCGTCATCGGCACGCGAATGAAGCGGGTCGAAGACCCGAGCATGATCACCGGCGCAGCCAAGTACCTCGACGACCTGAAGCTGCCCCGGATGGCCTACGTGGCCATCCTTCGGTCGCCGTACGCCCATGCGCGCATCAAGGGGATCGACACGGCGAGGGCCGCGGCGCATCCGGGCGTGGTCGGCGTCTACACGGGCAAGGACTTCGAGCATCTGCCTCCGTTGCCGTGCGCCTGGCAGGCAACGGGCACGGAGAACTTCGTCGCCACGCCCCGCGTGCTCGAGATCGACCGTGTGACGTTCACGGGCGCCGGTGTCGCCGCCGTCGTCGCGGAGACCCGGACGGCGGCAGAAGATGCGCTGCGCTTGATCGACGTGGACTGGGAGCCGCTCGAGGTCGTGGTCGACGTCGAGCGGGCGGTTGCAGAAGGCGCGGTGCAGCTCCACGACGTTGCCCAGGGCAACGTCGTGATGGATTGGGAGTGCGGAGACGCGGCGGCGACCGACAAGGCGCTCGAGGAGGCGGAAGTGGTCGTCGAGCAGCGCCTCGTCAACCAGCGGTTGCTTCCGACGCCGCTCGATGTACGCGGGGCGGCCGCGGAGTACGACCCCGGCAAGGGCGAGTACACCGTCTGGATGACCTCGCAGGACCCACACATCATGCGTCTCTTGATGACGGCGTTCGTCTTCGGGATCCCTGAGACCAAGATCCGCTGCATCTCGCCGCGGATCGGCGGCGGCTTCGGGACGAAGATCTTCCTCTACCCCGAGTACGTCTTGATGGCGGCGCTCGCCGAGAAGATCGGCCGACCGGTCAAGTGGATGGAAACCCGCAGCGAGAACTACGTAGCGACGACGCACGGCCGCGATCACGTCACCTATCTCAAGGTGGGTTCGAACCGAGACGGCACGATCACGGCGCTGAAGGCGAAGACCCTGGCAAATCTTGGCGGGATCCTCTCCACGATCGCCCCGGGCATTCCGACCACGCTCTACGGGAGGATGCTGTCGGGCGCTTACACAATCCCGAGCATCCACTGCCAGGTGCTCGGCGTCTACACGAACACCGGCATGGTCGATGCCTATCGTGGCGCTGGACGGCCGGAGGCGACGTACGTCGTCGAGCGAGCCGTCGACCTCGTCGCGCGCGAGCTCGACCTCGACCCGGTGGAGGTACGGCGGCGGAACTTCATCCCGTCCGACGCGTTCCCGTACGACCCGGGCATCCTCGCGGGGCTCTCGTACGACACCGGCGACTACGAGAAGGCGCTGAACCGCGCGCTCGAGATGGTCGGCTACGAGGACTTCCGGAAAGAGCAGGAAGCAGCGCGTGCGGATGGGCGCTACCTCGGGATCGGGTTTTCAACGTACGTCGAGATCTGCGGTGCCGCGCCTTCGGCATGGATCGGCACCGTCGGACAGGGTTGGGGCGCATCGATGTGGGAGAGCGCGAACGTTCGCGTCCACCTCACGGGCAAGGTCGTCGTCACGAGTGGTTCGCATTCGCACGGGCAAGGCCACGAGACCACGCTCTCGCAAATCGTTGCGTCCGAGCTCGGGGTCCCCGTCGAAGACGTGACCGTCCAGTTCGGCGACACGCTCGGTACGCCCTTCGGCTACGGCACCTATGCGAGCCGGAGTGCCGCCGTCGGCGCGGTTGCCGTCTACAAGTCGCTGCAGCGGATCAAGCAGAAGGTTCGCCGGATCGCTGCACACATGCTCGAGGCCGACGTCGAGGACGTGGAGTTCGAAGGCGGAAACGCGTACGTGAAGGGCTCGCCGGCAACGGCGAAGACGATCCAGGAGATCGCCGGTGCTGCCGCGCTCGGCTACGACCTGCCCGAAGGCGAGGAGCCGTTCCTCGACGACACCTACTACTACGACCCCAAGAACTGCACGTTCCCGTTCGGTACGCACATCGCGGTCGTCGAGGTCGACGCCGAGACCGGCGAGGTCGAGCTCCAGCGATACATCGCCGTGGACGACGTCGGCAAGGTGATCAACCCGCTGATCGTGGACGGCCAGGTGCAGGGCGGCATCGTCCAGGGTGTCGCGCAGGCCCTCTGTGAGGGTGCGGTCTACGACGAGAACGGGCAGCTGCGGACGTCGAGCCTGATGGAGTACGCGGTTCCGAAGGCCGACTTCATGCCGACGATCGAGCTCGACCGGACCGAGACTCCGACCGATGTGAACCCGCTCGGCGTCAAGGGCGCAGGCGAGACCGGGACGATCGCGTCGACTCCGGCTGTCGTGAACGCCGTGGTCGACGCGCTCGCACCGCTCGGGATCCGTCATCTCGACATGCCGCTGACGCCGGAACGTGTCTGGACGTGCGATGCAAGCGGCGAAGAGCTGAGGGGAGGCGACATGTACACACAGCGTCCAGCGGAGTTCGAGTACCACCGCCCGGCGAGCCTCGACGAGGCGATCGGGCTGCTGTCGGGCGAGGACGCGCGTGCGCTCGCCGGCGGGCACTCCCTCCTGCCGCTGATGAAGCTCCGGCTCGCGGAGCCGGGCACGATCGTCGACCTCGGCGGGATCTCCGGCCTCGACGCGATCGAGGAGGACGGAGACGGGGTCAAGATCGGCGCGCTCGCGACGCATGCCGCGGTGGCGGCATCCGAGGTGGTGCAGGTCGCGCTGCCGCGTGCTCGCCGACACGGCCGAGGGGATCGGCGACCGCCAGGTCCGGAACCGCGGCACGATCGGCGGCAGCCTCGCGCACGCCGACCCGGGAGCGGACTACCCGACGGTGGTCAAGGCGCTCGGCGCCACGATCACGGCCACGGGGGAGGGCGGAGAGCGCGAGATCGCGGCCGACGACTTCTTCACGGGGATCTTCACGACGTCGCTTCGGCCCGGCGAGCTCGTGACGAGCGTGCGTGTTCCGGCCGTCGCCGCCGGGACGGGCGCCGCGTACGTGAAGCACCGCCATCCCGCATCGGGCTACGCGGTCGCGGCGGTCGCAGTCGTCCTCAGGCTCGAGGGCGGCAAGTGCTCGGAGGCGAAGCTCGTCGTCGGCGGCGTGACGGGGACGCCGGTGGTCGCCGGCGATGCGGCGAAGGCGATGATCGGGATCGCGCCGGTCGACGAGGCGGCGATCGCCGCCGCGGCGGAAAAGGTTCCCGCGGCGCTGTCGGGAGCCCTCGGCGACACGTACGCGTCCGGTGACTATCGGGTACACCTGGCGACAGTGATGGCCAGACGCGCGATCGCTGCGGCGTTCGAGGCTGCTCGGGGCGAGTGAAGCTCGAGAACTCGTTCGAGGTTCCGGCCCGGCCCGAGCAGGTCTGGGATCTGTTGATGGATGTCCGTCGCGTGATCCCGTGCATGCCCGGCGCGAGCCTCGACGAGGAGATCGACGACTCGACCTGGAAGGCGACGATGGCCGTCAAGCTCGGCCCGATCTCGCTCTCGTTCAAGACCGACGTCAAGCGCGAGGAAGCGGATGCGTCGGCACGCAGGACGAGGCTGTCGGCGAAGGCGCGCGAGGCGCGCGGCCGCGGCAATGCGTCCGCGACGATCGATTCCTCGCTCACGCCGCAGAACGGCGGCACACGGGTGGACATCGCGACCGACCTGGCGCTTGCCGGGCGCCGTTGCGCAGTACGGCAGAGGCCTGGTCGAGGACGTGTCGTCGCAGCTCGTCGGTCAGTTCGCCGACTGCCTCAAGAAGCAGTTGGAGGGCAGCAAAGAGGAAGCCGTCGCCGCCGTCCAGGCGCAGTCTCGCCCGGTCGGCGGCATCAGGCTCGGTCTCGGAGCCCTGTGGCGGTCGTTCCTCGGGTTGTTCCGCCGCGGCTAGGCGGCGGCGCTACATCGACTGTTCGAAGACGACCTCGTAGTAGCCAACGCCGGTGCGTCGGCCGCGAACGTCCTCCGGGACCTCGTCACCCATTGACTCGAACCTGGGCTCAGCCGCCTCGATCGCCTCGCGGCTGTCGAACATGGCGACGAACATCCTGCGGTTGTTCTCGCCGTCCGCCAGCACCATGACGCGCTTGATCCCTTCCGGGTGGGTTCATCTCCCCCGACTGCATCCGCTCCTCGTTGAGCTTCTGGAGCTTCTCCGTGTCGCCGCCTTCGAACGACGCGATCCGTGCCCACATGGGGTGCGACCTCCTTGGTCGGTAACGGTCGTTCGAGCCTAACGTACAACGACCTGATCCGACCCTTACCCGACCGTGAATGTGACCGACGCTCTCGGGCCGGCCGGGGAGTGTCGTGTGTTCGCGAGGATCACGTCCAGCCTGTGCTCGCCCTTCGGCAGGTTGGAGTACGTGATCGTCGGCGCGACCGCGGGCGAGTACTCGCCGGCGGTGCCGAGCATCGCCGCGAGCTTCCCGTTGACGCCGGAGTACGCCGGGTAGTCGTACCTGCCGTCGTCCATGGAGAAGTGGAGATGGCCGGTACGAGCGTCCTTCATCTCGCCGACGTCCTTCGCATGGAGCTCGAAGTTCCTGAGCTCGACGGTGACCATGACCTCCGACTTCGTCCTCGCGCCCGCCTCGGGCGTCACGACTTCGACGCTGGATGTCATGACGTTCTCCTTCGATTGGTTGGCCTACGACCCTGATTCGCCTCACTGCGGCGGTTCGGTTCGGCGGCGGGCTACAGTCGCTGCTTGGTCCCGGCGCCGCACGCTCATCGGACTGGCGTTCTTGCTCGTCGCGACGGCGCATTCGCCGTCGGCAACCGCGGAGCGGGATGCTGCGCCGGTCAAGGTCGCGTTCCTGCAAGGCGAGCAGGTGCGTCTACGTCGATCGCCCCGGCTCGACGCTGCAGCAGGCGATGACGGCTCTCCTCGCCGGCCCGACGAAGAGCGAGGCGGCGCGGAAGATCAAGACGCAGATCCCGAGCGGCACGCCGCTCAGGGCCGTCACCCTCAAGGATCGCGTCGCCACCGTCGACCTCGGCGAGAAGTTCGCGAACGGGACGCGGTTCGACAGCCTGAGCGCCCGGGTCGTCCAGGTCGTGCTCACGGCTACGCGTTTTCCGAACGTGCGGGCGGTCCGCTTGCTGGTGAAGGGCGGTACGCCGCTCGGTTTGTTCCCCGGCTTCGTCACGCTTCATCCGCTGACGGCCAAGAGCATCCTCGCGCCTGACCAGCCGCCGCCGACCGCGCCCGCGCCTCAACCTCCCGGCGCCGAATCGGATGAGACGCGCGCTCTCCAGCAACGTCTTGCGGACCTCGGCTTCATGAACGCGAGCGAGGTGGACGGCCGGACAGGTGCGCGGACCTCGTCGGCGATCGTGGCGTTCCAGAAGTGGGCCGGGCTGGTCCGCGACGGCGTCGCCGGGGCCCAGACGCGCGCCGCGCTGAATTCGGCGGCTCGCCCCGCGCCCGTCGGCAGCGGGAGCGGTCACCGGGTCGAGGTCCTGCTCGACCGGCAGCTGACGCTCGTCATCGACGGGAACCGCGTGACGCGCATCCTGGACGTCTCGAGCGGCAAGCCCGGCTTCGACACGCCGACGGGCTCGTACAGGGTCTTTCGGAAGGAGGTCCCGTTCGTGGTCCGTCCCGTACAAGGTGTGGCTCCCGTGGGCGAGCTACTTCGTGGGCGGGGTTGCGTTCCATGAGTACCCGGACGTCCCGCCGACGCCGGTCTCGCACGGCTGCGTGCGCGTGCCTCGCTGGGACGCGCAGTGGCTCTACAGCCAGACGCCGATCGGCACGCCGGTCACCGTCATCGCCCGGTCGCGATGAGAACTGCGCTCGCCGCCGTTGTCGCCGTCGCGGCGCTGGCGGCGTCGGCCTCGGCTGCGCCGCCCGAGACAAAGACGCCTGGCATCCTGACCGTCGGCCTGGCCATGCCGAGCGCCGGCTTCCAGGTCGGCGCTGTCCGTGGTCGGGAGGTCGTGCTCGCGAAGGGATTCGAGATCGACCTCGCGCGGGCGCTGGCCAAGCGTCTGCAGCTCACGCGGGTGCGCTTCCTCAACGAGCCCCTGTTCTCGAAGCTCACTGCTGCCGGCCCGAAGGACTACGACCTGGCGCTCGCGGAGATCTCGGTGACACCCGAGCGCGCGAAGCGCGTCGACTTCTCGGTGCCGTACCTTCGAGCGGACCAGGGCGTGCTCCTACGCCGCGGCCTGCCGAATCAGCCGCGCTCGATCGCGGACCTCCGCAAGCTTCAGCTGTGCGCGGAGCGTGCGTCGACCGGCAGCCTGCTGGTCGCGAACAGGATCAAGCCTGCGAAGAAGCCGCTGGTCGCCCGCAATCCCTCCGATCTGTCCTACTTCCTGTTCACGAAGCGCTGTGACGCGATCGTGTTCGACGCGCCGGCCCTCGCGGTCCTTCGCCGGCAGGCGCCGGATCGCTACGGCCCGCTCGCCGGTCGCGTCGTGACGAGCGAGAAGTACGCGGCCGCCTTCGAGAAGGGCAGCCGCGCTTCGCGTGCGCGTGAACGCCGGCCTCGCGGCGCTGACCCGGGATGGAACCCTGGCGCGGCTGCGGAAGCGCTGGCTGGGGGCGGATACCTCGAGCCTGCCGGTTCTTCGCTGACCTCGCGTTGCCAGGAGGCAGAGGGCTGGAACGAACCGGACGGCATCCGTCCTCGATCCGGGTTAAGCTCCGGCATCGCCTGCTGACCCTGGCGACTGGGGGCGGCGTGCTGCGACGGCGTCGCCCCCCAGTTCCCGAACTTGACCTGTTCGGGTGATAGCGCTCGGCAGGCCCTGTGTCTAGCTTGGAGCCATGACGGCAGCGGCCAGAATCGCCATGTTGACGGCGGAGAAGGACGACCTCGTGCGCGAGCGCCAGCTCCTGCGGGAGGGCGACGCGAACGGAGACGAGCTCGAGTGCAATCGTCTCCACATCGTTCGCGCCCAGTGGGAGCTCTCCCACGCCCTCATAGAGGCGCACTCCGTCCGAAGGTAGGACTGAGCAGTGGCGCGCGGACGCCGTTCATCCCCACGTTCGCTACGGCTGCAACGGGTAGTCGTGCTGCTTCAAGCTCTGGACGCCGCTTCGCCCGCTCGTAGACCAGGCGGCGTCTCCAACATCGCGGCACGAGAGATTCGTTCGGTCGCCACAGTGAGCGCCGGGCTACTTCAGCAGCGGGCCTAAGGCGTACCTGAGAAGGTAGGACCGCGCCGCGGCGGACGCACGTCCAAACCGCCGTTACAAAACCGTTCCACATCCGACACGGTTTGGTACGCGAATGGGGTCAGACCCTGGCTGTTGCTTGGGGACGTGGCCACGCCGGCCGCGTTAGCGTCCCGAATGGACGGGTTAACGTTGTGCCTGACCGGACGTGCTTGACCGGCGGCGTTACAGAACCGATCCACTTTCGGCTCGGCCTCTTGTCAAGGCTCGACACAGCCGTGAGAATGGCCGCGCACCTGCGGCAGTGCACTCGCCGTCAGCCACTGCTCGAGGAACGGAGGTCTCGGTGCCGAGAAAGCGCATGGGAGACGTGATCGTGATGTTGCCCGGCATCACTGGAAGCGTGCTGCAAAAGGACGGGAAGGACGTGTGGGCGCCCACGCCGGGCGCAGTCGTCGGCGCGCTGTTCTCGCTCGGCAAGAACGTGAAGAGCCTCGCACTGAAGGAAGATCCTCCGGACGTCGACGACCTCGGCGACGGTGTCGTCGCGACGAAGGTCATGGCCGACATCCATCTGATTCCCGGCCTCTGGACGATCGACGGCTACTCGAAGCTGAAGAGCTACGTCCTCAAGACGTTCGACGTTCGCCTCGGCGAGAACCTGTTCGAGTTTCCGTACGACTGGCGCCGCGACAACCGCGCCTCCGCCCGCAAGCTCCAGAAGGAGGCGTCCGACTGGCTCCACTCGTGGCGCCAGAAGTCCGGGAACGACGACGCGAAGCTCATTCTCGTCGGCCATTCGATGGGCGGCCTCGTGTCGCGGTACTACCTGGAGTGCCTCGAAGGCTGGCGCGATACGCGCACCCTCGTCACGTTCGGCACCCCGTACCGTGGCTCGCTGAAGGCAGTGGGGACGCTCGCCAACGGCTTCGCGAAGAAGATCGGGCCGATCAGCCTCGACCTGAGCGAGATGGTGCGATCGCTCACCGCGGTCTACCAGCTGCTGCCGATCTATCCCTGCTACGACGCGGGAGACGGCAAGCTCGTACGGGTCGCGGAGACCGACGTCCCCAACATCGATCGCACGCGAGCTGCGGCCGCCCGCGAGTTCCACGAGGAGATCAGGCGCGCCGTCGAGGCCAACGAACAGGACGACGAGTACCGGCGCGACCGCTACGGCATTCGGCCGGTCATCGGCACCTTCCAGCCGACCGCGCAGTCCGCCAAGACGAGCGGCGACGGCGTCGAGCTCATCCGCACGTACGAAGGCGCCGATCAGGACGGTGACGGGACGGTTCCGCGAGTCTCCGCCACGCCGATCGAGGTCGAGCACGAGGAGAACGCCATGTTCGCCGCGCAACGTCACGCCTCGCTGCAGAACGACGACCCCGTGCTGGCACAGCTCGCGGGGATCCTGAGCGGTCTCCGCCTCGACCTGTCCGTGTTCCGCGGGCCCAGCCTGAACGTGAGCCTCGACGTCGACGACATCTACGAGGTGGGAGAGCCGATCACGGTCCGGGCACGGCCGGAGCGAGAGACGGACGAGCCGATGCTGGCAGTCGTCGAGAACGCCGCCCGCCCGCCTGACGACGAGCGACCCGACGAGGTCGCACGGGCGACGCTGCGGGAATCGGACGACGGCTGGCACAGCGCCGAGATGCCGCCCCTCCCCGAAGGGACCTACCGCGTCACGGTGTTCGGAAGCGGGATGGTCGAGCCGGTGACCGACGTCGTCGTGGTCGTGTCCGGCGAGTCAGCTCACTGAGCAGCGGCTGCGGTGTTCAGGCGGAACTCCGGATCGCCGTAGCACTGGTACGCCGCCCACGTCATCGATGAGTTGCCCTTCGCCGCCTCCCGGCGCGCCGCCATCGTCGCGTCCCCGAAGCCGGTGCCGGAGAGCATCTCGCCGTAGAACGTCTTCGCGAACGTCACGGCCGCGGTGTCGTCGACCGCCCAGCCGGCCGCGACGACCGCTCGCACGCCGATCTCCATCAGCTCGCGGGCGATGCTCGCGGCCAGCAGATGCGCGTCGTCTCGCGTCCTCGGCTCGCCACCGACATCGTCGATCCGCCCCGAATGGCAACAGTTCAGGAAGACGAGCTCCGGAACCGCGCTCAGCTGGGAGACCGTTTGCGCCGTGAGGAAGTGATCGGGGCCGATCAGCACGCCCGATCGGTCCGGCTTCTTCGGATCGAAGGCGCCGTGCGCGGCGATGTGCACGATGCGGTACTGGTTGCGGTAGAGCGCGTTGACGACGTGCGCCCAGCTGTCGTCCTCGTCGACGGTCGGCAGGTTGACCGCCAGCGCGCCGTCCTCGTCCCACCAGATCGACGAGACGTCGAAGGGACCATCCGTCTCGGACCCGCCTGAAAGGAGCTGCGCGACCTCCTGCGCCTCCCGCGCCGCGCCCGGCAGATCGGGCGCCCGACCGGCGGGCGGATTGCCGATCACGAGGACGTGGCGGCCGGCCGCGTGAGGAACCTCGAAGCGTGCGTTCCGCGTCTGCGGATCGGCGAACTGGCGCAGGACTCCGGCCCCGAGCGCAAACGGTTGCGGCTTGTCGTCGAGGCCGCGAGGCGCCAACGCCTCCCACGGATAGCCGGCAGTGCCGGGCTCGAGCATCAGCAAGAGGTTCTCCGCGCCCTGCAGGTCGGGCTTGAGCTCCGGCGGCAGCAGCAACTCGTACAGCGTGTTGGCGACCTGGGGGTCGGGTTGGGGCTGCGTGACCGCGTCGGAGACCAGGCCGTCCACGGTGGCGACCTCCAGCCGCTGCACCAGGCGGTCGGCGCGGGCGCGACGCGAGGATGACGTCAGCTCGAGCTCGCGATAGCCCTTCGGCGGCGCACGGCGCGCGGCGGCGCTGCGAATGTCGAGCCGAAGCCACGCCCCGCGGTTGTAGTCGGCCGGGAATCCTCCGGCTGCCCCGCCGGGGCGGTCGTCGATGGAGTCGGCCAGCACGAGCTCCACGTCGGGGCCCGTCGGAGCGACGAGCGACGGGAGCGACTTGAAGATCTCGAGCACCTGGCCCGCCCGCGCTGCGTACTTCTCGATGATCTCGAGCTCGGCGAATCGCACCGCGGAGCTCAACCGCGCGCTTCCTGCCAGAACGCGCGCTGCCGCCACCACACCGTCGACGAGCGAGGCGAGCGAGCGTTGCACCGAGATCCCGTCCAACGGGTTCGCGCCGACGAGAACCGCGGACAGCCCGATCTCTTTCGCCTCTCCTGCTTCCGCCGCGTCGATCGCCCGCAGGAGCGCGGCCTGCGTCATCGAGCGCACGATCTTGGCCGCAGTCACCTCGCCGGAGGCTCCGAGACCCAGCACGAGCGCCCCCGACGGCGAGCAATCCGGTGCGGCGTGGATCGCGATCGCGGTCCCTTCCTGCTCCGCGTATGTGCCCAGCAGGAGACGCTCCCTCAGCAGGCCGTCGAGACACTTGTCGAGGGCGCCTTCGGCGCCCGCGAGCGGTGTGCCCTGGTAATGACCCGACGACGACCGGGTAGGACGCATCCTCCAGTGCCCCGTGTACGAGCGTGACCTTCAGGCGCTTCGATGCCTTGCGCTCGCTCACTTGGCGTAGTAGTCGCGGAGGTCGTCCAGGAGCCCGTCGAGGATGGGTGCTTTCTCTCGACGGAGCGCTCTGAAGAACGCCGCGTCATGACGAAGCGTGTCGAGCGGCGGCATCTTCACGTTGGTGAGGTCGGCCGCGCGCTCGAGGCGTCCTTCGGGCATGTCCGGGAACAGCTCGAGCGGCTCCTCCCCGCGGGCACGCGAATCCTCCGTGGCGCGCAGAGCCGCGGCCGGGTCGGCACGCACCGCCTCGAGGCTCTCGAGCACGCCCTTCCAGGTGATCGCGCCATCCGAGCCGGCGAGGCTGATCGACCGCCCGCGTCCGGCCTGGGGAATCGACTCGATCGCATCGGCCTTCGCCCGCCGCATCAAGCTCGTCCGGCCGAAGCGCGCCTTGCCGCCGACGAGGACGAGCCTCACGTTCGCCTCCGTGCTCTCGATCAGGTTGCGATAAGGATCGCCGCCGCGGTCGTCGACCACGAGCACGTCAGCCTGCAGCCCTTTCCGCAACCGACCGACGCGGTCGGTCCACTCGAGCGCATCCGCTGGATTGCACGTCACGAGCTCACAGAGCTGCTGATCGGAGAACGCGCGATCGAGGTGGTCCCGGTTCCACAGGTCCGCGACCTTCAGCTCGCCGAGCACGTTCTTCGACCCCGACGGCCCCCAATCCGAGCCGAGGCAGACTCTGAGCCCGGCCGCGTCGGCCTCGACCACATCGGTCGTCGCACGGTAGAGCCAGAGATTGGAGAACGGCGACCACACGACCGACCCGGTCGACCACTTCCGAAACTCGTCCTTGCCGAGCGCGGTCGCATGGATGGCGACGAACCGCTTTCGAAGACACTGCGCGGACGCGACGTCCCGAAACTCGTCCAGCAGCTTCGGCCCGACGCCCTCCGCCATGTGGTAGACGAACGTGTCCCCGTTCTTCATCTTCTCGGCCCGCTTCTTCAGCTCGTCGAGCTCCAGCGTCAGCGCCGATTGGACGACCTTGTCCTTGCCGGTTCCGAACGTCTCGTTGTCGACGTTCCGGACGAGGAACCCTTCGTACGGCTTCGACGTCCCCGGCGCGCCCTGGATCGCCGTCGTGCCACCGACGATCGCCTTCACCTCGGCGTAGGCGAGGACCTCCTTCGCCGCGGGCGACTTCGACCAGACGCGCGCCGGCGCCGTGATCTCCTGCGGGTACGTCTCGTTGTCGGGCCACTGGTTGTGGCTCGTGTACGGCTCCGTGCGCGTGGGTGACCACAGCGTTCGGAGGTTGTAGAGGATGTGGCTGTGGAGGTCGATCAGGCCGGGGTAGAGGACACCCTCGGTCTCGATCGCGTCCACGTCGGCGAAGCCTGACGGCGGCGGGTCGTTCTCTCCCGCGACGGCTTCGATGCCGTCGTCGCCAACGTAGAGAACGCCGCGCTCGACGAGCGGCCGCTCCTTGTCGAACGTGACGATTCTGCCGGCGAGGGCTAGCACGCTAGACGGTGAACGGGTGCTGGTTGGCGAACTTCGAGTCGAGCTTGCCGACGACGAAGAAGTTCGGGCTCTGCCACGGCGGCATGTCTCGCGCGATCTTCTTGCGGAAGGTGCGGTAGCCGCCGCGGAACTTTCCGTCGTCCCAGACCTGCAACAGGGTCTGCGTGAACAGCCCGTTCTTGTCGCCGTCGAGCGACGTCTGGTTGTCCTGGCACCCCGAGGTCAGGATGACGCTCGCGCCGACGTCGGCCATGTCGAACGGCGGCAGCGAGCGCTGGATGTCGTCGTACAGCTCCTTGTTCGCCTCGTACGTCGCCCGCATGTTCTCGTCGGGCATGCCCTTGACCCGCGGTTGCACGTCGTCGCCGCCGCCGTCGACCGAGCGGGCGACACGGTCGGCTCCGACGGCGTCCACGACGTCACGTCCGACCGTGCCGCTGTGGCAGCTGTCCGAGAAGATCGCGATCCGGACGCCGGGCGTGAACTTCGCCCACAGGGCGTACAGCTCGTCGTCGACGACCTGACGGTCGAACAACACCCAGGTTTCGTCCATGCGATCGTCTTCGTCGCTGTTGGCATCCGGCACCTGGCCGCCGTGCCCCGAATAGCTGAGCAGCAGGATGTCGCCTCCCTCCAGCTTTCCGCCCGCATCCTCGATCGCAGAGGTCACGGCCTTCGACGTCGCTTCCTTCGTCAGCAGCTTCTGCGTCTCGAAGCCTTTGTCGGCGGCGAGCTTCTCCATGTCGTTGGCGTCGAACTCGCACGCGACGAGCTTCCCGTCCCAGCCCTGGTAGTGGTCGGGGTCGACCTGGTTCAGACCTACGTGGATAGAGATTCCCTGCGGCAAGCGATTCCTCCGTTCCTCGGTTTTGCCCCTCGCCGCAGTGCTCGAGGATTCTCGCGCCTCCCGCGGACGGTGACAAGAGGAACGTTCTTGACGCTGCCTGCGGAGTCTGAGAGCTTCTTCGTCGTGCCGAGCTTCGATCCCGGCTACGCCGCCCAGCCCTTCCGTGACCTCTGCGAGAGCCTTCCCGGCCCCTCGGTCTATCCGGCCACCGACTTCCGGGTCGAGTGGGGACCCATCTTCCATCGGGGACGGCTGGACGGAAGCGCCCGCGTGCTCGTGATCGGACAGGACCCGGCTCAGCACGAGACGATTGCGCGCCGCATCCTCGTCGGGGAGGCGGGACACCGGATCCAGGGCTTCCTGGCGAAGCTCGGGATCGATCGCAGTTACGTGATGGTCAATACGTTTCTGTACAGCGTGTTCGGCCAAGGAGGGGGCAACAAGCACCGCGACGACAAGAAGATCGCGGCGTACCGCAACAAGTGGATCCAGGCGCTGCTCGCGCCGGGCAAGATCGACGCGGTCGTCATGCTCGGCTCGCTCGCGGAGTCGGCATGGGAGTCCTGGCAGGCGACCGCAACGGGGCCCCAGCCGACATCCGTCCGCATCACGCACCCCACCCAGCCCGAGTCGAGCGCCGGCGGGAGCTCCGCCAAGCACGCAGCGGCGATCGCGGCGATGCTCGACAACTGGAACAAGGCGTTGCAGACGCTGCATCCTCTGCCGCATCGCGACAAGGCACGGGCGTTGAAGCTCTACGGCGACAGCTTTCGCCCGAACGAGAAGATCGCGATACCCGAGGAGGACATGCCGGCGGGCACGCCTGCCTGGATGCGGCTGGACGACGGCTGGGCCGACCGCCCCGGGACCGGGCTCACGAAGCGGCGCACGATCACCGTGACGGTGCCGCGCGACGCGCTCTGACGTAGATCAGGTGCGGGTGTCCCGTGGCGCCGCGGGGCCGCGCGCACGCGTGTCGCCGCGCCCCCCGACGACGAGCAACGTATCCCGCGCCCACCGCTCGCTGAATCCGGCGACGAACGCGATCACCAGCAGGAAGTAGAGGCGGTCGGTCGGCTCAGTGGGGAGCTTGAACAGGTCGAGGAGCGAGGAGGTGACCGCAAAGTAGAGCGCGATTCCGAACAGCCCTCCCACCGCCGGCCGAAGCGAGCCGAGGAAAATCGGGTACTTACGTCCCACCTCGTACTCGAGCCGGAACTGTCCCGAGCCGATGCGTGACATGACGCTGACCACGGCGCCGAGCGCTCCGGCGACCAGGGTCCCGAAGAACTCGCGGTTGTTGATCCACGACAGGTCGAGGGACGTTCCCAGCAGGAGCGCGGCGACGGCGATGATCGACACGCCGAGCATCAACCCGATGAAGTAATAGAGCTGAGCCTGCCCGTTGGCCGCGTTCCGGTAGTAGGCCCGCACCCGGTCGAGTAGGTCCCGCTCCATTCTCAGCGCCTGCTCCTTCTTGCCTCTCCCATCGTGTTCGCTCGGTGCATCGACCAGGCTCAGCAGGTGCATGGCTGACGCCATCACGAGCTCCATGCAGATCCGCAGCGCCTTGCCACGCAACACCTCGGTTGCCTTGACGGCCAGCTCGTCGCACTCGTGGAGGGCGGCCGCGATCTCCGGTTCCTCCTTCGTCGCCCAGTCCGAGACGCGATGAAAGCTCAGGCGGCTCGCCTGCCGCCGCTTGCGGCCGGGCTTTTCGGCGAGCGCGACGGCGCTCGGTACCGACCTGCACCAGTAGGCGCTGACGATGCGGCCGTGCTGCTTTCGGAAGGAGTCCTCGAACTCGCGATAGCGCTCCTCCGCCTCGCCGGAGTAGATCTCACCGTCCTCGAGGGCGGCCTCGCGAAGGTGATGAGCCTTGACGAGCTCGGCGAAGGTGATGTAGCGGCGGTCATCGGTCTTCGCAGCTCGACGCGCGCGCACGGCGAGCCGAGGTGACCTGCCTACCGTCGTCGTATCCGCTGCGTCGGCCATGACCCTCCTCGCGCCGCAGCGACTCGGTTGTGCCCTGAGGTTACGTGTCTAGAAGTGAGGCGACAAGAGTTTCGCTGGGAAGAAGCCGGTCTCCTTCTCCGTCCCGTGATTGGAGGGAGCTTTGTGATGGAGAGCACAGCACAGGGGAAGGCCGGCGGGGAAGTCACGTTCGAGATCGAAGGGCAGTTGGCGGGCCAGATCACGAACGTTGGCGGAGATCAGAACACGTTCCTGGGGGAGGGCAAGACGGTCGGGGCTGTCTTCGGCCGCACGATTGCCGTGCTCGGGCTGATCGTGTCCGTCGCAGGGCTCGGTTTCCTCGTCGTCGGCGGTATCCAGACCGGCAGGGCGATGATCCCGGCGCCGCCCGACTGGGCGGACTACAAGTCCTATGTGGCGACCGAGCGATTGACGGTTGGCCTGATCCTCGTCGTGCTGGGCGTCGTGGTCGGCAAGGTCGGCCGGCTCTTCGCGCGGCGGTAGGAGCGGGATGACGACTTTCAACATCGGGTCGCAGAACGCGGCGAACATCCAGAACATCGGCGGGGACGCCGTGATCCAGGGCGGTCTCTATGCGCACGCAAGTTTCGAGATCGGCGAGCTGCGCATCGCAATCGCACGCGCCCGGGAGCACGCCGCCGACATGGAACTGCCGGCGGAGGTGCGTGCTCCGCTGGATCGCGCGCTGGCATCCGCGGCGGAGGAGGCCGCCCGCGAGCAGCCCGACAAGGGTCGGCTGGCAAACCTGCTCGGCACCGCCGCCCGGACACTGACGGACGCGGGAACCGTCGCGACCGCGGGGACCGCGCTGGTCCAGACGCTCCGACGAGCGGCCATGCTCCTCGGCCCGGTGGGTCAGGCCGCGCTCGCTCTGCTGTAGGCCGTCAAGCCTTTCGAGTCCCAACCGCAGGTCCCCGAACGGCGCGTTACAGAACCGTTCCGCTTTCGACACGGTTTGGCATGCGTTTCGGGTCAGACTCCGCCGGTCTGCATGTGACCTGGCCGCTCGCGCCGGGTCCGCGTCGGGAATGGACACGTACCTCGTGTCCGAACCGGGCTACCCCTGTTCGCTGCGTGACGCTATTGATCGCACTTTCGGCGCAGTTCCGTGCCTGCGTAACGCGAAGCGGCGGGCTGGACTTACGCCTTCCAGTCGCGGACGTCCGTGACGTCCACCGCGAGCACCGGACCGTCCGGCGGTTCGGTCCGGTACTGCGGATACTTCTCCCCGAGCAGCGCCAGCGCGCGCTCGCGCTCGTCGCCCTCGTCGAGGACGCGCGCACGGCCGCGTAACCGGATCCACCACAAGCGTCCCCAGTCCTCGTCGTAGTGGTCGACGAGAACGGTGACGTCCGGCCGGACACGCGCATTTTCGATCCGCCGGAGCTTCGTGGAGCGCTTCGGCTTTCGGTCGACGGCCGAGTAGAGCGTGTCGCCTTCGAGCGCGAACACGATCGGGACGAGGTGCGGCGCGTCCGTCTGGATCGGTCGTCGCCAGGCGAGCGACGCGAGCGGCGCTCAGCCGCTCGTCGTCCATGCCCGGACGACGGCGAGGTCCTTGTCCACCCATGCCGGCGTCGCTTCGAAGCCCGCTTCGCGAAGCCACTCGAGCTGGTCGTCGAGGCGATCCGGCAGGTCGTACTCCCCGTCGATCGGAGTCTGCTGGTCCTCTGGATCGTCCGGAACGATCACGTCCCCCAGGACGAACACGCCTCCCGGACGAAGCACGGCAGCGACGCGGCCGAAGAGGACCCGCTTGCCAGCGCCGTCGAGGTGATGGATCGCGAGCGCCGAGTAGACGAGATCGAATGGCCCCTCCGGTAATGCGTCCTCGAGTTGCCCCACCCGAAGATCACCGCCGGGAAACTCCGACCGCGCCCGCTCGAGCATCTCCGCGCTCGAGTCGATTGCCGTGAGCCGTGCATCTGGATGCACCGTGCGGACTCGTCGCGCCGTCTCGCCGGTTCCGATCCCGAGCTCGAGCATCGCACCGACGTGCACGCCCTCCGTCGCCGCAGCCGTCTGCTCCTGAAACTCCTCGAAGGCCGGGATCTCCGCACTCATCAACTCGAGGTACGTGTCGGGATCCCACCACCACTGCGTCATCGAAGCCACCCTACGTCGTAGTCTCGGATCGTGCACTTCGGCGTGATCCTCCCGAACTACGGCCACGACGCGACACCTGACGCCATTCGGCGGACCGCAGAGGCGGCGGAGGAGCTCGGCTTCGACTCGGTGTGGACGACGGAACACATCATCGTCGGGCCCGAGGCGTACGACCCGTACGGCCGCGTCTATGACCCACTGGTCACACTCGGTTGGATCGCCGGGTGGACGGAAAGGATCGGCCTCGGCACGTCGATCATCCTCGTGCCCGCTGCACAACCCGATGCACCTCGCAAAGGAGGTCGCGACGGTGCAGGAGCTCTCCGGCGGCCGCTTCAATCTCGGTGCCGGCATGGGATGGCACAAGGACGAGTACGACTTCATGGGCGTGCCGTTCGAGGGCCGCGGCCGGCGCGGGGACGAGGCGATCCGGTTGATGCGCGCCCTCTGGAACGGCGAGGGCGACTTCGAGGGGGAGCTCTGGTCGTTTCACGACGCGATGTCGGAGCCGCACCCGTCGCCGCCGCCCGAGATCTGGGTCGGCGGCAGCTCCGAGCGCGCGATCCGTCGAGCGCTCGAGCTCGGGGACGTGTGGCATCCGTCGCGCGCCTCCGACGCCGACCACATCCGCCGCGTCAAGGAGCAGCATCCGGAACTGCGCGTGATTCCACGGACACGGGCCGAAAAGGTCGAGGCAATGCTCGACGCCGGGGCCGAAGGAGCCGTCGTCCAGTTCGCCAACGCGTCGGCGATGCGGGACTTCGCCGCCAGTCATCGTTAGTCGCCGGCCAACCGTTCTCCTCTCGTACTTCGCGCTCAAGGACGTCGGTGTCATCCTCGATGCGGTTCGCCGGAACAGGCTGACCGAGCGCGCCGCCGTCTACGTCGGCAGCTACGGCGTCAACCCCCGCGCCGCGAACCCGATCCACGAGGAAGGGTGTCTCTACGCGCCGATGCTCGCACTCGCGGACATCGCTCCTTCACCGCTACCCCGCACGGCAGCCGCTCGTGTCGCAGCAGGCCGAGAAGCAGGCCGCGCGTTCCGCGACCGGATGCCCGGCACCCGGTTCCCGGTGGAGTCGTGGCAGTTCGACGAGATCTCACGTCAGGTCGCCGATTCGCGCGCGCTGCGCGACTTCACACGCGGCGTTCTCGCCGGGATGTTCCACGGCCGTCGCCAAGACGCGGACATGACAGGTTTCGTCTGGCTCGCGCGGCGGGCGTTCGGCCTGGCGCTTCGTCCCGTCGACGCGGAGCTCAGCGCCTTCTGGAACACCGTGAGCGCGGCAGCGTCGCACATCGCGGGAGAGGAGTTCCCGCCGTTCGTCGGCGACCCCGCGGCCGCCGCGCGAGCCGAAGACGCAGGACGGCGGGCTCTGGCCTCGGGAGGTCCGGTCCGCAGCTCGCTGGCACGACGTTACGCCGCCGGTATCACGCCGGGATACCGCCTCGCCCCCGGCCTCGGCGGCAACGTCAACGGACGGTCGCGTGCGTACGTGAACAGCTGGCGCCGGCAGTACCTCGTGGCTCGACGCAAGGCGGGAGTCCGCGACTTCGGAGTCTTCAACTTCCGCTTTGGGAACGCGTCACCGCAGGTCGCGAGCGACACTCTCCGGGCAGTCGCAAGCGTCATCTAGGCTCCGTTGCACCCCATGGCACCGAACCTGAACCTGACGCTCGATGCCCGATACGCATCGAAGCTCTCACGTCTCGCGGAGCGAGCGCGCACACAGAAGGAGACACTCGCGGGGGCGCTTCTCTCGCGGGCGATCGACGAGGCCGATCCGAATCAACAACACGTCGCCGACCTTCTCGACGGCGTGCGCGGCGCCTACGAACGCGCACTGCTCGGTCGCGAGCAGGGCCGCGCTGCGAACACCACTCCACTCGAAGACCTCTAGCGCCACCGTGCCACAAGACGGCCATCCTCCTCGGAGACGTCAGTCCCGAACGCGGCGCACGCCGCCGTGAAGCGACGCTTGATCCACTCGGCCTCGTCGCCCTTCGCGCGCCGCGTGTGCGTGAACTCGAGCTTCAGCGGAATCGCCTCCAGTCGGTCTCCCTCGAGATCGACGAGGAAGAGCAGGCCGAGATCGTTTCGCAGGTCGGGCTCGGTGCGGTAGTCGTCGATGAAGTCGCCGAGGTCGTACAGGACCCGCGGGGCAACGCCGTGGAAGACGTGGGCGGAGTGGCCGGCGACGATCGTCGCCCCGGCCGCCAGCATCTCTTGCGCCGCGTGTCTGATGTAGTCGCGCGGATCCGCCTTCATGTTCGGGCCCCAGTGCGGTGTGACCAGCACCGCGTCCGCCTCAGGCAACGACGTGAGCCAGTCAGGAAACCCGTTGCGCAGATCCGCGTACGCGATCCCGGGCCGAGCCGCACGGGCCGCGTCCCCATGCGGATGGTCGGACAACGCCACGACCGCCAACCGGAATCCGCCCGCCTCGAGCACGACCGGTGCCCTGGCGCGCTCGACGTCCGTGCCGGCTCCGACGACGCGAACGCCGGCCGCGTCGAGATGCGAAAGCGTGTCGAGCAATGCGTCCGGCCCGAAGTCGAGCGCGTGATTGTTCGCGAGCGAGACGCAGTCCACACCGAGCCCGGCAAGAAGATCTGCGGCCCACGGCGGAGCGCGGAAGTGAAAGACCCTCCCCGGCGTGGGTCGACCTCGGGCAGAGACGCAGCACTCGAGGTTGAGCACGAAGAGGTCGGCCTCGCGGATGATGTCCACGAGCTCCGCGTCGAAGAGCGTGTGGTTCGGATCGTCGTCCAGGCGGTCGGCGACACCGCGCCCGAGCATGGTGTCGCCGGCGAGCGCGAGCTTCACGTCAGCCGGCGGGCCGAAGCGCCTGCGGCGTGACGACGATGTTGGCGAGCGCCGTCGGCAGCTGTGCTCGCCTTCCGTTCAACGTCGCGTCGACGTTCCACGGCGCGCCGATCCGCAGCCAGAGGCGGCTCGCGACGAACCGGGCACGCTGACCCGCGTCGAGCGTTCGCTCGTAGAGAAGCCTGCCCGTATCCGATCCGAGTCGCACCGACAGCCAGCAGGGGCCTCGAACGGCGACGAGATCGAACCGAGCCGTCTTCGGCGACGGAGGGGCGGGCGGCTCTCGCTTCACCGTGCTCGCCGAGACGTGCGCGGGCGCCGTTGGGACGACTGCCGCCTGCTCTTGGCCGCCGCCCCCGCTCTCCATCCGCCAGATGAACAGACCGATCGCGACGGCCACGGGAATGACGACCAGCCGAGCGTCGGGCAGCCGCCGCCTTGGCCGAACCCGCACGAGCGGGGCCGTCTCGGGCGCATCAGCCACAGGAAAACGCGTGTTGTACTCCTCCAGGAACCGCCGTCCGTCGAGCCCGAGGTGGTCGGCGTATGTCCGCAGGAACCCCTTCACGTATGCGGGCCCGGGGAGGACGTCGAATCGCTCGTCCTCGAGGGCCTGCAGGTACTTCGTGCGGATGTGCGTCGCCCGCTCGACGTCGGCAAGTTCGAGCTTCCGACGCTCGCGGGCGTTGCGAAGACTGCTCCCGATCTCGAACATGCGCGACCTCTGACGACAGTGTTGCGCCGAGCGGGCCGCTGCGCCAGACCTACGATAGCGAAACCGTGCTCGCCGTAGAGCCGGACGAAATGCGCGCCGGTCACGAGCCGCTTTCGCTCGAGGATGCCGCGGCGCTTCCCGAAGAGGACGACCTCGTCCCCGCCGCCCGACCCGATCGGCTGAACGAGCCGGCCGCCTTCAGCGAGCTGTTCGACGAGGGGAGGGGGAACGGTCGGAAATGCGGCCGCGACGAGGATCGCGTCGTATGGCGCGCGCTCGGTGAGCCCGCGTGTGCCGTCGCCGACAACGACGTGCGCGTTCTCGATGCCCTGCCGCTCGAGGTTGGCGCGGGCCGTACGCGCGATGTCCTCCCAGCGCTCGATGCTCCAGACCTCGCCGGCGAGGCGGGCGAGGAGTGCCGTCTGCCAGCCGAAGCCGGTTCCGATCTCGAGCACGCGGTCGGATCGGGAGAGTCCGAGCGCCTCGACCATACGGGCGACCAGGGACGGCTGCGTCGTCACCTGGTCGTGGGGGATCGGCAGCGGCGTGTCCCGGTATGCGAACGCGGCCAGGTCGGGTAGGACGAAGTCGGCCCGCGGCACTGTTTCCACCGCCTTCAGCAGACGCGTGTCCTGAACGCCGGCGGCCCGCGAGGCGGTGACGAGATCCACCGGCCGAGACATCCGCTCGGCGATCCTACCGCGTGAAGCTAGGCGGCTCGCGCGAAGCGCGCGCGGTCGCACCGTGATTGGACGCCCGCAACCGGGGAAGGTATGTAAGCCGGAAGCGCGAACCCCAGGACGCGCGACCGGTGTCCCTGGCAGGCTCACGAGGAGGGAGAACATGGCTACACCGCAGCGTCGCTTCGGCCCAGCCGGCGGGATCACGATCGGCGGGATCATCGTCGTCGTCGGGATTCTCCTGATGTTCATCTGGAGTTTCTGGATCGGCTTGGTCATCGCCCTCATCGGACTCCTCTTCTTCGGGGGCTTTGCTCGCGGCAAGTGGTACTAAAGGCACCTGTAAGAATCGGCATGTGACTGCGGTCTCCGAGACGGTCGCCGAGCTTCGCTCCGACCGGGTTCATGGGGGCAGTTGGATGGCTCGCCGGGCCGTCGAGGCGCTGCTCGAGGTGGCGGCGGAGCCGGCGTCCTCGACCGACGAGCTTCTGGCGCGATTGCTCGATGCCGGCCGGGAGCTCGCTCGAGCCCGACCGGCAATGGGCGGGATCGCCCACGCAGTGGGACGCATCGTGGCGTCGGCACAGACCGCTTCGAATCTGCCGCCTGAGGAGCTTCAGCGTCTGGTCGAAGAGGAAGCAAACGGGCTGATCGCGAGCCGCGACCGCGCCGCCGCCTCGATCGCGGTTCATCTCGGGCCGATGCTCAACGATGCGATGGTGCTGACGCACTCGGCCTCGGCCACGGTGCGCGAGGCGGTCGTCCATACCGCGCCGGCTCGGGTCTTCTGCACCGTGTCAGCTCCGTTCGAGGAAGGGCGGGCATTCGCGGAAGACCTCGCCGGCGAAGGGCTCGACGTCGAGGTCGTCGAGGACAGCAATGTGGAGTCAGCGCTCGAAACCGCTTCGCTGGTGCTTGTCGGAGCGGACACTGTCTACGAAGACGGGTCGATCAAGAACAAGATCGGGACGCGAGGCCTAGCCGAGGCGGCGCGGGAGGTCGGCGTTCGGACGGTCGTCGCCTGCGAGCTGCTGAAGCTCGTGCCGGTTCCTCCGCCCGCGGAGGAGGACGAGCGGGACCTGAGGGATACGACCCCGCCCGAGCTCGTCGAGGAAGTCGTCACCGAGGAGGGTTCGACCGAGCCCGAGCACGTCAAGTCGGTCATCGAGCGGATACCGTTCCTGCGCGACGGCTATCGACTGCTCAGGCTTTGAGCGGTCAGTGCGTCACGCTGACCAGCTGGAACCCCTCGTGCCCTCCGGCAACAACCTGCTCCCGAATCTCGCCGACTCCCGCCGCGTAGTACTTCTTCTCCAGCTGCGGCTCGACAGGGCTCCACTCGACCGTCGCGACTGACCGCCTGTAGGTCCCGTGCGGCACCTTCACTGTCGTAGTCTTGCCAAGCACGCGGGCCTGGTCGAGTGCACCTGGTGGGTAGTACTCCTGCCGGTAGACGTCACCCGTGCGCGGGTTGCCCTGCATAATGATCCCGGGCTTGGCACCGTTGACGCCGGACTTCCATGAGTCGTCCGCACGCACGAAGCGACCGCTCTTCAATTCGAACGAGTCCTCGCCCATGTACCAGACGTTCCCTTGCTTGTCCTGCGCGTACCAGTCGAACGTTCGCTCGATCGCCGTGCCGTTCTGAGTCACCGTGTCTCGGACGACGGTGCAAGTGATGCCGAGGATCCGCTTCTTCTGGTGGGTGACCACCATGTCGTCCCTCTGGGAGGCGGCGTCCTTGAAGCCCCGGTAGTGGAAGGCGGTTCCGGGCTTGAGCGGGAAGTACCGGTTGTCGATCGTGGTGACGAAGTTGGTCGGTTCGAGCGACGGCGAATAGGCCCCGTGAAGCACCCACGACGGTTCTTTGGGTTTTGCCGCCTGGGACGAGCCGACGCCGATCACAAGCAGCGCGAGGAGTGCGACGGCGATCAGGCGCCAAGGTCGGATGTTCATGGTCTACCCCCCGTCTTAAGCGATGTCTGACGCTAGCCGCCGAAGATGAACGGTGGGTGAAGGCAGATCAGGCCCCGAACCAGCGCGCGCGTCGGGTCGAGCCGAACGCCTCCTTCTCCGCGGCGAGCTCATGCGAGGGGCCGACGAGTCGCGCCGTCGGCTTCGGCCCACCGAGGAAGTTGGCTTCGACCTTGCCGACCTTCCCGCCGCCGAACTCGAGATAACAGCTTCCTGCGCCCTCGTAGCGCCCCTCGGGCATACCGCCGTGCAGGCGCGCGGCGATGTCGTCGGCCACGACAGCGGCCGCAGCTTCGGCGAACACGCCGGCCTTGGCGACTGGGGTGCCTGCGACATCGCCGATCGCGTAGACATCCGGAAAGCGGGTCGCGAGGTTGGCGCTGTCCACGGGCACCCACCCGTCAACGGCAGCGCCGGACTGCTCCACCACTTCGGGAACCCGGTGCACGGGGATCCCGACGAACAGGTCGTAGGAGACGCTTCCGCCGCTTGCGAGTCGCGCCAGCTTGTTGCGAGTGTCGAGCTCGGTCACGAGCTGGTTGGGCACGTACTCGATCCCTCGCGCGCCCAATGCGTCGAGGATGCTCTGTGAAACCTCTTTCGTGATCGGGACCGGCGCAGCCATCGGGCCGATCACACGGATGTCTGCTTTGCCTCTGATTCCCCGCTCTTCGAGGTAATCGTGGAGCAAGACAGCACCTTCGAACGGAGCGGGCGGGCACTTGAACGGTTGACCGAGGATCCCGATCAGGATCGTCCCCGAATCGAAGTCGGGAAGGACGTCGCGCAGACGCTCGGCACCAGCGATCGAGTAGTACTCGAACCCGCCTTCCTGAAATCCCGGCGTGGCCGCGAAGTCGTAGTCAGCTCCGAGCGCGATGATGAGCACGTCGGCGTCGTATGAGCCTTTGTCCGTCGTCACCCGCCGCGACTCCGGGTCGATCGCCGTCACACGTTCCCGGCGGAACTCGACTCCCTCTTTGGAGATGTCGCCGTAGTCGAGGAGCAAGTCCTCGCGAGCCTTCCGGCCGAACGCGATGTCCAGCTTCGAGAACCCGAAGCTGAACGAGTCGTTCTGGTCGAGAAGTGTCACACGAACGTCGTCGGCGAGCGACTCGGAGAGTCGCGCGGCCAGCTCCAGACCACCGAAGCCGGCTCCCAGGATCACGACGTGTCTCTTCATCACCCGGCCAGGAGAAGATAGCTCGGAGCCGTGAGAGTCGCCGCCGCGCAGACTCCGTTCAGGCGTCGTTCTAAGACGCTGTGGATCCCCCCGTAATGCAGGTCAGTCCCTGCCCCGGCAGTCGAACGCGATCAACGCACAGGCGTCGAGCACCGTCACCGAGTCCGGTGTGCCTCGGCGACCTGTTCGTCTTTGCGTGCCCTACGGCGAAGCCTCGGGACGTCAAGTCCACCGAACTCTTCCGCAAGCGTGCCTTCGGCAGCCGCGATTGGATCATCCGGCGCAGGTTCGACGACGATCCGGCAGCCCTGATCTTCCAGCACGACGATCGACGTGTCCCACCGCCGCCGGATCGCTGCCGGGATCGAGATCTGGCCGCCCTTGGAAATCCTCATGCGCCGTCTCATGATCATGGAAACTTATCCACGCACCGAGAGCCCTACCGCGGTGATTGCAGATACTGCGGGGCCTAACGCCCAACGTCTATCTGCGTGGCGACCGGCGGCCTCGGGCGACGCTCGACTGTCGTTTCCGGGGCGCCCGGCGCCCCTTCGTCGGGATCGGTTGGGGAGTCCGGCTCTCCATCATCTCCGCGAACCTCTCCCAGCTGATCCGGTATCGGCCGTACTTCGTGCTCCTTCCAGCCACCCAATCGAGTGATCCCTTACTGATATGGAGGCTTCCGAGGTACTCGCCGTCGGACCGAACGTGGATCCTAATGTCGACCTTTCCAAGGAACGTGAGTTGATCAATCTGGAGGCCCACCTCGTGCTTTGCCATGCCGTCTGATTCGATGCCGCCGGACGAATCCTTCGTAGGAACAGATCCAGTTACGAGCCGGCGGATGCTTTCGCCGGCTCGAACTCGACGCTCTCCAGCACGTCGTCGAGCCCGGCACGGATGGCCCCGGCGATCAAGTCGATCTCCTCGACGCTGACGACGAGCGGAGGCGAGATCGCGAGCTCCCGCGCCAGCGCGCGCAGGAGAACGCCATGCGGCCGCATTGCCTTGGCGACCTTGCCGGGCAGGGCGGGATCTCGCTCGAGCAGGTCGTCGGCGATCACAACCGCGGCCATCAGCCCAACCCCGCCGCGCACGTCGCTCACGAGCGGGTGCTCCGTGAGCGGGACGAGGGCTCCGAGCAGATCGTCCTCGAGTTCCTGCCCGCGCGGAATCAGGCTCTCGCGCTCGAGAATGTCGATGTTCGCAAGCGCCGCCGCGCACGCCGTTGCGTGGCCGGCGTACGTCTGGCCGTGCCGGACGGTGATACGTCCCGGCTCGCTCCAGAACGGCTCAGCGACGCGTCCCGGAGACGACGACGCCTCCCAGCGGCACGTAGCCGCTCGTCACGCCCTTTGGCGAACGTGACCAGGTCCGGCTCGACGCCGAACCGCTCGCAGCCGAACCAGGAGCCGAGTCGGCCGAAGCCGCACGATGACAGCGTCGACGACGAAGAGGACGCCGGTCTCGCGGCAGATCGCGGCCACCTCTTCGATGTAGCCGGGCACCGGCGGGTAGACGCCGCCGGCTCCGATCACCGGCTCCAAGAAGAAGGCAGCGACCCGCTCCGGTCCGACGCGCTCGATCTCGTCGCGCAGCGCCTGGGCGGAGTCGTGCGCGACGTGTGACGTTCCCTCGCACGAGCGGCCCGTAGCCGATACGGTTGGCGTCGATGCCGCCGATCGACGTCCCGAAGGCCATCGTCCCGTGGTAGCCCCCCGTGCGGCTGATCACGTGGAGACGCTCGGGCTGCCCGATCTCCTGCCAGTAGAGGCGCGCGAGTTTCGCCGCGGTGTCGATCGCGTCGCCGCCTCCGGTAGTGAAGAAGACCTTGGCGTCCGGCGATCGGTGCTCGCTCGACGAGCACGTCAGCGAGCTCGAGCGCGGGCGGCGTGGCAACGTCGCCGAAGATCCCTACGCCTCGAGCTCGATCATCTGCTCGCGCGACGGCGTCTGCGATCTCCGCCGACCGTGGCCGACGTTCGCGTACCAGAGGCTGGCCGACGCATCGAGATAGCGAGTTGCCCTGCTCGTCGTAGAGCCAGACGCCCTCTCCCTTCGCGATCACAAGCTCGTTGCCTCGGACGGCAGCCATGTCGGCGAACGGATGCCAGAGGCGGGTGTCGGGCCGCTCGGCCATCGCGTGCATAGCCTGGCACGTCGCTCCGAGGTGGGGCAAGTCCGCGGTGTGATCCCCTTCCTCGCGCGTTCGCAAGGTTGTAGCCTCCTCCATGGCGGAGCCTGAGGGTCGCCGTGGACGTCGGCGGCACGTTCACCGACATCTGCATCCTGGACGAGGAGCCGGGGACGATCGAGGTGGCCAAGGTGCCTTCGACAGCCGACCCGATCGACGCCGTCGTCGCCGGGGTCGTCGACGCGGGCGTCGACCTCCGCGACGTCGTGCTCTTCTCACACGGAACGACGGTCGCGACGAACGCGCTCATCACGCGCAACCTGCCGCCGGCGGCGATGGTGACGACGCGCGGCTTCCGCGACGTGATCGAGATCCGCCGCGGCACGAAGGAGGATCTCTGGGACGCCTACAAGGACGTCGCGCCTCCGTACATCCGCCGCCGCGACCGCTTCGAGGTGACAGAGCGGATCGACTACGCCGGCGAGGTCGTCACGGCGCTCGACGAGGAGGAGGCGCGGCGGGTCGCTGGGGTGCTCCGCAAGCGCGCCGTCCAGACCGTCGCAGTCTGTTTCATCAACGCGTACGCGAATCCCGCGCACGAGCTGCGAATGCGCGAGATCCTCGAGGAGGAGCTGCCGGGCGTCAGCGTCTCGACCTCGGCGGAGATCCTGCCCGAGATCTTCGAGCACGAACGCTTCTCGACGACCGTCGCGAACGCAGTGCTCTCGCCGCTGATCTGCGGCTACGTGCGGAGGCTCGGGGAGCGGCTGGCTGAGAATGGCTACGGCGGCGACGTGCTGCTGCTTCACTCCGGCGGCGGCGTGATGACGCCGAAGCTGGCGGAGCGATTCGCCGTACGCCTCGCGGCGTCGGGCATCACCGCGGGCGCGATCGCCAGCCGCCACCTCGCCACGCTCTGCGGCTTTCGGAACGCGATCGGTCTCGACATGGGCGGCACCTCGACGGACGTCTCGCTCGTCTACGACGGCGAGGAGCGCGTCACGAAGGAGTGGTTCGTCGAGTACGGCTACCCGATCTGCTTCCCGAGCGTCGAGGTGATGACGATCGGCGCGGGCGGGGGCTCCTTCGCGTGGATCGACGAGGCCGGCTCGCTCCGCAACGGTCCCCAGTCGGCGGGTGCCGACCCGGGGCCGGCGTGCTACGGACGCGGCAACGACCGTGCCCACGAACACGGACGCCAACCTCGTGCTCGGCAGGCTCGGCGAGGAGCTGATCGGCGGCGCGATGACGCTCGACCGCGCAGCTGCGGAGCAGGCGATCAGGAGCTACATCGGCGATCCCCTCGGGCTCGACCTCGTCGAGGCGGCGGAGGCGATCATCCAGGTCGCGAACGCGAACATGGCGGATGCGGTGCGACTGATCTCGATCCGCCGCGGCTACGACCCGCGCGAGTTCTGCCTCGTCGCCTTCGGCGGCGCCGGCCCGCTGCACGGGGCGGCGCTCGCGAAGGAGCTCTCCATCCCGACCGTGCTCGTGCCGCCGAGCCCCGGTATCACGTCGGCGCTCGGCTGCCTGCTCGTCGACGTGCGCCACGACCTCTCGACGATGTTCCTCGCGCCAGGTCGGAGACGGTCGACGCCGGAAGCGCTCGAGGCCGAGTTCGGGAAGCTCGAGGCGGAGGCGCGCGAGCGGCTCGAGCACGAGGACGTGCCGGAGGAGCAGATGTCGATCCAACGCCTGCTCGACATGCGCTACCTCGGCCAGTGGCGCTCGCTGACGGTTGCCGGTCGGCTCGCCCGTGGAGCTCGAGGATCGTCGGTGGCCCGCTTCCACGCCGAGCACGAGCGCGCCTACAACTACCGCCGCGACGAGGCGCCTGTCGAGATCTATCGGCTCAGCGTGCGTGCGGTCGGGGTCACGCCGAAGCCCGACCTGGCGCGCCACGAGCTGAACGGCGGCGCCGCCGCGCCCCGAGACGGTGCGACGGCCGTGCGCTTCGACGAGGCGGAGGAGCCGGTCGAGACCCCGGTCTTCGACCGCAGCGAGGTGCCGGCGGGCACCGTCCTCGAGGGCCCGGCGATCATCGAGCAGCTCGACTCGACGACCTCGTTCCTCCGGGCTGGCGGGCCGAGGTCGACGAGTGGCTGAACATCCGCATGCACATGGAGGAGCGCGCCTCATGAGCACGAGCCGAGAAGCGGAGCTACACGCTCGACCCGGTGACATTCGAGGTGCTGAAGAACGCCTTCATCACGACGGTCGACCAGATGGCGGAGCAGATCCTCCGCACCTGCCACTCGTTCGTGATCTACGCGCGCGACTTCTCGTCGGCGCTCTGCGATCGCAACGGGGACACGATCATGCAGGGCTCGCAGGACATCGCCGTCCACGTGGGCACCCTGCACTTCACCTGCAAGGCCGATCATCGAAGCCTTCGAGGGCGACATCCACCCCGGCGACGTGTTCGCAACCAACGACCCGTACGTCGGCGGGACCCACTTCAACGACGTGCGGATCGTGCGCCCGATCTTCTACGAGGGCGAGATCATCGCCTACGCCGAGTCGAACGGGCACTGGGCGGACGTGGGTGGGAGCGTGCCCGGGCTCCTTCGACGTCAACGCGAAGGAGCATTTTCAGGAAGGCGTTCGCGTGCCGCCGGTGCGGATCTGGGACCGGGGGCGCTACCTCAGCGACGTCGTGCGGATGATCGTCTCGAACACCCGCGTGCCGAGCGACGCCGAGGGCGACCTGCATGCGCAGGCGGAGGCGACGCGCGTCGCCGAGCAGGAGATCCTGCGGCTCGTCGACAAGTACGGCATCGACACGGTGCTGACCGCCTTCCAGGAGGTGCAGGACTACGTCGAGCGCCTGACGCGGCAGCGGATCGCCGAGCTGCCGGACGGCACGTGGGAGACCGAGGACTACATCGACCTCGACCCTTCGAAGGAGGAGGGCCTCATCCCCGTCAAGGTGAAGATGACGATCGAGGGCGACCAGCTCTCCTACGATCTGACCGGCTCCCACCCCTGCATCGGCAGCTTCATCAACGCCAGCTTCGGCTCGGCGTTCTCAGGCGTGATCGCCGGCACGAAGACATTCTTCCCCGACGTGCCGCTCAACTCGGGGTTCTACCGCGCGGTCGAGGTCGACCTCGGCCCCGAGGGGACGGTCGTCAACGCGCCGTGGCCCGTGGCGGTGACCGGCTTCTGCTCGGGCCCGTACGAGAAGATCATGAACTCGATCTTCGAGCTCTGGTCGCAGCTCCTGCCCGAGCGCGCGATCGCGTGCTCGTTCAACCTCGAGTATCTGCTCGTCGGCGGCCGCGACGCGCGGCACGAGAGCCGGCCGATCTTCATGTGGTACGACTGGATGGTCGGCGGCTGGGGCGGGCGGAACGGCAAGGACGGCTCGAACGCGACCGCGCCGATCTTCGGCGTCGGGCTCGCCGTGCAGCCGCTCGAGGCGCAGGAGCGGCTCTGCCCGGTGCTGACGACCGGCCACGAGATCCTGACCGACTCCGCCGGGCCGGGGAGGTTCCGCGGCGGCTGCGGCGTCGAGAAGGGCGCACACCTGCGCGAGGCGGAATCGACGGTGATGTCCTACATGTGCGACCGGGCGCGCTCGATCACGTGGGGAATCGAGGGCGGGCTACCGTCGATCCCGCACGGCGTCTGGCTGAACAAGGGGACCGAGCGCGAGCGTTTCCTGGGCGCGGTCTTCTCCAACGTCGCGGTCGGGCCCGGCGACGTCTTCACCCGCCCCTCTGCGGGCGGCGGCGGCTTCGGCGATCCGCTCGAACGCGAGCCGGCCGCCGTCTGCGAGGACGTCGCCGACGGCTACGTCACCGTCGAGCGCGCGCGGAAGGACTACGGAGTCGTAGTCCGCGAGGTCGACGCCGAGCTCGCCGAGTACGAGGTCGACGAGGAGGAGACCGCACGCGAGCGCGGTCGGGCCGCCGCCGAGCGGCTCGGCCGGCTGGACGAGGAGCCCGAGTCGGTCGCCGCGCGCTACCGCGCCGGCGACCTCGACGTGCTCGACCTCGTCCGGCACTACGGCGTCATTCTCGACTGGGGCACGGGCGAGCTACTGCCGAAGACGACGGTGCAGTTTCGGGCGATGCTCGGACGCCGAATGGTGCCGCATTGGTCGCGCGCGGCTGCACCGGCGCCGGCACGGGCGGCGGCAGCTAGTCGGGGTCGTCGATCAGGAAGAGGCGGGTGACGCCGTCGCCGGGATTGCGGCCGCGGTGACCCGTGCCCGCCGCCAACAGGAAGCCTTGCCCAGCGTCTAGCGGCAGCGGCGGCGAGCCGTCGTCGAACTCGTACTCGATCCGGCCCTCGAGCACGTAGCCGCGGTGCCCGTCGATGCACCACTCGTCGCGCGCAGCGCCCGGCGAGTACTCGACGATCGCCCAGCGCGAGCCCGCGGCGCGGCCCGCCCGCGAGCGGATTCCCGGCTGGTCGTCCTCCCAGCCGAACGTGGGGAAGTCGATCGCGCCCGACTCGCTCACCAGGCGATCTTGCATCAACCGTCGAGCCGCCGCTCGAGGAACTCGACGTGGTAGTCGCCGGCGAGGAAGGCCTCGTCTTCGAGCAACTCGAGGTGGAAGGGGATCGTCGTCTTCAAGCCGTCGATCCGGAACTCGCGGAGCGCGCGGCGCCCGCGCGCGACCGCCTCCTCGCGGTCCCGGCCCCACACGATCAGCTTCGCCAGCAGCGAGTCGTAGAAGGGTGGCACGTGGTAGCCCGCGAACGCGGCCGTGTCGACGCGGACGCCGGGCCCGCCCGGCACCTCGAGCGCGACGATCTCACCCGGAGAGGGAAGGAACGAACGCTCGGGATCCTCAGCGTTGATCCGGAACTCGACCGACGAGCCCCTGAACTCGACCTCCTCTTGGCGGACGGAGAGTGGCTCGCCCGCAGCGACGCGCAACTGCTCCTTGACGAGGTCGACGCCGGTGACCAATTCGGTGACCGGGTGCTCGACCTGGATCCGGGTATTCATCTCGATGAAGAAGAACGAGCCGTTGCGATCGACCAGGAACTCGACCGTGCCCGCGCTCGTGTAGTCCGACCGCGCGCGCGAGCGAGAGCGCCGCCTCGGCGATCGCCTCCCGCGCAGCCTGGTCGAGCGCGGGCGAAGGCGACTCCTCGAGGATCTTCTGCCGTCGGCGCTGCATGGAGCACTCGCGCTCGAACAGATGGATCAGGTTGCCGACGCTGTCGCCGAGCACCTGCACCTCGACGTGCCGCGCGTCCACGAGCAGCTTCTCGACATAGAGCGAGGCGTCGCCGAACGCGGCTCCGGCCTCCATTGCCGCCTGGCCGACCATGTCGGCCAGCTCGCCCGCGTCTCGGGCGACGCGGATCCCTCGGCCCCCGCCGCCGGCCGCCGCCTTGACCATCACCGGGTAGCCGACGGCCGCGGCGACCTCGAGCGCGTCCTCGAGCGACGCGGTTCCTTCCGTTCCCGGGATGGTCGGCACGCCCGCCCGCTGCGCGAGCCGCCGCGCCTCGGCCTTGTCGCCCATCGCAGCGATCGCTTCGGGCGCCGGGCCGACGAAGACGAGGCCCGCGTCCTGGCAGGCAGCGGCGAAGGCGGCGTTCTCGGCGAGGAAGCCGTAGCCGGGATGGACGGCGTCCGCGCCCGTCTGCGGGCCGCCTGGAGCAGAGCCGTTGACGTTGAGGTAGCTGTCGCGCGCGTGCGGCGGCCCGATGCAGACCGCCTCGTCGGCCAGCCGGACGTGGAGCGCCTCCTCGTCGGCGGTCGAGTAGACGGCGACGGTGCCGAGGCCGAGCTCGCGGCAGGCGCGGATCACCCGGACGGCGATCTCGCCGCGGTTGGCGACGAGGACCTTCACGCCGCCCGGCCGCTCAGCCTTCGAGGGCGATGATGTCCTGTCCGGCCTCGACGAGCTCCTCGTTCTCGACGAGGAAGCGCCCGACGACGCCCTCGGCGTCGCTCCTGATCTCGTGGAAGCTCTTCATGATCTCGACGAGCCCGACGACGTCGTCCGGGCTCACGCGGTCTCCCTCGGTGACGTACGGATCGGCCTCCGGATTCGGCCGCCGGTAGAAGGTGCCCGGCAGCGGCGACTTGATCGTTTCTCCATCACACCTCCTCTCAGGCGTCGCTCGGTGTCAGGCTCTCGTTCAGCGCCGCGGTCGAGCTCGATCGCCTCGTCGATCGTCACCTCGCGGAAGCGGACGTGGTCGCCCACCGGCCGGAACTGGCCGATCTTCCAGAAGTCGGCGTGCACGACCGTGGCGCCGACGACGAAGCCGCCCGCCGTCGGCCCGTCGGGGCCGAGGATGACGGGCAGGTCGCCGTTGACGTTGACGGCGCCGACCGGGTAGCTGTTGTCGAGGATGTTCGAGGGATGGCCGCCGGCGATGCCGCCGCTCTTCCGCGCCCACTCGAACTTGTGCGACTCGAGCCGGATGCCGGTGCGGTTCGAGTTCCGGTCGACCGTCCACGCGCGGCTGAAGAAGCGTCTCCATGTCCGCTCGGTCAGGAAGTCCGGCGCGGCCTGCGGGCCGCGCATCGCCCAGATCTCCCACTCGCGCGCGTAGGCGGGACGGGCGCTCTCGCTTGAACCGGCGCGGCGGGCCGCCGTTGCCGCCGGGTCGCCGAGCGGGAGCCGGTCGCCCTGCTGCAGCGGCACGGCCCTCGAAGCCGCCGAGCGCGCCCATCGTGTACGTCGCGCGCGAGCCGAAGAGCGGCGGCACGTCGATCCCGCCGGAGACCGCGAGGTACAGGCGGAAGCCGGGGCCGGGGGCGATGCCGATGCGGAGCTCGGAGCCCGCGGGCACTCGGCGGCTCTCCCAGAGCGGGGATCTCCTCGCCGTCGAGCGTCGACCTGCGCCTCGGCGCCGCAGACGGCGACGGTCGCGTCCGCGTCGAGGCGGAGCGCGAAGCTCCCGAGCGTGACCTCGAGCCCCGCCGCCGACTCCGGGTTGCCGACGAGCAGGTTGGCGGCGCGGAAGCGCGAAGTGGTCCATCGGCCCGGCGGGGAAGAAGCCCTGCGCGAGCATGCCCCGGCCGCCCGGGTAGTCCTGAACCGTCGTCTGGATGCCGCCCTCGATGATCTCAGGGTCGGACGCCTCATGGCACCGGCGTCGCCGCCGCGGCCTCCTCGCGGCGCCGGCGCCGCTCCTCGGCCTCGTCGTGCGATCGTCGGCAGCCAGTCGAGATAGGCGCCGACGTCGAAGGGGCCGTCCTCGATCTCGTAGCGGTAGCGGTCGGCCTGCACGTCCTCGAAGAGCGCGAGCAGCTCGTCCTCCTCGACGCGGTGGAACTTGACGCGATCGCCCGCGCGGAGGAGCAGCGGGTTCTCGCGGAAGACCGCGTTCCGCGCCTGGAGGTCGTAGATCGGCAGCGTCCGGCCGATCAGCTGGTAGCCGCCGGCCGACTCGACCGGGTAGATCGCGAAGCACGGCCCGCCGATGCCGAGCGCGCCCTCCGGCGTCCAGGTGCGCGTCGGGTTGTACTTCGGGACGAAGACGGCGTCGCGCGGATCGAGCGGGAACATGAACGGCAGCCCGGGGAAGAAGCCGATGAACGCCGTCCACTGCTCGGTCGCGAGCACCGTCGTCGTAGAGCTCCTCGCGGTCCCGAAGCCCGTTGTAGCGGACGACGTAGTCGATGTTGTTGCCGCCCTCGCAGTTCGGCGCGTCCTTGCGGATCGAGTGGATGTAGCGCTCGACGGCCTGCGCGCGTCTGCGAGTCGTCGAAGGCGAGCGGCAGGTGTACGAGCCGGCTCGGGATCGTCATCTCCCCGCTCCGCCTCGAGCCCGTCGTGGACGCCGCGGAGGTGGTCGACGAGGTCGCCGGTCGAGAGCCGAGCGGGTCGTAGGTGACGAGGATCGAGCGGAAGCCGGGCGCCGTCTCGACGAGCCCTTCCGGCCGGTCGTCGCGCAGCGCAGCGTCGACGGCGAGCACGAAGAAGTTCAGCGTCAGGTCGAACACCATCTCGCCGTACTCGACGAGCACGGCCCGATCGCCGGCGTAGCGGTACATGATGCTCGGCTTGCCCTCCCGCGCGGGACGCTCCGCGATGACGGCCGCGACGGTCGTGCTCATCGAGCGGCGATCCTAACTCGTTGCCCCGGCGGCCGCGCCGAAGCTCAGCGAGCGGCGCGACCTCGATCTCCGGCCTCGGCAGAGCCGCGCGGATCGCGTGTGCGATCTCCGGCGCGTTCGGCGCGTCGCCGTGAACGCAGATGCTCTCGACCTCCAGCTCGAGATCGTCGCCGTCGATCGTCCGCACCTTGTTCTCGCGGACGAGGCGCACCGTCTTCTCGCCCATCTCCTTCGGGTCGCGAAGCTGCTTCACCCGCTCGATGACGAGCTTTCCGGCGCCGTCGTAGTCCAGGTCGACGTAGCCCTCGGGGACGAAGCGGACGCCGGCGCGGCTCGCCGCTCCACCGACGTCGGGCGGCATCAGCAGGATCACATCCCGGCCGAGCCGGCGACAGCCGTGCAGACCGCCTGCGGCACTCGTCGCTGTCGACGATCATCGCGTAGAGGGCGCCGTGCGGCTTCACGTGCTGGAGCGGCCGCCGGCCGCCTCGACGAAGGCCGCGATCGCGCCGGCCTGGTAGACGACGTAGTCCTGGACCTCTCTGCGGAGATCGGCCATCCGGCGCCGGCCGAAGCCGATCAGGTCCGGCAACCCGACATGGGCGCCGACGCCGACTCCGTGCTCCAGCGCGAGCGCAACGGTCTTGCGCATCACGTGCGGATCGCCGCCGTGGAAGCCGCAGGCGATGTTCGCCGACGTCAGGTGCGGCATCAGCGCGTCGTCGTCGCCGAGGACCAGCGCCCGTACGACTCGCCCATGTCCGCGTTCAGGTCGACGGTCACAGCGCGCACTCCTCGATCTCGAAGCCGAGGTCCTCGAGCATCTGCCAGTCGGCCTCCGCCGCCTGGCCGTCGTCGTCAGATAGTCGCCGACGAAGATCGAGTTGGCGGCGTACAGGGAGAAGCGGCTGCAGCGAGCGCAGGTTCACTTCGCGGCCGCCGGCGACCCGAATCTCCTTCTGCGGGCAGACGAAGCGCAGGAGGGCGAGGATCTTGAGGCAGCGCCCCGGGTCCAGCTCGTCCATGCCCTCGAGCGGCGTGCCCGGGATCGCGTGCAGGAAGTTGACCGGGATCGAGTCGGCGTCGAGGTCCCGCAGCGCGAAGGCGACGTCGACGATCTGCTCGTCGGACTCGCCCATGCCGGCAATGAAGCCCGAGCAGGGGAGATGCCCGCCTGCTTCACCGCCTCCAGCGTCGCTACGCGGTCCTCGTATGTGTGCGTCGTCGTGATCTCCCCGTGATGGTCGGAGCTCGTGTTGACGTTGTGGTTGTAGCGGTCGACGCCGGCCGCCCTGAACTCGCGCGCCTGTTCGTGCGTCAACAGCCCGAGGCAGGCGCAGACCTTCATCGGCAGCTCCTCCTTGATCCGTCGCACGGCGGCCGTCACCACACGCAGCTCACGCGCGCTCGGCCGCGGCCGCTCGCGACGATGCAGTACGTTCGCGCCTTCCGTGACCACGCCTCGTGCGCGCCCGCGATGACCACCGCCGCGGAGACCATCGAGTACTTCGGGACCGCAGCCCTCGAGACGATCGACTGCGAGCAGTAGCCGCAGTCCTCGGGGCAGATCCCACTCTTCGCGTTGATGATCATGTTGAGCTTGACGAGGCGGCCGAACGTGGCTCGGCGGACGCGGAATGCCGCGTGGAGCAGGGCGAGAAGCTCATCCTCCGTAGCCCGGAGGACAACGAGGGCTTCTTCACGATCGAGCGGCTCGTCGGAGAGAGCCTTGTCGGCAAGGCTCTCCCACCGGGTGATGACGGTGAGCTCAGACACGCGCTCCCGCTTTCGTCAGATAGCGTGTTCTCACGGAGGCGAGCCTATCGCGCGCAGCGCCCCCGCCTGGCTTGACAAACACGGGTCGGCGAGTCTTGAATCGGATCCATCTGGCCGTTGATGAGCGAGAACACCGGTAGAGGCGGGTTGGATCCAGAGCGGGGGGGGCCCCTGCAGTTTCCTACCAGCCGCTGGCCGCCCACGTCACGCAACAGCTGCGTGGCGCCATTCTCGACGGGCCGCTAAAGCCAGGCGCCGGTCCGGTGGTCCCACCGAGGATGTGCTGGCCCGCCTCGTCAGCTTCGAGCGCGCCAGTGAGGTCTACGGCGTCACGTTCGCGAGCGATGCCCTCGACGGCTCGCTCGAGATCGACGACGAGGAAACGGCCCGGCTGCGAGGTGGACTGTGAGCGCACGCGGTGGCGTCCTCGACGGCAAGGCCGCGATCGTGACGGGGGCCAGCTCCGGCATCGGCTTCGCGATCGCGGAGGCAATGTCCGCGGAGGGCGCGAAGGTCGTCCTTGTCGGGCGCGACGAGGAGCGCCTCAAACGCTGCGCCGAGCGGTGCGCCGAGCACCTCGTCGCAGTAGTCGACCTGACGAGTGACCGTGCACCGGACTTGATCGTCGAAATGACGATGGAGCGCTTCGGCACGATCGACTTGATCGTCCATTCGGCCGGCATTTTCGGCCGCAGCCGTTCGAGGAGGGCCCGCTCGAGGACTTCGACCGCCATGGCCGGTCAACGTGCGGCGCCGTACGCGCTCACGCAGGCCGCGCTGCCGCACCTCGGCCCGACGGCCGGTCATCTTCGTCTCGTCGATCGCGGGCCGGGTCGCCTTCCCAAACTCGGCCGCGTACTGCGCGACGAAGGGCGCCATCGAACAGATGACGCAGGCGCTCGCCGTCGAGCTGGCACCGCAGGGCATCCGGGTCAACGCGCATCGCGCCCGGGAACATCCGACGGCGATGAACGTGACCTGCTCGGGTCGCCCGACTACGAGGCAGATGAGTCGACGCACCCCGTACGGCCGCGTCGGCGTCGTCGAGGACATCGCCCCCTGGCGGTGTTCCTCGCCTCGGACGCGGCCGATACGTCCACGGCGAGAGCACTCGCTGGTCGACGGCGGCTGGGCGGCGCGATGACGATTGGGCCGGAAGAGCGATGCCCGAGAGGGACGCGGGTTCGAGTGAGGACGCCCGCAGCTGGGCGAGCCGCGCTTGTGGGGGTCTTCGTTTCCGATTACGATCGCGACATCGACGTGGTCGCTCGATGCGGCCCTCCGATAAAGGGAGGCGACATGAAGGCGTCTAGTGGTCCTCGGGGCTGCGATGGCCGTGATCACTGCCACGGCGGTGGTCGCAAGCTCCGCGTTCGGCGGCGGGGACGCCGGGACCGATCCTGATCGGCATCTCTGCCGCGAAGACCGGCATCCTCGCGCCATACGACCTGCAGCCGGGCAGCGCCTTCCATGATGCGCGATCGAACGAGATCAACAAGGCGGGCGGCGTCCTCGGCAAGCAAGCTCGAGGTCCAGTGGATCGACACGAAGTCCGACAAGGCGCTGGCCGGCGACGAACGCCGACGGAGCTGATCGGGAAGGGCGCGGTCGCGATCGTCGCGACCTGCGACTTCGACTATCTCGCTCCCCGCGATCCAGGCGGCGCGCGGCCAAGAAGGTGCCGGGCATCGCGCTCTGCGCGTCCTCGCCGAAGAACGCGACGCCGCGATCATCGGCAAGTACGGCTGCTCGATGGGCACGGGCTCGGACACCGAGGGCGTCGACGGTGGCCGAGTGGATGCAAAAGGACCACCCGGAGTGGAAGCGCGCCTACATGCTGCAAGGACACCTCGCTCGAGTACTCGAAGGCGACGGCGGACTACTTCACCGCCCGCTGGAAGCAGCTCGGCGGCGAGATCTCGCGGCGAGGACACCTTCGTCGGCGGCGAGAACACCGACATCGCGCGCAGGTCACGCGCGCTCAAGCGGCAAGGTCGAGCCAGACCGACGTCATCTACATCGGCTCGTGGAACCCGGGCGGCTCGACCGCCGCCGCCAGATCCGCAACGCCGGCATCGACCTGCCGATCGCGGCGAACCAGTCGATCGGACGGCAAGCTGTCGACAGGAGGTCGCGCGGCAAGATCACCGACTACTACTCGATGGGCTGGCCTGCATCCCGCTCGTACTGCACAGGGCGAGGGCGACGAATCAGGCGGTCGACAAGTTCTTCGACGACTTCAAGGCCAAGTACGGCGAGGACGCTGCTCGAGCCCTACCCGATCAACGGCTACGACCTCGGGACCGTGATCCAGAAGGCGATCGAGACGGCCGGCTCGACCGAGCCCGCCGAAGATCGCCGAGGCGATGTTCGAGACATGGGCATGGCAATCGAGGTTGCATCAACGCCCGTTCCAGTTCTCCACGGAATGCCACCGGCCGCAGCCGGCCAGAGCCGCATCGAGCAGTTCACGAAGGGGAAGGGCGAGGGCGAGGTCGTGGCCGCCTGGCGGTCGGAGAGATGCCGGACATCGGCGACGTCAACCCGTGCGCCGGCAAGCACGGCGCCGTCGGCTAGCAAGCGGGAGCATGAGCATGGAGCACCGTCGACGGCGCCGGGCGCCGGACACGCTGGAAGCGCGGAGGGCATCCGCGTCCACTTCGAGGGCGTCCGGGCCGTCGACGGCGTCGACCTCGACGCTCGAGCGAGGGCGAGATCATGGGCCTGATCGGTCCCAACGGCGCCGGCAAGACCACGTTCATGAACGCCGTCAGCGGTTCGTCCCGCTGACCGGCGGGCGCGGTCCGCTTGGCGGGCAGCGACGTCACCGGCTGGCTCGCCGCAGCGGCTCGTCCGGCGCGGCGCTGGTCCGCACGTTCCAGGAGGTCGCGACGTTCCCGGACCTGACGGTGTTCGAGAACGTCGAGCTCGGGGCGCTCGGCGCGGGGCTCAGCCGGCGCAAGGCGCGGGCGCGCGCCGTGCGAGCTGCTCGAGGGCCTGCGGCTCGACCACCTCGCGCGGTGCTCGCGCCTCGGCGCTGCCGCACGGCGAGGAGCGGCGCGTCGGCATCGCCCGCGCGGTGGCGGTCGCGCCGACGGTTCCTGCTGCTCGACGAGCCGGCCGCCGGGCTCGACGACGCCGAGAGCCTGGCGCTCGCGCGCACGATCGCGACGCTCCGCGACGACCTCGGCTGCGGCGTGCTGCTCGTCGAGCACGACATGCGGATCATCTTCCGCGTCTGCGAGCGGATCCAGGTGCTCGACTACGGCAAGTCGATCGCCGTCGGGCACGCCGGAGGAGATCCGCACGGACCGCGCGCGTGATCGCGGCGTACCTCGGCGCAAGACGCGGAGGCCGAGGAGACTGCTGCTGAGCTCGACTGACGTCTCGGTCGCACTACGGGCGGGTCGCCGCCGTCCAGGGCCTCTCGCTCGACGTCGACGAGGGCGAGCTCGTCGGCCTCGTCGGCCACAACGGCGCCGGCAAGACGACGACGCTGATGGCGATCGCCGGCGTCTCGCCGCCCACGGCGCGGCGACGATCACCTTCGACGGCGAGCCGATCGGCGGCGCTGTCGCCCGACGACATCCTGCGCCGCGGCATCTCGCTCGTGCCCGAGAACCGCCGGATCTTCGGCGGCTGACGGTCGGCGAGAACCTGCAGCATCGGCACGATCGGCCCGCCGGGACCGCCGGCGGCGCGAAGCCGACATCACGGAGATGCTCGAGCGCTTCCCGGTGCTCGGCGCGCTACTGCGACAGGCCGCGGCGCGAAGCTCTCCGGCGGCGAGCAGCAGCAGCTCGCGATCGCGCGCGCGCTGCTCGCGCGGCCGCAGCTCCTGCTCCTCGACGAGCCGACGCTCGGCCTCGCGCCGCTGATCGTCGACCAGGTCTTCGAGATCCTGCAGGAGCTCAAGCGGAGGGCGTCACGATCCTGCTCGTCGAGCAGAACGCGGCGCGCACGATCGAGGTCGCCGACCGCACCTACGTCCTGCGCACGGGCGGCCGGATCGAGTTCGAGGGCACCGCCGAGGAGCTCGCCGAGACGCGGCGACTTCGAGACCGCGTACATCGGCATGGCTGAGCGAGGCGACGGCGATGACCGCACGCGTACATCCAGTACGCGGTCGACTCGATCAGCCTACGGGAGCCTGTTCGCGCTGATGGCGCTCGTCGCTGGCGCTGCTGTTCAGCGTCATGGGCCTGATGAACTTCGCCTACGGCGAGCTGATCATGGTCGGCGGCTACACGATGTACTACACTGCGCGACTACGGCTGGCTCGCGATGATCGTCGATCACGATCGTCGTCGTCGCGTCGCTCTCGCTGCTGATGGAGCGCGTCGCGTTCCGGCCGCTGCGCGACGCGTCGCCGATCACGCTGCTCGTCACGTCGTTCGCCGTCAGCTACGGGCTGCAGCAGCTCGCCTGCATGACGCGTCGGCCGGGCCCGCGAAGGGCGTCGCGCCCTACCCGTGGCTCACGGAGCAGTTCGAGTCGGCGGCGTGCGCATCTCGCGCCTCGACGATCGTGACCGTCGTCGTCGACGTCGTGCTGCTCGTCGGGATGACCCTGCTCCTAAGCGGACGATGCTCGGCATCCAGCTGCGGGCGTCGACCGAGGACTTCCGCATGGCCCAGCTCGTCGGCGTGCGCGCCAACTGGGTGATCTCGCGGCGTTCGCGATCACCGGCGTGCTCGCCGGCGCGGTGGCGTTCCTCTACATGCTCGCGCAACGGCTCCGTCGTCGCCCGACATCGGGCCAGGGGCCGCTGCTGGTCGCCTTCGTCGGCGGCGTGATCGGCGGGCTCGGGAGCCTCGCCGGCGCGGCGCTCGGCGGCTTCGTGCTCGGCGCGATGATCAACGTGCTCTGCAGGCGACGCTGCCGATCGACGCTCCGAGCTACACGCGAGCTGTTCGCGTTCCTGCGCGGTGATCGCGATCCTCGTCCTCCGGCCGAACGGCCTCGTCACCTGCGGCAGGCTGCGGCGCGGCTCGTCGCGCGAGCAGGCGCCGAGTCGGGGCGCCGGCCGACCGCGGGACGGCGTGCGCTCGCGCTCGCGGCTCGAGCCGGCGTCGTGCGGCGATCTGGCCGCCGCTCGTCCTCTGCGCGCTGCGTCGTCGTCACATGGTCGTCGTCGACGATCTTCGGCGACGTCGTCTACAGCGGACGCGCGTGAGCATGTTCATCTACGCTGGTGCTCGTGCTCGGCCTGCAGATCTTCAGCGGCAACTCGGGCGTGCTCTCGTTCGGCCACGTCGCGCTTCATGGCGATCGGCGCCTACACGTCGGCGCTGCTGACGATCCCGCCCGACGATCAAGAAGTTCACGTTCCTGACGATGCCGGGCTTCCTCGACTTGGATCTTCCCGCCGAGCTCGGCGCGCTCGAGGCGACGCTCGCCGGCGGCGGCGTCGCGGCGCGTCTTCGCGCTCATCATCGGCGGCGCCGATCGTCCGCCTGGCGGGCGTGCCAGGCGGGCATCGCGACGCTCGCGATGCTCGTCATCGTCTACGTCGTTCAACATCCAGACGACGTCGATCACGCGCGGGACGAGCACGATGATCGGCGTGCCGAAGACGACCACGCTGCGCTCGACGCGCTGATCTGGGCGCTGATCTTCGTCGTCGTCGCGTTCGCCTTCCAGCAGTCGCGCCGCGGCCTGCGCCTGCGCGCGTCGCGCGAGAACGAGCGCGCCGCGCGCTCCGTCGGGGTCAGCGTGCCGCTCGAGCGCGGCATCGCGTGGGTGCTCTCGGCGTTCGTCGTGCGGCGTCGCCGGCGCGCTCTACGGCCACTACTTCGTCGCGTTCAGCGCCGAGCGACTTCTACTTCGACGCTCGACGTTCCTGACGATCGCGATGCTCGTCGTCGGCGGGCATGACGAGCGTGACCGGCGCGGTCGTCGGCTGCTCTTCGTGACCGTCGATCTACGTGGCTTCCGCCGCTTCGAGGTCAACGGGATCGCCGGCGACGACCGCCGCCGTCGGGACGGCGAACCTCGTGCTGGCGCTCGTCCTGCTCGTCACGCTGATCCTGCGGCCGAAGGGCATCACCGGCGGCGGGAGATCCCGTGGCCCGGCGACTGGAGCCTCGACCGGCTCGGCGCGCGAGGCTGGCGGCCGACAGGCCGCGCCGCGCGGCCGTCGGCGCGAACGGTTCCGGGAGCCGGCAGGGTCGGTCGAATGACGAGCGTGATGCGCGCCACGATGTGGCGCCAGCCCGCCGACCTGCGCGGCCTGCTCGGCGACCCGGGCCCGATCGAGGAGCAGGCCGAGCGGCTCGCGGGCCGGCGCATCCTCGCGGTCGGCACCGGACGAGCTGGCACGCGGCGAATCACGCCGTCTGGCTGCTCCGGGAGGCGGGCGTCGAGGCGCTGGGCGTGCAGGCGATGGAGCGGCGCTCGTACGGCGGCCGGTGCCGACGACGATGATGCGCTCCTCGTCCTGAGCCACCGCAACACGAAGCGCTTCTCGACCGAGGTGCTCGAGCGGGTCGCGGGGCGGGCCGGTGCCGGTCGTGGTCGTCGGCGGCGTGGGCTCGCCGGGCGTCGACATCGAGACCGTCGAGCAGGAGCGCTGTGCCGCCTTCACCGCCAGCCACCTCGGCGCCCTGCTGCGGCTCGCGCAGCTCGCGACGCGCCTCGGCGCATCGCTGCCGAGCTCGACGGCGTGCCGGACGCCGTCGAGGCGGCGCTCGAGCGCGAGCCTCGACGTCCGGCCGCCGACCAGGCTGCTCGAGCTGATCGGCGCCGGCCCGAACCAGTGGACCGCCGCCGAGGGCGCGCTGAAGGTGCGCGAGACATCGCGTGTCGCGACCGAAGGGCTCGTCGGTCGAGCAGTTCTTCCACGGCCCCTCGGTCGCAATCGACGAGCGCGACACGCTCGTCTGCCTCGACGGGGGCGGCCCGGGGGCGGAGCGCTCGCCGCCGTGGCCGGCGCGGCGGAGGCCTGCGGGACTCGCGTGCACGCTGATCGCCGAGACGCGCTGGGCGAGCCGCTCTCGATCTTTCCGCTCACGGTCTGCGTCGCAGCGGATCGCGCTGGAGCTGGCGGAGCGCTCGGTGCCGATCCGGACGCCTTCGGCTACGACGTGCCGGGCCGCAAAGAGGCCTGGACCGCTTCTGACGCTCGAGGAAGCGCCAGACCCTCGACCTCTCCGGGAGGTCCCCATGGCCAAGAAGCTCGTTCTCCTCACCTACACGCCGCGCGAGCTCGACGAGGAGGAGTACGCCGAGTTCATCCGCGAGATCGACTACCCGGCCTTCCGGCAGAACCCCCACATCATCGACTACAGCTGCTGGCGAGCGGTCGAGAGCGTTCAGGGCAAGGAGTAGTTCACGCACTTCGACCTGATGGCGGTCGACGATCTCGCCGACTGGCAGGCGATCGTCGCCGATCCCTCGTGCGGCGAACATCGAGCGCTGGACGAAGGACTGGTCGCGACACGGGCCCGACCACCGCGACCAGTCCGAGAACCTCAAGATCTCGTTCTGCGATCGCTACTGGGGCGATAGATCGCCGGCACGCCACGCCGAGCGCGCGCTCGCAGGTGGCCGCGATCGCGAGCAGCGCGGTCGTCGAAATGCGCGGCCCGACGAGCATGACGCCGACCGGCAGGCCGTCGGCCTGCGGCGAGCGGAAGCGAGATCGCGGGATGGCCCGTCATGTCGGTGGGGTACGTGTTCGCGAGGTTCGCCCAGCCGCGCAGGACGCGCTCGTCGCGCGCGGGTCGCGTCGAGCCGGAGCGCCGGGACGGCGCACGGTCGGGCAAGAGCAGGACGTCGACCTCGGCGAGCGCCCGGTCGTAGGCTCGCGCAGCCAGGGCCTGAGGTTCTGCGGCCTTGCGCGTAGAGCGCGCCGCCGAGGTGCTCGCGCGGAGTGAGCGCCGGCCGCGATGAGCGTGATCTTGATCTGCGGCGAGAGCTCCTGCGCGTGGCTCGCGAGGCCGGCCACGAGGGCGCGCGGCGAGCTCCTCCCAGTAGCGGCCCCTCCAGCCGATGCCGTTGCCGCCGCTCCCCATCAGCGCCGTCATGCCCTCGATGAAGCCGGCGAAGGCGATGCCGCCGGCCTGGAGGTGCTCGGGCAGCGAGATGTCGCCGCGGCTCGGCGCCGAGGCCGTGCGAGCCGCTCGACGCCGTCCTCGCACGGCGCGCGCGGTCGCCGGCTCGGCGCCCACCTCCGCGGAGAAGCCTTCGGCCACGACGCCGATGCGCACCCCGCTCAGGTCGTCGGCGCGCCTCACCGACCGCGGCGTAGTCGCTCGCGTCGGCACGTCGCGCTGCCGCGGGTCCGACCGGGTCCGGCCCGCGATCGCCTCGAGCAGAGCGCGCGATGTCCGCCGTGCGCGGCCAGCGGGCCGCAGTGGTCGAAGGTCTGGTCGATGCCCGCAATCCCCGTGTAGGGCACGAGCGAGTGCGTCGGCTTGAGCCCGACGACTCCGCACCAGGAGGCCGGCACGCGGATGGAGCCGCCCTGGTCGCAGCCGACGCCGAGGTCGACGCCGTCGTAGCAGAGTGCCGCGGCCGAGCCGCCCGAGGAGCCGCCGGCGGTCCGGGCCGTCGAACGGATTCGCGTCGGCCCGTACCAGCTCGAGTCGCCGCCGCCGGAGAAGGCGAGGTCGTCCATGTTCGTGATCAGCGACGATCTCGCCGCCGGCCCGCAGGATGCGGTCGGTGACGACGCTGTCGTGTTCGGGCACGAAGCCCTGCAGGACGCGCGAGCCGCAGGTGAGCGGAATGCCGGCGATCGCGACCGAGTCCTTGATGCGACCGCTTGCCGGAGAGGATTCCCTCGCAGCCCTCGGCGCGGACCCGGCACACGCGGACGATCGCGTTGAGGGATCCTCCTCGGCGCTCCGGCGGCGCGCCCGGCATCGCGCACGGCCTCGCACGGGATCGGTCGCTCCGGCTCCTGCGCCTCGAGCCAGTCGAGCACTGCGAAGATGGCGTCGGCGACCAGCATCTCGCTGGCCTCCTCGGCCGGGACGTCGTGAAGCCCCAGCTCGCGGGCGAGCCTGCGCAGTTCCTCGGTGCCGAGTCTGCGCAGCGACGGGTTCATCAGTCGTTCCAGAACGGCCGCCGCACCCAGCCCTCCTCGATCGGGCTGATCGTCTGCAGTCGAGCAGCACCTCGGAGAACTTCCACGCCGTCCGTCTTCCTTCGGTAGCGGTCGGCGTAGCTCGCCCGTGAGCCACACGGCCTGCGGGCCCTCGCTCGCCACGACCGTGCAGGGCTGCCAGAGATACCAGCTGCCGCTGCGCGGTCCGACGAGGTCGTCGTCGACCTCGACGATCGGCGCGATCATGTAGTGCAGCGCCCACGTGATGCTCGGCCGCTGACACCGTCCGAAGAAACCGCAGATCGCGTCGATGCCCTCGTAGCGGCCGAAGCGCGCCGCCGTCCCAGACCGCGTCCCTCGTGAACAGCGGGACCATTCGCTGCGGTTCGTAGCCCGTGTCGCACACTCGGCATAGCGGGCCTTGAGATGCGGATGTCCTCGGCAGCCTGGAGCTTCTCGACGTGAACTTGGAGGTCGTTCGTCATCGGTCACCTCGATCGAGTCTGGAGTGAGGCGGAACGCGTTCGGTGTCTACGACGATCTGGCAGGGACCCGTCGCGCCGAAGTGTCGCTTGTCTGCGGTGATCTCGAATGCCTTCGGCGCTTGTTCGAGTCCCCAGACGACGTGGGAGATCAGCGCGTCGATTTTCAGCCGACCTTGCGCGGCCATGTTGGCGGCCAGGCGAAGGTGCCTGGCGTGTGCCGAGTGCCGGAAACACGAGAGAGACGGAGCGGATACGCCAGTCGTTGATCTTCAGCGGAACCACGCCTGGGATGAGCGAGTTGACGACTACCCGTCCCGAGTCGCGAGCCATTCGGAAGGCCCGTTCGATCGAGCCGGAGCCCGCGAGCCCCTGCTCCTGGGGACCACCGGAGCACTCGATGACGACATCTGCGCCGCGACCCTCGGTCAGCTCCGCAACGGCTTCAACAGGGTCGTCAGAGGATGCGTCCACACAGTCGTCGGCGCCTAGCTCTGCTGCCAGCGCGAGCGGCTCCGGGCGGACATCGATCGCGATCACGCGCTCGGCAAGGGCGTGCCGCGCCAGCTGGAGCGAGTGGAGGCCCATTGTCCCCTGGCCGAGTACCGCGACGACGTCGCCGGGCTCGATCCGGCCGCTCTCGACACCGGCGACGCAGTCTGCGGCCGGCTGAAGGGCTGCGGACTCGTAGTCCGAGAGCCCTTCGGGGACAGAGACGAGGCCATGTTCCGGCATCACGGCATACTCGGCGAGGCAGCCGGGAAGGTCCCAGCCGGTCATCGGACCCCTGCGGCAGCTCGTCCCGCCGGCCGTCCTGACAGAGGGAACAGGATAGGCAGGGGAGCACCGAGATATCTGCCACACGGTCGCCGGGTCGCACGCTCTTCACCTTCGCGCCTACCTCGACGACCACTGCGCAGTATTCGTGACCGAAGAGAGCAACGGGCGGCTGTCGCAGCTTCTCGCGCACGATGTCGATCCCGAGCGTCTCGCCCCCGGTCGCGAGGATCGCCTCGGTAACCGAGGGCTGGACGACCCGACGCCCAGGATACATCGTCCGGTCCGCACTGGGGATCCGGCACCTCGTCGAGTCGCATGTCGTTCAAGGCGTAGAAGCGCCAGGCTCTCATCACCCCTCCTTGCGGTCGCGCTCCGCTCCACGATCATCTCACGCCCAACTGTTCTGATTGGATGCGTTCGGTGTCCGCAGTCGAGCAGCAGCTCTTCAGCCTAAGGGGCCGCTGCGTACTGGTTACGGGAGGCTCACGCGGCATCGGCCGCGCAGCCTGCATCGCATTTGCCCAGGCGGGAGCCGACGTCGCCGTCCATTACCACACCCGCCGCGTAGAAGCCGAGCAAGTCGCAGCGGAGGTGGAGACGGCCGGACAGCGTGCAGCCGTTGTCCACGCGGACGTGACACGCGCCGCGGAGGTCGAGACAATGATGCGCGACGTCGCGGCGTTCGTAGGCAATGGGGGGTTGCACGTCCTCTTCAATAACGCCGGGGTCTACCCGTCAGGGTCACTCGAGTCCCTGAGCGTCGAGGAGTGGGACCGGGTGATGGGGATCAACGCGCGTGGGACCTTTCCTCTGCACCCGCGCGGCGCTACCTCTACTGAAGGCGGCGCCCGAGGCGCGCGTAATCAATATCGGGACGGTAATGGCCTATAGGGGAATCGCCGGCATGCTCCAGTACATCGCCTCCAAGTCGGCCGTGGTTGGCTTCACTCGTGGGCTGGCACGAGAGCTCGCTCCGCACGGAATCACGGTCAACTGCGTGACCCCCAGCATGGTGCAGACGGAGACGGCCGAACGAGACTACGGCGGTGACGAGGTAGCGGTGATCGCCGACCAGGCAATACAGCGCTACCAGCAGCCCGAGGATCTCGTCGGCCTTCTCGTGTTCCTTGCCTCAGAGTCAAGCTCCTTCATCACCGGGCAGACGATCCTCGCTGACGGAGGTCGAAGCTTCCTTTAGAGTCGCGAGACCGATGCCGAACGGGCTGGCTGCGTGGGGATCAGGGTAGGGATCGACACCGGCGGGACGTTCACGGATCTCGTCGCGGTCGACGAGGAGACCGGGCGCTGGTACCTGGCGAAGGTGCCGTCCGAACCCGGACGACCCGGTCGAGCACGCGTCGCCGCCGCGCTGGAGGCGCGCCGAGTTCGACTCCGCGGACGTCGACGTTCGTCGTCGTCGGCACCACGATCGGCATCAACGCCGTGCTCACGCGCCGGGCGCGCGCGTCGTCTACCTGACGACGAAGGGCTTCGAGGACATCCCGTTCATCCAGCGCATCAACCGCAAGTACCACTACGACTTCACGCTGGCGCAAGCCGACGCCGCTGGTGCACCGGCCCGACTGCCTCGGCGTCGCCGAGCGGATGGACGAGGAGGGACGGCGCGATCGCAGCCGCTCGACGCTGACGGCGCTCGAGCAGGCGCTCGCCGAGGTCGCGCCGCGACGGGACGGGCGACGCCGTGCGTCGCGGTCTGCTACCTCTTCTCCTACCTCAACCCGGAGCACGAGCTGCGCCACGCGCGAGCTGCTGCGCGAGCGCTTCCCCGACGCTGCCGGTCTCGCTCTCGCACGAGGTCGCGCCGATCTGGCGCGAGTACGAGCGCGGCACGACCGCGACCGTCGACGCGTACCTGAAGCCGCTGCTGCAGCGCTACGTCGCGGCGTCGTCGCAGGCGCTCGAGCCGGACGGGGCTGGCGGCACCGTGGGCGCTGCTGAAGTCGAACGGCGGCCACGCGCTCGCCGCGGAGGCGCGCGAGCGACCCGGCGCACCTGCTGCTCTCGGGCATCGCCGGCGGCGCGATCGGCGGCGCCTACTTCGCGCGCGCGCGCGCGGCGCGACGAAGGCGATCGCGCTCGACATGGGCGGCACGAGCTGCGACGTCTGCCTGATCGTCGACGGCGAGCCGCTCTACTCGTCCGACTTCGAGATCGAGTTCGGCCTGCCGGTCAGCGTGCCGAGCGTCTCGACGACGCACGATCGGCGCCGGCGGCGGCTCGATCGGCTGGGTCGACCCCGGCGGGTTCCTGCAGGTCGGCCCGCAGAGCGCGGGCGCCGATCCCGGGCCCGCCTGCTACGGCCGCGGCGGCGAGGACGCGACGATCACCGACGCGAACGTCGTCCTCGGCCGCCTCGACCCGGACTACTTCCTCGGCGGCCGGCTGCACGCTCGACGCCGAGCGCTGCGCGCAGGCGGCGCTCGACCGGCTCGGCGACGCGCTCGGGCGTCGACCGACGTCGAGTCGGCCTCGGCGATGGTGCGGGTCACGAACGAGAACATGGCGAACGCGATCCGCATCGTCACCGTCGAGCAGGGCATCGACCCGCGCGAGTTCGCGCTGGTCGCGTTCGGCGGCGCCGGGCCGACGCACGCCGCGGAGATCGCCGACGCGATCGGCATGCGCCGCGTGCTCGTGCCGCCCAGCCCGGGCCTCTGCTCCGCCTTCGGCACGCTCGCCGCGCAGCGTGCGCGTCGACGCCGTGCGGAGCGTCTACCTCACCGACCAGCGCACGCCGGCGGCGGAGCTCGACGGCCTCTTCGACGAGCTCGAGGAGCAGGCGCGCGCCGACTTCGCGGCCCAGGGCGGCGGCCGCGCCGCAGCCGAGGTGCGCCGCTCGATCGCGATGCGCTACCAGGGCCAGAACTACGAGCAGGAGGTCGCGGTGCCGCCGGGACGATCGACGACGCCGACGCTGCGCGGCGGTCTTCGCCGACTACCACCGGCTGCTACGAGGGGTTCTACGGCTACCGGCTCGACGGCGATCCCGATCGAGCTCGTGCGCCTCAGCGTGGTCGGCGCTCGGCGAGCCGAGCCGCTGCTGGCCCGTGCGCCCGGCGAGCCGCGGACGGCGACGCGACGGCCGAGGACGACGCGCGACGTCTTCTTCCCCGGCCACGGCTTCGTGCCGACGCCCGTGGTGCGCCGCGAGACGGTCGCCGCCGGCGCGCGGCGCGCGGGCCGCTCGATCGTCGAGTCGATGGACTCGACGGTCGTCGTCCCGCCCGCCTGGCGCTCGACGGCCGACGCGGCGGCCTGCTGGAGCTCGTCCGCACGAGGAGGAGGCGATGACGCACGGCCGACATCGACCCGGTCACCCTGACGATCATCAACAACAACTTCGTGAACATCTGCCGCGAGATGGGCATCACGATGATGCGCACGGCCTTCTCGCCGATCTTCAACGAGGGCCTCGACTTCTCGTGCGTGCTCTTCGACCGGCGACGGCAACATGATCGGCCAGGCCGAGTTCTGCCCCGCGCAGCTCGCGGCGAGCCTCTTCATCGTCCGCTGGACGGTCGAGGAGCTCGGCGTCGAGATCGTTCGAGCCCGGCGACGTCGTCCTGCACAACGATCCCTACCGCGGCGGCGCGCACATCCCCGAGCACAGCGTGATCCGCCCGGTCTTCCACGAGGGCGAGCTGTTCGGCTTCGTCGCCAACGTCGGCCACCTGGCCGAGATCGGCGGCAAGGCGGTCGGCATCTTCGCCGCCGACGCCACCGAGGTCTTCCAGGAGGGCCTGCGCATCCCGCCGGTCAAGATCGTCAAGCGCGACGCAGAACGAGATGGACCTGTGGCGGCTGATCATGGCCAACCACCGGACGCCGCGGAACACGTGGGGCGACCTCAACGCGCAGATCGGCTCGCTGCGCGTGGCCGAGCGCAGCGTGATCGGCTGCTCGACCGCTACGGGCGCGAGGCTCATCGACGCGGCGCTCCGAGGAGCTGATGGACTACTCGGAGCGCTGGATGCGGGCCGAGATCGCGCGATCCCCGACGGCGTCTACCGTTCACGGACCAGATGGAGGACGACGGGGTCGTCGAGCGCGCCGGTCACGTTCCGCGTCACCGTCACCGTCGACGGCGACGGGCTGATCGTCGACTGGACGGGCACCGACCCGCAGGTGCGCGGGCCGATCAACGCGACCTACGGCGTGACGGCCGGGCGCGATCTACAACGCGATCTTCCACCTCACCGACCAGAACATCCCGAAGAACTCGGGCGCCTACCGGCCGATCCACATCATCGCGCCGCCCGGCTCGGCGGTGAACGTCGTCTACCCGGGCCCGTCGGTCGGCGGCAACACCGAGACGCACCCGAAGCTCGCCGACATGGTCGTCGCGCGCGCTCGCGCCGGCGCTGCCGCGACCGCGTCGGCGGCGGCCGAGGGCGGGACGGCCTGCAACTTCCTCTTCGGCGGCGTCCACCCGAAGACGGGCGACTACTACGCGAACTACCACCTCGAGGGCGGCGGCTGGGGCGCGAAGTCCTACGACGACGGCAACGACGCGATCATCGTCAAGAACGGCAACTGCCGGAACACGCCGGTCGAGATCTTCGAGACGCGCTACCCGCTGCGCACGCGTCGAGTACTGCCTGATCGACGACTCGGGCGGCGCCGGGCAAGCATGCGCGGCGGGCTCGGCACGCGGCGCATCCTGCGCGTCGAGCGAGGGCGCGGAGGTGACGGCGAACGCGCTGTTCGACCGCACGAAGCCGGGCTTCGGCGCCTGGGGCCTGGACGGCGGCGGCAAGGGCGGGCGCGGCGCGATCCTGCGTCAAGCGGCGCGGGCGACGACGAGTTCCGCACCTTCTCCGAGGTCTACGGCACGCGTCTCGCCGTCGAAGTTCACGAACATCCGGCTGGAGGGCGGCGACGAGGTGCTGATCGAGTCGCCCGGCGGCGGCGGCTACGGCGACGCGCGACGAGCGCGACCGGGAGCGCGTCGGCGCGCGACGTCTACGAGGGCTTCGTCTCGCCCGGCGGCCGCGCGCGAGCTCTACGGCTGGCGAGGGCTGAGGCTGGGCGACTGGGAGGAGCTGACGCCGAGGTCTGGGAGACGGTGGTCACGCCGTGCGACTGCTGCGGCCAGGTCGTGGCGAAGCGCTCTGGAGGGTGGAGGTCGAGGGCGTCGAGCGGCGTTTCTGCAGCAGCGGCGTGCGAGGAGCTCTACCGCGAGTACGTGCTGCCCAAGCTCCGCGCGGGCGACACGTAGAGCTGTGCCCGGCGTCCTCGTCCTCGAGTCTCCGTACGCGGATCCCTCCGTCGAGGAGGATTCCCTTCCGCGCTTCGACGTCCGGCGCTCGGGGAGGGCCGAGCTGCCGGTCTTCGCCCCGGACATCGTCGGGCTGATCGTCGACATGACGACCGTCGAGCGGGACGTCCTCGACCGGCTCCGGAGCTGCGCTGCATCAGCGTGACTGGAGTCGGCCTCGACGGGATCGACCTCGAGGAGGCAGGGCGGCTGGGATCACGGTCGTCAACGTCCCCGACGGGGCAACTGAGGAGGTGGCGACGCACGCGGTGGCGATGCACCTCGCCCTCGTCCGGCGGTGCCCGCCTACCACCGCTACGTGGTCGGGGGTCGCTTTCGCCACGACGAGTCGGGGCCGGTGCACCGCTTAGCGAGCGGACCGTCGGCATCCTGGGCTTCGCGGCCGGATCGGGCAGGCCGGGGCCGTGCGCCTCGCGCCGTTCGATGCCGAGCTGTCGCCTGGGACCCCTACGTCGAGCCGGAGGCCGTCCGGCGGTTGGCGTGGGCGTCGAGCCCGTCTGGTCGCTCGAGGAGCTCCTGTCGGCGGCCGACGCCCTCGCCGTCCGCTTCCCCTGACGCACGAGACGCTCGATCTGCTCGATGCCCGGCGACTCGGGTCGCAAGAGCCCGGGGCGGTGGTCGTCAGCACCGCGCGAGGCAAGGTGCTCGACACCGCTGCTCCTTGCCAGGCTGCTCGAGAGTGGTCGGCTCGGAGGTGCCGCGCTCGATGTATTCCGCGAGGAGCCACCCGGCGGCGAGCTCGCATTGGCGGACGCCGCCGACAACGTCATTCTCACCCCGCACGTCGCCTTCTACTCGTCGAGGCGGAGCTCGAGATCCGGTGCAGGGCCTGCCTACAGCTCGAGCGGGCGCTCGTGGAGGTGATCGTCCGTGGGCCCAGCTGAGGCGCTCCGAACCTACGGCGGCGGCGTCGTCGCCGACGCGCTTCGTGATCTTGGCTACTCAGAGCGACGGCCGCGCCCGGGCTCCGACCGGTCAATCGCGAGCACGTCACCGTGGGGCCGGCTGCACGGCGCGCTTCGAGCGGTCGGCCGCGACGACGACCGAGGCTTCCTGCCGCTTGCCGCCTTCATCGACTCCGGCGAGCCGGGAGAAGTGCTTGTCCTCGGCGCCGCGGAAGGGGCGATCTGCCGGCTCGGTTTGGGGCGAGATCTGCTCGGAGAACAGCTGCAGCCCGTCGCGGAGTGCGCCGGGGTCGTCGTCGACGGCTTCATGCGGGACGACTCGCCCTCGAACGCATGGAGCTGCCGGTCTTCTCACGTGGTGCTTTTGCCCAGGACTGCCTCGGCCGGAGCATGGCGTCGGAGACGGGAACCGAAGCCGTCTGCGGGGGCGTCCTGGTTGCCACGGGCGACTGGGTCGTGGCGGACTTGGACGGCGTCGTGTTCGTACCCCGCAAGACGCTCGAAGCGCAGGTACTCGAGGCCGCAGAGGAGAAACGGCGATGCCGGAGCAGGCATTGCTCGAGGCGATAACAGCCGGCCAGTCGCTGAAGGAGGCAGTCGGGAAGAAGTCATCGGCACGCTCTAGTTGCAAGCGGACGGATGGCGCGGCGCACCTCCACGACGATCGACGAGCTGACCGCCTCGTATCTCGAGCGGCTCTCGGCGAAAACGCCGGGGTCGCACGCGCTCCACGGCGAGGCGAGCGAGAGTGCTGGCCGGCGGTGTCAGCAGCCATTTCAAGGCGTGGCAGCCGTTCTATGTCGAGGAAGCGAAGGGCTCCCGGCTCGTCGACGTCGACGGTAACGAGTACGTCGACCTGATCATGGGCTTCGGCCCGAACTCGCTCGGGCATTCGCCCGACGTCGTCATCGACGCCGTGCGGGACGCAATCGGACCGGCACGAGCCTCGCCATCGCGACGCCGCTCGAGGTCGAGCTGGCGCGGGACGATCGTCTCGCGCTCGTGCCGAGCATGGAGCCGATGCGGTTCGTCGCCTCGGGCACGGAGGCGACGATGATGGCGCCTGCGCACCGCCAGGGCGTTCACCGGCAGGACGAAGATCGCGCGCTTCGAGGGCCACTACCACGGTCAGCACGACGCGGCGCTCGTCGAGCGTCGCACACGTGGGCGGGGATGAGCGCGCCCGAGCCCGTGCCCGATGGCGCCGGGATCCCGCCAGAGCGTGCTCGACGAGGTTGTCGTGCTGCCGTGGAACGACATCGACGCTGTCGCCCCTCTCGTCCGACCCGTCGGACGGCCTGGCCGCGGTGATCTGCGAACCTGTTCCGTTTTCGAACATCGGGGGCGTCGAGCCCGATCACGAGTTCATGCGCTCGCTGCGCGAGTTGACCTGGGAGCGGGGAGCGCTTCTGGTCTTCGATGAGGTGATCACCGGCTTCCGCCTCGGCACTGGGCGGAGCGGCAGAGCACTTCGGCTTCGCGCCCGACCTGCACGTCTTTGGCAAGACGGTCGGCGGGGGTTCCCGATCGGCGTCTTCGGCGGCCGCCGCGACGTGATGGAAGCCGTTGTGACGCCGCGCGACGATCCGCACGGATCCGAGTCGATCTTCCAGTCGGGTACGTTCTCGGGGACGCCTCCGGCGATGGTCGCGGGTCTGGCGATGCTCGGCGCGCTCGAACGTACGGACGCGATCGGGTCGCCGCCGATCGTGCTGAGGCCATCCGGCACGGCTGGCGCTCGTCGGCCAGGAGCTCAGGCTCGGGATCCAGGTGACCGGGATCAGTTCGTGGCTCGGACTCTTCTTCACCGACCGACCGATCCGTACGCGTCGCGACGCTATGACAGCCGATCGCGGTCCGTCAGCGGGCGTTTCCCTCGGACTGCTGCTCGGCGGCGTCTACCTGCCGCCCTCGCATCCCGGGCTTCACCTCCGCGGCACACGGCGAGGCTGACGTCAGCACGTGCTCGACGTCTCAGAGCGTGTGCTAACCGACATCAAGGCAACCACGTGAAGGAGCGGTTTCCCATGGCAGGCTCGGCTGGATTCTTCCGACGCTCGGTTACATCCTCTTGCTCGGGGCGGGAGCATGACCGCCAAGCTCGCCCTGCGGACGATCTCGTGGCAACAGCTCGTCTCTGGGTGCCGATCGTCTACATCGCTCGCTCTGTCACTGGCGATCTTCGCGGGGACGCGGTTGCCG
>CAVWYX010000008.1:0-394361 GCA_963759365.1 uncultured Actinomycetes bacterium
GCGACCCCGAGGAGCTGATCGATCACGCGGCCAAGCCGGAGGTCGCGTACGACCACAAGGCCTCGATGCTCCAGGACGTTCAAGCCCGCAGGCCTATGGAGATCGACTACCTCAACGGCGGCATTGTCCAGTTCGAGCGAAGCATGAGTGCCGACGCCGTTGAACCAGGCGATCTGGGCGCTTGTGAAAGGGTTGGAAGGGTCGTGGTGACGCGCGAGGAGATCGAGGGCCGCTATCGCCTCGTCCGCCAGGCAATGGCGGAGGAGCACCTTGACGCGGTGGTTGTCTGCGGGTCCGAGTACACCGGCTTCGAGGGCGCGGTCACCTACATGTCCGGCTTCGTCATCGTCCACCGGTACGCGTACGTGGTGCTGCCGCGCGAGGGCGATCCGACGATCGTCTTCCCTGCCGAGGCTCGCTACGTCGGCGAGCACGAGTCGTGCTGGATCGAGGATCAGGTCTTCACCGACCGTCCAGGCCGTTACATCGGCGACCGCTGGAAGGCCCACCGCGTCGGCGTCTACGGGCTCGACTACGTGATGGCGGTGCGCGACTTCGAGGTCACGCATCTCCAGGTGGAGTTCGTCCCGTTCGACGTTCAGTTCGACCTGGCCCGAGCGGTGAAGAATGAGGCCGAGCTCGAGTCGGTGCGCGATTCGGTCCGGATCAACACAGACGGCTTTCGGGCGTTCGCGGACGCCTATGAGCCAGGCAAGACCGCCGCCGAGGTGCTCGCCCCGGCCGAGGAGCTGTTCGTGCACGAGGGCTGCGGGCGCCTGACGATGAACATGGTGCTAGTCGGCCCGGAGTTCGCGATCGCCCGCAGTGACATGGTCCTCGGCGACTTCTGCGTGCCGTCACTCGAGATCGCCGGCCCCGGCGGCCACTGGGTCGAGGTCTCGCGCGCGCTCGGTAACCCGAACGCGGAGGTGAGGCGGATGCTCGAGGCGTACGAGGAGTACTTCGAAGCGGCGACGACGGCGCTACACCCCGGCGCGACCGCGCACGACGTTCACCGGGCTGTTTCCAAGGGCTTCACCGATCGCGGCTACCACCTCGGTCACGTCACCGGGCATTCGATCGGTATGACGATGATCGAGCATCCGAAGATCGGTGAAGGCGTCGAGACCGAGCTGCGCGAGAACATGGTGTTTTCGATGCATCCTCATGTGATTGCCGAGAACGGTGTCGACTGTCTGTACATGCAGGACACCTGGCTCGTAACCGCCGAAGGCGGCGAGGCGCTCGCCGGACTTCCCATGCGGATCTTTGCCGGCGATGAGTCGCGCGCCTGATTACTGACCTAACGGGCAGTTGGCGGGCTCGGGCGACGGTGGGACCCTGTACCCCAGCCGGGCGCCTCCCGCTTTGGGGTCGAGGGTCGAAAGACCCTCCCGCCCAGAGGCGCCCGGCTTCCGGAGAGTAGCGCCGGTTCCGAGCGTCACCTAAGCGACTTCCTGGACGGCCCGTCGGAGGTAGAATCGCACCGTGGGCTGGTTGATGGTCGCCCTGCTCGTCGCCGCCGTTGCGGCCGTGGTCGCGGCCGAGTGGCCGAAGCTGTCGGCACGCTATGGCAACGAGGCGCGCCACCGCCGCGAGCGCGCGCGCCGGAAGAGTCAGTTGAAGCTGCTCCGCTCCGAAACGGAAGAGTTCGAGGCGAGCGTCGTTCGCGACCTCGACCAGCTACCGACGATCGAAGAGACCGATCGCAAGCGTTAGAGGCTTGATGCGGGTAGCTACCTCGTCGTGAACGAGGTCTGGAGCCGCCGCGTATTGGGCTGGATCCTCGCCACATCCTCGTTGTTCTTCGTCTCCTGGTAGTCCGCGACCGTGAAGCTGAGGCTGTGCCTTCCTCGCGCAATGCCCGCGAGCGAGACTCGAGCGGTGCGACCGGAATAGGACACCGGCGTGCTCTTGCCGTCGACGCGGGCGACGAGCGATTGCGGATCGACGCCGGCCCCGCCGTCGACGACGGAGATTTCGAGCGCACCGCGGCGCACGCCGAGCACGCGAACGCGAGGCGGTGTCGTGTCGCCGATCCAGTAGGTAAAGCGGAAGCGCCCGGCTCGGCCTCCCTTCGGCGTGTCGAAGACGATGTCGTAGCTGCCCGGGGCCGGTAGGAGGACGCCGGCAGTCAGGCGGTGGCGACCGTAGCTCGGGCGGTAGGGATTCAGGTCGAGCGGAAGGGCGGTATAGCCGGCGAGACGGTTCTCGTCTCCTGCCCGGACGACGCGTGGCTCCACGCGGACGCCGGCCGCACGGCTGGTCACGGCGACGCCGAAGTTCGCCGGACGACCCTTGATGCGCGCACGGAACACCACCTCGCGACCAGGCAGGCTGGTCGGGATTCCCAGCGAGCTCAGCTCCGGGTAGCGGTACGAGAGCACGCGGGCGACGCCCCGGGCGGTGTTCGCGGAATAGGTGCCAGGGCGAGCAAGGAAGCTTCGCGGATGACGAAGGAGCTTCGGTCGCTCGACTCGGAACCAGAAGGGAATTCTGCGCCGGTCACCGCCGCGCGACAGGATCACGAACCCGCTGACGTCTCCTTCCGCTGCCCCACGCCGCACCGCGACCCGCACAGCCAGCCTTGCGGGGACGTTCACCTGGGCCGGTGCGGACACCAGTCCGCCGCGATTCACTGCGACCTGAATGCTCCACGCGCCCGCGCCGCCGCCTGCGTCACGTAACTGAATCCTCTGGGTCCGCCTCGCGCCCGCCCGAAGCAGGCCGAAGGAGAGCGACGTCGGGCGTGCGAACACGAGCGGTCGGTCGGCTCGGACCAGATCGATCCGGCCTCCGCCTTCGCGGAGAGGGCCGACTTCGGTCGAGCCCGAATGCACCGGGTCGCCGGTGAGGACAAGGGCCGACTTCACGTCGGCGGGCGCCCAGGCCGGATGGCGCTGCTTGAGCACGGCCGCCGCTCCGGCGACGTGGGGAGCGGCCATGCTCGTTCCACTCAGCTCACCGAAGGCTCCCATCGGATAGGCGGACGCAACGTCCGATCCAGGCGCGGTCACATCCGGCTTGAACCGCAGGGAGTAGGGGCTAGGGCCTGCGGATGAGTAGCCCGCCGGGGCGTCGTCCTCCGCACTGCCGTGGCCGCCGGTCGACGCTGCCGCCGTGATCACCTTGGCTGCGTTCGCGGGGGAGCCGATCGACCCGAAACCGAACTCGGCGAAGTCGTTTCCGGCCGAGACGGCCGAGATGACGCCGGCGTCGGCGGCGGCGTTGAAGGCGCGGACGACGATGTCGCGGCTGGGCTCGATCTCGACCTCGCCGGCGGACAGATTGATCACGTTCATGCCGTCGCGCACCGCGGCCTCCACGGCGGCGGCAATCTCGGGTGAGTTGCCGTTCAGCCCGAACTGGCTCGGCGTCGTGAGCGCCTTGTAGTTGCCGAGGTAGGCGCGCGGCGCGATACCGGAGAGGCGGAGGCCGGTGCGGGTGATGGTCGAGTCGTCTCCGGCTGCGATCCCCGCGACGTGCAGACCGTGGAACGACATCGTCGGGTCGAAGGGCCGCGTTGCATTCGCGTACTTCGGCGTCCTCGGCGCGAACGCCCTGGCGACGATCACCTTCGGCGTGGTAAAGCCCGTCTGCCCCTTCGGAAAGCCGGGCGGATAGCTCAGTCCCCGTGGAGCGAAGAAGGGATGGGTCTGATCGATCCCGTCGTCGATGATGCCGATTTTCATTCCTTCGCCGGCGGTGGCGAGCGTCGGCCCCCAGACGGTCGTTGCACCGATCAATTGCGGCGTGCGGTCGAGGTCGACGTGATAGGTGATGCTCGGCCAGACGCGATCGACACCCGGAATGTGCGAGAGACGGTCGAGCCGGCTGCGTGGAACCACAACGGCGAACCCGTTCAGGACGACGCCGTAGTGCCAGCGAACGTCGGTACGCGGAATCGCAGCCCGGATTCGGCTTGCGACCGCGAGCTGGTCGACGCGCAGCCGGTCGAGGTAGGCGCGGCTTGCCGGCGTGTCGGTGAGCAGGCGCTGTGGCCGCGCGAACGAGGAGTAGGCAAGCGAGCGGCTCGGGAGAGCCGTGAACGCCTGGGTCAGCGGCGGCTGCTTCAACGTTACGACGACCTCAACGGGATCAGCCCGCGCCGCAGGCGCGAATGCAAGGGCAACCAGGCCGCAGATGACGAGACCCCGCTTCAGGCACAAAATGGTACGGACCGAAGGTAAGGAAAGCCTGTGAGTACCGTCGGATCAGCCGGAAGTCCGCCTCGCTTCCTCGGCATGACGACTTCCGGCTTCGGGTCGATTCGGAGCGGTTGCGGCCGACGCGGGCGGAGCCCGCATCGGCGGCGTTACGTTCGCCGTCCTCATGCGGATGAGAGGACTTGAACCTCCACGGGGTTTCCCCCACACGGACCTGAACCGTGCGCGTCTACCAATTCCGCCACATCCGCGCGGACGGGACAGTGTAGCCGCGGCCGCTGGGAGCTAAGGCCGCCAGATCCACCGCAAGTTTCGTCGGCTGACGGGTCTGTCTAGGCGTCGCCCCAACAGGCGACCACGCCCCGATGACCGACCCCCGCAGACAACATGAGCCAGCGGTGCGTATCGCCGCGAGCGAAGACCGTGCGTCGCGGCTGCCCGCAGTTACCGGTTCGAGCCTCTCCGGGTAGGAGACGCGACCGGCGACGCGAACGCGGTGCCGATGGAGAACGAGAGTCGCCTCGAGCGCTGGCTCGACGCCGCCCTTGCGCGCGCCGAGACGCCCCGTGGCGGTGCCACGGTCATCGCTGCGATCACGACCATTGCGACAGTCGGCTGTGGCCTGCTGATGACGACGATCGACCAGAAGGACTTCACCACGGTCGGCCAGGGACTCTGGTGGGCGGTCCAGACGGTTACCACCGTGGGTTATGGCGACCACGTTCCGACCAACACCGCCGGGCGGCTCGTGGCCGCGGCGGTGATGCTGCTCGGGCTCGCCTTCCTGGCCGTGATCACGGCTGCGGTCACGAGCTCGTTCGTGGCGCGGGCCACCGAGGAGCGGATGAGGCGCGCCGGCGGTGCCGCCCCGGCGACTGCGCACGACGTGCGCGACATCAACGAGCGGCTCGACCGCATGGAGGCCCTGCTGCGGGAACGCTCTTGACAGCCTGAAGTCCGCCGCGCTTCGCGCGGCATGATGACTTCAGGCTGAGGTTTCGATTCGCGGCGGTTGTGGCCGACGCGGGCTGAGCCCGCATCGGCGGCGCAGCGTTCGCGTTCCAAGGACTAGGGCGAGCGCCGCTTCGAAGCACCGCCGCAAGTTTTCGTCTACCCACGGGTCTGTCTAAGCGTCGCCCCCCAACGCCAGGACTCCCAGATGACCGACCCCCGCAGACAATGTGAGCGAGCGGTGCGCATCGCTGCAAGCGAAGAGCGTGCGGCGCACGCGGCGCTGCTCGAAGGGATGCGGCCCGGGGATCTCTACTGGGATCCTTCAGAAGACGAGGCGTACCGCCGGCGGCTGGCTCGTTGGCGAGCCGCGTCTCAGGAGCTCGTCGACGCCCTCGACCGCCTCCACGCCGCGCTGCATCCGGAGCGGACCGAGCTACCGCAGGCCGGGCCGCTCCGGACCTTTGCCGAGCGACGGAGCCGAGACTCCTAGCTCGACGAGCCGCTCAGAGACGCTCGCCTCCCGCCGCTCCGTCTAGACTCGGCGCTTCCGATGCTGCGTAGGGGAGTCGTGGTCGCGGTCCTGTTTCTGGCGTTCGCTGCGCCGGCGGCCCAGGCGGCGACGCTCGGGCTCGCAGAGGTCCGCGCCGCCGACGGGAGCCTTGTCGGCAGGGCCGGCGCGGGCGCGTACGCGTATCCCGCCGACGGCTCGGTGCTGCGGGTCGGATCCGCGGGTGCGACGGCGGCCAGGGTCGAGCTCAGGGACGTCAGCATGTTCAACGGCCGAGTCACCGCACGGCGGCTCGTCGTTCCCGCGCGTGGCCTCCGCGGCGCACGCGTCGAAGGGCTCGTCGTCGACGGGACGAGCTACGTGGCCGGCCCGAATGCGCTGATCCCCCTGGAGGGTGGGAGCTATCTCGTCGTCTTGCAGGAGGCAGTCTCACCCGGTCGCACGGGATCCGGCCTCGTTGCGTTGCGTGCGTACGTGTCCGATCCCTCGCTGGGTCTCGCGCCCGGAACGCAGCTCCTCGTCGGGCTCGCGCGTGCGGCACACCCGAGCTCGTCTTCGAGTCAGGCTACGGCTGTGCTCGGCCTCCCGCAGCTGCCCGCTGCGCAGGCCTCGATGGCCGGCCTTCCCTCCTTCGTGACGCCGGACGTTCCGACGAACACGCTCGGTGGACAGGCCGTCGCGATCGCGTACCGATTCCTCGGCGTTCCGTACGTCTGGGCCGGGGCCTCGCCGACCGGATTCGACTGCTCGGGCTTCACGATGTACGTCTGGGGGCAGCTCGGGGTCAAGCTCGGCCACTACACCGGCTTCCAGTACTACGAGGGGAGCCGCATCGCGCCGGATCAGCTCGAGCCGGGCGACCTCGTCTTCTTCCACGCCAACGCGGCAGGGGTGCCCCAGCACGAGGGCATGTACGTCGGGAACGGCTCGTTCATCCACGCCCCGCACACCGGGGACGTCGTCAAGATCTCGAGCCTCTACGAGGCCCGCTATGCGCTGTCCTACGTAGGCGCCGTGCGTCCCTACGCAGCCCCGTCGACACAGTCCGCGGCGCCGAGCTGGACCTCCGTGCCGGGATACAGCACCTCCCAGACGCCCAGGTAGATATCCAGCTCGACGAGGTCGCCGTCAGCCGGGACCACGTCGACTTCGACCAGGCCGGGGCCGGTCACCATGGCCGTCTGACCCACGCTTCGCAGGAAGGTAACCAGACGGTCCGTGTAGCTCGGGTCGGAAAGACGAAGCTCCATCGGGCCGCAGGACACGAGCTTCGCACGGCGCGGCTCTCGTGGCGATCACCCGAACGAGGGAACGCGCCTCTCCTTACGGGTGAATTTACGGGAGGGCTTCGAGGACGTCGGCTGCGTGGCCCGCCGGCTTGATGCCCATCATTGCGCGCGCGACTTTTCCGTCCCGGTCGATGATGAACGTCGAGCGGTTGATGCCCATGTAGTTCTTACCCGCGTAGGTCTTCTCGCCCCAGACCCCGTACTTCTCTGCAACGGAGTGGTCGGGATCGGCGAGCAGCGTGAACGGGAGCTCGTACTTCGACTTGAACTTGCCGTGTGAAGCAACGTCGTCCGGGCTGACTCCGAGGACTTCGGCGCCGCGCTCCCGGAAGACGTCGTAGGCGTCGCGGAACTCACACGCCTCCGTCGTACACCCCGGCGTGTCGTCCTTCGGATAGAAGTAGAGAACGACCGGCCGGCCGCGCAGGTCGGAGAGCTTGACCGTCTCCCCGGCGTCGCTCTCGAGCTCGAACTCGGGTGCAGGCTGTCCTTCTTCGATCACGGCAGCTCCTCTCTGTAGGGTGCGCTCGCGATGCTAACGGTGCATCGACTGCTTGCGTTCCTGGTCATCGCCGTCAGCATCGTGGCGGCGCTCTCGCACTGCTGGCCCGTCGCAGGGGCGACACCGCCGGACCGGCCGTGGCACACGCCCTCGCCCTCGCGCAGACACTGGTCGTCGCGGAGGTCGCCTTCGGCCTGCTCCTCCTCGCCGACGACCGGCACGCGGCTCAAGGGGTGCACTACATGTACGGGAGCCTCGCGGTGCTCGCTGTGGCCTGGCCGTTCCTGTACGCACCGCCGGAACCGCGCCGACGCCTGCTGTGGTTTGCCGGGGCTACCCTGACGGCTGCCGTGCTCGCCGTCCGCGCCTACATGACCGCCTGATGGGCAAATGGCTGTCCGATCGCCCGACGCTGCGTGGATTCCTGATCATCGGGCTGATCGTCCTCGTCGTCGTCGTGCTCAACCTCTACACGGCTCTGACGGCGATCGGGATGCTTCTGCGGATCGCGTTCTTCCTGGCGATCGCGTTCTTCATCTATCTCGTCTGGCGCGAGCGCCGGGAAGAGATCGCGACCTGGTCTGCGCGCGAGCGGATCGTCTTCTACGGCTCGGCGCTGCTGATCATCGCGGCCCTGGGGCTCTATTTCTGGCATGGGTGGCCGGGCTACGAGGAGCTCGGCTTCATCGCGGTCCTGGCATGCTCGGGGTTCGCGATGTGGCGCGTCTGGCGCGACCGGCACTCTTATCGCGCTCTGATCGGGCAGCCGCACGCTCGAGCCGCGAAGGTCTCGGCTGAGCTGTGAGCATGGTGAGACGTCTCCTGCGTCCGATGTCGCACCTCGAGCGACATCCGGCCCAGCACGCACTGCTCATCGGCATCGGTGCCGCGCTCGCGGTGGGGGCCATCGTCGGAATCGCCTGGGCGGCCGGATTCGGGCAAGTCCTCGACGTCCTCCGCGACGCGAACCCCATCTGGCTCCCGGTCGCCTTCGGCATGGAGCTCCTCGCGTATGTCGGCTACGTCGCTGCCTACCGCGAGATCGCACGGCTCGGAGGAGGGCCGCGACTCGGACTGTTGCGGACCGGGGCGATCGTGGCGGCCGGTTTCGGCGCGTTCGTGGTCCGCGGCGGCTTCGTCTTCGACCGGCAAGCGCTCGAGGATGCCGGCCTGGAACCGCGTGAGGCGCGTGCCCGGGTGATCGGCCTCGGCGCCCTCGAGTACGCGGTGCTTGCCCCGGCCGCCGCGCTCGCGGCCGTGATCCTGCTCGCCCGAGGCGCGACGCACCCGAGCCTGGGCTTCACCCTCCCGTGGATCATCGCCGTGCCGCTCGGGTTCGCGGCGGCGTTTGCGGCGCTTGCGTATCGCCACCGTGTCGGGGACGAGGGCGGCTGGCGCGCCGTCTTCCATCACGGCCTCGACGCGGTCCACATGCTCAGGCAGCTCGGGTCGCAGGCGCGGCACGGCGCGTTCCTCGGAACGCTGCTGTACTGGATCGGCGACGTCGGCTGCCTCTGGGCGAGCCTGCGTGTGTTTCACAACTCGCCCGACCTGGCTGCGCTGGTGATCGGATACGCGACGGGCTACGCGCTCACCCGCCGCAGCCTGCCCCTCGGCGGCGCGGGATCCGTGGAGGCGTTGGTCTCGTTCGCCCTCGCGTGGACCGGTATCCCGCTCGCGAAGGCCGTCCTCGCGGTCTGTACCTACCGCATCTTCAATCTCTGGTTGCCGTTGCTGCCGGCGGCGATTGGGCTACGCCACCTGAAGCGCTGGCGCAACGTCGCGGCCCCGGCGCCCTAGAGGTCCTCTAGGCGCCGACGCGTGTGCCGGCGCCGTCCAGGGCGTCGAGCGCGGCACGGACCTCGACCTGTCGGCCGACGAAGATCGGCGTGTCGCGCTCCGTGTAGCGCGATGCCTCGCTTTCGCGCAGCGTCAGCATCAGGTGCATGAAGTCCGCAGGCTCGTCGCACTCGAATGCGGTCATGAACTCCTGATCGTCGATCCCGAACGAGTACGTCGTGTGGTTGTGGATCGTCCGGAACTCGTGACCGACTCGCATGTGCTCGTCCATCGCCTCCTGGCGGCTCTCGGGCGAAAGCGCGTACCACGGGCGCACCTTCACGAACGGGTAGACGACGAGGTAGGGGGAGCCCTTCGGGACGACGCGCCGCGGCCGCCGCGCTTTCGTGTACTCGGATGCCTTGGTCGTCGCGAGGTACGAGTACGGGGTCTCGAGCCACCCTGCGAGCTGCGTGCCGTTGAGCGCTGCGCCCAACTCACCGAGATCCTCGTAGCGCTCCGTGATCTTCCAGAGGAAGAAGTCGGCGTCGGGCCGTACACCGGTAACCGTGTAGGTCCGGAGGGAGTCCATCCGGGACCCCCAGTCCTCAACGACCTCGGCGAAGGCGTCCTTGCCCGCGACCCGGTCCTCCACCGGTAGACGTCGCCAGGCCGGATCGACCCGGAAGAACGTGTACGCGACGTACTGGCCGTCCAACGCGGATCAGCCGGGGACCTGAACCCAGCCGCCGCCGGGGCCGTAGAACGGTGGCTCGGCCGTGGCACAGGCGAAAGCACCGGAGCGGATCTGGTCGATCGTCGCTCTGACGAGCGGCCGGCTCGACTTCGGCGTCCCGTCCGGGAAGTAGACGCCGGACTGCCAGCGACCGAAGTCGCTCTCGTCGGTGACGTGGAAGATCAGGAAACCGCGAACGGTCGGCTGGCACGCCGCCATCTCCAGAGCCTGCCGGTAGTACGAGGCCTGCACCGGCTCCGTGACGGGCCGCGACACCTCTCGCCCGGAGTAGAAGCCACGCTTCGAGTCCGGAATCTGCGAGTCGACGCCGTACTCGTCGTAGACGATCGGCAGCTTGGAGCCACGCTGCGCGGTGCCGTCGAACGCCCTGCCGAGCAGGGCGACGAGCTTGCCGTAGTCCGCGAGGCCGATCGCGGTCCCCTGTGGGTGGGCGACGGTCGGCGGCGTGCTCGAGTTCTCGCCGTAGGGATGGAACGCGAAGCCGTCCATGATCGGCTTCTTGCGGTTCATGGCCCGGTACGTGAGCCCCATGTCGGTGATGAACGCCGTCGGTGAGTGAGTATCTCGTCCCGTGTTCGGGCGGTCGATACCGCGTGGGGAGACCGAACCGCCGTTGATGAAGACCCTCTTGTCGACGCGCTTCATCGCGTCGTACGTCTGCGCCAGCAGCCTGGTGTAGGCCGGTGCCGCGACGTCTTCGCCGTTCGGGCCGAACTGCGGCAGCCAGTAGCGATTGAGGTTCGGCTCGTTCCCGATGATGTACTCACGGATCGACGGAACGCGCCGCACCATGTCGGCGGCGAACCGCGCGAACTGTGAGCGTGCCGTCGCCGTGAGGGGCGTTGTCCGGTTGCCGAAGTTCATGATCGTCGCGACGACGCGGATGTTGAGGAAGACGCCGCTTGCGGCGATCGCCTGCAGGGCTTGCAGCTGCGCCCTCGGGACCGCCCGCTGACCGGGGGCCCAGATCGCGGTGATCCGGATCGTGTCGAAGCCCGCCGCCTTCGCGAGCTCCATCTTCGCTCTCGCGACCGCCGGATCGGAGACCCTGCCTTCGTCCTCCGCCGCGCCCATGTACATGTTCAAGCTGGCCGCCGCCGGCACGGCCGGTGCGAGCACCACCACGGCGCAGACGAGTGCGATGAGGGAGCGGAATCGGATCAAACGGACACGGTAACCCGGCTCGGTAATGGAAGCGTTAATCCCCGGCGTCGGCGCGCGCCAGTGTAGGAGCGGCGCCGGAGGCCGTCAAGCCGGCAACCGCTGAGCCTTGGATGCCAAGGACGGGGCTAGGCTGGACACGTGGCTTCCAGGCTCGAAAATCAGCTCAAGGCGCTGCCGGCCCGGCCGGGGGTCTACCTCTTCCGTGACAAGAGTGGGGACGTCCTCTACGTCGGCAAGGCGAAGTCGTTGCGGCCTCGCGTCCGCTCCTACTTCCAGCAGGGCCTGGATACCCGCACCGCGATCCGCCAGCTGCCGGAGCGAGTCGACGACATCGAGGTGATCGTCACCCAGAACGAGGTGGAGGCGCTCCATCTCGAGCAGAATCTCGTCAAGCGTCACCGACCGCCGTTCAACGTTCGGCTGCGCGACGACAAGTCGTTCCCCTACATCGCCGTCACGGTCGAGGACGAGTATCCGCGCGTCATGTTCACGCGAGAGCGGCACCGGCGCGGCGTCGTCTACTTCGGGCCCTACGCGAACGCGAAGAAGGTCCGCGAGACGCTCGACGTCCTCAACCGGGTGTTCCCGTATCGGCCGTGTGAGGGACCGAAGCCGGGACGGCACTCGGGGATCCCGTGTCTCGACTACCACATCGACCGCTGCCTCGCCCCTTGCGTCGGCTACGTCTCGAAGGAGGACTACCGCGCGATCATCGACCAGGTGATCGAGTTTCTCTCGGGGAACACCGATCCGATCCAGCGTCAGCTCGAGCAGAAGATGCAGGAGGCCGCTGCGGACGAGCGCTTCGAGGAGGCAGCGCGGTACCGGAACCGCCTCCGAAGCGTGCAGCATCTGGCCGAGCGGCAGGCGGCGGATCGGCGGTCGGTCGGCACGATCGACGTCGTCGGCCTGGCGGTCGAAGGTGACCGTGCGGTCGTGCAGGTCTTTCCGCTTCGCGACGGCAGGATGATCGACCGCTACTCGTTCCACCTCGAGAACGTCGAGGGACAGGACGTGACGACGGTGCTCGAGTCGTTCGCACTCGCGTACTACGGGTCGGCGCCGAGCGTGCCGCCTCAGATCGTGGTGCCCCGGGATGCCGGCGATCTCTCCGCCCTGTCGGAGTTCCTGTCCGAGCGCCGTGGCGCACGAGTCGAGGTGCGCGCGGCCGCGCGTGGTGAGAAGCGGCGGCTGCAGGAGCTCGCGACCGAGAACGCGCGCCATGCGCTCAACTCGGACGTCCAGCAGTCGGAGCTGAAGCGCCTACGCCGAGTGGAGGCGCTCGAGGAGCTGCGGGAGGTGCTGAACCTCGAAGCGCTGCCGATCCGGATCGAGTGCTTCGACATCTCGACAGTGATGGGCCAGGACAACGTCGGGTCGATGGTGGTCTTCCAGGACGGTGTTGCGAAGAAGGCCCACTATCGGAAGTTCGGTGTGCGCGGCCAGGAGGGAATGGACGACTTCGCCGCGATGGCCGAGGTCGTGTCGCGGAGATTCGCGAGGCTGTCCGACATCACGTCCGAGGAGTACGACGAGTCGTTCGCGGCCACCCCGAACCTCGTCGTGATCGACGGCGGGAAAGGTCAGCTCTCGGCAGCGCTCGCGGCGATGAAGGCGTTCGACCTGCCTCGAGTAGCCGTGGTCGCGCTGGCCAAGCGAGACGAAGAGGTCTTTCTCCCCGGCAGGGCGGACGCGATCAGGCTCGCACCGCACTCACCGGGCCTGCAGCTCTTGCAGCGAATCCGGGACGAGGCGCATCGGTTCGCCGTGGGCTTCCATCGCCAGCGTCGCGACACGCGTTCGTTCGCGTCGATCTTCGACGAGCTCGAAGGAGTCGGGCCGGCTCGCCGTCGTGCGCTGCTCCAGCACTTCGGCTCGGCCGAGCGGTTCGTCGCGGCGACCCAGGAGGAGCTCGAAGGCGTTCCGGGCGTTCCCGCCAAAACGGCGCGCTCGATCTACGCGCAGTTGCACAAAGCCGGCCGCGGTTAGGTGGGACGCCGGCCGCTCGTCGCTTCCGCCGGCTCTGATTCGGCCGAGTCGCGATCCGCCTCCGCGGCGCGGCGCACCCGGAGCGTGCCCGTCATCAACAGGATCGCGGTGAAGCCGATGATTGCGTTGACGATGATCAGCGTCACGCGCATGCCGACGCTGAAGCTGAGAGCAACCGTTTTCGGGGCGACGTCTCTGAACGCGTAGACGAGGAGCGCCTGCTCGGTCCCGATTCCCGCAGGACTGAAGGGAAGGACGGTCGCGAGGCTCTGGCTGACCTGCACGAGCAGGGCGTTGTGCACGGTCGCGGGAATGCCGAACGCGCGAAGAAAGAAGAAGACCGTCGCAAAGCGCAGAGCCCAGTCCAGGAGTTGCCACGGCACGACGCTCCGGACGTAGTAGGAGCGGTCGCTGAACGCAGCGAATCCCTGAGCGACCTTCGCCCTGAACTCTTCGACTCGCTCGGCAAGCCAGGCGACGAGCGCCGTGCCGAAGAGCAACAGCAAGCCGAAGAGGATGAGGCCCGCCGTCTGGTGCCGAAAGGCCCAGCCGTAGTCGAGCGAGGGGAGGTTCGGGCTCCGCAGGACGTCGAGACCCGGCAGCACGTGCTGCGTCAGCGCCCAGGCGATGATGCAGCTCGCAACGACCAGGTCGAACAGGGTCTGCAGCAGCGACGTCGAGATCAGGGTTGTGTACGTCGCCCCATCGATGCGCCGCTTCGCCAGAAACAGCCTGACGACGTCACCGCCGCGCGCGGGAACGACGGCGTTGACGCCTGTCCCGGCGACGTAAGCGCCGAACATCGTGAGCCAGGGCACCTCTTGCTCCGGATACGCAGCCTTGACGATGTTCCGCCACGCGCGAGAGACAGCAATGAGCTTGCAGACCTGACAGACGATGCCGATCGCGAGCCACTTCCACTCAACCGCCGCCAGGTGGCCGAAGAAGACGCCGATCGCATGGAAGACGGAGTCGATCACTCCGCCAAGTCTTGCCTACGCCGCTCCGGAATTCGCCGTGGCGGCTAGATCGCGCCTCTGCCGTCCTCCGGTGCCATGAACGGGTAGCGGTAGTCGGTGGGCGGGACGAACGTCTCTTTGATCGTCCGTGGGCTGACCCAGCGGATCAGGTTCCACATCGAGCCGGCCTTGTCGTTCGTGCCGGACGCCCGCGAGCCGCCGAAGGGCTGCTGGCCCACGACGGCGCCCGTTGGCTTGTCGTTGACGTAGAAGTTGCCCGCCGCGTACCGCAGCTTCTGGTCGGCGAGCTCGAGTGCGTCGAGCTCGCGCGCGAAGACCGCGCCCGTCAGCCCATACGGGGCGCCGCGATCGATCAGGTCGAGCGTCTCGTCGTAGGAGCCCTCGGGGTACACGTAGGTCGTCACGACGGGGCCGAAGAGCTCTTCGCGCATCGTCCGGAAGTTCGGGTCCTCGGTCTCGAGAACCGTCGGCTCGACGAAGTACCCCTCCGAGTCGTCGTAGCCGCCGCCGACCAGGACATTGACCTTCGCACTCGCCTTGGCCTCCTCGATCGCCTCGCGCTGAGTCCGGAACGACCCCGCATCGATGACGGCGCCCATGAAGTTCTGGAAATCGCTGACATCGCCCACTCGGATCGTTCGCACCTCTTCGACCAGGCGCTCCCTGATCTCCGGCCAGAGGTTCGAGGGAGCGAAGACGCGCGACGCGGCGGAGCACTTCTGTCCCTGGTACTCGAAGCTACCTCGCACGATCGCCACGGCGACCGCCTCGGCGTCGGCGGAGGGATGCGCGACGATGAAGTCCTTGCCGCCCGTCTCGCCGACGATGCGCGGATAGTTCCGGTAGTTGGCGATGTTCTTCCCGATCGTCTTCCACATGGACTGGAAGACGGGAGTCGAGCCGGTGAAGTGCACGCCGGCCAGGTCGGGACTTGCGAGCGCCGGGTCCCCGATCTCCGATCCGGAGCCGTAGACGAGGTTGATGACGCCGGGCGGCAGGCCGGCCTCCTCGAAGAGCTTCATCAGGTAGTGCGCCGAGTAAGCGGCCGTCGAGGCGGGCTTCCAGACGACGGTGTTGCCCATCAGCGCAGCGCTTCCCGGCAGGTTGCCCGAGATGGCGGTGAAGTTGAAAGGCGTGACCGCGAAGACGAATCCCTCGAGCGGCCGGTACTCCATCCGGTTCCAGGTGCCTGCGGCCGAGCTCGGCTGCTCCTCGTAGATGCGGAGCATGAACTGCACGTTGAAGCGGAAGAAGTCGGTGAGCTCGCAGGCCGCGTCGATCTCCGCCTGGTGCGCCGTCTTCGACTGGCCGAGCATGGTGGCCGCGTTCAGCGTCGAGCGCCACGGGCCTGAGAGCAGCTCCGCGGCGCGAAGGAACACTGCCGCGCGCTCCTCCCACGGCGTGCGATGCCAGTCCTCCCACGCAGCGGCGGCGGCCTTGATCGCCTGGTCGACGTGGCTCGCGTCGCCCTTGTGCACCTTTGCGAACACGTGGTCCTTGTCGTGTGGCATGACGGTGTCGAAGGTCTCGCCCGTTCGCACCTCCTCGCCGCCGATGACGAGGGGGGCTTCGATCTGCTCCGACGCCAGCTGCTGGAGGCGGAGCCGGAGCTCCTCGCGCTCGGGTGTGCCTGGGGCGTACGACCTGACCGGCTCGTTCTGAGGCGGCGGCGGGCGGAAGAGGCCAGGGGCAGCAGACATCGGAGGCGATTGTAGGCTTGGAAACCGTGTCTGTGACGCGCGTCCCGTACTCGATCGAGGAGTGGGGAGTGGGGGAAGTGTGGTTCGACGGTGACCGGCTCGTCTGGCACGAGCTCCCGCGCCCGCAAGCCGCGACCGTCCCTAGAGGTACACGCGCACGCGCGCGTCACACCCCCACCCAGGGTGGGGCTCACGACCCGCCTCCCCTGCGGTCGACGGTACCTGGGAAGCGCACACACCCGAGTAACGGCTCCGAGCCGATTGCGAACCGGCTCGTGCACAGGATCCGGGCGTACTTCGAAGGCGCGCGCGAATCCTTCGTAGACATCGAGCTGGAGCTGGAGGGGTGGACCGCGTTCCAGATCGCGGTCCTCGACGCGCTGCGAACGGTCCCGTACGGCGAGACCGTCTCCTACGGCGAGCTTGCGCACCTCGCCGGCTATCCCCGCGCGCAACGCGCAGCGGGCACGTTCTGCGCACGGAACCGCTTCGCCCTCGTCGTCCCCTGTCACCGCGTGGTCGGAGCAGAGCGGGCTCGGCTCGTACGGCTCGCTCGGGCTCGAGTACAAACGCCGACTGCTCGCTCTCGAAGGTGTCCCTGTCTGACGACCTACGTCACGAGCTCGCGGCGATCACGCCGAGGAGCGAGTGTGACCGCCTGGCGGAGCTCTCCGGCCTCTTCCACTCCGCCGGGAGCGTGCACCTCCGTGGGCGAGGAGAAGTGTCCGTACAGCTCGACGTCGGCGACCCTGCCGTCGCGCGCCGGGCGTTCAGGCTCCTGCGCGCGTTTCGTGTCGGCGCCGAGATTCGCACGTACCGCATGCGTGCGTTCGAGGGTGGAACGCGCTACCAGCTCCGGGTCGCCGGAACGGCGCGGGCGCTGCAGGTCCTCCACGAAGCCGGGATTCTGAGCTCCCGTCTGACGCCGCTCGAGCATCCGCCGCGCAGGGTCGTCGCACGCTCGTGCTGTCGCGGCGCCTATCTCCGCGGCGCACTGCTCGGCGGCGGCTCGCTCAGCGGCCCGCGTTCACCTCACCTCGAGATCCGAAGCGCCGGAACTGACGGCGCGAGCTTCCTCGTTCGAATCGCCGAGCAGGAAGGGACGCGTCTCGGTCTGCTCGACCGCGGCCGCCATGCCGTCGCATACGCCAAGGGTGCGGAGACGATCGCGGACGTGCTCGCCCTTGCCGGCGCAAACGAAACGGTCCTCACTGTTCCAGGAACGTTCGGTGATGGCGGCGACGCGTTCTCGAGCCAACCGGCTCGCAAATGCAGATCACGCCAATCTCGTCCGCACGAGCCGTGCCGCACACGATCAGTTGCGCGCCGTCGATCAGCTGCGCAAATCGGGCGAGCTCGAGCGGCTGCCGGAGCGTCTGCAGGAGATCGCCGAACTCAGAGAGCGTCACCCGACGCTCTCGCTGCGGGACCTGGCGCAGAAATGTCGGCCGCCCGTAACGAAGGCGGCGGCGCACAGGCGTCTGCGCAAGTTGCAAGACCTCGCAGCAATGTGACTTTCAAACTGCAGCCTTTTCGCGCTGAGCGGCTTTGCGTCATCCTCAGACGGCGGCGGTCTCCGCGTGCGTCCGGCGCCGAGATTCAGACCCGCGTCCGACGCCACGGTGGCGTGAACAGCGGCGGGCCGGAGGAGAAGCTCCGAGGACGACCTCCTCCTCCGGCTGAACCGCGTTCAGGACCGTGGCGTCGGACGGGGTCTGAATCCGGCGCCGGACGAACGCGGACCCGCCGCAGGCTGAGTATGACGCAAAGCACTCGCGCAAAGGCACACATCGGAGCGCGGCTTCCGAGCAGGACGTTCGGGATCCGCCGCGCTTCGCGCGGCAATGATCGACCGCGAACGAGCTGCTCCGACGGAGAGCGGTCGTCGCCGAGGCTGGCAATGCCAGCCTCGGCCGGCGAATGGAACGGCGGCATCTGCTCGCAGGCGGCTCCCGGTTACACTCGCGTTCATGGCCAAGACACGCGTTGGGATCAACGGCTTTGGGCGGATTGGGCGGAACTTTTTCCGCGCTCACCTCGAGCGCGGTGGGGACTTCGACATCGTTGCGATCAACGATCTCGGGGACGCCAAGACGATGGGCCACCTCCTCGAAGTACGACTCCGTGCTCGGGCAGCTGGACGAGGATGTCCAGGTCGAGGACGGGATCATCAAGGTCGGGAGCGCCGAGCTGAAGGTGCTGTCCGAGAGAGATCCGGGAGCCCTACCGTGGGGCGACCTCGGCGTCGAGCTCGTGATCGAGTCGACCGGGCTCTTCACCGACCGCGCTGGGGCGCAGAAGCACATCGACGCCGGCGCGAAGAAGGTCGTCATCTCGGCGCCTGCCACCGACCCCGACGTGACGATCGTCCTCGGTGTGAACGACGACACCTACGACGCCGAGACGCATCACATCGTCTCGAATGCCTCCTGCACCACGAACTGCGTCGCGCCGCTCGCGAAGGTCCTCCACGACGCCTTCACGATCGAGCAGGGCTTCATGACGACGATCCACGCGTACACGAACGACCAGCAGATCCTCGACCTGCCCGCACAAGGATCTCCGGCGGGCGCGGGCTGCAGCCATCAACCTGATCCCGACGTCGACGGGCGCCGCCCGCGCGATCGGGGTCGTCATGCCGGACCTGAAAGGGAAGGTGGACGGCATCTCCGTTCGCGCACCGGTCCCCACAGGCTCGATCACCGACCTCGTGGTTCGCCTCGGGCGGGACGTGACCATCGACGAGGTGAACGACGCGTACCGCGAAGCCGCGAACGGGGCGCTCGAGGGCATCATGCGTTACGCGGACGATCCGCTCGTCTCCACCGACATCATCCACTCGCAGTATTCGTGCATCGTCGACAGCGAGCTGACGATGGCGAACGGGAAGCATGGTCAAGGTGTTCGGCTGGTACGACAACGAGTGGGGCTACAGCTGCCGGCTCGTCGACGTCGTCGCGAAGGTCGCGGCCGACATTCCAGCTGCCGTCTCCGCCTAGCGCATGCACCTGCCACGCTCGGTCCGCGACGCCGACGTCGCGGGCAAGCGCGTCCTCGTCCGCTCCGACCTGAACGTTCCGCTGCAGGACGGACGCGTGGCCGACGACACGCGCATCCGCGCTTCATTGCCGACGCTCGAGCTTCTCCTCGAGAGCGGCCGCCGCGGTGACCGTCTGCTCGCACCTCGGCCGGCCGAAAGGTGAGGATCCAGCCTTCTCGATGCGGCCGGTCGAAGAGCGTCTGCGCGAGCTTCTGCCCGACGATCGCCTGACGGTGCTGGAGAACACCCGCTTCAACCCTGGAGAGACGACGAACGATCCGGCGTTCGCCCGAGAGCTTGCCGACGAGAACGACCTCTTCGTCCAGGACGCCTTCGGCTCGGTCCACCGCGCGCACGCCTCGACGGTCGGCGTCGCGGAGGTGCTCCCGGCGTACGCCGGACTGCTGCTCGAGCGGGAGCTGACGGAGCTCGGCAAGCTCCTCGGCGACGTCGACCGTCCGTTCACGCTCATCGCCGGGGGCGCAAAGGTCGAAGACAAGCTCGGCGTGCTCCGGAACCTCGGCGGCAAGGCGGACGCCGTCCTCATGGGCGGCAAGATGGCGGAGGAGATCCGTGAGAACAATCCGCTGCCGTTCGACGTCGTGCTGCCGGTCGACGTCGTCGCGGCCGAGGCCTTTGCGGAAGACGCCGAGTCGAGGGTCGTTCCCTACGACTCCCTCCCGGACGGATGGCTCGGCCTGGACATCGGCCCGGAGACTCGCAAGCTGTTCGCACAACACATCGCGGCCGCGAGGACGATCTTCTGGAACGGCCCGATGGGAGTCTTCGAGTGGCCGCGGTTCGCGGCGGGCACGAGGGCAGTCGCGGAAGCCGTGGCCTCGGCCGACGCCTACTCGGTCGTCGGCGGCGCCGACTCGGCGAGGGCGCTCACCGAGCTCGGGCTCGAGGATCGGGTCTCGTGGCTGTCCACCGGCGGCGGCGCGGCGCTCGAGCTCCTCGAAGGCAAGGAGCTCCCCGGCGTCGCAGCGATACCGCCGGCCTGACGCCGCATCGTAAGATCTGGCGCCTTGGCCCTGATCGCGGGCAACTGGAAGATGTACAAGGGCCCGGCCGAGGCGGCGGAGTTCTGCGTCGCCCTCCGCGACGTGGAGCTCGACGATGTGGACGTCGTCGTGTGCCCGCCGTTCGTGTCGCTCGCCGTGACCGTGCAGCTGCTCGCGGGCACGGAGATCGGAGTCGCGGCACAGAACGTCCACTGGGAAAGCAGCGGCGCCTATACGGGCGAGATCTCCGCGCCGATGCTGCGCGAGGTCGGGGCTTACGGTGCCATCGTCGGCCATTCCGAACGGCGGCAGTACTTCGGCGAAACCGACGACACGGTTGCGCGCCGCGCACATGCCGCGCTCGAAGCGGGACTGTTCGTGATCGCCTGCGTGGGCGAGACCGAGGAAGAACGCGAGGCCGGTCGCACGGAGCACGTTCTGCGCCGGCAGATCTCTTTGCTCGAGCCGGACGACAACCTCGTCGTCGCCTACGAGCCGGTGTGGGCGATCGGGACCGGGAAGACCGCGACGCCCGAGCTTGCGCAGGAGGCGCATGCCTTCGTCAAGTCCCTTCTCGACGTGCCCGTGCTCTACGGCGGGTCGGTCAAGCCCGACAATGCCGCCGACCTGCTCGAACAGCCTGACGTCGACGGCGCGCTCGTCGGCGGTGCGTCACTCGAACTCGACTCCTTCACCGCCATTTGCCGAGCCGGCGCACGTACCCGCTCGTTGCACTGATCATCCTCGACGGGTGGGGATGCGCACCGCCCGGGCCCGGGAACGCAGTCGAACGCGCCGACACGCCGAACTTCGACCGGCTCTGGTCGACGTTCCCGCACACCACCCTGCGAGCCTCCGGCGAAGCCGTCGGCCTACCGCCCGGTCAGATGGGGAACTCGGAGGTCGGCCACCTGACGATCGGGTCGGGCCGCGTCCTCTTCCAGGACCTCATGCGGGTGAACAAGGCGATCGACGACGGCTCCTTCTTCGAGAATCCGGTGCTGAAAGGAGCCTTCGAGCGCGGCGAGCGCGTGCACCTGCTCGGACTCGTCTCGTACGGAGGCGTCCACTCACACATCGACCATCTGCAAGCGCTCCTCCGCTTCGCGCCGGAAAAGACGTGGATCCATGCCTTCACCGACGGTCGCGACGTCTCTCCTCACGCCGCGGCGTACAGACCTTGCCGAGCTGCCCGCTCAGCGAATCTCGACGGTGATCGGGCGCTATTACGCAATGGACAGGGACCAGCGCTGGGACCGCACCCAGCGCGCATTCGACGCGATCGTCGCCGGCGAAGGCGAACAGGCGGAGGATCCAATCGACGCGATCCGGCGTAGTTACGAGCGAGGCGTCACAGATGAGTTCATCGAGCCGATCGTCGTCCAGGGGTCCCCGCGCTTCGACCTCGAACGAGACTCCGCCGTCTTCTTCAACTTCCGTCCCGACAGGGCCCGTCAATTGACGGCGAAGCTGATAGAGGCAGGCGCAGACATCACGACGATGACGAAGTACCGGGCCGATTTCGACGCACCGGTCGTGTTCGCCGAACAGGAGGTCGACGAGACGCTCGCCGAGGCCTTGTCCGAACACGGTGTCAGCCAGCTGCACCTCGCGGAAACCGAGAAGTACGCACATGTCACGTACTTCTTCAACGGCGGTCGCGAGGACGAGTGGAACGGGCGAGACGCGGATCCTCGTCCCCTCGCCGCGAGACGTCCCGAGCTACGACCACAAACCCGAGATGTCGGCCGACGAGGTCACGGATCGGTTCGTCGACGCTCTCGACAGCGTGAACTACGGCTTCGCCGTCGTGAACGTCGCGAATCCGGACATGGTCGGCCACACAGGTTCGATCCCAGCCGCGGTGAAAGCAGTCGAGACCGCTGATCGCTGCCTCGGCCGCATCGTCGAGGCAGTCGAGCGGCACGGCGGCGTCGCGCTCATCACCGCAGACCATGGAAACGCGGAGCAGATGCTCGAGGCCGACGGTGAATCCCCGCATACCGCGCACACGACGAATCCCGTGCCTCTGATCGTCACCGACGACGAGCTGACCGTGGTCGACAGCGGTGAGCTGGCGGATCTGGCGCCGACTGTGCTCGAGCTACTCGGCTTGCGACAACCTTTACAGATGACAGGAAAATCGTTAACGACTGCCCGTTGATCCGGGCTATACTCCGGAACCTTTGTCACTTCAGCAACCTGATTTCGGCGTACTGCGGAAGGCACAGAAAGGCGACGATCGGGCGTTCTCCGTCATCGTTCGCGCCTACCAGGTGCCGGTCTTCAACTACGTCCTTCGCCTCGTGGGCGACCGAGCGCTGGCGGAGGATCTGACCCAGGAAGTCTTCCTCCGCGTCTACCAGGGGCTCCCGCGGTTCTCTCTGCGGTCGAAGTTCACGACGTGGCTCTTCCAGGTGACGAAGAACCGAGTGCTCGACGAGCTCCGCGCCACCGAGCGCCGGCCGCGTGCGGTCGTCGCGCTCGAGGACGTTCCTCCGCTCGAGGTCGTCGACGCGCCGATGGAGCGACTCGAAGCGATCGACGCCGTGTGGCGCGCGGTGGAGGCCCTGAACGTCGATCTGAAGATGGCGCTGCTCCTGCGCGACGTCGTCGGGCTCTCCTACACCGAGATCGCGGACTCGCTCGAGATCACGCTCGCCACCGTCAAGTGGCGGATCTACAAGGCGCGGGAGGATGTCCAGCTCGCGCTCGCCCGTGAGGGCATCACCTTCGGCGAAGAGACGCAGACGCCGAAGGTCGCCGGCTCGGCCGGCGCCTAGCCGGAATGCTTTCGTAGCCAGGCGCTGAGGTTCTGCGCCTCCTCCTGTGGCGTCGCGCCGCGGGCCGGTGGTACGACGGGATGCGGCCGTGGCGGTGTGGAGCGCTTCGGTTCCACCGGTGAGCCGGACAATGGCGACGACCGCAGCAGCAGCCGCGACGACGATCGCGCTCGCGAGCAGTGGCCACAGCCGCTTGACACCGACTCGCGTCGACCGAGACGGCGGGGAGGATCGGATCCGCTCGGTGGGACGCGTTGCGGTGGGATGGTCGATCGAGGGCGCAAGCTCATGTGCCAGCTCCGCCGCGGACTGCGGCCTGAAGCGCGGGTCGCGGGCGAGGCAGCGCATGACGGTCGCCTCGAGCGGCTCCGGTACCGAGGGCTCGACGTCCCGGAGCGGGACGATCAGACCCTCCCTCTGTTTCGCCGCGACCTCCGCCAGCGATCCGAACTCGAGTGGGGGGCGGCCCGTGAGAAGCTCGTACAGCACCGCTCCGAGCGAGTAGAGGTCCGTGGCCGCCGTCACCTCCTCACCGGCGGCCTGCTCCGGCGAGAGATAGGCGGCCGTCCCCAGGACGGTGCCGAGCTCGGTCAGCCGCGTGGCCTCGGCTGCCCGGGCAATGCCGAAGTCCGCGATCTTGAGCACACCGTCGTCGCCGAGCAGGAGGTTGGCCGGCTTGACGTCTCTGTGCACGAGCCCCGCGTCGTGCGCGTGCTGAAGGCCGGCGCAGGCCTGGAGCGCCAGCGGCTACTGCCTCGTCCGCGGGGAGTTTCGCGGCGTCTGCCAGCGTTCGTCCCGCGACGTACTCCATGACGATGAAGAGACCGTCCTCGGTCTCCCCGACGTCGTAGACGCGCACGATGTTCGGATGCGACAGCCGGGCGGCGAGGCGCGCCTCGCGAAGGAAGCGCCTGCGCAGGATGGCGTCCCGGCCGGCGCTCGGCAGGAGCACCTTCACGGCGACGGCGCGCTGCAGTGCCTGGTCCTCGGCGAGGTAGACGACGGCCATGCCGCCGTGCCCGAGCGTCCGCTCGACGTGGTACCGGCCTTCGGCAAGCGTCTCGGTCAGTCGTGCTCCTTCCCGTGCTTCTTCTTGCCCTTGTGCTTTCCCCTGTCGTGCTTCTCGTCGCCCTCGGCGGGGCTCGTCTCCACGGCGGCGGGCGGCGGAGTGCACTCGATCCGCCGCGCCAGGTCGTTCACCGCAGCCTGAAGCGGTCGCCGGAGGCTCGGTGGGATGCGCGCCACGGTGCCCGCTGCACTCGTCTGTTGCTGAAGAGAGCGCGCGAGCGTCAGTGCGCGGCAGTTGTCGCCGGCGGCGAGCGCGGCCGCAACGCCGTCGCTCGCACGCGCGATCCCGAGCGCGACCGGGCGAGGGAGTGTCGGCGGCGGTGTGGCACGCTGCTCGGCGCCGCCGCCGCAGCTGGACAGGAGGACAACTGCCGCGAGTGCGGCACCACACGCGGTTGTCCGAGGTCCTCTCCTCCACTGCATGTCTATTCACCGCGTGCCAGGCGGGCGGCGAGACTTGGGGGAGCCCCAGCTCGCGTAGCTCTCTCTGGGTCTCTTCGATGGGGTATTCGACGCGGCGGAAAAAGGCAAACCTTCGCTCGAGATCCAGCAGCAGCCATGCGGCACGCGGATCGCCGTCGCGCGGCTGGCCGACGGAGCCGGGATTGAGCAACCAGCGGCCCTCGAGCTGTACCTCGGTTTCCGCAGGTGCGAGGCCGCCGGCGACCTGGCCGCCGTCGATCGTCAGCGCGAGCGCAACGTGGCTGTGCCCGACGAGCACGAGCGAGGCGTCGCGAGATCTCGAAGCGTCGCTCGGGCGGCCTCCTCGGTCAGCACGTATTCCCAGATCGGGTCCCGCGCGCTCGCGTGGAAGAGGTCGACTCCGTCGACGGCGCCGGCCGGCTCGAGCGGTTGCAGAAACCGACGAGAGTCGTCGGACAACACTTCCGCCGTCCAGACTGCCGCCGCTGCAGCTTCGTGGTTGAACTCTTCGACCGACAGCTCGCCGAGGACGACCAGATCATGGTTGCCGACAAGGCAGGTCTGTGATCGGCGCTCGACCTCCGCGCAGCACTCGTTCGGCAGCGGCCCATACCCGACGGTGTCGCCCAGACACCACACGGCATCGACACTCTCTCGGTCGATCTCCTCGAGCACTGCCTCGAGCGCGCGATAGTTAGCGTGCACGTCCGACATGACCGCGACCCGCATCAGGATCGCGACATTAGCCGCCGCAACGTTCGCATGGATCGTCGCGGCGCTCATCCTCTGGCGAACAAAGGTCCCGGACGACCTGAGGCTCCCGTCTCTGAACGAGCGTGCGATCTTCGGCGCTCGCCTCGTCGAGCGGGCCGTTCGGTACGAGCGCTTCTTCTACGTGGAGTGGTGGTTGGCGACCGGTGCTTCTCTGGCCGCGCTGATCTTCATGGTTCGACGCGGACCGCGGATCGCGGAGTCGCTCGGGCTCGGGCGCGTCAACGCCGGGATCATCCTCGGGATCGTCACCTTCACGGTCCTGTGGACCGTGTCACTTCCTTTCGCGGTGGTGGAGGCATGGTGGCGCCGTCGGCACGGCCTTTCGACCGAGTCGTACGTGCAGACGCTCTCGTCGGCCTGGGGCACGCTGCTCGCTCAGAGCCTGCTCGCGTTCGTCATCCTCGCGATCCTTCTCTTGCTCGCGAAGAGGATCGGCCGGGACTGGTGGATCGCTGCGAGTGCGCTGCTTGTGGCCCTCTTCGCCGCCCTGCAGTTCCTCGTTCCCTTTCTCCTGACCGATCGGCACGCACCCGTTACGGGACAGGGAGCTCGTCACGGCGATCAAGAAGCTCGAGCGCCGTGAGCATGCGGGCAAGCCGACAGTGCGCGTCGAGAAGGTCAGCGATACGACGACGGCAGGCGAACGCCTACTCGGTGGGATACGGGCCGAGCGAGCGCGTCGTCTTCTGGGACACGCTGCTCGACGGACGCTTCAACGATCGCGAGGTGCGCTTCGTTGCGGCGCACGAGCTGGCCCACCTTGCGCGCGACCACATTCCCAAGTCGATCGCCTGGTTTGCACTCTTCGTCGTGCCGATCCTGGGAGTGACGGCATTCGTCACCGGAACGTCGGGGCGGCTTACGCAATCCAGGGACAGTTCCGCTCGCTCTGCTCGTGATCACCGTCGCGCAGCTGCTGGCGCTGCCGCTCCAGAACGCGATCACACGGCGCTACGAGGCGGAGGCGGACTGGGTCGCGTTGACCGCGACGCACGATCCGCAGGGGGCGCGAGAGCTCTTCCAGGGGTTCGCCCGTACGAGCCTGTCCGACCCGAACCCTCCACTCTGGGCGCACATCCTCTTCGACGACCATCCCACCGAGCTCGCTCGGATCGAGCAGGCTGAAGCCTTCAAGCGGTTACGGCGCTGAGACGCTACTGCCCGTTCTCGGGAGGCGTCTCGGGAAGGTTGCGAATGCCCTCCTGCGTCGACCACTTCGAGAGGGAGTCCTGCATCGCCGCGAGGAGCTCCTGGAAGAACTGCATCGACATGTTCACGCGCGAGACGACCACGCCCGGGACGTCGCCTTCCTCGATCTCGTGGTCGATGCGCGCGAAGGTCACGCGTGAACTCGTACGGCGAAAAGGTGACGTTGGCGAAATTCGCGTAGACCCCGGCCATCTGCTCCGGGTCCAGGTGAATGTTCAGCTGGCGGTCCTGCGGCTCGTCCTCCACGGCATCACGATACTACGGGGGTGGCGAAGGACGTTTTGGCGCCGGAATGCCGTCAGCCGGCTCGAGGAGCGGCTGTCGGAGCTTGCCGGCGCCCAGGTCGCACTCGAGCGGCCCCACGACCCCGCTCACGGCGACTACGCGACGAACGTCGCGCTCCAGACCGCTGCGCAGCACAGGCGCGCCCCGCGCGAGCTCGCGGCGGAGCTCGCCGAGCAAGCGGCTGCTCTCGATGAGATCGAGCGTGCCGAAGTCGCAGGCCCCGGGTTCCTCAACCTCTGGGTCACCGACCAGTGGCTCGCCGACGCCGTCGCGGAGATCGGCCCGGACTATGGCGTGGGCGAGCCGCAGCCGCCGCAGAGGATCCAGGTCGAGCTGATCTCCGCCAACCCGGCCGGCCCGCTCACCGTCGGGTCGGCGCGAAACGGCGCCTACGGTGATTCGGTCGCGCGGCTGCTCGAGCACGCCGGCCACGCTGTCGAGCGGGAGTACTACTTCAACGACGCCGGTCGGCAGGTCGATCTCTTCCGGGCTTCGGTCGAGGCGCGCCGGCGCGGCGAGGAGCTCCCCGAGGGCGGCTACCAGGGCGAGTACATCAACGAGCTCGCCGCTCTCGACGTGGATCCCGTCCAGCACATGCTCGAGGAGATCCAGCGCGAGGTCGCGGAGTTCCGGATCGACATCGACACCTGGCGGCACCAGGGCAAGATCGAGGAGACGGTGGCCGAGGTGCTGCCCAAGCTCGAGACGTACGAGGCGGACGGGACGCTCTGGGCGCGCACGAGCGCGTTCGGCGACGACAAGGACCGGCCGCTGCTGAGGTCGGCCGACGGGTCGTATCTCTATTTCGCCGCCGACGTCGCCTACGTGAGGGACAAGCTCGAGCGTGGCTTCGACCGCGCGATCTACGTCCTCGGCGCCGACCATCATGGCTATGTCGGCCGGCTCAAGGCTGCCGCGGCCATGCTCGGCTACGACCCGGATCGCATCGAGGTGTTGATCTACCAGCTCGTCCACATCGTGGAAGGCGGCGAGACGAAGAAGATCTCGAAGCGTCGGGGGGACGTCGTCTTCCTCCACGAGCTGATCGACAAGATCGGCATCGATGCCTCCCGCTGGTATCTCGTCTCACGCGGGCCGGACCAGCCGATCGACATCGACGTCGATCTCGCGGCGGAGCGCACGCAGAAGAACCCGGTCTACTACGTCCAGTACGCGCACGCGCGGATCGCGGGGATCCTGCGCAACGCCGGCGACGCGCATATCGGCGGCGAAACGCCTGCCGAGCTCGCCCGCGAGGAGCGTGAGCTGATCAAGCGGCTCGCCGAGTTCCCCGGAATCGCGGCCGAAGCAGCGGAGCGGCGCGCGCCCCAGGCGATCCCCGTTTACTCGATCCGCGTCGCAGACGACTTCCATCGCTTCTACCACGAGCATCGCGTCCTCGACTCGGACACGCAGGCCTTTCGCCTCGAGCTGGTCCGCGCCACGCAGAACGTGATCGCGCGCTCCCTCGACCTGATCGGAGTAGAGGCGCCCGAACGGATGTAGGGTCCCGGGCCGGTGAGTGCCCGTCCTCCCGACCGAAACCTCGCGCTCGAGCTGGTTCGCGTGACGGAGGCGGCGGCGATGGCCGCCGGCCGGTGGGTCGGGCGGGGCGACAAGAACGCCGCCGATCAGGCAGCGGTCGACGCGATGCGCGCGATGCTCGACTCCGTCTCGATGGACGGCGTCGTCGTCATCGGCGAGGGGGAGAAGGACGAGGCGCCGATGCTCTTCAACGGCGAGTCGATCGGCGACGGGACCGGTCCGCAGGTCGACGTGGCGGTCGATCCGCTCGAGGGGACACGGCTCACCGCGCTGGGCCAGCCGAATGCGATCGCCGTGATGGCCGTCGCCGAGCGCGGGACGATGTTCTTCCCGGGCGCCGCCGTGTACATGGAGAAGATCGCGGTCGGGCCGCAGGGCATCGACGTCATCGACATCACTGCGACGCCGACGGAGAACGTCGGCGCCGTGGCGAAGGCGAAGGGCGCCTCACCGCGGGACATCTCCGTCGTCGTCCTCGAGCGGGACCGTCACAACGACCTGATCGCGGAGCTTCGTGAAGCCGGGGCGAAGGTGTCGCTGATTCGCGACGGCGACGTCGCGCCCGCGATTGCCGCGGCGCAGGCGGGGACCGGGGTGGACATGCTCTACGGCATCGGCGGCACGCCCGAGGGGGTCATCTCCGCAGCCGCTCTCAAGTGCGTCGGCGGTGGTATCCAGGGCCGGCTGTGGCCGCGGAACGAGGAAGAGCGGACGCAGCTGGTGGAGGCGGGGCTCCCTCCCGAGCGGGTGTTGACGACGAATGATCTCGTCGCCGGCGATGACGTGTTCGTCGCGGCGACGGGTGTCACGACCGGCTCGCTCCTGCGTGGCGTCCGGTATCTCCCGAACGGTGCGATCACGGACTCGATCGTGATGCGGTCGCGCTCTGGCACTTCACGCCGGATCGAGGCGTCACATCTCCTGGACAAGCTGGAAGCGCTGACCGGCCGCGAATATCGCTGAGGGTGTAACGCCGCGGTGGCGGCCGCGACTGTAGGGCATGAAAACGCTCGCCTTCCTCGTGGTGGCCGGCGCGGCACTCGTCGTCGCGGCCGGCTCGATCGCCTCCGCCTCGGGCGGCGCGCCGGCGATCAGGTACAAGGACGCCCAGTTCGGTGCGATCCTCGCGACGCCGAAGCAGCAGGCGCTGTACTACTGGAACGTCGAGAAGCGTGCCGGCGGCAAGATCCGCTGCACGGGCTCGTGCGCCAGGTTGTGGCCGCCGCTCCTGGTGAAGTCACGGGCTTCGGTGCCGAAGCGCGTGGCGGGGATCAGCGGCACGTTCGGCGTCGTCAGCCGCCCGAACGGGCGCCTGCAGGTCACGCACAACGGACTGCCGGTGTACACGTACGCGCACGAAGGACCACGGCAGGTCCTCTGCAACAACGTCAACGGCTGGTTCGTCGTCCGCCTGAAGTAAGACCGTCTAGAACAGCCACCCCCGACAGCTCGCCGGGGCCGCGGCTCCGTGGGCCGACCAGCGGTGCCCGGCACCGGGCCATGTCCCCGTGAAGAGACCCGCCAGTGCAGGACAAAACGCGCGTCGGTCACACTCTCGGCATCGTTACGTGACACTCTCGTCACGGTGCCTGGCACCGGGGGTGCCCCGTTGCGACAGGAGTGCCCCGCGTAGCCGAGACAGATCCGCGCCGGCCCCGGCTCGAGGGCCACAAGCGACTCGCCTCGGGGCTCTACGCGGGGACTGCTTCCTTCTCCATCTCCGGTGCGTACATCCCCGTCCGCGCGGCGCTGTTCATCTTGGCGCGGTGGTAGTACGCCCGCTGAGCGGCCTCCACGTTCTCGGGTTTGCCGCCCCAGGCCTTCAGTGCCGGCGCCTGCAAGGCACGGCCGTAGGAAAACGAGAGCTGCCAGGGATGCGGCCCGATCGCATTCATGGCGTTGAGTCGCGCCGTCGCCTGCTCGTCCGACTGTCCGCCTGACAGGAACACGATGCCCGGAACCGCGGCAGGGACGTGCCGCCGGAAGCAGCGCAACGTCTCGTGCGCCACCTGTTCGTCGGACGCCTGCTCCGGGCAGTCATATCCCGACAGCACCATGTTCGGCTTGAGCAGCATGCCCTCGGGCTGCACACGCTGATCGCGGAGCTCCGTGAAGACGGCGTGGAGGGTTCTCGATGTGACCTCGAAGCTCCGCTCGATCGTGTGGTCGCCGTCCATCAGGACCTCTGGCTCCACGATCGGTACGAGCCCTGCCTCCTCCGAGAGAGCCGCGTAGCGCGCCAGCGCATGCGCGTTCGTCCAGATGCAGTACTCACTCGGGATGCTCTTGCCGATCGAGATCACCGCGCGCCACTTGGCGAAGCGAGCCCCGAGCTCGCGATACTCGGCCAGGCGGTCGCGGAGCCCGTCGAGCCCTTCGGTGATCGTCTCGCCCTCGGCGAGCGCGAGTGGCTTCGCGCCCTTGTCGACCTTGATGCCGGGAATGATCCCCTTCGACGCCAGCAGCTCCGGGAACGGTGTCCCGTCTGCGGACTTCTGGCGAATCGTCTCGTCGAACAGGATCACGCCGCTGATGTACTCCTCGACGCCCTCGGTCGTGAAGAGGAGGTCCCGGTAGGCACGTCGGTTCTCCTCGGTCGACTCGACGCCGATGGAGTCGAACCGCTTCTTGATCGTGCTGTCGCTCTCGTCTGCGGCAAGGATTCCCTTGCCCTCGGCGACGATGGCGCGCGCGGTCTCCTGTAGCTCCTGAGCAGCCATTTTTACGTCCTCCTCGCTCTTTTTCGCCCGGAAGTATCGCTCACGGCAGAGGTCTTTGGACCTTGTGTCCGCCGTACTCGTAAGTACGATTCCGTGACGTGATTCGCCGTCTCGCGTTGTTCGTTCTCGTCATCGCCGCCTTGACGCCGGCTCTGCGCGGCGATGCCGCTCCGCCGGTGTTGATCGCGCAAGGTGTGACGATCGCCGGCGTTCCGGTCGGTGGGATGTCGAACGAGCAGGCGCAAGCCGCTGTTCGCCCGGTGTTCGCACGCGCCAAGTGGATCAGCTACGGCGGCGTGAGCTGGCGGTTGCGCCCTGCGCGATTCGGGGCGAGCGTGGCGATCGCGGACGGCGTTCAGCCGAGCCTTCCTGCTCCTGCTGGTACGGCCGTTCAGCTCACGCCGAACGTCGACACGACGGCGTGCGCCGTTTTGTCAAGGCACTCGACAAGCGGATCTCGTATCCCGCGACCGACACGCGAGCTCGTCGGCCTCGCCGGTCTCGAGCCGCAGTTCACCGAGGAGAAGCCGGGTCTGAGGGTTTTGCGTCAGCTGACGGCGCAGCGGATCGGCGCGGGTCCTGCGATCGACGAACCTCACGCGGACGCGCGTCGCAGTCGAGAGTGTGCAACCCGACGCGGACCCGCGCCAACTTCGGGCCGATCATCGTCATCCGCCGGGGATCGAACGAGCTGCGCTACTACCAGGGCGCGAGCCTCGTTCGCAGCTTCGGCGTCGCGACCGGCCAGGCCGTCTACCCGACGCCGACCGGGACGTTCAGCATCGTCGACATGCAGCTCAACCCGTGGTGGCGCCCACCCGACTCGGCCTGGGCGAAGGGGCCTCAAACCGATTCCGCCCGGACCGGGAAACCCACTCGGTACGCGCTGGATGGGAATCTCGGCGCCCGGCGTCGGCATTCACGGGACGCCAGACGACGCCTCGATCGGCTATTCCGCCTCGCACGGCTGCATCCGCATGCACATCCCCGATGCCGAGTGGTTGTTCCAGCATGTCGATATCGGCACGCCGGTGGTCATCACCGACGCCTAGCCCTGGTTTGCGTAGGCCGCGTTCTCGGGAAACCTAGAGAATGAGCCGGCCCTGCTGAGGGTGGCCGCATCCTGCCGGTGGGGCCGGCTCGCATCGCCTCGGGAGAAACAAGCCGCCTGCCTGGTAGACGAGGCCGCATGATCGTCCCCTGTTCGACGGCTTGCTCTCTGGTAAGGAGACTCGTGGGTGGCAAAAAACCTGCGCTGGATTTTCGGGTTCGCCAGGATCCGGGGGCGGCTAGGATTGGGAAGCACGCGGACGTAGCTCAGTTGGTAGAGCATCAGCTTCCCAAGCTGAGGGTCGTGGGTTCGAATCCCATCGTCCGCTTCACAACCGCCCCGCACAACGCGGCTGAGGGGCGCCGTTCCCTGCGGTGTGCCGAGACTCAGGCGGCGGCGGCGCCGACGTCCGACAGCACGTCCGCGACCTGGTCCGCGTCGGCAACCATTCCGTAGAGGTTGCCCGAGGCGCGGTGGGTGAGCCAGGGCGCGCCGACGACGTGGAGACCCGGAAGCCGGGGAAGCCAGCTGCGGTCGAGCGCTCTCGCAGGTAGCCAGCCGATGCTGGCATCGAAGCCGGTTGCCCAGACGACCGTCGAGATTCCTTCGGTGCCCAGGTCGAGGGACCTCGGACCGCTCTGCCCGTAGAGATGCTCGGCCGGTTCGTCGGCCGGATCCTGTTGCCATGGGAAGCGGGCTGCGTGCCCGGTCATCAAGGCGCGTTTCTCCCAGGCGTCACGAAGGGCAGCGGACGCCTCGTCCGCAAACCGCACGTTCGCGCCGAGGTCAGGTGCGAGCTCGAGGCGGCCGCCGTCCCAGCCGGCGGCGCGGCCGAGAAGCGTCGCTCCTCGGGCCGCCAGGTGCTGATAGCTGACCGTGCGCCCTCCGCCTGCTCCCGACACCTGCGGCGGCGTCGCGGCGATCACTGCCGGGTCCGCATCCTCGCGAGGAAGCTCGAGGTCGCCGCTCTCCATCAGCCATTCGTAGGCATCGCGGCCTCGGTGGCTTCGCGGCAACCGGCCGACACGGCTCGTCGAGAGATAGACACGATGTCCGGCTCCGAGCAGGTCCTCGGCAATCTGCACACCGGATTGGCCCCCGCCGACCACGAGGACGGCGCCCTCGAGATCCTCAGGACGCCGGTAGTCGGCGACATGCACTTGTTCGACGTCGGCGGGAAGCTCAACGGCGTACTCGGGCGCTCGCGGAACGTTCTGGAAGCCGCTGGCGACGACGACGGACCCTGCGACGAGGCGCCCGCGCGACGTCTCGAGCTGCCACACGGGCCCGACCCGCTCCGCGCGAAAGACCTCGACTCCCTGATGGACCGGTAGGTCCTCCGCGAAGCGCTCCAGGCCTGTGACGAAGTTCTGAGCCGTGGCGAAGCTCTCCGTGCCGTCGAGGAGCTCGCCTGGTACGAGGTTGGCCCATCGGGGCGAGTTCAGGCGAAACGAGTCCCAGCGCTGCGTCCGCCAGGTCGAGCCGATCCGGCCGCGTTCGAGGACGACGTGGTGGCAACCCGCCCGAGCAAGCCGGCTGCTCACGGCCAGTCCCGCCGGGCCTGCTCCGACGACGACCACGCGAACCCAGTCGATAACGCTCTTGCCGTTACTTCTCATGTCCTAAGTAGACGCGACGAGACCGGGGTTTTCGGTGCGGCTGACACGAGTCATCCGGTTCGGCGAACATGCAGAGTTCGGGTATGAACGGCGACGCCGTCGAAATCCGCGTGCTCGGCTGCCTGATCGAGAAGCAGCGGACGACGCCCGATGCGTACCCGCTCTCGCTGAACTCCCTCAGGCTCGCGTGCAACCAGTCCACGAACCGCGATCCGGTCGTCGACTACGACGAGGCGCAGATCAGGGCCGCTCTCGACCGGCTGTCGACGCGCGGCTGGGTCCGACTCGCAAGCGGGCCGGGTAGCCGCGCCGCCAAGTACCGCCACCTGCTGGACCAGGCGCTCGGGCTATCGGACGACGAGCTGTCTGTCCTCGGCGTGCTCATGCTGCGCGGCCCGCAGACGGTCGGCGAGCTCAAACAGCGCACCGACCGTCTCCATGCGTTTGCCTCGCTCGAGGCCGTAGCGGAGACGCTCGATCGTCTCGCCGAGCGTGAGCTGGCCGCACGCGTGCACCGGCGTCCGGGCCAGAAGGAGGACCGCTACATGCAGCTTCTCGGAGGAGCGGAAGAGGTTCCGGCCGCGTTGCAGCCACCCGACGCTCCCTCCGGCGACCGCCTGGACCGCATCGAGGAAAGGCTGGAACGCCTCGAACGTCAATTCGACGAGCTACAGATGCGGCTCGGTAGTGTCCCCGCCCATGACTGACGCCCTCGCACAACTCAAGGAACGCCTCGGCAAGATCAACGACCTCGAGCGGACCAGCCGCGTTCTCGGCTGGGACCAGCAGACGATGATGCCGCCGGCCGGGTCCGACCACCGTGCCGACCACCTGGCGACGCTTCGGACGATCGCCCACGAGCTCCTGATCGATCCCGAGACGGGACGCTTGCTCGACGCGGCGACTGCGCTCGAGCAAGAGCTCGATCCCGGAATCCGACGATGCCGCGCTGATCCGCCTCGTTCGCCGCGATTACGAGAAGGCCGTACGCGTGCCGACCGAGCTGCGGGCCGAGATGACCCGCGCCGCCGCGCAGGCCAGACCGACCTGGGTGCGGGCGAAGGCGGAATCGAACTACGAGCTCTTTCTCCCCGCGCTCGAGCGCAACGTCGAGCTGCGCCATCGCTACGTGGAGTGCTTCGACGACGTCGACGAGCCCTACGACATCCTGCTGGACGACTTCGAGCCGTACGCGAAGACCGCTGAGGTGACCGAGGTCTTCGCCGAGCTGAAAGCGGAGCTCGTCCCGATGATCGCCGAGCTTCGAAACGACGACGTCGACGACTCGTTCCTGCGCGGCAACTTCCCGGTCGATCGTCAGGAACAGGCTGAGCAAGGACGTCGTCGCGCTGTTCGGGTACCGGCCGGACACGTGGCGACTGGATCCGACCGAGCACCCGTTCGCGTCTGGAGCGGGGGTGGACGACATCCGCATCACGACCCACTACGACCCCGAGACGATCAAGTCGTTCTTCTCGACCATGCACGAATACGGGCACGGCCTCTACTCGCAGCAGCTTCCGCGCGAGCTCGAGCGCCTGCCGACCGGCGGCCCGTGCTCGCTCGGGATCCACGAGTCGCAGAGCCGCCTGTGGGAGAACCTCGTCGGACGGAGCCCGCAGTTCTGGCGCTTCTTCTACGAACGGCTGCAGGACACGTTCCCGGACCAGCTCGGCGGCGTCGAGCCGGACGCATTCGTCGCCGGGATCAACCGCGTCCAGCCGTCGCTCATCCGGATCAAGGCCGACGAGGTCACCTACGGGATGCACATCATCCTCCGGTTCGAGCTCGAGCAGGACATCATCAACAACCGCGTCGAGCTCCGAGACCTGCCGCAAATCTGGAACCAGAGGATGCACGAGTATCTCGGCGTGGAGGTCCCGGACGACGCACACGGCGTCCTCCAGGACATCCACTGGTCGGCGGGCTCGATCGGGTACTTCTCGACCTACCTCCTCGGGACGGTGATGTCCGTCCAGATCTGGGAGAAGGTGCTCGAAGACGTTCCCGATCTCGAAGAGCGAATCGAGCGCGGCGAGTTCGCAGCCCTACGTGAGTGGCTCGGCGAGCACGTGCACCGGTACGGGCGGAAGTACACCCCGCAGGAGACCCTCAGGAAGGCGACCGGCCGGACACTCGACGCGAAGCCGTACCTGGCGTATCTCCGCGCAAAGTACGGCGCGGGCGTCGCCGCTTAAGAGACCCAGATCTCGGCGAGGCGGCGCCGAGTTTCCTCGAGGTGCTCGGGGAGCACCTTCGTGTCGGCGAGCACCGGCATGAAGTTCGTGTCGCCGGCCCAGCGAGGGACGACATGGAGGTGGACGTGGTCGACGATGCCGGCACCGGCGATGCGCCCGAGGTTCCAGCCCGCGTTGTAGCCCTGCGGCGAATACGTCTCGGCGAGCGCGCCCATGCCGGCCGACGCCATCCGGTGCAGCTCGAGGACCTCGTCCTCGGTCAGCTCGCCGAACTCGCCCACGTGCCGCACCGGCGCGACCATGAAGTGGCCGGACGCGTACGGGTACTTGTTCAGGAGCGCGAACGTCCGCTCGCCGCGGCTGAGAACGAGCCCGGCCTCGTCGTCACCTTCCAGCGCAGCGCAGAAGACGCAGCCGGAGCCCTCGTCTGCCGACTTGATGTACTCGAGCCGCCACGGGGCCCAGAGCTGCTTCACAGGCGCGCTTCTATCAAAGCTCCCGGTACGCGGCCCGCTGCTAGAGCTCAGGCGCGCTCGTCGGGCGCCTTGGCCGGTGCGGCCTCCGCGGCCTCGCGCATCCGAGCCGCGGCGAGCCACATCAGCGAGACGCACATCCCCAGCATGAGCAGGAGGGATGAGGCGAGGAGGACCGCCTGGAGCATCACTGGCGCCCCTTTCTCCTACGAAGAAGGGACTCCTCTAGAGCCAGCGCTTGAAGCGGAAGAAAGCCCACCGTCGCCACGATCACGCCGATCATCAGCCCGACGATCACCCAGAACGCGGTGTGGGTGTGCTCGCCCGGGAAGAGCACGTTCATCCCGAAGACCCCGGTGATGAACGTCAGCGGCAGGAAGATCGTGCCGAACACGGTGAGGACTCGGAGGATGTCGTTCTGCCGGTGTGAGATCAGCTGCTCGTTCGTGCTCTCGAGCGCCTCGACGACCTCCTTGTAGTTGTCGAGCAGGTCCCAGATGCGCTCCGAGGCGTCGACGAGGTCGTCGAAGTAGAGCTCGAGGTTCTCCGGGAGGAAGCGCTCCATCCGCCGCTCGAGCAAACGCAGTGCCGGGCGCTGCGGCTTGATGATCTTCCGGTACGAGATGATCTCCTGCTTGACCTTGGAGATGTCGGTGACGATCTCCTCGGAGCGGCGCTCGTCGATGTCGTCCTCGATCGACTCGAGCTTGTAGGCGATCTTGTCGAGGATCGGGAAGCAGTAGTCGTAGAGGTCGTCGAGTACCTCGTAGAGCAGGCGGCCCGATCCCTTGCTGAAGAGCTGCTCGCGAAATCGGTCGTCCTCCTGCACGCGGTTGAAGAGCCGGGTGACCGGGAGGAGCTCGACGTTCGAGATCGTGACCAGGTAGTCCGGCCCGAGGAAGAAGTCGATCTCGCCCGAGTTGAGCCGCTGGACGTTCTTGTCGTAGGCCGGGAAGTGCAGGACGCCGAAGAGGTAGCCGTCGTCGGGGTATTCGTCGATCTTCGGCCGCTGGCGCTTCGACAGCACGTCCTCGACGTCGAGGGGATGCCAGCCGAAGCGCTCGCGGAGCGTGTTGACCGTCTCCGGATCGATCGGCGGGTCGAGGTGAATCCAGGTGAGGCCGTCGGCGCTGAGCTCAGCGACGCGTGGTTCGGGGCGCGGTCCGACTGCCTCCGCGAATCCGCGTGGCCTCGGTCGCCGGATGCGGGGAAGGCTCGGCATCGGTACTGAGGGGCTCGTCGGTCGTCAGCGCCATGTTCGGCATCGTAGCGGGCACGCCTGCGGTGGATTCCACATGCGGCGTGACGCGAAGCCCGGCCGGGATGTGTCGTTCGAGCGCCAATGCATACCCGGACGCGAGCACGCAGATCGCCGCCGCCGCGGGCCAGAGCGCAAGTGGGTCGTGCTGAAGGACGAATCCTCCTGCCGCGGGACCGACGAGCCAGCCGAGCTGCCAGGAGACGCTCGAGAAGGCCATGTACCTTCCGAGCAGTCGCGGCTCCGCCAGGTCGACGGCGAGCGGTGCGTAGATCGCGCCGTGGAGGCACTCGGCGAGCGCGAACACCGCGACCGCGACCCCGAACACGACGGCGGCCTGCGTGCCGGTCAGCCACGCGCCGCCCGCGAGGACCAGAACGAACGTGCCGGCCCAGACCAGTGACATCAGCGCGAGGCCGCGCATACGACGCTTCCCCTCCACGAGTTTTACGACCGGTAACTGGCCGATTGCGACGACCGCCGAGAAAACGAACCAGATCACGCCGATGGCAGGCTCGCTCACCTCGGCCGTGTTCTTCGCGAACGGCGGCAGTAGCTCGGCCATGACGGCGATGCCGGCGCCGATCAGCACCACGTTGAGCGAGATGTAAGCGAGATAGACGCGGTTGCGGAGCACGTCGCGGTAGCGCCCGGGCTCGTGATGCGCGCCGGCGCGGGGCGGTGCGGGGACGAGCCTGAGGACGGCGACGAAGACGAGGAACGTCACCGTGTTGAGCAGGAAGAGGAACGTGAACGTCCCGGGCTTGTCCGTTCGGGCGATCGCGCCCGCGACCAGACCGCCGAGCGCGATGCCGAGGTTCATCGTCATGCGCTGTTGCGCGAAGGCCGAATGCCTCCGCGCCGGCGGGGTCAGCGAGCTGAGCAGCGTCGACTGGCTCGGCCAGAAGGACCCGCTGCCGAACCCGACGAGGACGTTGACCGCGAGCGCCTCCCAAGGACTGCGAATCAGAGGAAAGAGGGCGAACCCGATCGCCATGATGATCAAGGCTCCGCTGAGAACGCGACGGGGACCGACACGGTCGGAAAGAGCGCCACCGACGAAGGCAGAGACGAGAGCAGCGGCAGAGCTCGCCGCGACCACCAGCCCGGCGATCCCGAGTGAGATCCCGCGGACGTTGTGCAGGTAGATGATCAGGAACGGCCCGATCACCCCGTTCCCGAACATGTTCGCGAGCCCGCCGGCCTGGAGGATCCAGACGTCGCGCGGGAGCTGCGGGTTCAGGCTGCGGAGGTAGTCGCGGACTTCGCGAGGGTAACGGCGAACTGGTCTACGCGGTTGCGCGCGCGAGAGTCGGGGTCAACCGAGCGGACTACTGCGGGTTGCCGTTCTCGACCAGGCCCGGATCAGGGCGGAGAATGACCGTCTCGCTCGGAGCATGTGCCAGGATCCAGGACAGGTCCTTTTGGGCGAAGCCGGGCGCGCGTCCGATCGGTGCAGGCACGACGATGCGGTCGAAGTGCTCCACGTCCCAGAGTCGCTCGAGCGCGTGGATCGGCGTCCGGCCGCTCTCGACCCGAGCGTCCACGGGCACTCCGGCCTTCGACGCGGCGTGCTCGACCGCCTCGAGCAGCGGAATCGCCATCCCGCACTCCTCGCTCATCGGCGCGTCGAGAGGGAACTCGGGCGGGATCAGGATCAGGTAGGCCGGAACGAGGGTGGCGTTCTCCGCTCGGGCGATTCGGATCGCGGCCTCGAGAACCCTCTCGTCGAGGTGGCCGCGCGTGAAGGGCACGAGCACTCTCCGTGTCGTGCCGGTCTCGCGCCGCTCGCCCCGCCTGAGGAGGTTCACCATGACCCGTCCTCCCTCAGCGCTCGGTCGGCGACCACACGAATGTCGATCCCGGGGATCTCGCGGACCATGCGCGAGAGGAGCGAGCCTCGCAGGATCTCTACCCGGCGTCGCTCGTCCGGCGTTCCGACGAAGATGTACGTCGAGCCACGTTCCCGGGTGATCCTGCGGACGGTCTCGACGAGATCGTCTCCCTCGACTTCGAGGAAGTGGATACCCAGAAGACTGGCGACGCGGCGGAGGGCCGCGAGTTGGGTTCGCTCCTCATCGGTCGGGTCGCGTCCGGAAGGATGCATCCACAGGGCGTCGATCTCCGCGTCCAGCCGCTGGGCGGCGCGCCAGGCGCGGCGCAGGATGCGCTGCGACTTCGGTTGCGGTTCGACCAGGGCAAGCACACGCTCGGCGACGGCCTGCTGACTGAGCGGCTCGAGCGGGGTCGCGTGTCTGCGTTGACCGACGTCTTCGGCGACCTCACGGAGCGCGAGCTCGCGTAGCGCAGAGAGGTTCTCCTGCGTAAAGAAGTTCTCCAGCGCGACGTCAGCGCGCTCCTCCCTGTAGACCTTGCCGGCCCGGAGCCGTTCCTGAAGCTCTTCGGGCGAGAGGTCGACGAGCACGACCTCGTCGGCCTCGTCCAGGATGCGGTCCGGAAACGTCTCTCGTACGCGAACCCCGGTGAGCTCGAACACTGCGTCGTTGAGGCTCTCGAGGTGCTGGATGTTCACCGTCGAGGTCACGTCGATGCCGGCGTCGAGCAGATCCGCGATGTCCTCATAGCGCTTCTGGTGAGGCAGACCCTCGGCGTTCGTGTGCGCCAACTCGTCGACGAGGGCGAGCCCTGGCTTGCGTTCGATCACTGCGGGGACGTTCATCTCTTCGAGCTCCAGGCCGCTGTGCGCCGTGCGTAGGCGTGGAATCACCTCCAAGCCTTCGGCGAGTGCGGCGGTTTCGGGACGGTCGTGCGGCTCCAGGTAGCCGATGACAACGTCACGCCCGAGCGCCTGCGCCTGTCGACCCTCCTGCAGCATGCGGTAGGTCTTGCCGACGCCTGCCGCCATTCCGAGCAAGATCCGGTAGTGACCTCGCGCCAATCATGCTCCGAAAAGGTTGTGAATGATGAGATCGATCAGCTTGATGCCGACGAAGGGGAGGATGACGCCGCCCAGACCGTAGATGAGCAGGTTGCGTCGTAGCAGGGCTGTCGCGCCGATCGCCCGGTAGCGGACTCCCCTCAGGGCGAGTGGAACGAGGGCGGGAATGATCAAGGCGTTGAAGATGATCGCCGAGATGATCGCGCTCCTGGGGGTGCCGAGGTGCATGACGTTGAGGGATTCCAGAGGTCCACGCTCGCCGGCCCTGGTCGCATAGGTGAAGGCGAACATCGCCGGCAGGATCGCGAAGTACTTGGCAACGTCGTTCGCGATCGAGAAGGTGGTCAGAGCCCCACGCGTGATCAGCAGCTGCTTGCCGACCTCGACGACCTCGATGAGCTTGGTCGGGTTGTTGTCGAGATCGACCATGTTGCCGGCCTCCTTCGCCGCCGACGTGCCGGCATTCATCGCGACGCCGACATCGGCCTGGGCGAGGGCCGGCGCATCATTCGTGCCGTCACCGGTCATTGCGACCAGTCGCCCCTTGCCCTGCTCCTCTTTGATCAGCGCCATCTTCGCCTCCGGCGTCGCCTCAGCCAGGAAGTCGTCGACGCCCGCCTCCTGCGCGATCACGGCCGCGGTGACGCGATTGTCGCCCGTGATCATCACGGTCCTGATCCCCATCTTGCGCAGCTCGTCGAAGCGCTCCGCCATCCCGCCCTTGACGATGTCCTTCAGGTGGATGACGCCGAGCACGAAGTTGTCCTGCGCGACGACGAGGGGCGTTCCGCCGACGCGCGCGATCTTGTCGACTTCTTCGTCGAGCCGTGCCGGGGGCCGGCCTCCCTGCTCCTCGACGAACTGCTTGACCGCATCGGCCGCACCTTTTCGCAGCTTGTGACCGTCGAGATCCACGCCGCTCATCCGTGTCGTCGCGGAAAACGGAATGAAGGTCGCCTCGTGCTCTCCGAGCTCGCGCCCGCGTAGCCCGAACTCGTCCTTGGCGAGAACGACGATCGAGCGTCCCTCGGGCGTCTCGTCGGCGAGCGAGGAGAGCTGTGCGACCTCGGCCAGCTCCGACGGCTCGACGCCGTCGACCGGGACGAACTCCGAGGCCTGCCGGTTGCCGAGGGTGATCGTGCCCGTCTTGTCGAGGAGTAGGACGTCGACGTCGCCCGACGCCTCGACGGCACGGCCCGACATCGCCAGAACGTTGCGCTGAACGAGCCTGTCGATGCCGGCGATCCCGATCGCCGACAGGAGCGCACCGATAGTGGTTGGAATGAGCGCGACGAGCAGCGCGATCAGGACCGTCTGGGACTGGGGCGAACCGGCGTAGACCGCGAACGGCTGCAGCGTCACGACGGCAGCGAGGAACGTGATCGTCAACCCGGCGAGGAGGATGTTCAGCGCGATCTCGTTCGGTGTCTTGCGCCGCTCGGCCCCCTCCACGAGCGCGATCATCCGGTCGAGGAAGGACTTCCCGGGCTCCTGGGTGACGTGTACGACGAGCTGGTCGGAAAGCAGCTTCGTGCCTCCGGTGACGGCGGAGCGATCGCCGCCGGACTCCCGGATGACGGGTGCAGATTCGCCCGTGATCGCCGATTCGTCGACCGAGCCGGCGCCCTCGATGACCTCGCCGTCTGCCGGGATGATCTCGCCTGCGGAGATGACGATGACATCTCCGAGCTGCAGCTCCGGCGCCGGCACGTCTTCCGTTCGCCCGTCATCGCTGCGGCGGTGCGCCACCGTCGTCGTGCGCGTGGCGCGGAGGGCGTTCGCCTGGGCCTTGCCGCGTCCCTCCGCGATCGCCTCGGCGAAGTTGGCGAAGAGGACGGTCAGCCAGAGCCAGACGGCGATCGTCCCCGTGAACCAGAGCGGCTGGTGATGCCCGCCGCCGATCAGGTCGCGGAAGAAGATGACGGTCGTGATCACGCTGCCGAGCTCGACGATGAACATCACGGGGTTCTTGATCTGGCTGCGCGGATCGAGCTTCGGGAACGAGTCGCGGATTGCGGCGAGCACGAGCTCGCGCGGGAAGAGAGGTGTCTCCCTGCGTGCCATCAGGAGGAGTTCTCCCGGTCGAGCGCGATGTTCAGCTCGAGCACGTTGACGCCCGGCTCACCGAAGAAGCCGAGTGAGCGGTCGTCCGTGTTGCTCGAGATCAGGCTTTGCACGGTTGCGAGCGGGAGGCGGCGCACTGCCGCGATGCGCCGCGCCTGCAACTGCGCATACGCGGGAGAGATGTCCGGATCGATTCCTGAGCCCGATGTCGTCACGGCGTCAACCGGGATGTCGTGAATCGTGAGGCCCGGGTTGTAGGGGCGCTCGAGCCTCAGGATTGCTCGTGCGTTCTGCCTGACGGCCTTGGCGAGATCCGGGTTCGTTGGACCGAGGTTTGCGAAGGTCGTCCCGTCGGCGTTCTGGGGCGGCGAGGTGGCCGACGGCCGCGGGTGAAAGTACTGCGGTTTCGCGAACGACTGTGCGGCGAGCTCGGAGCCGACGACCGTGCCGTTGACCTTGATCAGGCTGCCGTTCGCCTTGTGCGAGAACGCCAACTGCGAAAAGCCGGTGAACAGCGCGGGGAGGGCCAGCCCGAACACGAGGGTTAGCGCGACGACGGCGATGGCGCCCGATCTCAGGTCGCGCCTCATTTCAGCCCCTCGACGATCGGCCCCAGCGTCAGCGCAGGAAAGATCATCAATCCGGCCGTGAGGATGATCACGCCGATGAGCAGGACGACGAAGGTGAAGCCGTCGGTGCGGAAGGTTCCGGCCGAAGGCGGCACCGCCCGCTTCTCGCCCAGCGAACCTGCGAGCGCCAGTGCGGCCAGCAACGGTACGAACCGCCCGAGGTACAGCGCCACAGCGCCCAACGACGCCGAGAAGCTCGTCGCACCGTAGCCCGCGAAGGCGCTGCCGTTGTTGTTCGTCTGCGACGTGTAGGCGTAGAGCGCCTCGGTGAATCCATGCGCTCCCGGGTTGAAGATGGAGGCGAGCCCCGCACCGGTGACGACTGACACCGCGGTCATCGTCAGCACTGCCGTGGGCACGAACAGCGCGCCCACCGCCGCGTACTTGATCTCACGCGCCTCGAGCTTCTTGCCGAGGTATTCAGGCGTGCGCCCGACCATTAGACCCGCGACGAAGACGGCGAGGACGATGTAGAAGAACATCCCGTATAAGCCCGATCCCACCCCGCCGAAGATCACCTCGCCGACGAAGATGTTCACCAGCGGGACAGCGCCGCCGGTCGGCGTGTATGCGTCATGGCCACCGTTGACCGAGCCGTTCGACGCATCGGTCGTGGCGGTTGCCCAGAGCGCACTGTTCGCGATGCCGAATCGGACCTCTTTGTCGCTCATGTTGCCGCCGCTCTGACCATTTCCCTGCGTGATGTTCACGCCGGACTGGCGCAAGACCGCCGAGCCATGCTGCTCGGCCGGAAGCGCAATCGCTACGCCGATCGCAAACATTGCGAACATCGCCGCAAAGACCATCGAGGCGTGCCGCCGCGCGAGCACCATTCTCCCGAACATGAAGACCTGTGCGGCAGGGATCAGCAGGATCGCCAGCGACTTCGAGGAAGTTCGTGATCCCGTTCGGGTTCTCGAACGGGACGGCAGAGTTCGAGTTGAAGTAACCACCGCCGTTCGTGCCGAGCTGTTTGATCGCGATCATCATCGCCACGGGGCCGCGCGCGATCGTCTGGGCCGTGCCCTCGAGCGTGTGGGCCGTCGCCGCCCCGTCAAATGTCTGCGGCACGCCCTGTGACACGAGGATCACCGCGAGCACGAGCGTGAGCGGAAGCAGGATGTACACGAGCGACCGGTACAGGTCGACCCAGAAGTTTCCGAGCTCCTTCGTCGAGCGCCGGGCGAGCCCGCGCACGACAGCAACGAGCACGGCCATCCCGACGCCGGCGGACACGAACTGCTGCACGGCCAACGCGGACATCTGGGTGAGGTAGGACATCGTGTACTCGCCGCCGTAGTACTGCCAATTCGTGTTGGTGACGAAGCTCGCGGTCGTGTTCAGAGCGATGTGCGAAGGAACGGCCTTCAGGTGGTCGGGGTTGAGGAAGAGGTGACCCTGAAGGCGCTGCACCGCGTAGACGACCGCAGAGAAGAGGAGGCTGAAGACGAGCAGTGTCTTGCCGTAGCTCTTCCAATCCTGCTCTCGCTGGGGATCAGTACGAAGGAGGCGGTAGAAGCCGCCCTCGACAGCCCGTACGGGACGGCCTCCGACGCGCCGGCTCGTGTACACGCGCGTCATCCACCAGCTGAGCGGATACGACAGCCCGATCAGCACGGCTGCGTAGACGAGGATCTGCGCGATGCCCTGGCCGGTCATCTAGTCGGCCCTCCAGTCAGACGCGAGCACTAGAGCCGCTCCCCGCGGAAGAGCGCGTAAACGAGGTAGCAGAGGACCAGGAGCGAGATGACAAGACCGAAGACGTCCCCTGCCGACATCACACGCGGGCAAGCACGTAGAGAAGGAGAAAGATGACCGCGAAGCAGGCCAGAACGATCGCGATCGCCGCCAGGTCGAACATCAGGAGGCCACCGCCAAGCTCCGGTCCGAACGAGTGCGAACGCCGATCGGCCCAGAGTCCAGCGCTGCAAGGCAGGCAGAGAACGAGCTGCGGATCCGAGCCGCGCCGTCGGGAGCGTAGAGCGGGCTGTCGGGTGAGGTCAGAAGCTCCTCGACGACGAGAACGCCGCGCCGGTGTCACCGGGTCGTCCAGTGCTCGCAGCCGCTCGGCGATCTGGACCAGGAGACCGGCGTGCGGGCGAGCCGCAACACGGTTCAGGGGCGTTGGGCCCGGCAACAGACTCGGCGAGAGATCGCGCGCGGTCTGGTCGACCGAGCGGGCGAGTCGCAGCCGATGCTTCGGCGACGTCAACTCCGCCGACCGCCACGAGACGAGGGCCGTGTGCAGCTTTGGTCCCGACCAGGATTTCCCGATCCGCCCGGAGGCGCAGTCCGACGAGCTCGTGGTGGGTGACAAGCGCGCACGAGCAGCCGAGTGCAAGCAGCGCTCCACCGGCAGCGAAGCCCGGGAGCGGCTGAACCAGGCCGGCGAGGTCGAGGACGAACGGCACGACGGCGGTGCTCGCGACGATCGCACCCGCGCGGAGCGGACGCGGCAATTCGAGCCCACCGACAGTCTTCCGTCGACGCAAGTCCACGTCGGTGACGCTAAGGCCGGGGAAGCTGACGGCCGTCTGAGACTTTGCGTCGCACCCTGAAGAAAGTCTGAAGTTCGTCAGAGACTCCATGCGCGGCACGATTGCGGGCCAGCAATCGCGGTCCGACAACGCCGCCGGCGCCGAACGGGGTTACCGGCCTGCAGGCAAGCTTTCAGTACCGGCTACCCGGAATCGACCGCCTCGCGTGAGCACAGAGGCGCCCGTCGGTGGAAGCGGATTCACCAGGCGGTAGCCCGCTCCTGGCTCGGTGAGCAGGTAGCGCGGCTTCGCCCGGTCAGGCTCGATCTTGCGCCGAAGCTGCGACACGTTCACGTGCAGCAGGTTCGCCGCGCCGTCGTAGCCCGGTCCCCACACCTCCTGCAGGAGTGTGCGCTGGGTCAGCAGTTTCCCCTCGTTGAGTGCGAAGAGGCGCAGCAGCTCGTATTGGTGCGGTGTCAGGTGGACAGGCTTGCCGTCGACCGTGACCGAACGCTTCTCCAGGTCGACGACCAGGCCGCCGATCTCCAGAACGGGTTCGCCGGTCGGAGTGGTGCGCCGGAGCACGGCACGCAAGCGCGCGAGGAGCTCGTCGATCCCGACCGGCTTCGTGACGTAGTCGTCGGCACCGGCGTCGAGCGCGGCCACCTTCTCACGCTCCTCGCCGACTGCCGACAAGACGATCACCGAAGCCGAGCTCCACCTGCGCAGCTCACGACAGACGTCCGTTCCGGTGCCGTCGGGCAGGATCAGGTCGAGGATGACCGCCTCCGGTGGGCGCATCGCCGCGGCCGCGAGGGCGCCCTCCGCCGTGTCGGCGGTCTCCACCTCGTAGCCGGCCGCACGCAGGCTCGTGCGAAGCGCACGCAGAATTTGCTGCTCGTCGTCGACGACGAGCACACGTGGGCCGCTCATGGGATCGGCTCCAGTTCTTGGGTCGGCAGCGCGAGCACAAACGTCGCGCCCTGCCCCTCGCGGGACTCCGCCCACACGCGTCCTCCATTGGCTTCGGCAAAGCCACGCGCGATCGCGAGACCGAGGCCTGCCCCGCGAACACGGCCGTTGGCGCCACGTTGGAAAGCATCGAAGATGCGCTCCCGCTCGCCGGGCTGGATCCCGGGGCCGCGATCGACGACGCGCACGAGGACGTCGGCGGGCGTGCTCGTGACCTGCACATGCACCGGCTCGGCCGGCGCCGAATACTTGAGTGCGTTATCGATCAAGTTCGCGAGCACGCGCTCGATCTGGTGGGCGTCGGCTCGCACCGCGGGAGACTCATCCGGGAACGAGACGAGCACGCGCCCTCCGGCTTCGCCGAGCTCGTCGAGCGCTTGGACGACCAGGTCGTCGACCGGCCAGATCTCTGCTTCGGGCTGGGCCGCACCTGCCTGGAGCCGTGAGAGGTCGAGCAGATTCGCGACGAGGCGGTCAAGCCTTCCGGCTTCCCCGAGAATCGTGGTTGCGAGCTCGGCACGGTCCTCAGGTCCGAGCTCCAAGTCTTCGCGGGCCAGTGCGCTCGCTGCAGTCAGGATGGCCATCAGCGGGCTCCTCAGGTCGTGGCTCACGGCACGCAGCACCGCGGTCTTCGCAGCGTCGGTTCGACGCAATGCTTCGGCTTCGAGCGCTTCAAGTGCAAGCCGCTCGCGGTCGATCGCCAGCCCGAGCAGCGACGCCAGTGCCGGCAACAGCCGCCGGCGTGCGGCGGCGCTTCCTTGCCCTGGCCGCTCCAGCAGGATCGTGCCGACGCGCCGGCCTTCGACCGAGAGCGGGAAACGTTCCCCTTGGTCTCGAACCGGTGCGGCTCGATCATCGAGCTCGATGCGTGCGCGCTCGACATGCAGCGCCTTCGCCGTTTCCCGTTCGATGCGATCGAGCTCGCGGCTCATGTCTCCACTGCGGAGGAGCGAGGTGGCGATCTCGGCGAGCAGCGCGGACTCCTGCGCCTGGCGACGCGAGCGCGCGGCCAGGTCGCCGACAACGACAGCCACGCCGAGATAGACGCCGAGCGCGATCCAGTTCTCCGAATCGCGGAGCGTGAACGAATAGACCGGCGGCAGGAAGAGGAAGTTGAACGCCAACATGCTCGCGACGGCGACCGCGACGGCAAACGTCGTGCCGTAGGCGATCGCGACCGTCATCACCGCCGGCACGTACAGAACGCCGAGGCTGAGGTCTGGCGCCACCGGCTGGAGGAGGTAGGCCAGACCAGTCGCGACCGCAACGGCGAGGGCACTGGCGAGCAATGGAACGAACCGTGTCACGAAGTCAGAGTACGCCGCACGGGCGGCTCCGGGAGCGACTCTCGACGCAACGGCATGTCGCGCCCGACAACAGGTCGCCGTAACATCGAAGCTCTGGGAATGGCGCGAGGCACGCTTCGGATCTACCTCGGCGCTGCGGCCGGCGTCGGCAAGACGTACGCAATGCTGAACGAGGGCCGCCGTCGCAAGGAATACGGCGAAGACGTCGTCGTCGGCTTCGTCGAATTCCACGGCCGGAAGAAGACCGCCGAACAGCTCGGCGACCTCGAGGTCGTGCCACGAAAGGTGGTCAGCTACCGCGGCGGCAACTTCGAGGAAATGGATCTCGACGCAGCTGTTGGCGCGTCGACCGGCCGTCGCGCTCGTAGACGAGCTCGCACACACCAATGTGCCGGGATCGCGAAACGAGAAGCGTTGGCAGGACATCGACGAGCTGCTCGACGCCGGGATCGACGTGATCTCGAACCTGAACATCCAGCACCTCGAGTCGCTCAACGACGTGGTCGAGGAGATCACGGGGGTGAAGCAGCGCGAGACCGTCCCCGACGAAGTCGTCCGCCGTGCCGACGAGCTTCAGCTCGTCGACCTGACACCCGATGCGTTACGCAATCGGCTTGCACGGGGTGACGTCTATCCAGCCGAGCGCATCGACACCGCGCTGGCGAACTATTTCCGTCCGGGCAACCTAGCGGCGCTGCGTGAGCTTGCGCTCGCCTGGCTTGCCGATCGTGTCGAGGAAGGGCTTGCGAAGTACCGCAAACGCCAGGGCATCGAGCAGCTCTGGGAGACACGGGAACGTGTGCTCGTGGCGCTGACGGGCTCGCGTGACGGCGATCGGCTCGTGCGCCGGGCAGCGAGGATGGCGCAACGGATGCACGGCGGCCTCGTCGCCGTCCACGTCATTCCGCAGGACGGGCTCGCAGCACCTTCGGCCGCCCTGCTGCAAGGAGCAACGCAAGCTCGTCGAGGAGTTCGGCGGGACCTATCACGAGGTCGTGAGCGCCGACGCCGGCCAGGGGCTCGTCGACGCAGCACGGTCGCTCAACGCGACGCAGATCGTCATGGGAGCGAGCCGCCGTTCTCGGTGGCAGAGATTCACGCGCGGTTCGGTGATCGGCAGGGTGATCCGAGCGTCGGGCTCGGGCATCGACGTCCACGTCGTCAGCCATCCCGGCCTCGGCGACCCGAGCGACCCGCTCGTCTCTGCCGATCACAAGGCGTCCGGCCTCTCTTCCTCGGCGCCGCGTGTGGCTCGGCGTCGCGCTTGCGAGTCGTCGGCCTGCCTGCACTGACCGCGGTGCTCACGCAGCTCAGGGAGCACCTCCAGCTCAGCACCATCCTTCTGCTCTATCTGCTGCTCGTCGTCGCCATCTCGGCGGTCGGCGGCCTGCTTCCGGCTCTCGGCGCCGCGGTCGTCGGTTTCCTCCTCGTGAACTGGTATTTCACGCCGCCGCTGCACGAGCTCACGATCGGCAACACGGAGAACCTGATCGCGCTGATCGTGTTTCTCGACCGTCGCGGCGACAGTCAGCGGTCTCGTTTCTATGGCCGCCCGGCGGTCGGTCGAGGGGGCACGGGCCCGCGCGGAGGCGGAGGCACTTGCCCGCCTGGCCGGCGTGTCGCCGGCCTCCGCCGTCCTGGACAGCCTCCGCCGGATCCTAGGGCTGGACGGGGCCGCCGTCTTGCGCCGCCTCGACGGTGGCTGGCGGGTCGAGGCCGCGAGCGGCGTCAGCGGTGCCCGAGAGCCCTGAAGCAAGCGCGTCGACGATCGACCTGGACGACGACCACGTGCTCGCGCTTATCCGGTGCAGCGATCCGCGCCGAGGACGGCCGGATCCTCGACGCGTTCGCTCCGGGAGCTGCAGGGCTTCGGTCGAGGTGGGCGAGCTCGAGGCCGAGGCGGGAACCGTCGGCGCACTCTCTGCTGCGAACGAGCTGCGGGCCGCTCTCCTCTCGGCCGTCTCTCACGATCTGCGTGCGCCGATCGCCGCGATCAAGGCGGCGGTGACGAGCCTCCGCCGGCAAGACGTCGAAGGGCCGCCGCGCGCGCAAGGCGAGCTCCTGGCAACGATCGACGAGGAGACCGACCGGCTGAATGCGCTGATCGGCAACCTCCTCGACATGAGTCGGCTTCAGTCCGGAGCGCTCGAGGTCCGCGACACGCCGATCGGTCTCGACCAGGTTCTCCCGGCTGCGCTTCGGAGCATCGGCGCAGCTGACGACTCGCTGGACCTGGACGTGCCGGAGCCACTGCCACAGCGTGTCTGGGTGATCCTGGCGCTCCTCGAGCGTGCACTGGCAAACGTGATCGCGAATGCAATCCGCTACTCGCCGGCCGGATCGCCTCCGCGCGTGACGGCCGGACCCGTCGACGGCACCGTCGACGTTCGAATCGTCGACCGCGGGCCGGGCGTTGCGGAGGCAGACCAGGACCGCCTCTTCTTGCCCTTCCAGCGCCTCGGCGACACGCGTCAGGACGAGGGAGTCGATCTCGGCCTCGCCGTCGCGAGGGGATTCGTGGAGGCGATGGGTGGCGAGATCGAGGTCGAGGAGACACCGGGCGGTGGGCTGACTGTCGTCGTCCGGTTGCGCGCGGTGGCCCCGCCGTCGGCATGATCGTGGCCTACGACGGATCGGAGCCGGCCCGTCGAGCGCTCGAGCATGCTGCGCGCCTCGCGCGACGGGGCAGCGTCGTCGACGTGATCAACGTCATCCCGGCCCAATCCGTGAGCTCGCGGCTCGTGACGATCACGGACGAGCAAGTCCGAGACCAGGAGCGACTCTTGCGTCAGGCGGCTGCCGTTCTCGCCCGCAGCGGCGTCCGTGCCAATCTCATTCCGGCAGCAGGCGATCCGGCAACGGAGATCCTCTCCGCGGCGGACGCCTCGGAGGCGGAGGTCATCGTCGTCGGCCGTCGGCGAAGACCCAGAGGGCGGGGACTCCGGGAGCCCCTGAGCACGAGCTTGAGCCGCAGGACGAGCCGCGACGTCCTCATAGTTCACTGATCGGTCGCCGGCACCTATCTTCGGAACGGCCGCTCGTCGCCGACCGTGCCGGACACTCGGAACAGCTGGCAGCGTAGAGTCACCGCAACGCATGGTCTGGCGGATCCTTATCGGCGCGGTGGTCGTGCTCTTCCTGGTGATGTGGGTGCGCGCGATCTTCGACGTGTTCTTCCGGCGACCGGATGTCTCTGTAGTGGGAAAGGTCGCTTGGGCAATCGGCATGCTCGTCGTCCCGTTCATCGGCTTGCTGATCTACACGATGCTCCGACCGGCCAATTCGCAGATCGCCCAGCGCCACCGCGCATAGCTAACAGCTCGCTCAGGCGAGAGGGACGCTCGCCCAGGCGAGCACCCGCGGCCCCGCGTCGAGCCATCTCGACGCGGCTAGTCTCCATCGTCGTGCCGGCGTACATCGTCAGGGCCCTGGACGAGTCGACCTGGCCTGCGTTCGCCACGCTGGTGGAACGCAACAATGGCATCTTCGGGGGCTGCTGGTGCATGGGGTTCCACGAAGACAGCAAAGGCACGGTGCCCCCCAAGCGCGAGCGGAAGCTCGCTCGCGTGCGGGCAGGGACGGCGCATGCGGCCCTCGTGTTCGACGGCGACGACTGCCTGGGCTGGTGCCAGTTCGGCCCGCCCGACGAGGTGCCGAGGATCAAGAACCGCGCCGCGTACGAGAAGAGCCTGACGGCGTTGCCGGACTGGCGGATCGCCTGCAACTTCGTCGGCAAGGGGCACCGGCGCCAGGGTGTGGCTACCGCGGCCCTCGCGGGTGCGCTCGACCTCATCGCGGATCTCGGCGGGGGGAGGGTGGAGGGCTACCCGGAGGACGCAGGCTCCGTTCCTGCGGGCTTTCTCTTTCACGGTGCTCTGTCGACGTACGAGGGACTCGGATTCGTCCGAGACCGCAAGATCGGCAAGCACCGCTGGGTCGTTACAAAGGTGGTCGAGCCAAAGCCTTAGGCGGCGTCGCGACGCTCAAGGGACACTCCTCAGGCGTCCACTGACGACCTCCCCACTAGGGAATTCCTGGGTACGCCGCTAACTGACCCGCCAGTGCGCCGCGCAGAAACAGCACCACGGCGAGGCTCGTCGACGGAGATCGCGCCGAAACGGGATACAGTGACTCAACTGCGGACACTGCCGCTCGATTTGAGCGCCAGGCGAAACTCGGAGGTACCACCACATGTTCAACGTGTCGCACATGTTCAATGTGTCGCGTCCCGGCCTCACTGCGCTTCTACTCATCGCGATCGCCCAGTACGTCGTGGGGATGGCGACCGATGTCGGCGTCTCTGGCCGGGTGCTCGCGATCATTCTCGGGGCGTATGTGATTACTACGTCGTTCGTCCGGATTCGGCGCGTTCGGATTCGGCGCACCGCCGGCTCGTTCGTGTGAGAGCGGGGTAGCGCACCGTCGATCACCACGACCGGCGACATCTACACCGATTGGGACATCGGATCGGCGAGCTTCGGTTAGCCGTTGCCAGCGACTGGCGGGACAGGAACTCCCTTCCGTCGTGCACGCGGCGGAGCTCGGCTCGGAGCCGGGCGAGTGCTTCGGTGCGCTGATCGCCGGTCATCGCCTCACGTTCCGCTCGTGCGACGATGCGGTCAAGACTGAGTCAATGAGCGCCCAGGCCGCTGACCTCATCGAGACAAACTTCGTCGAGTTCCTACTGTCGATGGGGAGGGCTGGCGGCGCTGTCGAACGGCTAGACGACGAGATCGCGTGGACGATCGGGGGTTCGCCGATCGGGTACCACAACGCGGTTGTCCGATGCACCGCCTCCGAAGGGCGGCGCGGTTTTTTGGTAGAGGAGTGGCGGGACGCACTGCGGCAGCGCTCGCTGCCGGGCTCGTGGCACTGGACCCCAGGGATGCATCCTCACGATCTCCCGCGTCTCCTTCTGGACGCGGGCTTCGAAGACGGGGGCGCTGAACCTGCCATGGCCGTACAGCTCGCCGCCTTGGCTGACGTACCCATGGCCACCGAGCTGCAGGTCACGCCTGTCGAGGACTCCTCTGCCCTCGACGAGTACCGCCAGGTTCTCGCCGCGGGGTTCGGTGAGGGGCCCAAGGAGGCCGACTGGGTCGCCAGCGTTTTCGCCATCATCGGACTCGAACCACACAGTCGATGGCGCCACTTCGTCGGCACGGTGGCAGACGATCCTGTCGCCACTGCCTCCACCCTGTTGACCGACTCGACCGCAGGCATCTACTTCGTCTGCACGCGGCCCGACGCTCGGCGACGTGGCTTTGGTGCCGCGATCACGTACGAAGCGATGCGCTACGCGGCGCGCGCCGGAGCCACGTTCGCCGTCCTCGGCTCCTCGCCGATGGGGCAGCGCGTTTACGAGCGGCTCGGATTCCGAACCATCTTCTCCACCCGGCTCTTCGAGCTGGACGCGTAGCACCTCTTCGCGCGCGTTCGAGCTCGCGACGTGGCAGGCGAAGCTACCCGAGCGGTCGCGCTACGGCATCGTGCAGGCGCTTAGGCAGACGCTCGCGGCCGCCGTTCGATGGGAGTGCACGAGCCGCAACCCCGCGAAACTCGGCGGCTCGCAACGGAAGCTGAACGAGCAGGCGCTACGGGCGCGAACAAGAACGGCTGCAGAGCGCCTGGGTCGAAACCGCCCACGTCATACGTACCCCTCCCCTCACCTGCGGTGCGCGCTTGTGGCACGGGACGCCTGGTGGCCCGATTAGCTTCCCCGCGCTTCCGGGCGAATCGGCAGCATCAGTGAGCAATAGCCGTTGATCAGGGCGTAGCCGCTATCGGTGTAGAGACGGAGTGCGGGGTCGTTGTCTTCCTCGGTCTGCACGACTAGGCGGAGTGCGCCCGACGCGATTGCAGCCGCTCGGACGGAACTGAGAAGGGCACGACCGACTCCACGACGACGGTGCGTCGGCAGGACGAAAAGGTCTCTGATCTGCCAGAAGTGGGCGAGCCGCAAGGATGCCGGTACTTCCATCGTGATCGCGAAGCCGACGAACCTTCCACTGTCTTCGGCGACGAACGCGCGTAGGTGGGTGCTGAGGTTCTGTTCCAGCCAACCGATTGCCTGGGAGGAGTAGGAAGCCTCGCCGTAGTGGGCGCGATACTTGTCGAAGAGCTCGGCGAGTGCTTCGATTTCGCTGCGTGTCGGTGCGGTCAGAGTCCGAACTGAGACCGGCTCGCCGGTGGGCGAAGGACTGGGATGCGTGTTCTGAGTCAACGGCTCTCTCCACAAAAACGGTATCGCCAAGCGGCAGTAGCCTCGCCTGGCCGAGTGTGCTGTCCCCCGAACAGAGTCCGTGGGGGTGATCCCTTCACCATCTCGCTTCGTGGGCGGCCACCAGTCGGCCGTTGGGCGGCCACCAGTCGGCCGCGACCGCGCGGAGAGCATGATGGACGACGGCGGACGTAGCCCCCGCGACGCCGCAAAACGTCCGGGGGCATGGCGGTGGGGGAGTAGCCCCAACGCACCGGCATCGTGGCTCGTTCTGCAAAGCGTTGCGGCGGTTCTGAGACACGGACCGGTCGTGTCTCAAATCCGTGTCTAAGACGCCCGAGATCGACGTTTTCGCGGTGCCGCTCGGTTTGTCGCGTTGCGCCGCTCAACCCGCGCGAAGTGCCTGCTTAACCGAGGATTCCTGACCCGCTCTGGACTCGTCTGAACCGACGTAGCCCGAACCACGTTGCTATGCGCCTGGCAGGAATCGAACCTGCGACCTTGCGCTCCGGAGGCGCACGCTCTATCCCCTGAGCTACAGGCGCGGGGCTGTCTAGTCTAGCCGCCGATGGATGTGAGCGCCCGGATCGTCACCCTCGAGCTCGCGCAGACGTTCGTGATCTCGCGGGAAGCGCAGGACACCGCCGACGTCGTCCACGTCGAGATACGGCACGGGGACGTGTCGGGCTTCGGCGAGGCGGCACCGATCGAGCGCTACGACGAATCGGCGGAGTCGGCGCTCGCCTACATCGAAGAGCACGCAGACGCCCTCGGCGACGATCCGTTCGCGCTCGACGAGATCGAATCGCGCTTGCCGCCCCGCGAGTGGGCGGCGCGATCCGCGCTCGACGCGGCGCTGCACGACCTGCAGGGGAAGCTGACTGGGCTCCCGGTTTGGCGGCTCCTCGGGCTGCGGCGCGAAGGGCCGCCCACGAGCTGGACGGTCTGGCTCGGAGACCCGGACGACATGGCACGTCGTGCCGAGCAGGCGGGCCGTTTCCGCCGGCTGAAGCTCAAGCTCGGCGCACGCGACGGCCGAGACGTGGAGCGCGTACGCGCCGTGCGCTCCGTCACCGACGTTCCGCTGCAGGTGGACGTCAACGAGTACTGGACGCTCGACGAGGCGCTCGAGTCGCTGCCTCAGCTCGCCGAGCTCGGAGTCGAGTACTGCGAGCAGCCGCTGCCCGCGGGTGACGCGGGCGGCGCGCAGCTCAAGGCGCAATCACCGATCCCGATCTACCTCGACGAGGACTGCCACCGGCTCGGCGACGTCGCGGCGTGTGCCGACCGCGCGCACGGGGTCAACATCAAGCTCGCGAAGTCCGGAGGCATTCGCGAGGCTGTGCGGATGGCGCACGCGGCGCGGGCCCTCGGCCTCGGCGTCATGCTCGGCTGCATGATCGAGTCCGGCCTCGGAATCTCCGCCGGCGCGCAGGTCGCATCGCTCTGCGACCACGTCGACCTCGACGGCAACCTCCTACTGGCCGACGATCCCTGGCCCGGCGTCGATTTCCGCGACGGCGTTCAGGTTCCCTCAGACCAACCCGGCCTAGGTGTCAGACAAGAAGTACCTGATCCTCGCTGAGGGCTTCTCGGGAGACCCGCACTACGGGAAGACGCTGCGCGGCGTGATGCGCTATCGCCGCGAGTCCGTCGTCGCGATTCTCGACACCGAGCGCGCGGGGGAGAGCGACGACGGCGTTCCGATCGTCGGCTCCGTCGACGACGCGCTGAGCCTGGAGCCCAACACCGCCCTCGTCGGCGTCGTCACGCAGGGCGGCCGTTTTCCCGGCGACTGGCAGGCGCTGCTCAAGAGCTGTGTCGCGAAAGGGCTCGACCTCGAGAACGGGCTCCATGTCCGGCTGCGCGACATCCCGGGCCTGACCGAGCTCGCGGCGGATCATCACGTCGAGCTCCGGGACCTGCGTGAGCCGCCCACGGATCTCAGCACCGTCACCGGTGCGAACCTCGGCCTCGACGCGACGATCGTCTTGACCGTCGGCTCCGATTGCGCGATCGGGAAGATGACGGCGACGTGCGAGCTCGACCTCGAAGCGCGTAAGCGCGGTCTTCGCTCCGTCTTCGTGCCGACGGGACAGACCGGTATCGCAATCGCGGGCTGGGGCATCGCGGTCGACGCTGTCGTCTCCGACTTCCTTGGCGGTGCGGCCGAGCGCCTCGTCCTCGAAGGCGGCGAGCGCGGCGATCTGCTGTGGGTCGAAGGCCAGGGCGCGATCCTGCATCCCGTCTACTCGGGCGTCACGGTCGGATTGATGCACGGCAGCGCACCCCACCTGTACGTGCTTTGCCACGAGGTGGGGCGGACCGTTGTCGAGGGCGACGCGACGGAGTCGCCGATCCCCAGCCTGAGCGAGCTCGTCGACCTCCACGAGCGCATGTCCCTCCGCCTCCGGCCGGCGAGGGTGGCGTGCATTGCGCTCAACAGCTCAGCCGTTTCGGCGGAGGAGGCTCGCGCCGCGATTGCGGCTGCCGAGGAGGAGACCGGTCTGCCCGCCGACGACCCGGTCCGGTTCGGGGCGGGAAAGCTCCTCGATGCCGTGCTCGAGCGGACTCCTGCAACCACGGCGCTTGCACGGCGGTTCGGCGGAGCTCAGGACAGGCCCGCGATCTGACCCGCGTCGCAATCATCTCGGACACACACTTGCCGCGCGGCACGCGTGCGCTGCCCGAGGAATGCGTTACGCGGCTCGCGCAAGCGGAGCTCGTCCTCCACGCCGGCGACTTCGTCACCGTCGCCTTCCTCGACGATCTGCACGCGATCGGACCGCCGGTGGAGGGGATTCAGGGGAACATGGACGAGCCGGAGCTGAAGCAATTGCTGCCGAAGCAGCGGGTGGTGGAGGTAGGCGACGCCCGGATCGGGATGGTGCACAACCCCGGCCCGCGGAAGGGCCGCGAGGGTCGCCTCGCCGCGAGGTTCGTGGATTGCCAGGCGGTGGTCTACGGGCACACACACGTGCCGCAGATGGAGCGCTTCGAGGACGTCTGGATCCTCAACCCCGGCTCCCCGACGGAGCGGCGGACGGCTCCGATCCACGCGATGATCGAGCTGACCGTTGCGGGGAGCGCCATTACGCCAGAGCTCGTGACGCTCACGAGCCCCTGAGGTCATAGACCCGGCCGAGCTGCAGCAGGATCGCCTGCGCGACCATGTCGCCGGCGGACGGGAGGTAATGCACGCCGTCGCGCGCACGTAGCAGCACCACTTTTCCGTGCGCGTTCCGGAGGTAATCCGTGTACTTCCCTTGCGCACTGTCGAGCATGTGCCACGTGTCGATGTACACCGCCCCGTGCCGATGCCGGGCGGCGACGCTGCGTAGCAGACGGTTCACCACTGGAAAGCTGCGGCTGAAGCCTTGGCCTGCCGGAATCGGCAACCCGATCCAGACGACGTACGTCCCGGCGGCATTCAGCTCTCGGGTGACTCCTTCCAGGCGGCGCCGGTACTCGGCGTTCCAGCTCGGGCTGCCGAGGCTCCCGACCGTGCGGCCGTCCGGGACGCCGCTGAGGTAGTCGTGCGCGTCGTCGGCGCCGAAGGAGAGCACGGCGACCTTCGGACGGAGCGAGGAGATCACGTTTTCGATACGGGTGAACCAGTTGTAGAGACCGGGCTGGCCCAGGCCGGTCGAGAGGCGGCTTTCGACAGCCAGGACGTCGATCTCCTCGCGGGATCCCGACGCGCGCTCCAACGCGTCACCGGGAACCTGAGCGAGTGAGTCGCCCGCGACCCAGATCCGGAGCGGATGCGCCGGCGTGAACACGGGCCGCCGCTTCGACGCCTGCTTCGGCTTATTCCGGGGAGGACGCGGGTGCGGAAGCGAGCCTGCAGGCGGTGGCAGCCGGAACGCCACGCGGGTGTCGATCCGATCCTCGTCCCTGCGTCCGATCGCGACCTGCAGCTCGTGCCGTGGCCGGTCGAGGTAGAGGAAATCACTTACGTCCACGAGCGGCCGAGTAACGCCGATCGCGACCTCACGGTCCGTGCCGTGGCGAGACTCCGCGTCCTTGCGTAGGCCATGGGCGTTCAACAGCGCCGCCAGTCCCAGGGACACGAAGGCAAGGACGATTCCGCGTGTCGCAGGCAGAAGCTTCATCAGAACCGGAAGTAGATGAACGGCGCGACGCCGGGAGGACCGAGCGTGTCGACCAGCATCAGCCCGACGGCGAGAGACGCCGCTTGGGCGGGAAGCGCGAGCCGGCCGAAGCCGCGGAGGAGGCCGGCGATCGCCGCGGTCGGAACGTACTGGCTGCCGATCCCGACGCCGATGGCGAGCAGCACGGAGGTGGTGACGAGCGGCGACGGCTGTCCCCACGCGGTGAAGAGCTGGGTGATCACATCCCAGGCCCGGCCGAACGAGTCGGCGCGGAAGAAGATCCAGGCGAAGCAGACCACGTGAAACGTCAGCAGGCGTGCGAAGACTCGCCGCGGGAGCGTGCTCGTGGGCTCGGGCCGGCCGTGTGCCCGCCGCAGGTCCTGCCGGAACCGCTCCACCGCGAGGCCGATCCCGTGGATCCCGCCCCAGGCGACGAACGTCCAGGCGGCGCCGTGCCACAAGCCGCCGAGCAGCATGGTCACGAGCAGGTTCCTGTACGTGAGCAGCCGGCCCTTACGGTTGCCGCCGAGCGGGATATAGAGGTAGTCGCGGAGCCAGCGCGACAGGGTCATGTGCCACCGTCGCCAGAAGTCCTGGAGAGAGACGGCGGTATACGGGCCGGCGAAGTTCTGCGGGAACTCGAACCCGAGCAGAAGCGCGACGCCGATGGCGATGTTCGTGTAGCCGCAGAAGTCCGCGAAGATCTGGACGGCGTAGCCGTAGATCCCGAAGAGCGTCTCCAGTGACGAATGCTGACCCGGCGCGGCAAAGACCTCGTCGACGATGTGTGTCGCGAGGTGATTAGCGATCACGACCTTGAGGAAGAGGCCGGTGAGGATCAGGTAATACGCCCGCGTTGTGTCGACGCGGCGCGGGTCGCGCGGTCGCTCCAGCTGCGGCAGCAGCTCGCTTGCGCGGACGATCGGCCCGGCCACGAGGTGGGGGAAGAACGAGAGAAAGACGGCAAAGCGAGAGAACGTCGCGGGCTCGAGCTCCCCGCGGTACGTGTCGACGATGTACGAGATGGCCATGAATGTGTAGAAGGAGATGCCGACCGGCAAGAGCGACGTGGACGGCCGATGACGCCTCGGCGATCCCGAGGCGGGTGAGGAAGTTCTCCGCGGAGCTGACGAAGAACCCGGCGTACTTGAAGTAGCCGAGCAGGCCGAGATCGAAGGACACCGCCGCGATCAGGTAGGCGCGCCGAAGACGCGGGCCTCTGGCGCGGAAGATCGCGACCGCCAGAACGTGGTTGACGATCGTCGACGCCGCGAGCAGAAAGACGAACTTCCAGTCCCACCATGCATAGAAGACGTAGCTCGCCGCGAGCATGAACGGGCGCCACAGCGGCTGGCGTGACATCAGCGCCCACGACAGCGGGAGCACGACCAGGAGGAAGATCGCGAAGGTCGGAGTGGGGAAGAGCATGGTGCGGCTCGGCCGCTAGGGACGGATACGCAGCGTCACGTGTCGCGTCGCCAGCGCGCCCGGCGCGTCCCGGACGCGCAGCTTCAGCTCGAACTTGCCCGGGCGCGCCTTCGGAACGCCGCTGACCCAGCCGGTGGAGCGCAGGTGCAAGCCGTTCGGCAGACGCCTCGGCAGCGACCAGAAGTACGGCGGTCGCCCACCTGCTGCGGCGAGCTTCGCTGCGTATGCCTTTCCCCGCTTTGCGTCCGGCAGATGCGCGGTGGCGATCCGTACCGGACCTGTCCGCTTGACGGGCTTCGGTTTCGCTCCGATGCCGAGCTGCTGGAGCGTCGTGTGCAGGAGCGTAGCCATGCCTTTCGAGCCGTCGCTCAGTAGATGGATTCCGTCGCCCTGGAACCAGTCGGCGTGACTGCGCGAGTAGAGGTTCCAGTCGACGACGACGAGGGACGGGTGCGCTGCGGCGGCCGCCACCAGCGCGTCGTTCATGTTCACGTACGGATGCCGGGCCGCTCGAAGCGTCAGCCAGAGAACCTGCTTGACGCCTGCGTTTTCGAACGCGTCGAGCGTGACCTGCACGTTCCGCGCGAACTGGTCCTCGAATTCGTTGTAGCCCAGCGCAACGACCACGGTCGGCCCGATCCGGGAGCCCAGCGTTCTGACCACCTGCATGACCGTCGCCGGGCGGGCTCCGTTGTACGGACAACTGTCCTGCACCAGGCGTCGGCAGGGGGCGACCTCGAAGTCGACATCCACGCCGTCGACGAGAATCGCGCGGGCCGAGTCGTTCTCGACGATCGCCTCGGCGATGGAATCGCCGAACACCGTCACGTGCGGCAGTGGGGCGGCCCGGACTCCCGCCGGAGCGGCCGAGCCGCCCAGCAGCGCGGCGACGGCAACGAGCGCGGCCGCGAACGCGAGGCGGGCGAGCATCGGTCGATTCTAAGTCGCCCTTGTGGACGGGCTCGGCCAAGACGTGCCTCTTGACACCACGAACACCTGTTCGCTACGCTTGCGAACACATGTTCGCCAGGATCGCCGTTCTGCTCCTCGCCGTCGCCTTCGTCGTCGGCCTGTTCGCGCATCCATCCGGAGGCGCCGGCAAGCCGGTCCGGTACGTCGTCGAGCCGACGGACACGCTGTGGTCGATCGCGACGCAGGCACTACGCCGGCGATCCCCGCGAGGGAGTCTGGAAGCTCCAGCGGCGAAACCATCTGACGAGCACGACGCTCGTCCCCGGCCAGCGACTCGTCCTGCCTTGAGCGACTGAGCGGCGCTAGCCGAGCGCGGCGAGCGGCAGACCGGAGGTGTAGACCTTCTCGCCGCGGAAGAGCCGCCGCTCCGGATCCCAGGGGAAGAAAATCACGACCTTCCAGCTGAGGCGTTCGCCCGACGGCGGGACGCCGAGCCATTCCGCCTGGTGCGTTCCCGTGACGTCTGCCTCTTCGCAGACGCCCTGCGGCCCGATGACGATGTCCGTCAGGTCGAAGTGGATGTCGGGGAACGCGCCGAGCAGCTGGGTGTAGAACCGTGCGGCGCCTTCGTGCCCCTCCCAGCGGTGCCCCGTCTGCGCCAACTCGTAGACGCAGTCCTCAGTGAGCGTCGAGAGCAGGCCGGCGAGGTCGCGCTCGTCCTCGGCGATCGAGTGCCGCTTCCAGAGCTCCCGGATCTCGTCGTACTCCGCCAAGGACACGTCCCGGCGAAGGAGGTCCCGCACGTCGAACTGCGCTGCGTGCATCCGCTGAGCCTATCTTCGGTGCGAAACACGCGACCCTAGAATCGGGCCGTGGATCTCGACATCGTGTTCCTCGGAACCGCCGGTTCGATGCCGACCGCGCAGCGGTCACCCGCCGCGCTGATGATCCGTCGTGGCGGGGAGCGGCTCCTCTTCGACTGCGCGGAGGGAACGCAGCGACAACTGTTGCGCTCGTCCGTCGGCCTGGTCGACCTGCGCGAGGTCTTTCTGACGCACTTTCATGCCGACCATGTGCTCGGCCTGCCGGGGATGCTCAAGACGTTCGCCCTCCGTGGGCGGGAGCAGCCGCTCGACGTGTACGGCCCGCGCGGGCTGGTCGACCTGATCGGCGTCGCTCAGGCGTGTCGTCGGCAGGCTGACGTATGAGGTTCGCCTCGTCGAGCTCGCGCCGGGCGACGTGCTCGAGCGCGACGGCTACCGGCTGGCGGCGTTCGCGGTGGCGCACGGCGTTTCTGCGCTCGGCTGGTCTCTGATCGAGGCGACTCGACCCGGTCGCTTCGACGCCGAAACAGCAGAGGCGCTCGGGATCCCGAGCGGTCCCGAACGAGGCGCGCTCCAGCGCGGCGAGCGAGTCTCGCTTCCGGACGGCCGGACCGTCGAGCCGGAGCAGGTGCTCGGACCGCCGCGCCCGGGCCGGAAGATCGCGCTGACCGGCGACACGGCGCCGTCGGAGGAGATCGTCGAGGCCGCCTGGGGATCGGACGTGTTCGTCACGGAGGCGACCTTCTCGGACGAGGAGCGAGAGCGCGCCGAGGAGACGAAGCACCAGACGGCGACCCAGGCTGCGGACATCGCCCGCCGTGCGAACGTGCGCCTGCTCGCCCTGACGCACCTGTCGAGCCGGTACTTCGGGCCGGAGATCGCCCGCGAGGCGCGCACGCTCTTCCCGGACACCGTCGTGCCGCGAGATTTCGACGTGATCGTGGCGCCCTATGCGGAGCGCGGAAGCCCCCATTTGGTGAAAGGCGGGGCGGCCCGTCCCCGCGCATCCGACACGGGCGGAAACGCGGGCTCCCTTCCACACCGGGCCGGAGGTCGTATCATCGAGGCCGTGGCTGAGATGGTTCGAGTTGCGGTTGCGGGCGACGTCTCGGAGGCCGAGGAGATCCAGGGAATCCTGCAGTCCGCCGGCATCGACTCGCACCTCGCGGACGGCGAGGACGACTCGGTGATCGTGTCGGTTCCGGAGTCGTCCGTCGAAGAGGCCCAGGACGCGATCGAGGCCATGACGGAACCGGACGATCTCGTCGGCGAGCCCTAGAGCTAGAGTGAGGACACCTATGGGCACGGTGGTCTTCCGTGGCCGTCCGACCGCAAGCGCGCGGTCGCGGGCGGCATTTCCTCCGCAGTAGCAAGCTCGCGGCGGAGCTCGTTCGCGCTGCGCAGATTCAGCGTGACGACCTGGTGCTCGATCTCGGAGCCGGCGCCGGCGCGCTGACGGCGCCACTCGCGCGGCACGCCGGACGGGTCGTCGCGGTGGAGATCGATCGCGACCTCGCGACGGCGCTGGCGCGCCGACTGCCCGAGATCGAGGTGGTCGCCGCCGATGCGCGCCACGTCGCACTTCCCCGCGAGCCGTTCAAGGTCGTCGCGAACCTGCCCTTCGGCGCTGCCACCGCGATCCTCAGGCGGCTGCTCGATCCGCAGGCTTCGCTCGAGTCAGCCGACGTGATCGTCGACTGGCGGGTGGCGAGCAAGCGCGCCGCCGTCTGGCCGAGCACGCAGCTGGGCGTCTACTGGGGAGCGTGGTTCGAGCTCTCGGTCACCCGTCGCCTGGCGCGATCCGCGTTCGCGCCGCCGCCTTCCGTCGATGCAGGCGTGCTACGGATCGTCCGTCGGTCCGAGCCGCTCGTTCCGGTCCGAGACCACCGGCGTTACGCCGCGTTCCTCTCCCGTGGCTACCGCGACGGTGTCCGTGCCGTCGTGCCGCGACGCCAGCTCAGACGACGCACCGCTGAGCTCGCGCTCACCCACGGCCGCCGAGCCGCGAGACCTCGATGCACGGCAGTGGGCCGAGCTCTACGACACCACTGTCCGAACGCTCGGCTAGAGTCCCGCGCGACCGAACCCTTTAACCCGGTCCAGTGAGGCCGGAAAGGAGTCGAATGAAGCTGCCTGCCCGCGCACCGTCGGCCCTGCCTGCGCAGTGAGCGTCGTGGAAGTCCCGCCCGGAACGCTCCTCCTCGACGCCGACGCGCTGCGACGCACGCTTTCGCGGATCGCCCACGAGATCATCGAGGGAAACCCGGACCTGTCTCGAGTCGCGCTCGTGGGAATCCAGACCCGCGGCGTGCCGCTTGCGCAGCGGCTCCGCCGGCTCGTCGAAGAGCGGGCGGGAGCAGCACCGGCACTCGGCGCCGTCGACATCACCTTCTACCGCGACGACGTGCAGGTCCGCGGCGGCGGCGCACCGCGCCATCCGCAGCCTGTCGTCCGCTCGACGGCGCTCGACTTCCCGCTCGAAGGCAAGACGGTCGTCCTCGTCGATGACGTCCTCTACACCGGCCGAACGATCCGCGCCGCGATCGAGGCGCTGTTCGACTACGGTCGCCCGGACCGGATCCAGCTCGCCGTCCTCGTCGACCGTGGCCACCGCGAGCTCCCGATCCGACCCGACTACGTCGGCAAGAACCTTCCGACCTCCCGCTCCGAGCGCATCCAGGTGCAGCTCGTGGAAGTGGACGAGGTCGACCAGATCCTGCTCGTCCCAGTCCCGGAGGAGAGTCACGATGGCTGATATCCGCGTCATGCGGGAGGACTTGCGCCCGCCCGCCCCGCCGCCGAAGCGGCACTTCATCTCGATCAAGGACGTCACGCGCGATGACGTGGAACGGCTTCTCGCCACCGCGCGGACGTTCGAGCGCAGTCTCGAACGGGAAGTGAAGAAGCTCCCGACACTCAAGGGGCGGCTCGTCATCAACGTCTTCTACGAGTCGTCCACCCGGACGTCGTCGAGCTTCGAGCTCGCCGCGAAACGACTGTCGGCAGACACGATGTCGATCAAGTCGTCGGGCTCGTCCGTCGACAAGGGCGAATCGCTGAAGGACACCGCGATCACCCTCGGTGCCTACGACCCGGATGTCATCGTCATCCGGCATCCGCAGATCGGTGCGCCGAATCTCGTCGCCCGCGTCATCGATGCGCACGTCGTCAACGCGGGCGACGGCAAGCACCAGCATCCGACCCAGGCGCTCCTCGACCTGTACACGATGCGCGAAGAGCTCGGCCGGTTGGAGGGTCTCCACGTCGCCATCGTCGGTGACGTCCTCCACTCACGTGTCGCGCGCTCGCTTGATCCAGGCGCTGACGCTGATGGGCGCCCACGTGACGCTCGTCGCCCCGCCTGCGCTCCTGCCGCGGGGCGTGGAGGCGATGGGCTGCGAGGCGACGAGCGAGATCGGGGCAATCGGGGCCGCCGATGTCGTCTACGTGCTGCGCATGCAGCGTGAGCGCATGCAGGAGGGAGCGAACTACGTGCCCTCGCTCCGCGAGTACACCGCGCGCTGGGGCGTCACGCCGGAACGGCTCCGGCCCGGCCAGAAGGTGATGCATCCGGGGCCGATGAACCGCGGCGTCGAGATCGATACCCGCGTCGCGGACTATGCGGACTCGCTGATCGAGACTCAGGTGCGCGCCGGGCTCGTGACGCGCATGGCCGTCCTCTACGACCTGCTCACGAGCGGGCCCGTCGGGGTCAAGACCGAGGCGGTCCTGGACGTGGTGGCGTGATGCTGTTCTCGAAGGACGCACTCAGAGAGAACATCGTCGTCCGCGGGGCGCGCGTGCTCGACCCTGTCGCCGGAGTCGACGAGACGTTCGACGTCCGGATCGACGACGGTGTGATCGCGGCGCTCGGCTGCGATCTCGACACCAACTCGCATCGTGTGATCGAAGGTCGCGGCCTCCTCGTTGCGCCCGCCTTCGTCGACCCGCACGTGCACCTCCGGACACCGGGGCACGAGGAGGAGGAGACGATCGCCTCCGGGACCGCCGCCGCGGCAGCCGGTGGCTACTGCGCCATCCTCGCGATGCCGAACACCGAGCCGGTCGTCGATTCCGCGGCGACGCTCGGCTCGCTCGCCGAGCAGGCGCGTGCCGCAGGCGGAGATTCCGGTCGGCTTCCTCGCCGCCATCACGAAAGGCCAGGCGGGCCGAGAGCTGACCGAGATGGCGGAGCTCGCGGAGCACGGTGCGGCGGGGTTCACCGACGACGGGCTTCCGGTCGCCTCGGCGGGGCTGATGCGCCGCGCGCTGCAGTACGGCGCCGTCTCCGGCAAGCGCATCGCCCTCCATTGCGAAGAGCCGACGCTCTCGCACGGCGGGCAGATGCACGAGGGGGCGGTCTCGGCCGAGCTCGGCTTCACCGGATACCCGTCCGTCGCGGAGAGCCTGATGGTCGAGCGCGACCTCGCGCTCGCGGCGTATGAACGACAGCCGTTGCACCTGCTGCATCTGTCCGCCTGGGAGTCCGTTCAGGCGCTTCGTCGCGCGCGAAACGAAGGCGTCGGCGCGACCGCCGAGGTGACGCCGCATCACCTCTGCCTCACCGATGAGGCGGTCCGGTCGCTCGATCCGAACGTGAAGATGAACCCTCCACTGCGGGCGGAGTCGGATCGCACGGCCCTGATCGAGGCACTGAAGGACGGGACGATCACGGCGATCGCAACCGACCACGCCCCGCATGCGCGGCACGAGAAGGACGTGCCGTTCGAGGCGGCGCCGTTCGGCGTCACCGGGCTCGAAACCGCATTTGCCGCGATCTACACGCAGCTCGTCGAGCCCGGCCTCGTACCGCTCGAGGTCGTGCTCGAGCGCATGTCGGCGGGGCCGGCGCGCGCCTACGGCCTCGACGAGCCGCGCATTGCGGTCGGGAAGCACGCGAACCTCGTCCTCCTCGACCTCAGCGCGAGCTACCGGATCTCGGAAGACTCGTTCCGGTCGCGGTCCGCGAACTCCTGGCTTCTGGGCGAGACCGTCAAGGGCAAGGTGCGGGCGACGATCGCCGACGGCAGGCTGGTCCACGTCGCGTGACCGGCTTCCTCGCCCTCGAGGACGGGACCGTCTTCCGCGGCGAGTCGGTCGCGGCCGAGGGCTTCGCCGTCGGCGAGGCGGTCTTCACCACCGCGATGACGGGCTACCAGGAGATCGTCACCGATCCGAGCTTCTCCGAGCAGCTCGTGTGCTTCACCGCGCCGATGGTCGGCAACTACGGCGTCGCGGAAGGTCGCTCCGAGTCGGCGCGGCCGCACGCGCGCGCCGTCCTGATGCGCGAGGCCCGCGGGCCGGCGTGGACCGACTGGCTGCACGAACGGAGCATCGTCGCGCTCAGCGGGATCGACACGCGCTCGCTCGTGCTGAAGCTGAGAGACGCGGGCGCGATGCGGGCAGTCGCGGTCGCGGGCGGCGGCTCCGTCGACCAGGCGGTGTCGGTTGCGCGCGCACAGGCCCCGATGGGCGGGCGGGCGCTCGCGGCCGGTGTATCGACACCCCGGCCGTACGTCTACGCCGACGCGGGCCGGGCCGCCGTCGCCGTCGTCGACTACGGGTGCAAACGGTCGATCCTGCGCCGGCTGGCGGCAGCCGGGGCTGCGGTCACCGTGTTTCCGCACGACGTGACCGCCGACGAGCTGCTTCGGTTCGACGGCGTGCTGCTCTCGAACGGGCCGGGCGATCCGGCGCCGCTGCGCGACGAGGTGGCCACGGTGTCCGGCCTCCTCGGCCGAGTCCCGCTGCTCGGCATCTGCCTCGGACACCAGCTACTGGCGCTCGCCGCCGGCCACGAGACCTTCAAGCTGCCGTTCGGCCATCGCGGCGCGAATCATCCCGTCCTCGAACGCGCGAGCGGCCGGGTGCTCGTCACGAGCCAGAACCACGGCTTCGCGGTTGCGCCGTCGGAAGCGCGCGAAGCGACGCACGTCTCGCTCTACGACGGCACGGTGGAGGGACTGGACTTCCCGCTCGAGCACGCCCGCTCCGTGCAGTTCCATCCGGAAGCGGGGCCCGGGCCCCACGACGCTTGGCCGATCATCGAAAGCTGGGTGGAGGAGGTCGTGCTTGCCGAGGCGGCGTGACCTCGAGTCGATCTGCCTGATCGGGTCGGGCCCGATCGTGATCGGGCAGGCCTGCGAGTTCGACTACGCCGGCTGCCAGGCCCTGAAGGTGCTGCGCGAGGACGGCTTCCGGACGATCGTCGTCAACTCGAACCCGGCGACGATCATGACCGACCCGGGGTTCGCGGACCGCACGTATCTCGAGCCGCTCGACCGCGACGGAGTCGCCGACGTCCTCGCACGCGAGCGGCCGCAGGCACTGCTTCCGACCATGGGCGGTCAGACCGCGTTGAACCTGGCACAGGAGCTCGCGGGCGGGGATGTTCTCAGCCGGCTCGGCATCGAGCTGATCGGCGCGCCGCTGGACGTCATCCGGCGCGCGGAAGACCGCGAGCTCTTTCGCGACGCCGTCCGCAGCGTCGGGCTGAAAGTCCCGAGCTCGAGGATCGTCACCGCCGTCGACCAGCTTGCGGGCCTGTCCACGCCGGCAGTGGTCAGGCCGGCGTTCACGCTCGGCGGTCACGGCGGCGGGTTCGTCGAGACGTCCGAGCAGCTCCGGGAGCAAGTCGAGCGCGGGATCGCCGAAAGCCCGATCGGCCAGGTGCTCGTGGAGGAGTCGGTCCGGGGGTGGGACGAGTTCGAGCTGGAGGTCGTCCGCGACCGGAAGGACAACGTCGTCATCGTCTGCTCGATCGAGAACATCGATCCGATGGGCGTGCACACCGGCGACTCGGTCACCGTCGCGCCGCAGATGACGTTGTCCGACGACGCGTATCAGGAGCTGCGCGACGCGGCCGCCGCCGTCATTCGCGCAGTCGGCGTCGAGTGCGGAGGCTCGAACATCCAGTTTGCGCGCGAACGCGGCACCGGCGAGCTGCGGGTGATCGAGATGAACCCGCGCGTGTCGCGATCGTCCGCGCTCGCGTCGAAGGCGACGGGCTATCCGATCGCGAAGGTCGCCGCAAAGCTCGCCGTCGGCTACACGCTCGACGAGATTCCGAACGACCTCACCGGCACGACGCCTGCGAGCTTCGAGCCGACGCTCGACTACGTCGTCGTCAAGTTCCCGCGCTTCGCCTTCGAGAAGTTCCCCGGCGCGGACACGACGCTGGGCACGCAGATGAAGTCGGTCGGCGAGGCGATGGGGATCGGGCGCACGTTCCAGGAGGCGTTTCGAAAGGCCCAGCGTTCGCGCGAGCTCGACGGCGTCGAGCCGTGGGAGCTGAGCGAGGACGTGCATCCCTGGTTCCATGCCGAGCTCGCGCGCGAGCTCGGCCAACTGAGGCTCGAGGAGCTCGTCGCGGACGACTTCATGCAGCTCAAGCGCTCCGGCTGGTCGGACGAACAGCTCGCGGCGGCGTCCGGGGCGAGCGAAGACGAAGTGCGCGCACAGCGGCGCTCGTTGCGGCGTGCGGCCCTCGTTCCGTCGCGTGGACTCCTGCGCCGGCGAGGTCGAGGCCGCGTCGACGTACTACTACTCGACGTGGGGCGAGGCGGACGAGCTCGCGCCGATCCGGGGACCAGCCGCGCGTCGTCATCCTCGGCTCCGGCCCGAACCGCATCGGCCAGGGGATCGAGTTCGACTACTGCTGCGTCCACGCCGCGCAGAGCTTCCGTGCGCTCGGCTACGAGGCCGTGATGGTCAACTGCAACCCGGAGACGGTCTCGACCGACTACGACACGTCCGATCGCCTCTACTTCGAGCCGCTCCGTCTCGAGGAAGTGCTGGCCGTCTGCGAGCGCGAGCAGCCGATCGGCGTCACGGTCCAGTTCGGCGGCCAGACGCCGCTCAAGCTCGCACGCGGGCTCGAGGATGCCGGCTTCCGGATCATCGGCACACCGTTCGACGCGGTCGACATCGCCGAGGACCGTGAGCGGTTCGCGGCGCTCCTCGAGCGGCTCGGCATCCGGTGCCCTGCCTGGGGCATCGCGCGGACGGCAGCAGAGGCTCGACAGGTGGCGGAGCAGATCGGGTTCCCGGTGCTCATCCGGCCGTCCTACGTTCTCGGAGGGCGAGCGATGCGGGTCTGCTACTCCGCAGACGAGCTCGGAACGGTCGACCGCCCCGTCCTCATCGACCGCTTCGTCGAGGGCGCGATCGAGATCGACGTCGACGCGGTCTCGGACGGAACGGAGACCTACATCGGCGCGGTGATGCAGCACGTCGAGGAGGCGGGCGTCCACTCGGGCGATTCCGCCTGCGTCCTTCCTGCCCCGTCTCTCGGGAAGGCGCAGGACACCGAGATCCGCGACATCGTCCGGACGCTGGCGGGGGCGCTCGGCGTGGTCGGCCTCCTCAACGTCCAGCTCGCCGTCGTCGACGGCGCGACGTACGTCCTCGAGGCGAACCCGCGCGCCTCTCGCACCATCCCGTTTGCCTCGAAGGCCACCGGCGTCAACCTCGTCCAGGCCGCTTGCCGGGTCATGGCCGGTGCGCGCGTGTCGGAGCTCGACCTCTCCGAGGGACAGTCCCTCGGACACGTCTCCGTGAAGGCGGCCGTCCTGCCGTTCGCGCGCTTTCCGGGGGCCGATCCGGTGCTCGGGCCCGAGATGCGCTCGACGGGCGAGGTGATGGCGAGCGCCGCCGACCTGCCGACGGCCTTTGCCAAGGCGGAGCGGGCCGCGGGCCGCCCGCTGCCGCTCGGCGGCACCGCGTTCCTGTCCGTGCGCGACGCCGACAAGCCTCGCGGCCGTGCACGTCGCCGCCCGCCTCGCGGAGCTCGGCTTCGGGCTGCTGGCCACGACCGGCACCGCGGACGTGCTCGCCGCCGCCGGGCTCACCGTGGAGCGCGTCCGCAAGGTCACCGAAGGAGGAACCGGGGCGACCGTGGTCGACCTCATCCGACGCGGCCGCTGCAACCTCGTCGTCAACACGCCCCACGGATCGGGCGCGCGTACGGACGGTTACCTGATCCGGGAAGCAGCACTCGTGGCGCGGGTGCCCTGCATCACGACGCTGTCCGGCGCAGCCGCCGCTGTGGACGCAATCGCGAACGCCCGCACCGAGGAATCCCTCTCCCTGCAGGAGCGGATCGACCATGAGACGCGAGCGGCTTAGCGTCGCCGGCATCGAGAAGGTCGGCCCGTACACGCTGCTGCGCGTGCGCCGCGGACGGCTCGATCCGGGGGCGCCGGGTCAGTTCTTCATGCTCGAGGCGCCCGGGCGGCTGCTGCCGCGGCCGATGAGCCTGTGTCTTGCGCCGCCCGGTGAGCTCGGCTTCCTGATCGAGCCGGTCGGACCGGGAACCGCGGCGCTCTGCGCAGTGGAGGCCGGAGCGAAGCTGAACGTCTTCGGCCCGCTCGGCCATGGCTTCTCGCTCGACGTGGAGCGGCCTTTGCTCGTGGGAGGCGGCATCGGCATCGCGCCGCTGCCGTACCTCTCCGCCGCGCTGATCTCGCCCCCGGCCGTCCTCGGATTTCGCTCCGACTGGCACGCGCAGGCGGCCGAGCTCGTCCCGAACGCCCAGGTGTGCGTGGAGCCGACGCTCGTCACCGATCTGATTCCGGTCGGCATGGATGTCCTGGCCTGCGGGCCGGAGCCGATGCTGGAGGCGGTCCGAACGCTCGCTCCCGACGCTCAGCTCGCCTGGGAAGCACCGATGGCGTGCGGCTACGGCGCCTGCTACGGCTGCGCCGTTCTTGTCGACGGCGAGCTCAAGCGCCTCTGTGTGGAAGGGCCGGTGTTGCATGCTGCTGCTTAACGCGTCGGGCTGCCTCGATGCCCTGACCGCGCCCGACGTCGCGCAGAGCCTCGACGCCTTCGTGACGAAGACCGTGACGCCGCTGCCCCGTGAGGGAAGCACCCCGGTGCGCATCGCCGAGACCGACGTCGGGATGCTCAACTCCATCGGGCTCGCGAATCCCGGCATCGACCGTTTCCTGACGCGGAACCTGCCGCTGCTCGAGAAGCTGGGCGTCCCTCTCTGGGTGTCCGTCGGGGGCTTCGCGACCGACGACTACGCGGACATCTGTTCGCGGCTCGACGATCAGGGCGAGGTGAGTGCGATCGAGCTCAACGTGTCGTGCCCGAACGTCGACGCACCGACCGAGAGCACGGCGCAGATCGTCGCGGCAGCGCGGCAGGCGACGAGAAAACCTCTGTGGGCAAAGCTGTCACCGGCGGTGCCGGAGATCGGCGAGGTTGCGCGCGCCGCACAGGCCGCCGGCGCCGACGGCCTCTCGCTCGTGAACACCGTTCGAGCCCTGAAGCTCGACCGGCGGACACTCAGACCGGCACTCGGTCCCGGCCAGGGCGGCCTTTCCGGTCCGGCGCTGAAGCCGATCGCGCTCGCCGCGGTCGCGACGTGTCACCTCGCGACCGGAATGCCGATCGTCGGCATGGGCGGTGTACAGACAGGGCGTCGACGCTCTCGAGCTGATTGCAGCCGGCGCGTCCCATGTTGCACTCGGGACAGTGCTCTTCAGCGACCCCGGCGCCCCGGCGCGTGTGCGCGCAGAGCTCTTCGCCGCTGCAGCCGACCACGGCTGGGATTCGCCCGAGGACGCATACGGCGTTGCTCATCGAGAATCGTTGTCCATAGGGACAACTTCTTGACGTTCGCACACATGAATAACACTTAAAAACCCTGCTCAGCACCGCAAACTTTTACTCTTGACCGACCGAGGTCGCTTGTTAGACTCCCGCGTCTCATGGTGTCGCCCAAGACCCAGGCCGAGGCACCGATCCGCTCGCTCGATCAGCGGATGGAGGCGCTGAAGCGCGCGAACGACATCCGCGTCCGGCGGGCCAAGTTGAAGAAGGACCTCAAGGATGGGCGCGTCCAGATCGAGCACATCCTGAGCAACCCGCCCGAGTACGTGTCGACTGCGAAGGTCTTCGACATGCTGATGGCGGTCCCGAAGTTCGGACGGGTGAAAGCGGCGCGCTTTCTGAACATGTGCCGGATCAGCCAGTCGAAGACGGTCGGAGGACTTTCCGAGCGTCAGCGCACCGAGCTGATTGGCCTCTTCAACCGGTAACCCGCGTCTGGTCGTCGTCGTCACCGGCACGTCGGGCGCCGGAAAAGGGACACTCGAGAAGATGCTGCTCGAGCGCATGCCCGAGCTCGAGCACGCCGTATCGGCGACGACGCGCGAGCGGCGGCCGGGAGAGAAGGACGGGCGGGAGTACTACTTCATCACGCCTGCAAGGTTCGCCAGGCTCGTCGAGGAGGGCGAGTTCCTCGAATACGTCGACCTACCGTGGGGCGCACGCTCCGGGACGCTGCGCTCGGAGATCGACCGCATCCAGGCACACGGCCGAGTCCCGCTCCTCGATCTCGAGACCGACGGAGCGCTCCGCGTCGGAGAGACGATCCCCGGTGCGGTGACGATCTTCGTCGACGCGCCGTCCTTCGAAGAGCTGGAGCGGCGGCTGCGTGAACGCGCGACCGAGAGCTCGGGCGAGATCCAGGTTCGCCTCGACCTCGCCAGGAAGCAACAGGAACAGAAGCATCTCTTCGACCACACGATCGTCAACGACGACGTCGACCGGGCTGCGGACGAGCTCACGGAGATCGTCCGCCGGGCGCTCCATACCGCAGGTACCATGAGCCGCCCATGATCCATCCCCGCATCGATGAGCTCCTGGACAACGTCGACTCGCGCTACGCGCTCGTGATCGTCGCGGCCAAGCGGGCTCGCCAGATCAACGATTACCACCACCAGCTGGGAGAGGGCATCGGCTTCGAGAACGCTCCGCCTCCTCTGGTCGAGTCCCGCTCGAAGAACTACTTGACGATGGCCCTCGAGGAAGTCTCGGAGGGCAAGCTCAAGTACAAGTACCCGAAGTAGCCTCGGCTGCGGTCGGGGCGGCTTCCAAACGGGCAGAATTCCGGGCATGGCCCGGGTGCTCGTCGGCGTTACCGGTGGGATTGCCGCCTACAAGGCGTGTGAGCTCGTGCGGCTGCTCGTCAAGGGCGGCCACGAGGTGGTCCCGCTCGTCACGCGCGGAGCGGAGCGGTTCGTGCGGGCCGAGACGTTCTTCGCGCTCGCGCGACGCCCGCCGGCGGACGACCTCTACCTCCATCTCGCACGTGCCGACCTCCTCGTCGTCGCGCCGCTGACCGCGAACACGCTCGCCAAGCTCGCACACGGGCTCGCGGACAACATCGTCTCCGAGGCGGCGCTCGCGCACCGCGGCCCGATCCTGCTCGCTCCGGCGATGAACCCGCGCATGTGGGAGCACGAGGCGACGCAGGCCAACGTGGAGGCAGTTCGGTCGCGCGGCGCCGTGATCGTCGGTCCGGTGGAAGGGGACACCGCCGAGGGAGAGTGGGGGACAGGCCGCATGGCGGAGCCGGACGAGATCTACCGTCGCTGCCGCGAGCTCCTCGGCGAGTCCGACTCGCTCGCGGGCCGGCGTGTGCTCGTCACCGCCGGAGGGACGCGGGAGCCGCTCGACGCGGTGCGCTTCCTCGGTAACCGCTCGTCGGGACGGATGGGCGTGGCGCTCGCGGAGGAAGCGCGCAAGCGGGGCGCGACGGTGACGCTCTTGGCTGCAAACCTCGCCGTCGCCGCGCCGCGCGGGATCGAGGTCGTCGAGACGCCGACGGCCGCAGATGTCCTGACCGGTGCGCTGGCACACGAGGAGGCGGATCTCGTGTTCATGGCGGCCGCGGTCGCGGACTATCGGCCGGGCGAGTCGCTCGACGAGAAGCGCCCGAAAGACGACCGCCCATGGCAGGTGCTGCTCGAGCCGACCGCGGATGTGCTCCGTACGCTCGGCGAGCGGCGCGTGAACGGCCAGATCCTGGTCGGGTTCGCCGCCGACCACGGCGAGGATGGCCTCGCGCGTGCCCGGAGGAAGCTCGACCGCAAGCACGTCGATCTCATCGTCTACAACGATGTGTCACGCGATGACATCGGCTTCGATGCACCAGACAACGAGGTGATCCTGATCACGCGCCGACGGTGAGGAACGCGTCGCCAAGGCCGCGAAAGACCGAATCGCGGCCGCGATCGTAGACAGGGCGGAGGAGTTGTTACGTGAGCGAGCCCCGTAGCGAGCGAGTCGAGACCGCCACAGCCGCGGAGACGATCCGCGGGCTGATGGACAACCTCGCGCGCGTCGTCCACGCACCGGAAGAGACCCTCAGGCTGTGCGTGCTCTGCCTCATCAGCGAGGGGCATCTGATCCTCGAGGACTTTCCCGGGGTGGGGAAGACGATGCTCGCCAAGGCCCTCGCCCGCTCGCTCGACGTCTCGTTTTCGCGCATGCAGTTCACGCCCGACCTGCTGCCTTCCGACGTCACCGGCGTCAACGTCTACAACCAGCGCTCGAACGAGTTCGAATTCAAGCCTGGGCCGGTGTTCGCCAACCTGCTGCTCGTCGACGAGATCAACCGCGCGTCGCCGAAGACGCAGTCGGCGCTGCTCGAGTGCATGCAGGAACAGCAGGTGACGATCGACGGCGTCTCCTACGAGCTGGCGCGGCCGTTCATGGTGATGGCGACGCAGAACCCGATCGAGTACGAGGGCACGTATCCGCTGCCGGAAGCGCAGCTCGACCGCTTCACGATGCGAATCGCGATCGGCTACCCGCCGCTCTCCGACGAGGCGAAGATGCTGACGGAACAGACCGCGGACCCGCCGCTCGAGAGCTTGCAGCCGGTCGCGGACGCCGCCGACGCGCTCGGGCTCGCGGACGAGGCGAAGGAGATCTTCGTCGAAGAGAGTCTCAACCGGTACGTCGTCGCGTTGCTGCGGGCAACCCGCGCAGATTCGAGGTTGTATCTCGGCGCGAGCCCCCGGGCAGGAATCGCGCTGCTGCGGGTCGCCAAGGCCCGCGCCCTTGCGGACGCCCGCGAGTATCTGGAGCCGGACGACGTCAAGGCGGTCGCCGTCCCGGTGCTCGCGCATCGGTTGATCCTCGCGCCGGAAGCGAGCTCGAGCGGCCTCACGGGCCAGCAGATCGTCCGCGAGACGCTCGACAAGACTCCGGTTCCGGTCTAGTGCTCACGACGCGCGGCCGACTCATCCTCGCCCTCGGCCTCGCCGTTTACATCGTCGCCTGGGCGTTCGGCTCCAAGCCGCTGTATCCCGTCGCGACCGGGCTGCTCCTCGTCGTGGCCGTCGCCTGGGTCTGGGTTCGGCTGGCGGACCGCCCGTTCAAGGTCGGCCGAGGCTGGGGCGACCGCGAGCACGTCGAAGGGGACGACGTACCCGTGATTGCCGAGCTCCAGCCGTCGGGCAACGTCATGCCGGCGGCGATCACTCTCGTCGAGCGGGTTGGACGCCTCGGCGAGCAGCGTCACCCGCTGCGGCGGCACGGCAGACGCTGGAGCGTCCGCTACACGCTGGAGCGGCTGCCGCGCGGGCGCTACGCGTTCGGCGACGTGCGTGCCGAGCTCGCCGATGCGTTCGGGTTGGAGCGTGCGGTGGTCGAGCTGCCCGCGCCGGGCGCGCTGCTCGTCTATCCGCGGCTCGTTCGGCTCCAGCGGCTGTTCTCGGAGACCGGTGCGCGCTCGCATGACGGCCGGCGCCTCCTGCTTCGGCGGCCGAGCGGATTCGAGCTCCACAGCGTGAGGGAGTACGAGCAGGGCGAGTCGCTCCGCCGCGTGCACTGGCCCTCGACCGCCCGACGGGCACAGCTGATGGTCAAGGAGCTCGAGGACGCGCCGCGCGACGAGATCGCCGTGCTCCTCGACGCGGACGCGCGGTCCGTCGTGGGCGGAAGCTTCGACGTGCAGGTGCGGGCGGCCGGCTCGATCATGGAGGCGTTCGTGCGGCGTGGACGCCGCGCCGTGCTCGTGATCGACGCAGAGCGGCGTGAGGTGCAGCGCGTGCACGCGCCGACGGCCGATTGGCGTCGGGCGCTCGAGCTCCTGGCCGCCGCCGAGCCGACCGGGACGACGCCGGCGTCGAAGCTGCTTGCCGACGAGGATGGGCCGATCGCCCGCGCCCTCGACCTCACCGTCGTGACCGGCCGCCTCGAGCCGGCTCTCGTCGATCGCCTTCTGCAACGAGCCGTCAGCCGCCGCAAGGTCTCGATCGTCTACGTCGAGGCGGCGAGCTTCAACGGCGCGCAGCGACGCCCGGAGCCAGGGCTGCTGCGGCTTCAGGCCAACGGGGTTCCCGGTGGCGGTCGTACGCGCCGGCGACGATCTGGCCGCCCGCCTCGAGGGCGAGGCGCTCGCGGGGGTCGCGGATGCTTAGGACGGCCGCGCTCTCCGGCCTCGCCGCGCTCGTGATCGCGGTGAACTGGCTCCGGTTCGAGGAGCCGCGCTCGGGCGGCGGCAGACCGTTCCTGCTCGCGGTCCTGGCGATCGCGCCGGTGCTCGTGCGTCCCCTCTGGCCTCGGCTTGTCGCGATCGGCGTCTCGCTCCTCCTGGGGAGCTGGGTGGCGCTCTCGGTCTCGCCGCTCGAGGTGTGGCCCGGAGGGAAGGGGTTCTTCGGACCGGTCGGATCGCGATTCGGCACAGGCTTCCTGAACTTCTACGAGTTCGCGCTGCCGTTCGATCCCGCCCATCACCCGAACATGCACCGCGTCATCCTGGTCGCGATCTTCGGATTCACGCTCGCCGTCGCGCTCGCGGTCGCCGCCCGCCGTCCGCTGCTCGCGGTCCTGGCGTTCCTCCTCGCCGCCGGCTGGCCGGCGACGCTCCTCGCGGGCGGCAACGAGATCGGGCGCGGCGTCGTGATCCTCGGCGTCGCGCTCGCGCTCCTCGCCGGGCTCGCGGAGCGTCCGACCCGCGTGGCGTTCGGCGCAGCGGCGGCGGTGATCGTCGGCGCCCTCGCGCTCTCGAGCTCGGCAGCGGTGGCGAAGCCCGCGTTCCTGCACTGGCAGGGCTGGGACTTCTACAACCGGCCGCAGAACCCCGTCAGCGTCGGTTACGTCTGGGATGCCCGTTACGACGGGATCAAGTTCCCGACCAAGAAGACGACCGTCCTGAAGATCCGTGCGCCCCAGAAGTCCCAGTACTGGCGGGCCACCGTCCTCGATCGGTTCAACGGCACACGCTGGCTCGAGCGGCCGTGGGTCGAGACGCCGCGTGAGAGGCGTGTGCTCGAGCCGGGCGCAGCAAATCGTGGCCGCTGGGTCGAGCAGGACGTGACGGTCGGCGCGCTGGAGGACGATCACCTCGTCGGCGCAACGATCCCGGTCTCGGAGGATTTCGGCGAGCCGCGTCGTCTACGCGGGCCAGGGCGTCCTTCGTGCACCGGACGGCCTTCGGGCCGACGATCACTACACGATCTGGAGCTACACGCCGCGTCCCACTCCCTCGCAGCTCGCGCGCGTGCCGGCTTCCTACCCGCGTGCGCTGACACGGCCCGGCCGCGAGCTCGATCTCGCGCCGGGCGTGACGGCACCTTCGTTCGGAGCAGCCGGCCGAGACCAGCGCCTGCACCGGCTGCTCAGCGGGCGGCTGCAGCCGTACGCGCAGGTGTACGAGCGTGCCAAGGCCGTCGCGGGCCAGACACGATCGCCGTATGCCGCGACCGTCGCGCTCGAGGCCTGGTTCAGGTCGACCGGCGGTTTCACCTACTCGGAACAGCCGGGGAGGACTCCAGGGCTGCCGCCGCTGGTCGGGTTCATCGTCGACACGAAGACGGGGTACTGCCAGCACTTCGCAGGCGGCATGGCGTTGATGCTTCGCCTGCTCGGCATTCCCGCCCGCGTGGCGGCCGGGTTCGTGCCCGGTCACTACCGCGACGGCGTCTGGGACGTGACCGATCACGACGCGCACACGTGGGTCGAGGCCTGGTTCCCCCGCTACGGCTGGCTGCCGTTCGATCCGACGCCTGGGCGCGGGCGCCTGAGCGGCACGTACAGCTCGGCCGCGCTCGGCTTCAACGCGCAGGCCGCGGCGCGTCTCCTGCGCGGGCTCGTCAGCAACGGTGAGGTCTTCGGACAGGGAGCGCCGTCGGGGATCATCGCCCACGACCCGACGCTCCGAACACCAAGGTCGGCGGGTGACCTTCCGCTCGGGATCGGGAGCGTCCCGTCGCCGCAGGTGAGCCATCGGCCGAGCCTCTTGGTGTTCCTCGTCCTGCTGGGCGCGGGGCTGGCTGCCGTCATCGTCCTGCTGAAGGAGGGACGTCGCCGGCTCAGGTACCTCTCCAGGGACCCGCGCCGGATCGCCGTCGCGTGCGCCCGCGAGCTGTCGGAGTACCTGCAGGACCAGCGGCTGCCGGCATCGCGGGCGGCGACCTTCCGCGAGCTGGCGGGCACGATCTACGACCGGCTCGGCGTCGACGCAAGCGACTTCGCTGGAGCGGCGACCGCGGCACGCTACGGGCTCCGGACGGATGCCGGAGCGGCCGCCGGCCGAGCGCGAGCTGAGCTACGCGAGGTGAAGCGGCGCCTTCGCAAGACCCTTTCCGCCAAGGAGCGCGTACTCGGGCTCGTCTCCGTCCGCTCGCTCGGGCTGGGGTAATCGACCTGGACGCCGTCGTCATGGCGGCGGGGGAGGGGACACGCCTGCGTCCTCTGACGGAACGGTGGGCAAAGCCGGTGCTCCCGATCGACGGCCGGGCGGTCCTGGCGGTGCTGCTCCGCGAGCTCGCGGCGGCCGGCTGCGACCGGGTCTGGCTGGTGACCGGGCACCTTGCGGAACAGGTCGAGAGACTGGCCGGTGACGGGTCGGCCTTCGGAGTGGACGTTCGCTTTGTCCGTCAGCCGTCTGTGCTCGGGTCGGCGGATGCGGTACAGCGCGCGCTGGACGCAGGCGCCGAGCCGCCCGTCCTCGTGTCTGCCGCTGACACCGTCTTCCAGCCGGGCGACGTGGCGCGCTTCGTCGTCGCGTTCGACGATTCCGGCGCGGCGGGCGCGCTTGCGATCCGGACCGAGCCCGGGCCGGGGCCGAGCCGTCCCGCGGTGCGGCGGCGGGACGGGCGCATCGAGCGCCTGCGCGATGACGACCCGGCGAACGGGTGGTCCGCAGCGCCGCTCTGGGGGCTCGGTCCCGCCGTGGCGGAGCGGCTCTGCCGCGACGAGCCCCCGTACGAGCTCGAGCACGCCTACCAGTCGGCGATCGACGACGGCGAGGTGGTTATCGCCGTCGAGATCGGGAAGACGCGGGATTTGACGAATCCGCTTGACTTGGTGGAGGAGAACTTTCCCTACCTGAGATCCTTATGAGCGAGACCTACGACCTCTACCAGCAAGGCCGAAGACATCTCCGCAAGGGGCGGGCGGCGCAGGCTACGGTCGCGCTGGAGAAGGCCAAGCGGCGCGAGCCCGAGAAGGCGTCGATCCGAGAGGCGCTCGGGATCGCCTATCTCCGGATCCAGCGCTACCACGAGGCCGAGGAGGAGTTCCGCAAGATGCTCGAGCTCTCTCCCGCCGATCACTACGCGCACTATGCGCTCGGTCGTGCGCTCGAAAAGCAAGGCAAGGACACCGAGGCGAACGGCCACTACAAGCTCGCGAGCTCGCTCCGGCCGCAGAGCAAGCACTATGCCTCTCGCATCCTCGACCTGGACCGCGAGGAGTCGAAGGAACCTCCGGGCGAGGGCGAGTCGGAGTAAATCGGCGCACATCCGGCACACCTGCGCCGGAGACACGTACGCATTTCGGCGGTAGGCTCGATCCCAGCGGGTGGCGGGTCAGAACCCCCACCCGGGTGGGGATGTGCGCGCGAATCGAGCCGGCGCCGGCGCCGAGACCTGCGTCGGCAAAGATGCCTCGATGCGGGCGGTCTGTCAGCGCGTGTCCCAGGCGCGCGTCACGGTCGACGGGGACGTCGCCGGCGAGATCGGTCGAGGCCTGCTGGTCTTACTCGGCGTCGCGCGCGACGACTCGCCCGCAGACGCGGACCGACTCGCTGCGAGGATCGCGCGCCTACGGATCTTCGAGGGCGAGGACGGGAAGTTCGATCGAAGCGTCCTGGACGTCCGCGGAGCAGTCCTCGTCGTCAGCCAATTCACGCTGATCGCGGACGCACGCAAGGGACATCGGCCGAGCTTCAGCGCTGCCGCACCACCGGAGCAGGCGCGAGCCGCTGTACGAGCGATTCTGCGTAGCGTCTCGCCTCGGAGGGGGTTCCGGTCGAGCGTGGTGTGTTCGGAGCGCGGATGCAGGTTGCACTCGTGAATGACGGCCCGGTCACGATCATCATGGACAGCTAGGGCTTCAGTCCGATGGGGCTGCCTCTATTCGTGACGCTGGCGGCGTCACGTCAAAATCAACAGTCCCCCTGGTATTGCGGATACCTCTTGCCGATGCCGTCGTGCTGCTTCTTGGCGTCCGTCTGCACCCATGACCACATCGGGTTCGCGACAGTAGTCCGCTCGCTGCTGTAAGTGACCCAACGTTTCCACACGAGCCGGTGCTGCCGCTTGACCTTCTTGCGGTGCTGATGCGCGAACGATGTAGTGCCAGGCGTCGTCCGGGTGATCCCAAACAGAGGCATGTACTTCGGGATGAGGGTGAGTGCGTTGCAGTCAGTGCGGCCCTCGAAGAGGTGTTGTCCGGGCGGATCGCCGGGCTGGTCGAAACCGTAAATGCCGCCGAGCTGGTGCGTCGCCTCATGGAGCAGAACCCTGATTCCGCGGGCGGCGGCCCAGGAGTCGATCGGGGCTCGGTCGAGGAGCTTGTGCAGCGCCCCGCATGGCTCGGGGGCGATGTAAACGACGGGGCGGTAGAGCAAGAAACCGGGGGGCCGAGTGAACCCGTCGGATTTCAGGCCCCCGGCGGACATCGCGTCATATTCGGCTTGGTTGGCCTCACACCACACGGTGACCGGATGGCCAGCCACCTTGGTAGCGACCTGGTCTAGCCCCGGGTCGGGGCTGTTTGCAGCTCGAGCAGTCGTCGAGATGACGAGCAGGAGCGCGATCGTGACAGCGAGGATTAGGGACGCGCGAACGGCGCGTTGGCTCATGACAACCTTTTCGGTGGGGTCCTGATTCATGGTCGAGGGCACCGCATCGCCCTCTGCCCCCATACTCGACTCCGCATAGCAACCGCGCTATGACCCGGGTGCGCCAACTAGAGGCTCCATGGGCGGCGGCTCCGACGCGGCCCACTCGTGCATCGGCATGCCCATTCACTGACGTTCTCCGCCACTCACTAACGGTCTTCGACCACCCGCTGTACTAAAAGGGGCGGCCTTCGGGCCGCCCCACGTCGTGTGGGGGCACGTCGTAGGGCGACCCAAAGAGCGGGAATGGGATTTCGTTTGCCGTCGTTTTCGTCCGTCTTTTCTTTCCGCATGCTGGGAGGGCGGCGGCCGCAACCCGCCCTCCCGCGTCGGATCGTCACCTAGTGCCAGGACGAAATCGACCCCCAGACGAGTGAGTCCTCATCGTCCATGCGAGATTGAGCGGGGATCGGCTATCAGCAAACGCCGAGAGCGCGTTTTCGTCTGACAAGCGTTTGAGCGTCGCTGCGTGTCGCCAGAGAACGCGCAGGGCGCACCGTGCGCGTTCCACGTCCGCGTTCTTGTTTGTTGTGCCACAAGTGGTTACGGTGGAGCGCAGACGTTGGTTATCTGCGGCCGACCGCTTCCAAAGGAGACGGGATGAAGATTCGTACCCCGGTGTTCGCCGGACTGGTTGCTGCTTTCGCGGTATCGCTGGCGAGCGTGGCGGTCAGCGCCGTGGCGGCTGAGACTCCATTCAAGGGAAAGGTAAACGCCGTTGAAACGGGGACGGTCGTTTTCCCGACCCGCTTCTTGGATCGGGAGGGCGCCGGCAACGCCACGCAGCTCGGCAGGTACACGGAGCACGTGACGATGCAGATCAACATTCCCACCCTGTCGTCCAGAGGTGCCGCAACATTCACGGCGGCAAACGGTGACACCTTGCTCGCCACGGTCGCCGGACAGGCGACCCGGACGAGTCCCACCACGCTCTCGATTGTCGAGATCTACACCATCACCGGCGGAACGGGGCGCTTCGCCGACGCAACCGGCAGCTTCACGCTGAACAGCACCCTGGATCAGACGACGGGCGCTAGTTCGGGCGCGTTCAGCGGAGCCATCGACCACTAGAGACCGTAAGGCACGCTTCGCACTTCAAGCCGTGCTGAGCGCGGGAGGGCCGCACACCTCCGCGACGCGACGAGTTCCACATGCCGCTCGGGCCCCTCGCTGGACGGAGCGAAGGGCCGGAGCGTCCTGGGGTGGCCGCACGTGCCGCCGTGGCCCGACTCTGAACCCTCTGCGGTGCGACCAAGTTCTCTGCACGGAGTGCGCCGGGCGCGAGTTCGGGAATCCCTGAGTCAGAGTCTCGGACTCAGCGGATCTCGGTGCCGGTCATTGCGGGCCTGCGGCAATGGCCGGATAACACGAGTCGGCGCTTGCGCTGGACCCGTCGCCCGGGTCGATTCAGTGGAGAGCCTTGAACCGCCCTGAGCGACGGTACGCCGACCCGCTCTCTCCACCATAGACCTACCCGGACGGATTTGTTGCTATTGGAACTTTTTCTTGGCATACTCGGCGAGCGCTGGACCCGCCACGGTCGTTCGACCCAAGCCTAGGAAGAAGGGATCGTCCTGCTGATGTTGGCCTTGCGCACTGGGCGGCGGGAGCGGTCCTAATCGTGGGGAAGGGCATCGAGGGGTGCGGCGCGCCTCTCTCACGACAAAGGCGAAGCGGCACCGCTCCTTGCGCCCCCGAATGAGCGCCGACCAAGGTCGCCGCCATCCCCCGATGTGTCGAATGCGGCGACGCTTGGCTACCGGCGAAAAGGGATCGCTGGCAGGCTCGGGTTCCTTCGTCGCCTCAGCAGGCGTCCACTTGTGCCCAACGAGGGCACAAAGCAGCGAACCGGAGCCGCACGGTTAGTCACGGCGCGGCTCCGGTGCGCAAAAGGGTTAACGCTGGATGATGTTGTGGACCTTGAGCATCTCGGGCTCGCCCGCGAGTTCGACCCCAACGTCGGTCAATACCGGCCTCAGTGTCTTGCCGAATGCGTCGAACTGCTCGCGAGAATCCCAGATCTCGCTTACTCGGAAGCTGCCGCCCGAACTGAACGCGACGTGGTAGGAAAGCCCTTCCGGCGGCCACTGGGCACCGGACGCCTTCAGGCGCTTGATGCTTTCGTCGTACTTCTCCGTAGTCATACTGGGCGCCGCGGTGAAGCGGGCAAGGACGCTCGTTGCAGAGTCAGGCATGGTGGTGGCCACTGGTGGCCTCCTTCGAATGGACTGCTCCTGACTTAGCCGCCGTTGAGACCGACGAGGAATCTGAATCAGAAGACGTCACCGACACTAGCAGCGATCCCAACACCTCGTTCGGCTTTCTTGACAAGAGCGCTTGGTGCACCCCCGGGAGCGAGCAGTGTGCCTAGTGGCCGAAGCGGAGGAGTCCGTTTACGCCGTTGTAGACGCCGGGACGGGCTCAGCGGGGTGGGGGATGACACGCGCAAGGGACACCGGCCGGGCTTCAACGCTGCCGCGCCGCCCGAGCGGGCCACGGCCTTGTACGAGCGATTCTGCGAGCGTCTCGGACAGGAGGGTGTGCCGGTCGAACGAGGTGTCTTCGGTGCGCGGATGGCCGTCTCCCTCGTGAATGACGGCCCGGTCACGATCGTCCTGGATTGAGCACCGTTGCTACACTCTACCACCACATTTCGAGCAATTTCGGAATGGGCCTGCGGGCCCATTTTTTGTGACGAGTGGCCAATGGCAACAACTCATGACAAGGAACGAGAGCTGACGCGAGAGATCACGCCGAAGATCGAGGCGGCCGTCCCGGGCACTGAGGTGCTCGCGGTAGAGCTGATGGGGCCTGAGCGGTTCACGGTGTACGTGGACCACGTGCAGGGCGTCGACCACGCCCTCTGCGAACGGGTCACGAACGTCCTGCGGGATTACCTGCGCGAGTACTCGGTCGACGTCTCGTCGCCGGGAGTCGAGCGGCCGCTGCGGACGCCGGCACATTTCCGGAGCGTGATCGGCAGGCGCGTGTCGTTGAGAACCGACAAGCGCAATCGACTTCGCGGCGAAGTCGTCTCTGCAGGTGAGCGGAGCGTTACCGTCAGGAATGGCGGCGAGTCGGTAGACATCCCGTACGACGCCATCGTGCGGGGCAATCTGATCGAAGAAACGGGAGAAAAATGAGCCAGGAGATCGTCGAGGCAGTTCGCGACATCGAACGCGAGAAGGGAATCGAGAGCGGCACGCTCGTGTCTGCCCTCGAGGACGCCTTGCTCGCGGCGTACAAGAAGATGCCCGGCTCGGCACGGCACGCGATCGTCGAGATCGACGAGCGCGGCGATTTCCGTGTCTACGCCGTCGAGCTTCCCCGGACATCGAGGAGCGTCTGCTCGACGAGGCTCGCGAGCGGAAGCTCGAGGAGCTCGAGGCGCTCGAGGCCGAGACCGGCGAGCGCTCACACACACTGATTTCCGACGACGATCTGGACGTCGACTGGTCCGAGATCCCCGAGGCCGAGATCAAGCGCGAGGACGTCACGCCTGCGAACTTCGGCCGCATCGCCGCCCAGACGGCGAAGCAGGTGATCCTCCAGCGGATCCGCGAAGCGGAGCGCGCGATGATGTACGAGGAGTACGTCGACCGCGTGAGCGAGGTCGTCACGGGCATCGTCCAGCAGGCCGGCGACCGCAACAACGTGCTCGTCGATCTCGGCAAGGTCGAGGCGCTGCTGCCGCGATCCGAGCAGGTCGACGGCGAGCGCTACGAGCAGGGCTCGCGCATCAAGGCAGTGATCACCGAGGTTCGTTCCGGCACGAAGGGGCCGCAGGTCATCCTGTCGCGCCGCGATCCGGAGCTGATCAAGACGCTCTTCGAGCTCGAAGTGCCGGAGATCGCCGACGGCCTCGTCGAGATTCGCGGTGTCGCCCGCGAGCCGGGCTACCGCTCGAAGATCGCGGTCGAGTCACACGCCCAGGGCGTGGATCCGGTCGGCGCGTGCGTCGGCCCGCGCGGCTCGCGCGTGCGCATGGTCGTCTCCGAGCTCCGCGGCGAGAAGATCGACATCATCCCCTGGAACTCGGAGCCGGCCCGGTTCGTGGCGAAAGCACTGTCGCCGGCACGGGTGCGCGAAGTCTTCGTCGACGACGAGACGAAGGATGCGACCGTCATCGTGCCCGACGACCAGCTCGCGCTCGCAATCGGGAAGGAAGGGCTGAACGCGCGGCTCGCTGCCCGCCTGACCGGGTGGAAGGTGGACATCCAGTCCGACACGGAGTTCGCGCAGGCGGAGGCCGCGGCCGCATACGGCGGCGCCGACGGCGGCGAGGAGTTCACCGGCCGGTGCTGCGCCATCCTCTCGAACGGCAAGCGCTGCCCGAACGAGGCACTTCCGGGATCGCGCTACTGCGGCTTGCCCGCGCACCAGGCACTCGCCCTGCAGGACACCGAGGACGAGGAGCCGATCGTGGCGGAAGCAGAGCCCGAGCTGGAGGCCCGGGCCGACCTCGCCCAGCCCGACGCCGAGAGCGTGGGGCCGCAGAGCGTCGCCGCGGTCGAGGAGGACGGCCCACCGCTCGAGTCCGAGGCGCCCGCCGACGTAGCCGCGACGCACGGGCCGGACGCGGACACGATCGCCGCGGACGAAGGCGAGGTCGACCTCGACATCAGCCATCCACAGCAGGCGCAGCCGGCGCAGGTGCCGGCGGGTATCCCGATCGAGCCGTCGCACGGCGAGGGGGACGGCGAGGAGCCCGCTCCTGCTGCGTGAGCGAACCGGTCCGGAGCTGCGTCGGTTGCGGCCGGAAGGCACCGCAGCGCGAGCTCCTGAGGTTCGCCGCCAGGGACGGGCGATTGGTGGCGACGCGAACCGGGCCCGGCCGCGGCGCGTACACATGCCGGCGACTTCCGTGCTTCGAGCGTGCGGTCGCCCGACGCGCCTTCAACCGGGCGCTCCGACGGACCGTCCACGTCGATCCGAGACTGTCATCCCTCTACACTTGAACCACTGAATGGCTAACGACTCGAGCTCAAACCGACCGAACCGGCCGATGCGGCCACGTCAGGGTGGTCCAGGTGCGCGCAGGAAGCGCCGCGTCGTCATCGACAACGCCGCCGCGCGCCCGCGCGACGCGCGTCAGCAGCAGCGCGAGCGCGAGGCGGCCCGCCCGAAGACGCCTCGCGAGGTCGTCGCACCGACGGGACCGGTCACGGTCCAGTCGGGGGTCACCGTGCGCGACCTGTCCCAGGCGCTCGGCGTCCCGGCGCCCAAGATCATCATGTTCATGATGAACCTCGGGAAGGCCGTCACGATCACGCAGACCCTCGCGGACGACGAGGTCGAGCTGATCGCCGCCGAGCTCGCGCCCGAGCGTGAGCTGACGATCAAGCACGCTGCCGACGAGGACGAGGAGCCCGAGGCGTTCGAAGACAGCGAGAGCGACCTCGTTCCGCGCCCGCCGGTCGTGACGATCATGGGACACGTCGACCACGGGAAGACGACGCTGCTCGACGCAATCCGCGAGACCTCGGTCGTCGAGACGGAGGCGGGAGGAATCACTCAGCACATCGGTGCCTACCAGGCCGAACACGACGGCCGGAAGATCACGTTCCTCGACACGCCAGGCCACGAAGCGTTCACCGCCATGCGGGCACGGGGTGCGAAGGTGACGGACATTGCAGTCCTCGTCGTCGCCGCGGACGACGGCGTGATGCCGCAGACGAAGGAGTCCATTTCGCACGCTCGCGCCGCGAACGTGCCGATCGTCGTCTCGGTCAACAAGATCGACGTTCCGGACGCCGATCCCACGCGTGTACGGACCGAGCTCTCGGCCGAGGGCCTGCAGCCGGAGGAGTGGGGCGGCTCGACGCAGTTCTCGGACGTCTCTGCGAGGCAGGGAGAGAACCTCGACGACCTGCTCGAGAAGGTGCTCCTCGTCGCGGACGCCGAGCTCGAGCTGAGGGCGAACCCAAACGCCGAGGCCTCTGGCCCGATCATCGAGTCGCGACTCGACGTCGGCCGCGGCCCCGTTGCGACGATGCTCGTCCACCGCGGCACGCTGCGAGTCGGCGACGCGGTCGTCGCAGGCGATGCCTGGGGCAAGGTGCGCGCGCTCTACAACTTCCGCGGGGACAAGGTCAAGGAAGCCGGCCCGGGCGACCCGGTCGAGATCCTCGGCTTCGACAAGCCACCGCCGGCCGGCGAGCTCTGCCGCGTCGTCGAGAACGAGCGCCGCGCACGGGACCTCGCAAACGTGCGCGGTGAGCGGCTGCGGCGCGAGCAGCTTGCGCAGGCCTCGCGAGGCGTGTCGATCGAAGGCCTCTTCGCACAACTCCAGGAGGGAGCCGTCCAGGATCTCAACCTCGTCGTCAAGGGGGACGTCGTCGGATCCGTCGAGGCAGCCGTCTCCGAGCTCGCGAAGATCCAGCATCCGGAGGTGCGCGTCAACGTCATCCACCAGGGCGTCGGCGGGATCACGGAGAACGACATCATGCTCGCATCCGCTTCGCGCGCCACGGTCGTCGGCTTCAACGTCAGGCCGAACGCCGAGGCGCGTGCTCTCGCCGAGCGCGAGGGAGTCGAGATCCGGACGTACCGCGTCATCTACCAGCTGACGCAAGACATCGAGCAGGCGCTCGTCGGGATGCTCAAGCCGGTCGAGACGGAGGAGACGCTCGGCGAGGCCGAAGTTCGTGCGCTGTTCAAGGTCTCGACGGCTCGGGACGATCGCCGGCTGCATGGTGACGAACGGGCTCGTGCGCCGTGGCGCCCGCGTTCGCGTCGTGCGCGACGGCACCGTCGTCCACGAAACGACCATCGCGCAGCTGAAGCGCTTCAAGGACGACGCTCGCGAGGTGACCGAAGGGTTCGAGTGCGGCATCCTCCTCGACGGCTTCAACGACGTGAAGGAAGGCGACGTGCTCGAGGCGTTCGAGACACGCGAGATCGAGCGCACGACGCTCGACGAGCCGGCGCCGGCAGCGACCACCTGAGCGCGCACGGCCCGCGGCCGGAAGCGTGAGCACGGGCTACGTCGGGATCCTCACCGTCGAGCTCCACTTCCCGGAGGCGGGGTCGCTCAAGGGAAAGCGGAAGTACGTGAAGTCGGCGAAGGCCCAGCTGCAGCATCGCTTCGGCGCCTCCGTCGCCGAGGTCGACCACCACGAGCTGTGGCAGCGCGCACGCCTGACGCTGTCGTGCGTCGCTCGCGAGTTTCGGGAAGCCGAGCAGTTGCTCGACGAGGCGGAGCGCTACCTCGCCGGGCAGGAATTCGAGCTCGTCCGAGCCGATCGCCGCGTCGTCACGCTCGACTAGAAGAGTCCTTGGGCCGCCATGGCGGCACCCGCGACGATCAGGACTGCTCCAACGGCCCGGAGCAACTGTCGCTCGTCGAGGCGACCCGTCAGCCGCGAGCCGAGCAGCGCGCCCGGGACCGACGCAGCGGCACCGATCGCGAGCAGCGTCCAGTCGACGCCGCCGCTCAGATGGCCGAAGACGCCGGCGACTCCGAGGCAGAAGCCGACGGACACGTTCGTACCGACCGCGCGAAACGCGTCCGCCCCGACGAAGCGAAGCAGCGCGCCGATGCGAAGGGAGCCGAGAATCAGGCCGACGAAGCCACCGAGGAGCCCGATCACCAGCCCACTGACGACTGCCGCGGGTGCGCTCTCGGAGCCGGTGCGCACGCGTCGGGCGGAGCCTGCGCGGCCGGAGCAGGTCGATCCCGAAGACGATGAGCGTGACGCCGATCGAAATCAGGAGCGCATCTCCGGGGATGGCTCCCGACAGGAAGCCCGCCGGCGACGGCGCCGATGATCGAAGGCGGCGTCATCCACGCGAAGACCCGCCAGTCGATCCTGCCGGCGCGGACATGCGTAACCGCCGCTGTCAGCGCGGCGACCGCCGAGATGCCGATGTTCGCGCCCGCGCCCGCTGCCGGGCTCGAAGCCACTGCCACGACGACCGGCAAGCGTATGTTGCCGAGCACGAGGCCGACGAGACCGCCCGCAACGGCGGTCGCGAAGCACCAGAGCGCGACGGCGATCAGAAGGAGCGCGTTCAGCCGGTTGAATATCTCCGATGTCCGAGCGCATGCGCCGCGTGAACGAATCCGTTCGCCAAGTCCTCTCCGAGTCGATAGGGCAGCTGAAGGATCCGCGCATCGGCTTTGTCACCGTTACGGCGGTCGAGACGTCGCCGGACCTCCGTCACGCTCGCGTGTACGTCTCCGTCCTCGGATCGGAAAAGCGGCGTACGGAGACGATCGCCCGATTGCAGGCTGCGCACTCCGTGCTGCAAGCACGTCTCGCAAGTGAGTTACGTCTGAAGCGAACTCCCCAACTCGCGTTCGAGTACGATCCTTCGGTCGAACGCGGCGTCCGCATGACCAAGCTGATCGATGAGCTGGCCCCAGACGACAGCGAGTGACGTTGCGGCCGTCGTGGACGCGATCCGCGGTCACGATCGCTTCGTCCTCACGACCCACGAGAATCCCGACGGTGACGCGCTCGGGTCGCTACTCGCCACGAACCTTGCACTCGAGCAACTCGGCAAGGACACGGTCATGGTCTTGCACAGCGATGCCCCGCTCCCGGGCGAGTACGGGTTCATGCCGCTGGCCGACCTGAGGCGCCGCTGGCCCGACGACGTCTCCGAACGAGTTCTGATCGCGCTCGACTGTGCGAACGAGAGCAGGATCGCCGACCCCGAGGTACTCGGACGAGTGCCGCTCTCGATCAATGTCGACCACCACCACGACAACACACGGTTCGCAGAGATCAACCTCGTCGTTGCCGATGCCTCGTCCACTGCCGAGGTGCTGCGAGATCTCCTACGTGAGCTCGACGTCGAGCTCACGCCCGACATTGCCGAGGCGCTGTACATCGCGCTCGTCACCGACACGGGCCGCTTCCAGTACACGAACACGACGCCGAAAGCGCTCCGCCTGGCAGCGGAGCTCGTCGAAGCCGGCGCCGACGTCCACCGAGTCTTTCAGGGCGTGTACGAGTCCGTCCAGTTCGCGAAGCTCAAGCTTCTGGCGCGCGCGCTCGAACGAGCGCAGGTCTACGAGGGCGGCCGTATCGTCGTCTCGTATCTGCTGCGCACAGACTTCACCGACGTCGGCGCGGCCGAGCCGTACTCCGAAGGCATCATCGACTACCTCCGTGCGGTCGAGGGCGCCGACATGGCGGTCCTCATCCGCGAGCCCCCGCGGCAGGACGGCCCGGCGCGGCGCGTCAGCCTTCGCGCCAGTGTGGACGAGCTGGACGTGTCGGCGATAGCTCGGAAATCGGGTCGCGGCGGTGGGCATCGTCAGGCCGCCGGTTTCTCGAGCGACGCCTCGATCGAAGAGATCACCGATTTCGTGCGCCGAGAGTTCCTTGCCTCCGCGCGCGCTTGAGCCCGCCGGCATCCTGCTCGTCGACAAGCCCGCGGGCCCGTCGTCGTTTGCGATCGTCGCGGACGTCCGCAGGAAGACGCGCGCGCGAACCGGTCATGCCGGCACGCTCGACCCATTCGCGACAGGCTTGTTGCTTCTGTTGTCCGGATCGGCAACTAAGCTGGCCTCATGCTTCGTTGGGCTCGACAAGCGGTACGTCACGGAGATCGACCTGACCTCCCGCACGTCGACCGGCGATCCAGAAGGCGAGGTCGTCGAGCGCGACGGCGGCGCCGTCGGCGTCCGAGCTCGACCAGCAGCTCGCGGGCCTCCGCGGCGAGGTGGAGCTGCCGATCCCCGCGGCGTCCGCGGTGAAGATCGGCGGGGAGCGCGCGTACAAGCTTGCCCGGCGGGGCGTCGCTGTGGAGATGCCCATTCGGCGCTCGCGGGTCCACGCGCTCGACGTCATCGCGTATACAGGAGACCTCGTGCAGCTGGACCTGTGTGTCAGCTCCGGGACCTACGTGCGAGCGATAGCCGACGCTCTCGGCGGCCACTGCCGCACCCTGCGTCGGACGGAGATCGGCCCGTTCTCCGTCGACGAGGCGGATCCGGACAGGGTGATCCCGCCTGAAGACGCCCTCGCCCGCCTGTGAGGGTCGCCCGCCGACCCGAGGAGCTGGAAGCCGTCGAGCGGTCGGTGGCGATCGGCAGCTTCGACGGTGTGCACCTCGGCCACAAGCGGGTACTCGAAGCGGCGCAGGCCGGCGGTAGCCCGGCATCGGTCGTCACGTTCTGGCCTCACCCACGCCTTGTCCTGGGCAATCAGGTGGAGCTTCTGTCGACCCTGGAGCGGCGCTTGGAGCTTCTCGAAGAGACCGGGATGGACGAGGTGCTCGTCGTCGAGTTCACGCCCGAGCTCGCGCGGCGCGAGCCCGCAGAGTTCGCACAGTCGCTTCTCCGCGAGATCGGAGCGCAGGTGATCGCCGTAGGCGAGAGCTTCCGCTTCGGCCGCGGCGCGGCCGGCGACCCGGCGCTGCTCCAGCGGCTCGACTTCGACGTCCGTGTCGTCCCGACGCTCGAAGGCGTGTCCTCGACGCGCATCCGCGTCGTGCCTGCGTGACGGGGACGTCCTCGCCGCAGCCCGCTTGCTCGGACGGCCTGCGGAGGTCGAGGGAACCGTCGTCTCCGGGTACCAGCGCGGCGGGACGCTCGGATACCCGACGGCAAACCTGGCGGTGCCGCCGGACCTGCTCGTCCCCGCTTACGGGATCTACGCCGGTGCGGCGCGTGGGCATCGCGCTGCGGTGTCGATCGGCGTGAACCCGCACTACGGCGGCGACGAGCGACGGATCGAGCCGTTCCTCCTCGACTTCGAAGGCGACCTATACGGGCAGCGTCTCGTCGTCGAGCTCTGGCAACGGCTCCGGGAGGAGCAGGCGTTCGCCAGCGAAGCCGATCTCGTGGAGCAGATCGCGCGGGACGTCTCGCAGACGCGCGCTGCCGAACGGCCCGTCTGACCGGTCCGCCGGCTCAGACGGGACTTGCTGCGCTCCGCTGCGGCGTGGATCGGCTGCGGCACCCCTCCGGCTGACGACGCCTCACGCCACCGAAGTAGTGGTGCTGTTCGGGCCAGCGGCGGACGCGGCGGCCTAGCTCTTCGAGGCGGTCGAGAGCGCGCGCATCCACACCGGGCTCGGCGTTGACGACCTCCGGAGCGGGGTGGAAGCGCGGGCGCTCGACGGCCACATCGGCCGGGAGGCCTTCGTCGAGAATCCCCGCGACCACGCCGAGCAGCGCCGTCCGCAGCCTCGTGCCGCCGGCCGCCCCCGCCGCGAGGGAGAGGCCGTCTCGGTCGAGTGCGACGGTCGGGGCCATCATGCTCTGCATCCGCTCGCCGGGCACGAGGGCGTCCACGAGCAGGTCGGCTTCCCCGAGCATGCTGTTCAGGTGGAGGTCATAGCCCGGGAGGAAGTCCCCCGAGCCGAGGCCGAGGCTGGTCGTGAAGACGCAGGCGTTGCCGTCGCGGTCGACGACGGTCACGTTCGTCGTGTCGCCTGAGCGATCGGGCCCGCCGTCGAGGGCGTCGATGAGAGACAACACGCGCTCGGTCTCGTCGACACCCGCAAAGCGCGGCAAGCGCGGGACGGTCTCGGCGATACCGGCGAGGCCGCCGCGCGTGAGTAGCGAACCGTCGAGATACTCGATCTCGATCGGGTCGCTCCAGCGGGCCTCGTACGCCTCCAGGTCGGAGCGCGTGACCAGGCCACCGCGTGTGGCCGACAGTGCCAGGAGCGCCTCGGCGAGCGAGCCGCGGTACAGCGAGCCGGCGCCCTCCTCGGCGACCGCCTGGAGCGCCGCGACGAGGCCGGGCTGCTCGAGGCGTCCGCCCGCTTCCAGGAGCCGTCCCTCCGGCGCGTAGATGCGCGCGCCCTCGTTCATCGTCATCACCGGCGCGAGCATCGCGAGACACGCGGCGTGCGCAGGCGGGAAGTCGACGCCTTCGCGTGCCAGGCGCACGGCCGGCTCGACCAGTCGAGGCCACGGCAGGCTGCCGTGCTCCCGCCAGAGCAGCTCGAGCCCTGCCGGCAAGCCGGGGACGCCACAGGACGCAGGCCCGACCGCGTAGTGAACGAGCTCGGCGCCGAACGGCACGTCGAGGTGGAGCAGCTCGACATCGCGCTGCTCTTCGCCCAAGCCCGGCACCGCGACGAAGCAGTCCAGGTTGCGGGCCCGGCCGGTCTCGCGGTCGTGGTAGATCGCGTGACCGCCGCCGAGCAAGCCCGTCATGACCGTCTCGGCGACGCACGACGCGAGCGTCGCCGCCACGGCCGCGTCGGCCGCGTTGCCTCCGTCCTCGAGGATCTCCACCCCCGCCGCCGTCGTCGCCGGGTGTCCCGCCGCCACTGCCGCCTGCATCGAGCTCACCGTAACGGCCGATAGGTTGAAGGTGTGAATGCAGCGCCTCAGCTGCCGCTCGTGCATGCGCGCGGACTCGTGAAGCGGTTCGGCGAGATCACCGCCGTCGACGGCGTCGACTTCGACGTGCGGCCGCGGCGAGGCGTTCGGCTTTCTCGGCCCGAACGGCGCAGGCAAGACGTCGACGATGCGGATGGTCGGCTGCGTCTCGCCGCCGTCGGGCGGGACGTTGCGCATCCTCGACCTCGATCCCGTCGACAACGGCGCGGAGATTCGCGCCCGGCTCGGGGTCGTGCCGCAGCAGGACACACTCGACATGGAGCTGACGGTCCGCGAGAACATCGTCATCTACGGCCGCTACTTCGGGTTGCCGCGTGACGAGCTCGGACGCCGCGCCGACGAGCTGCTCGAGTTCGTGCAGCTCAACGAGCGCGCCGACAGCAAGGTGGAGCCGCTCTCGGGCGGCATGAAGCGGCGCCTGACGATCGCCCGTTCCCTCGTGAACGATCCGGAGGTCCTGCTGCTCGACGAACCGACGACCGGGCTCGACCCACAGGCGCGACACACGGTCTGGGATCGCCTCTTCCGCCTCAAGCAGCGCGGCGTGACGCTGATCCTCACGACGCACTACATGGACGAGGCCGAGCAGCTGTGCGACCGGCTCGTCGTGATGGACAAGGGCAAGATCGCGGCCGAAGGATCGCCGCTCGAGCTGATCCGCCGGTATTCGACGCGCGAGGTGGTCGAACTGCGCTTCCAGGTCGAGCACGAGGTCGAGCACGTCGCCGCGGACATCGCAAACCGCATGGACGGGTTCGCGCGCCGCCTCGAGGCACTGCCCGACCGCCTGCTCCTCTACACGGACGACGGCGACGCGACCGCCTCGCGTCTGCACGACCTCGGGCCTGCGGCCCGAGAGCGTTCTCGTCCGGAGGTCGACGCTGGAGGACGTCTTCCTCCATCTCACGGGCCGGACGCTGATCGACGAATGACCTCGCTGGCTTTGCCGCTTCGGGTCTTCGAGTACTGGCTGCTCCAGTACCGCCGCGTCTGGCGCGGCACCGTGATCACCAGCGTCGTGAACCCGGTCTTCTACCTCGGCGCTCTCGGCGTCGGCCTCGGCACGCTCGTGAACAAGACCGCCGGCCAGCCGCTCGGCGTGCCGTATCTCGACTTCGTCGCACCCGGACTGCTGGCCGCGACTGCGATGACGATCGGCTCGATCGAGGCGTCCTGGCCGGTGATGGGGTCGTTCAGGTGGACGCGCCAGTACTTCGCGATGCAGGCGACGCCGCTCGGCCCACGCGACATCCTCATCGGCCACCAACTCTGGATGACCGCACGCGTCGCGTCGACGAGCGTCGTCTACCTGATCGTGATCGCAGCCTTCGGCGGAATCGACTCGCCGTACGGCGTGCTCGCACTGCCCGCCTGCGTCCTGGTCGGTGCCGCCTTCACGGCACCGCTCGCCGCGTACGCGGCGACACAGGACAACGACATGGCGTTCGTTCCGATCAACCGGTTCGTGATCGTGCCGATGTTCCTCTTCTCCGGGACGTTCTTCCCCATCTCACGGCTGCCGTTGCCACTCGAATGGCTCGCGTACGTGACGCCGCTCTGGCACGGCGTCGACCTCTGCCGCGAGTTCACGCTCGGCGAGATTCATCCGCTACGCGCGCTCGGGCACGTGGCATACCTCTCGGCCTTCGTGATCGTCGGCCTGCTCTGGGGTCAACGGACCTATGCGGAGAGGCTGCTCAAGTGAGCGCGCTCGCCATCGCAGGCGGCAGAGGCCGCCTCTTGTTCGAGCGGAACCTGATGGTGTACCGGCGCTCGTGGATGATCATCTTCTCGGGCGTCTTCGAGCCGCTCTTCTACCTCTTCTCGATGGGGATCGGGCTCGGCCATTTCGTCGGCAAGGTTCCCGGCCCAGGCGGGCAGCTCGTCCCCTATGCGAGCTTCGTCGCGCCGGCGCTGCTCGCCTCGGCAGCGATGAACGGCGCCGTCTACGACGCGACGAACGTCTTCTGGAAGATGAAGTACGCGAAGACCTACGACGCCGTGCTTGCGACGCCCGTCGGTCCCGGCGACGTCGCCGTCGGCGAGACGTCCTGGGCGCTCTTCCGCGGCTTTCTCTACGCCGTCTCCTTCATGTGCGTCGCCGTCGTGCTCGGACTCATCGAGTCGGCCTGGGGCGTGTTGGCGCTCCCGGCCGCCGTCCTGATCGGGTTTGCGTTCGCCGGCGTCGGCGTTGCGGCGACGACGTACATGCGCACGTGGCAGGACTTCGAGTTCCTCGGGTTGGTCCAGTTGCCGATGTTCCTGTTCTCCGCGACGTTTTTCCCGATCTCGACGTATCCGGACGCGATCCAGTGGATCGTCCGCTGCTCGCCGCTGTACCACGCGACCGAGCTCTTGCGCGCCCTGTATCTCGGCAGCGTCGGCTGGGTCCAGGTTGTGAACGTTCTCTACCTCGCCGTGCTCGGGCTTGCCGGGCTTCTCGTCGCCCAGCGCCGGATCGGCAAGCTCCTGCTGCGCTAAGGGGTTGCTAGGCTTTCGCGCTGACGCAGCCGCGGCATTTCGCCTGCTTCCGGCGGTTTGCTGGGACTGACGAGACGAAGGAGAAGAATGAGTCTGACGAAGGAAGTGAAAGAGGAGATCGTCTCCAAGCATGGGGAGAGTCAGTCCGACACGGGCTCGACGAAGGTTCAAGTCGCGCTCCTCACGCGGCGCATCAACGACCTGACCGAGCACCTGCGGACGCATCCCAAGGATCACTACTCGCGTCGCGGCCTGCTCAAGCTCGTCGGTCGGCGCAGGCGCTTTCTGACGTATCTCCAGAAGCGCGACCTCGAGGGCTACCGCGCCCTCATCAAGGAGCTGGGGCTCAGGCGCTAGGTCCGTAATCAAGGAGGAGTGGAGATTCGAGCGAGCGCCGGTTCCGACGCTGACTCGAGTCCCCACTCTTCACCAAGCAGAGTGGAGGACAGACATATGGCAATTGCCACCGAGCGCCAGGCCGAGGTCAGCGTGACCATCGGCGGGCGCGAGATCACGTTCGAGACCGGGAAGCTGGCGAAGCAGGCCGACGGGGCCGTCGTCGTCCGGTCCGGCGAGACGATGGTCCTGGCGACCGCCCAGGGCCGGATGGAACCGCGCGAGGGTGCGGACTTCTTCCCGCTGACCGTCGACGTCGAGGAGCGGATGTACGCGGCCGGGAAGATCCCCGGCGGCTTCTTCAAGCGCGAGGGGCGCCCGACCGAGCGCGCCATCCTCACCGCGCGCATGATCGACCGTCCGATTCGGCCGCTGTGGCCGAAGGGCTACAAGAACGAGACCCAGGTGATCTGCACGGTTTTGAGCGCCGATCTGATCACCGCCCACGACATCCTCTGCATCAACGGCGCCTCGGCCGCGCTGATGGTCTCGCCGATGCCGTTCCTCGGCCCGGTGGGCGCCGTCAGGATCGGGATCATCGACGGCGAGCTCGTCGTGAACCCGACGCTGCCGGAAGTGGAGGAGCACCAGGAGCTCGACCTGATCGTCGTCGGAACACCCGACGCGCTGACGATGGTCGAGGCCGGCGCGAACCAGGTGAGCGAGGAGAAGCTGCTGGAGGCGCTCGACCTCGCGCATTCCGAGGTCAAGAAGCTGTGTGACGCGCAGCTCGACCTCCAGCGTCAGGCGGGCAAAGCGAAGTGGCTCGACGACAGCGTCACGGAGGAAATCGAGCAGGAGTTCGGCGGCACGATCCGCGAGCGCATCAAGGCCGAGGGCCTGCGCGCTGCGGATGCAGCGGTGGAGGAGGCGCTCGGAGAGCTGAGCATGGACTCGACCGAGGAGGACGTCCTGCGGCAGGTGCAGCGCAAGATGAGCCTCGCGACCGTGCTCGAGCGAATCCGGCTCGAGGCGGTGCTCCAGCCGGTGCGCGAGCAGTTCGAGACGGATCTGCGTGCGCTCACCGACGCGGAACAGGACTCGAAGGAGCTCAAGTCAGCCAAGCGGCAGCTCCTCTTCGATCGCATCGTCGACACCGTTGGGCTGCCGTTCCCGGTCGGCCCGGCACTCGGCGACGGAGAGGCGGCGACCGTCAAGGATGCGCTGACGAGGAACTACGTCAAGAAGGCCGCCGAGGCGATCTACAAGGAGCTCGTCCGCCGCAAGATCGCAGTCGAGAAGCATCGTCCGGACGGGCGATCTCCGGAAGAGATCCGTCCGATCTCATGCGAGGTCGGGGTTGCACCGCGCGTGCACGGCTCGGGGCTGTTCACGCGAGGACAGACGCAGATCATGTCGCTGCTGACCCTCGGCACCGCCAAGGAAGGTCAGCGCATCGACGACCTGTCGCTCGAGACCGACCGGCGCTTCATGCACCACTACAACTTCCCGCCCTACTCGGTGGGGGAGACGGGCATGATGCGCGGGCCGAAGCGGCGCGACATCGGTCACGGCGCGCTCGCGCAGCGGTCGCTCGAGGCCGTGATCCCGTCGGCAGACGAGTTCCCGTACACGATCCGCATCGTGTCGGAGACGCTCGAGTCGAACGGCTCGTCGTCGATGGGCTCGGTCTGTGGCTCGACGCTTGCGCTGATGGACGCGGGCGTGCCGATCAAGGCCCCGGTCTCGGGGATCGCGATGGGCCTCGTCAAGGAGGGCGACGACTACGTCATCCTCACGGACATCCAGGGCGCCGAGGACCATCTCGGCGACATGGACTTCAAGGTCGCGGGCACGCGCGACGGCATTACCGGCCTGCAGATGGACATCAAGATCACCGGCGTGACGCGGGAGATCTTGCAGGCCGCGCTCGAGCAGGCGAAGCGGGCGCGCGAGATCATCCTCGACAAGATGCTGGAGGCGATCCCGGAGGTCCGGTCGGAGCTGAACGAGAACGCGCCGCGGATCTCGAGCGTGAAGATCGACCAGGAGAAGATCGGCATGGTGATCGGCAAGGGCGGCGAGACGATTCGCGCGCTCGAGGCCGAGTACGAGGTGCAGATCGACATCGAGGAGGACGGCACGATCCTCATCTACGCCACCGACGGGACGAAGGCAAACGCTGCCATCTCGGCGATCGAGTCGCTGACGAAGGAGCCGGAGGTGGGCGACGAGTTCCGTAATGCGAAGGTCGTGAAGACCACGCAGTTCGGAGCGTTCGTCGAGCTGAAGAAGGGGACCGACGGGCTCTTGCACGTGTCCAACGTGGGCCCTGGGCGGGTGGCGCACATCGAGGACGTCATCAACCGTGGCGACATCCTCGACGTGCGTCGTCCAGGAGGTCGACAAGGCACGCGGCCGGATCGGCCTCAAGCTCATCCAGAAGCACGAGAACGGGAGCACGGTCAGCCCCGAGGAGCTGATCCAGCGGGCGAAGGACGCCCCGCCGCGCGAGCGGACCGAGGACCGACCGCCTCGAGGCGACCGTGATCGGCGCGGGGGCCGTGGCGGCCGCGGCCGCGGCGACCGCGAGCGCGGCTAGTCTTCCGCTCGACAAGCAGACGTGACGAGGGCGGCTCCGGCCGCCCTCGTCATTTCGAGCCAGGAGTCGCGCACCTGGGTAACCCGGTAAGCGCGAACTTGCCCCAGATCCGGCGCAGACACGCGCGGAGCTACGCCGGTATCGTCGACGGCGAGGGTGGTGGGTGTTCACCCCACCCGGGTTGTGGGTGGGGGCGCATCGAGTGGGCCGCGGGTCTCTGCCTAGGATGGCGGGATGCTGGAGTTGGTTCACATCGCCTTCGCATGTTCGGACCCGGGCCGCGTCGCCGAGTTTTGGTCGGCGCTCCTCGGCTACGAAGCCACTCCCGCTGGGGATGGATGGCTCGCCAAGGATCCACGCGGTGAAGGAACGAATCTCCTCTTCAACCGGATGGAGAAGTCACCGACGATCCAAATGCCGATCCACCTCGACATCAACGTTCCGGATCGCGAGGCGGAGCGCGAGCGGGTCGTGCGTCTCGGGGGAACGCTCGTCGAGAAGAAGTCGTTCGAGATCGGCGACCTCTCCGGCGGCTGCACCGTGATGCGCGATCCGGAGGGAAACGGCTTCTGCCTCGAGGACGGTCCCGGAAGACGCGCACAACCACATCTGGAACGTGAGCTTCTCCTGCGCCGACGCTCGCGAGCTCGGCCGCTTCTGGGCCTTCGCACTCGGTTGGCCCGACGAGGACATCGACCCAGCACTCATCCAGCGATTCCGCGACGCGGGCGTGGGGGAGCCGGAGCTGAGCGGGTTCCACGTGACGAAACCACCGAACGGCATCCCGCCGCGCTTCTACTTCCAGCGGCGCGCAAAGTCCTGGCCGGAGTCACATCCGGTCCACCTCGACCTCGGAACCGACGACCGGGAAACGGAGGTCGAGCGGCTCACACAGCTCGGCGCATCGGTCGTGGAGACGAAGCACGGGGCGAACCTCACCTTTACCGTCATGCGCGATCCCGAAGGGAATCCGTTCTGCGTCGGCTAGCAGCGGCTCGGCATTGACGGCCATGCTTCGGCTCAACCACGTGACCTTCGCCTGCGACGACCCGCGGCTCGTCGCGGAGTTCTGGGCGCAGGTGCTCGACGGTTACTCCGCCGAAGCCGCGGGAGAGAGTTGGCGCGCCTCCGGCGAGGGGATCGAGCTCTTCTTCAATCGAATGCCGAAGTCACCGACGATCGAGCTGCCGATCCATCTCGACATCAACGTGCCGGACCGCGAGGAGGAGCTGCAGCGCCTGCGCGGCCTCGGCGCGCGACTCGTCGAGACGAAGTCGCACAGCATCGGTGAGTTGTCCGAAACGTGGACGGTGATGCGCGACCCCGAGGGGAACGGCTTCTGCATCCAGTCGCCGCCGAACCCGCTGCCGAACCGCTACGTCGGCAACGTCACGTTCTCCTGCGCCGACCCGATTCCGCTCGGCCGCTTCTGGGCCACGGCCCTCGGCTGGCCCGACGAGCCCGTCGACGAGGACTTCCTGCAAGCTGCTCCGCGACGGTGGCATGGACGAGCGGGAGTTCGAGTCGTTCTATGCAACGCGCAATCCAGACGGCAGCCGGCCGCGGCTTCTGTTCCAGCGTCGGGAGAGGTCGAGGCCCGAGTCCTACCCGATCCACCTCGACCTGCTTGCCGACGACCGCGAGGCCGAGGTCGAGCGGCTCGAGGCCGCGGGTGCGACTGCCGAGACGACGAACTCGGGCGAAAACCGCGCCTGGACGGTCATGCGGGATCCCGACGGGAATCCGTTCTGCGTCGAGTAGCGCCCTCGGCCGCGCGCACGACCCAGCCCTGAGTCCCCGCCCGCTCGAGCGTCCGCGCGAGCACGTCGTCTGCACGTTCGCGCTCCACGACCGCGACGACCGAACCACCGAAGCCACCGCCGGTCAGACGCGCCCCGAGCGCCCCCGCCGCCACCGCGCTCTCGACGACATGGTCGAGCATCGGAGTCGAAACCTCGTAGTCGTCGCGAAGGCTCGTATGACTCGCAGTGATCAGCTCTCCCAGAAGACGCAGGTCGCCTCGCTCGAGAGCAGCAACCGCATCGCGAACACGCTGGTTCTCCGTCGCCACGTGCCGAAGACGTCCGGGATGACCTGCCTGCAGCTCGGCGCGACGGTCGCCGTAGCTCGAGCCCTCGTGCGCGTGGCGCTCGCCGGAGTCGACGACGACGATCCCCAGCTCCGGCGGCAGTCGAACCCAACGATGCTCGAGAGTGCCGCAGTCCAGCAGCAGCGCGCATCCCTCCCTTCCCAGAAGCGACGCAGCCTGGTCGAGGATGCCGGACGGTACGCCGACGGCACGGCGCTCCGCGCGTCGACAGGCTTCGATGAGGTCGAAGGGAGCGAGCTCGAACTGGGCGACCGCGCAGAGGACGAGCGAAACGCCCACCTCCAGCGCGCCCGACGAACCGAGCCCCGCTCCTTGCGGCAGCGTTGCCTCGACCGCCCCCGCGATTCCGATCGAGGGCCGCCCTAGAGCGGCCAGCTCCTGAGCCACGGCTGCGACGTAGCGCCCCCAACCCGACGCCTCGCCCGCGCCGTCTCCCGCAACCTCTACTGGCTCGCCACCCGAGGTGAGACGGATTCCCTGTGCCGGTCGGACGTTCAGCCGGATGCCGAGCTCGATCGTGATCGGGAGCACGAGGCCGCCGGCGTAGTCGGTGTGCTCGCCGATCAGGTTGACGCGTCCGGGGGCCCAGACTTCGAGGCTCATGGGATCCTGAGGCTATGCACCGAGGCGCTTCCGGGACATGAAGATCGCCCTGATCGGCGCCGGCTCGACGGTCTTCGCGAAGACGCTCATCGGCGACCTCTTGAGCTTCCCGGAGCTCGCCGGAGCGCGCGACCCTCGCCCTCATGGACATCGACCGAGAGCGACTCCAGACATCGGAGCTGATGGCGCGGCGAGTCGCCGACGCGGCGGGCGTCAACCCACAGATCGCATCGACCCTCGACCGACGCGAAGCCCTCGACGGTGCGGACTACGTGATCACGATGATGCAGGTCGGCGGCTACCGGCCTGCGACGGTGACCGACTTCGAGGTGCCCAAGCGATTCGGGGTGCGGCAGACGATCGGCGACACGCTGGGCATCGGCGGGATCATGCGCGGGCTTCGCACGATTCCCGTTCTCCTTCACGTCTGCCGTGACATGGAGGAGCTCTGCCCGGACGCCCTGCTCATGCAGTACGTGAACCCGATGGCGATGCTCTGTTGGGCGGTCTCGCGCGCGAGCCCGATCCGGACGATCGGCCTCTGCCACTCGGTTCAGGGAACGGCGCGCGACCTTGCGGCCGACCTCGATCATACCGGCGGACGAGCTCGAGTATCGCTGTGCAGGTATCAACCACCTCGCCTTCTACCTCGAGCTCCGCCATGCGGGCCGCGACGTCTATCCGGACCTCCGGGAGAAGCGGGACATCCCGGACTGGAATCGCGTCCGTTACGAGGTGCTTCGGCACTTCGGCTACTTCTGCACGGAGTCCTCCGAGCACCTCGCCGAGTACGTGCCGTGGTTCATCAAACGGGATCGCCCGGATCTGCTGGAGGAGTTCAACGTCCCGCTCGACGAGTACCCGCGACGCTGCGAGACGCAGCTCGCCGAATGGCAGGAGCTCCGTGCGGCGGTGAGGCGGGTGAGCGGATGCCGTTGGTGGAACGAAGCGACGAATACGGGGCGCGGATCGTCCACGCCCTCGAGACGGGTGACCCCTTCATGTTCAACGGCAACGTGATGAACGACGGCCTCATCGACAACCTGCCGTACTGCTGTGTCGAGGTGCCGTGCATCGCAGACGGCGCCGGCATCGCGCCGCAGGCCGTGGGCGTGCTACCGCCGCAGCTGGCGGCCCTGACCCAGACGAACGTCGGCGTCCAGAGCCTCACGGTCGAGGCGGCCCTCACGGGGAGCCGCGATCACGTCTATCACGCCGCGATGCTCGACCCACACACGGCTGCGGAGCTCTCGCTGGGCGAGATCCACGACCTCGTCGATGCTCTGCTCGAGGCGCACGGGCAGCTCGTTCCGGCACTCGACTAGCGCTCGTTACGATGCGCCCATGGTTCAGAAGTACGTCCTCTCCGAGCTGGAATCGGGCGAACGAGTGATCTCGGAGCGAGTCCCGAGCGTTCGCTCGGTTGCGCTCGGCTTCTGGATCGGCGCCGGCTCACGCGACGAAACCGAGGCCAAGGCGGGCGTCTCCCACTTCATCGAGCACCTCCTCTTCAAAGGGTCGAGCGCGTACAACGCCCAGCAGATCGCCGAGATTTTCGACGGCCTCGGCGGCGAGCTGAATGCCGCCACCTCGCGTGAGCACACCATGGTGTACGCACGCGTTCCGGATGCGCACGTCCAGACAGCGCTGAACGTCATCACCGACATGGTCTTCGCTCCCGTCTTCGCCGATCTCGACGCGGAGCGCGAGGTGGTGCTGGAGGAGATCGCGATGTACGAGGACACGCCGCAGGAGCTCGTGCACGACCTCTTCTCGGAGGCCGTCTTCGGCCGGCACGCCCTCGGCCGGCCCGTGATCGGAACGGCCGACGTGATCTCGTCGGTCACGCGGCGCGTCCTCACGACGTACCACCGGCAGATGTACGCGGCCGGCAACGTCGTCATCGCCGCGGCGGGGAACATCGAGCACAACAAGCTCGTGCGGATGCTGCAGCGCGCGCAGAGCCAGCAGCGACCGCAGACGGGCGGGCCGCGAGTGCGGCGCCCGTTGGTGAAGGCGCCGCCACCCGGTTTCCGCTTCGCGAAGAAGGACACCGAGCAGTACCACGTGTGCATCGGCGCACCCGGGATCGCGCGTTCGGACCGGCGCCGCTTCGCGGCATCCATCCTCGACTCGATCCTCGGCGGCTCGGCCTCCTCGCGGCTCTTCCAGGAGATCCGCGAGAAGCGCGGGATGGCGTACTCGGTGTACTCGTTCGCCTCGCAATACACGGACACGGGGCTGGTCGGCGTCTACGTCGGCACGCGAGAGGAGAACCTCGCGCCGTGCCTCGAGATCGCCGCGGAGCAACTCGCCGACATCGCAGGCGGCAACCTTCGCCCGGACGAGGTCTCGCGGGCGAAGGAGAACCTCAAGGGGCGGATCATGCTGTCGATGGAGTCCACCTCGAACCGCATGAGCCGGCTCGGCAAGTCGCTGATCACGGACACCGAGCTGCTGTCCTTCGAGCGGATCATCGCCGAGATCGAGGCCGTCGAGCCGGACGAGGTGTCCGAGCTCGCCGGACTGCTGTTCGCGCCGGAGCGGCTCTCGATCTCCGGGATCGGCCCGAGCGAGCGAGCGTTCCGCGCCGCGGCTCGGCGCATCAACCCGTCCGTGCTCGCGCGAGCTGCGTGAAGCTCGCCCTCAACGGGCGTGGCGGCAAGGTCGGCCGGGTTCTCGCACCGGCGCTCGAGGCGAACGGACACGAGCTCGTCGACCTCGACTCGGCAGAGGCGATGATCGACTTCACGGCCCCCGAGGCCGTCGAAGGCAAACGTCGCGGCAGCGCTCGAGCGTGGCCTTCCCTGCGTGATCGGGACGACCGGCTTCGACCAACAGCAGGTCGACGCACAGGCACGCGAGCGCGGGGTGGCCTGCTTCCACGCGCCGAACTTCGCGCTCGGCGCGGTGCTGATGATGCGCTTCGCGCGAGAAGCCGCGGCGCACATGCCGCGGGCCGAGATCGTCGAGCTGCACAACGAGGCGAAGCGGGACGCACCGTCGGGCACAGCGAAAGCGACCGCGGAGCTGCTCGGGGACGACCCGGCGATCCACTCGGTCCGCCTGCCCGGCCTCGTCGCACATCAGGAGGTCCTGTTCGGCGGGGAGGGCCAGCTCCTGACGATCCGCCACGACACGTTTTCGCGTGAGGCGTTCGTGCCCGGCGTCCTGCTCGCGCTGGAGAAGCTCCAATCCTTGCCGGCCGGACTGACGGTCGGCCTCGACACGCTGCTGTGAGCGATATCTCACGTGTCACGAGCACCGACCTCGCCGACTTCTTGCCGCTCCTCCGCGCCTATTGCGACTTCTACGAGGTGACGCCCTCTGACGAGGCACTGGTCGCTCTCTGCGAGGCGCTGATCGCAGATCCGGAGCGTGAAGGCGTTCAGCTCATCGCCCGGGACGCCGGTGGCGTCGCGGTCGGGTTCGCGACGGTCTACTGGTGCTGGGGCACGCTGGACGCGGCGCGAGTCGGGATCATGAACGACCTCTACGTCGCGCCTCAGCGCGCGGAACCGGGCTCGCCGTCGATCTGATCAACGCGTGTCTCGAGGAGTCACGCCGACACGGCGCCGAGCACCTGACCTGGCAGACGGCGAAGGAGAACCTCCGTGCGCAGCGCGCTGTACGACCGTGTCGGCGCGACACGCGCGGAGTGGGTCGACTACTCGCTGCCCGTCGGCTCGTAGCCAAGCGACTTCGCGAACCGCTTGCCCGTCTCCTCGAGGCCGACACGACGGTAGAACTCGTGCGCGTCGTCGCGGCGTTCAGCCGTCGTCACGAAGAGCAGCTCACAGCGGCGGGCACGTGCTTCGGCTTCCATGGCCGCCACGAGGGCGCGGCCGATTCCCTCGCCGCGACGTGACACGTCCACGACAAGCGCAGCCAGCTTCGCGGCAGGGCGCTCGTACTCGAGCGTGGGGGAGACGTGCAGCTGCGCAAGGCCGACTACCTCGCCGTCGCGCTCCGCGACGACCACGCGGTCACCCACGATCTGCAGGCGCTCGAGCCGCGCTTCGACCGACGCCAGCCTCGGCCGGGTAACCCAGCTGGGCGAGCAAGCCGGCGATCGCCTCGGCATCGCGCGGTTCAGCATCCCGGATCGTCAGATCCACCTGTCTAGACTATGGAGCCGTGCTCGGGGAGGTCCTGACTGCGATCGTCACGCCGTTCAAGGCGGACGGGTCGGTCGACTTCGACCGCTTCCGCGAGCTGGCTCAGTACCTGGTCGAGAACGGGTCGGACGGTGTCGTCGTCGTCGGGCAGCACGGGCGAGAGCCCAACTCTCACCGATGACGAGCGCCTCGAGCTCTTCCGTGTGGCCGTGGAGGCGCTCGAGGGCCGCGCTACCGTCGTCGCGGGGACCGGCACGTACTCGACGGCCCACTCCATCGATCTGACTCGCGAAGCGCACGAGCTCGGCGTCGATGGGTTCCTCGTCGTGACCCCGTACTACAACAAGCCGCCGCCGCGCGGGATCGTGGCGCACTTTCGCGCCGTCGCGGAGGTCAGCGACCGGCCGATCATCGCCTACAACATTCCGGGGCGGGTCGTCATCAACATCGAGCCCGAGACGATCGCCGAGCTGGCCGAGATTCCGACGGTCCGTGCGGTCAAACAGGCGAACGACGACCTCGAGCAGGCGCGGCGAATCGTCTCGGAGACCGGGCTCGATCTCTACGCGGGGGACGACAACCTCGTCTTCCCGTTTCTCGAGCTGGGTGGAATCGGCGGCATCTGCGTGCACACGCACGTCGCCGGACCGCAGGTGAAGGAAATGGTCCGGGCCTTCCGCGACGGCGACGTCGAAACGGCGCGCCGCCTGGACCAGGAGCTCGCGCCGACCTACGACCTGCTCAAGGTCCAGACGAACCCGATCGCGATCAAAGCGGCGCTGAACCTGCTCGGCCACGACGTCGGCGGTCTGCGCCTGCCGCTCGTGGAGGCGAACGAGGACGAGATCGCGCGCGTTCGCGACTGTCTCGAGCGCCTCGGGGTGCTGAGCCCCGCCGCCGCCTAGCTCGACGCCTTCCGCGCCGCAGGCTCTCGTCGGCCAGGACCGATTCCCCGCTTAGACTTCTCTCCAATGCCCGGAACATGCAGGATCGTCGCACTCGGCGGCCTCGGTGAGGTCGGCAAGAACATGACCGTCTACGAGTCGGAGGGCTCGATCGTCGTCGTCGACGCCGGTCTCGCGTTCCCGCGCGACGAGCACCTCGGCGTCGATCTCGTGCTCCCGGACTTCGGCTATCTGCGGGACCGGGCCGACTCGATTCGCGCGGTGATCCTCACCCATGGGCACGAGGATCACGTCGGCGCCCTTCCGTACCTGATGCGCGAGGTACGGGTGCCGGAGGTCTGGGCGACGCGCCTCACGCTCGGCCTGGTCAAGTCGAAGCTCGACGAGCACGGGCTGCTGCGCGCGGCCGAGCTGCTCGAGGTGCATCCGGACGACCCGCCTCGTGAGCTCGGCCCGTTCCGGATCGAGTTCGTGCGCATGGCGCACTCGATCCCCGACTCCGTCGCGATCGTGCTCGAGACGCCCGGCGGCCGCATCGTGCACACGGGCGACTACAAGCTCGACCACACGCCCGTCGACGGCCTGAGGACCGACGTCGGCCGACTGGCCGAGCTCGGCAACCGCGGCGTCGACCTTGTCCTCGGCGACTCGACGAACGCCGAGCGACCCGGGTTCACTCCCTCGGAACGGATCGTCGGCGAGGCGTTCAGGCAGATCTTTCCGCTCCGGCAGGGCCGCATCCTCGTCTCGTCCTTTGCCTCGAACGTCCACCGCATGCAGCAGGCGATCGACGTTGCCGTGGCGCAGGGACGGAAGGTGTGCATCATCGGACGCTCGATGCGAAAGAACGCGAACATCGCCCGGAACCTCGGCTACATGAACGTGGCCGACGGGACGCTCGTGCGCCCGCAGGAGCTGGAGGAGCTGGCTCCGCACGAGCAGCTGATCCTCTGTACCGGGAGCCAGGGAGAGCCGTTGTCCGCGCTGACGCGAATCGCCTACAACGACCATCCGGCCCTGCGGGTGGAGCGGGGCGACACGGTCATCATCTCGGCCAAGCCGGTCCCCGGGAACGAGCTGCGCGTGCACGACACGATCAACCAGCTCGCGAAGTCGGGAGCCGAGGTGCTGCACCAGGAGATCGCGCCCGTGCATGTCTCCGGCCATGCCTGCGCAGAGGAGCTCCGCACGCTGCTGTCGCTGCTGCGGCCGCGCGCCGTCATGCCCGTGCACGGCGAATTTCGGATGCAGGCCGCCCACGCGCAGCTCGCGCGTGAGTCGGGCGTGCCGGCCGACGCGATCGTGCTCGCGGACAACGGAACGGTGGTGGAGCTCTCGGCTGAAGGGGCGAGAGATCGTGGACGAGGTCGAGACCGGCATCGCCTTCGTGGACGGTCTGGGAGTTGGTGATGTCCACGACGTCGCGCTGCGCGATCGTCGCCGTCTCTCCGAGGACGGCGTTCTGATCGTCGTCGCGACGCTCGCCTCGTCGAACGGCGGATCCGCTGGGCCGCCGGAGCTGATCGCACGCGGCTTCGGAGACGGTTCCGGCGGCCTGCTCGACGAGCTGCGCGAGGAGGCCGCGCGCGTGCTGCAACGGTGCCTGCGAGACCACATCAGCGAGATCAAGCTTCTGCAGGAGCACTTGCACGACGAGCTCGGCCAGCTGGTGTACGACCGAACCCACCGCCGGCCGATGATCCTGCCGGTGGTCGTGGAGGTCTGATGTCGACGCTTCGCGCCAGCGAGCCCGGCTGGGCGGACGTCCTCCACGACCACGCCGTCGAGTGGGCGACCGCGAGGCGGCTCGTGGGACAACTCGCCGCGTGCGAGGCGGCCGCGCTGGCCTTCTGCCGTCTGCTGGAGCGGTGGGCGCGCGGGGACGCGTCCCCGTCGACGCCCGGCGCACGACAGGCCGCTCTGCGCCATGCCGCGGATCGCGCGGAAACCGCGATCACCGGTCTCGCCTACCCGCTCGACCGCTATCTGCTCGAGCTCGAGCCCGACCGGGCGGAAGGACGCTCCTGGTACGGCGGGCCCGGCGCAGGTGAGCTCCTCGATTGGTCGCCGATCCTTCAGCGGGCCGGTGTCAGCGCATGCCGGACGCGGGTAGCCCAGTCCTACCTCGAGCTGGCGGTGCTCGTGCGTGCGCTGCAGGGGCTGTCGGACATGGCGCGGATCGACGCCGCGCCGGACCGCTCGTCGCTCTGGGCCGGTCTCTTCGACCTGCGCGAGAACCTGGAACGCGCGGCGGTCGACCTCCGCGCGCTTGCCGCCTGAGCTGACCGTCGTCGGCTCCATCAACCTCGACCTCGAGGCCCGCGTGGAGCGTCTGCCGCGGCCGGGCGAGACGCTGAGCGGCGCAACACTCGAGCGCATCCCGGGTGGAAAGGGAGCGAATCAGGCCGTCGCGGCCGCACGCCTCGGAGCGCACGTGCGGATGGTCGGGTGCGTGGGGAAGGACGCGTATGCGGAGGAGGCGCTGGCCGGGCTGCGAGAGGCCGTCGTCGACCTCGACATCCGGGAGGTCGACGCGCCGACGGGCCTCGCAATCATCTTCGTCGCCGCGGACGGCGAGAACGTCATCGTCGTCGTGCCCGGAGCCAACGCGGAGGTCGGCGGCTTCGCGGCCCGCGGAAAGCATCCTCTGCCAGCTCGAGATCCCCGACGCCGCCGTTCGCGAGGCGAGGGCCCAGGCCGATTGGCTCTGCATCAACGCCGCGCCGGCCCGCGAGCTTCCAGTGAGTGCCGACCTGGTCGTCGCGAACCGCTACGAGGCGGACGTGATCGGCGAGCAGCGGCTGCTCGCGGTGACCCTCGGAGAGGAAGGCGCGATCTTGCTCGAAGAAGGCAAGGAGGTCGCGCGCGCTCGTCCGCCGACCGTGAAGGCGGTCGACGGGACCGCCGCCGGCGACGCGTTCACGGCCTGTCTGGTCGTCTCGCTGCTCGAGGGGCGCGAGCCGGAGGAGGGCCTGCGGCGGGCCTGCGCGGCGGGCGCGATCGCGGCCTCGCGGTTCGGCGCGCAACCGTCCTTGCCGACTGCCGACGAGGTAGACGCCATACTCCGCGCGTGACAACGCCGATCCTGATCGATTGCGATCCCGGGCACGACGACGCGATCGCGCTGCTTCTCGCTCTCGCGTCGCCCGAGCTCGAGATCCTCGGCGTGACGACCGTCGCCGGAAACCAGACCCTTCGCAAGACGACGGCGAACGCACTGCGCATTCTCGAGTTCGCCGGACGGCACGGAGATCGACGTCGCCGCGGGCGCGGACCGGCCGCTCGTCCGCGACCCGTTCGTCGCCGCGTACGTGCACGGCGAGACGGGGCTCGACGGCCCGGACCTCCCGCCGGCGCAGCGCTCGCCCGTCGACCTCCACGCGGTCGACTTCCTCGCGGACCGGATCAGGGAGCGAGGCGGCGAGGTGACGCTGGTGCCGACGGGGCCGCTCACGAACGTCGCCTTGATGCTCGCGCTGCATCCCGACGCCCGACCGGCGCGGATCGTGCTGATGGGAGGCGCCGTCGCCGAGGGCAACGTGACGCCGGCGGCGGAGTTCAACATCTGGTGGGATCCGGAGGCGGCGGCGCGTGTCTTCGCGAGCGGCATCGACCTCACCATGGTCGGCCTCGACGTCACGCACAAGGCGCTCTTCACGCCCGCCCATGTCGGACGGCTCACCGGCCGAGTGGGGAAGATGGTGACGGAGCTGTTGACGCTTCTACGACAGGTTTCACAGCGAGGTCTACGGGTTCGACGGCTCGCCGATCCACGACGCGGTCGCCGTTGCGCAGGCGATGCGATCGGATCTCGTCGAGACGCGCTTCCGCAACGTCGAGATCGACACTCGAGTCGGAGCTCTGCCGCGGGCGCACCGTCGTCGATCTCTGGCGCAGGACCGAGCGGGAGCCGAACGCGCACGTCGGTGTCGACATCGACGCGGACGGGTTCCTCGAGCTGCTGGTCGAGCGGATCAACTCGCTGCGGTGAGCCTCGTCTTCGCCGCGATCGCTCCCCACGGGACGTTGCCCCAGGCTCCGATCGAAGGTGCCGAGGCGACCCACGCTGCGCTCGAGGAGCTCGGACGCCGCTTCGACGCGGCTCGCCCCGAAGCCACGATCGTCCTCACGCCGCACAACGTCCACGTGGAGGGCCACTTCGCAGTCGTCCTCGCAGGCACGCTCGCGGGAACGCTGGCCGAGTTCGACGCGCCTGAAGTAATGCTGACGTGTCCGGTCGACGTCGAGCTGGCGGCGCAAGCCGTCGTCGCCCTCCACGATGCGGGTCTCCCGGTGGTCGGTGCCAGCTTCGGTGCGAACGACCCCACCGCGGCGACGGCGCCGATGGACTGGGGCGTCTTGATCCCGCTCTGGGCGATGGGCGGCCGGTCCGACCCGCCCGTTCCCGCGGTCGTGGTGAGCCCCGCGCGCGACCGGCCGGTCGAGGAGCACGTCCGGGCCGGTCGAGCGCTCGGCACGGTGGCCCGAGCCTCGAAGAAGCGGGTCGCGGTGATCGCGAGCGCGGATCATGGGCACGCACACGACGCCGACGGGCCGTACGGATTCGACCCGGCGGCGGCCGACTACGACGCGCGCGTCGTCGAGCTCGTGAAGGCGAATCGCCTCGACCGCCTGCTCGAGCTCGATCCCGCCTTCGTGGACGCCGCCAAGGCCGACAGTTGGTGGCAGATGCTGATGCTCGACGGTGCGCTCGACGACGGCTGGCGCGGTGAGTTCCTGTCGTACGAAGCGCCGACGTATTTCGGGATGCTCTGTGCCGCTTATGCGCCGACTGAGTAACGTGGCCTTCCGCGGACGAAGCACCGCTGGTACTTCCAACCAGTGGTATGCGGCTGCGGCACGTTCTTCCGATCTTCGTCGTCCTCGCGTGGGCGTGGGTGCCGTTCGTGATTCACCACGGCGGCCGGCAAAGGACAGCCGCGGCGTCCCCCGGACGCACGCCGCAGCCTGCTGAACCGGCGCCGCGGCGCATCGGGCTCAGGCTCCACGTCCGACATTCGAGCCGGGCGGCTTCCGTTCCGCGGGCCGTGCGAATGGGAGCGCCACCTGGACGAGGCTCGGCCGACGCGGACGCGAAAGGCTCAGGCCGAGCGGCGTGCTACGGCGCCGAGCCCGAGACTCGCTCCTCGTACTGGGTGGAGTGCCGTCCGTGCCCGCGACCGACTAGCCGACGAGACGCCGCCGCCGGAGCCGCTTGCAATCACGGCTGCGCGCGTGCTTGCGCTGACGTCGTCGAGTGCACGGGTCACTTGGCACACGAACTCTTCCGACGGCGACGCAAGCCGCCTTCGGCCTGGACGCACCGACCATCTGGACACAGCCGACGACCGAGAGCGTGATCGAGCACGAGAGCGTCGTCACGGGCATGGAGCCCTCGACGACGTACCGCGTCTTCCTTCGAGCAGTCGACGAGTGGAACCGCGCCGAAACCGCGACGCTGACGGTGACGACAGACGCCGTGCCCGCGATGTCGGCGGCCCGCACCGACGGCGATCGGATCATGGTCGACGATCGACCGTTCTTCGGACGCGCGGTCTGGAGGCAATGCTCCGACGGATTCGCGAGCAACATCGACGACGGCATCAACCTCTTCATCGGCGACGGCTGCAGCCGGAACGACCTCGAGCTCGCAACCGGCTCGCCGGTCGCGCGTATTCGGTGGTGAGCGCAGACGACGCGGAGACCGAGGGACGCGGAGTGATCGGCTGGTACTACCCCGACGAGTGGGATGCGTTCCTCGCGGGGCAGCGTCCAACGTGCGGATCTCGAGCACGCGATCATCCCTGCGCGGGTAGGACGCGTCAGCTTCCTGACGCTCACCAATCACTTCTACAGCCGCGCCGAGCCGCTGCCGCAGGGCAAGGGCATGTATCCGGTGCTGCTCACGATCCCGGACGTGATCGGGTTCGACCTGTATCCGCTCCAGGGCTGGTGCAGGCGGTCGTTCGGCGACGTGCTGGATGCACAGATCGAGCTCGGCGACGCGTCGGGCAAGCCGACGTTCCAGTGGATCGAAGTCGCGCCGATGGAGCACGAGTGCGGCAGGATTCCGGCGCTCGACCCGACGCCTGCGACCGTTCGCGCGGAGGCGTGGCTTGCGATCGCAGGCGGCGCCGATTCCCTCGGGTACTTTCCGAACCACTGGTCGCGAGCCATCGGCGCCGAGATCGCGCGAGTCAACGAGGAGATCAAGGCGCTCACGCCTGCGCTGCTCGCCGAACCGGTCGACCCGAGCTCGACCAGCAGTGCGATCCGCGTCTCGGGGCGCAAGCTGAACGGTGCGCTCTACGTCATCGCCGTGAACACGACCGACGTGACCGTGCAGGCGAACATCTCGATCGAAGGGATCGGGCTCGCTGATTCGTTCGGGCCCCTGGCGGCACGCGTCTACGTCATCCCACCGGATGGGTGGTAGGAGCCGAGCGGCCCGTCGCGAAGAGTCAGCGCATGGCGCGCCGCCGTAAGAAGCGCACGCTGAAGCCGCGCGTCCCCTCACGCGTGAAGAAGCGCACCCGCAAGGTGAAGCGGAGGGCCGGCGGCGAGCAGCACCTCGAGCTGATCGGCCTCGGGCTCATCGCGCTCGGCATCTTCCTCGCGTCCGTCCTCTATCTCGGCTGGAGCGGTGGGATGGTCGGCGGCGGGATCGTCGACGGCTTCATCGCCGTCATCGGCGCGGCGGCCTACGTCGCCCCGATCGCATGCCTGGTCGTCGGCGGCCTGATGGTCGCGCGAAGCAGCCTCGTGGACGTGCGCCCCTTCCGCACGGGCCTGATCGTCACGAGCTTCGGCCTGCTCGCCGCGCTCGGCTCGACGCACGGCGGCGGCCTCGGCAGCGGCATCGAGGGGCTGTTCGGCCTCCTCGTCGGCTCGACGGGAACGACGATCGTCGGCGTCCTCGCGCTGGTCGTCGGCGTCCTGCTGCTGACCGGCGCGTCGGCCGGCGCGATCGTGCGGCGTTCGGGTCATGCCGTTAAGCGTGCGCACAGCCGCGCAAGACGCGCGACCGTCCCGCTGGAGAGCGCGCCGCCGACGAACGTCATCCCACTGCGTAGCCCGGAGCCCCCGGTCGACGTCGTGCACGACTTCCCCGATGTCGTCGGCGACACGCAGCCGCCGCCGCTCCTCGTCGAGCCGGACTCCTCGGAAGACCCGGATCAACCGAGCCTGTTCGACGTCGGCGTTGCGCAGACGCACCAGGAGTACCAGCTTCCGGACCGCGCGATCCTGCGCCGGTCGTCTCCCGCGAACGAAGTCTCGGAAGACGTCGCCGGGCGCACGGCCGCCGCGCTGGTGCAGACGCTCGCGCACTTCGGGATCGAGGCAACGATCGTGGGACAGATCTCGGGCCCTCGGGTCACGCGCTACGAGCTGCAGCTCGCGCCCGGGACGAAGGTCTCGAAGGTGGCGGCGCTCAAGGACGATCTGTCGTACGCGCTCGCGACGACAGAGATCCGCATCCTCGCGCCGATTCCCGGCAAGCAAGCGGTCGGCGTCGAGGTGCCGAATCTCTCGCCGAACCTGGTGACGCTCGGCGACATCTTCGACGAGCTCCCCGCAACGGCGACCCCGCTCGCGGTCTGGCTCGGCAAGGACATCTCGGGAACCGCCGTCTGGACCGACCTCGCCCGTATGCCGCATCTGCTCATTGCCGGAACGACCGGCTCCGGGAAGTCGGGTTGCATCAACACGCTGCTGACCTCGATCCTGCTGCGCTCGACACCCGACGAGGTGCGGATGATCCTCGTCGACCCGAAGCGGATCGAGCTCGGCTTCTACGAGTCGATCCCGCACCTGCTGACCCCGGTCGTCTCGAGCCCGAAACAGGCTGCAGCGGCGCTGACGAACGTCGTCGCGGAGATGGATCGCCGCTACGAGAAGCTGTCGACGCTGCGCGCGCGCAACCTCGCGGAGGCGAATCGCACGCTCCGCCGGCGCGGCGAGCAGACCCTGCCGTACCTGCTCGTCGTCATCGACGAGCTCGCCGACCTGATGATGATCTCGCCCCAGAACGTGGAGGACGCCGTCATCCGGCTCGCTCAGAAGTCGCGCGCGGTGGGGATCCATCTCGTGCTCGCAACGCAGCGGCCCTCCGTCGACGTCATCACCGGGATGATCAAGGCGAACGTCCCGTCGCGGATCGCGTTCGCGGTCTCGTCCCAGACGGACTCCCGCGTGATCCTCGACCAGGCCGGCGCAGAGAGCCTGCTCGGTCAGGGCGACATGCTGTTCAAGCCGCTCGGGACGTCACGGCTCCAGCGCGTTCAGGGCGCGTACGTCTCCGAGGAGGAGATCGCCCTCGTCGTCGACCAGTGCCGCCACCAGCGCGAGCAGGAGCTCGACGAGTCGCTGCTGGAGCTACCGGAGGTGTTCGCCGAGGACGTCGACGGGGACGACGGGGACTTCGACCCGGACGAGGATCCGCTGCTCGAGAAGGCGATCGAGGTCGTCGTGCAGACCCAGACCGCCTCCGTCTCGCTGCTCCAGCGTCGACTCCGGGTCGGCTACACCCGCGCAGGCCGGCTGATCGACATGCTCGAGCGGCGAGGGATCATCTCCGGCTACGAGGGCTCGAAGCCGCGCCGCGTTCTCGTCGGCGAGAACGACCTCGCCCTGCCGCGCGAAGGCTGACGTCTCGCCCGCCTACGCACGGGCCAGCCGCAGTCCCTCGAGGCCCCAGATGACGAACGCGCCGGTGCGGCGCGGTTCCTCGACGAGCTCGAAGTCCGGCCACCAGCGGCGCATGGCGTCGATGCTCGCCTGGAGCTCGATCCGTGCCAGCGGGGCGCCGATGCAGACGTGAATGCCGCCGCCGAAGCCGATGTGCTGCGCGGCGTCCCCCCGGCCCGTGTCGAACTCGTCCGGGCGATCGAACATGCGCGCGATCACGATTGGCCGCGCCGAACAGCATCGCGATCCTTCGCGCCCCTGGGAATCGGAGTGTCCCCGATGGAGAAGTCGTCGGACAGGACCCACCGCTCGAACAGCTGCAGCGGCGGGTCGAACCGGATCATCTCCTCGCCCGCGTTCTGTGCAGTGACCTCACCGCTGACCACTCGGGCCCACTGGTCAGGGTGGCGGGCGAACGCCAGCATGCCGTTGCCGAGCGTGTTGACGGTGGCCTCGTGGCCCGCGTTCAGCAGGACGATCACCGTGCTGACGATCTCGTCGTCGGAGAGACGGCCGCCGTCGACGCGTGCGCCGACGAGGGCGCTGACCATGTCGCCGCCCGGGTTCACGCGTCGGTCTCGGATCAGCTCCCGGACGTATGCGCGGAACTCATCGGCCGCGCGGTTCGCCTCGAGCGCAGCCTCGGGCGGGACCTCGAGCTCGTACATCTTCACCATGCGGTGCGACCACTCGAGCAGGTCGCGATGGCGGTCGAGCGGAACGCCCAGGAGCCGGCAGATGACGGCGATCGAGTACGGCTGCGCGAAGTCGTACAGGAGCTCCATCTCGGCGGCCTCGGCGAGCGGCTCGAGCAGCTCGCCCGCCAGATCGTGCGCCGGCTGTCGCAGGGCTTCCACGCTCCGCGGCGTGAAGGCGGCGGCGACGAGTTTGCGGATGCGCGTATGGTCGGGCGGCTCGAGCCAGAGCAGGCTCCAGCGCTCGACGTCCCAGAATGCCTGCCAGCGGGGATCGAGCGGTGGCACGCCGATCTCCTCCGCGGACATCACGTGGCGAAAGTTGCGACCCAGGCGCTTGTCCCGCAGGCACCCGCGGACGTCCTCGTGGCGGGTGACGAACCAGCGGTCCCGCCCTTCGTCGTAGAAGACCCGTGCGCCCTCGCGAAGCCTGTTCAGCGTGGGATACGGATTTTCCAGGAATTCCCGATCCGAAGGGTCGAATCTAGCCGTTCGGCTGCGCCGCCACGCCGCTAACCTTAAGCCTCGATTTGGCGTCTGAGGGAAAGGCGGGAGCGGCAGGCAGTAGCATCGCTTCCGAGTGGATAGGCGGTTTCTCGAGGAGGAGGGAGTTTTGACCAAGCATCGACTGCTGCCGCTTGGGCTGGCAGCGTTCGCGGCCGTCGTCTTGACGGCTGTCGGCTTCGTTGCGACCGGCGCTGCGGCACCCCAGGCGGCCTTCAAGGCAGGCCTGGTGAGCGACGTCGGTCGCTTCAACGACAAGGGTTTCAACCAGACCCAGCTGGTCGGCATGAAGAGGGCGGCAAAGGCTGCTGAAGTTCCAGTACCGCGCGGTCGAGTCGCGGTCGGCGAGCGACTACCTGCCGAACATGGCTTCGCTGGCGCGGCAGGGGTACAACATCGTCATCTCGGCAGGCTTCCTGCTGACCGACGCGACCGAGGACGGTCGCGGATCAGTTCCCGAACACGAAGTTCGCGATCACGGACTACTCCGTGGCGGCCTTCAAGGAAGCCGCATTCGAACATCGAGGGTCTCACGTACGCGACCCAGCAGAACAGCTACCTCGTCGGCTGTCTCGCCGCGAAGGTCGCCGCCCGTGAGGGCCGCAAGAACATCGGCGTCGTCGGTGGAATCAAGATCCCACCGGTGGACACGTTCCTGGCCGGGTACCGCGCCGGAGCCGCGAAGTGCGTGCCCGGGACGACGGTTCAGATCGGGTACTCGCAGAACTTCACCGACCCCGGACCACTGCAAGGCCGTAGCCCAGAACCAGCTCGACGCAGGCGCACGCGTGATCTTCGCCGTTGCGGGCCCGTGCGGTATCGGCGCTCTCGACGCGGCGAAGGAGGCAGGCCGCTGGGGCGTCGGCGTGGACATGGACCAGTCGTACCTCGGCAACTACATCCTCACCAGCGCGGTGAAGAGAGTCGACACCGGCATCTTCCTGGCGGTGAAGGGAGCGAAAGTCGGGGAAGGGCTACAGGGGTGGCAAAGACCTCGTCTTCAATCTGAAGAACAAGGGCGTGTCCCTCGGCAAGATCAGCAAGAAGGCGAAGATCCCGAAGGCTTGGATGGTGCAGATCAACAGGCTGAAGGACGCAGATCATCGCCGGCAAGATCAAGCCGCCGACGTCCGTCGGCGGGGCGTAGCAGCCTCAGCAGTTCAGCTAGCAGTTGAGAGGGCGGGCTCGATAGGCCCGCCCTCTGCCTTCCGGCTTAGAATCGCCGCAGATGGATGAAGTCCCCGTCCTCGAGCTGCGCGGGATCACGAAGCAGTTCCCCGGCGTCCTCGCAAACGACCACATCGACTTCGATCTCCGGCGCGGGGAGGTCCACGCGCTCCTCGGCGAGAACGGGGCCGGGAAGTCGACGCTGATGAGCATCCTCTACGGGCTCTACACGGCCGACTCGGGCGAGATCCTCATGAACGGCAAGCCTGTCACCATCTCGTCGCCGAAGGACGCGATCACTCTCGGAATCGGGATGGTGCACCAGCACTTCATGCTCATCCCGGTCATGACCGTGACGGAGAACATCGTGCTTGCGAACGAGCCGGTGCACGCCGGGGTCCTGCTGGACGAGAACGCCGCGGAGCAGCGCGTGGAAGAGGTCGCCCGAACGTTCAACTTTGCCGTCGACCCTCACGCCCGCGTAGAGAGCATCACGGTCGGCCAGCAGCAGCGCGTCGAGATCATGAAGGCGCTCTATCGCAACGCGGACATCGTCATCCTCGACGAGCCGACGGCCGTTCTGACCCCGCAGGAGGCGCAGGAGCTCTTCGAGATCCTGCGAACGCTCACACGCGAGGGCATCTCGATCATCTTCATCACGCACAAGCTCAACGAGGTCCTCGACATCGCCGACCGCATCACCGTCCTGCGACGAGGCAAGAACGTCGAGACGATTCCGCGCGAGGGAGCGACCGAAGACGCTCTCGCGCGGGCGATGGTGGGTCGGGAAGTGCTGCTTCGCGTCGAAAAGCCGCCGGCAAACCCCGGCGAGGTGTTGCTCCGGGTAGAAGACCTCCACGTTCGCGACGACCGCGGGCTCGAAGCGGTGCGCGGCGTCTCGTTCGATGTCCGGGCGGGCGAGATCGTCGGGATAGCCGGGGTCGACGGCAACGGTCAGAGCGAGCTGATCGACGCACTGACCGGGCTTCGCAGCGTCGCGAGCGGCAGCATCACCGTGCGCGGGCAAGACCTCACGCGCGCGACGGCGCGCGAGACCCTGGACGCGGGCATCGGACACATCCCCGAGGATCGGCACCGCCGAGGGCTGGTGCTCGACTTCAACCTCGCCGAGAACCTCGTCCTCCACGATTACGGCAAAGAGCCCTTCTCGCGCCTCGGCTGGATCAATCCGCGCCGCTGGTTCCGCTGGGCGGCGGGCCTGCTCAGGGAGTTCGACGTACGCGGGGGTGGCCCGACGACCCGTGGGGGCTCCCTTTCAGGCGGGAACCAGCAGAAAGTCGTGATCGCAAGGGAGGTCTCGCGGGATCCGAGCGTGCTGATCGCCGCGCAGCCGACGCGAGGGCTGGACGTCGGCGCGATCGAGTTCGTCCACCGGCGCCTCGTCGAGCAGCGCGACGCCCGCAAGGCCGTGCTCCTCGTCTCGCTCGAGCTCGAGGAGATCCTGTCGCTCTCGGATCGAATCCTCGTGCTCTACGAGGGCCGGATCGTCGCCGAGTTCCCACCGGACGTCTCAGAGGAGGAAGTCGGGATTGCCATGACCGGCGCCCGGCAACGCGAGGCCGCTTGAGCGACCTCGACCCGACAGACGCTCGAGCGCACGACCCCCGAGCCGCTCGCCGCGGATCCCGAGGCGTACGCACCGACGGTGGCGAGGCGCCTCGCCTTCTACCAGCGAGCCGGGGGCATCGTCACGCCCCTCCTGACGGCGGTCTTCGCATTCTTCATGGGCGGGATCGTCGTGCTCGCGACGGGCCACAACCCGTTGACGACCTACAAGGCGATTTTCGAAGGCGCCGGGCTCAACTGGTTCTTCCACTTCGGCAACTACCACGTCGACCTCCCGTTCACGAACCACCACATCTGGTTCTGGTGGGACACGAACACGAACCACACGGCGGCCTACAACCTCACGCAGACGCTGCTCACGACGACGCCGCTGATCCTGACGGGGCTCGCCGTCGCATTCGCCTTTCGCTGCGGTCTCTTCAACATCGGCGGCCAGGGGCAATACCTCGTCGGAGCGATCGTCGCCGTGTACGTCGGGTCCCGGTTCGTGGACATGCCGCATCTCCCGCACGTTCTCTTCGCGATCGTGGCGGCTGCGCTCGCCGGGGCGTTCTGGGGCGGCAATCGCCGGCTTCCTCAAAGCGACGACCGGCGCTCACGAGGTGATCACGACGATCATGCTGAACTGGATCGCGTACTGGGGCGGGAGCTACCTCTTCGGCCGCGGCGGCCCGCTGCAGAACCACGTCGACAAGTCGATCCCGATCTCGGACGACGTCGTCGACGGCGCGAGGCTATCGGCGATCTGGGGGAACCCTGCGCTCCAGGCGTTGAGCTCCGGCATCTTCATCGCGATCGCGGCTCTCTTCGTCTTCTACTTCATCCTCAACCGCACGACGCTCGGCTACGAGGTGCGCGCCGTCGGGTTCAACCCCGAGGCCGCCCGCTACGGCGGCATCAATGTCTCGCGGAACTTCGTGGTCGCCATGGCGATCTCCGGCCTCTTCGCGGGACTTGCCGGAGGGCTCGACATCCTGGGCTGGCAGTTCCGCCTCGGCGTCCTCGACGTCCAGGTGTCCAACATCGGCTTCATCGGGATCGCGGTGGCGCTGCTCGGGCGAAACACGGCAGTCGGCGTCGGGCTCGGAGCGCTGTTGTTCGGCGCGCTCCTGACCGGGACCTCGACTCGAAGCCTCGATCCGAACGTCTTCCCACCGCAGCTCGCGGGGAACCTCGCGCTGATGATCCAGGCCCTGATCCTGTTGTTCGTCGGCGCGGACCTGCTGATCCTCTACATCTGGCAGGCGAGGAGGAAGCTGCGTCTTCCCGGCGTCAAGCGCGCCGCCGAGGAGGCCGCGTGAACGCGTTCGCCGAGCGCGTCGCGGGCCGTCCGACGACGAACGACGTCGCGACGGTCGGGATCATCCTCGGGCTCTTCGCGTTCTTCCTGACGCTACCGCCCATCAGCGCGCGCCAGCCGTGGTGGCCGGTGCTCGTCGGCCTCTTCGCCGTCGGCGCCGGCATCGCAGCCGTCTCGCGCGGCGCAGGCCGGAACGGCTGGCTCGCCGTCGCGGCGGGCCTCGTCGGCATAGCGCTCGGCCTCCTCGCAACGCAGGCGAGCGAAGGGAACCTCCAGCAGGTCGTTGTGTGGTCAGCGCTGTTGTCGGCCACCCTGGTGTGGGCGACGCCGCTGACCTACGCAGCGATCGGCGGAATGTTCTCCGAACGCAGCGGCGTCATCAACATCGGCCTCGAGGGGATGATGCTGTCCGGTGCGTTCTTCGCCGCACTCGGTGCGGACAAGTTCGGCTCATGGGAGATGGGGCTTGTCTGCGCCGCCGTGTCGGGCGCCGCCTTCGCGCTCGTCCACGCCTTCATGGCAATCAACCTACGCGCCGACCAGATCGTCAGCGGGACCGCCATCAACTTCCTCGCGCTCGGGGTGACCGGCTACTTCTTCATCCAGGTCTACGGCGAGAACGGGACGCCCGGAGACCTGCCGCGCATCCCCGATGTCCACATTGGCTTCCTCGGCAAGGTTTTCGGACAGCTGAACCTGATGATCTGGCTGTCGTTCCTGCTGCTGATCGTGGCGCACATCACGCTGTTCAAGACGCCCATCGGTCTGCGCCTTCGCTCCGTCGGCGAGCATCCTCGGGCCGCGGACACGGTCGGTATCTCCGTCTACGGGATACGGTATGCGGCAGTCGTACTCTCCGGCGTGCTCGCGGCTCTCGGCGGCGCCTACCTGTCGATCGGCTACGTCGGCTCCTTCAACGAGAACATGACCGCCGGCCGCGGCTTCATCGCCCTGGCCGCGGTGATCTTCGGCAACTGGCGTCCGTTCGGAGCCTTCGGCGCCGCTCTCCTCTTCGGCGGCTCGACCGCGTTGTCGTTCCGGCTCGCGCAGCCGTGGGGGAACGCTGCCGTCCTCTTCCAGGCCCTGCCCTACGTCCTGACTCTCATCGCGGTCGCCGGCGTCATCGGCCGGTCGGTCCCACCTGCGGCGGTTGGTCGTCCGTACGTCAAGCAGTAGCGTCTCGACCAGGGGGATGGCCTCTCCGGTCGCGGCGGGCAGGGTCAGGGCGTGGGTGGCGCTCCTGCTCTCGCTGGCAGGCCTGGCGGTGCTTCCGGCCGCGGTGGAGGTCTCTCGGCGCTCTGCCCGGATGACGCTGCTCGATGCGGGTTACGCGATCCCGCTCGCGTTCGTCCTGGGGCTCGTCGGCCTCGTGATGGCGCGGCGTGCGCGGGACAACGTCCGCTGGCTGAGGGTCCGCGGCGGAGGCACGGCGGTGGCGAGCACCGCCGTGGTGATCGGATTGATCGCCGTCTGTCTCGCCGTCGCCGCGGCTCTCTCGATCGGCTTCTACGAGCTCGTTCTCCTGTACGAGCGAAGCAGATAGACGCCTCTACAATGGGCGGCCGTGTTCGAGATCGGTAGCAGCCTGCGAGAGGCGCGCGTGCGCCAGGGACTCGACTTCAACGAGCTCGAACAGGCGACGAAGATTCGGGCGAAGTACCTGCGCGCGCTGGAGGACGAGGACTTCGACCTTCTCCCTGCCGAGACGTACGTCAAGGGCTTCCTCCGCTCCTATGCGGAGTATCTCGGCCTCGACGGGCAGGTGTACGTCGACGAGTACAGCTCGAGGTTCACGGTCGGAGACGAGGAGGTCGCCCGGCCAAGACGCTCGTCGCGGCAACCGCGCGGAGTCCAGCTGCAATCGCGCGTGCTCGTGCTGACCCTGCTGGGCATCGTGGCGGTCGCGGCTCTCGTGATCATCGCCTGGAAGAGCGGCGAGCCGCAGAAGGAGACTCCAGTGGGGCTCGCTACCTCGCAAGCCACGACGCCGACCCGGCCGGCGGGTCCTGAGGCGGTCGCGAGCGCCGTCCGCCTGCATGTGATCGCCGCGCGCGGCCCGTGTTGGCTGCAGGTGCATCGCAATTCCGCGACGGGCAAGATCCTCTACCAGGGAACGCTCGAGCGCGGGCAGCGACAGATGTTCACGGCGAGGAAGCTCTGGATCACGCTCGACCGGCCGGAGAATCTCCGCACGATCCTGAACGAGCGCTCGCGGCGGCTCCCCGGCGGCGGCGTCAAGACGCTGCTCGTGACGCCTCGGGGCATACGTCCCGCGGTGTGACCGGACGCTTCGGGTCAGGGCATCCGCGGCTATGGAGGACGTGAACGCCGCGCCGAGAGCGGTGATCGTCGTCACGGGCAGCGAGCTCGTGCGCGGTGACCGGCGTGACCTGAACGGACCGTTTCTCGCGTCGGAGCTTCTGAGGCTCGGTCTCGACCCCGCGCGGATCGTGATCGTGGGGGACGCCGAGGACGAGCTCGGCGCAGCGCTCGCCGAGGCCGCGACGGCCGACCTCTGCGTCGTCTCGGGCGGCCTCGGCCCCACGCACGACGACCGCACGGTCGAGCTCGTCGCACGGGCAGCCGGCGTCGGGCTGCACGTTGACGAGAGCCTGCACCGCGAGATCGAGGGGATCTCCCGCCGCTTCGCGGAGCGACTCGGGCGGCCGTACGTCGACTTCGAGGCCGGCGTCCGCAAGCAGGCGACGATTCCCGACGGAGCGTTGTCACTCGGGCTCGCAGGGACCGCGCCGGGCCTCGTGCTCGAGCGGGGCGGGAGCGTGATCGTCGTCCTACCCGGGCCGCCCGCGGAGCTGCAGCGCCTGTGGTCGCGCGCGCTCGAGACCGAGCCGGTGCAGCGCGTGCTCGCACGCGGGCGCCCGCCGGAGCTGCGCCGACTCCGATTCTTCGGGGCGAGCGAGTCTGCCGTCGCGAAGGCGCTCGCGGACGCCGGGGGGGACGGCGACGGCGTCGAGGCGACGATCTGCGCTCGCGATTTCGAGATCCACGTCGACCTCCTCGTCTCGCCGGGAGCCGCCGAGCGGGCCGACGATCTGTCCGCGAGGCTCGTGGCGCCGCTCGAGCGGTACCTGTTCAGCCGGGACACGCGCCCGATTGAAGAGCTCGTCCTCGATCGCTGCCGCGATCTGGGCCTGACGCTTGCGACGGCCGAGTCGTGCACCGGGGGCATGGTCGCGGCGAGGTTGACGTCCGTTCCCGGTTCGAGCGAGGTCTTCGTCGGCGCGATCGTCTCCTACGCCGACAGGGTCAAGACGGAACAGCTCGGCGTGCCTGCCGAGATGCTCCAGCGCTTCGGCGCGGTCTCCGCGGAGGCTGCGGCGGCGATGGCGGCCGGGGCTCGTGAGCGTCTCGGCGCCGACGTCGCGGTGTCGGTCACCGGGATCGCCGGTCCCGGCGGTGGGAGCACGGAGAAGCCGGTCGGGCTCGTGTATCTCCACGCGGCCGGGCCAGACGCGGAGCGCAGCGCCGACTTCGTCTTTCCCGGCGACCGCGAGTCGATTCGCCGCCGCGCGGCGGTGACGGCGCTGCATCTCGTCCGGCGACTCTTGCAACAGAGTCGTGACGAATCCGCGTGACTCTTCCCGCTAGCCTCGAGGGTCGTGAGCGCGCGCGTCTGTTCTGTGGTCTTCGGCTCCGCGACGAGACGCTCGATGCGCTGTGTCGCTGGCAGGACGCGCACCTCGACCGGGGCCGTCGCGTCTCCCGGGAGCAGTTGCACGTCACGCTTGCCTTCCTCGGCCACCGTCCGCTGGCAGAGCTGGGCTCCATCCTCGCGGCGCTGCGCGAGGCCGCCGCAGCCGCCGGCTCGATCCGGCTCGTGCCGGAGCGCTACCGGGAGACTCGAAGCGTCGGGATGCTGGTGCTGACCGACATCGGCGGCGCGGCGACGAGGCTCGCGGACGATCTCCAGGGCCGGCTCGAGCGGCTCGGGGTCTACGAGCGCGAGCGGCGTCCGTGGCTTCCGCACGTGACGGTCGTCCGCTTCCGCGAGCAGCCGCGGCTGCACCCGCCGCTGCCGGAGCTCGGCGAATTCAGTCCGTCCGATGCCGCTGCCTACCATTCAGTGCTGCGGTCCAGCGGGGCGCAGTATGTCGTTGTCGAATCGTTTGCCCTAGGAGGTTGATGTCAGTGGATCGCGAGCAAGCTCTGGGCGTCGCTCTCGGCCAGATCGAGCGGCAGTTCGGCAAGGGCGCGGTGATGAAGATGAACGACCGCGCCGCCGTCGCGATCGGTGCCGTTTCGACCGGCTCGCTCGCGCTCGACCTCGCGCTCGGGATCGGCGGATTGCCGCGTGGCCGCATCGTCGAGGTCTTCGGTCCGGAATCGTCGGGCAAGACGACGCTCGTCTACCACGTGATCGCGGAGGCGCAGCGTCGCGGCGGGATCTGCGCGTTCATCGACGCCGAGCACGCGATGGATCCGGCCTACGCGAAACGCATCGGCGTCAACATCGACGACCTGCTCGTCTCACAGCCCGATACGGGTGAGCAGGCGCTCGAGATCGCAGAGCTGCTGATCCGGTCAGGAGCGCTCGACGTCGTCGCGGTCGACTCCGTCGCCGCTCTGACCCCAAAGGCGGAGATCGAAGGGGAGATGGGTGACTCGCACGTCGGCCTTCAGGCGCGCCTGATGAGCCAGGCGTTGCGCAAGCTCGCCGGCACGTTGAACCGGACCGACACCATCTGCCTGTTCACGAATCAGCTCCGCGAGAAGATCGGCGTCATGTTCGGCAATCCGGAAACGACGCCGGGCGGCCGGGCGCTGAAGTTCTACTCGTCCGTGCGGCTCGACATCAGGCGCATCGAGACGCTCAAGGAAGGTGTGGAGGCGATCGGCAACCGCGTCCGGGTCAAGGTCGTGAAGAACAAGGTCGCGCCGCCGTTCAAGCAGGCGGAGTTCGACATCATCTACGGCTCCGGCATCTCCTGGGAAGGCACGGTGCTGGACGCTGCACTCGAGCGGAAGCTCGTGCAGAAGTCCGGTTCCTACTTCAGCTTCGACGAGGAACGGCTGGGCCAGGGCCGCCAGAACGCGACGGCGTTCCTCCGCGAGCATCCCGACGTCTGCGAGGCGATCCTCGCCCGCATTCAGGCGGACGTGGGACCGGAGCAGGTGGCGTCGGCTCGGCTGCTGCCGGCGGCGGAAGCAGGCACGCCCGACCAGAACGGCAAGATCAGCGGAGAGGCGGTCGAGAAGGCCGCATCGAAGTAGTGCCGACGATCACGGCGCTCCGCGAGGACCGCCGCGGGCGCGTCGCAGTCGAGCTCGACGGCGCGCCCTGGCGCACCGTCCCGGTGGCCGTCGTGGTGCGCGCCGGATTGTCCGAGGGCCGGCCGCTGGACCGGCCCGCCCTGCGAACCCTGCGCCGCGAGCTTCGCCGGGCCGAGGCGCTGGCCGTCGCCGGACGGGCGCTGCGGGCGCGGGACATGTCGCGGGCACGCCTTTCGGCCCGACTGGAGGGCGCAGCGGTCGCACCGGCGGCGGCGGAGGCTTCCCTCGGAACGCTCGAGTCTGCAGGCGTCCTCGACGACGAGCGCTTCGCCCGAGCCCGGGCCGAGAGCCTCGCCGGACGCGGCTACGGGGATGCGGCGATCCGCCACGATCTCGAGGGCCAGGGACTCGCGGGCGACGTCGTCGAACGGGCGCTGGATGCCCTCGAGCCCGAGCCCGAGCGGGCGCGGCAGGCTCGTCGAGCGCCGCGGGCGGGGCGCCCGAACGGCGCGGTATCTGGCGGGAAAAGGGTTCGCGCAGGAGTCCTGCGAGGCCGCGCTCGGGCCCGACCTTTGCAACTGAGGCCCGAGCGGGGGTAGGATGCAGGTTGCCTCATTCGACATTTTGCCTGCATAGCGACGTTTTCCGAATCGCAACGAGAAAACTTCCATCCACAGTGACCACGAGGACCGACCACCCCGACACCGAAAGGCTCTTGACAGCGGCGTCCTAGCCAACCGCTTCCCGAGCCGAGGTGTCGGCTCGCTGCACAGATTCGGGACATCCCGTGCCGGCCGGATCGCCGGGTGGGCCGCGGTAGCGACCGCGCCAACCAACCCCAGGAGCTGCTCATGCTGGTCGCAATCGGGATAGTGATCGGGCTGATCGTCGGAGCGCTCGCGGGCGCCTATGCGGTCGGGGCGCTCGGGAAGTCCCGCCTCGGCGCCGCGCGGCAGGAGCGAAAGCTCCTACTCGAGGAAGCGGACCGTGAAGCGGACACGCTTGCGGCGCGAGGCGCAGATCTCGGCACGAGAAGAAGCTGTCAGGCTGCGAGCCGAGATCGATCAGGAGGTGGCCGAGCACCGAGCGAGGGTCGTCAAAGTCGAGGAGCGGCTACTCGCGAAGGAAGAGGAGATCGACGGGAAGCTCACCGAGGTTGCCCGCCATGAGCAAGGGCTCTCCGACCGCGAGACGCATCTGAAGCAGCTGCAGGAGGAACAGAAGGTCGCCCGCAGCGAACAGCTCGCCGAGCTCCAGCGCATCTCCGGAATGACCGTGAACGAGGCGAAGCTGAACCTCCTGGAGCGATCCGAGGACCTCGTCCGCCACGAGCTCGCCCGGCGCGTACGTCAGCTCGAGGAGGAGGCGCGGACGGAGGCCAAGCGACGCGCTCGAAACCTGGTCGCCGACGCACTGCAGCGGGTCGCGGCCAGCCACGCCGCCGAGACCACCGTATCCGTGATCGAGCTTCCCTCGGACGACATGAAGGGCCGCATCATCGGCCGCGAGGGTCGCAACATCCGCGCGCTCGAGCACCTCACCGGAGTCGACTTCATCATCGACGACACGCCGCAGGCAGTCGTGCTCTCTTCGTTCGACGGGATCCGGCGCGAGGTCGCGAAGCTGACGCTCCAGAAGCTGATCGAGGACGGCCGCATTCACCCGGCGCGGATCGAGGACACCTACTACCAGTCCAAGGCCGAGATCGAGGATCACATCGTGCAGGCGGGCGAGCAGGCGGTCTTCGAAGCGAACTGCGGGGAGTTCCACGAAGAGCTCGTCAAGATCCTGGGTCGGCTGCGCTACAGGACGAGCTACGGCCAGAACGTCCTCAAGCACACGCTCGAGGTCGTGCACCTTGCCGGGATCATGGCCTCCGAGGTCGGAGCGAGCGTCAAGGTCACAAAGCGAGCCGCGCTGCTGCACGATCTCGGCAAGGCAATGACGCACGAGGTCGAGGGGTCACACGCCTCGATCTCCGCGCAGCTCGCCCGGCGATACGGCGAGTCGCAGCACGTCGTCCACGCGATCGAAGCGCACCATTACGAGGTCGAGCCGCAGACCGTCGAGGCCGTGCTCCTGATCGCGGCAGACGCGATCTCGGCGTCTCGTCCGGGAGCGCGGGGAGAGAGCCTCGAGCACTACATCAAGCGGCTCGCCTCGCTGGAGGAGCTTGCGGCCCAGAAGCCCGGCGTCGAGAAGGTGTACGCGCTGCAGGCCGGGCGGGAGATCAGGGTGATCGTCAAGCCGGGCGAAGTGGACGACGACGCCGCTGTGCTCCTCTCACACGAGATCGCACGCGAGATCGAAGACCAGCTCGAATACCCGGGCCAGGTGAAGGTGACCGTCATCCGCGAAAGCCGCGCAGTCGACGTGGCTCGCAACGTCACGAACGGCGGCGCGCACGACGGCGTGCCGGCCGGTCAGCCGACACCGGAACCGCAGGTGCGCCCCGACCAGGCGGCATAGCTACGTCCGCTTTGCGAGGGCTGCCGTCGCTCCGAGACCGATGTAGACGAGCCCGGAGCCGTAGCGCAGCGCGCGCCGGCGGCGTCTGAGAATTCCGGCGGCGCTTCCTGCCGCGAGTGCGTACACCGAGTCGCTGACCAGGCCGAGGCCCACGAAGACGAGCCCGAGCACGAGGGCCTGCGACCAGACGGGACCGCGGTCGGCATCGATGAACTGCGGGAGAAAGGCGAGGAAGAACAGCGCCGTCTTCGGGTTGAGGACGTTGACGACGATGCCGCGCGCAAACGCGCGGCGAAGCGGCTCGCTTCGCCGCTCGAACGCGACGCGTGCATCACGCGCGAGCAGCTTCCGGACGCCGAGGTACACGAGGTAGGCGGCACCGGCGTACTTGACGACGCTGAACGCAAGCGCGGACGCAACGATCAGCGCCGACAGCCCGACCGTGGCGCCGACCACGTGGACGAGCGTGCCGAGGTGGATACCGGCGACCGACGCCAGCCCGGCACGCCGGCCTTGCTCCGCGCTCTGCACGACGATGTAGAGAACGGCCGGCCCGGGTATCGCGAGCAGGGCGAGCGCGGCAACCGCGAAGACACCGAGCGCAGAGGGATCGGGAAAGGCCACGGGTACCATTCTGGCCCGTGCGCAGGTACCACGTCACGACGTTCGGCTGCCAGATGAACGCTCACGACAGCGAGCGGATCAAGGGCATGCTGGAGGAGCTCGGTCTCGGCGAGGCCCCGGAGCAGGCGGAAGCCGACGTGCTCGTGTTCAACACGTGCACGATCCGCGAGAAGCCGGACACGAAGTTCGCCGCACATCTCGCCCAGGCCGCTGCGTTGAAGCAGCGCGATCCGGACAAGATCATCGCCGTCGGCGGCTGCTACGCCGAGGCGCAGCGTGAGCGGCTGTTCGATCTCTACCCGTACGTCGACGTTGCCTTCGGCCCGGGCTCGATCCCGCATCTCGGCGAGTGGCTCGGCGCCGGCGGCCTCGGCATGGAACGTGGACGTTTCGGTCTCGAGGAGCGCACGTTCGCCGGGAATCTGCCGATGCACCGCGAGCGCAGGTTCCAGGCGTGGGTGCAGATCTCGATGGGGTGCAACTCGAAGTGCGCTTACTGCATCGTCCCGTCCGTTCGAGGACGCGAGGTCAGCCGCCGTCCCGGCGAAGTCCTGGCGGAAGTGACGCAGCTCGCTGCATCAGGCGTCCGGGAGATCACACTGCTCGGACAGAACGTGAACTCGTGGGGACGCGACCTCGCGCCCGACCTTCGCACGGAGTTCGGCGAGCTCCTGCGCGCCTGCGACGCAGTCGAAGGAATCGAGCGGATCCGCTTCACGAGCCCGCACCCGAAAGACTTCCGCCGGCCGGTGATCGACGCAATGGCGGAGTGCGCCGCGGTCTGCGAGCACGCCCATCTGCCGATGCAGTCCGGCTCGAGCCGCGTCCTCAAGGCAATGCGGCGGACTTACGGTCGGGAGCGCTTCCTGACGCTCGTCGACGAACTGCGCGCGGCGATACCCGACCTCGCACTGACGACCGACCTGATCGTCGGCTTCCCCGGCGAGACCGAGCCCGAGTTCGAAGAGACGCTGTCGGCGGTGGAGGAGGTCGGCTTCGACGGCGCGTTCACGTTCGTCTACTCGCCGCGTGCCGGGACAGAGGCCGCGTCGATGCCCGACCAGATTCCCGAAGAGGTCAAGCGGGAACGAATCGAGCGGCTCGTGGAGGTCGTTCAACGCGTCGCCGCGAGACGAAATGCCGACCGCGTCGGCCGCAGCGAGGAGGTGCTCGTCGAGGGAACGAGCCGCACCGACTCCGCGCTGTTGCGTGGCCGCACTCGCCGGAACACAACCGTGAACTTCAGCGGGACCGCCGCACCCGGCGAGCTCGCCGACGTGCGAATCGAGGCTGCGAGCTCGACGACCTTGCGCGGCGTTCAGCGGCTTCGAGTAGCGGCCTGATGCGGGTTCTGATCACCGGCTCGAGCGGCCAGATCGGCACCAATCTGGCCCTGCGGCTGAACCGCGACGGCTACGACGTGTTCGGCGTCGACAAGCGGCTCAACACCTGGACCGACGAGTTCCGGTACCTGCTTCAGGATCTTTCGGGCCACTACCCGTCCTTCCCCGGCGGGATCGGCGGCGTCGAGTACCCGGACGTCGATCTCGTCGTGCACCTGGCCGCGCACGCGAAGGTGCATCAGCTCGTCCGCCAGCCCCATCGCGCCCTCGAGAACGCCGTCATGACCTTCAACGTCCTCGAGTTCTGCCGGCAGCAGAAGCTCCCGATCGTGTTCTCGTCCAGCCGCGAGGTCTACGGCGACGTCCGCCGCTTTTCGACCCAGGAGGGGCAAGCGGACTTCGCCTTCACGGAGAGCACGTACTCCGCGTCGAAGATCGCAGGCGAGGCGCTCATCTACTCGTATGCGCGCTGCTACGGGCTGCCGTACGTCGTCTTTCGCTTCTCGAACGTGTACGGCCGCTACGACAACGATCTCGCGCGAATGGTTCGTGTGATTCCACTCTTCATCCACACGATGCTGCGTGACGAGCCCGTGACTGTCTTCGGCGCCGACAAGACACTCGACTTCACGTACGTCGACGACTGCGTCGACGGGATCGTCCGAGGGATCGAGCGCCTGCTCGCCGGCAACGTCGTCAACGAGACCATCAACCTCGCGTACGGGCAGGGCAATACGCTCGTGCGCGCTGCAGAGCTGATCGCGGAGGAGGTCGGAGTCGAACCGAAGATCACGCTGGCGCCGCCTCTGCTCGGCGAGGTGACGCACTACGTCGCGGATACGTCCAAGGCTCGTCAGCTCCTCGGCTACGAGCCGGCAGTTCCGCTGGACGACGGGATCGCGCGGGCGGTCGCGTGGTACCGAGAGCATCGTGAGCTGCATCCCGAGCGGGACGACGACTCGTTCGTGTCGGAGATGCTCGCGACGAACGCCGAATTGGCCCGGACGTCGGCCGACGGCGCGGATCATTCCTAGAGGCAGCGTCGTCGCCGTCTTCGGCCCGACGGCGTCGGGCAAGACCGCCGTCGCCGAGGCAGTCGCCGATCGGCTCGGCGGCGAGGTCGTCTCCGCCGACTCGATGCAGGCGTACGCGGGCCTGCCGATCCTGACGGCACAGCCCACACGGCCCACGCGGCTCGTCGGCATCTGGCCGCTGACGCACGAAGGTTCCGTCGCGGAGTACGCGCGGGAGGCCCACGCGGCGATCGACGAGCTCGTCAGCGCCGGCCGCACGGCCGTCGTCGCCGGCGGCACCGGGCTCTACCTTCGGGCCGCGCTCGCCGACCTCGGGGTCCCGCCGGCGCCGTCGGCCACGCAGCGTGCTCGCTGGGAGCAGGTGTACGACCGTCTCGGGGCGGACCGGGCCTACGCCGTCTTGGGCGAACGAGATCCGGACGCGGCCGCGCGGCTGCATGCGAACGATCGACGTCGCGTCGTGCGCGCGCTCGAGCTGACGGAGCTCGGCGCGTCGCTGCGCCCTTCGGCCGATCGGCTCTGGACCGCGGACACACGCCACCCGACCGTCATTCTCGGTCTCGAGGTGCCGCGCGACGTGCTCGCCGACAGGATCGAGCGCCGCGCCCGCGCGATGTTCGAGGCAGGCGTCGTCGACGAGGTCAAAACGGCTCTCGAGGGGCCCATCTCGTCCACCGCTGCGCGTGCGCTCGGGTTGCGCGACATCGCCGACCTGCCCGCCGACGAGGCGCTCGCCGCGCTGATCGTGCGAACGCGACGTTACGCCGCCTACCAGCGCAAGTGGATGCGGCGCATTCCGGGCCTTGTTAGCGTCAACGCAGACCGCCCGGCGGACGAGATCGCTGATGAGATTGTCGAAGTGGCAAGCGCTCGGCAACGACTACCTGCTGGTCGAGCGGGCTGAGCTCGCCGAGCCGCTGACGCCGGAGCTCGTGCGGCGACTCTGCGACCACCACTACGGCGTCGGCTCGGACGGGTTGCTCGAGCTCGTGTCCGTCGACGGCGCGTCTGCCGACCTACGCGTCTGGAATCCGGACGGGTCGACGGCCGAGCTGTCGGGGAACGGGGCGCGGATCGCGGCGGCGTGGCTCTCACGGCGCTCCGGCGCCGAGCGGGTCGAGCTGCGCGTCGGCGGGCGAGTCGTCGAAGGCCTCGTGCACGGCGACGGCGTTGTCGAGCTCGACGTCGGGGCGGTCGAGGTGGGGGAGCGGGAGACCCTGGAACTCGGCGACGAGCAGGTGGAGCTCACACCGGTCTCGGTTGGAAATCCACACGCGGTCGTCCGGCGCGAGCCCGAGAGCGGGGAGCTGCGACGGCTCGGTCCGCGGATCGAGCGGCACGCCCGTTTCCCGATGCGAACGAACGTGCAGCTAGTCCGGGTCGACGGCCCCCACGACATCACCGTCGGCGTCTGGGAGCGCGGGGCGGGGGAGACGCTCTCTTCCGGAACGAGCTCGGTGGCGGCTGCCGCCGCAGCGGTGGCGAACGGCTGGTGCGAGAGCCCCGTCGAGGTGCATCTCGCCGGCGGCGACCTGCGTGTCGAGCTCGACGCCGGCTACCACGCCCGTCTCATCGGCCCGGCGGTCGAAATCTGCCGAATCGAGCTCGTCTGACCGAGCCGCCGATGCGCCCGCGCCGCACCCCCTCCCAGGGTGGGGTTCCAGCCCGCCACCCTCGAGGGCGACGATAGCGAAGCGCAACGCGTGCCTCTGTAGCGACTTCGTGCCGATTCTCAGGCGCCGAGGCCATGCTCTCGGAGGGCCTCGTTCAGGCTCACCTTGAGATCCGTGGACTCGCTGCGCCAGCCGATGATCAGTGCGCATGCGAGGTGATAGGTCCCGGCGGGGAACTCCTTCGGCCGTGTCCCCGGCACGACGATCGCGCGCGGAGGCACGTAACCGCGATGCTCGACCGGCTCGCTGCCGGTGACGTCGATCACCGGCACGCTCGACGTCAGCGAGACGTTCGGCCCGAGCACAGCGCCTGCGCCGACGCGGACGCCTTCGGTCAGGATCGCGCGCGATCCGATGAACGCGCCGTCCTCGACGATCACCGGCCGTGAGCCGGGAGGCTCGAGCACCCCGCCGATGCCGACGCCGCCCGCGAGGTGCACGTCGGCGCCGATCTGTGCGCCGGACCCGACCGTCGCCCACGTGTCGACCATCGTCCGCGGACCGACCCACGCACCGATGTTGACGTAGCTCGGCATCAACACAACGCCACGGGAGAGAAACGCGCCGTAGCGTGCGACGGCCGGCGGCACGACGCGCACTCCGAGCCTTTCGTAGTCGCGCTTGAGCGGGATCTTGTCGTGGTAGCTGAACGGGCCGATCTCCTCCGGCTCCATCGCACGTGCGCGGAAGTACTCGAGGATCGCCTCCTGCGCCTCGCTGTTCACGCGCCAGTCGTCGCCGTCGGGCTCCGCGACGCGAAGCTCGCCCCGATCGAGTGCCGCGATCACCTCCTCGGCACGCTCCGGCTTCAGAGGGCGTCCTCCAGAATGGCAGCCGCGCGACGGCACTCGTCCTCGGTCGGAACGAGCGCCAGGCGCCAGTACCCCTCGCCTGCGGGGCCGAAGAAGGTGCCCGGCGAAACGATCAGCCCGTGGTCGAGCAGCCGGGCCGCAAAGGCATCCGACGGTTCGTCGCCGGGCACCTCCAACCAGAGGTACATCGTCGCGGCACCGCCGACGACGCGGACCCCCTTCCGCTCCAGCGTCGGAATGAGCGCCTCGCGCTTCCGGCGGTACACCGCACGTGTGCGCTCGACGTGTTCTTCGTCGTTCCAGGCGACGACCGACGCGCGCTGGACGAACTCCTGCGGCGCCGTGCCGACAGAAGGCCGGAACTGTTTCAGCGCAGCGATCAGCTCAGGCTCCGCCGCGATGAACCCCGATCGGTAGCCGGTCATCGAGGAGCGCTTGCTCAACGTGTTGAACGCCGCCACGTTCCCGCGCTCGCGCACCTCGAGAACGGAGTGGGGAGGCTCCTCGAACCAGAGCTCCGTGTACGCCTCGTCGCTCGCGAGCAGAAATCCGTGCTCGGCGGAGAGATCCGCTAGCCGCTCGAGAAAGTCGAGCGGCGCAACGCAGCCCGTCGGATTGTTCGGGTAGTTGATCCACACGATCGCGGCGCGATCCCAGACGTCGGCCCCGACGTCGTCGAGGTCCGGAAGAAACGCGTTCTCGACGAGCAGAGGCAGTTGCAGGACGTCCGCCCCTGCAAAGATGGCTCCCCGCTCGGGTACCGGATAGCCGGGCTCGGTCGTCACGACGAGCCGCCTTGCGCTGTCGCGATCGACGACCAGCTGCGCGAGCAGGAAGATCGCCTCCTTGGAGCCGTAGGTCGGGATCACCTCCGTGTCCGGGTCGAGCTCGACGTCGAAACGGCGACCGCACCACGCGGCAACAGCGTTGCGCAGCTCGGGCAGCCCTTCGGCGAGCGGATAGGCCGAGATCTCGGTGAGGCCCGCGACGAGCGCGTCGCGAATGATCGGGTCGGTGGGCTCGCGCGGGTCGCCCTTGCCGAAATCGATCAGCGGAACCCCATCGGCCGCGAGCCGTCGCTTTGCCTCCTCGAGCTTCACGAACGGGTACGTCCCGGTCGCGGCGAGGGCGGGGGAGAGCTGTACGGGCGCCATGGAGGGATTCTGCCGCTTTGACGGCATAATCCGTTTGTGATCCAACGCCAGCCGGACTCCTTGCCGGAGCGTGGGTTCATCGCCGCCGTGCTGGCTCAGGGAGTCGATTCCGACGCCGAGTTGGCCGAGCTGCGAGAGCTTGCGCGGACGGCCGTCGTCGAGCCGATCGGGGAGCTCCTTCAGCACCGCACCCGCCCGGAGAGGCGCACGTACTTCGGCAAGGGGAAGCTGCAGGAGCTGAAGCGCGCGTACAAGGAATCGGGCGCGGAGGTGTTGCTCATCGACGATGAGCTCGATCCTGCGCAGCAACGGACGCTCGAGGACGTGCTCCAGGCGAGGGTCGTCGACCGGACGCAGTTGATCCTGGACATCTTCGCCCAGCACGCGCGGACCGCCGAGGGGAAGCTGCAGGTGGAGCTGGCGCAGCTCCAATACAACCTGCCGCGCATGCGAGGGATGTGGAAGCACCTCGAGCGTCTCGGAGGCGGCGTCGGCACGCGCGGCCCCGGTGAGTCACAGCTCGAGACGGATCGACGCCTCGCGCGGCGGCGGATCACGCTACTACGCCGCCGACTCGGCGATCTGCGCAAGCAGCGCGAGGTGAGACGGAAGGAGCGGCATCGGACCGAGGCCCCAACCGTCGCGCTCGCCGGTTACACGAATGTCGGCAAGTCGACGTTGCTGAATGCCCTGACGGATGCCGAGGTCGCCGTGAACGACAGGCTGTTCGAGACCCTCGATCCGATCACGCGCGCGTTCGTGTACGAGGGCCGAAGATATCTCGTCACCGACACGGTGGGCTTCATCCGCCGTCTGCCCACCGAGCTCGTCGAGGGCTTCGCCGCGACGCTCGAGGAGACGCTCGTCGCCGACCTGGTCCTGCACGTCGTGGACGGCTCCGTGTCGGACGACCAGCTACAGGAGCAGGAGGCAGCGGTGAAGGCTGTCCTCCACGAGATCGGCGCCGGAGAACTTCCGCTCGAAGTCGTTGTCAACAAGATCGACGCGGTAGACGCCCTCAGACGTCGCCGTCTTGCGAATACCTATCCCGATTCGGTGCAGGTCTCCGCCCTGACCGGCGCCGGCCTCGACGAACTGCGCGGTCGCATCGCGGAGCGTTTCGCCGATCGCTTCGAGGCCGTGACGCTCTTCCTCCCGTACGAGGAGGGCGGCAAGCTCGCCGAGCTGTACGAGCTCGGTGCGCCGATCGAGGAACGGGAGGACCAGGCCGACGGCGTCTACGTCCGCGCGCGGCTGCCTGGGCGCGAGCTCCGCCGTTTCGCGAGCTATCTCGTCGCGGAGGCGCGGGTCGGAGCCGGCCCGCCGCGCACGTTGATCGAGCTGCAGATTCAGCGTCTACGGCCCGGCGCCGTCGTCCCGGCCAGGGCCTATGCGGGCGACGCCGGGCTCGACCTCTCGGCCTGCGACCGCCTCGAGCTCGGGCCGGGAGAACGCGCCGTCGCCGGCACCGGCCTTGCCGTCGCGATCCCGGAGGGATACGCGGGCTTCGTCCAGCCGCGATCGGGCCTCGCTGCCCGCCATGGCCTGTCCGTCGTGAACTCGCCGGGGCTCGTCGACGCGGGTTACCGCGGCGAGCTGCGGGTGGTCCTGCTCAACACGGATCGTCACGAGACGTTCGTAGTCGAGCCGGGGATGCGGATCGCGCAGCTCGTCGTGCTTCCGGTCCCGGAGGTCGAGCTGATGGAGGTCGACGAGCTGCCTGCCGCCGAGCGTGGCGTCCGGGGCTTCGGATCCTCCGCCGCGTGATGGCGGGCGAGCCGCGGATCCGTGTCTCGGCGATTCTGCGCTGGCACGACCGAGTTCTTCTCTGCCGGCACGAGAAACCGGGCAAGGAGTACTGGCTCTTGCCCGGAGGCGGCGTCAACTCGGGCGAGAGCCTCGTCACGGCCTTGCATCGCGAGCTCGCAGAGGAGATCGGCATCGACGACCAGATTCCCGTGGAGGGACCGGTGGCGATCGTCGACTCGATCGCGCCGATGCGCACCTTCGCGCCCAAGCATGTCGTGCACATCATCTTCGCGGGAGACCTCGGCGGCCGGTCGCTCGAGGCGGTGACGTCGAGGGACGCGGCGGTTCGCGGCCACAACCTCTTCACGGTCGGCGAGCTCGACGGCGTCGTGCTGCATCCGCCGATCCAGCGGTTCCTCTCCCGCTGGCAGCCCGGCGATCCCGCCGTCTATCTGGGCGCCCTGTGGGCACGTTGATCCACTTTCGGCCCACGCACGCCACACACGCGTCGGCGTTCGGCCGCTAGCGTCGACAGCGAGGGTGGCGGGCCGGCTCCCCACCCTGGGCGGGGGAGCATGCCGGGGACGGGGTCGGCTGCGGTTACCGGTAGCGGCCGCCGCGGGCCCTCGCACGGCGCGCCGACACCGTGTGCGCCTCGCGCTCGAGGTCGTCCTCGAGCGGCTCGAGGGTCGGGGCCTCGCCGAGGCGGTGCGCGAGCGCCTGGGCCAGCAGCCAGTCTGCGAACCAGGGATTGCGGGGGAGGAGCGGCCCGTGCAGATACGTCCCGACCGCACGACCGACGCGGCAGCCCTCCCAGCCGCTCTCGCCGTCGTTGCCGAAGCCGGCGACGACACGGCCGAGCGGCTGTGCGCCCTCGTCCAGGCGCGTTCGCCCGGCATGGTTCTCGAATCCGGCGAGCGTGCGGCGCACGCCCGGCTCGAGCTCGCACTCCAGCAACACGTCGCCGATCATGCGCGTATCGCCCGCGACGGTCTCGTGAGGAAAGAGGCCGACTCCGGGTAGATCGGCACCCTGCAGGTCACGATAGGACCGGCCGAGCAACTGATAGCCGCCGCAAACCGCGAGCACCGCGGCGCCGTCCTCGACCGCGCCCAACACGCCCTCTCCCTTCGTCACGAGATCCTGCGCGACGAGCTCCTGCTCTCGATCCTGGCCGCCTCCGATGTACAGCAGGTCGTGCTCACCGGGATGGAGATCGTCCCCGACGGACACGGCGCTCACCTCGAGCTCGTGCCCGCGCCAGGCCGCGCGCCGCGCGAGCACGGCGATGTTGCCGCGGTCGGCATAGATGTTCAGGTAGTCGGGATAGAGATGGCCGACGCGGATCTTCATGCCGCGCGCTCCCAGTACGGGCGGACGAAGCCACGCTCGACGACCACGTTGCGGAGGGCGAGCATGGCGGTGTACGTGGGGAGGACGACGAGCTCGCCGCCCGGCGGCGTCAGTGCGAGGCCGCGGTCGAGCGCGTCGGCGACCGACGGCACCACCTCGATCGCCTCGGCCTCGAAACCGGCGTACTTGAAGCGAAGCGCGAGCTCGGCGGCCCGGTCGCCGCTCACCACCAACCGTTGAAGGCCGTCGAGCAACGGCTCGAAGTCGACGTCCCAGATCCAGGACACGTCGCGGCCGTCCGCGATGCCGTCGTTCAGCGCGATCACCGCGAGCGACGGCACGCCGCCGTCGACGATCGTACGTACCGCCTCGTTCGCACCCGCCGGATTCTTGATCAACAGCATCAGGAGGCGCCGGTCGCCGATCGCGATCCGCTCGAAGCGCCCGAACGCGGCGCTGAAGTCGGCGAGACCCGTTGCGATCTCCTCGACCGACGCCCCCAGGCTCCGCGCCAGGGCCGCCGCGGCGATCGCGTTGTAGACGTTGTAGAGACCGGGCACATGCAGGTCCACTCGTCGTGAACCCTCGGGCAGCACCAGTTCGAACGCCGTCGACTGGAGCCCGTGCAACTCGATCCGCCGCGCCGCGACCTGCAGCTCGGGCCGTCCGTGACCGCACGCCGGACACCGGTAGTCCCCGAGATGCCCGACGTAGGCGGCGGCATACTCGTAGGGCGTGCCGCAGCGGACGCAGTACTTCGAGTCGGCCGCATGCTGCAAGGAGGGTCGAGCGACCGACGGGTCATCTATCCCGAACGTCACCGCGCTTGGACGGTCCCCAGCGAGGTCGCCGACCAGCGGGTCGTCGGCGTTGACGATCAGCCGCGACTCGGGCGGGAGCCGGAGGACCGACTCGCGCCAGCGCGCCGCAACGTGCTCGAGCTCGCCGTAGCGATCGAGCTGGTCGCGAAACAGATTGCCGAGACACACGGCCCGCGGACGCACACGAGTAAGCACCTCCGACAGCGCGGCCTCGTCGACCTCGAACAACCCCAGCTCCGCGCCGTCGGCGTCGAGCAAGGCGGATGCGACCCCCGACACGAGGTTCGCGCCTGAAGGGTTGTGGGCCAGGCGCACACGACGGCGCAGGATGCCGGCCGCCATGGCGGCGGTCGTCGTCTTCCCGTTCGTGGCCGAGATGACGGCCGAGCCCCAATGGCAGCCGCGCCGCGAGGCGATCGACGGCCCCCGGGTCGAGCCGCCAGAGGAGCTTCCCGGGGATGGTCGTCCCACCGCCGGTCCCGGCAAAGCGGGAGAGGCGACCTGCCGCCCGTGCGACGGCGACCTCGGCTGCGAGCGACAGCGGCATACGCACGGCAGAGGAGGCTATCCGAGCGGCAAGCCGATCCCTGCGAGCCACGCGGTTCCTAGCGTTGTCTTGCGCGATTTCCAGAATGCTCTACCATTATTGGCATGCCCCGCAAGCCGCCCTACAGGGCGGTCGCCAAGATCGACCCCGACGCGCTCGCGTCCTTCCAGGCCGGAATCCGCAAGCGCTACTCGAACGACCAGATCCTCACGGAGCTCCGGGCGTGTGCCGACCGGCTCGGGCGGTCACCGACGATGCGCGAGTTCACCGCGGATCCGGAAACGACGGTCCATCCGCAAACGGTGATCGAGCACTTCGGCAGCTGGAACGGCGCCAAGCGCGAGGCGGGCCTCGTGCCGCGAAGGTTCGCAACGCGCGAGGAGCTCGTCGGCTTGCTGCGAGAGCTGGGGGAGGAGCTGGGGCGCCTCCCCACGGCGAAGGACCTCGATGCGCGCCGGGGGTCGATGCCCTCGAAGTCGCTCTACTGGCACACCTTCGGCTCGCTCGCGGCGGCGCTGCGCGAGGCCGGCTTCGACGTGCCGCTCGGCGAGGAGCGGCTCGAGCGCGCCGTCGAGCAGGGCATGGCGCTGGCGAAGAAGCTCAAGCGACTACCGAAATTCGCGGACTGGACCAACGCCCGCAAACGAGACGAAACGCTGCTGACCGAGTGGCAGGTCTACCGGATGTTCGACGCGCGGCGCGGTGCCTGGTCGACGTTCCAGTACCTCATCAAGGAGCGGCTGGAGGAGGAGGGCCGAACGGTCGGTCCCGACGGTCGGTTGCTCTAGGCGGCTGCCGTGCTCCCCGGCTCGGCGTCCTCGAGTTCGTACATCACGGCGCCACCCGTCGACAGCAAGAGCTCGACCTCGTACGACTCGCCCTCGATCCACGGATAGGCGACCGCGACTGTCCCTGTGTCGTCGGGCGCCAGCGAGCGGTGCTCGGCGCTGAAATCGACGTAGGCGTCGTTGACGATGACCTGTGCGATGCGCGCGGCGTTCTCGGATCCGTTGACGAGCTGGAGCGCGATCGTCCCCGGCCGGAGCGTCGCCTGCTCCACCGTCAGCTCCTGGCCGCCCGCCGCGTGCTGCCACGGGCGTGCCACGAGAACTGCGGCCGCGCCGGCGACGATGCAAAGGAGACCGACCACGATCAAGCCGCGGCGCACCATGCGTCTCACTCCACGACCTCGAAGAAGCCCATCCACCCGAGCGACGCGAACTCGCTCTTGTGTGCATGGAACATGTACTTCCCGGTGTACGGGAAGCGCAGCTCGAGCACGTCGCGCTGACCCTGGCCCTGAATGACGGTGTCTGTGTACTCGGACGGCTCGAGCGACGTGCCCGTCGGGAAGCGATTGAAGAAGTTGCCGTGGATGTGGAACGAGTTGATCGGGTCGAGCTCGACGATGTTCGCGAGGTAGATGCGGACGAGCTCGCCGCGTGTGACCTGAATCGGCTGATACATGAAATGGAACGCGACCGTGTTGACCGCGTAGACCTCGTTGTCGTCGTCGAAGTTCGGGTCGAACGCGTTCTGCACCATGACGAGCTCGTCCGCCTTCGGCCGGGGCTCGGGCGGATCGATGACGAACGCGCCGTAGAGGCCCTTGGCGATGTGCCCCGCCAGCGGCGACGCATGACAGTGGTAGAGCTGCAGGCCGAACGGCCGCGCGTCGAACTCGTACGTGAACTCCTCGCCGACGTTGACGAGGCCACCGCCGAGCTCCTCGCCGACTCCCGGGACACCGTCCATCGGCGCCGGATGGATCCCGTGGAAGTGGATCGTGTGGGGGTGCGTCCCGGCGTTCACGAAGTGGATCCGCAGCAGATCGCCTTCGCGTGCTCGAAGCGTCGGTCCGGGGACGCGTCCGTTGTACGTCCAGGCCTTGTACTTCACGCCGGGGACGATCTCGATCTCCTTGTCGTACGCGACGAGCTCCCACGTCCGCAGCGTTCGGCCGCCGGCGAGACGGCGCGTCTTGCCCCAGTCGAAGTCGCGCACGATCACGCTGGGATCGAATCCGTTCACAGCAGGATCGACGGTCGTCTCGCCGTGCGCGAAGCCGGTGTGCATCGAGCCGGGGACGAGAGCGTGCTCGTGATGCGGGGGAGTGGGTGGTGCGGCCGCCGCAGCCTCTCCGAACGCGGTCAGCCTGGCGGCCGCTCCTGCCCCGGCCACTGAGAACGCGGCGGCGAGAGCGCGGCGCCTGGTGAAGGGCCTCCGCAACACCGCACGGCCAAGCTGACACCAGGCCCTAAGAGAGCGCTAAGAGGAACCTGAGAACGACGTTAGGAGTTTCTAAGACTTGTCGCGGGTCAGGCCGCGAGGCCGTGGAGCCTCGCCAGGCGCTCGAGGCACGAGCGCGCCTCGTCCGGGGCCCGCACGGCAGGCAGCGGGTCTTCCTCGAACGACGGATCAGGCTCGAAGGTCTCTTGCGCGACGATCCGGCCGTTTTCGACGGCGACGACCGTCCCCTCGCACAGCGGGCTCTTGTCGAGCTTGACTTCGGCATAGCTCTCGACGAGCTCGAGCGCCACACGGGTGGACGCGAAGAAGAGCTCGTGCTTCCGCCGTCCGACCCAGAGCGGCCGGCCGAGGCCGCGCGCGAGCACGAGCTCCGAGCGCCCCTCGTCGAGCCAGGCGGTCGCCATCGAGCCGTAGAGCTGTTCCAGTGCCTGCGCGGTGCGACCCCGCGAACGACCCGCGAGGGCGAAGATGATCTCCGAGTCGACGGTCATCCCCGGCTCGGCCCGATCGATCCGGTGTTCCTCGAAGAGCTCGTCGTCGTTCCGGATGATCCCGTTGTGGACACCCACGACCTCGCCGTGACGGATCGGGTGGTTGTTCGCCTCGAGGCTCGGGTGACCCTTCGTGTAGTCGCGGACGTGGACGAGCAGCTTCGTCGCGTCCGCCGGGACGTGGACGCGCTCGAGGAGGGCGCTCGGGCCCGAGCGCTGCTTGTGCAGCGCGACCGTCGCGCCGGGCCTCCTGTACGCGTAGCCGACCGCGTCTGCGCCGCGCTCGGCGATGCCGGCCAGGAGGGCACGGGCCACCAGAGTCCGCTCGACGCGGCTCTGGGGATCGAGGCTATATCCGGCGATTCCGCACAAAGTTCCGCAACAATATTCGGAGCGACCGTTCGGCCGCTCCAATACCTAGACGCAGCTCCAGACTCCCTTGTTAGCGCTGCCCGGTTTGGAAATTCTTAAGCCGTCGCGGCCAGTCGCTACGGTGGACGGTATGGGCCGGTTCGTCGACTGTCACTCGCATGTTGTTCCTTCGGGTGACGACGGCGCGGCTTCGATCGAACAGGGCATCGATCTGTGCCGAAGCGCGGCGCGACACGGGACGGCGATTCTCTTCGCCACGCCGCACGTCTGGCCGTACTTCGTGCTCAGCGAGGAGCGAGAGCTGGAGATCCGCGAGGCGTTCGAACAGATGCGTTCACGGGCCGGCCTCGAGCTCCGCCTCGGCTACGAGCTGACGCCGGCGCCTCCGCTCCTCGACGAGGATCCGAACCGGTACGTCCTCGAAGGGACGGACCGCGTCCTGATGGAGGTGCCGTTCACGGGCCCGGCGGATCTCGTCTTCGCGCTCGCCGAGCACATCGAGGCCGCGGGGTTGCGGCCGGTGATCGCACACCCGGAGCGAACCGAAGCCGTGCTCGAGGACCCGATCGTCGCCGACGAGCTGGCGGAGCGCGGCTGGACGGTGCAGGTGAACTCGACGTCCCTGCTGGGTCGCCACGGGCCCGAGCCCGAGGAGCTCGGCTGGTCGCTGCTCGAACGAGGCATCGCGGGCATCGTCGCCTCCGACGGCCATCGCTCGACGCGCCCCGCGCATCTCGATGACGCCTACGCGCTCGCGCAGAAACGGCTCGGCGATGGTGCCATCGCGCTCTTCAACGGGAGCGCCCTCGGGCTGGATGTCTCAGAGAACGGTCGCGCTAAGCCGACACGTACTGCATCTCGCGCAGCGACGCGAGGCGCCTGAGCGACTCCAGCTCGATCTGTCGTACGCGTTCGCGCGTCAGCCCGAGCCGCCGCCCGATCTCTTCCAGCGTCTTGGGCTCGGAGTCGTTCAGCCCGTAGCGAAGGGTCAGCACCTGGCGCTCGCGCTCCTGCAGTGAGCCGAGCGCAGCGGTGAGGGCCTGCGAGCGAAGCGAGACCTCGACCTCTTCCTCCGGCAGCGGATCGTCGCCGGCGACGAAGTCGCCGAAGACCGCGTCCTCCTGCTCGCCGACCGGCTGGTCGAGCGAGGCCGATGCGCGCGCGGCCGCCTTGACCTCGAGCGCCTGCTGAATCGGCAGGCTCGCTTCCTCGGCGATCTCCTCGAGCGTCGGTTCGCGGCCGAGCTGCGTCCAGAGCGTGCGCTCCGCGCGGTTCATCTTCTGCAGCCGCTCGACGATGTGCACCGGCATCCGGATCGTCCGCGCCTTGTCCGCGAGCGCGCGGGCGACGGCCTGGCGGATCCACCAGGTCGCGTAGGTCGAGAACTTGTAGCCGCGCCGCCAGTCGAACTTCTCGACCGCGCGGATCAGCCCGAGCGTGCCCTCCTGGATCAGGTCGAGAAACGGCAGGCCCTGGTTGCGGTAGTTCTTCGCAATCGAGACGACCAGCCGCAGGTTCGACTGGATCATGTGGGTCTTCGCGGACATGTCCCCGCGCTCGATGCGCTTCGCGAGCTCCACCTCCTGAGCCGCCGTCAACAGGGCATGCCGGCCGGCCTCACGGAGGAAGAGCTGCAACGCGTCGGTCGTCGTCTCGTACGAGAGCTGGACCGGGGGAGGCGGCGGCTCGCGCTCCTTTCTCCTTCGGCTCCTCGAGGATCTCGATCCCTCTCCGCTCGAGCTCGTTGAAGAGCGCATCCGTCTCGAGCGCGTCGAGCTCCTGCGCCTCGATCAGGTCGGTCAACTCGACCTGGCGAACGGCGCCGGTACCCTCCGCGGCCTCCAGCAGTCCTTGGATGTCCTCGTGCTGGAGGACCGACTCGATCTCTACTGTCATCGCCTAGAGCGTTCTTTGCCTCAGAGCCCGCGAAGCCAAACACGGAAGCTCTCAGGCTCGAACGCCCACGTCAAGCGTCAAGGCTCTTTTCGGGGCCAATGCACGGAAACCGGCGGACTAGTGCGTTGAGAGCTAGGTGCTGCCGCGGCATCGCTCCACGGTCGGGCCGCCGGGATGAGCGTTCCGACCGTGTTCTGCGAAGGTTTGCTCACACGGCACGCCCGAGCAGGCCGTGTCGCGGGTGGCGGCACCGACGTGGGCACGTCCGCCTAAGGTTCGCGGCGGAATGCACGAAAATCGGCGTTATGTCAAGTTGGCCTGGATCGGACTTGCCTTGGCCGTCACGGGGCTCCTCCCTGCGCGGGCAGAGGGCGAGATCGTGGCGTCGACGGCCGCGCGCGGCTTCCTCGCGACCGCCCCGGACGGGTCTCCGCGCGTCGGCTACCTCGTGGGCAGCGAGGTCACCGTCGCTCGCCGCACCGCCGGCGGACGTTGGTCCTCCCGCCGGGCCGGCCGTGTACCCACCGGCAGGGCCTTCGTGTCCGGGCTGGTCGATCGACCGGCAGGGCCGGACAAGTGTTCTCGTCCAGGCGGAGAGCGGCTCCTGGCTCGCCCTCGGACGTTCCGGCGGCCCGGTCCGGATCGTGGCGAGACCGCGGAAGGGCGCCTCCTTCGGGCCTGCCGGGCTCACGCTCGACTCGGCAGGTCGGCCGGCGTTCGCGTACGCGCTCCGGTTGAGCTCCGGGAAGACGTTTCTCCGGCTCGTGACGTCCAGACAGGCGCGGGCGCTTGCGAACGATCGGCATCACGAAGGCAGGCTTCCCGTCGAGCTCGCTGGCCCCGGGAGCCGCTCCGGTGCTGGTACGCGGACGCCTCCATGTCGTGGAGACCTTCACCTCCGGCGCGATCGACTGGCAGCCGCAGCGAAAAGGCACGTGGGTCGGCCAGTTCCTCTTTTCCAGCCCACTCGGATCGCCGACCGGGCGCGTCGCCGCAGCCTCCTCGGGCGCCAACCTCTGGTCGGCCTGGACGCAACTGTCCTCGGAGACGATCAGCGTCTTTCTCAACCACAGCGCGGCGACGCAGGACACGGACGTGATCCTGGAGCACGGGATCTTCGTCTCACTGCTCCTCGGCGGCGGCCGACCGGAGATCGGTGCATACGACTGGGTCCAGATCGGCGACTGGTTCACGTATGCGGGGGTCGTTGCGGACGACTCGGGCGCGGTGACGGAGCTGGACGGCCGCCTCGACGGCTATGCAGCAGCTCGAGGCGGACGTCGCCAGGTGCTGCTCTCGAGGGCGAACCAGCTCGAGTGGTTCGAAGCTCCGGCCCGCCCTTCCGTGAAGCTCTCGCTGACCGCAGACGCATCCGGCAACATCAGCGGCCGTGTCGACGGCGGGGCCGGCGGCACGGTGCAGGTCTACCGCGAGACTCCCACCTCGCCGCGGACACTCGTTGCCACGGTCCCGCTCGCCGCCGACGGGTCGTTCGCTGCCGTCGACGCCGCTCCGACCTCCCCCACCCTGTACCGCGCCGTCTACGTGGACGCCGCAACGGGCATCCCGTATGGAGCCTTACTGCGGACGCCCGTCGGTCCCGGAGCCTAGAAGTTCTTGTCGCGCCAGCCGGCCGCGATCACGACGAGGATCGTCGCTGCGAGCACGAGCCGGTAGACCACGAAGATCGTGTACGTGTGGCGGCGGACGTAGCCCAGAAGCGCCCAGATCGCGACCAGCCCGACCACGGCTGCAGCCAGCATCCCCACGACGAACGGCCCCACGGAGCCCGACGGGAGGTTGCCGAACGCGACGTCCTTGACGCCTTTGAACACGCGCTGCTCCGAACACGACCGGGAATCAGCAGGAGGAAAGAGCAGCCGCGCGGCCGAGTCACGGTCGAGCCGCATGAAACCGGCCGGCGGTGATGGTGACGCCGGAGCGCGAGACACCCGGCATGAGCGCTAGGCACTGGGCGAGGCCGATACCCAGCGCCCCTTTCCAGCCGATGTCGTCGAGCGAGCGGTCCTGGGTCGTCCGGTCGGCGAGCCACAGCAGGATGGCGAAGACGCGCGAGCAGGATCGCGATCTGCCAGGGATCGCCGAGGTGGTCCTCGATGAAGCTCTCCCCCGCGGCGCCGGCGATCGCCGCCGGCACGGTCGCGATCGCGACGTACCAGGCGATGCGCTCGTCCGCAGTGTCGACTCGCCGCTTCGCCACGCTCTGGCCGAACGCGCGGAGGAGCCGCACGATGTCGCGCCAGAAATAGATGACGACCGCGATGAGCGTCCCGAGATGGAGCGCTACGTCGAACGTCTTGTTGAAGTCCGGGATGATCCTGCAGGTAGAGCCATCCCGCAGCCCACGGCACGAGGATCAGATGTCCGGACGAGGAGATCGGGAGCAGCTCGGTCGCGCCCTGGACGATGCCGAGGACGAGTGCCTGCCAGTCGGAGAGCTTGCCGGGCGACTCCCCCACGCGCAGCGCGGCGAGCACGACGGCGAGAGCGAACGCGGCCGCCGCGAGCGTCACGACGAATCCGCGCACGACGGCTCACCGGCGCGAGTATGGCGGATGCGTTATCGTCGGCGCGCGACGACCGCGCTCTTTCTTCGGCTCCGCCGTCGAGCCCGCGGACGCGGCGCAAGACCTTCCACAGAGCTATCCACAAGTTGCAAAAAAGGCTGTGGAAATGTTGAAAACATGAAATTTCCGCAAATTGCGGCCATGACCTTTTGCGACCCCTTGACCGCCCTTTCCGAGACGTTAGATTGCGTCTTGCGCCGAGCACGGAGCGCAAGTAGGTCGAAACCGAGTCCGAAGGCAGTAGCCGGAAGGCGAAAGTCAGCGGAAACGGTGGACGAAAGCGAAACCGGCTCGGCGAATTTTTTTGGTCCCATGCGGGAGCGCCGTCACCGCATTTGCGCCCGAAGCTCCCGTTAGGATCCTCGACCGGTGCACTTCCGCCTTCCGAGCATCGATCCGGGCGTTCGCGCGTTTTTGTGGGCGTTCTTCCTCGCCCTCTACATCTGGCTCGGGCTGCTCGCGATCGGCGTTGACGGTGGTACGTCGCTTGTAGTCGCGTTGCTTTCGTTCGGCGCGATCTTCCTCTACGTTCGCCTCTACGGCGGCGACGCCCGCCCCTGAGGCGTGAGCCGCCCCCCGGCAGCTGCCGAGGGGCGGCAAGACGAGACTCAGCTTCGATCTGGCGTCGTCACGCGAGTCGGCTCGTCCGCGGGAACGTCGTCCTGCGCAGCCACACGCTCACGTGTCACCGGTTCGTCGGCCGCCGGAGGACGGTCGTCGCTCACGACCTCCTCACGCCTGCGGCCGAGGCGCCCGCGACGCGTAGTCGTCGCTGGCCCGGCATCGACATCACGCGTACGCGGGCCGGTCGTGTCGAAGCAGTAGCCGAACACGAGACCGATCCCGAACGCGAAGACGGACACGTACTCCTTCAGGTCGTTGACGAGCCCGTCGACGTGGATGTCGCTCGACCAGGACACGATGTGCCGGTGAAACCAGCCGTTCCCCGGCTCGGCGGCGAGGATGATCCAGAGCGAGACGATTGCGATCGGCACGAATGCCACGAGGAAGAACGTCGTCGACAGTCGAGGCCACCCCCACTTGGTCCAGCCGCCGAGCAGCTGGGAGAGGGCCATGACGAGGCCGGCGCCGGCGATGAGCCCGTAAACGGCCCAGAAGCCACCGACCGAGTCGTGGTCGATCCGCGTCGCCAGCCAGATCAGGAGGCCCGCGACCCCTGCCGCGATCAGCGTCGTCGTTGCACGTGTCGTTCCGTACATTCGATCACCTCGTTCCGTTGGTATCCGCTGGATACCCGCCGGCGCGAAAGCGAACACGTGGCCACGCACGTCACTACAGATCGAGCCGCCTCGCGTCGAACGTGCTGGAGTGCAGCTCTTCGCTGAAGGCTGCCACCTGGCTGCAAGGTCATCTGCGAACACGTGCTCGACCACGCCCACCTCGGCGTCGTTGTGAAACGGCACGTCCACATGCTGGTGCGACACGAGGTTGACGGACGCGCGCTGACACGCCGGGCACCGAATCGCGAGGCCGAGCGCGCCTTCCCCGGGCGCAAGCAGGAAGAAGGAAGACGGGAAGACCGGCCTCGGCCGGTCCTCGGGGTAGCAGAAGAAGCTCCAGGGCCACTGTCCCACGCCGATCCGCTCGGCGGCGTGCTCGGAGAGCTCGTCCGCGAATGCGTCGAGCCGGGCGGTCATCAGGTTGTAGAAGGCTCCGCCGCCCAAGCCGAGCGGCGCCCAATCGAGATCGTCGTCGGTTACGAGCCCGTCGTGCTCCTCCCCGCATGGACACGAGAAGAGAACGTGGAACAGCGCCGGGTGCGCGGCTCCGGGTAGGCGCTCGAGCTGTCTGAACGCCGACAGGGTGACGCCGGTCTCTCCGCGTACCGGACACGGGAACGTGAAACGTCCCGTGAGGGCGTCGTACATCCCTCAGTTCTAGTCGGCCCGGCGGACGGTAAACCGGGGATCCGGATGGGTCAGTACTCGATGAGCGCGTGCAGGTCGTAGTTCTGCAGGCGGTCGCGGCCCTTGCAGGAATGTCAGCTCGATGATGAAGCAGCAACCCACGACCTCGCCTCCGAGCCGCTCGACCAGTTGCTCGGCGATCGCCTCCACGGTGCCGCCGGTCGCGAGCACGTCGTCATGGATCAAGACGCGTGCCCCTCGCGGGATCATGTCGGGGTGCAGCTCGAGGGCGTTCTGACCGTACTCGAGCGCGTACGTTGCGCTGATCGTCTCCGGCGGGAGCTTTCCGGGGCGACGCGCGGGCACGAAACCGCAGCCGAGCTCCTTCGCGATCGCCGCTCCGAGGATGAAGCCGCGAGCCTCTGCACCGAGGACGAGATCCGGGCTCTTGCCTCGTCCCCACTCGGCGAGCTTCTCGATCGCGTACTCGAGCGCCTGCGGGTCTGCGAGCAGCGGCGTGACGTCCTTGAACCCGACCCCGGGTTGAGGCCAGTCGGGGACCTCGCGGACCTTCTCGGCCAGATTCACCGCGTCATGTTGACGCAAGCCGACGGAGCGCGCGCCAGAAGAGGAGCTGTGACAGGCGCTGTGCGCACTCTGCGAGCGACTCCAGGTCCTCGAGCCCGGCGCGCCGCCGCTCCGGGTTGCGGGCGCGCAGAGCAGGGCCAGTCACCTGCTCGATGAGGCCCGCCTCCCTGTCTGCGGCCGTCCGGAAACCGCGAAGGTGCCGCGGCGCGATGCCGAATCGCGCGAGGCGCCCGCAGGCGAGGGCGATGTCCGCATCGAGATCGGAATAGCGCTTCTGCCCGCCTTGCGTTCGGGGGGTGAGCAGGCCGAAGTCCTCCAGCTCACTGGCGAGCCGCTCGTCGATCTCGGCCCGCCGGCACACCTCGCCGAGGTCGAGCTCCTGCACCTCTCCCGTGAGGCCGGCAGGGCCCCGCCGCTTCCGCCCGCGCGCCCCGGGAGAGGCGAGCTGCTGCCGGATGACGCGAAGCGGAAGGAATTCGTCGCGCTGCAGACGCAGGATCGTCTCGAGCCGCTCGACGTCCTCCTCGCTGAACAGCCGGTAGCCGCCTCGTGTCCGACGCGGCGTCAGCAGGCCCTGGTCTTCGAGGTACCGAATCTTCGAGATCGAGATGTCCGGGAACTCCTCCTTGAGCATCCCGCACACGGTGCCGATCGTGAGCAGCCTCGTCTTCGCCTGCTCTTGAGGTGCGGTGGCGCTCATGAGCGGTTCAGGAACGTCAGGCGGTACTTGCCGATCTGCAGCTCGTCCCCGTCCTCGAGCTGTGCCGACTCCACGCGCTTGCGATTGACGAAGGTGCCGTTGAGGCTCCCCTGGTCCTCGATGAAGAACGCGCCGTTGCGCTCGGTCAGAATCGCGTGTCGCCGCGAGACCGTGACGTCGTCGAGGAAGATGCCGCAATCGGGCGACCGTCCGATCGTCGTCTGATTCTCCGGATGGAAGGTTTCGCCGGCCCGCCCGCCTCCTGAGCGGACGACGAGTGCAGGGCCCTTGATGCCGAGATCGTCGAGGACGTCCGCCGGTGCGTCGTCACGCTCGTCGGCGGTGAAGGTCTGCGTCGCTTCCCCACCCTCGTCCTTCACGAGCAGGGCCCCGCACCGGGCGCAGTAATTCGCGGTCTCCGGGTTCTGGAAGCCACACTCCTGGCAGTAGATGTGCGACATCAGGCCGCTCCAGTAAAGCAGCGGGCCGCAAAGGGTCAACCTGAGCTTTAGCGTCAGCCTCAGACGGGCGTCGCTGCGCCCTCCGTCTGGATGATCTCCTCGACCAGCCCCCGGTACTCGGCTTCGAGAGCCTTCGAGTCCTCCTCGGTCTGCCCCTCGGCGTAGATGTGGACGATCGGCTCGTCGGGATCCGGCAGGATCTGGGCCCACCCGCGCTCGTCGAAGACCTTGATTCCGTCCAGGAGGTCGAGGTCGCGATCGCGAAGCCGCTCCGTCAGGACGCGCATGACCGTTCCCTTCAGGCCCCACGGGCACGGCAGCTGGCGGTGGACGAGCGTCGGCGCGGGCAGCTCGGCGACGAGCTCCGAGAGCGGACGCCCGACGGGCGCCAGCAGCTCGAGGAGGTTGCAGAGGCTGGCGACGGCGTCGTAGGCAGGGACGAACTCCGGAAAGACGTACCCGCCGCCGACGGCTCCCGCGAAGATCACGCCCGGCTCCGCGGCAGCCTTCGTCAGGTCGCCGAGCGAGGCAGGCGTTCGCACCACCTCGAGACCGCTGCCGTCCAGCAGCCGGTCGACCTGGCTCGTGACCGTGATCGGGAACGCGAGCTTCCCGCGCTTGCCGTTCGCCCCGATCAGGCGCAGGAAGAGCAACAGGCTCTGCTCCACCGGAATCTCACGGCCTCGTTCGTCGACGAGGTACAGGCGCTCGGCCGCGCGATCGAGGACGACGCCCAGGTCGGCGACCACCGCCGGGACGAGCTGCTTCACCTGGCCGATCGCCTCTCTCAGCAGGGCCGTGCCGGAGTCCGTTCGGTCGGTGGTGAAGCCGTGAGCCGAGATGGCCTCCACGCCGAGTCGGGCCGAGCACGAGCGGCAGCACGAAGGACGCTGCCGAGAAGCCGTAGTCGACGACGATCCGGAACCGCCGCGCCCGGATGGCGTCGACGTCCAGCCCAGCGAGGAGATCTTGCGCATACGACTCGCGCACGCGCGCCGGGTAGCTGATCTCGCCGATGTCGGAGAAGCCGACGCGGCGCAGCTCGCCGCGCGTGAAGTTCTTCTCGATCTCCTTCTGCATCGAGGCCGAGAGCTGGATGCCGGGCTGCTCGAAGAAGCGGATCTGCACGACCTCGGGGTCGGCCTGGCTCGTGCCGACGTGAAAGCCCGCCTCGTACCCTTCGCTCTTCAGCAGGTGGCGCGCGACCGCGGCGGGGAGCACGCGCAAGTCGGCGACGTCGAGACCCGCCGACGAGAAGCCCGTGATCATCGCGCGCTTGATCATCCGGCATGCCGGCGCCGAGTCGCGGCTGGCGGCGACGCGGCCGCCGCGCTTCAGTGCGGTGCCGAGCGCGGCCGCGATCCGCACGGCCACCTCCGGCGTGAGGTCGACGTTGACGAGCCCCGAGACGCCGTCCCGGTCGAAGAGCCGCGGGCTGGCACGCGACTCCCAGATCAGGCTCTCGTTGATCTGCGACCCCGACTCGACCTCCTTGTACGGGTAGATCCGCACGCCCGGCATCACGACCGTCTCCGCGCCGATCGTGACCTCGTCGCCGACCGCCACGCCCTCGTGAATGCGAACGTGGGCGCGGATGTCGCACGAACGTCCGATGATCGCGCCCTCGATCAACGAGCTGCGGCCGATGTGGGTCGAAGCCTCGATGACGGAGCGCGTCGTCCGCGTGCGCTCACGCAGCGTGACACTGTTCGAGAGCACCGAGTACGGGCCGGCGGTTGCGCCGGGCGCGATGCGACAGTAGTTGCCGACCAACGCCGGGCCCTCGATCTGCTCGAGGTCGGCCGACCTCGACGCCCTCACCGAGCCAGACGTTGCCTCGGATCCGAATGCCTGGGATGTTCAGCCCGACGCTCTCGTCGAGCGCATCGAAGTTCGCCTGGCGGAACTGGTCGAGGTTCCCGATGTCCTGCCAGTAGCCGTCCATGACGTAGCCGTACAGCGGCCTACCCATCTCGAGCAGATACGGGAAGAGCTCCTTGGAGAAGTCGAACGGCCGGTCGCTCGGAACGTGCCGCAGCACCTCGGGCTCGAGCACGTAGATGCCGGTGTTGATCGTGTCCGAGAAGACCTGCCCCCAGGAGGGCTTCTCGAGGAAGCGCTCGATCCGCCCCTCCTCGTCGGTGACGACGATGCCGAACTCGAGCGGATTGTCGACGGACTTGAGACCAATCGTCACGGCAGCGCCACGCTCCTTGTGGAAGGCGACCAGAGCAGACAGGTCGACGTCGCAGAGCGCGTCGCCCGAGATGACGAGGAACGTCTCGGTCAGTTGCCGTGCGGCGAGTCGGACCGACCCGGCCGTCCCGAGCGGCGACTCCTCCACCGAGTACCCGATCTCCATGCCGAGCGACTCTCCGTCGCCGAAGTAGCCGCGGATCGCCTGCGGCAGAAACGCCACGGTCACGATCACGTCGGTCATGCCGTGCTCGCGCAAGAGCTCGAGGATGTGCTCCATGCATGGCTTGCCGACGATGGACACCATCGGCTTCGGCTGGTTCGAGGTCAGCGGACGCAGGCGCGTCCCCTCGCCGCCGGCCATGACGACCGCCTTCATCGCCGCACTTCTCTCCAGGCGCCGACGGCGTACACGACCGCAGAGACCAACGCCAACACGAGCCCCGCCCAGAACACCCAGTACGGCCAGTGCGTCGACGTGCTCGTGACGAGCAAGAAGAAGATCCCGGCGTAGAGCAGCCAGGTCGCCGCCTTGCCGAGGAAATTGACCTTCAGCTCGTAGCCCTGGGGCGCGATCGCCTTGTACCCGGCCATCAGCGCGATGTCACGGCCGAGGATCACGATGAGCCCCGCGAGCGGCATGTGGTCGGCGACGTAGAGCAGGATCACCGCCGCATCGATCATCAGGCGGTCGGCGAGTGGGTCGAAGATGCGACCGAAGTCGGACTCGACGTGCCAGCGCCGAGCGAGATACCCGTCGACCTGGTCGGTGATCCCGGCAATGCCGAAGACGACGCCCGCCGCCCAGCTGTGCCCTCCCTCGGCGCTGAGCATCAGGACGACGAAAATCGGGATCAGCAGCAGGCGCGCGATCGTGAGCGCGTTCGGGAGCTGCTGCAGGGGAACTGGCACCGCGCGCGTCGCCATGCTTGGGAAAGGATACGTCCGTGGCCGAGCGCTTCACGCTGCCGGGGTTCGTCAACGCGCATTGCCATGCGTTTCAGCGCGCCTTGCGCGGCCGCTCGGGCGGCGGAGATTTCTGGGCCTGGCGGGAGCAGATGCTCGCCGAGGCAGAGCGCCAGACGCCGGATCTCGTCCGTCGCGAGTACGTGGAGGTGTACCGAGAGCTCCGCTCGGCCGGCTACACGGCGGTCGGCGAGTTCCACTATCTCGGCTTCGACGAGGCGATCGCCGCGGTCGACGCGGCCGAGGAGGCCGATATCGACATCGTCCTCCTGCTCGCGGCCTACGCGCGCGGCGGTCTGCCGCGGTTCCGTCAGGAGTCGGCCGCGGAGTACCTGAGCCAGGTCGAGGATCTCCGCGGGCGCGGCATCTCCGTCGGCGTCGCGCCTCACTCCGTCCGCGCCTGTCCCGCCGACTGGCTCGAGGAGATCGGCCGCTACGCCGCGGCCGAAGGTCTGCCGCTCCACGTGCACGCGGACGAGCAGCCGCGTGAGATCGAGGAGTGCCTGGCGGAGCACGGGGTCCGGCCGATCGAGCTGCTCGATCGCACAGGCTGCCTCACCGCGCGCACCACCGTCGTCCACGCGACCCACGCAGACGGCGCCGAGCTCGATCTCGTCTCCCGGGCAGGCGCTCGAATCTGCGCCTGCCCGACAACCGAGGCAAATCTCGGCGACGGCTTCCTTCCGGTCGAGCGGATCTGCAAGCGCGGCATCGGGATCTGCATCGGTTCCGACTCCAACGTCCGGATCGATCCGCTCGAGGAGCTACGCGAGCTCGAAGGGATCGCGCGACGTCAGGCGGGGCGGCGGAACGTCATCTCGACAGAGACACTGCTCGGCTTCGGCGCCGACGAGGGCGCGGCCTCGCTCGGGCTCGATGAGTGGGACGACGTCGAGGTCGACCTCGGGCACCCGTCCCTGCGCGGGGCCGAGGATGTGTTCGAGGCGCTGATCGCCGGCTGTGCGGCCGACGTCTTCGTCTAACGGCGCAGAAGCGCGGTCCAGTACGCGGTGCGCTTGATGTAGGCGCGCTGGGCCGCGCGACCGTGTAGGCCGTACGCACCGTCGTAGCTCTCGTAGCGACCGCCGTGGCCCGCAGGCTCGATCTGGGTCCCCTCCCCCCACTCGTTGTAGCTCGTGATCGTGACGAAGTCGGATCCCGCGTCGAGCGCGGCTCTCCACATCGTGTCGTAGGTCGCGCCGTTCAGGCGCGGCTTCAGCTGCATGTCGCCGGTGGCCTGCCACGCGTCGTACCCGGGGCCGACGGACGGTGCGCAGAGAATCCCTGCTGCCCGCGCCTGCGCGCACAGGCGGTCGAACTTCCCGCCGCCGTAGACGACGATGTCGTACGTGTAGAAGCCGGCAAAGCCTGCGGCCGCCGCAAACCCGACGCGGCTCGTCTGCGCGAAGAGGCGAAGCCCGTTCGGCTGGCGGGTGACGCGCAGCCAGTCCTGCGCCGTGAAGTCGTTCGCGCGATAGATGTAGACGTCCCGGATGCCGAGGCTGCGGACGTACGTCAGGTCGGCGGCAATCGAGTCCACCGAGCGGTCCGGATAGGGCTCGATGTGGACGGCGACCTTGAGCTTCCACCTGCGCGCCGCGCGGATGATTGCCGGCAGGCGCTCGTCTTCAGGCGAGCCACGTCCCCACCACGAGCTGACGACCTCGTCGACTCCCGCGGCGTGGATGTCCCGCATCTGCCCGCGGAGCACCCGCGGATTGGCGCTCGAGTAGGCGCCGCGTGCGGGGTAGAAGTGCGAAGCAAGATCGAACGGCGGCCGGTGCCCGCCCTGGGTCCAGTGGGCGTAGTAGCCGTCGTGGCGCGGATTCGAGTACCAGGGGTAGAAGAAGATCGCGCTGCGAGGTGGGCCCGCGTTGGCAGAGGCCGGCAGCGCAAGCAGGAGCGCGAGGGCCAGGAGGGGGCGCCGCATCGCGCGGTAGCTTTACACTCCGGCCGGCTTTTTCCTATCGAGACGCGACGTCGAAGGCGTAGTCGGCGGAGTCGCAGACGCGTTCGTAGCCGACCTCCTCGTAGATGCGGTTGGAGGTGGGGTTCGCGAGATCGGTGTAGAGGAAGCAGTAGTCACGGCCACTGTCGAGCAGTCGACGGCTCAACTCGGCGACGAGGGCGCCTGCATAGCCGCGGCGGCGGAGCGCGGGGGGCGTGTACACGGGTCCGATCCGAATACCCGTGGGGGTCTCGCCGCCGAAGCCGGAGACAGAGACCGTCTCGCCGGCGTCTCCAGAGCGCAAAGCCGCCACGGCTGCTGCTGAGGCGGCGGTCGACGATCTCGTCGACATCCAGTTGCGGCGATTCCGCGGGCGTCGCTTCGGCCGTGAACGCGCGCAACCATCCGGCAGAAGCGGGCGGTCGGGCTCCGTGGCGAAGCGCATCGCACCGTTGGCGCCCGCGCCGGACGCACTGTCTGCGGCGCATAGACGCGTGGGCAGAGTCGCCGTTCAACCGGAGAGACGTTCCCAGCCGTCGGCGAAGTCGTCCACCTCCGGCAGCGCCCCGGTCACGCCCGGCGGTGACACGCCTGCGGAGTGCAGTGCGTCCGCGGCGAACCCCGTGATGCCGGCTTGCGTCGGTCGCGCCACGACGATGTTCAACGGCGGCGTCATCACGCCCGCCCACATGACGTCACCGCTGCTCTCGACCGTCCACAGGTGGAAGGCGGGATAGGCGTCCGGCGCCTCGACGAGTGTGCTGCAGATGCCGAAGATCAGGTTGTGCCGCGCTTCGTCGCGCAGGAGGAGAGGGCTCGCCGCATCGAGGAAAGCCGAACGTCTTCGTGTGTGCGCAACTTCATCCCGAAGATGGTCGGCTCGACTTCGCACATTCGTTTGCTCTCGCGAGGCCGGGCACTGCTGCGTGCTCGCGCCTACGAGCTCGCGAGCGCCTTCTGCTTGAGCGTCTCGAACTCCTGTGCTGTGATCGCTCCGCTGTCGAGGAGCTCCTTGCCTCTCGCGATCTGGTCGGCCGGATCGGCTTGGGCAGCGACTGACTTGATGTAGTCCTCAGCCTGTGCCTGGTAGGTCTGTTGCTCCTTCGCGCTCCGTTCGGCCATGCCCTTCCCCTGACTGATCAGATAGATGAGAACGCCGAGCAGAGGAAGAAAGATCATGAACACGGTCCAGCCCGCTTTCCCCCAGCCGGACAGGTCGTGCCGGCGAAAGACGTCCACCAGCACCGTGATCAGGAGCCAGATCCAGATCACCCAGGCGAAGAAGATGAAAATCGTCCACACCACGTCGAGAAACGGGTAGTCAGCAGCGACCATTCTCGAAACCCTCCATCGTCGGCGAGCGGGCTCGTCCGCATTTCGGCCCGGCTCTGATTACTACGCGCAGGATCACCAGTGGCCGGTCTGTCCGGCATCACCCACAACGAGTGATCGAGTCTCGGGCGGGGTCTCTCGGCCTCGGAAGACCTTTCTTCGGCACCATGGTCGAAAGCGACGAAGGGAGCCCAGGATGGCGGTAGAGGAACAGAAGCGCACGGAGCTGGTGGACGAGCTGCTCGAGCGGATTGGACAGACGGTGGGCCAGAAGGCGCAGGTCTCGACCGTCTTCGGCGAGCCGGTCGAGCGAGACAGCGTGACCGTGATTCCCGTCGCGAAGACGCGGTTCGGCTTCGGCGGCGGCGGCGGCACCGGCACGAAGCAGGGCGACCAAGGCTCGGGCGGTGGTGGCGGCGGCGGCGCCGTGATCAGTCCGGTGGGCTACATCGAGCTGCGCAACGGCGGCGCGGAGTTCAAGCGAATTTCGAGCCCGGTCGACGTGGTTACCTTCGTCGCCGCAGCCTCGATCGCGCTGTTCGCGATCAAACGCCTGATCGACTAGACGCCGAGCGCGCTATGCGCGTGCGCTTCGTCGGTCGTAGATCCAGCCGAACAGGATGAGCACCGCGGCGAGAGCCAGGAATGCGCCGAAGAACCCCCAGGCGTAAACCGCGCGCCAGAAGATGAACGCGAAGATCAAGACGACGATCGCGACCGCGACACACACTCCGGCCACCTTGAAGAAGAAGCCTGCGCCGAGTTTCTCGTCGTCCATCCGCAGCGCCACTATGTCATCCGGAGCGGATGCCGTCTATCCGCAGGAACGCCCTGGAAGCCGGTGACGAACATTGAGGCGATTGCCGATGACTCCGGATCGACGGCCTCCACCTACTCGAATCGGCTGCGAGTCGCTGCGCTCTATCTGTTCAGGAACCCGCGCGGGCTGAACCCTCTTCGCCCACATTAGGTGATGTGCGGGCCCGTTCTTCCCGACACGCTAAGTGCAACAACGACCAAGGGAGACGTTATGTGGTGGGGAATCAGAGGTGGCTGGCCGTCCTGTGGCTGGTCTTGATGATCACACTCGGAATCATGACGCTCAGGAAGGGCCACTGGGTCATGTTCATCCTGGGCATCTTCTTGCCGTTGTTCTGGATCATCGGCGCGGTGATCCCGCCGAAGCACGCGGCGCAACCTGCCTAGGCCCCAGCGCTGACCCTTCCGGGCGGCGTACCCTGATGTTTTGGGGTCGGATACCGTAACGGTGGGCCGCCACCTTACGCCCGGCCCCCTAGAGTGCCCAGGCTATGCCGCTCGCGGATGTGGGTTTGGGGCTCGGCGCCTCTCTCAATTGGAGCCCATTGACTCACGTCCCCTCCTCGGTTGCCTGCTATACCCGTCATCCTCGTACGATTCGCTGTAGTGCGGCGCTTCATCCTGACGATCGAAGGCCCGAATCTCGAGGACGTCTACGACGTCGAGCTCGTACAACTACCGGAGGTAGGCCAGCCGATCGAGACGCGGCTCGGGACGTGCGTCGTCACTCGCGCGGAGCCGTCGCCGGACGGCTCGCAGTACGCCGGCAAAATCGTGTGCCGCCTCTCCTGATACGGCCACAGGAGCGTGCGATAAAGGTAGAAGACCTTGCCCGTCAGTGGGCGGGAGCGCCTGTGACTTCGGACTCGTCGAGGTTCTCGAGCTCGTAGCGAACGATCTTCCCGTCGCGCACCGTGTAGACGAGCCGGGGCAGTCTTCACGTCCGCGACTTCGCCCGATTCCTTCCGACGTGTAGATCAATCGATTGAGCGAGCCGACTCGGCCCTCCCCGAAGTCCTCCAGCTCGCCCCGCTCTTCCGAGACGTCGACACTCTCCCGCGCCTCCGAGATCCTCTGGCCCTCCCTCGTCAGCAGCGCCCCCAGCCTCGTACCACTCGAGAACTGCGTCGATTCCGCGCAGAGTGGTTACTCCGCCGCGGCTCGGGACAATCCACTCCACGTCTTCCGCAAGGACGTCCTCAACCGCTCGACGTTCGAAATTCGCTGCTCGCCAGCGGTTGACGACTTCCATCGACTCGCTACTCACGCCGAGAGCTTACGTCTGTGCCGGCTCGGTCGCCACCGGCGCCCCTTTTCGTCCGTTAGGAACGTTGCGGAGACTCACCGGCAAGGGTAGGCGCCTCGCCTGACCGCGTCATGCTCGCGGCTTGCAAGCCGGGTCGCGGTGCTCTGCACGTGGCTCAGTACGAGGAGACCCGCCAGCTGCAGCGGGTTTCTCCGGCGCGTCCGTTTTGGCCACTAGGCGCACCATCCTGAACGCGCTACGTTCGCCCGAAGCGGAGTAAAAAAATCGCCTCCGGCGTTTGCGGCCAACCACCGGAGGCGATCTAAACAGGGTCGGCCTACACAGTTTCCGGGCGAAAGGTCGTCCAGGTCAAGCGATCCGCCAGGTTCCTCCCCCAGGAGTCACTGGGACGACGCCGGCCGCAAGACGTCGCCCCCGGCCGCCAAACGATCGAGGAAAGGGGCAGACGGAGCCTACTACTGAATGGCCGTCAGAGAGCGCTTCTCGCTCACTCCTCTTCCTCGTCCTCTTCGTCGTGTACCCAACGCTCGTCTAGAAGGGTCATGCTCGTGAACTCCGAGCGGTGCGTCGGGTAGGCGGCACCCTTCCCCAGTCGTAGGTTCTCCTTCGGGGAGTCGGCTCGCTTGACATAGATCGTGTCGCCTTCGACCGCAACGACCGCCATCTTGTTGCCGCCGAAAATCCCGCCGTTCCAGATCTGGCCAACGGCGATTTCCTGCTTCGTGTCTGTCATCGACCGAGTTGAACCTTCATAGGTCTGCCCCTTCCAACTTGAGCGGGACCGGGTCTGACGGGGACCGGGTTTGGTGGGTCATACGTTCGTTCCTGTGCGCGTAATGTCGTCTCGGAGTCCGTGCTGTTGCTCGTATTCGCTGGGCGGTACGTAGCCGAGGCTCTGGTGTAGGCGGACTGTGTTGTACCAGCCGATGTACTCGACGATCGCGATCTCGAGCTGGCTGCGCGAGCGCCAGACGCGGTCTGTTATCAGCTCGGTCTTGAAGCTGTCGAGAACGACTCGGCGAGCGCGTTGTCGTACGCGTCGCCGACAGTTCCGACCGAGGCGAGGATGCGGTGACGCCGGAGGATCTCCTCTCCCGGGACAGAATCCTGGAATCGACGTCCCCGCGAAACCCGGCCCGGCTCAAACCGGTCATGGTAATAAGCACGGGGTTCACGCCCGCCTGAGTTCTCCGGCACGCACAGGGTCAGGCTGGTGGTCGGTCGGCGCTTGCGCGGCGGGCTCGGCTCCGAGCTTGTAGACGAACCGGCGTCGGGCCTCGTGGTAGCTGCGGTCCGCGCCGAAGAAGCACTCGTGCGAGCGCGCGAGCTCGTCGGCGCGGTAGGCGGCGAGCGGCCTGCGTTGCTCGTCGCGGCGCGCGCGCGGCGCTTGGCGGCCAGCCGAGCTGACCTGGCCGGGTCGCGCGCGAGGTGCTCGGCATACCGGCGGACGCCGGCCCGGAACTGCTCGGCGGTCTCGCCGAAGGCGTCGTCGAGCAGCCCGATCTCGACCGCGCGGCGTGCTCCGAGCGGCTCGAACGGCGCGGACGTGAGCTCGGCGGTCATCTCCGCGCCGACGCGCCGCGGCAGCAGGTAGGTCCAGTACTCGGAGCCGTAGAGGCCGCCCATGTGCCCGTAGTAGGGGTTGAGGACGACGTCCTCGCGCGCGAGGACGTGGTCGGCCGCGAGCGCGAACGGGACGCCGCCCGCCGCCGCGTCGCCGGTCAGCGCCGAGACGACGAGCTGCGAATCCGTCTCGATCACCTCGCGCACGACGTCGTCGATCGCCTGGAGGTTCGACCACGACTCCGCCGCCGGGTCCTCGGCGGCCTCGATCACGTTCAGGTGGATGCCGTTCGAGAAGAAGTCGAGGCCGCCCATCAGCACGATCACGCGCGTCTCGCGCGCGCGCGCGTAGCGGTAGGCGTCGAGCAGCCGCCGGCACTGGTCGGTGCTCATCGCGCCGTTGTAGAAGTCGAAGTGCAGGTAGCCGACGCCGCGGCGCTCCTCGTAGGCGATCTCGCGGAACGTCCGCGCGGCGAACGGTGGGGCGTGCAGCGGCGTGGGCAGCTCCGGCACGTCGAGCTCGTGGCCGGCGAGGGCGAGCGCGCGCGCGGCGGGAAGCTTGAAGTGGCCCGGGCGCTTGAGGTGGCTGATCCAGACGGCGCCGTCGACCGTCGCGCGGCAGACCGCGCCGTGGCGCTGCGCGACGATCTCGCCGGGCCGCCCGCGCAGCGTGTCCTCGCGGTGGACGCCGAACAGGTGGAACTCGATGCCGGCCACCGGTCGAGCACGCCCGGGTGGCCCTCCGCCGCGCGGATGCGGCGGATCACGGTGGCCGTCGAGTCCGCGCTCCAGTCGATCGCGCGGTCGGGCTGGCGGATCAGCGGCCGGGGCCGGCCGGTGACGCGCGGATCGCGGTGGTCGACCGGCGCGGGCGCCCGTCCGCCGGCGGCGACGGCCGTGACCGCGTCGACGACGGCGTCGACCGCGGCGCGCCGGACCTCGTGGCGGTAGAGGCTGCTCTTGCCTGCCTCGCGCGTGCGGAACGTCCGCGCGGCCCAGACGTCGCCGCCGTCGATCTCGCCGGTCGCCTCGAGCACCGTCACGCCCCACTCGGCCATCCCGAGCTCGATCGCCCAGTCGAGCGAGGACGGCCCGCGATCGCCCTCGGGCCGGGGTGCACGACGAGGCAGCGATGCCGCGTCCAGACCGTGTCGGGGATGATCGTCTTGAGCATCGGGCAGACGATCAGCTCGGGCGCGTGGCGCGCGACCGCCGCCTCGATGGCCGCGCCCGAATCGACGACCTCGACCGCGACGCGGTGGCCGAGCTCGGTGAGCGCGACCAGGACGCGCTGGCTGAGGCTGTTGTGGGCGGAGGCCAGGAACAGGATCCGCAGCGGCCGCTCGCCCGCAGAGCGGGCGGAGCGCCATGCGGGAGGGCGGGAGCGATGCAGCGAGGGCGGTCATGGGGAGGCTCCAGTGGATCGCGGGGTGTCTGTGCTCAGGACGGCGACGCCCCTCTACGTCTTGCAGCGGACGCGGCGACGGATCGCGGTCCGCGCGGCGAACTGAGCCTCGATGCTGTTGAGCCAGCTTGCGTAGTGCAGGAGTGGCGGATGCCTCGGGGCCGGACCATGTCGAGGACGTAAGCGGAGCAGACCGGGCGCTGCATCCAACGAAGGAGAATCCCGGCGGCGCGGAGTCCCTAGCTCGCGGGAGTACGCCTTCTCGGCCCTGCGATATACGCGACCGGTTCGAGTCCGGTTAGCTCCACGTGCAAAAGCGCTTGCTAATTCCCTCTTGCCGATTCCGTGACCTTTATGATCGTGCAAGCCGTGCCAGCCGCCGGGTTGCGGGCGTGTCTTAGCGGCGGCGGACCGTGAGGCCGTACGTCATCGTCGACCTTCGCGCCGAGCGAATCGGCGATGGCGACGGTGAAGCGGTACCGACCCGCCACGCGAGGCTTGCCGGAGACGACACCGGTAGAGGGCATTGAGCTTGAGACCCGACGGGAGCGAGCCGCAGCCAGCGTCCAATGTTGTCGCCGACACCGCCGGCGTCAGGGTGAGCGCGAGCCGGTAGCGCTTGCCGACCTGAGCGCGGCCGACGCTCAAGGTCGCGGATCTGCAATTTCGGGGCGACGGTCAGCGTCACGGTCAGCTCTGTGCTGACGCCGTCCGCATCGGTGACGGTGAGCACGACCGGGAAGGTGCCGGGTTGCGCAGGGACGCCTCGCAGGTAGCTGGTCGAGCCGTTGCCCTCGTTGCCGATGAAGCCGGTCTTCTCAGGGAGCGTGCCGCGCCAGGCTTCCAGCTATAGCCGGGTGCTGCCGCCCTTGCGCGTCGATGGAGATCTGCAGCGGCCGTCCGACCTCCCAGGTCTGGTCAGGAGGCGCGCTCGCGGTGAGTTTCTCGATGACGACGAGGCTGAGTTCTTTCGTGGCCGAGTGGCCGCCTCCGTCCGCTCGTACCGTGAACGCGTAGGTTGCCGGCACACGGTTGGCGCCCGGAGAGGACGCCGTTGGACGCGAGCGCCACTCCCGCCGGGAGCGCACCGGCGCTGGACCGTCCAGGTGGGCCCGCCGTCCTGCGGCGGCGAGCGTGACGGTGTGCCGCGTCCCGACGGTGGCCTTCCCAAGGTTCGAGGTGGTGATCTGCAGGGAGCCCTGCGGCGCTCCGGGTCGGTCCAGGCGTCGGGCTCCTCCACCGCCGCCACTTCCAGCCCACGCGGTGAACACGAACTGGCGCTCCGAGTGGTTGTCGCCGCCGCACCATGAAGGACCGCCTTCGGGGGCGGTGAGGTCATGCACGGTCACCCATGGCTGCGCGGCGCCGGCCACGCCGTGGGCGTGCCGCTGACGAGTCCGCTGGACGACATCGACAGACCAGCGGGCAACCCGCCGTTGACGATCTCCCAGCGGTAGACGTCGCAACCGGCGAGCGCGATGAGTTGCAGGTTCTCACCGGCTGGCCGACGTACATCGTCGGACAGACGAGTAGCGCCCCGCTGGCGGGGCATGGTGCGCTGTCGTTGAAGCTCGCTGTGGAGCCAGGCGTCGCGGAGACGCCCGCGACCAGCGCGGCCAGTGTGAGGATAAGCGCGAAATGCCTCAAGACAGCGGCTGCTTCGCGGTTGAGGCTACCCACCCCCAAACGGGGCCGCTAGCAAAGCGGCGCCGCGGGGGGACGGGCGATGCCGCTTTCCATTTCGTCGGGACCGAATCTTGCGAGCACTGCGTTCACGCTCGAGACCTCGTACAAGTTGGAGTTCGCGTCGTAGAAGAAGGTGCCGCCGGCGGACGCGGATTCGCCGACAAAGAGGACGGAGATCCGTGCCGAAAGGAGGCGACGACGAGTCTCCTCGACAGCGCGCATGCCTTCACGATGACGCACGACGACACGGCGAGGACTCCGTGTCATTTCCGCAGATCGACGGGCGCCGCGTCGACAATGTCGCCTTCTCGCTTCTCCCTAGCGACTTGGAGCAACAGGCTGAGCACGCGGGCTAAATCCCGTTCACCTGCAACTCGAGGCTACGATTCAGGCCAGATGCGCACCGCAACTCGGGTGCTCGTACTCGCCGTCGTCTTCGCGGGACTGGTTGTGTGCGCCGCCGGCTGTGGGAGCACGAAGACGGTCACGAAGACGGTGACCGTCACGACGGCGAAAGCTGAGCAAACACCCCCTGCGCGGCAAACCCTGTTTGGACACATCAAGTCGCTGCAGGCGAAAGGCGGCGGCTTCGTGCTGCGCCTCGACCCGGAGTGGTTCCTCAGCGGCTCCACCGCGAACGCTGCCGCTGCCGAGGACGGGGCCGTCGAGCCGGGCCAGCCGGTGCCGAACGACAACTACCGCGTCGATGAGGGGCACCGACTGCTCACCTACAAGGTGCCGGCGGACGCCCTCGTCACCGTGATCACAAAGGCGCCGACTGGAACGCCGATCACCGTCTCCCAGCTCGCCGACATCGTCAACGGGACGAGCAAGCTGAAGTTGTTCGAGCCGCTCGAAAGCGGTGTCTGGCTCGTCGTCCACGACGACACCGTCCGCTCGATCGACCAGCAGTACCAGCCGTAGCAGAGGCGGTCAGCCCGAGCACCCAGGGGCAGGTCACTGACGCAAAAACAAAAGCGCCCGGACACCCTCGCCCGAGGGAGCGTAATCAGTTCGGCGCCCGGCTCCTCGTACCCCCACGATCGCGGGCGACGCGCGGGGCCCGCGAAGGCCGCGCGCCAATGCCTGACCGGCGCGCTTGCCACGCTCGTCGTCCGCAGCGAAGGCTGGACGGCTCTAGGCCCCGACGCGGCAGAGCTCGTCGATTACGTTGTACCCAGGCAGCTGGGCTGAGCTCCACCGACCCACGGGCGAGGAGGTGCGTGATGACGACCGACAAATCGGGGCGCACGAGTGCCGGCACCTGCTCTGGCGCAGCCGGAAGGGGCGCCTGGAGGTGCTCCTCGCCCATCAGGGTGGACCTTTCTGGGTCAAGAAGGACATCGGCCACTGGACGATCCCAAAGGGCGAGGTTGAGCCCGGCGAGGAGTTCGTGGCGGTGGCTCGGCGAGAGTTCGCAGAAGAAACCGGACACCAAGTCCCAAACCACCCGCTCATCGATCTTGGGCAGATCACACAGAAGTCGGGCAAGCTCGTGCTCGGGTGGGCAGTTGAGGGAGACCTCGACCCATCGACCGCGATGAGCAACACCTACGACATGGAGTGGCCACCGCATTCAGGCACCGTCCAGACATTCCCCGAGATCGACCGCGTCGAATGGTTCGATCTCGACGAGGCACGCCGAAGGCTGAAGGCAGCGCAGGTTCCCTTCCTCGATCGGCTTCAGACGGCCCTTGCCTCCACGCATAACCGATCCTCAGCGCAGAATGTTGACGGCGCGTCCCACAAATCGGCTGGACGGTGAGCGCTAGCGCCATCTCGATGACCGTGTCGTCAGCGCCGGGGTAGATGCCCGCTCACGGCCCTGCGTGCGCGTGCACGGCTGCTGTCCTGCCCGCGTCTACATGCTGCGGCGAGCGCTGCTCCCAGTGCACTCACCAACGCCGCGCGTGGCGACGCCCAGGGGCGGGCGCAAATGGCGCCTCGCTGACCAGTGATCGCGAGTGATCAGCTCGAGCCGAGCTCTTCGCCGGCCAGCACGTGCTCAACCAGCGCGGCGAGGGCGGTTTCGTCCAGCCGCGCGCGCCGCACCAAACGCGAATACGACAGCTCCAGCTGTGCCTCCGAGAGCGAATCGAGATCCACACACGGAGTCGCCTCGGGAGGGCGCACCGTTTGCCGCCAGCGCAACAGGACTTCGGCGTCGCGTGCCGAGTTGACGGCGCGCTCGCGCAAACCACGCTCGATTTCCGCGTCACTCGGCGGCTCACGCTCTACGGCGGGTTGCGCGGGACAATGGGGAAGCGTCGAGCGGGAAGTCCATCGGAGAGGGAAAGCACGGAGTCAGCCTTTCACTGCCGGGCGGGAGCGTGTTCTCGCCGTCGAGGAGGTTTTCGCCCAATCATGAAGACACGAGAATCCGCGATATTTTCCTTCTGGGATAAGGCGAATCGAGCCGACCTGCCGATGACTCTCATTTCGGTCGCCTTCGACGTCAGCATCGCGGTGTCGTCCTGACGTCGTCGGCAGGCATCCGGGACGAGTCAGGGCCATCACCCTGGCACGTCGCGCTGCTGACTGAGACCGAGCCTGGGGCGCCGGAATCGGCGAACGATCGACGCGGTCTTCCTGGTCTGGGCAGCGCTCGTGATCGGGCTGTCTGCAGCGATTGCATCGTCGGCCCCCACGAACGACCGCGATGTCGCAGAGGCGTTTACGACGGTGTTCGGTTGGGCTGGCGCGCTGTGGCGAATCGCGTTCTTCGGCCTGCTCGGACTCGCGGCCGTGATCCTCGTCGACGTAGTGCTGCGCCGACGCTGGGACCTCGCACGCGATCTGCTCGTGGCGGCGATCGTCGTCATGGGAATGGTCATCCTCCTGGGCCAGGCAGTCGAGTCGGATTGGTTTCCGATCAAGGAGCACATGTTGGCCCGCTGGGGTTATCCGGAGCTCAGGCTCGCGGGCGCGACTGCGGTGGTCGTCGTCGTCGGACCGGAGCTTGTCCGCACGGTCCGCGTGGTCGCCACCTGGCTCGTTCCGCTCGCAGCCTTTGGCGCGGTCGTGCTTGGGGCCGCGCTTCCTTCGGGTGCGCTCGCCGGGATCGCACTCGGTCTGGGCGCTGGTGCGGTGGCGCGACTGATCTTCGGCTCTTCCGCCGCCTGCCACCGACGGCGCAGGTACGCAGCGCAATGGCGTCGCTCGGGGTCGAGGTCACTGGCCTGAGGCCGTCGGCCCGGCAACGCGTCGGCGCCGCGGAGTATCTCGGCCAGGACAGAAAGGGACATCCCCTTAGGGTCAGGGTGCTGGGTCGGGATGCGCAGGACACCCAGCGTCTCGCCCGCGTGTGGCGACTCCTCTCTTACAAGGATCCCCCACGGAGCGCCCCCGCCGGTCGACTGGAGCAGGTCGAGCACCAGGCGCTCGCCACCTTGATGGCGGCACAGGCGGGCGTTCGAGTTCCCGAAATCGTGATAGCAGCCCTCGGCGCTGATGGCAGCGCGCTCGCGGTCACACGCGAGCCGGACATCGGCCCACTCGAGCTTTCGACGCCCGATGAGGTGAGCGACGCGACGCTCGAGCAGCTGTGCCAGCAGGTCGCCCGGCTGCACGCGGCGGGCATCTCACACGGCAGGCTCGATGGAGCGACAGCTCGTCGACGACGAGGGCCCGATGCTGGTCGACTTTTCGGCGGCAACGCTCGGAGCCCCGCAGTCGGCGCTCGACATGGACGTGGCCGAGTTTCTTGTCGCGTGCACCGTCCTCGTGGGCCCTAGCCGCGCGCTGGGCAAAGTCATCGAAGCCGGCTGGGGCGAGGCAGTCGGCCGGACCCTACCGTACCTTGCAGCGGGCCGCGCTGACGCCACATCTCCGGGACCTGGCACGCGCACACGAGATCGGTCTCAAAGAGCTCCGAACGGAAGCGGCAAAAGCCACTGGTCAGGAAGCTCCAGAGCCCGTTCCGCTGCGGCGGATCCGCATCCAGGACCTCGTCCTCACTGCGATGGTGGGGGTGGCCGCGTACCTGGTGATCGCCCAGTTCGCAAAGATCGGGTTCGATACGATCGCCCACCAGTTGCGCCACGCGGAAGTCGCGTGGATCGCGATCGGGATCATCACCGCCCAACTCACGTTCGTCGCCGGTGGAGTGTCATTCCGCGGCGCTGTACCCGCGCCGCTCCCGCTGCTTCCCTGCGTCGTTCTCCAATCGGCAATCAAGTTCATCAACCTCACCGTGCCGAGCTCGGCGGGCCGCATCGGCATCAACATCCGATTCCTTCAGCGGCAGGGCGCTTCTACTCCCCAAGCCTTCGCCGCCGGGGCCGTCGACGACGTCTCGGAGAAGATCGTAGAGATCGCGCTCGTCCTGCTCATGCTCCCGTTCGTCCACATCGCCGTCGAAGCCGGCGACCTGCAGAGCGGGAAGCCGTCCGGGCGCCTGATCGCGACGGTCCTGATCGTCCTCGCGCTCATCGTCCTCGCGCTGTTCTTCGTCCCCTTCATCCGAGCCAAGGTTCTGCCCCCGGTCCGCAGCGCTCTCTCCAGCCTCTGGACCGTGGTTCGCGACCGGCGCAAGCGGCTCGAGTTATTCGGTGGACAGCTCGGAGTAGAGCTTCTCTACGCTCTCACCCTCGGCGCCGCAGCGCTCGCCTACGGGGTTGATCTCAGCTTCGCCCAGCTCGTGCTCGTCAACACCGCCGCGTCTGCGTTCTCGAGCCTCATACCTTCACCAGGAGGAGTTGGAACCGCTGAGGCGGGCCTGACCGCCGGCCTCGTCGCGATGGGAGTCGACAACGCGACGGCCTTCGCGATTGCGTTCACCCACCGCATCTGCACGTACTACCTGCCTCCAATCTGGGGCTACTTCTCCATGCAGTGGCTGCAGCGGAAGGCGTACATCTAATCGGCGGCCACGAGCTGGGCGATGCCCTGGGTGATCTGCACCGTCGCCCGCAGCGGGGTCTCGCTGGGTGGCAGCGATTTGCGGACGAAGGTCGGAGCCTGGTCGCTGGAACCAGAGCCGTCCCGATCACCGTCGAGGTAGATCCCGATCGCGACGCAACACGCGTTGTTGCGGATCGTGCGGTCGCGCACTTCGCGTGCCAGAAGCCGCCTCCCCAGCCTGCACGACGGGCAAGCGCAGCCCGTATCCGCCCCCATACCCGAGAAGTAACACCCTCATCCGATTCGTGCGGCCTTCGCTGCCAGTGTGTAAATCGCGCTGCAGTGGGGATCTCTGGAATCGAGGATTCGATGGGAAGAGCGGTGATGATCGGTGGTGTGTTCTTGCTGTCACGCAAGCCCGAAGCGCTCGCGGACTGGTACCGACGGCACCTCGGGTGGGAACTCGCCTTCCTGCCCGACGAGGGTTACTACACCGAGCTCTACTTCCGCGAGGACGATGACCCGGAACAACGGCAGCACTTGGTGTTCGCGATCATGCCCGGCGATCCCGGCAATGGCGAAGGGCACATCATCAACTACCGCGTCGAGGACATCGAAGCCGTCGTCGCCTCGCTGCACCAAGATGGCATCGAGACCTCTCCGATCACGGTCGGACCGGACGCCGAGGGTGAAGGCAAGTTCGCTCGGCTTCACGACCCCGACGGTCATCCGATCGAACTCTGGCAGCACCTCTAAGCGTGTCACGTCGCGACCCGCGTTACGTGACGCCTCCGCCACCTCAGCTGTCACGGTCACCTCCGCATGCTCCGACAGCTGTGACACCTCCGACACACACGGCAGACGCGTGACACCCCGTTACGCGTAACGCACTCACAGGGCTTGCCCTGGCCGCTCAGGGTTCTCCCGGCGGAGACTCACAGCCAGGAGTCCCACGGGCGCGGGGGTGCCCCCCGCCTCGCGGATCCGTGCGTCATGTGAGCGATCGACCGTCTGCTGGGCTGAGCAGGAGGTCGCCCCGCGATCCCGCTCTCACAGCGGGCTCGTCGATGGCGTGGTGAGTGGATGGTGAGTTGGTCCGGCATTTTCCTGTTCACACGCGACGACTCGTCACGAGTTCGAGACGAGTTCGTCGCCACCGAGCACCAGCTCGATGAGCGCCGCGAGCACCGTGTCGTCCATCGATGCGAGCTTCACCAAGCCCGCGTGCAAACGCTCCAGCTGTGCCTCCGACATGGCGTCGAGATCCACGCCTAGAGTGGCCTCCAGGAGGACGAGCCTTTGCAGCCAACTGAGGAGAATCTCCGCAACACGCGGATCCGAGACCGCCTTTCCGCGCAGACCACGCCGGAGCGTGATCGGCGACACGGACGCTGACGCGACGAAACGGCCCGAGGCCTAGTTGTCTACCTGATCGGGGAGCACGCTCGTCAACAGAGAGTGAAGGTGCTCGTCAGGCAACGCTGCAAGCTTCAACAGGCCGGCGTACAACCGCTCCAGCTCGCGTTCCGACATCGAGTCGAGGTCGACACCACCAACGCGCTCCTCGGCACGAGGGCGCTGCAACCAACGCAGGAGAATCTCAGCAGCACGCGGATCCGAGACCGCGCTGCTCACGCAAACCACGTTCGCAGTAGAGGAGCTTGCGCAAGAAGTGGTCGTCGGAAGAACGGCCCGGTTAGGTATGGGCGGCCCCCCGAGTTGGGAGCTGTGCGAAGCTGGCCGTCGTGGCGCGTGTTGAGAGCTCGGACGGCGTGGTGCTGGAGGTGCGTGACGAGGGGCGGGGCCGGCCGGTTTTGCTTCTCCATGGGTTTCCCGACTCGTCGTTCGTGTGGCGTAGCCAGATCTCAGCGTTGGTGGGAGCCGGGTTCCGCATCGTCGCGCCGGACCTGCGCGGCTTCGGCGCGTCGGACAAGCCACGGGACGTCGACGCCTACCGGATCACCACGCTCGTCGAAGACGTCATCGCGATCCTGGATGCAGCTGAGCTCGAGCGCGCACACGTCATCGGGCACGATTGGGGAGCCGCTGTCGCGTGGGTCGTCGCCGGGTTGCATCCCTGTCGCGTCGACCGCTTGGTTGCGATGTCCGTCGGACATCCCAATACGCAAGTGATGCCTTCGGTCGAGCAACGAGAGAAGTCGTGGTACATGCTCTGGTTCCAGTTCGAGGGCCTTGCGGAGGAGCTCTTGCCGCGCGATGGCTGGCGGCTCCTGCATGAGTGGACGCGCGGGAACGGCGACGTCGAGCGCTACGTGCGAGAGCTCGAACGGCCGGGAGCGTTGAGGGCCGGGCTCAACTGGTACCGGGCGAATCTCTCGCCGTTGCGCGAGTTGCAGCCGCGCCGGGAGTTCCCGCAGATCAGAGCGCCGACGATGGGCATGTGGTCGAGCGGTGACGACTATCTGCTCGAAGGGCCGGTGAGGCGTTCGGGCGAGCACGTGACCGGCGGTTGGCGATACGAGCGCATTGATGACGCGAGCCACTGGCTTCAGCTCGACGCACAAGACCGCGTCAACGAGTTACTGCTTGATTTCCTTGGCTAGAACGGTACTGCGGTCGTCGCCTGACGCTAATCCGGGCGTTAGCCTCCTAGTTACCAGCGCTCCCGTTGAAGGAGAAGGCATGTGGCGCTGTAGATCAGCGAGACCGTACGGCAGCTCGAGGCGTAGACGGGTGAGACTCGCGGCAACGCGCTCGGTCGTCATTTGCGGCGGTGGCGTCGTCGGCTTGTGCACCGCGATGATGCTCGCTCGCGACGGCGTCGACGTCACCTTGTTCGAGGCTGACCCCGCAGAGCCGCCGGCGCCGGGTGATGCGTGGACCTCGTGGACGCGTAAAGGTGTCGCGCAGTTCCGTCAACCGCACAACCTGTTTGGCCGCTTTCGGGAGATCTGCGACGACGAGCTACCTGGGTTGACGGACAAGCTGCTCGCGGCGGGTTGCGTGTGGGTCGACTTCCTCGCCTCCCTTCCACCCGGTATCGGCGACCGCGCTCCGCGGCCAGATGACGAACGGTTGCGGTTCGTAACCGGCAGGCGCCCGGTTGTCGAATCCGTGCTTGCGGAGGCCGCACGCGGGGAGCCAGGCGTGACGGTGCGTCGAGGAACGCGCGTCGCCGGATTGGTTCAGGGCACGGCAGCGATTTCGGGGACGCCACACGTGATAGGCGTACGCAGCAGTGACGGAGAAGAGATCCACGCCGACCTCGTCGTCGACGCGATGGGCCGTCGCAGTCCTCCGCGAGTGGCTCGTCGAGCTCGGCGCGACGCGAGCCGACATCGTGGATCGGAGGACTGCGGGTACGCCTACTACACGCGGTACTTCACCGGCCCGACGAGACCGAAGCGGTCATGGCGCGCCGGTCAGCGCCATACGGCAGCATCTCCGGTCCTCACGCTCTATGGCGACAACGACACGTGGTCGGTCACGCTCTTGGGCATGCGTCGGCGATCCACCGCTCAAGAGTTGCGCGATCCGGAGCCGTTTCGACCGGTCGTGCAGGCGTCCCGCTCACGCGCACTGGCTCGACGGCGAACCGATCACCGAGTGCTCGCCGATGGCCGGCATCCTCGACCGGTACCGGCGCTTCGTCGTCGACGGCGCGTCCGATCGTCACGGGCTATCGCGGCGGTCGGCGACGCGTGGGCGTGCACCAATCCGTCGGCCGGACGCGGGATCAGCGTCGGCATGATCCACGCGCAGCGTCTGCGCAAGGAGTCCGCGCGAGACTCGAAGATCCCTACGGGTTCGCGCAGGGTGGGACGACGACACCGAGGCGGCGTCGCAGCCGTGCTATGGCACCAGCTCGCGACCGATCGAGCCCGGCTCGACGAGATGAACGCGATTCGGCAAGGGGTCGAGCCGCCCTCACAGAGCGGACCGATGACGCGACTGGTCGTCGCCGCGGGTACGGACGCCGACGCGTTCCGGGCCTTGATCGAGACGGTGCAATGCCTCGCCTTGCCACAGGACGTTTTCAAGCGGCCCGGAATGATCGAGACGCTCGAGTGGCACGGACGCGGACAACCCGCCTCGGCCCCGGGCCCCGACCGCGAACAGCTTCTCAGCCTACTCGCGTGAACTCGGTCAATTGGCTGGACGATGTCGTGCCTGTGACGCCGGCAGGCGACTTCGCCATCGATACCGATCTCACCGGCTGGAACATCAACAACTGTCCAGCCCAGGCCACCTCACGATTCGCGGACACATGCGTGGTCAAGTCGCCTCAGGCAGACTCGAGCTGGCCGCCCACCATCGCGCGAGGCGGAGTCCCGCTCGCCCGGGTGCCGTCCCCGGCGAGCGCTGGACATCCCCCGCCCGGCCGCGGCGCGCAGCGAGCGAGCGGGCCCGGATGCAGGTGCTCGTCCGCACCACAGACCTCGAGGAGCGCCGGCTCCTGCTCGACCGGATCGGCTACGAGAGCTTCCTCGACATCGGCGACGCCAGCTCGACCAACAAGAGGACTACGGCAAACTCTGGCGTACTGCTTGCGAGGCCCGGTCTTTGAACTCGAGGAGCCGAACCGGCTTCGCTGTCATGTCCGCAAGCAGTTGAACTTTCGGATCTGTCGGTGCGCAGGCGGTCACGTGATCCCTTGACCTCGCAAAAGAACCAATCCGAGAGATCCCCCGCATACATGAAGAGGTACGGTGCCTGCGCACGGCCTTTGCTTCGGTCACGGAGCACATCCCGGACGGGAGGCGGCAGTAACTGGGCAACGATGTCTTGCTTCCTGGGATGCGTTCGGAATCCGTACTTCTCCACGAGCGATCGCGGGCAGGTGCGCGTCTCAGGCAGCAACGTCACCGCTCGCGGACCGGGCTTCGACCGCATCCGGATGCCGGCGCAGCCCGAAGCCGCTCGCCGCTGGGGAGCATCCGCCGCGCGACGAGCGGGACGCTGGACTTCGTCGTCGCCACGTTCGGGGTCGTGCTCGCTGCGCTCATCGTTGACCTGGTGAAGTAGCGCGCGAGCTGCGATCCCGCCCTGAGCCTCAGTCGCCGCCGCGCCAGCCTATCCCCCAACGAATCTCGACGTCCCGACGGTAGTCCGCGGCTTCCCGTGTGGCCTGAGATGCGCTTGACCCGGATCCCGAGCGATTGATCCAGTTAAGGAACCGGGCGATCTGCCGGTACACCGCGCGAAACATCAGCGTTGAGGTTACTGCGCGGGATTCAAATCGCCGAGCTCACCTAGGGCAAGGGCGATGGCCGGGGACCGGGCCCGATGGCCCCTCCCCCCGACACCGCAAACTCGCGGCGGTCTTTCAACCGGCCGCTAGAGCCGTCAGACTGCGGCTGCCGTGTTTCCTGCTGTCGTCATCCCCCTGATCTCGACGCGACGATCGCCGAACATCTCGGCGCTCGCCGCCGTGTCGCACCGCAACGTCCAACGCGCGATCGAGAAGGCGGCAAGCTCAGCAGGGCTCGGCAAGGTGACGCCGCACACCCTGCGCGGCTCCTACTGCTTCGCTCGCAGCCCGCCGGGGCGTCGATCCGGTGCAAGCGGCAGACATGACCGGACACTCGCTCGACGTCTGGACGCGGCACTGCGCCGGCGACTACGGCAAGCCGCAGCGCGACGAAGCTCGCGCCCGGGATGCTGAAGCACGGCTTCGGCGCGGTCGAGCGCGAGCCGAGGGGCACAGACAGCGAGTCGAGCGAGCGCGAACCGGAAGTGCGGTGACATTCCGCTGACATGTCGGCGACTCGGCTCGCCGAACGCTTGACCGCCTCACGGAAAAGCCGCTGCTCGCAGCGGCTTTTCTCTTTTTTTTTTTTTTTTGACTCCTCTCTGAGTCGTTGTGTGTCACATCTAAGAAACCTGGAGCAGCGGCGAGACGACTCGACAGAAGGTCGAAGGTGCCGAACACCCCGCCGCCGCGCGTGAACGCACAGGCGTTGAGAGAAGATGAAGACGCCTGCCAGGGCTTCCGCCACCCCCAGGAGTAGGTAGCGGAACCTTGTGCCCCTGGCCCGCGAGCGAGGGGACGAATCACCCGCCCACGGGCACATAGGGCTCCCGCGACAACCGCCAAGAAGCGCGGGATCTTTCAGTGCTACTGCAAACCAGCCGCTCGGCGCGCGTACTCGACCACGAGCGGCGACGCGCCTTCGATCTCAGCGACTGCAGCCCAAGCCTGAGCCATGTTCAAGTCCGCGGACGGCTGCTGCTGCCCCAACTGCTCGATCAACGCCTGGCCCTGCGGCACATCCGGTGGCACCGAAGGAGCAGGCCCACCACGCACAGCACGACGCTGTGCACGCTGCGGAATGTTGCTCCCCGGGTGCGGGCCCTGACGCGTCTTCCGGCAACGCGTACTTCTGTCGATTGAAACCACCGAATGCGTCATACGAACCCTGGCTCCCGCCGGCGCCATTCAAACCCTGCGGATTATTTGGGACTCCAGATCTAGCCATCACGCACTCCTCTCTCATCAACTGAGCCGGACCGGGTTTCGCGGGGACCTCGATTCCAGGATGCTGTCCTGGGGAGAGGAGATTCTCCGCTGTCATGTCGAGACCGAGGAAGTACCCAGAGGAGCTGCTCGAGCGCGGTGTGCGGTTGGCGCTCGAGAGTGGCCGGCCGATCGCGCACGTCGCTGCTGATCTCGGGATCCACTCGGAGACGCTGCGTAAGCGGGTGCGCCAGGCGGAGGCGGACGCGGGTCTGAGGCCGGACCTGCCGACGAGCGAGGAGCGCGAGGAGATCAAGCGCTTGCGCCAGGAGAACTTCGAGCTGCGCCGCGCGAACGAGATCTTGAAGTCGGCGAGCGTGTTTTTCGCCAAGGAGCTCGACCCAGACCGACCGAAGTGAGCCGCTACGTCGACGAGCATCGCGGCCGCTTCGGGGTCGAGCCGATCTGCAAGACCTTGGGCGTGTCGGTGTCCGCGTACTACCAGCGGCGCAGCGGTCGGCGCTCGGCAGCGGGCGGTCGAGGACGAGCGGCTGCTCGCGCCGGATCCGCGAGCTGCACGCCGCCAACTACTACGCCTACGGCTACCGGCGGATGTGGAAGGCGCTCCGCCGCGCCGGCGAGCAGGTGCCGCGCTGCCGCGTGCAGCGGCTGATGAAGAGCAACGGAATCAGGGCGCGAAGCGGCGCGGCAAGCCGTGGCGGACGACCAAACCTGACCCGCAGGCGGCGCGCCGGCCCGATCTCGTCCAGCGCGACTTCGCACGCGGCAGGCCCGAACGAGCTCTGGGTCGCGGACATCTCGCTATCTGCGCTGCTGGGAAGGGCTCGTCTTCTTCGCGTTCGTGCTCGACGCCTTCAGCCGGATGATCGTCGGCTGGCAGCTCGCCGCGCACATGCGCACCGACCTCGTCCTCGACGCGCTCAAGATGGCGCTCGCGCAACGCGGGCCGGGCGCCGACGTCGAACTGATCCATCACAGCGACCGCGGCTCGCAGTACACGAGCATCGACTACACCCAGACGCTCGCCGACCATCGTGTGCTCGCGTCGGTCGGATCGGTCGGCGACGCCTACGACAACGCGCTCGCCGAGTCGTTCGTCGACAGCTTCAAGACCGAGCTGATCGCCGACCGCGTCTGGCGACTCGCGCAGCCAGCTCGAGCTCGCCGTCGTCGAGTACATCGGCTGGTACAACGCCGCCCGCCTGCACGAGAGCCTCGGCGACATCCCGCCCGTCGAATACGAGCAGCAGCACCGACCCCGACGAAGCGATTACGCTCGTAGGAGCGACCGCGTGACCCAACAAACCCGGTCCCCGTCAAACCCGGTCCGGCTCACTCACCAAATCGTCCATGCCGCCCCAAACGACAAACCCCCGCTGAACGGGGGTTTGTGCGACAGCCTCTTAGACGGGGCTTTCCTTTGATCGGGGCGCCGAGATTTGAACTCGGGACCTCTAGTCCCCCAGACTAGCGCGCTAACCAGGCTGCGCCACGCCCCGCGGCACGGGCATGGTATCCGCTATGTGCCGTAGCGCCTGTAGAGCTTGTCGATCAGATCCGGCATCCGCTCCAGCCGGTCGGTGATCACGCGCAGGCGGTATTCCCGGAAGTGTTCGGCCTCGACGCCCAGGGCACGCGCGAGTGACTTGATCACGTCGTCGGACGGGACGGGGCGGTTGCCGTGCACCAGGTGGTTGAGATAGCCGGCCGATAACTTCGTCTTCTCGGCGAGGGAGCGGTACGTCAGACCCGCCTCCCCCATCAGCCGCTCGACCGTGGGGCCGAACGCTTCGTCGCTGAAGCGGCGCTTCCGCGCCATCAGCGAAGCACCGTGCGTACTTTCGCGACGAGCTCATCAAGGCTCACGGCCATGTCTTCCCCCTTCGCGCGCTCCCGAATGTCCACCGTACCGTCTTCCGAAACCTTTCGCCCAACCGTAATGCGGACCGGGCAGCCGATCAGATCCGCATCCGCGAACTTCTCTCCGGCGCGCGCGTCGCGCTCGTCGACGAGCACCGAGAAGCCCTCTGCGTCGAGCGCCCGCGCCGCCTTTTCCGCGTGGTCCTCCTGGCCCGGAAGGACCACGATGTGCACGTCGTACGGCGCCACCGAGCGGGGCCAGACGATGCCGTTCTCGTCGTGATGCTGCTCGATAATGGCCGCGATCGTCCGGCCCGGGCCGATGCCGTAGCTGCCCATCACGAGCGGCCGCTCACTGCCGTCCTCAGCGAGGTAGTTCGCACCGAACGGCACTGTGTAGAACGTCCCGAGCTTGAAGATGTGGCCCAGCTCGATCGCGGGTTGCGAGAGGAGCGTCCCCCCGCACAGCGGACACGCGTCGCCGGCATTCGCCTGCCGGATGTCGGCGAACGTCGCCTGGTAGTCCCGCCCCGCCTCGACGCCCCGCAGGTGCCATCCGTCCCGGTTGGCGCCGCTGACGAACTGCCCCTCGCGCAGCGCCTCGTCGGCGATGATCTCGACGGTCACCGCGACCGGCCCGAGGGAGCCCCCGCCCGCACCGAAGACCGCCCGGATCTCCTCGTCCGTCGCGGGCCGGAACGTCGATCCCAGGGTGGTCGTCAGCTTCTCCTCGCTCAGCCGGTCGTCCCCTCGCACGAGCGCCAGCACGAGCCGCTCGCCCGCGAAGACCGGCATCGCCTTCGAGGTCGCCGCCTCGTCGATTCCGAGGAGCTCCGCCAGCTCTTCGATCGTCGTGACGCCCGGCGTCTCGACCTCCTCCGGCGTCTCGAGGGAGTCGGGGAACTCCGGCGGCGCGCGGAATTCCACGGGCCGCTTCGATGTCGGCGGCGTAGTCGCCGTTCTCGCAGCGGATGAGCTCGTTCGAGCCCGGCCCGCGGGGCAAGGTAGTCGGACGACTCCTTCCCGCCCATGATCCCGGACTCGGCCTCGACCTCGTAGTACCTCCAGCCCACACCGATCGAAGATCGTCCGGTACGCCTCGGCGTGGCGCTTGAAGCTCTCGTCCAGCCCGGCCTCGTCGCGGTCGAACGAGTACGCGTCCTTCATGATGAACTCGCGCACTCGGAGGAGCCCGGCGCGGGGCCGCGGCTCGTCCCGATCCTTCGTGCTGAAGTGGTACCAGATCTGCGGAAGCTGCTTGTAGGACTGCAGCTCACGCGCGTGAAAGGTCATCGTCTCCTCGTGCGACAGCGGCAGCACGAACGGACGGCCGGCACGGTCTTTCAGCTTGAAGACCTCGGGAATCGAGATCCGTCCGCTCGTCTCCCAGAGCTCGGCCGGGGTCAGAGTCGGGCAGAGCATCTCCTGGCCGCCGATCGCGTTCATCTCCTCGCGGATGATCTGGACGACCTTCTGATGCACGCGCCAGCCGAGAGGTAGGAACGTCCACAGGCCCGCGCCGACCTGACGGATGAAGCCGCCGCGGACGAGCAGCTTGTGGCTGACCGCCTCGGCGTCGGCCGGCGGGTCGCGCAACGTCGGGAGAAAAAGCTGTGAGGCCCGGGCAATCACTGTTGTCCGGGCAGACTATTCGCCGAGCGGGATCAGCGACGCCTCGGCCATCGCCAAGGCTGCCGGCTTTGCCATCTTGAGGCGCTTCGGACGCTTCATCCCGTCCGCGATCCACTTGTCGATCTCGTGGAAGAGCTCGTCGATGAGGATGTCGGAGGACACCTTCTTGAGCACTCGCCCATGGGCGTAGACGAAGCCGGTGTCGCGACCTCCCGCGATACCGAAGTCGGCGTCGCCCGCCTCGCCTGGTCCGTTGACGGCGCAACCGAGCACGGCGACCTCGAAATGCTGCGCGTACGTGTGGAGGCGCTCCTCCACCTCCTCGGCCAGGTTCTGCACCCCGACGTTGTCGCGACCGCACGAGGGACAGGCGATCATGATCGGGCCGCGCTCGCGGAGGCCCAGGGACTTCAGGATCTCGAACGCGACACGCACCTCTTCGACCGGATCGGCCGTCAGCGAGACGCGCATCGTGTCACCGATCCCGTCGACGAGGAGTGCTCCCATCCCGACGGCGCTCTTGATCGAGCCCGACGCCGGCGTGCCGGCCTCGGTCACGCCGAGATGCAGCGGATACGGCACCTTGGCGGCGAGCATCCTGTACGCGCGGATCATCGTCGGTACGTGGCTCGACTTGACGGAGATCTTGAAGTCCCGGTAATCCAGGCTCTCGAGCAGGCGCACCTCCTCCAGGGCCGCCTCGACGAGCGCCTCGGCCTGGTCGCGCTGCGCAACGTCGGCGAGGTGTTTCGGCAGCGAGCCGGAGTTCGCGCCGATCCGCATCGGGATGCCGGCACCCTGTGCGGCGCGCACGACCTGGGCGACCTTGTCGGATCCGCCGATGTTGCCCGGGTTGATGCGCACCGCGGCCACGCCGGCGTCGATCGCCTTCAGGGCCAGGCTGGCGTTGAAGTGGATGTCGGCGATCACCGGGATCGGCGAGAGCCGGACGATCTTTCGAAGTGCCTCCGCGTCCTCGTTCTTCGGAACCGCGCAGCGGACGATCTCGCAGCCGGCGGACGCGAGCGCGGCGATCTGGGCCGTCGTCGCCTCGACGTCGTGCGTCTTCGTGAGCGTCATCGACTGAACCACGACGGGCGCCCCGCCGCCGATCTTCACTCCGCCGACGTTGATCTGCCGCTCTGAAGCCAACCCGCGCCAGTGTATCGGCGGGTCCAGGCGCCGCCCGACTCTAGCCGCCGCCGAGGCGGTTGATGTCGTTCGAGAGGCCGATCAGCATCAACACGAGGAAGAGCGCGATCCCGAGTGCGGACACGCGTTCGTACACCTCACGGCCCACGGCGCGGCGCCGGACTCCCTCGATCAGCGAGAACAGGATGTGACCGCCGTCGAGCGGAAGCAGCGGCAGCAGGTTGAGAATCGCGATCGAGAGGCTGATCAGGCCCAGGATCTGCAGGTAGAGCGAGAACGTCAGCTGGACGGCGCGGCTCGAGTAGTCGACGATCCCGACCGGACTGGACACCTCCTTCCGGCCCGAGCCGGTGACGAGCCGTGGGAGAAACGTGACGATGCCTTTGGTCGCGACCCCCGTGTCGTGGAGGCTGTGCGTGAATGCGCCGACGGGGCCGTACCTGACGGTCTCCCACCCGGGCTCGAAGCCCAGGGCGTAGTGATCGCCGATCTTCTCCGTCTTGACCGGGCCGAGGGTCCGGGCCATTCCGCCACGGACGACCGTGACCGTGATCGGCTTCCCCTCGGATCCGCGGATCAGGTTCGAGACGGCCGGAAAGCCCGGCGTCGGCTTGCCGTTGACGGCGACGATCTCGTCGCCGGCGTGCAGCCCGATCTGAGCCGCGGGCGTCTTCTGCTTGACGTTCTTCACCGTACGGTTCGTGTCGCCCGGCGCACCGATCAGATACGCCGCCCAGATAAGGAGGATCGCAAGCAGGATGTTGGTGCCTGGGCCGGCGAAGATCACCGCCACGCGTTTCCATGTGCCTTGGCGCCAATAGGCGTCACCGCTCAGCGACTCGGCGAGCTCGGTCACTCCGCGCTGCGCGGCCTTTGCTGCGGCGGGGCTCAACGTTGCCGTCTCCACCGCCTGCGCGAGCTCGGGCAGCGCGGCGCGTGCCCCTTCGAGGTTGCCCGCCTCGAGCGCGCGCTTCACGCGCGTAACCTTCGGGAACAGGCGCGGGTCCTCGTTGAGAGCGGGCCCCAACTGGACGTCCAGATCGGACGCCGCCGGGCGGTGCATCCCGGGAATCTTCACGTAGCCGCCGAGGGGGATCGCACCCACGCCGTACTCGATGCCTTTTCGCTCGACCTTGAAGAGGGCGGGCGGGAAACCGAGATAGAACCGGCGAGGATTCATTCCGACGGCCCGCGCGACGAAGAAGTGGCCGGCTTCGTGCAGGAGGATCAGAAAGGCCAGTCCGAGGATCGCGACGAGGATGTTCATCGCTGCCGCACCGGCCGGTGGATCGCCTGTGCGGCGTGGCGCCGTGCCTCTGCGTCGGCGGCGACAAGCTCCTCGAGATCACGCGCAGGCGATAGGTCGGCCTCAGCGAGGGCATCGGCCACGACGTCTGCAATGCCGAGAAAGGAGAGGCGGCCGTCGAGGAAGGCGCTCACCGCGACCTCGTTGGCCGCGTTGAACACACACGGCGCCGTCCCGCCCGTCTCACCCGCGCTCCGGGCCAGCTCGAGCAGCGGGAAGTTCTCGAGATCCGGCCGCTCGAACTCGAGTTTCAGCCCCGACGCGAGGTCGAGCGCCGGGATCGGCGTCTCGGCCCGATCGGGATAGGTCAGGGCATACGAGATCGGCACACGCATGTCGGGATACCCCAGGTGCGCGAGCGCCGCGCCGTCTCGGAAGCGAACGAGCGCGTGCACGACCGAGGTCGGGTGGACGACGACCTCGATCCGCCCGTACGGCAAGCCGAAGAGGAAGTGCGCCTCGATCAGCTCCAGGCCCTTGTTCGCGAGCGTCGCCGAGTCGATCGTGATCTTCGGGCCCATGTCCCAGGTGGGATGCGCGAGCGCCTCGGCCGGGGTCACGTCCACAAGCTCCCCCGCCGTCCGGCCGCGAAACGGCCCGCCGGAGGCGGTGAGGACGAGCGAGTGAACCTGGTCACGACTACGTCCCTCGAGGCACTGGAAGGCCGCCGAGTGCTCGCTGTCGACCGGAAGCAGGAGGCCGCCGCCGCGCTCGTTGTGCAGCGAGCGCGAGGTCACCGCCCGCAACGAGGCTCTCCTTGTTCGCGAGGGCGAGATCGACCCCGTGCTCGAGCGCCCAGAACGTGGCCGGGAGGCCCGCGAATCCCACGACCGCGTTCAGAACGAGGTCGGGCTCGGCCCGCTCCAGCAGCTGTGTGAGATCTCCACCGACCTGCGTGAGCGGCGCGAGACCGTCGACGGAGCGGGCGCCGGAGGCCGCAGCGCACAGCTCGAGATCGGGGTGTGCCGCGATGATCTCGAGCGCCTGTCGCCCGATGGAGCCCGTGGCCCCGAGCAGCGCGATCCGCTTCATAGCGGGAAGTGTAGGTTGCCCGAACCCTGCTTCCGTCAGGCGCGCTACCGCTTGCGAGCCGTTCAGCCACCCGAGCCAGGACTCGGCCACGAGAATAACCGCCGAACCGGTCAGCGCTACTTCCGGATCGATCCGTAAGAAGAGATCGATCTGTCTTTCTAGGACGCTCAAGCCCGTCGGCGCATGTAATACCGAGCCTGCTTGGCCGCGTACTCCTCCGGGTGCAACCTGCGATACCTCGCCTCCCGACAGCGCCGGCTACACACCAACCGATCCCGCCTGCCCTCGAACGATGCGCCGCATTCGCTACAGACAAGACTCGTCCGCGGCGTCCGGCGGCGCTGGTTGTACGCATCAACCTTGTCGCGGTTCTCGGCCGCCAGCGCCGGTTCGAGTCCGCATGGCAGCCGCGATACCACGAATCGAAGCCGCTCGACGACCACAGGTTCGCCCCAAACCCCACCACCGGCAACCACTGGCGACATCGCGAGCATTCCTTCGTGCCGGTGCTCCGATCGAATGACCGCGTCATCTCATTCCGTTGTATCCGCAGAGTTAGGTGAAATCCGCGAAAAGCGGGCAGGCTGGTTGCGTGTCAGGCATCAGAGTTTTCGGTTGGCGTCAGCCACCCGCCCCCGAGCGGTTTCGATTAGCCGCGGAATGGGGATCAAGCGTTTGCGGCAAAACGCTCGAGTTCGTCGCCTGGGCGCGGACCCGAGCGTGCCAAACGCTCGAGATCGTGGGGAGGCGCGGACCCGAGCGTGTCGGGCTTGCCTCCGATCCGCCCGTGGTCAGTCGGCGCACCTCTCCGGGAGGACGGAGAAATCCGCCGTGGAGACTCAGCTCCGCCGTTCCTCTCGCGGAAACCACTTGAGCTCCTGACGAACGTCGTGCAAGGCCCGGAAGTAGTCGATCGGCCGCCTCGAGGACTCCAACCGGTCGTTTGTTGGGCAGTCCCGCCGGGGTTGCAAGGCCGCGTGCTCCCAGAATAAGCAGCCGCTTTGCAGCCCCGGCGGCGCAGACCGGGGGTCCTGGCCTTCAGGACCGCGACCTAAGCATCCGGACTGTGAGGGTCGGCAACCCCCGCCTCGACCCTCTCCGCATTCCGCGAAGCTCGTCGCAATGTTGTCTCGATCGAGAATGTTCCGGAGTTGTCGCGATCATTTCGAGTTAGGCGTACACATCGCGGCAAGCATGCAGGGCTGATTACTTGTAGGCGGCGGTGATTTGGCCGCGCTCCGTGCCCTCGAACCGGCTAGGCATCTCCGTAACGTGGCCGACCGGCCCGGGGGTGTAGGCCGCTCCCCCAGAAAAAGTGGTACGGCCTGGCCGCGCCGAGCTGTAACAGCAGGTGAGACCAGACCCTCAGGCCGTCTCGATCGTCCCACCTTTCAGCTCGACCATGATCACGCGGAGCTCGTCGTCAGCGACGTTCTCCAGGGAGTGCGGCAGGAACGGACCGAACCACAAACGTCGATGGCTTCGGCGGTCCGCTCCCGGCGCGGGTATCCAGAGCCACCTGCCGTCACCGACGCGGCGGACGAAGTCTGCCCCACTCACCACGTACTGGACGTTTGGCCAGCGATGCGTATGGACCGCAGTCGTCTCGCCCCCCGGGATCACCGTCTCCAAGACACGCACATGCTCATTCTCGAGCAGCAGGTGATGGTGATCCGACGCTGCGAGGAGCGCATCCAACTCGTCTGGCCACTCCCACTGCCCCACCGTCGTTCGACTTTAAAGGGTCGGGCGAGGGATCTGGGTCGCGCACAAGGAAAAAAGGGCCGGGGTTGGCTCAACCATGCGGGTTTGCGGCGCATGGTGGCGCCTCATCTCGCCCGCAGATTCGACTCCCGCGTCGTCAACTTCATCGTCGCCGAAGCTCCCGTTCTAACGCCTCGATATCGAGACGGTCCTGATCAGTCGCGTCCGGGTGATCGTGGTGCTCAAGCTGGAGGGCGACGCTCGCGCACCGGACCCTGCGACCGCCTATGAATCCCGATGCGCGGGTTTCCCTCTCCTCGTAACGTAGTCGCCGCCCTCCCGCAAGCTGCTGCCAAAGCTCGCCGCTTTCGCTGCGTTCGACGAGCAACAGGTCGACGACACGGCCGCGCTCATCCTTGAGGAGTAGGCCACTCTCCGCCGACTCGTGTCGAAACTGCGGCAGCAACGTCTCGATCCTCGGGACGTCGTCGAGCCCGACGCCCAGGTCGAGGTCACGATGTTCTCGGGTCTGCCGCCCCAACAGCGCATCGATGCCCCAGCCGCCGTCAACCCAGTAGTCGACCCCACCGGCGTCAAGGGCAGTCAAGACCTCGACGACGTCCTCGAGCGTCATCCCAGCCACCACGCCAAGTAGTTTCACCTGCGCTGCGTGCGGAAGGACTGCTCGGGGTCGGGCCCGTCGGCGAGGGCGGCGATGAGTGCGGCAAGCTCGTCGTCGCTCAACTCGTCGACATGTTGCGGGGATGGAAAGCCCGTTCGACCTCGGCGGGGCTGATAGGACGTGGACAGCGCCGGCAGGCCGCCGCGTGCATCGACGGGCGCGTGTCGTTCACGGACGAACGCGGACGATCGTCTTCCCGGTGATCCGCTCGGTCGGATTGAAGGCGGCGACGGCGTCGTCGAGGGTCGAGACGTTGCCGATGTTCGTCCGCAGCCGTCCGTCCCGCACCTGCTGGACGATCTCACTCAGCTGGGCACGATCGGACTCGACAACGAAGTCGACCGCCAAGCCGTCGTCGGGCCGCGCCTCGGGCGGCCCGACGATCGACACCAGCGTTCCTCCGGCTCGAATCAGGCCTGCGGACCGCTTCCCGATGTCGCCGCCGATGACGTCGAACACCAGATCGACTCCGCCGACATCCTCCAAGGTGTCGTTCTCGAGGTCGACGAACTCCTGCGCCCCGAAGTCGAGCGCCGTCTGTCGATCGGCAGCGCGTCCGGTGCCGATGACGTAGGCGCCGGCCTCTCGTGCGAGTTGCGTCACCATCGAACCGACTGCGCCGGCCGCGCCGTGCACGAGGACGCTCTGGCCCGCCTGAAGGCGGCCGTGCTCGAACAGTCCCTGCCATGCGGTCAGGCCCGAGATCGGCAGGCTCGCGCCCACCGTGAAGTCGACGTCGCCCGGCAGCGGCGCGAGGTTGCGCGCCTCGACGGCCGCGTACTCCGCCAGGGTGCCGTCTCGAGTCCAGTCCGTGAGGCCGAACACCCGCTGTCCCACAGACAGTCCCGTCGTGCCATAGCCGAGGGCGGTGACCACTCCGGCCAGCTCGTGCCCAGGGATCGACGGTATTCGGTCACGGTCGAGGCGATCGGTCGAGGTCGAGGGCCACGCCATCTCAGTCGGGAGGTATCCCGACGCTTGAACCTGAACGACGACGTCGATGAGAGCTGCCTGCGGCTCGGGCCGCTCCACAGCGTGATCCCAGCCGTTCCCGCAGCCTGGTCCGTCACCACAATCGCCTTCATGGGAATTTGTCTCCTCGGTCCGCCCTGGAGCTCATCACCGCTCATCAACGAACCGAGAGGACGGGCATGGACGGCCCGTACCTCAGCCGACCGTACGCCCGGCCGGTCCGCGCGACCAGCTCGCCGTCGACGAGCCAGGCATCGGCCCCACCTGCTCGACCTTGGGTGGCGGGTCGACCACGACGATCGGATCATCCGCGCGGCGGCGAGCGGCGGCGGCGCGTTTAACGAGCTGGCCGACGTGCCCGTCCTGGTAGACCATGCGGCGCGCGACCTCGTGGAGCGAACCGTGCAGGACCGTGATCGGCTGCAGGCCAGTCTGGGCCGGGGCCGTCGTCAACGCCAGAGACCGGTGAGGACCGCGTCGCTGCCGTCGCTGCGGCTGTCGGTCTCACCGGAGTAGAAGATCTTCAGGTCGGCCGGGGGATCAAAGTCGCGCTCGGCAACCGAGACCGCGAAGAGCTGGCCGCCCTTGCCGTGCTCGAGATACGCAACGCGGCCGATCGTCAGGTCGCGGTCATGGTGGAGGTTGAGCGGGATACGCGCAGGCTGCTTCTTCCGGAACTCACCGGCGGGCGTGGCCCAGGAGCGCGTGCGGCGCTCGAGCCCGCGCTCGCCCTCGGCGATGTAGCTCCGCTGGCCCATTCCGAGCGCGTCAACCACGATGCCGACGACGGTCTTCACGACTGCTCGCTCGTGAACCAGCCGCGTCGCTTGCGAGGGCGTGCCGGGTAGCGCTCGGGCTCCTCGCTGTCATCGGTGATCTTCGCCAATTCTGCGGCGACCTCTTGCTCGAGCCGGGCGCGTTCCTCGGCGGCTTCGCGTTGAAGGCGCTCGATCCGCTCCTCCTCCCAATCAGGCGGCGGAATGTAGAGCGGCGGCGGTGGTTGCAAGGCGGGCGCCGGGACGGATTCGAAGGTGAGGCCGCGGCCGTCGAGGATGCGGTCCAGCTCCCGTCGGCGGCGAGCATTTCGGCCAGGGCGCCGGTCGCCTGCACGATCCTCCTCACCCTCTGGATTATGGCCACGATCCGGCGATCCCCGATGCCTTCGCGAACGGTGTCCAGTGCGATACTTGACTCGACGGAAGGAGGTGAGAGAAGGCGACTATCTCGCACGAGCCGTCGGGGGTCGACCAGGATAGGCAGCGCCGGTCGTCGCAACTCCTCGTCCCCGAGATGTGGGCATCTCTGGCAATCGTTGTGATGTGGCTGGCGGTTCTCTTCGATGCAATCTTCGGCCCGGACATCGTGTCCGCCAAGAAGGCAGGAGTCGGCGCGGAAACCGGCGTAACTGTTCCTTCAGTAGTTGCTGTGGCGCTGTTCGCGTTCCTCGGGACGTGGGTCGTTGCGTGGCGCGGGTTCGGTCACGAGCGGAAAGAGTGACCTAAAGGGCCGGGCGGCGATCCGAATGCCGGCTTCGTCATGCGAACCCGCCCCCGCGGCGAACCTATGCCGATTGCCGTTATGGCGCTAGACGCTCAAAGGGACATGTCCTCAACGACGAGCACCGGCGTTTCGTCGGCATCGACGTCGCGGACGTCGATCACACGCAGCGTTCTTCGGCCGAGCGGGATCGTGTCGCCGGGGCGCCAGAGCGGGGCAACGGTCTGGAACGTCGGTGGGTCGGCCGGCGGCCGTCCGCCCGTCGAAGCTCGAAAGTAAGTGCGGATGCCATCCGGTGCTCCTTCCTTGGGGCCGGACGGCCTCTCGAGGATATCGTGCTCGGTCACGCGCTCTCGACGATCCAGAGCATGAGTCCTTCGCCCAGGTCTTACTGTCCGCGACGACTTGCGGTTTAGAAAACGCGCCAGCTCGACCCCTCGCGCGCAGCCTAACGAAGAGCGCTAGCCCCACCACCCCGAAGCCGCGCGCCGCGTGTGTGTCCCCCTCCACCAGCGCGAACCAGAGCAAAGCTAGCGACTACCTCTTCGTGCACGCAGATTAGTGCGACGAGCTGCGGCGACACGGGGATCTCAAACCGAAAAGGCCGCAAAGAGCGGACGGGTGCCCTGTTGAGGGGGACACAGCGAGCCACGCGGCTAGCTGGCTGTTACGCGAGCAGCCGCCCGCTCATCCACCATACAGCGGGCCTTGTCGCATACCGAATGTGTGTACAGCGCGATACCACACCGGGCGGTATTTGCGGGAACTTCACACATCCGCCTCTACGCGAGGCGATGCGTCGAAGCTTTCGGTTGCGGGTGGGCTCGCTACCTCGAGCAACTCTGCTGCGTCGTTACGCGCGTCCCGTCGTCTAGCTCGGGTGGCTTAACTCCTCAGTCATGCTCGCAGACTCCTTCCGCAGCGCACGCTCATACCAGCGCTCGTACGTGTCCGGGTGGCGCTCCTTCCACGACACGAACTCGTCGTAGCTGTGGAACCCAAGACCACGCGCCAACTCGAACTCGCGCAGCGCCGACAACGAATCCGGCTTGTTCGCGTTCCCGTTCCCGTTCCCGGCCGTCCGCGCCTCCTCCTCCTTGTGCTCGTGCAGAGAGTTCAATCGGTTCGTAGATTCCTCGGCCTCCTCGCCAGTCGCGTGCGCCGTAACAAACCTGTGGTACTTGTCATCCCAGACCACAAACGGATACTCGGCGCTGGCCTGACCCCGAACCGCGTACCTCGTCTCCTGCTCGGTGCTCATCAGTCCCAGCCCTCGTGGTAGGCGCGTAGCTCCGCCGGCAGGAACGCGGCCTCAACGCACGGGAATCGGCCTACCGCACATGCGGACACGAGAGGAGGAGAGAAAGGACTTCACTCGCGGAGGATCGCCGACCATGCGGCGGCTCGCGTCCCCTATTCGGGGGGAAGGGCGAACAGCGCCGCAGGGGTCGAGCGATTGCCAGTCCCGCCGGGTGTGTTGTCTGAATGGGCGAAGGGTGCTCGGCGGCGCACGTGCCAGTTGCGTCGCCAGTTACTCGACCCCTCGGGATCACACCAAGGTCGCGATTCCTCTCGACCGAGGGCGGCCCGCAACCGGCCACCGGTCGAAAGTTCCGGTAGAAAGAACGGCCCAGCCGCTTGGTTGAGCCGTTCTCGCTGGAAGTGTAGGTTCGCCCGAGCTGGGCTCAGCTGATCTGGACTGGGGTTCCCTCGACGGCGCGGGCTTCGATGTAGGCGATTGCCCGGTTGGTGATGCGGATGCAGCCGTGGCTGCGCGCGGTCCCGAGGGGGTCCAGGAGGCTTGTCCCCCGCGGCCGTGGATCGCGCCCGTGCCGGGGCCGCCGCCGAAGTTCAGCAGTGTGTTGGAGAACGCCGTCAGGTGGAGTGCCCAGGTTCCCAGGAATCCCTTGGGGTTGGGCTGGGGGACGCGCTCGCCGACCGCAAACAGGCCGTGCGGTGTCGGCCAGCGCTGCGTCCCGACGACGGCCCGAAACGTGCACGACGCGTCCTGCGTCGAGGAAGCGCACGATTCGTTGGCGCGTAAGGATCTCGATGCGGTACCGCGTCCGACTGAGCTCGACGTCGTCTGCGGCTATCCAGCCGTTCGTGCCGTTGGGCCGGATGGGCACGAGAACCTTGAGCCACAGCGAGCCGTCCGCGGCGGTGCCGGTGTCGAGCACCAGCAGCCCTACGGTGCCGCCGTTCCAGCGCGCCTGGGTGGGCACGTGCATCACGAAGACGCTGTAGGCCGAAAGGACAGCGCGAACGAGCCCGATCTACGCAACACGTTGCGCCAGCATCCACCAGCGGGCTTCCGGGTGAGCGGCGCTCCGACGGCGTGACGGCTCACACTCGCCGGAGAGAGTACAGGTCCGACCCAGACGAGCTACCTGGGCGGAGCCGCTGGTTGCTTGCGGCTTCTCGCGTGCTCCTCGAACTGCGGGAGATCGTCGGTGATCTCGAACCAGGGCGCCTTGGAGCCCACGAAGATGTGGTGGGTCGGCCGGATGCCGGGCGCGTCGACTAGCGACCCCATCGCGACGTGCACGTACTCCCCGTCGCGAACCACGGAGTACAGAAGCGAGCCGCACGCGCGGCAGCGCGTGTCGTTCAGCTCCTCCTCCCCGACGACCAGAAGGTTGTCCGAGCCGCTCGTGAGCTCGAGCTTCCCACGCTCGATCCCGGCGAACGCCTTGAACGCCGAGCCGGTGGCCGCGCGACAACGCGAGCAGTGGCAGTTCGCCGCATACAGGAATGCATCGGCGACCCGGTACTGCACCGCGCCGCACTCACACGAACCCAAGAGCACGCGGTTGTCGGAGCGGGTCTCGGACGAGGTCATGCTCAGTCACCGGCCGCGAGCGTCAGCTCGTCGGGCTGAAGGAGCTCCGGCGCCTCGCCGCTCGGCTGAACGAGATGGCAGGCGACGAGATGGCCGTTGCCGACGTCGCGGAGCCTAGGCTCCTCTTCGTGCGACTTCGGTCGTGACTCGTGCTCGAGCGGGCAGCGTGTGCGAAAGACGCAGCCGGAGGGCGGCGCCATGGGATTCGGCAGGTCGCCTTCGAGGATGATGCGCGTCCGTTGCTCCTGAACGGCCGGGTCCGGTGAAAGCGCCGCCGACAGGAGTGCCTGGGTGTACGGATGCTTCGGACCGGCGAACAGCTCGCGCACCGGCGCGGTCTCGACGATCTTGCCGAGGTACATGACCGCGACGCGGTCGCAGAGGAACTCGACCGTGGCGAGGTCGTGCGTGATGAACAGGCACGAGAAGCGAAACTCCTCCTGCAGATCGCGCAACAGGTTGAGGATCGACGCCTGCACCGACACGTCGAGAGCGGAGACCGGCTCGTCGGCGATCAGGAGCCGCGGGTTCACGCTCAGCGCCCGCGCGAGGCCGACCCGCTGCCGTTGACCGCCCGAGAGCTCGTGCGGGTAGCGGAAGCGGAGCTCGGGCCTGAGGCCGACACGGTCGAAGAGGTCTGCCACGCGTGCGTCGAGCTCCCGACCGCGCGCGATCTTCTGCAGCCGAACCGGCGCACCAACGATCTGACCGGTCGTCTGCCGTGGATTCAGCGACGAGTATGGATCCTGGAACACCATCTGCACCTCGCGTCGCAGCGGCCGCATCCGTCGGCGTGACACGTGGGTGATGTCGACTCCCCGCAGCCTGATTGTTCCGGCGGTCGGCTCGACCAGCCGCGCGACGCAGTTCGCGATGGTGGACTTGCCGCTCCCCGACTCGCCGACCAGTCCGAGCATTTCGCCTTCGGCGATCGAGAACGACACGCCGTCGACCGCGTAGACCGCTCCGGCCGAGCCGAAGACGCGGCTGCCGACCGGGAAGTGCTTCTCGAGCTCGACGACCTCGAGCGCGGGCGCGCGGTCGCCTACGGCCATTCGTTCCCCGGATGGAAGCAGGCGACGAAGTGCTGCGGACCGACCTCTCGCCAGTCCGGGACGGTGGTGCGGGTCACCTCGTCGGCCCGCGGGCAGCGCGGAGCGAAGGCACAGTGATCCGGCAGCTCGTGCAGCGAGGGGACGCGGCCGGGGATCTCTTGCAGCCGCTTCCGCGGCCCGCCCTCCTGCAGCACCTCTCCAGGACGAGGAATCGCCCCGAGGAGGCCGACCGTGTAGGGATGCTGCGGCTCCGCGAAGAGCTGCCGCGACGGCGCCTCCTCGGCCTTCCGGCCGGCGTACATGACGATCACGCGGTCGGCGATGTCGGCCACCACGCCGAGGTTGTGCGTGATCAAGACGATGGCCGTGTCGAGGCGCTCGCGGAGGTGGCGCATCAGGTCGAGGATGCCCGCCTGGATCGTCACATCGAGAGCCGTCGTCGGCTCGTCGGCGATGAGCACCTTCGGATCGCATGCGAGCGCCATCGCGATCATCACCCGCTGGCGCATGCCGCCGGAGAGCTGGTGCGGGTACTCGTCGACCCTGCGCGCGGGCGCCGGGATCCGCACGAGCTCCAGGAGCTCGATGGTACGGCGGCGGGCCGCCGTCCGGGACAGCCCGAGGTGGCGCCGCAGCACCTCGCCGATCTGGCGTCCGACCGTGAAGACCGGGTTGAGCGAGGTCATCGGCTCCTGGAAGACGAACGAGATCTCTCGGCCGCGCACTCGGCGCAGGTCGGCCGACTTCATCGTCAGCAGATCACGGCCGTCGAAGAGGACACGGCCCGTGATCGTCGCCGTCGGCGGCAACAGCCGCAACATCGACAGGACCGTGACGCTCTTGCCGCACCCGGACTCTCCGACGATGCCGAGCACTTCGCGCGGAGCGAGCGAGAAGGACATGCGGTCGACGGCGTGCACGGGACCGTCGTCGGTGTCGAACCGTACCGAGAGGTCCGTGACGTCGAGCAGAGGTGAGCTCATCGCTGCGTCTTCGGATCGAAGGCGTCGCGCAACCCGTCCCCGAGCAGATTGAAGGCGAGCGTCGCCAGGACGATCGCGATTCCCGGGTAGATCGCGAGCCTCGGCGCCTCGAACAGATAGTCCTGGGCCTGGCTCAACTGAATGCCCCACGACGTTTGCGGCGGCTGGACCCCGAGCCCGAGGAAGGAGAGGACTGCCTCGCCGACGATGGCGAGCGGGATGGTCACCGAGGCCTGGACGATGAGCGTGTTCGTCATGTTGGGAAAGATCTCGCGGGCCATGATCGAGATGTCGTTCGAGCCATTCGCAATCGCGGCGCGCACGTAGTCCTCCTCGCGTAAGGCGAGGGCTTCGCCGCGGCCGATGCGGATCAGCGCCGGGACGGCACCGATGCCGAGCGCGATGATCGCGTTCTTCAGAGAGGGGCCGAGAATCGCCGCGAGGCCGACCGCAAGGATCAGGAACGGGAACGCGAGCAGGACGTCCGTCAGCCGTGCGATCACCGGATCGACCCAGCCGCGGTAGTAGCCCGCGATGAGACCGATCGGCACCGCGATGACCATCGCCAGAAGCGTCGACAGGACGCCCGCCAGCATCGACACGCGGGCTCCGTAGATCACCTGCGAGAGGATGTCGTGGCCGAGCGGGTCCGTTCCGAGCAGGTGTTCAGAGGACGGATGCGCAAGTGGCGCGGCGACGTCGAGCGTCTTGTAGCTGTACGGCGCGATCCACGGAGCGAAGATCGCCACGGCGACCCAGACGAGCGTCACGACCAGGCCCGCGACCGCGAGCGGGCGCCGGAAGAAGCGACGGCGCAAAAGCCTGCGGCGACGAGCGCGCGGGCTCGGAGCTGCAACCTCGACGTAGCTCAGGCTGCGCCCCTCCCCGAGACGCGGATCCTCGGGTTCAACATCGAGTACACGAGATCCACGGCGAGATTCACGAGCACGTACCCCGCGGCCGCCACGAGAACGACTCCCTGGATGAGGGCGTAGTCACGCTGTCCGACCGACTCGACCGTCAGCCGACCGAAGCCGCCGATGCTGAAGATCTGCTCGGTGATCACCGCACCGGAGATGAACGCTCCGAGCTGGAGCCCGATCACCGTTGTCACGGTGATGAGGCTGTTCCGAAACGCGTGCTTGCCGATCACCGCCCGCTCGGACAGGCCCTTCGCGCGAGCGGTGCGAACGTAGTCCGTGGACATCGAGTCGAGCATCGCGGAGCGCATCTGGCGCATCAACACAGCCGCGAGACCCGTCCCGAGAACGATCGCCGGCATGAGCATGTGCTTCAGGTTCGCGATGGGATGCGAGATCGAGACGTAATCCCCCGACGGCAGCCAGTGCAGGTTGACGGCGAACACGACGATCATCATCAGCCCCATCCAGAAGTGCGGTACGGACAGTCCGAGTAACGCGACGGACGTGCTCGCGTAGTCGGCCGTCTTGCCCCGCCGTACTGCGGCGAGGATCCCTGTCGGGATCCCGATCACGATGCCGAAGAGCATGCTGAGGATGGCGAGCTCGAGCGTGATCGGAAGCTTCTGGACGATCGTCTTCGAGACCGACAGCCCGCGCTGATCCGTCCCGAGGTCGCCACGGAGGGCATGGCCAACCCAGCGGACGTACTGCACGGGGAGCGGCTTGTCGAGGCCGTAGGAATGCCGAATCTGTTGGAGGACTGCGGGATCGCGGTTCTCGCCTCCGAGCGCAATCGCCGGATCGCCGGGGAGCGCACGGACGCCGAGGAAGACGAGCAGACTGGCAAGGAAGAGGACGATGAGTGCCGCGCCGAGTTTTCGTCCAACGAACGCGATCATCGTCCTCTTCCTGCCGAGCTTACGATTCTCCTACTTGAACTGCGAGAGCGCGGGACGGATGAGCCCGTCTCCGTAGACGCTCACGCCGTTGACCTTGTTGACGACGCCGGTGTAGTTGTTCGGGTACCAGAGGTAGATCAGCGGCCGGTCCTTGGCCACGATCTTGAACGCAGCGTTGTAGAGCGTCCGCCGAGCCTTGGGCGACTTTGCGGACCGCGCCTGGTCCATGAGCCGGTCGACGAGCGGATTCGAGTAGCCGCTGTCGTTGAGCGAGCCGCCGGTGTGGACGAACCCGTAGGCGGTCCCGTCCGGATCGACGCGGCCGGAGAAGCCGACCGCGAAGACGTCGAAGTCGCCTGCGTCCGCCTTGTTCAGCGCCGTCGTGAACTCGGTCGGCTGAAGCTGGACGTTGAACCCCGCGGCGCTCGCCTCGTTCTGGATCAGCGCGCCGAGCCGAGCGGCAACCGTGTCCGTACCGATCATGAGATGGATCGTGATCGGCGTCTTGACTCCCGAGGCCGCGACGAGCTGTCTCGCCTTCGCGACATTGCGGCCGGAGCACTTCTCTTTCGCGTTGTACCAACCCTTCAGGACGGGCGAGATCGGACCGCAGCCGGGCGTGACCGTGTTGTTGAAGATCAGTCGCGCGATTGCCTTGCGGTCGAGCGACAGCTCGAACGCCTGACGCAACCCGGGCTTCGTCGCGAGGGGCGTCCCGACGTTCGCGTACGGCCTGCGGAGACCGTTCTTGTTCCCGATGTTGATCGTCAGGCCCTGATAGCCGATGGTCGTCACCTTCACCAGGTGGAGGTTCTTGACCTTCTGCAGCGAGGGCAGGTCGCTCGATTGGAGACGATCGGCGACGTCGATGTCACCGGCGCGGAGGGCGGCGGTCATCGCACTCGGCTGGGTGATGATCCGGAACACGATCTGATTCAGGTGCACCTTCTTCTTGTTGTAGTACTGCGTCGACTTCTTGAACGTGATCCTGTCGCCGACCTGACGGCTGACGAAGTCGAACGGCCCGACGCACACCGGGTTCGCGGCGAAGTTCGGCTTGGCGGCCGCAGTGGGCGACGGGATCATTCCCGAGCGGTCCGCGAGCAGCGACGTCAACGGCGCGAACGGCGTGTTGAGGTGGATGACGACCGTCGACGCGCCGACGGCGTCGACGGAATCCACGGGTGTGAGCTCGCTCGCTCGGGCCGAGCGGGCAAGGGTCTTGTGACGTTCGATCGCCGCTTTGACCGCCTGCGCGTTGAACGGCGTCCCGTCGTTGAACTTGATGCCCTTGCGGAGCGTGATCGTGACCGTCTTCTTGTCCGCTGAGATCTTCGGCAGCTTCGCCGCGAGCTGCGGAACGATCTGCAAGCTCTTGTTGATGTCGTAGAGCTTCTCGCAGAAGGTCGTGAACACCATGCGCCCGACGAAGGTGCGGGCGAGGGTCGGATCGAGGGCGTCCGGGTCCTCCGCCAATCCGACTGTGAGCGTCCCTCCATTCTTTGCAGGTGCCTTGCCGCCCGGCGCCCGCCGCCCCCACGGCGATCGCAAAGAGCGCTGCGGCGGCCAGAACGGCGAGTGCGACTCGTCCTGAGCTGGTTTTCATCGCTTGATCCCCCTCACGCAGATTTGCGGGCCGGCGAGCGGCCACCCCACCACACACCGCCCCTGGATCGGATCCAAAATATACTTAGACGGATCCGATCTGCCGGAGTTGGTGCTACCGTCGCACTCCGAAATGGGCCAGGCCGCCCATACGGATCCCGGAGAGGCGCTGGTCGACCACATCGCCGCGACGATCCGCTCTCGCGTGCTGAGCGGCGACCTCGCGCTCGGGTCGCGCCTGCGCCAGGAGACGCTGGCCGCCGAGTTCGGGGTCAGCAGGACGCCGATCCGCGAGGCACTCCGGAAGCTCCAGGCGGGCGGGATCGTGGAGTTGGTCCCGTACCGCGGCGCGGTCGTCCACGGCCCGACCGCGCCCGAGATCCGCGAGGCATACGAGGTTCGGGCCGAGCTGGAAGGTCTAGCCGCCGAGCTCGCAGCGATGCGCATCCGCGATCCCCAGCTTCGGCAGCTCCGCGATGCGGAGAAGCTCTTCCGCCGCTCGATCACGAAGCTCGTGCGCGCAGGACGGGGAAACGGCGGAAGGACGTCGCCCAACGGCGAGTGGACGCGGGCGAACGATCTCTTCCACCGCGTGATTCAGGAGGCGTCGGGCAACCGCCGGCTGGTCGCAATCGTTCAGGACCTCCACCGAAGCTTTCCGCGCGGGCTCACGTGGGCCGCGCTGCACGACAGCTCGACCCTGCTCCGGCAGAACGTCGAGGAGCATCAAGGCATCCTCGAGAGCATCGAGTCGCACGATGCGGCAGAAGCTCGCGCCCGGATGAAGGCGCACGTCCGCCATGCCGGCGAGCTCGTCGCACACCAGTTCGAGCGGCGCTAGCCGCACGAAGTCCGGCCGCTTCGCGGCCATGAGACTTCGCGCGGGTTCGCCGCTGACGGAGAGCGGCCTCGGCGAACGGTGGCCAAGCCACCGTTCGCGGCCATTGGACGACGAACCGACTCGCTCCTAGCCGAAGGCGCGCAGCAGGTAGTAGGCCGCGACGGTCGCGAACAGGAGGGAATCGATGCGATCGAGGACGCCGCCGTGCGCCGCGAGCAGGCGACCGGTGTCCTTGATCTGCATGTCGCGTTTCAGCGCGGACTCGAAGAGGTCCCCGAGGGGCGCCGCGACCGCGATCACGGCACCGAGCAGGATCGACTCGCCGATCGAGAGGTAGTCCTGCTTGTACAGGGCCACGAACGCGACGAAGATCGTGGCGGCCGCTCCGAAGAGGAACCCCTCCCACGTCTTTCCCGGTGACAGTGTCGGGGCAAGCCGATGCCGTCCGATCAGCCGGCCTGCGAAGAAGGCCCCGATGTCCCCGGCCCAGATCGCGAGCAGCACGGTGAACGTCGCGAGACGACCGTCGTGCGGAATCTCGCGCAAGAGGACCAGGTGTGCGAGACAGAGGCCGATCCAGCCGCCCCCAGAACGGTCGAGGCGATCGCGATCGTGGCCGACTGGCGCGTCTCGGCCACCTGGTGCAGGAGGAACGCGAGCAAGATCGTGCTGAGAAAGCCGGGGACGGTCCACTCCAGGCCGCCGAGGTGGGCGCCGAGCAGTGACAGGAGGGCGCCGGTGTAGGCGGCGAGGATCACCGGACGCAGCGAGCGGATCATCAGCGCGTACTCGTGCAGCGCCAACACCGCGGCGACCGCCGCGAGCGCGAACAGCCACCAGCCGCCGAGGTAGACGATGCCGAGCACGGCCGGCAGGCCGATGAGCGCGACGAGGACGCGCGAAACGAGGGGGCTGAGTGTCACCTTCCGCCGAAGCGGCGCCTGCGGCTGGCGTAGTCGTCGAGCGCGGCGCGGAGCTCGTCCTCGCCGAAATCGGGCCAGAGCGTGTCGATGAACACGAGCTCTGCGTACGCGAGCTGCCACAGGAGGAAGTTGGAGATCCTCAGCTCGCCCGACGTCCTGATCAGCAGATCGGGATCCGGCATCTCCGGCGCGTTGAGGTACGAGGCGAACGTCTCCTCGTCCACCTCGCGGCCGCCGGCGACGGCTCTGTTCGCGGCATCGACGATCTCCGCCCGGCCGCCGTAGTCGAAGGCAATCCAGAGGTTCAGTCGGCGGTTCTCGTCCGTCTCGTGCTCGAGCGCAGCCATTCGCTCTTGCAACGCGACGGGCGCGCGGTCGCGCCGGCCGATGAAGCGCGTGCGGACACCCTGGCGAACGAGGTCGGGCAGCTCGCGCTCGATCGTCTCCGTGAAGATCTCCATCAGCAGCTCGACCTCGTCGGGCGGCCGATTCCAGTTTTCCGTCGAGAACGCGTAGACCGCGAGCGATTCGACGCGGAGGTCGATCGCTGCCTCGACGGTTCGTCGCAACGCCTTCGTGCCCGCACGGTGGCCCGCGGCAATGGGCAACCCGCGCCGGCGCGCCCAGCGGGCGTTGCCGTCCATGATGATCGCCACGGCGCGAGCGGCCTCCGGCAGGTCCGGCTCGGCGTCGGACGCACGTGCCGGAGCGTCTTGATCTTCGTAAGGAGGCTCATTCTGCTTTCCTTCTTCACCGAGCGAAGCGAAGGTCTTTCGCATAACCCCGCGGAAAGTGCGAAGCACTTTCCGCGGTTAAACCTCCATGATCTCCGCTTCCTTGTGCTTGAGGAGCTCGTCGATCGACTTCGTGTGCTCGTCCGTCAGCTTCTGGACTCGCTCCTCCGCGCGGTGCTCGTCATCCTTGCCGACGTCGCCCTTCGTCAGCTCCTTGAGGTGCTGAACGGCGTCGCGGCGGACGTTTCGCACCGCAACCTTCCCTTCCTCCGCGATCTTCCGGACGACCTTCACGAGCTCCTTGCGGCGCTCTTCGGTGGGCTGCGGCATCGGCAGGCGGATCAGCTTGCCGTCGTTCGAGGGAGTGAGACCGAGGTCGGACTCCTGGATCGCCTTCTCGATCGACTTGATCGAGGAAGGATCGAAGGGCTGGATCGTCAGCATGCGCGGTTCCGGGACGTTGATCGTCGCGAGCTGCTTCAGCGGCGTCTGCTGTCCGTAGTACTCGATCTGGACGCGGTCGAGGAGGGCCGCGGACGCTCGGCCCGTCCGGACCGTGTTGAACTCGGTGCGCGTGTGCTCCACGCTCGAGCCCATTCGCTTCTGAGCGTCCTGAATCAGCTCGTCGACGGTTGCCATCAGCGCTCCTCCTTCGCAGGGGTCGAGATGATCGTGCCGATGCGCTCGCCGTCGAGGACCCGGCGGATGTTCCCGTGTGCGAGCTGGAAGACGTAGATGGGCAGATTGTTGTCCATACAGAGAGAGAGCGCAGTCGTGTCCATGACCTTCAGCCCGCGTTCGATCGCCTCGCGATGGGTGAGCTCGGGAAGGAACTCGGCGTCCGGGTCGACGCGGGGGTCGTCGTCGTACACGCCTTGCGTCCCGTGCTTCGCCATCAGGATCGCGTCGGCGTTGATCTCGAGCGCGCGCAGTGCGGCGGCCGTGTCGGTCGTGAAGAACGGGTTGCCCGTTCCGGCGGCGAAGATGACGATGCGGCCCTTCTCGAGGTGCCGGATCGCACGACGCCGGATGTACGGCTCGGCGACCTCCTTCAGCTCGAGCGCCGACAGGACCCGTGTATACGCCCCGCGGTCCTCGAGCGCGTCCTGGAGCGCGAGCGAGTTCAGGACCGTGGCGAGCATGCCCGAATAGTCCGCGGTCGCACGATCCATTCCTTCTGCCGCCGCGGCCATGCCGCGGTAGATGTTTCCGGCGCCGACAACGATTGCGGTCTCGACCCCGGACGACTGGATGTCGACGATCTCCTCGGCGATGGCGTCGATCGTCGCGCGGTCCATCCCGTACTCGCGGGAACCGAGCAGGGACTCACCGGAGAGCTTGAGCAGGATCCGACGAAACATCGACCGCGACTCCGGGGCGGCGGCGAGCGTTTCTTCCGGGCTGGACGGTCAACCGCTCAGCTCGAAGCGCTCGAACTCGAGCACCTCGGCGCTCTCGTCGGCGAGTGCGTCGCCGACCTTCTTCGAGGAATCGTGGATCCACTCCTGGTCGGCGAGGACGTTCGCGCCGAAGAAGCGCTTGTTCAGCATGCCCTCGACGATCTTCTCCCGCGCCTGCTCCGGCTTCGACTGCACCTCGTCGGAGCTCAGGTAGATCTCCCGCTCCTGCGTGACGACCTCGTCCGGGACGTCGTCGCGGCCGATCCAGGACGGCTTCATCGCCGCGATGTGCATCGCGAGCTTGCGGCCGAGCTCCTCGGAGCCACCCCGCAGCTGGAGGAGCACGCCGATCTTGTTTCGCGGCGGGTGCGCGTACGCGGCAATCCGTCCGTGGTCGACGGCCTCGAAGCGGGCGGTGCCCGTCACGACGATGTTCTCGCCGAGCTTGCCGGCGAGCTGCGTACGCTCCTCTTCGAGCGCCGCCTCGGCGCCGGGGCCGTCGGCCTCGACCGCCTCGAGCACCTTCTTGGCGAACGCGAGGAACTCGTCATTGTTCGAGACCGGCTCGGTTTCGCAGCCGACCGCGACCATCGTCCCGCGGGTGGCGTCCTCGGCGAGCCGGTAGCCCACTTTCCCTTCCGGGGTCTCCCGATCCGAGCGCTTCGCGGCGCCCGCCATCCCTTTCTCGCGCAGCAGGCGGATTGCGGACTCGATGTCGCCGTTCGTCTCCTGCAGGGCGCGCTTGGAGTCCATGATCGGCGCACCGGTCTGGTCGCGAAGCTCCTTGACGAGGGCGGCCGAGATCTCAGCCATTGGTCGGCACCTCCTCGGCGACCGGCTCCTCCCCGGCGGCGACCTGCTCGGAATCGCCCTCGGGGACCTTTGCCTCCTCGGCCTGCGGCGGCGCCGGGCTCCGCTCGGCCCGTCGCGCGAAGTCCGCTTCCGTCGCTTTCTGCTGTCCCGCCTCGATGCCGTCGGCGATCACGCGAACGATCAGCTCGCACGAGCGGATCGCGTCGTCGTTGCCAGGGATCACGTAGTCGGCCTCGTCGGGATCGGCGTTCGTGTCGACGAGCGCGATGACCGTCAGGCCGAGGCGCCGCGCTTCACGGACCGCAAGCTGCTCCTTGCGAAGGTCGATGATGAAGATCGCGTCCGGTTGGCGCTTCATGTCCGCGACGCCGCCGAGGTTCTCGTCGAGCTTCTCCAGCTCGCCGAGCATCGAGATGCGCTCCTTCGCGGGCAGGAGGTCGAGCTGGCCTTCCTGCCTCAGCCGCCGAAGCTCGTGCAGCCGGTCGATCCGGTCGGAGATCGTCCGCCAGTTCGTCAAGAGCCCGCCGAGCCAGCGATTGCTCACGAAGGGCATGCCGACCCGCTTCGCCTGCTCCTCGATCGCAGCCTGGCTCTGCTTCTTGGTGCCGACGAAGAGGATCGAGCCGCCTCGCTCGGCGAGATTCCGGGCGAAGGCATTCGCCTCCTCCAGCAGCTGCAGCGTCTGCTGCAGGTCGATGATGTAGATACCGCCGCGGTCGTTGAAGATGAAGCGGCGCATTTTCGGGTTCCAGCGGCGTGTCTGGTGACCGAAGTGAACTCCAGCCTCCAGCAGCTCGCGCATAGAGACGACGGACATCGGGATCGATTCCCCTTTCTGGTTGTGTGGCGTTACTGCCGGCGGGCCCGGCTGGAACCGGCGTCCGTCGAACGCCGGCACCGCCACCCAGGTTCTCCGCCGGGTCGTGGTTAGCGGGGCATTCTAGCGGCCGGGCTCGTCCGTTCCGCGCGCCGCGGCCAGTGCCACGGCGAGATCGTCCGGGAGCTGCGACTCGACGTCGACGCGTTCGCCCGTGAAGGGATGCGCGAAGGCAAGCCGGGATGCATGGAGGAACTGCCGCTCCAAACCCAGCTCCCGAGGCCGGCCGTAGACCGGATCACCTGCGACCGGGAGATCGATAGCGGCCAGATGGACGCGGATCTGATGCGTGCGACCCGTCTCGAGCCGGACGTCGAGCAGCGCGTGCCGCGGCAGGAGCTCCGCGACCTGAAAGTGCGTCACCGCCGCGCGCGGCGTCTCCGTGTCGAGCGAGTGCTTGAACGGATCTCGCCGGTCGCGGCCGATCGGAGCCTCGATGCGTCCGCTGCGCGACCGCGGCCGGCCGACCACGAGTGCCGCGTAGTGGCGCTCGAGCTCGCGGTTCCGGACGAGCCGCTGCAGCCGCCGGTGCGCTTCCTCCGACCTGGCGACGACCATCAGGCCGGAAGTGTCACGGTCGAGCCGATGGACGATTCCCGGACGCTCCTCGTCTCCACCCGCGACGTCGTATGCGAGCAGACCGTGCACGAGCGTTCCGGCTCCGTGGCCCGGGGCCGGATGCACGACGACCCCGGCCGGCTTGTCCACCACGAGCAGATGCTCGTCCTCGTAGGCGATGCGGAGGTCCATCGACTCCTGGGCGAGCTTCGGTTCCGCCCGCGCCTCGGGCTCGAGCTCGACCTCTTCCCCTCCCTCGAGCCGATGGCTCTTGCCGAGCGCTCGGCCGTCCACGAGGACCCGGTCCGACTGCAGCAGCCGTTCCGCCGCACCGCGCGAGCCGACCTCCTCGAGCGAAGCGAGGAAGCGATCGAGCCGCTCCCCCGCCGACGACTCAGGAACGCGGAGCTTCACACACGCGCGACGACCGTCCTCACCCCGCCCTGGCCTGAACCCGCCGATGGTCGGTGATCACGAGTGCGATCAGCAGCATGCCGACTCCGACGACGATGAACGTGTCCGCGAGGTTGAACGCCGGCCAGTAGCGGAAGTCGATGAAGTCCGTCACGTGGCCGAGGCGAACGCGGTCGATGAGGTTCGAGACGCTGCCGCCGATGACGAGCCCGAGCGCGATGGGAAGCACGGGATGGCGCGAGCCGGAGCGGGCGAAGAAGTAGAGCATCCACGCGATCGCGACCGCCGTGAGGAGGATGACGATCGGCGTTGCGCTCGCGAACAGGCCGAAGGCGATGCCGGAGTTCGTCACGTGATGGATCGAGAACGATCCGACGACGTGCACCTCCTCGTTGAGGTCGAGGCGGCTCGTGACGACCGCCTTCGTGAGCTGGTCGGCTGCCGAGGGCGGCAAGCGCGACTGCGCCGAGGCTCAGCCACTGCGGCCAGCCCGCGCCCAGCGACCGCTCGGCTACGGAGATCGGGGCGAGCCCGTCCGTCGCCGAGCCGACGCGGACGTCGGCCTGCGGCTGCGACACCCGCTCGCTCAACGACGCTCCCGCTCGCGCTTGCAGCCGATGCAGAGGGTCGCCCACGGGCGTGCTTCGAGGCGCTCCGGAGGGATCTGGTGGCCGCAGTTCGTGCACGTGCCGTAGGTGCCTTCCTCGATTCGCTTCAGCGCCGCGTCGATCTCGCCCAGCACGTTCTCCGAGTTCTCCTCGAGCGTGTAGTCGAGCTCGCGGTCGTACGTCTCCGTCGCCGTGTCGGCGAGATGATTGTCGTAGACGGCATCCTCTCCGGTCTCGTCGCGGATCGAGCCCGGATGATCCTCGTGGAGGTTGTCGATCGCGGCAGCGACACGCCCGCGCTCCTCGAGCAGAACCTGTTGGAAGTGGTCGGTGTCGATCGCGCTCATCGCCGCCCATTTTCCGCGGCGGACGTGAGACGACGCTCGATCTCCCCGGCGCCGAGCCCTGACAGGTTCACGACCTTGTCGCGTGCGCCGTGGCCCGAGACCAGCGTGACGTCACGGCGGGGGACCTGGAGCGCCTCTGCGAGCAGGCGCACCACCGCGTCGTTCGCGCGACCGCCTTCCGGCGGCGCGGCGACCCGCACCTTCCAGGCGTCGCCGTGACGCCCGACGACGCCGGGGCGTGCGGAGCCGGGCGCGACGCGCAGTCGGACAAGCGTGGAAACCGCCTGCATGCAGGGAGTCTAGCTTTGGGCTCAGGCCGCTTCGGCGGCCGGTACCTCCGGTACCAGGTCCTCGTCCACGAGCGTCAGCACCGACTGCAGGAGTGCGCGCATGCGGCGAATCTCGCCGAGCAGGCGTTCGTGCTCACTTCGTGCGCTCCTCGTGATCGTGCGAGCCTCCAGCCGAGCCTCTTCGACGATCAGGTCCGCTTCTTTTCTGGCCTGTTCCTTCAGGCCGACGGCCGCGTGCTCGGCGGAGACGAGTGTCGTTCGGAGCAGCCCTTCGAGCTCTCGGAAGCGCGCCAGATCGCCCTCGAGCTGCTCGACCTTGTCCGCGAGGTCGGCTCGCTCGCGCCAGACGTCTTCGAAGCTCGCGGCGATCTCGTTCAGCAGCGCGTCGATCGCGTCCCTGTCGTAGCCGCCGAGAAAGCTCTTCGCCGGCTTGATGTGTCTGATCTCCACGGGAGTGAGAGTCATGCGGTCTTCCCCTTTCAGTGCAAGCGATCGAGGATGTTCGTGATCACTGCGAGCAGGATGTACAGGGCGGCGACGCCGACGATGGGCGAGAGGTCGAGCGGGCCGAAGCTCGGCAGGATTCGGCGCCAGATCCGCAGGTACGGATCGCACACGTCGTAGAGAAACCGCTGGATCCGGTTCAGCCACGGCGAGTACGGCAGGCGCACCCACATCGTGATGATGTAGGCGAGGATCAGCAGCGAGTAGACGTACACGAACACGCGCAAGAAACTCTCGACGCTGGTGACCGCGTCATAGAGCAAGCCAAGCATGGCGCCGCCGGCCACTTCGATCCTTTCGGCCTGAGCCGCCCTACTCCTGTTACGCCTGGTTGAAGAAGCCGCCGCGTTCGAGCAGCCGGGCGCGTTCCTCGGCGGAGACTTCCACGTTGCGCGGCGTCAGGAGGAACACCTTGTCGGCAACGCGTTGCATGCCGCCGTCAAGCGCATAGGTGAGCCCGCTGGCGAAATCGATCAGGCGCTTGGAGAGGTCCTGGTCGGAGCTCTGCAGGTTGAGGATCACCGGAATCGCTTCCTTGAACTTGTCGGCGATCTGCTGCGCGTCGTTGAAGCTTCGAGGAATGACGAGGTGGACACGCACGGAGGCCGGCGAGGGCAGCGCGGCGACACGAGGCGGCGCGGCCGTGGTGGTGCGCTCCGGCGCAGTGGCCGGCTCGGGCTCGGTCCAGTCGTCGAAGTCACGCTCGCGACGACGCGGAGCGAGCCGGCGCACGTTGGGGCGCTCTGCGTAGCTCCGCTGGATGTCCTCGTCGGTCACGTACTCCTCGTCCCACTCCTCCTCCTCGGCGATGCCGAAGTAGACGAGCGTCTTGTTCCAGACGTCGGCGAAGCCCATTTGGCCCCGAATGTTACGCGCCGGGTCGGCGGGGCTCCGGCTCCACCGGCTCTGCGTAGAGGATCGACCCCACACGCACGAGCGTCGCACCTTCCTCTGCAGCGACCCGGTAGTCCTGGCTCGTCCCCATCGAGAGCTCGGGCAACCCGTGCTCCGCGGCGAGCCCGCGCAGCTGCTGGAAGTACGGCCGCGACGCTTCGGGATCGGCTGTCTCCGGCGGCATCGTCATGAGCCCGCGCACGTCCGAATACACGCGCAAGAAGGCGGGCAGCTCCTCCGGCGTGACGCCCGACTTCGTCTCCTCTCCCGAGAGGTTCACCTCCACGAGCGCGGGAACGGAGAGACGGCGTGCCGTCGACTCCGAGTCGAGTGAATGCACGAGCTCGCAGATGCGGTTGACGACCTTCGCCTTGTTCGACTGCAGATGCCCGATGAAGTGCCACCGAAAGGCATCGCCGTACTCGGCGTGCTTGCGCTCGAGGTCCTGCGCCCGGTTCTCCCCGACGATCTCGACCCCGGCCTCGGCGAGCACGCCCATGTCCGCCACCGAGACGTACTTGGTGGCCGCGACGACGGTCACTCCCTCACCGGCCTCCTCGCGAATGCGTGCGTAATTCGCGCGCACGGCGTCAGGCGACAAGGCCGATGACTCCCTGACGGCCGGTACGCCCCCGGTCGCGACGGTGCGAGAAAAAGCGGTCGGCGTCGCAGGCGGTGCAGAGATCGAGGCGCTCGACCGAGTCGACGCCCGCTGCGCGCAAGCGCGCGCTCGCTGACGGTCCAGAGGTCCAGGTTGCGACCCTTGACCGCGTCCGGGCCGAACCTCTCGCGGTATTCCTCGACGATGTCGGCGCCGACCTCGTAGCAACACGGACCGATGCCGGGCCCGACAACGGCCGCGACGGAGCGTCCCCGAGCGCTGCGACCCCGGCCTCGACGATTCCTGCGATCAGTCCGAGCCGACCCGCGTGCAGAAGGGCGAGCGCCGGCCGGCCGTTCGTCCGTGCGAGCGCGATCGGGAGGCAGTCTGCCGTCAGCTTCAGCATCGGGAGACCCGGCTCCTCCGACCACAGGCCGTCGCCCTCGTTTCCGCGCATTCCCGGCTCGGCCCGGTTGACCGTCGCCGCATGCACCTGGCGGTTCATCGCCAACCGGTCCGGCTCGCCGCCGACGGCTTCACAGAGGCGCCGGCGATTTTCCTCGACGTGTTGCGGCTCGTCCTCGGTCAGCAGTCCGAGGTTCAACGACTCGAACGCTCCGTCGCTCACCCCGCCTTGCCGCGTGGAGAACGCGACCGTGTACGGGCCGGGCGCATCCCAGCGGATCAGGGGAACACTCACCGGACCCGCTCCCGCGCGCGCTCGAGCAGCCGCTCACGGGTATTGAGCTGAGGCTCCTCGACGACCGCGTCGAGCAGGGACTCGAGCGTGCGCCCCACCTCGGGCCCTTCGGTGAAGCCGAGCCCGAGGAGGTCGTCGCCGTCGACTGCAAGGTCCGCGAGCCGGTGCGGCTGCGAGCGCTCATCGTTCGAGCAGCGTTCGCAGTCGAGCCAACGCCTCGAGCTCCTCGGCGGGCACGTTCTTCGTGCGCAGGTCGGCTTCCTTGTGCGTGACGAGGTCGAACGCGAGCTGATCCCCATGCTCCCGAAGAAGGCGGCGCGCGAAGAGCTCGTCGACGTGGTCGAGCGGAAAGTCGTGCGCATCGACGAGACGCGTGACCTCCATGATCAGGCGGTTCGGGTAGCGGAGCCTCCGGAGCACGCCCGCCGCGATGCCCGCGCCGGCCTCGGCATGGTCGTCGGGCGCGTCCGGCTTCGCGAGATCGTGAAGGAGCGCTCCGAGGCGGACGGCGAGCCGCGCGCCGGCGTCGGCCGTGGCCTGCACGACCGCGAAGGTGTGCTCGTCGAGCGGGAGATTCTGGCGTTCGCTCTCCAGCTCGAAACCGATCGCCGGCTCGAACTCAGGGAGAAGCGCCGTAAGCACACCCGTGTCACGCGCGAGCCGAAGCGCTCTCGCCGGCTCGCGGCCGAGCAAGAGCTTCGAGAGCTCGCCCATGCCGTCCGAGCGCAGGCCGCCGCCGATGCGCTCACCCGAAACGAGCCGGACGCCGTCGGCCTCGGCCCGCATCTGCTCGAGCGTCGCCTCGTCGGGCTCGAGCCCGAGCTGTGAGACCAGGCGAAGGCCGCGGACGAGGCGCAGGGGATCCTCCGCGAAGCTGGTCGGCCGCACCGTTCGCAGGACTCCACGGTTCAGGTCGGAAGCGCCCCCGAACGGATCGACGAGCTCGCCGGTTGCCAGTCGTCGTGCCATTGCGTTGACGGTGAAGTCGCGGCGCGCCAAGTCGTCCTCGATCGAGAGCGCGGGGTCGGCGACGATCTCGAAGTCGTGGCGTCCGGGCCCGGTGCTGCGTTCGGCCCGTGCCGGTGCGAACTCGATTCCCGCCGGTGCGAGCTTCCGCAGCTCGGGATCGCGCGGATACAGCCGTGCACCGACGAGCCTCCCGGCGACCTCGAGGTCCTCCACCCTCCCGTGCGGCGCCAGCGCGCGACGCAGACCGTCGTAGTCGACGCCCGGGACGACGAAGTCCGCGTCCTTGGAGTCGAGCCCGAGCTGCTCGTCGCGAACGGCCCCGCCGACGAGGTACGCGTCGAGCCCGAGACTGCGCACGAAGTCTTCGATCGTCCGGTCCATGCGGACCGTAGTGTCGCTTACAGCAGCGCTACCGCTTCGATCTCGACGAGCAGGCCCGGCGGGAGCTTCGAGACTTCGAACGTCGAGCGCGCGGGCGGCTGATCTCCGACGTGGCGTGCGTAGACCTCGTTCATCCCCTGGAAGTCGTCGAGGTTCGTCAGGAACACGGTCGTCTTGACGAGCCGGTCCATCCCGCTTCCCGCCGCCTCGAGAATGGCGCGCAGGTTGAGGAGCGTCTGCTCCGTCTGCTCGGAGATCGTGTCGCCGACTGGCACGGGGTTGTCGGGCGTGATCCCGACCTGGCCGGCAACGAACACGAGGCCTCCGGCCTTGATCGCCTGCGAGTACGGCGCCCCCTGAAACGGCGCCGGCGCCCCGTCGGTCCGTACGACTTCCTTCACCCTTCCTCCCTTCGCTCGTGTCTGCACGCCTCGGCCAGCGCAGCGCCGAGCGCCTTGAAGATCGCCTCGAGCACGTGCTGGGTGTCGCTGCCTTCGACGAGCCGCACGTGCAGCGTCAATCCCGCGGACTGTGCCAGCTCGTCGAGGAAGCGTGCTGCGAGATCTCCCGCGAGCCCGGCGATACGCGCCTGCGACAGGTCGACGTTCGACACGAGCAGAGGCCGCCCGGACGCCTCGAGCACCACGTGCGCGAGCGCTTCGTCGACCGGAACGTCGGCGGAACCGTAGCCCCGGACGCCTTCCGCCCGCAGCGGCTCTGCGAGGGCTTCTCCGAGAGAACGCGCCGCGGCGACGATCTCCACTTCGGGACTGCCCGGCTCAACCTCGAGCGCCAGGTCGAACGACGCATAGGAGGCGAGCAGCATCAGCAGGTGGTCGAGGACGGGAACGCCCGTGGCGACGTTCGTCTCCCCCCGGCCACTGACTTGAACGCGCGCGCTCGCGCGTCCCTGTCCCGTCGCGCTAATGCTCGACCCGCTCGATCTGCGCCCCGAGCAGCCGCAGCCGCTCGTCGATGCGCTCGTATCCCTTGTCGATCTGGTAGACGGCGCCGATCGTCGACGGGCCCTCTGCGCAGAGGCTCGCCAGCAGCATCGCCATCCCTGCGCGGATGTCGGGGCTCTCCATGCGCTGGCCTCGCAGCTTCGACGGGCCCGTCACGACAGCCCGGTGCGGGTCGCAGAGAATGATGCGCGCCCCCATGCTCACGAGCTTGTCGGTGAAGAACAGGCGGTTCTCGAACATCTTCTCGAACATGAGCAGCGTGCCGTCCGCCTGCGTGCCGACCGTGAGCGCCACCGACGTCAGGTCGGAGGGAAACGCAGGCCACGGCCCGTCCTCGAGCTTCGGGACGTGGCCGCCGAGGTCGTCCCGGATCACGAGCTCTTGCCGCGGCGGCACTCGCACGAAGCCCTCGCCCTGCTCCACCTGAACCCCGAGCTTGCCGAACGCATGGAGGATCGACACCAGGTCTGCGTGCTTCACCCCCTCGACCGTGACGTCGCTGCCGGTGATCGCGGCGAGGCCGATGAAGCTGCCGACCTCGATGTGGTCGGGCCCGATCTCCCACTCGCCGCCGCGCAGCGACTCGACGCCCTGGATGCGAAGCACGTTCGACTCGATCCCTTCGATCCGGGCGCCGAGCGAACCGAGGAACCGGCAGAGATCCTGAACGTGGGGCTCGCAGGCGGCGTTGCCGATCACCGTCTCGCCGGGCGTCAACACCGCGGCCATGACCGCGTTCTCGGTCGCCATGACGCTTGCCTCGTCGAGGAAGACGGGTTTCCCGCGCAGGTTGCCTCCACGCATCACGTAGCGGCGGCCGACGTCGATCTCCGCGCCGAGCTCGGCCAGTGCGTGGATGTGCGGATCGAGGCGCCGCCTGCCGATCACATCGCCGCCCGGCGGTGGAGCGCTGACTCCGCCGAGCCGCGCGAGGAGCGGCCCGGTCATGAGGAAGGAGGCCCGCATGCGGCTGCACAGCTCCTCGTCGAGCTCGCGTTTCGTCACGTCCGCCGCGTGAACGTGGAGCTCGTCGCCGATCCATGCCACGTCTGCGCCGACGTCGGCGAGGAGCTCGAGCATCGTCTCGACGTCGAGGATCCGAGGCACGTTCCGCAGGACGACCGGCTCGCTCGTCAGCAAGCACGCAGCGAGAATCGGGAGGGCGCCGTTCTTGTTCCCGGCAGCGCGGATGCGCCCGGAGAGCGGACGGCCACCTTCGATCACGAACGCTTCGGCCGCGCGCCCGATCACGGCGGTCTCGGACATCGCGGTAGCCTACCCACGCGATGGAGCCGACTCGCGAGCGCGCCTGGGAGACGCTGACGAAGTACACGCAGAGCGAGCCTCTGCGGCGCCACGCGCTCGCCGTCGAGGCGTCGACGGCGTGGTACGCGCGCCACTTCGGAGAGGACGAGGAGCGCTGGCGCGTCGTCGCGTTGCTCCACGACTTCGACTACGAGATGCATCCGACGCTCGACCAGCACCCGCAAGACGGAGCACCGATCCTGCGCGACGAGGGATACCCCGAGGACGTCATCGAGGCGGTGCTCTCACACGCAGAGCATCTGTCGATGCCGCGCGACACGCTCTTGAAGAAGACGCTCTTCGCCTGCGACGAGCTGTCGGGCTTCGTGCATGCGTGCGGCCTCGTCCGCCCGACCGGGCTCGACGGGCTGGAGCCGAAGTCCGTCAAGAAGAAGCTGAAGCAGCCGTCGTTCGCGGCAGGTGTCCATCGCGACGAGGTCTACGCAGGTGCCGAGCTGCTCGGGCTCGACCTCGACGACCACATCAGGAACGTCGTCGCCGCGCTGCAGCCGATCGCGCCGGAGCTCGGTCTTCGGACGGCGGAGACAGCCCAGGCATGACGCCTCGGCTGGACGCTTTCGGCATCGTCGTCAGCGACATGGCTCGGTCGGTCGCGTTCTACCGGCGGCTCGGCCTGGAGTTTCCCGAAGGCTCGGAGAACGAGGGCCACGTCGAAGCGCAGCTGCCGGGCGGCCTCCGCTACATGCTCGACACCGAGGACGTCATTCGCTCCTTCGAACCGGACTGGAAGCGGGGAGAGAGCCACGGCGGTGCGTTCCGCTGCGAGACGCCTGACGAGGTCGACCAGGTCTATGCCGAGCTCCTCGAGGCGGGAGCCACGACGCACAGGGAACCATGGGACGCCTTCTGGGGCCAGCGCTACGCGCAGCTGAACGATCCCGACGGCACCGTCATCGACCTGTACGCGCCGCTGCCGGAGCAGCAATGAGCCCGGCCGCGAGGCGCTCGACGTCGTCTTCGTTCGTCCAGTAGCCGCAGGACGCGCGCAACCAGCCGGTCCGGGGTAGGTCGCGGATGATCACGCCGCGCTCGTAGAGGCCGGCTGCGACAGCGACCGGGTCTCCGGGTGAGACGAAGGACACGAGCGTCCCCTGGTCGGGCTCGCCGATCACCTCGGTGTGCTCCGAGAGTGCGTCGCGACACGCCTGCGTGATCTCGGCGGCCCGTTCGAATCGCCACCGAGGCGCTCCGTCGAGCGCCGCTTCGAGCCCCGCTAGCGCCGGCGTCGCGAGCCAGCCCGAGTCGAACCGTGCGGCGCCCGCACGTGCGATGAAGGTCCCGTCGTCGTCGATCGATTCCTGGGCGAAGTACGACGGGATGCCGATCTTGAGCTCCGCGGGCTCACGGACGTGGAGCGCCCCGAGCGGCTCGGGACCGCAGAGCCATTTCTGGCAGGAGACGGTGTAGAAGTCGAGGTCGTCGACGTCGACAGGGATGGCCCCCACCGACTGGGCGCCGTCGACCAGGATCGGCAGCGCGGTCTCGCGCTTGAGCTCGTGCACCGGCATGACCTGACCCGTCGTCCACAGCACGTGCGAGAGGGCAAGCAGCCGCGTCCGCGGCGTGACGCAGGAGAGGAGCGTCTCGAGGGCGTCGCCCGTCGGCCGCCCGGCGACGCGCGCCACCCGCACGCGGGCACCCGAGACGTGCAGTGGGAGGAGAAGGCCTGGATGCTCCGAGTCGGTCGTGACCACCTCGTCGTCGGCGTCGAGCCGGAGGCCTGCCAGCACGATGTTGCAGCCGTCCGTCGTCGACGAGGTCAGCGCCAGCTGGTCCGTGCTACTCGAGATCAGCTTCGCCAGCTTCGTGCGCACCGTCGCCCGGAGAGCGAGCACGCTGTCGAACCACGCCTTGCCGCCGCGGCCGTGATCCTGGTCGAACCGGGCGCGTTCCTCCATCGCGGCGACCGTCGCGCGCGACAGCGGGCCGAGCGTCCCCGCGTTCATGTACGCGAAGCGCTCGAGCACGGGAAACTGCGCACGTGCCTCGTCGAAGGTCATTGCACTTCGCGATCGACAGGAGCGTGGTCCGAGAGCAATCGACCGCCTTGCGTGCGCCGTTCGCGAGCCCAGCGCAGCGGCTGCTCTGCCGGAAGGCCGCGCACCAGGACGTGGTCGATCCCGACCTCGGTCGCGCCCGTAAAACCCCACTCAGTTGCGAGCAGCGCGGGCAAGGTCGTGGAGTTTCGCAGAGTCAGGTTGAAATCTCCCGCGAGCACGATCGGCTCGTCCGGGTGGGCCATTCCGTCGACGAACACAGCGGCACGCATGCAGCTCGGCGTCGGGTATTCGCTTGTCGGTCGAACCGGTGACGTGCATGTTCGCGACGACGAGCGTCTCGTCCCCACGCGTTACGCGCAACGCCTGGCAGACACGGCGCTCCTTGGCCCACGCGAGGCGAGGAACGACCCCGAGCCCGAGCCGGCGCGCCTGCGCGCGTCGAAAGGCGTAGGGATTCAGGGGCACGTGGCGGTGCTCGACGACGTGCAGTTGCGGGCTGAGCAGAATCGCGTTGGCTTGTCCGGTAAACGCCGAGCGCAAGAGAGCATGGTTCAGATCCGTGAGCACACGGCCGACGGCGGCGGTGGACGGAAGTGGCCCCAGGCGCGGCCGTTGCGCGACGTCACCGACAGATGTCATGGCGCTCCATCCTTCGAGCTCCGAGAGAGCCCAGACCGGCAGCTCCTGCAGGCAGACGACGTCGGGACGGTCCTCGACGGCGAGGCGCACGCACTCCTCGAGGAACGCCGTTCGCTCGGGAGGGTCCGCATTACCGTGAAAGACGTTCCAGGTCCGGACAAGCAGGCGCTCTACTGTACTGCCGATGTACGTCGTCCTCGCGGACCCGCCGGCGTTCACGCCGGCCTACGACCATGAGCTCGCGTCGGCGCTCGCACGCGCCGGTGCCGACCGTCGAGCTCGTCACGTCGCGCTTTCGGTTCGGCGAGGTCGAGGCGCCGGCCGGCTACCGGCGCAGCGAGCCTTTCTACCCGCTCTCGTCGCGACTCTTTCAGCGCTCGCGGTTGCGGGTTCCGGTGAAGGTGGTGGAGCACGTTCCTGGCACGGCCGCGCTTCTGCGACGCAAGCCGGACATCCTGCACCTCCAGTGGCTGGCGGCGCCCGAGCTCGACCGGCTCCTCCTTCGACCCCGCTCACCGTCCGTCTTCACGGCGCACGACCTCCTACCGCGCCGCACCGCGTCGAAGCAGGCACTCTGGCGAGAGCTGCTTCGACGTTTCGACCGCGTCGTCGTCCACAGCGACCGTGGCCGTGAGGCGCTCCGTGAGCTCGGAGTAGAGGCCCGCGTGATCCCGCATCCGACCTTCGCGAGCGATCCCGCACGGGAGGACGACGGGCGGACTCTTCTCTCACTCGGGACGATTCGCCCGTACAAGGGCCTCGGCGATGCCATCGCCGCGACGCGGCAGATCGACGGTGCACGCCTGCTCGTCGCCGGCGATCCGCTCGAACCGCTGGACGGCTACCGGTCCTCCGCCGGAGACGTCGTGGAATGGCGGCTCGGCTACCTCTCTCGCGCAGAGATCGAGCGCGCCCTCGGCGACGCGACCGTCGCGCTCTTCCCGTACAGACCGGAGCTCGACCAGAGCGGCGCGCTGCTGCAGGCGCTCGGGGCCGGCGTGCCGGCCGTTGCCTACGACGTCGGCGGGATCGCCGAGCCGATCCGGCGTTTCGGCGCCGGCCGTGTTGTCCCCGCAGGTGATGTCGACGGGCTGGCAGATGCTGCTCGGGAGCTGCTCGACGACGCCGACGCGCTCGAGGCTGCACGCGCCGGTGCCCGCCGCGCCCGCGAAGCTTTGACATGGGACGCTTCCGCTGCCGCGCACCTCGACCTGTACCGGGAGCTCACGTGAGGCGGCGTCGCTTCGCCGATCTGATCGGCCGGCAGCTCGACCTCTTCGAACGCGACCACCGCGGCCTGATCGACGACTGCGTCGCGGCCGAGCACGCGTACAACGACTCGCCGCGGGACGAGGCCGAGGAGCGTTACGGCGACTACGTCGACCTCGTCGAGACGGGAACCGAGCTGTTGGCGGACCTGCGCGACAACTTCGCCTCGACCCTCGACGAGGAGAACGCCGCCGAGTACGAGGACGCCTTCAACCATGCTGTCGCCAAACGCTTCCGACGGTTTGCCCTCGAGATCGAGGACCGCTGATGGCGAGGATCGAGGACTACGGGCTCATCGCCGACCTGCAGACCGCCGCGCTCGTCGGCCGCGACGGCTCGATCGACTGGGCCTGCTTTCCGCGGTTCGACTCCGGAGCCACCTTCGCGGCTCTGCTCGGAACCGCAGACCACGGCCGTTGGATCGTCTCGCCGCGCAGCGACTACTGGGAGCGCGCGCGCCGGTATCGACCCAACACGCTCGTCCTCGAGACCGAGTGGGAGACCGATTCCGGCATCGTCCGGCTGATCGACTTCATGCCGCCTCGCGGCGAGGCGCCGGACATCGTTCGCATCGTCGAGGGCGTCGAGGGCGAGGTCGAGATGACCTCCGAGCTCGTGATCCGATTCGACTACGGCATGACCGTGCCGTGGGTACGGCGGACTGACGACGCGCGCATCGCCGTCGCCGGCCCCGACGGGCTCTGCTTCAGGACGCCGGTCGAGAACCGCGGCGAGAACATGCGCACGATCGGCGAGTTCACCGTTCGCGCAGGAGAGCGGATTCCGTTCGTATTGACGTGGTATCCGTCGAACCAGCGTCCGCCGGCCCGCGTCGATCCCGAAGCTGCGCTGCAGGAGACCGTCGACTACTGGACCGACTGGACCGACCGCTGCGCGTACGACGGGAAGTGGAAGTCGGAGGTGAAGCATTCACTGATCGTTCTCAAGGCGTTGACGTACGCACCGACCGGCGGGATCGTGGCGGCGCCGACGACGAGCCTCCCCGAGAAGCTCGGCGGCGAGCGGAACTGGGACTACCGCTACTGCTGGCTCCGCGACGCAACGCTGACCTTGCTCGCCTTCCTCAACGCGGGCTACGGCGAGGAGGCGCATGCGTGGCGTATCTGGCTGCTTGCGCGCGGCGGCCGGGGATCCCTCCGCCCTCCAGATCATGTACGGCGTCGCCGGCGAGCGCCGGCTCCCCGAGCTCGAGCTGGACTGGCTACCCGGCTACGAAGGCTCGCGCCCGGTCCGGGTCGGCAACGCAGCGACCGAGCAGTTCCAGCTCGACGTCTACGGCGAGGTGCTCGATGCCCTTCATCAGGCGCGCGTGCACGACCTGGAGGTATCGAAGGAGGCGTGGTCGCTCCAGCGGCGCCTGCTTCTCTTCCTCGAGCATGCGTGGAAGGAGCCCGACGAGGGCATCTGGGAGGTGCGCGGGCCGCGGCAGCACTTCACGCACTCCAAGGTGATGGCGTGGGTCGCCTTCGACCGCGGCGTGCAGGCCGTCGAGCGATTCGGGCGTCCGGGGCCGGTCGAGCGTTGGCGCGAGATCCGCAGCAAGATCCATCGCGAGGTCTGCGAGCGGGGGTTCGACGTCGAGCTCAACACGTTCACGCAGGCGTATGGATCGAAACGGCTCGACGCGAGCCTGCTGGTCATCCCGCTCGTGGGCTTCCTTCCGGCCGACGACCCGCGCATGATCGGAACGGTTGCCGCCATCGAGCGGGAGCTCGTTCGTGACGGCTTCCTCTACCGCTACGCCCAAGACGAGGAGGCCACGCGGCATCGACGGGCTGCCGCCCGGTGAGGGTGCTTTTCTTCCGTGCAGCTTCTGGCTCGCAGACAACTTCGCGCTGCAGGGCCGCCTGGACGAGGCAGAGGAGCTGTACCAGCGTCTGCTGGAGGTTCGCAGCGACCTCGGTCTCTTCGCAGAGGAGTGGGATCCGGAGATGCGCCGCCAGCTCGGGAACTTCCCGCAGGCATTCACGCATGTGGCACTCGTGAACACTGCGTTCAACCTCGACCGCGTGGAATCGGCGCCGATGAAGCAACGCGGACCCCAAGAGGAACCGACCGAGGCCTATTAGCCGATCGAGATCCGGCCGCTACGCGGCCATGATGATCTCGATCGGTTTCGATTCGGGCCGAAGCGGCCGACGCCGGCGCAGCCGGCATCGGCGGTGGATGCGTTCAGGCGCTAGCGATGGCCGAAATGGTGCGCGCCTGGTAGCGACGCGCGGACGCCGTGTTCCTTCGAGACCTCCCGCGCGAGCGGGCCGAGCGTCTCCAGCGAATGGACGAGGACGTTCTGGTTCCGCTCGATCCGCTCGAAACGGCCGCGGGCCAGGATCAGCGGCTCCCCGCGCACGATCGCGCGATGGCGGTCGTAGACGGACGGCGGGACGATCAGATTGACCGCGCCGAACTCGTCCTCGATGAGCATGAAGACGACACCGTTCGCGGTTGCGGGACGTTGCCGCGCGACGGCCATCCCCGCAACCGCCACCTGCGTGCGGTCCGGCGCGGATTCGAGCTCGCGTGAGGAGAGGACGCCGTTCGGAAGATGCGCGCGAAGGAGCTCCAGTGGATGGACGCCGACCGAGAGGCTCGTCGTCCGGTAGTCGGCGAGCATCCGCTCCCAGACGGTCGGCTCGGGCAGCTCCGGAGTGACGACGGTTGGATCGAGCGGCAACGCGAGCTGTTTCTCCTCCCCGCCCGACCCGGGGACGCTGTGGGATCGCGGAACGAGACCGAGCTGCCACAGCAGCTCGCGTCGCGGCCGCTCGAAGCAGTCACAGGCGCCGGAGACGATCAGCGTCTCGAGCCCGTGCTCGGAGAGCTGCGTCCGCTGCGCCAGGTCACCGATGCTCGTGAAGGGGCGTCGTCCGCGCTCTGAGACGACGGCTTTCGCCTCTTCCTCGCCGATCCCGTTGACGTAGTCGATGCCGATGCGAACGGCGCCGTCTCTGGACGATGCACTTCGCAGCGCTCGCGTTCACATCCGGTGGAAGCGTCACGACACCGCGCCGCTGGCCGTCGCGAACGAGCGTCGCAGGTGGGTAGAAGCCCATCGGCTGCTCGTTCAACAGCGCGCAGAGGAACTCCGCGGGATGGTGATGCCGAAGCCAGGCGGACTGGTACGCGAGCAGCCCGAACGCCGCCGCGTGCGACTTCGGAAAGCCGAAGCCCGAGAAGCCGACGAGCTTGTCGTAGACGAGGTCGGCGGTCTCCGCGTCGACGCCGTTCCGCAGCGCGCCTTCGACGAACCGGCCGCGATACGCCTCGAGCGCCTCGTGCGAGCGCTTGCGGCTCATCGCACGCCGCAAACCTTCCGCCTCCCCCACGCTGAAGCCCGCAAGCGCGATCGCAACGTCGAGCACCTGATCCTGGAAGACGACGACGCCGAGCGTCGAGCGCAGGCATTCCGCGAGCAGCGGATGGTCGACGGGAGGGACGAAGGAAGGATCCTCCCGCAGCCGCTGCCGGTGGTCGATGTACGGGTGGACAGCCTTTCCCTGGATCGGGCCGGGACGGACGAGCGCGACCTGAACTGTGAGGTCGTCGAGATTCTCCGGGCGCGTGCGCAGGAGGCTCTGCATCTGCGCCCGGCTCTCGATCTGGAAGTCGCCGATCGTGTCGGCCCGCTGGATGTCGTCGAAGACCACTTCGTCGTCGAGCGGGATGCGCGAGAGATCGATCGGCGTGCCCTGCAGCTGAGCGATCTGGTCGACGCAGTCCTCGACCGCCGACAGCATCCCGAGCCCGAGCAGGTCGATCTTGAGGAAACCGGCGTCTGCGCACGAGTCCTTGTCCCACTGGCACATCTGCCGGCCGGCCATCGCCGCAGGCTGGACGGGAACGAGCTCGACGAGCGGCCGCGACGAGATCACCATGCCGCCCGGGGTGTTGCGAGATGTGGCGCGGCAGGCCGGCGATCTCGTGGCAGAGCTCGGCGAACGCGCGCCACCGCGGCGAGAGCAGCTTGCGGTCGGCATCGGGAAGCAGCTGCAGCTCTTCCGCGATGCGTTTCGCGTTCCATCCTTCCGAGACGCGCGCGATCCGCTCCAGCTCCGCGTACGGAAGGCCGAGCGCCTTGCCGACGTCGCGGATCGCGCCGCGCGAGCGGTACGTCGCGAAGGAGGCGACGAGCGCGGCGTGCTCGCGGCCGTACCGCTCGGTGACCGCGACGATGAGCTTCTCGCGGATGTCGCGCGGAAAATCGAGGTCGATGTCCGGAACCGCGTCGAGCTCGCGGTTGAGGAAGCGGCCGAGCGAGAGCTCGGCGCCGACCGGATCGACGTGCGAGAGACCGGTCAGGTAGCAGACGAGCGAACCCACCGACGAGCCGCGTCCGCGGCCCGGCGGCAGCGCATGCCGCGGTGAGTCGCGGCCCTCGCACCTCGATCGCACACTCGCGCGCGAGCTCGAGCACGTCCCAGTGGAGCAGGAAGAAACCTGCAAGCCCGAGCTCGCCGATGAGCTCGAGCTCCTGCTCGAGCCGCGCACGTGCCTCGCGGCGAAGCTTGTGGCCGCGCGGATACCGCTCCTCGAACGTCCGGTTGCAGACGTGGGCGAGCTGGACGATCGCCGGCTCCGGGCTGTCGGAGAAGTCCGGATACCGGTATCCCAGCTCCTTCGTCAGGTCGAACTCCAGCCGCTCTGCCAGCTCGACGGTGCGCTTGAGTGCGGAACGGTCGTCGGGAAATCGCTCGACCATCTCCTCCGGAGAAAGGAGGACGCATTCGTGGTTGCCGCGCCGCTCCGCTTCACAGCCGTCGAGCGAGCTGCGGTGGCGAACGGCCACGAGCACGTCCTGAAGGGGCGCACGGCGAGGATGGTGGGCGTGCACGTCGCCGGTGGCGATCGTCGGGACGCCGAGCGACGCAGCGAGGTCGCGCAAGAGTGCGTTTCGCCGTGCGTCGCCGCGCTCGTAGGGACGTTGGAGCTCGACGTAGAAGCGGTCGCGTCCGAATGCACGGGCGAGCCTTGCCGCCGCGTTCGGGTTGCGCACTGCCACGCCGTGGCGTGCGCAGCCGGAAAGACAGACGAGCCCCTCGTTCAACTCTTCGAGCAGGTGCTGGTCGAGCGCTGGATCGGCAGGACGGTTGCGATTCCTTTCCAGCCGGACGCGTGTGTGCGTGCGCCGCGGTGATGAGCCGGCAGAGGTTCGCGTAACCCTGCGGCGTCTCGACGAGCAACGTGACGTGCGAGCGGTCCGCGAGCGTCAGCTCGGCGCCGGTGATTGCGCGCACGCCGAAGTGCTTGGCCGCGTGCGCAAACTCGAGCGAGCCGTAGACGCCGTCGTGGTCGGTGAGCGCGAGCGCCGGGTAGCCGAGCTCGGCGGCGCGGACCGCGAGCTCCTCCGGATGGGAAGCGCCGTCGAGGAACGAGTACGCCGAGTGCGCGTGCAGCTCGATATACGGCACGTTCCGCTGACGTTCGCGTTGCGCCCGTGCCGCCGGCGCGCGCCCCGAGCGGCTGCCTGCCAGCGGAAACCGGTCCGGTCGCTCCTTCTTCCGCGTCCGATGCGGAAACTCGGGCTGGAGCTCGATCGTCATACTCGCCGGAGATGGCAGGGGTCGTGCTCAGAGCCGGCGAGGGCGAGCAGCTCTTCGGCGGCAGGATCGTGCTCAAGGCTGACTTCGAGCAGCTCAGCATCACGGAGTCCCTGTTCCCCGACGCACGTCCCGGAGCCGGCCCGCACTTCCACCGGCAGCACGCAGACTCGTTCTACGTCCTCGAGGGCGGGTTCACCGTGCTCGTCCACGACGAAGAGCACCCGCTGCCCCCGAACGGGTGCGCATGCGCTCCGCCCGAGGTCGTGCACGGTTTCAGGAGCACGTCGCGCACTCGGTTCCTCAACTTCCACACGCCTGACGGCGGCTTCGCCGACCACCTGCGCGCGCAGAGTCGTCGCGAGAAGGGTGGCTTCGACAGCTTCGACGCCGAGCCGGGCAGCGGCGCCCCGCCGACGGAAGCCGTCGTGCTCGGGCCGGGAGAGGGCGAGCGCCTCATGGGCGACACTCGAGTCGCGACGATCAAGATCGGGCGCGACGAGCTCTCGCTGATCGAGTTCGAGCTCGAGCCGAGATTCGAGGGGCCCGACCCGCACACCCACGACGATCACATCGATGCGTTCTACGTCCTCGAAGGCGAGCCCGAATTCGTCATGGAGGAGGAGACGCTCCGTCTCGGCGCAGGATCCTTCGTCGCCGCGCCGCTCGGCATCGCGCACACGTTCGGGAATCCCGGAAGCGAGCCCGCGCGGCTGCTGAACATCCACGCGCCGAGTCTCGGTTTCCACGACTGGCTCCGTACGGTGAACTGACCGACCTTCAAGCACCTCGCTGGGTGAACCAGCAGCTGCGCTCCTCGTCGCGAAAGACAACGGCGTTCTCTCCTGACTGCAACACGACCTCGAAGTAACGTCGGGACACCGGCTCTTCCGTCCACCACCGGTCGATCACGCGCCACTCCTCACGGACGAGCTCGACCGGCAGTCGGTTGACGCGCACCGGCGTGCCGTCGACGCGGGCCTCGACGACCGCCGGACGCGGCGCATTCAGTCGTCCCGCGGAACGAACAGCGCGCGCGTCTCCGGAATGCGTGACCACGGCGCGACCTCCACGACCTGGTTGACCGAGCCCGAGCCGGTGCTCGCACGCACCTGGCGCAGCCCCTCTCGTAAGCGAACGTCCAATGCCTCGCCTTCTGCAGGCACGAGCTCGAGCTGCTCGCCGTCGTGGTCCGTCAGCTCGACCAGCTCGAGCCGTAGCTCGAGAACCGGCGCAGGAAGCTCCGCCAGCTTCGGCGCCAACGCCGCCTTGAGGCGAGCAGGCTCGGTCGTCGCGTCGCGGAGCGTCACGGATCTTCGCCACGACCCGCCGCCGACGACACGAGCCGACAGCGCCAGCTTGCGGACGAAACGGTTGGCACGTTCCGGACGCGCCATCAGCGTCTCGAGCAGCGCTCCGAACGCCCGCCGCAACGTCAGCTCGTTTCCGACCGCCTCGGGAAACTCCAGCGCCTCGACGATCTCCGCCGGTGGACGGCGTCCGCGGACACGTCCGGTCTTGCCGCCTCTCGCCAGGCCCCAGGCGCGCCGGCCGTCCGGCCCCAATCGTTCGGCAACGGCGCCACCCGGGAGCCCAGCAAGCTGTCCGACTCTCTTCACGCCGAGCTCGTGCAGCTCCGCACGGCGACGCGGCTCCATCGGCACGAGCTCGAGCGGAAGCGGTGCGAGGAAATCGGCCAGCCGGTCGTCGGAGACGACCAAGATCTGCCCGGGGCGCGCGACGTTCGCCGCTGCGAGCGCGGCGAACCGGCGCTGCGCTGCGCCCGCACGTGGATCCCAGGCAGTCCCGACGGCGGCGAGCGCGCGCTTGAGCGCAGGCTCCAGCCCGCCGTACAACCTCTCCACCCCACGCGTCTCGAAGTAGACGCACCCGATCCCCGACGGATCGACGGCGAAGCCGGAATCTTCGAGCGCGCGCAGGATCTCTTCCCACGCTTGCTCCGCCGTCGCCGGGTCCTGCTCGACCAGAACCAGCTCGGGACACGTCGCCAGCCCTTCGCCGAGTCGCATGCCCGGACGGACGCCGAGCCGCTCCGCCTCGGTCGTCACAGGCCCGAGCAACGGCTCGGTCCCGGCGGCCGGAGCGAGCGCAGCCGGCCTGAGCGTCAGGCCGGGCTCTTTCCGCAGCGCGGCGCGCAACTCGAAGCCGGGGATCAGGACACACGCGATCATGGGAACGTATGTTCTACACGAACACGTGTTCGTGGTCAAGGGATCTTCGCAGACATGCCGAATCCGGTCTATCCATGCGCATCAGGGCGATCTGTGCTCTGCCCGTCGTTCTCGCCGCGGCGTTCTTCGTCCCCGAGGCCGCCGGCGGCGACGCGGGCATCGCTGCCTTGCAGGTCGGCCTGCAGACGCGCGGGCTCTACAAGGGCCCGATCGACGGGATCAACGGGCCGGGCACGGCGAAGGCAGTCCGTCGCCTGCAGAAGCGCGCGCGCATCACCGTGGACGGCGTCCCAGGGCCGCAGACGCGGCGGGCACTCGGCCGCTTCGGGCGGCACTCCCTCGGCAGCAGGCCGCTGAAGAAAGGCAACAGGGGTTGGGACGTGGCCTCGCTCCAGTTCAGGCTCGCCGAGCACGGTTTCCCGTCCGGGGGCTTCGACGGGGTCTTCGGCCCGCACGTCGAGGCGGCGCTGCGCCGGTTCCAGGAATGGTCGGCGCTGACGACCGACGGCGTCGCCGGTCCCGCGACGCTCTACGCGCTCACACAGCCGCCTCCCTCGATTCCGCTGCCGCTCGCATGGCCGCTGACCGCGCCGGTGCTCGGTGACCCCTTCGGCCCGCGCGGCACCAGCTGGCACGCGGGGATCGACCTCCCCGCGCCGCTCGGCACGCCTGTCTATTCAGCGCGTTCCGGTCAGGTCGTGTGGGCCGGCTGGCGCGACGGCTGGGGGCTGCTGGTCACGGTCGCGCACGGCCGCGGCGAACGCACGATGTACGCGCACCTCTCGCGGGTGGACGTGCGTGTCGGCGTCTGGGTCGCGCAGGGAGTCCGCCTGGGTCGCGTCGGTGCAACCGGCCACGCGACGGGCCCACACCTGCACTTCGAGGTGCGGATCCGGAACGCCTCCGTCGATCCGCTCCGCGCGCTGCCCAACGCCGTGTCGACCTGAGCTCAGGAGAACGTCACGAGCGCGGCGTTCATCTCCCTCGCTCCCGTGACACAGGCGCTCCGGGCACCCGGCTGCAACGCGTCGCAGCCACGGTCGCGAAAGCTTCCGTTGGTGACGACTGCGAGGGTTCGTCCCAGCCACTCGTAGCACCCACGCCGAACGCCGGCACTCATCCGACTGCAGGCGCGGATCAGCCGCAGCTGCTGCGACGGCTGCCCCGCCAGCGCCTGGTCGGGGACGCCGCGCACGCAGGCCGCGCCGTCCCGGCCACGGAGCCCGGCGCACAGCCGCATCTGATCGAACGGATTCGACGACACCGTCAGCGCCGCCGCGCTCACGCAGCCGAAGCGCTGCAGGCCGCGGAGCCCGCGACATAGCGCGACGAGCTCGCCGGGCGTGCGGATCGGCACCATGCAGCGGCTTTTCGAGGAAGTAGCGGTACCAGCACGGCCTGATGTAGGTGAAGCGGCCGTCGCAGACGACCCGAGGCGACGAGCTCGCTCCGCGCAACGGCACCGTCCCGTCCGCGCCGCGGAACGAGATCCAGTAATCGTGAAACGCTCCCTGCGCGCAGTCCGGCGCATACACGGGCCGCAAGCGGCGACACGCGGCCACCGCCTCTCGAAGCCGTCCGTGGTACGCACGCATCAACGCGTGACCGAGACCGTGCACGCACGTGTACGCGCGGTATCTCGTCGGCAGTCGGGCGCAGGCCTGGGCCGCACTCGCGCCGCCGGAGCGGATGATCTGCGGGCCGAGGTACATCACGAGCCCCATGCCGAACCCGGCGGAGCAGTTCGGGTTGTTCGAGCGCGGGACGTAGCGCTGAAGCGTCGCCAGCGTCAAGTGATGCGCCTGCCCGTAGTCGCGCCCCACCTCGTGCATGAGGACGTGGCAGCCCGCCTCGATCGTGCCTCCCAGCTTCTCGACGCGACGATCGATCCGCGGAAGCTCGGCCGCCGGGTTCCCGGAAGCCTCGATGTCGTTGCGAAGCAGCCGCACATAGCAGTGGTACTGCGCCTCTGCGTTGTGGATCTGCGTGCACTGCCAGAGCCACGGCTTGGCGGATGCTCCCGACGCGTGGGGCGCGCCGACGAGGAGCAGCAGCCCGAGGCCGGCCAGGACGAGCAGGCGGTTCATCTCAGCATTATTTCTGCAGCGCCGCCCACCGCTCCGACCAGGTGCGGCACGACGTCCAGAACGCTCTCGCGGGCGCAAAACGCGATGTCCTCCTCCAGGCCCGGTGGGCCGTACGTCCGTGCTTTCAGCCCATCGAGGGCCGTCGGGAACGCCCCCGCGATCAGGTCGGCCGCGACGGCACCGTCGTTCCGTTGCTCGGCCGGCAGGAGCTGCACGATCCGCCCGCCGCAGTAGGCGTCGTCCAGCGCGAACGAGCCCTTGAAGCCCGCACAGACGACGGCAACATCGTCGGCCTGCGCGGCAGCGGCGCGCGCCACGGCTGCGAGGTTGAGCAGGCTGCCGAGCACGACGGCCTCGCACCGCCGCGCCGTCTCGAGGATCGCGCTCGTCCCGTTCGTGGTCGACAGGATCAGCGTCTCGGCTCGTGCGTCGAGGAATTCGCGTGGGGAGGCACCCACGTCGAAGCCTTCGATCCGGACGGCATCGCGTTCGCCTCCGACGAGCGCGTCGGAGATCTCCCTCCGGAGCGCGCGTGCCTCCTCGACCTCTGCGCAGCACAGGACACGCTTGTAGCCGGCCGCGAGCGCCTGCGCGATCGTCGAGGTTGCCCGCAGGACATCGACGACGATGCCGAGCTCTGCAGGAGGCGCCTGCTCCGGCGTGAAAGCGACCGCGACGCGCATCCGGCCACTACGCTACTTCGCACGTGACTGAGACCGCCCAGAGACCTTGTTACCGCCACCCGGACCGGCTCACCGGCCTCTCGTGCTCGGAGTGCGGGCGCCCGATCTGCACCGAATGCATGACCATGGCGCCGGTCGGGATCCGCTGCCCGGAGCACTCCGGCCGGCCGCAGGGCGTGCAACGCGTGACGCAGGGCGCTCGTCGGGCGACCTTCGAGGGCGTCGGCGCGAAGGTGACCCGGATCCTGATCGGGATCAACGTCGCCGTCTACCTCGCCGAGCTGCTCCAGGGGAGCGGCGTCAATGGGAACCACGGATCGATCTACCAGAACGGGGCGCTGATCGCGAACGGCGTGAAGTTCGGTGACACGCTGGTCGGGATCCCCGCAGGCACGAACTTCCCGGACCTCGTCGGCGTCGCCCACGGCGAATGGTGGCGACTGGTCACGTCGATGTTCCTGCACTACGGCCCGTTCCATCTGCTGCTGAACATGCTGGCGCTGTACTGGTTCGGCTCTTTGCTGGAGCAACGCATCGGATCGGGCCGCTTTCTCCTGCTCTACGTCGTCTCCGGCCTCGCGGGAGCCGCCGGCGCGCTGATCGCAGCACCGACGACCCCGACCGTCGGAGCATCAGGGGCGATCTTCGGCATCCTCGGGGCGGGTCTCGTGCTCGAGCATCAGCGGGACTACGTCTTCGGCGGCAGCGCCCTGGGCATCATCGTGATCAACCTCGTGCTGACGTTCTCGATCCCGAACATCTCGATCGGCGGACACATCGGCGGGTTGCTCGGCGGAATCATCGTCGCGCTGGGGCTCACGCGGTTCGGGCGCGGTCATGCGGCCTACGGCCGCACAGGGGCTCTCGGCGTCGCGACGATCGTCGCCGTCGGTGTCGCCTCGATCTTGATCGCCTACTGGAAGGCGAAGGGGTACGCCTAGAAGCTAGGAGAACACCCAGCGCGTGGCGTTGCGCGGGAAATCAGGCTCGGTCCACGTCTGCGCGACGCGCGGCTTGAAGACGAAGACGCTGTGCTCTGCGCGCGGGCTCTCGATCCGGTACCCGTACTTCTCCTCGTAGAGGTCGATGAACCGCTCGAGCGCAGCGTCGTCGCTCGGGCGCTCGGCCTCCCCCTCGAGGATCACCGTGTCGTCGCCGCTCTCGAGGTGGATCACGACCCGTGGGTCGCGCGCGAGGTTTCGTCCCTTCACGGAGCTCGGCGCCGTGCTGAACCACACCGCATCGTCCAGCCACACGCCCCAGACCGGTGCGGTGTGCGGACGACCGTCGCTGCGCGTGGTGCAGACCCAGTAGTTCCGCGCCGACGTGAGTTGCTCCACCGCCCAGGTCCACGGCAAGAGGTCCGCGCCCGATGCGTCGGTCGGGACGCCGTACAGGCGTGGCATCCGCGGAGCTTCGGGCGTCGGCTCGCCCACGCCGTCGAGAGTACAACTCCGGCATGGCAGTCGTGATCGTCGACGGGGAGAACGTGCGCCGCTCGCTGTGGCCCAACATGCCGCGGGACGAGCTGACGGAGCGCTCGCGCGCATGGGCCGATCGGCACGGACACCAGGTCGAAGTGGTCTGGGAGGGCGCCGGAACGGCGGACGACGAGATCGCGCGGCTTGCCGCAGAGCTGGACGACGAGGTCTGGGTCGTCACGTCGGATCGCGGCCTACGTGAGCGCGTCGCGGGCCACGCGGCGCGGGTCATCGGCGGCGGCTCGTTCGCGCGCGAGCTACGGGCCGATTAGGTCACGCGACGGTCAGGTCGGGCTCGAGCCCGAGGAACTCGCCGATGCGATGCGCCTCCGCCTCGAGCGCAGCGCGCTGCGGCCGCGTCAGCCGTTTGCTCGGCTCCACCTGGAGCTCGATTCGCTTGCCGCGCTTCTTCCGTTCCCAGAGGCCCGCCGTCACGCCGTCCACGAGGAGGAACCGCACTCCCGCGGGCCCCTCGTAGCGGCCGCGCCCGTGCGCCGCGACCTGCACGCGCACCGCATCCGGCACCAAGTGATCGCGCTCGCGAAAGCCCATGACGTAGACGTCGTACTCCGGCAGCAGGCGAACGCTCGGCTGCGGCTTCGGGAAGTCCAGATCTCCCGACAACACGAGGGCCCCGTGTCCATCGACGTCGACCTCTTCCAGCTCGCCGCCGATCGAGTCGAAGAGCGCGCGCGCTCGAGCGGGCTTGAACTGCGGTGACGTGAACCATTCACGGAAGTCGTTGGCGGTGGCCGGCCCGTACGTGCGCAGGTACCGGCGGCAGACCTCGCGCAGCGCGTCTTCGGCGTCGATGTCCTTCCAACCGTCGACCCACTGATCTGCGCGTGCGAGCGTGATCTTGGTTCCCTGTGGAGGCCCCTGGCAGAGGTCTGCGCCGCCGAAGAAGGCGAACCCGGAGAGCAGACGGCCTCGAGCCTTCGGGCCGACGCGCTCGGCGACCTCCGCGGCGAGCTCCTCGCGCAAGAGACAGCGGCCGTCGAGCGCGTCCAGCACCGCGGCGCGCTATCTGCTCGACTTCTGCGCGTCCGAGCGGGGGATGCACGACGCCTTTCGGATCCGTCCAGGCCTCGAGCTTCCGCGCCTCCGGGGACACAGCCCGCCTGGCGGCGAGCCAGAGCGACAACTCCTCGGCGGGGTGCAGGTGGAGCGTCCCGCGCAGGGTCCACGCCTTCACCAGTGTCCGGTCGCGCCAGAGCGCATCGCGAATGTCCTGCTGCGTGACGCCGTCGACGCGCGTTGCCAGTTGGAGCTCGGCCGAGGCCTGCACCTGCGCATGCACGCCGCCGACGCGGCGAACGACGTCGACCAACTCGCCGGCCGGTGCGCGTTCGGTCAGCGACTGGCGCGCGAGCCGTCGCGCGCGGACGTCGTCCCAGGTCAGAAGAATTGTCTGCGGTCGAGGAGCTTGCCGCCCGTCAGCCAGGCCATCCGGCCTCGCTCGATGATCTGGACATGCGCTGCCCCCGGATCGTCCTCGGTGTGCTCGTCGCGGTAGTTCGTCAGCCACGACCGCACCTCGTCCTCGGAAGCGACCTTGGTGACGCGCTCGCCGTCGACGAGTAACGCGTAGTCGGTCATCAGCCTCCGGCCGCGGCATAGGCGACGGCACCGCTCTCCGCGAGCGCGGCCTGCGCGGCGGCCAGCCGCGCGAGCGGCACGCGGTAGGGGGAGCACGAGACGTAGTCGAGGCCGAGCTCATGGCAGAACGCGACGGACTTGGGCTCGCCGCCATGCTCGCCGCAGATCCCGAGCTTGAGGTCGGCCTTCGTCGAACGACCGCGCTCGACCGCGATCCGCATCAGGTCGCCGACTCCCTCGACGTCGAGCGTCTCGAACGGATTCGTCTCGAGGACACCGTCCTCGAGATAGTGCGTCAGGAACTTCCCTTCGGCGTCGTCGCGCGAGAAGCCGAGGGCCGTCTGCGTCAGATCGTTCGTCCCGAAGGAGAAGAAGTCGGCCTCGAGCGCGATCTCGTCCGCGCGGATGCAAGCCCGCGGGAGCTCGATCATCGTCCCGCACAGGTAGTCGACGTCCGGCGCCGCCTCCTCGGCGACGCGAACCGTGAGCTCCCGCAGGCGGCGCAGCTCCTCCTCGAACCCGACGAGCGGGTGCATGATCTCGACGAGCGGCGCCTCGCCCGTCCGTTCCCTCACCGCCGCCGCGGCCCCGACGATCGCCCGGACCTGCATCTCGTAGATCTCGGGCCATTGCAGGCCGAGCCTGCAGCCTCGGGTGCCGAGCATCGGGTTCGCCTCCTGCAGCTGGCGAATCCGCTGCCGCATCCTGTCGTCGGTCGCCTGGTCGGGTGAAGGCAGAAACTCGTGCAGCGGCGGGTCGAGCAGACGGATCGTCACCGGCAGCCCGGCCATCGCCTCGAAGATCGCCTCGAAGTCGCCCTGCTGCATCGGCAGCAGCCGCTCGAGCGCCTTGCGGCGGCCGGCCTCGCTGTCCGCCAGGATCATCTCGCGCACGACGGGGAGGCGGTCCTCCGCCATGAACATGTGCTCGGTCCGGCAGAGGCCGATCCCCTCGGCCCCGAACTCCCGTGCCTTCGCCGCATCCTCGGGCGTGTCGGCGTTCGTTCGCACCTTCAGGCGGCGGTGCCGGTCTCCCCAGGAGAGGATCGTCTCGAGGTCGTCGTTGACCTGGGGCGGGACGAGCGGAACCTCGCCGACGATGACGGAACCGGTCCCACCGTCGATCGTGAGCAGGTCCCCTTCGGAGAGGGTCTGACCCCCGAGTGTGATTGTTCGCGCCTTGATGTCGATCGAAAGTGCGTCGCACCCGGCGACGCAGGGCTTCCCCATACCGCGCGCGACGACGGCGGCATGCGACGTCATCCCGCCGTGCGCAGTCAGGATCGCCCGCCGCCCGAACGAGGCCGTGGATGTCGTCCGGCGTCGTCTCCCAGCGAACGAGGATGACGCGGCTCGCCCGCCTTGCCGCGCTCTTCGGCCGTGTCTGCGTCGAGCACGATCTTCCCCGACGCCGCGCCCGGCGACGCGTTGAGCCCCTTCGCCGCGATCTCCCACTTCGCCGTGGGGTCGATCATCGGATGGAGCAAGTTGCTCGAGCTGAGCAGGATCGATCCGCGCGACGGCCTCCTCCTGTGAGATCAGACCCTCGTCGACCATGTCGACCGCCGCTCTTCACCGCGGCGGCGGCCGTTCGCTTCGCCGACCGCGTCTGCAGGAGGTAGAGGTCGTTGTCCTCGACCGTGAACTCGATGTCCTGCATGTCGCGGTAGTGCTCCTCGAGCCGGCGGATCGTCTCGAGCAGCTGCGCGAATGCAGTCGGAAGCTTCTGCTGCATCTCGGCGAGCGGTTGCGGCGTGCGAATCCCCGCGACGACGTCCTCTCCCTGGGCATTCGACAGAAATTCCCCGTAGAGGCCGGATTCGCCGGTCGACGGATCGCGCGTGAAGGCGACACCCGTGCCGGACTCGTCGCCTTTGTTGCCGAACACCATCTGGACGACGTTCACCGCGGTGCCGAGGTCATCCGGAATGTCGTACGTGCGCCGGTACACCTGCGCACGTGGCGCGTCCCACGATTCGAATACCGCGCGCACTGCGCGGGTCAACTGCTCGCGCGCATCCTGCGGAAAATCGGCACCCGTCCCCTCGCGATAGATCTCCTTGAAGCGGTCGATCAAAGCCGCGAGCTCCTCGGCCCCGAGGTCGCTGTCGTGTTTCACGCCCTTTGCGCGCTTCGCGGCCGTCAGCGCCTGCTCGAACAGGTGCGCGTCGATCCCGTCGACGACCTCGCCGTACATCTGGATCAGGCGGCGATAGGAATCGCGCGCAAACCGCTCGTTGCCGGTGCGCGCGGCCAACCCCAGAACGGCCTCGTCGTTGAGGCCGAGATTGAGAATCGTGTCCATCATCCCCGGCATCGAGATCGCCGCGCCGGAGCGGACGGAGACGAGCAGCGGATCGCCGGGATCGCCGAACCGTTTCCCGGTCTTTTCCTCGCAGCGCCGCGAGGTGTGCATCGACCTCGGCCTCGAGCCCCTCCGGGAACACCTTGCCGCTCCTGAAGTACTCGCGGCAGGCGTCCGTGGTGATCGTGAATCCCGCCGGAACCGGCACGCCCATCTGCGTCATCTCGGCCAGGCCGATGCCTTTCCCGCCGAGGAGCTCGCGGCCTCCGCCGGATGACTCGTCGAAGTCGTATACGTATCTCGGGCCGCCCAAGCCGCAGAATCCTCTCACAAATCCCCTGCAATACTCGACGTTGTGCCTGACCGGCAGATCCTCGCGATGGGCGGGTCCCCGAATGACACGTTCCTCGACCACCTCCTCGGACTGGCTCGTGGGAGCCGCGTGCTCTACGTCCCGACCGCCGGCATGGAGGACGCGAGCTTCACCGTCGGGTGGTACGAGCGCCTCCGCGGCCGCGCTTCGATGACGCACCTGCACTTCAATCCATGGCCGCCCGCGCCGCTCCGAGAGGTCGCGTTGGAACAGGACGTCATCCTCGTGACGGGTGGAAACACGGCCAACGCCATCGCGATCTGGCGCACGCACGGCTTCGACGAGATCCTCCGAGAAGCGTGGGAGGAGGGCGTGCTGCTCACGGGCTGGAGCGCCGGGATGATCTGCTGGTTCGAGCACGGCGTCACCGACTCGTTCGGCCCTGACCTCGCTCCGATGGAGTGTCTCGGCTTGCTTCCCGGAAGCGCATGCCCGCACTACGACGGAGAGGAGCGGCGGCGGCCGGTGTACCAGCGGCTGGTCGCCGACGGCTTCCCGGCCGGCATCGCCGCCGACGACGACGTGGGGCTGCACTACGTCGGCACCGAGCTCCGCGAGATCGTGACGAGCCGTGACGGCGCCGGCGCGTACCGTGTAACCGCGGGCGGCGAAGAGGCCCTCGCTGCGCGGCTGCTCGGCGTCAGCCGTCGCTAGGGCCCGAGAGCCCACCCGACGCCGGTCCGCCCAGTCCTCGGCAGCAATGAGCTTCGCGAGGCGGCGAGTCTCGCGGCCAGGTATCCGAATACGGCTCGATCTTCGCCCTCGCCATCGGTACAAGCTCGCTATCTGTTCTGCCTGGACCGCAGCTCGGCGAGCCACGCGAGGGCGCGGAGACCCAGCCAGAGCGGCGTGAGCAGCACGTAGAAGATGAGGTCGGCAACGCCGAGCGTCACCCACCAGATCGCCCAGCGCCACCACGGGACGGGCGGCTTCGGCTTCACTCGGCCCTTGCAGCCGCCGCTTCGGCGCGCCGGCTCTCGACCGTGCGGAGAATGCGCTGCGCCGTCTCCTCGATCGAAAGCTCCGAGATGTCGATGACCGGGCAGCCGAGCCGGCGATGGATCGCAGCTGCCTCGTCGAGCTCGTCGTAGATCTCGCCGAGCTCCGCATAGCGGCGGTTGTTCGTCCCGAGGTTCCGCACGCGCGCGCGGCGGATGTCGGCGAGCCGGTCGGCGTGAATCGTCAACCCGACGACCTTGGCCGGGTCGAGCTCGAACAGCTCTTTCGGCGGGTTGATTCCCTTCACGACGGGAACGTTGGCGACCTTGTGCCCGAGGTAGCCGAGATAGATCGAGAGCGGCGTCTTCGACGTGCGTGAGACGCCGACGAGAACGATGTCGGCTTCGTCCAAACCCGTCCCCACTCCGTCGTCGTACTTGACGGCGAACTCCATTGCCTCGATGCGGCGAAAGTAGGCCGGATTGAGCGGCGCCCGGGAACCGGGCGTCATGCGCGCAGCCTGACCCGAAACCCGCGCGACCGCGTCGATCGGATGGCCGAGGACATCGCAGTAATGCACTCGCGCACGCCGGCAAAGTCGACGCATTGCATCCCGCAGCTCCGGGTCGACGAGCGTGTACACGACGACCGCCGCGTGTCCCCGTGCGCTGCGGACGGCGCGCTCGAGATCGTCAACGGTCTCGGCGCGCGGGTGACGAATCTCCTCGAACTCCTGGTCCGGGAACTGCGCTTCGAGCGCCTGGACGAGGCGCGCAGCGGTCTCACCGGTTGAATCGGAGACGATGTGTAGCTCGACGGGGAGTGGCATTCAAACCGCAGGCTAATTACTCTTAGAAAAGTCTTAACGGTCTTTACCCGTTACAGGAGTGCCGTCATGGGTACCGTGAAGAGATGAGCAAGCACCGCTTTGCGCTGCTCACGTTCGTGGTCGTGATTCTGGCCGCGGCCACGTCGGGCACTGCGGCTGCGAAATCCAGTTGCTCCAGCCGCCTGATCGCGGACTGGCAGGACGGCCGGATCGACCGAACTTACCCCGTGCCCTGCTACCGGCAGGCGCTCGCAAAGCTCCCGGAAGACGTTCGCGTCTACTCGACCGCGACTAGCGACATCACACGAGCGCTGCACGCTCGGCTCTCGTCGTCGTCGAAGAGATCGACGGCCGCGTCGACCGCCGGCGGTGGAGGCGGCGGCGACACGTCGACGCTCATCGTGCTCGCGATCGCCGGCGTGCTCTTGGTGGCGGCGGGATCGTTCTCGATCGCCCGGCGCTAGCGCCACCTTGGGATAACGTCTCGGCCCATGGCAAGGGCAACGGACGATGTGGTGACGATGGACAAGATCGTCTCGCTTGCTCGGCGGCGCGGGTTCGTCTTCCCCTCGTCCGAGATCTACGGCGGCCTCAGCTCGACGTACGACTACGGGCACTACGGCGTGCTGATGAAGAACAACATCAGAGAAGCCTGGTTCGACGCCATGGTCCGAAACCGCGACGACATCGTCGCCATCGACTCGGCGGTGATCCTGCATCCGCGCGTCTGGGAGGCATCAGGGCACGTCGCCGGATTCACCGATCCGCTCGTCGACTGCCGAACGTGCAAGCTCCGCTTCCGCGCCGACAAGCTCGAGGACTCCAACTGCGGCCGCAAGCCCAGCAAGCGGCCCGGCGAGACGCCCGACTGCGACCTGACCGAAGCCCGGCAGTTCAACCTCATGTTCGAAACGACGGTCGGCCCGGTCTCCGAAGAAGGATCGCGCGCCTTCCTGCCGCCCGGAGACGGCGCAGGGAATCTTCGTCAACTTCAAGAACGTCCTGCAGTTCGCACGCCGGAAGCCCCCGTTCGGGATCGCCCAGGTCGGCAAGTCGTTCCGTAACGAGATTACGCCGGGGAACTTCCTCTTTCGCGTGCGCGAATTCGAGCAGATGGAGATGGAGTACTTCGTGCCGCCCGCCGACGCCGAGCAGTGGTACCGCTACTGGATCGACGAGCGGCTCAACTGGTACCGCCGCTACGGCCTCCGCGACAGCAAGCTCCGAGTTCGCGAGCACTCCGCCGAGGAGCGGTCGCATTACTCACAGGGAACGAGTGACATCGAGTACGACTATCCGATCGGCTGGTCGGAGCTCGAGGGCATCGCCAACCGGGGTGACTACGACCTGACGCAGCACACCGAGCACTCGACGACGAAGCTCGAGTACGTCGGCAGCGACGGCGACCGCTACGTCCCGTACGTGATCGAGCCGGCCGTGAGCATCGAGCGCATCATCGTCGCGCTCCTCGTCGACGCCTACGACGAGGAGATCGTGGCCGAGCGCGAGCGCACGGTCCTGCGCCTCCACCCGCAGATGGCGCCCGTCACGGCCGCCGTCCTGCCGCTGATCGGCAAGAGCGAGGAGATGGTCGCGAAAGCGCGCGCACTGTACGAGGACCTGCGTCGCCGCCATACGGTCGAGTACGACGACAGCGGCGCAATCGGCCGCCGTTATCGGCGCCAGGACGAGATCGGCACTCCCTGGGCGTTCACCATCGACGAGCAGACGCTCGAGGACGAGACCGTGACCGTCCGAGATCGCGACTCCCTCGCGCAGGAGCGCATTCCGATCGCAGGCGTGAGGGCGTGGCTCGACGACGCGCTCGAGCGCGATTGGAAGACGCCGAAGGGCGAATAACCTCAGGCGCTGCGCAGCGAGCGCAGCCGAAAGTTGCCGAAGTACTCGTACGCGGCGGTGATGACGACGAGTGCGTCACGTGCGGAGCGCTCGGTCAGACCGACCTCTCCCGCTTCTGCCAACGGGCGCGCGAGCAGCGACTCGATTCCCGCGATGCCGGCCGGCGAGAGGCCGAGCGCTCCGTCGGCGCAGTCCCGGCAGACCGCGCCGCCTGCCTTCGGCGAGTAACCGACGAGCTGCTCGCCCTGCGTGCCGCAGTCGGCGCAGCTCGTCAGGTGCGGGAGGTAGCCGGAGAGCCAGAGGAGCTTGAGCTGGAACGAGAGCGCGAGCGGATCGAGCGCGGGCCGTCCCGCGGCCGGCTCGATCTCGTCGAGGAGGTCGAGGAAGCGGACGAGTGCCTGGAACGCACGCTCGTTTGCTTCCTGCTCGGTGAAGAGCCGCAGCATCGCCTCGGCTCCGAGCAGCCCGACGCCGAGTCGGTACGGCTGCTCCCGGACGGCGTGATGGGAGCGCACGAGGGCAGCGCCGGTCACGGTCTGGAGCTCACCCGAGCCCTGATGCAGCATCAGCTCGACGTGCGAGAGGGGCTCGAGGCGCGCCCCGAAGCGCGACTTCGTCTTGCGGATCCCTTTGGCAACCGCACCGATGCGGCCGCGCGCGAGCGTGTAGACGTGAAGGACCCGATCGGCCTCGCCGAAACGGATCGAGCGGAGCACCACCGCCTCGGTCTTGTAAGAGCGGCCGGCCATGGCCTTGCCAGTCTAGTTTTGAGGTCGGCGCCTCGATCGCGAGGGTCGCCTGGACGAAGAGCTCGCAGCGTAGGCGTCGAGACGCTGGCACGCAGGGCAGTACCACGTGCCGCGGCCTGCGACGCGGATCTTGTCGATCGGCGTGCCGCAGCGTGGGCATGGCTCTCCTTCGCGGTCGTACACGCGGAAGGCGTCCTGCATCCGACCGCGCCCTCCATCCGGCGTCGAGTAGTCACGCAGGCTCGCGCCTTGACGCGCGATGCCCGCCTTCAGCGCCTCTTTGATCCCACGCGTGACGCGGCGGACCTCGTCGGGGTCGAGCTCGCCCGCGGGCCGAAGCGGGTGAACCCGCGCACGCCAGAGCGCTTCGTCGACGTAGATGTTCCCGAGGCCGGCGACCGTCCGCTGGTCGAGCAACGCGGCCTTGATCGGCGCGTGCCGGCCCTCGAGCCGAGACGCCAGCCACCGCGACGTGAACGCGCGACTCAGCGGCTCGACGCCGAGGCGGTCGGCCAGATACGGCTCGATCTCCTCGGGCTCGAGCAGGTGCCACGTTCCGAAGCGCCGAACATCCTTGTAGGCGACGTCCGATCCGTCGTCTAACCTGACAACAGCACGTCGATGCGGATCATCGTCCCGCAGTCCGCCGACGGCGTGGCGCAGAGAACCCGTCATTCGGAGGTGCATCAGGAGAGCTCGACCGGATTCGAACCGAACAACCAGATACTTGCCTCGGCGCTCGAGCGAATCGACGCGTTCACCCTCGAGCTCCACCGCGACCGCCTGCGGCTCGAACGGACGCACGAGCCGCGGGTCGCGGATCTCGACCTCGTCGAACCGCCGGCCGACAAGGTGTGGCTCGAGTGCGAGACGAATCGTCTCGACCTCGGGCAGCTCGGGCATCAGCCGATCGTCTCGAGGATGATCGGCGTCGCGGGCGGCGCTTCGTCACCCAGCCGGTAGGCCGCGAGCACCTCGGCAGCGGCTTCCTGTGCCGACGCATCGTCGTGCGCATGCACCTCGGCCAGCACGTCTCCGGCGGTGACGGCATCGCCGCGCTTCTTGAGACAGCGGACGCCGACGGCGTGATCGATCGCGTCGTCCTTGGTGCGACGTCCGGCGCCGAGCCGGAGAGCGGCCAGCCCGACGTCGACCGCGCCGATCGCCCGGACGAAACCGCCGCTGTCCGCGACGACGTCGCGAACGATGGGCGCCGCCGGCAGCGCATCTTCGGACGGATCGCCACCCTGCGCCGCGATCCAGCGCTCGTACATGGCGTACGCGGAGCCGTCGGCGATCGCCGACGCGGCGCGCTCGCGGCCTGCGCGCTGGTCCAGGTCGAGGTCGGAGAAGGCAAGGAGATGCGCGGACTCCGCGAGGACGAGCTCTTCGAAGTCGCGCGGTCCCTCGCCGCGGAGCGTCGCGATGGTCTCGCGGATCTCGAGGGCGTTGCCGACCGCGTGCCCGAGCGGCTGATCCATGTCGGTGAGGACGCACGCGACCTTGCGACCGGCGTGACGTCCGAGCTCGAGCATGAGCTGCGCGAGCTCTCGGGCGTCGTCGACGCTCTTCATGAACGCGCCGTCGCCAACCTTGACGTCGAGCACGATCGCGTCAGCGCCTGCAGCGATCTTCTTCGACATGATGCTGGCCGCGATCAGCGAGACGTTGTCGACGGTCGCCGTGACATCGCGGAGCCCGTAGAGGAGCTTGTCCGCCGGCACGAGATTCGCGCTCTGGCCGATGATCGCGAGACCGACGTCGCGCACCTGCGCGACGAACTCGTCCGTGCCGAGCTCGACCCGGAAACCGGGAATCGCCTCCAGCTTGTCGAGCGTGCCGCCTGTGTGCCCGAGGCCGCGGCCGCTCATCTTCCCGAACGGGACACCGCAGGCCGCCACGATCGGCCCGACGGCAAGCGAGGTCTTGTCGCCGACGCCTCCCGTCGAGTGCTTGTCAACCACTGTGCGGCCGACGGCGGCTCCGAGCTCGATCGTCTCCCCACTCCGGATCATCGCGTCCGTAAGCGCGAACGTCTCGGTGCTGTTCAGCCCGCGGAAATACACCGCCATGCAGAAGGCGGCGAGCTGATAGTCGGGGATCTCGCCGCGTGAGTAGCCGAGGATGAGCTCCGAGATCTCGTCGGGCGCCAGCCGCTGGCCGTCGCGTTTCCGGCGAATGAGCTCCGCAGGATGGATCACCGAGGGCGGTCTCAGCGCTCGACGATCGGCTGACCCGGAATACCGCGCGAAGGAGCCTTGCCTCCGAGCCAGGCGTTCACCGTCGCACCGACGTCCGCGAACTCCCCGCTGTGAATCCGACCGGCCGCGTTCTTGCCTTCGACGTAGGCGAGCAGGAGCGCATGCTCGCGGGAGTGATCCGTCGAAGGCGTCGTCGGGTCGCAGCCGTGGTCGGACGTGAGGATCAGCAGATCGCTCGGACGCAGCGCCTCGAGGAGATCGGGCAGCCTCCGGTCGAAGTCCTGCAGGCAGCGGTGGAAGTTCTCGGGATCGTTCCGATGGCCCCAGAGCATGTCGGTCTCGACGAGGTTCGTGAAGATCAACCCCTCGTCGAGCTCCCGAAGGAGCTTCTCGGTTTGCGTGATCCCGTCGACGTTCGACTTGGTCGGATGCGAGTCGTCGATGTCCTGGTTGGCGAAGATGTCGGCGATCTTCCCGACGCTGTGCACCTGCATGCCGGCGTCGCGGACGAGCGTGAGGTAGTTCGGCCGCCTCGGCTCGAGCGAGAAGTCGTGGCGATTCGCCGTCCGCTCGTAGTTCCCGGGCTCGCCGATGAACGGACGCGCGATCACGCGGCCGACGGCATGCTTGCCGGCGAGGATCTCGCGGGCGATCTGCGATGCCCTGTAGAGCTCCTCGAGCGGGATCGTCTCCTCGTGAGCGGCGATCTGGAAGACGGAGTCGGCGGACGTGTAGACGATCCACTTGCCCGTACGCTGATGCTCCTCCCCGAGCTCCTGGATGATCTCGGTGCCCGAGGCCGGCTTGTTCCCCAGCACGCCCCGCCCTGTTCGGTGCATGAACGGATCGATGACGTCGTGCGGGAACCCGTGCGGGTACGTCGGCATCGGCTGCGGAGTGACGACGCCCATCAGCTCCCAGTGTCCGGTCGTCGTATCCTTGCCCTTCGAGCGGGCCGTGAGTCGGCCCGCGACCGCCGGCGCACCCGCCTGAGGCGGGCAGCCCTCGAGCGGCTCGATGTTGCCCAGCCCGAGCGCCTCGAGGTTCGGCAGGTCGAGGCCGCCGACCGCGCGCGCCACGTTCCCGAGGGTGTCCGACCCCTCGTCACCGTATTCGGAAGCATCCGGCAGCTCGCCGGCTCCAACGGCATCGAGCACGATGACACACGCCCTCGGCATGCGGCTATTCTAGGTCGGCCATGATGGACGTCCTCGGAGTGCTCGCGATGGTTGTGTTCTGCGTGTGCGTGATCTCACTCGCCGCGGGAGTGACCTGGCTCGTCGTGAGGTACTCGCCGACGAAAAAGCCCGAGCAGGCCTAGACCGGGGACAGCGGCAGGCTGTCCTCGAGCGGGTGGTAGTCGAGCCCGTGCGCCTCGGCGACCGCCTCGTAGGTGACCTTCCCCCCGACGACGTTCACGCCCCGAGCCAGCGCGGGATCCTTCGCCACGGCCTCCGCGAGACCGTAGTCGGCGATCTCCTCGGCGTACGGCAAAGTGGCGTTCGTGAGCGCCTTCGTCGACGTGATCGGCACGGCGCCGGGCATGTTCGCGACGCAATAGTGCGTGACGCCGTCGACAACGTATACCGGGTCGCTGTGTGTGGTGGGGCGTGAGGTCTCCGCACACCCGCCCTGGTCGATCGCGACGTCAGCGAGCACGGAGCCTTCCTTCATCTCGGCCACCATCTCACGGGTGATCAGCTTCGGGGCGAGCGCACCGGGGATCAGCACTGCGCCGATGACGACGTCTGCGTCCTGCACGGACTCCTCGATTTGCAGGGACGAGGACATGACGAGGCTGAGGCGTCCGGAGAGGATTTCCTCGAGGTGTCGCATGCGGTCGAGCGAGCGTTCGAGGATCGTGACGTCGGCGCCGAGCCCGAGCGCAATCACCGCGGCGTTGTAGCCGACCATGCCGCCGCCGATCACGACGACGCGGCCGGGCGAGACCCCCGGCACTCCGCCGAGGAGCAGTCCTCGGCCGCCCTGCGGCTTCTCGAGGAAGTACGCGCCTGCCTGAGCGGCGAGACGCCCGGCGATCTCGCTCATCGGAGCGAGCAGAGGGAGCCCGCCGGAGTCCGTCTCGACTGTTTCGTAGGCAACGGCGGTGATGCCGCTCTCGAGGAGCGCGCGCGTCAGCGGCTCGTCGGCCGCGATGTGGAGGTAGGTGAAGAGAACGAGCCCGTCGCGCAGTCGCGCGTACTCCGGCTCGATCGGCTCCTTCACCTTCAGGAGAAGCTCGGCGTCCGCCCACACGTCGTCGACGTCCGCGATGACCGCACCCGCAGCCTCGTAAGCCGCGTCGGAGAACGCGCTCCCCTCCCCCGCGCCGGTCTCGACGATGACGTCGTGCCCGCCCTGCCCGAGCTCGCGCGCTCCGGCGGGCGTCAGCGCGACGCGGTACTCGTCGGGCTTGATCTCTTTCGCGACGCCGATCTTCACGGCGGCTCACCCTACCGTTTCAACCGCAAAAGGCACGCAATTGAGGCGAATTCGCCGAACACCTGCATGACCTCGCCCGCTATCGTCGCCGCCGAGGGAAAGGGGGTCGACTCCCCCTCCCTTGGGTGGGGGCCGCGGCCTCGACATGGTCGTCGCGCCGCCTCAGGCTCGGGCGTCGGACCGGCTCTCGTGGAGGTACAGCAACACGCCCGCGAGGGTCTTCGCATCCTCCAGCTCGCCGAGACGGCTCTCGAGCTCGCCGACATTCCAGCGGATCACCTCGAGCTCCTCGTCGTCGGCCGGGCTGGCCGACCCGGGCTCCAGGTCGTGCGCGAAGAAGAGATGCATGCGCTCGCGGCAGAAGCCCGGCGTCGTGTAGAAGGCCGCGGCTTGGCGCCACGTCCCGCCGGTAAGGCCCGTCTCTTCCGCGAGCTCGCGCTGCGCGCATTCGAGCGGCGTCTCGCCCTGCTCGAGTGTCCCCGCCGGGAGCTCGACGAGGACGGCGCGAACGGCCTCGCGCCGCTGCCGCACGAGCGTGACCATGCCGTCGCGGTCGACGGCCACGATTGCCACGGCTCCGGGATGCTCGACGACCTCTCGTTCGTGATCGCCCCAGCGCTCGACCGTGACGTCGAACAGCTTGCCGTCGTACGCAATTCGCGAAGCGTCCGGCTTCATCACGCGAAACGCTCGACTAAGGCGCGCTGGTCCGGATCGAACCACGGCGGCGTCCCTGCCTCCGCGTTCGAGCGAACACGGTCGGGATTCCTCGACCCGGGGATGACGATGTCGACGCGCTCATCGGACAGTGCCCATTTCAACAACGCCTGCGCCCACGTTGCCACACCGAGCTCCGTCAGGACCTCGTGAGGCGGCGAGCGGGGAACGAGCCCGCCGGCGCCCAGCGGTCGCATGACGATCACCGCAACGCCAAGCTCCGCAGCGAGAGGAAGCAGCTCGCGCTCGCACTCGCCGCTCGCGTGGGTTGAATGGCAGCTGGACGGTGGTGAAGCGGCCGGTGCGCAGCGCGTCTGCGAGCTCGTCGAATGCACTCGGTGAGTAGTGCGTCACGCCGAGGCGATCGATTCGGCCCTCTTCGTACTCGCGCGAGAGCCACCCGACGTGGTCTCGCCAAGAGACGAGGTTGTGGATCTGCTCGATCTCAACGCGTCCGTACCACGCGAGCTGCTGCGCGTACTGCGCTCGCCCTGCATCGACCGAGCGCGCCCAGATCTTCGTCGCGACGACTGCCTCTTCGCGCCGGCCTTCGAGCGCCACGCTCAACGAGTGCTCCGCACCGCCGTACATCGGCGAGGAATCGAAAACCCGACATCCGGCCTCGAGCGCGGCGGGGACGACCTCACGCGCGAGGTCCGCATTTCGATCGAACGTGTTCCAGGTGCCGAGGCCGACGACCGGTCCGAGACGCCGCTCTTCCATCAGCCCCGGCGCGATCCGGCCAGGCGGCCGGCGGCGAAAGCGGCTGCGAAGAACAACGGGTCGTCCTTCGGTCCGCGACCCATGTGCGACAGGGGCAGCCCGGCACAGGCGATCTCCCAGCCGCCGGGGTCGACTTCGACACGGGGCTCGAGCCAGTCGGGCGCCTCCCAGCCCGCCGGCCATGCGACAGTCACGTCGCCGAGGCAGAGCCGGAGCACCGCACGAGTGTGATGCGACACCGTCCGATGCCGTTCGCGCTCGTCGGCCTCGGACGCGCGCGCCGCGATCACAGGGAAACCGCCCAACGACGCCGCAACGTTCGCGGCCTCGGCAGCCGCAATGCCGCCGTGACCGAACGCGGTGCCGGTCCCGACGATTCCCGGGCCGATCGCGCACACCACCGCTTCGTAGCGCTGCGAAGCGGCCCACAGCAGGGCAGATGCCGTCGTGACGCATTGCACGTCTCCTTCCAGGCACGCGCCCACGGCGACCGTCACCCCGAGCAGGCCTCGCCGTCCCAACACGCGCACTGCGTCGGACAAGGACACCGGCAACGCACCGCCCGGGAGTTGGACGTAGGCGACGCGACGACCCTCGCCAGACCTGCGCAGACCGGAGCGACCTGGCTGTGCAGCGAGCAGCAGATGACGGGAATGCCTCCGAGGCATTCCGCGAGAGCCGCTTCTTCCTCGGCGTGGACCACCGCCTGCTGCAGGGGCGTGTACGGCAGCTTCACGACGTGGGCACCGCGCGTGGGCGAACGTCCGAGGCCGCGCGTGAGATTGGCGTAGAGGACATCGAAGCCACCGGAGCCGAGGTGCAGCTCTCGCGCCTGCGTGTTCACCAGCACCTCGTCGCCCAGCGCAACGGCGCCGGTCTGCCGGGGATAGGCGACGCACGGCGTGCCGTCGACCTCGATCCGCGTGAGCGCCTCGTGCCGCTCGACCACCGCCGTGACGTTGCCGCGCCTAAGCGTCAGCATCGCGCGCAACGTCGACGAGAGCGAGCGTGACTTCCACCATGCCCTCGAGATCGTCGACGGTGATGCGCTCGTCGGGCGTATGGATGTCCTGCATCCCGTTGGCGAGATTGAGACACGCCAGCCCGCGCTCATTGAAGATGTTGGCGTCCGCCGCACCTCCGCTGAGGCCGTACGCCGGTGCGTAACCCGAACGCTCGAGCGCCGCATGCGCGATGCGAACGACCTCGTCGTCACGCTTGAACCTGTACCCGCGATAGCTCTTCGAGACCTTCGTCTCGACCGCGCAGTCCTCCAGGCCGGCGGCGAAGGAGAACGAATCGAGCATCTCCTGCACGAGGGTCCCGAGCTTGCCCTCGTCGTGCGACCGTGCCTCGGCCTCGAGCGTGCACCACTCCGGGATGATGTTCCCTGCTGTTCCGCCCTGGATCGTCCCGATGTTCGCGGTCGTCTCCTCGTCGACGCGGCCGAGCCGGAGATCCGCAATTGCGCGAGCCGCCGCAACGACCGCCGACCGGCCCTCTTCCGGGTACATGCCGGAATGCGCCGCACGGCCGTGGAATCGCACCTGCATCGCCTGCGAGTACGGCGCACCGAGGATGACATCGCCGATCGGCGCTGCCTGGTCGTAGACGTAACCGATGCGTGCCGCGAAACGTTCCTGGTCGAACGCGGCTGCGCCCAGGAGGCCAACTTCCTCCTTCGGCGTGAACAGGAGCTCGAGACCGCCGTGTGGGCGGTTCTCTGCGAGCAGGCGGCGGGTACCTTCGAGCATCGCAGCGACGGCCGCTTTGTTGTCCGCCCCGAGGATCGTCCCGCCGACGTTCCGAACAACGCCGTCGTCGATCACCGGCTCGAGCGGCCCGTCCGGAGGAACCGTGTCCAGGTGAGCGCAGAGGAAGAGCGGCGTTCCGCCGCCGTTCGGCTCGACCCTGCAATACACGTTCCCCATCGTCGAGCCGACAGTCGTGCCGGCATCGTCCTCGTCGACCGCGAGGCCGAGGTCGCGCAGGTAGCGGACGACGACGTCTGCGACCGCGCGCTCCTCACCGGGCGGGCTCGGCAACGCGGCCAGCTCGAGAAAGAGATCGACGACCTCCGAGGGCACGGCGCGAGTCTACGTATCTGGTCTAGGCAGGAACTGCGCCGACGGCGGACCGCTCGCGCGACCGGGCGAGCGCCGCGCCGACGAACTCGCGAAAGAGCGGCGTGGGTCGCGTCGGCCGCGACTTGAACTCGGGATGGAACTGGCTGGCGACGAACCACGGATGCTCCGGCAGCTCGACGATCTCGACGAGCCGTCCTTCCTGGAACGTCCCCGAGACGACGAGCCCCGCGTCGACGAGCGCCGGGCGGTAGTGGTTGTTGACCTCGTAACGGTGACGGTGGCGCTCGTGCACGACCGCCTCGTCGTAGGCCTCCTGCGCGCGCGTCCCGTCGATCAGCTCCACGGCCTGCGCCCCGAGCCGCATCGTCCCGCCGAGGTCCTCGATCTCCTTCTGCTCGGGGAGCAGGTCGATGACGGCGTGCGGCGTCTCGGGATCCATCTCCGTGGAGTTGGCGCCGTCGAGACCGAGAACATGTCGCGAGAACTCCGACACCGCGACGTGCATGCCGAGACAGATGCCGAGGTACGGGATCAGCCGCTCACGTGCGACCCTGCAGGCGAGGATCTTGCCCTCCCAGCCGCGCGAGCCGAACCCGCCGGGCACGAGGACGCCGTCGACCCGTTCGAGAAGCCTCGCCGCCTCGTCGAGCGACATGCCCTCGGCGTCGATCCAGCGCACGCGCACGGTGCATCCGTGATACGCGCCGGCGTGTTTCAGCGCTTCGTGAACCGACAGATAGGCGTCCTGCAGCTTCACGTACTTGCCGACGAGCGCGATCTCCACGACTTCCCGGCTCCGCTGGATGCGTTCGGTGAGGTCGAGCCACTCGCCGAGGTCGGCCTCTCCCAGCGGAAGACCGAGCTTGTCGCAGACCAGCCGGTCGAGCCCTTCCGCCTTGAGCCGCGACGGCACGAGGTAGACATCCCCCACGTCCGGGCTTGCGATCACCGCGTCGGCGTCGACGTCCGCGAACAGGGCGATCTTCTCGCGGATGTCCGTCGGACAGCTCCTCGTGCGAGCGGCAGACGACGATGTCCGGGTGGATACCGATGCGCCGCAGCTCGTTGACGGAATGCTGCGTCGGCTTCGTTTTCAGCTCGCCGGCGGCATCGAGGAAGGGCACCAGCGTGACATGGAGGTAGAGAACGTTCTCGGACCCCACCTCACGCCTGAACTGGCGGATCGCCTCGAGGAACGGCAGCGACTCGATGTCGCCGACGGTGCCGCCGATCTCGCTGATCACCACATCGGTCGGGGCGGACACGGCGCTCGCGCGAATCCGCGTCTTGATCTCGTTCGTGATGTGCGGGATCACCTGCACCGTTGCGCCGAGGAACTCGCCCTTCCGCTCCTTCCGCAACACGGCATCCCAGATCGCGCCGGCGGTGTGGCTCGCGGCGCGGGTCAGGTTCTCGTCGATGAAGCGCTCGTAGTGGCCGATGTCGAGATCGGTCTCGGCCCCGTCTTCCGTCACGAAGACCTCGCCGTGCTGGAACGGGCTCATCGTCCCGGGGTCGACATTCAGATACGGGTCGAACTTCTGCGCGCGCACCCGCAGCCCGCGAGCCTTGAGCAGGCGGCCGAGCGACGCCGCGACGATCCCCTTGCCGAGCGCCGAGACGACGCCGCCCGTGACGAAGACGTACTTCGTCGGGCGGGCAGCGGAGCTCACGCGCGACCCAGCCGATCGAGCCAGGCAAGCCCCGGCGTACGCTCGATCCACGCGCCGATCGAGGTTCGCTCACCGAGGAGCGTGAGGCCGGCAAGGGCGCCGATCGCAACCCATTGGCCCCGGCCCGTGAAACGCTTCACGGAATTCAAGCCTAGCAGCGCGCCCAGCGCGTTCGATCCCGCGTCTCCGAGCATTGCCATCTCGCGAAGATCGTAAGGAAGGAGCAGGACGGCGATTCCGACGGGCGCGTCCAGGGGGAGCGCCGCCGCAAGGTAGGCCTTCAGAGCACGTCCCGGTCGTGTGTCGAGCTGGTTGAGGACGTTGGCCGCGAGACCGACGAGGAGCGCCCCCGATACCCGTCTCGTCGAGAGCAGGCCGATGAGCGGGATGCCGACGAGCTTGAGCACACCGGTTGTCCGACGACGCTGCAGGTGCTCGCGGAAACCGCGCTCCGGTCCGCTCCAGAGATCGTCGGCCAATCCGACCGCAGTGATCGCTGCGACGGCCGGGCCGTGGAGGACGCCCACCTTCCAGCCGACGAGCGGCAACCGCAGGCCATGGAAATTGACACCTAGCGGTCCGCACGCGTACAGCGTGTCGACCAGCTGGCGGGCGCGGTGGACGAAGCCCCCGAGGTCCCTCCCGGTCGGACGGTGCCGGAGCGGCAGCTCGCGTTCCTCGATCGATAGTCCTGCGCGGGCGGCGTCGATGGTCATCCGCACCTCGCACCCGAAGCCGGGCGCCAGCGGAAAGCACGCCTGCCGGGCGGACGGAGACAGCGCGCGCTGACCCGAGAGCGGCTCGCGCGTCGCCACGCCGGCTCGAAGCCGGATGAGCGATCTTGCCGCCCGCTTCGCGATGCCGAAGCCGCCGCCGACACGTTCCGAGAACGCAGCAATGCTCAGGTCCGCGCCGCCGCCGAGCAGCGGCGCGAGGTCGCCGCTGAGATCCGCGTCGCAGAGGAGAAGGGCTCCGGGAGCGGCAGCGCGCTCGGCCGCGCTCAACGCCTGCCCTTTGCCGCGGTGCGGGAGCCTCAGGACGACCGCGCCGGCGGCTTCTGCGGCGTCGGCTGTGGCGTCGCGCGAGCCGTCGTCGGCGACGATGACCTCGGCCTCGGGAAACGCCCGCCGGAGGGCCTCCACCCTCGTGCCGATCGCCGATTCCTCGTCGCGGGCGGCGACGAGAATCGTGAGCGGCTCATCCACCCGTGCTGGTCGTGGTCGTAACCGTGGGGAGCGTGGGCAGGAAGCCGTCGGTCTTGTCCGCGTCCCCGTAGTCTCCGGTGACGGTCGGGTCGCTGAGCATGATCGCGAGCGCGAGCTTGCCGGTCGGCATGTCGACGTTGTCGACGGTGGAGAGCTCCGCTTTCTGGAACGCCTGGATCGAGGAGCCGTCGCCGTCGGAGACGTTGACGCCCACGACCGGGTTGCCGACGTCGCCGATCCCGCCATACAGCCCTTTCAGGAATCGCCCCGTCGGCCCGGTTTGCGCGGGGGCGGTTCGCACGACCACGATTCCGTCGGCCGGCTGCTTCAGGGAGCCCGCTGTCTCGCCGACGATGACGCTGTTCAAGGCGTTCCACAGCGGCGTCTCCTTGCCGGCGGCGAACTCCTGGCCGAGCGCCTGGCCGAGGTGAAGCAACTGCTTGCGGCCGGCGTAGGCGCCGAGGAACGGCCGCTTGGCGATGACGCGGTTGATCGCCGAGACGTTGATCGGGACATCCAGAACTCGAACGCGGACCGGCTCTCCCGCTCCTGCATCGTTGAGCGTCTGGGTGATCTGCTGTCTCAGTCTCGAGTCCCGCGGGCCGACGAAGAGCACGGCGATGCGCTTGCCCTTCAGCCGGTCCTGCATGACGGCGTTGTAGGTCCGCTCGACGAAGGCACCGTCGGCAGCGCCGGCCTGCTGGAGCTCGTCGAGCTGCGCCTGGAGCGCGTCGCCGTGGGCCGAGGCGCGCCGCAGGTCTTCCTGCAGCCGATCGCGCTCGGTGTTCCCGAGGCCGTGCGAGGCGAGCGCGACTCCGACGAGGATGCCGATCACGAGCGCGAAGAAGACAGCAGCGAGAGACGCGACGTGATAGCGAAGGTCGAACATCGGCGGGAGCTACAGCTCGGCGGCAGTCTGGCACAAGGCGTGTAACCGGGTCAGTGCGCGGCGGGGCAGGGCGCGGCTGACGCCGACGAGCCACGGTGCGTCGATCTCCAGCACAGCCAGCGTCCGATCTGCGCCGCGCTGGTCGAGCCGAAGCTCGACATCGATGTGGTCCCCGGTCAACGTCCAACCGAACACCTCAGGAGGCCGGACTTTTCGGACGAGCAGCACTCCGCTCGAGGTCGCCTTTCGCAACAACGTCGGTCGATCCACGCCGTGCACTTGCCAGCGAGCACCCTCCGCGAGCCCGCGACGGTCCGGCGTCACCCCGGCGACCCCGGGCCACCAATCGGCGAAGTGGTGGGGCTCGGCGATGAACGCCCAGACGTCCAGGCGCCGGGCAAGGAGCTCTCGCGAAGCCGAGGCGCGCGTCATGCGCGAAGGGTAGATGCGCCTTCGAGCCTACTGTGTGCGCAAGTACGCCAGAACCGCGTGCACGCGCCTGTTGTCGCTCGCCTTCTCGGGCAACTGAAGCTTCCAGAAGATATGCCGGATGTGAGTCTCGACCGTCTTCGGCGCGACAAACAATCGCTCTCCGATTCCCCGGTCGGTCAGACCTTCGGCCATCAGGCCCAGCACTTCACGCTCGCGCGGCGTCAGCTCGTCGAGCGGCGAGCTCGAACGCGAACGTCCTACAAGTCTCGCAACCAGCTCCGGATCCACGACGACTCCTCCGTCGCCGACGCGGCGAACCGCGTCGGCGAGCTGACCGCCGTCGAGGACGCGGTCTTTGAGGAGGTAGCCGCAGTGCTCTTCGCCGCCCTCCAGCAGTCGCAGCGCGTACTCCGTATCGGTGTACTGCGAGAGCACGAGGACGCCGACGCGCGGCCAACGCCGGCGGATGGCCTCGGCAGCGACGAGCCCCTCGTCTGTATGCGTCGGCGGCATGCGAATGTCGACGATGCAAACGTCGGGTGCCTCGGCCTCGACGGACCGCAAGGAGCTCTTCGCCGGAACGCGACCTTTGCCGCGACGTCGAAGCGCTCTTCCGCCAGCAGGCGCGAGATGCCCTCACGGAGGAGAACGGAGTCGTCCGCGACTACAACGCGCACGGGATCTCAGCGTGGATATGTGTCCCGCCGCCCATTCGGGCTCTCGAGGCAAGAACGTGCCGTCGAGTGCCTGCACACGATCCGAGAGGCCTCGCAAGCCCGATCCGCACGCCGGATCGGCTCCGCCGACCCCGTTGTCGTCGACGTCGATGACAGCGCTTCCGTTTCGCCGGGCGATGTTGACGCGGACCGACGAGGCGTGCGCGTACTTCGCAACGTTCGCGAGCGACTCGGACACGAGGAAGTACGCGGCGGCCTCGATCGGCTCTCCTAGACGCTCCTCCGGGACGGCAACCGCTACAGGAACCGTCGAACGTTCGGCCAACGATCGCACTGCGGGCCCGAGACCTTGGTCCGTGAGGATCGCCGGGTGAATTCCGCGGGCGAGCTCGCGAAGCTCGTCGAGCGCACGGCGCAGCTCGTCCTCGGCCTCGCCGAGAAGCTCGGCAGCACCATTCGCCTCAGCACCGACCTTCGCACGAGCGAGCTGGAGAGCGAGCCCGAGGCCGAGCAGGCGCTGTTGCGCGCCGTCGTGAAGGTTCCGCTCGAGGCGGCGTCGTTCGTCGTCGCCCGCCTGCACGATGCGGGCCCGCGAGGCGCGCAACTCCGCAAGCTGAGCGCGCAGCTCGGCCTGGAGACGCTCGTTCTCGAGCGCGAGTCGCGCGGCGGCACCTGCTGCTTCCAGCAGGCCTGCTCGCTCGAGCAGCACTGGATCGTGCATGAGCGCCGCGACCGGAGCCTCCGCGGGCCCGAGAACCGTCACCGCACGCTCAGAACCGGGCGAAGGCAACTCGACAGGTCGCCCCTCGCTGTCGACGTACGACGCGCGCTCGGGCAACCACAGCGCGAGCTCCAGGGATGGATCGCCGAGCGTACGCGCCAGGGCGTCTCGCACCGGGCTCGGGCGGGGTACGCTCCAGCGCGACCACCAGATCGGCTACCGCCGACCGCGCGCCTCGCCCGAGCAGCAGGCCGAGCCCGAGCGAGACTGGGAATTGCGAGAGACGCGAGCGTTCACGATCCAAAACCATCTCGGAGCTCCTCCAGGAATTCGCCGGCGAGCCGTAGAGCGCGATCTGCACGAGGTACTGCGCACCCTAGGAAGAACGCCGCGATCCAGAGCGGCAGGATGATCCTCCGTCCACCCGGGCTCGCGTGCCAGAGCTTGCGGCCCAGAAGGCCAAGGAAGATCACCACCAAAGGCAGGAGCAGCCAGTCGAAGGACGTTCGCGATCCCGTTGACGTCGTGCCAGGCAACGTGCGTGACTGGCACGGCGCAATCCGAGCACTCGAACAAATAGCGACCATGCGGATAATGCGGGTCGAAGAAGAGCAGAAACGGTCAGGGCGTACAGCAACGCCCAGCAGTAAGCGAGCGCGCACGAAGGCACGGTCGACCCGCGACGTGAGCCGGCCCGTGGGATAGGAGAGGATCAAATGGGCGACGAGCGGCGCCGCGAGCTTGCCGGCGGCAAAGGCGACCGTAACTGCGAACGCCTGGTTCCAGAAGATCCAGTCCATCTCTGAAAGGACGCTGGCAAACGGGAACGCAGTCAGCAGGATCCCGGTGCGGTTGTCGGGACGCCGCTGCCAGACGAGGACCCCGATCGTGATCGCAACGAAGTACGCGGCGAAGACGATGATCCCCCTCCTCTGGATCGTCTCCGGCTGGTCGACGTGGAAGAGTGCAAGCGACATCCCGACGCAGAGCGCCCCTCCCGCGGCCCAGACGAGCAGGCGCACGGCTTTCATGCGGCCTCGCTGACGAGTGCCGCGAGCGCGGCCACCGTCAGGTCTCTCTTGGAGATGAATCCCTTGGCGTGCTCGGTTCGGACCAGCGTTCCGAGATCCGAGGCACTCCGACTGGACGTGAGGACGACGAGGGGCCGCTCCGGCTGTTCGGCGAGCTCCTTCGCAACGTGCGAAACCGGTCATGTCGGGTAGCAGCACGTCCAACAAGACGACGTCCGGGCGCAGAGCGCGGACGGCGGCGATCGCGGACGCCCCGTCTTCCGCATCACCGACCACGACATAGCCGGCGGAGTCGAGGAGCTTGCGAGCAAAGTGACGGAAGCTCGGGTGGTCATCCACGATCAGCGCAGTCGTTGACACAACCGGAATCGTCCCACACCTCGAGCGGCACTACGTCCTGGATTTCCCTGAACTTGCACGGCGTCAGGGAAACGCCTGACGACGGTCGGTGTTCCCCTTCCTACTGTCGAGTGAGCTCTCTCACATTCAACGGAGGAGAAGAAGTGATGGGACACCGACTGTTCACAGGCGCACTGGTCACCGGCACGGTGATCGCCCTGGGTTTTCCGCCCACTACCGCATCGGGGAGTACGGCGCGACCGACGTCGGTCGTGTCACCACGCGGTGACTGCGTTTCAGCCGATGCCGAGCAAGTCCCGTAGTCGTAGCGCGAGGTACTCGATCAGGTGGCGGAGCGCCGGCGAGACGAGGATCGCAACAGCGATTGCGAGGACGCCCCCCAGCGCGACGAGCACGAGCGGCCAGACTTCGACCTTGCGGCTCGCAAGACGAGAGACGCCTTTTGCGTCGATGAGGATCTCGCCGACCTTCAGTCTCGTGATGAAGGTCGACGACATGCCGGCGCGATTGCGTTCCAGGAACTCGATCAGGTTGAAGTGAGTCCCGACCGCGACGATCAGCTCTGACCCCTTCTCGTACGCGAGGAGCATCGCGAGGTCCTCGCTGATCCCTGTGGCCCGAACGACCTGGTACTCGGCGCCCAGCTGTCGTGCGCGCTCCTCGCCCGGAGCGGGCCCGTCGCGGTAGCCGTGGACGAGGAGCTCCGCGCCGCAGCACAGTGCTGCGTCCGAGACCGAATCCATGTCGCCGACGATCACATCCGGCGTGTAGCCGGCTTCGAGCAACGCGTCCGCGCCGCCGTCGACGCCGATCAACACCGGCTTGAAGTCGCGCACGTACGGCTTGACGATCCGAAGATCGCGCTTGTGCCCAGGGCCTCTGGCGACGACGAGCGCGTGCCGGTCGCGAAAGCGCGTCGCGAGCTGAGGAAAGTCGATCCCCTCGGCCAGGAGCTTCCCTTCCTCACGCAGGTACTGCATCGTGTTCTCGGCGAACGCTTCGAGCGCCTCGGTGACGCGGCTGCGCTGCTCTGCCAGCGTCCGCTCGAGCTCGCGCTCGACCAGTACATGACCCGAGACGAGCTGCGTGCCGTTGCGATAGAGCCCTCCGCCGCGAACGGTCAGGAGCTCGCCTTCGCTGACCGTCTCGAAGAGGCTCCGACCGTCTCCGTCGACGTCGATGAGACGGACTCCGCCACGGACGAGCGTCAGCGGACCGGGGTTCGGAAAGCGGCCGGTCTGGGACGGCGCGACGTTGACGACGACGCGCACACCCGATTCGACGAGCTCCTCCGCGGAGACGCGGTCGATGTCTCGGTGATCGATGATGGCGATGTCGTCCGCCGAGAGACGCCTGACGAGCTTCTTCGTCATGCGATCGAGCTTCGCGGGACCGGTGAGCTCGATGAAGCTCATGTGCCCGTGCCGACGGTGGCCAGAAAGTCGCGGCCGCCCAGCATGCGTTGCAGCTCGTCCCGCCGCTCGGCCTCGTCGAGAAGCATGATGCGCGCGTGCGTCGGGTCGCCCGGGATCTTCTCGACCCGGAAGTGGCGGTCGGCCACGCTCGCGATCTGCGGCAGGTGTGTGATCGTCAAGACTTGGGCACGTTGGGCGAGCCGGCGCAGGGTCTCCGCGACGCGATGCGCGGTTTCCCCACCGATACCCGCGTCGATCTCGTCGAACACCATCGTCTCACCGCCGCCCACGGCTGCGATCGCGAGCGCGATGCGTGAAAGCTCGCCTCCGGAAGCCGTCTCGGCAACGGGCGCGAGCGGCAGCCCGCGGTTCAGCCGCACGAGGAACGCCGCCTCGTCCGCGCCCGTGGGGCCCGGCTCGCGTTCGCGCAGTTGCACGACGAACTCGCCGTCACCCATACCGATGCCCTCGAGCTCTTGCGCGACGTTCGCGGCGAGCTCGTCGGCACCGGCCGACCGGGCCGCGCCCAGGTCATCGGCGAGACGGTGGACGCGGTGTTCGGCCTCGGCCATCGCCTCTGCTGCAGCGGCCGCCGGATCGAAACCGGCGCCGATCGCATCGAGCTCGACGCGCGCCTCCTCTGCGCGGGCAAGCAGCTCGGCGTAGGTGTGAGCCCGGAACCGTCGCTTCGCCGCGGCGATCCGATCGAGCTCCGACTCGACGTGCTCGAGCCGACCAGGCTCCGCTTCGAGACTCGTCAGGAGGCTCCGGAGCTCACTGGCGGTCTCGCGGAGGCGGAGCTCGACGTCACGGAGCTCGTCACCGGCACGTGCGAGCTCGGGAGCAAGCCGCTCGAGCGGCGCCAGCGAACGCTCCGCCGCGGCGACGAGCCCGGCTGCGCCCTCGCCGTCTTCTGGGACGAGCGCGTCCGCCGCGGCGGCGCTCCCCTCGGCGAGCTCCGTCACGTGCCTCAGGCGCTCGCGTTCCGTTCGCAGGCTCTCCTCGGCATCCCCGTCGAAACCGGCCGTCTCCTCGACAAGGGCTCGCAGCTCGGCCAGACGAGCCTCTTCCGCTGCTGCACCCGACTGCAGCTCGTCGTGCCGTCTCCGCGCCGCGAGTAGGACGCGCCAGGCCGCGCGCAGCTCGGATCGGCGACGGAGCTGCTCCTCGCCGATGAACGAGTCGAGGACCTCGAGCTGGTAGGAAGGACGGGCCAGCCGCCGCTGTTCGAACTGACCGGACATCGCGATCAAGCGCTCGCCGGCCGCGGCGAGGTCCTCCCGCGCCGCGCCGCGGCCCCACGCATACGCGCGGGAGCGCCCGTCCGAGAACACTCGGCGCGCGATGACGAGGCCCTCCTCGCCTTCGGGCCGCAACTCCGCGAGCGAGGACAGCTCGTCTTCGTCCAGCAGCGCGGGCGGAGGCTCCAGCTCGGCCTCGACGTACGCCTCCGGGCCGCCCGGCCCGACGAGACCGGCGTCGCTCTTCGCGCCCAGCAGAAGGCCGATCGCCTGCGCCAGGATCGTCTTCCCTGCGCCGGTCTCGCCCGTGATGGCATTGAGGCCGGGCGCGAGCTCGAGCTCGGCTGCGTGGATGAGCACGAGGTTTTCGATCCGGAGGCGGCGGAGCATCGCTCCGGGGATGGTAAGCAGAGGGCCGGGTTGCGACCATCGGCTAATCCGGCCGGGCGGTCAATCCACGAACGTCTCCCTGTACCGCTGGAAGAACGTCGCCTCCGGCAGCGTCGCGAGCAGGCTCTTCTTCTCGCCGAGGCGGACGACGATGGGCGAGGGTTGCGTGACGTCTGTGAGCGAGTGTCCGTCGACGATCACGGCCGCACCCACGTCTTCCGTCTCGTTGCGGATCACGAGGTCGAGGCCACGCGGGACGACGAGCGGCCGCGCATGCAGCGAATGCGGCGCGATGAAGGTCACGACCAATGCATCGAGGCCGCGGACGAGCACCGGGCCGCCGTTGGAGAGGTTGTAGGCGGTCGACCCCGTCGGCGTCGCGCAGATCATCCCGTCGCACGGCTGCACGCCGAGGTCCTCGCCGCCGACCGACCAACCCAGCTCGACCATTCGGCCACGGACCGCGCTCAGCACGACGACGTCGTTGATCCCCGAAGCCCGCAGCCCTTCGACCTCGACGTCCAGCGTCGGCAGCTCGACGACTCGGTAGTCGCCCGCGAAGACGCGTGCGAGGCCCGACTCGAGCTCGTTCGCCTCAATCGACGCGAGGAAGCCGACCCGCCCGAAGTTGACTCCGATGACAGGGACCTCTGTGTCGAGGAACCGCTGCAGTGCGCGCAGCATCGTGCCGTCGCCGCCGAGGACGACCGCGATGTCCGCGCTCGTCAGGTCCTGCTCGGCTAGGCCGATGCCGTGCTTCTCGATTTCGTCGCGCGGCATGAGCAGCTCGACACCGGCCTCGCGCGCGACCTTCTCGAGGCGCTCGAGGGCTGGACCGATCGTCGACGGCTTGCCGTGCGTGATGACGCCGGCGCGCCGGACCGGCTCAGACAACCGCTCCCGCGATCCGGCTGTCGATGTCGTCAGGGAGGTGCGGGCGCTCACGTTGAACGAGGTGGAGGAACACTTCCCGGTTCCCCTTGGGCCCGGGTAGGCCAGAGTCTACGACCCCGATCGTCTCGCCTCCCCATTCGAGCGCCGCCTCGGCCAGCTCGCGGACGACTCTCCGACGCACGTCGGCCTTGCGAACGACGCCGCCCTTGAGCTCCGTTCGGCCGGCTTCGAACTGCGGCTTCACCAGGACGACAGCCTCCCAGTCCGGTGCGGCCAGCGCGAGCGCGGGAGGCAGCACGAGCCGGAGGCTGATGAACGACACGTCTGCCACGATCAAATCGGGGGCAAACGGCAACTCACGCAGATGACGCGCGTTCGTACGCTCGAGCACGGTCACGCGCGGATCCGCACGCAACCGCTCATGCAGCTGGCCGTACCCCACGTCGACCGCGGCGACGCGCCGCGCCCCTCGCTGGAGCAGGACGTCGGTGAAGCCTCCTGTCGAGGAGCCGATGTCCAGACAGTCGCGACCGGCCGGGTCGAGACCGAACGCGTCGAGCGCATGCGCGAGCTTCTGGCCGCCCCGCGAGACGTACTGCAGCGGCGCCTTCAGCTCGAGCTCCGTGTCGTCGTCGACCTGCGTGCCCGGCTTGTCGTAACCGCGGACACGCCCCGCGAGGACGAGAGCCTGCGCCTGGCTCCGCGTCTCCGCGAGCCCTCGCTCGACCAGCGCAACGTCGAGCCTCTTCTTCAATCCGTGCTCAGGCGCTCCAACGCCTCGAGCAGATTCGCCGCTGCGAGGTCGAACCTTCCGTTACCCGGCGCGGCCCCGTCGACCGTGACGGAACCGTCGAGCGATGCGACACTCAGCAGCTGTTGCTGAGACGGTGGTTCCTGCAGGTAAGTGGAGGCGCATTCCTCCATGGGTTTCAGCTTAAGGGAGTGCGGTCCAGTGAGGGGTGGTGACGACGGCTACTCACCATTTACTCACCACGAGCTACGGTCTCCCAGCATGGACGACGAGATCCGCCGACGACGGGAGATCGACCGATTCGCCCGCCAACTCGTTCGGATCTACGGCTTCGACGGTGCCGAGGCCGAGCGAGAGCAGACCGCTCTTGCGTCCGTGCTCATGGCGGGAACACCTGTCGATTACTTCGCGCTGGCTCGACGAGCCGGGAAGCATTGGGGTGAACGTGATCTCGCGACCGTGCTGCGACGAGCCGGGTTAGCGAACACGGACATCAGCCGCATGCTCGCCGGGTTCCGAACGACTGCCTGACGCTTCGCCTTGCCCGCCATCAGCGCGACGGTGCCGAGGAATCCGTGCCGCTCGGCTTGATGTCCGGCGGCCGAGCGGCACCTCAACGAGGCCAACGCCGTGCTCGCGGGCTGGGCACTTGCGCCTGCGGATCGGCAGCCGCCTGCGTCCCGGATCACGAAAGCGCCGCTCGACCTTCGGCAAAACCGGCTCGATGCGCGCCCACAACTCGTCCGACGATCCACGGCGCTGAAGCCATCGGCACCCTCCCAGCTTGACCACAGGCACCGATGGCGTTCCTCGCCAGCGCAGGGGTCCCTTCACTCCGGTTCGAGTTCTTACGAGCCGCAGAGCGCGTTCACGTTCAAAGTCCAGCTGGAAGCGCTACTAGTAGCTACCACGATCCAGCCGTTGAAGGGGTCGGGGGTGTTGGTCGAGACGGCGGCCACGTCTGTTGCCGTGCCGGTGCTCCACTGATAGCCGCCAGAGAGCAGGATCGTGCCAGTAGGACATACCACCCTCACCGTCTTGAGAGGGGCGCTGGTGAAGCCGGTGGTGCCTGAGACGACCTGAGTGGTGCCGATGGTGCCGGGTGGACCCTGCGCACCGCCGGGACCAGCTGGACCGGTGGGGCCAGCCGGGCCAGCGGGACCGGCCGGGCCAGCGGGGCCTGCTGGCCCTGGGCTGCCCTGCGACCCTCCCCCTTGACCTCCCGCCGGGCCTGCTGGCCCTTGGGCACCCTGCGGACCTGCCGGACCTGCCGAGCCTGCCGGACCTGCCGAGCCTGCCGGCCCCCTCGGCCCCCTGATGTTCCAGGAGATCTGCCTTGCGCCTTTCGGGCACGCAAACAGTTTCAGGTCGCCGCTCGTGGACTTATTTTCCTTCGCGAGTGGCTCAACACACGCCGTGATGACGCCATTGTGGACGCCTGGCCTTGCAGTGTTGCCGGCCCCAGCGATCGCGGTCACGACGGCGAAGAGGACCACGACTGCGACCACCAACAGCCTTGTCGATGGTGACTTCATCACTTCGACCTTCCTCCCTGCTTCCTCCGGGGGCGGCGGATCGTCCGCTCCCCGGATCAGCTTCAGCGAAGCCGGTCAGAAGGTTGCTCAAGTCGCACGCTTCAGCGCGATCAACGGCCAACGACGCACGAATACGCATCCGTCAGTCAAACCCCTCCGCCGCAGCCTCGCGATTTGTGGAGGGATTGTAGGGAGCCGCCTCAATACTCCGCCTCCTCCGAAGCGGGTGAAAACTCCGGCCGCTGGCTTAGAGGCTTTTCTTTGGGCGGACGGGCGGTTCTAGGCCACGACACTCAGCAGCTGTTGCTGAAACAGCGGTTCCTGCACACACCCGCTTCTACGCAAAGCCACTTCTTCCATGGGTGCCAGCTTAGGAGGAGAGTGCTGTCGTCGCGTCCTTGACCGTGAACCGTGCCGTCCATGCTCACGTTCGTGACGAGATGCGAGTTCGCCTCCGCGTTCGTCGGGAGATGGACGGGAAGCGCCGACGCTGCCATCAGTGCGACGGTGCCCGGGGATCGGTGCCGCTCGGCTGTCACCCGCCGCCGCCGAGTCGCCGCGGTTAGTTCCGCCCTGACACCTGCTCGACCCGCGCCTTGAGCGCGGTGTTCATCTCCTCGAACCCGGCCTCGGTCTTTGCAAGCGTGCCCTTGACGAGTCCGACGAGGAGGCCACTGAAGCGCTCTGACTGGACGAAGCGACTGCGGCCGCCGTCGAGCGGCTCGATGCGGAGGCTGTGTTCGCCGTCGACGACGCCGGGGAGGAGGAGGCGGCCGAGCCAACGCAGTTCGCGGTTCGCCTCGACGGCGCGAACGGTGGGCTTGAACGTCGTCGCCCGCGCTCCCGGCGGCTCGATTCGTACCTCGAGCTTTGCGCCCTCATCGAGTTCGCCGCTGATCGAGCGGATGAACGGATTCCACTTCGGGTATTCGGCGAAGTCGGTCACGACCGCCCACACACGTTCAGGTGGCGCCTCGATCTCGATCTCTCGGCGGAGCTCTCGCATTTCCCGAGAGTCTTACACCAGTAGGCGCTACGAGCTGGCGCCTCCGGTCTTCCTCCGCGGGAGGCTGCTCTGCGGTTGGCGGCGGCTGATCGCTACCTGACGGAGGCCTCGCCGGAGAGCCGATCAGCAGCAGCGATGTCCGCGAGATCCGCCACTTCGAACGGGCAGTAGCGCTCGTCCCTCGAGGCTGTCTCGACTAGCTCTCTTCGGGACTGTGGCAGACCGCCTCCAGCTTGAATCCATGGGGATCGAGCCAGTAGGTCGCAAAACAGTGTTCTCCGTACTGGGGGAACTCGCCTGGTTCGTCCAAGATGATCGCCTCGCGCCCACATGCCCACCGGTGTGCTTCCCTGACGACCCCTCTGCTCTCCACCAAGAATGCGAGGTGATGCAGGCCTGTCAGACGGCGTGAGTAGGTTCCCGGCTCGTCCGCCTGGTAGAAGAACAGTTGCGAGCCTCGATCGCCGTCTGGTCCATAGTTGAGTGGCCCTCCGGGCTGAGTCGGGAACCATTCTCGGAGCCCGAGTATGGACATCAGGTCGTCGTAGTACTGCTTGGCCGCGACGAGGTCCGGAACGCCAATTCCGATGTGGTCGATGAATCCGGTTCGGGACATGCTGGCACCTCCGCCGTCGTGAACGGAGAAGAGCCTAGAGCGAACGTGACCCACACTTGCCATTAGCCACGTAGCGTCGCCGGGCGGAGGCCTACAGCGCGCCAGAGCTCCGCCCCTATAGCGCCTCTGCCCATAGCCTGTCGCTCACGACGTGCGGGTCGAGAGGCCCGCGACGATCTCTTCGAGCGTCGCTGTCTCGGCGGCCACCTGCTCCAGTCGACGCTGCGCCCGCACCGCGGCTTCGTCCGCGAGCCTTCGCGCGCCGTCTTCGCCGTGGGTGACGGCGTAGCCGTCTCCATCGAGGATGTCGTCGACGATCTGGAAGAGGAGACCGAGCTCGTCCCCGAAGGCGCGCCACGGCGCCTGGTCGCCTGCCGGCACGTCGGCGACCCAGAGGGCGGCGCCGACCGCGGCGGAGAACAGGCAACCCGTCTTCAGGCGGTGGAGCGTCGCCTCGTCGGGAGCGGTGCCCGTGATGTCGAGATACTGGCCGCCGATCATTCCCAGCGTCGCCTGTGCGAGCTCCCGGCCGACGTCCGGGATCGGATAGGAGAGCGCCAGGCGAAACGCCTCGGCGAGGAGCGCGTCGCCCGCGAGGACGGCCACGGCTTCGCCGTACTCGGCCCAGGTCGACTTGCGACCGCGCCGCTCCGCATCGTTGTCGAGGGCCGGCAAGTCGTCGTGCACGAGCGAGAACGCATGGACGAGCTCGAGCGAGGCAGCTGCCGGAAGAGCCACCTCGGCATCTCCGCCGGCGGCCTCGGCAGTCGCGAGGCAAATGACGCCGCGCACCCGCTTGCCTCCGACGAGCGCATACCGGACGGAGTCGCTCTGGCCATGCAGCTCGGGCGTCAGCGCGAGCTCGCCGATGTAGTCCTCGACGAGCGAACGCAGCTCGTCAGGGCTCCGCATCGGCGTCCGCCTCTCGCTTCGCGCGCTGGAGCTCTTCCTCGATCGCTTTGCTCAACTCCGCCAGCTCGCCGAGAACTTCGAGCGCCCGCTCCGCATCGTCCGCCTGCGACAGCTGCTCGAGCTCAGCGCGAGCGGCCTCGAGTCGAGCGAGGAGCTGCTCCGCACGTCCGAGCGCTTCTTCGGCGCTCTCGCTCACGAAACCCGCTCTCGCACGATCCGGCCAAGGATGCCGTTCACGAGCCGGGCGGCATCGTCCGTCGCATACCGCTTCGCGAGCGTGACCGCCTCGTCGATCGCCACCTCATCCGGGATGTCGTCGCCGTCGAGCTCGTGCAGCGCGATGCGCAGGATGTTTCGCTCGATCGCCCCGAGTCGGTCGGCCGTCCAGCCCTCCGCCGCCTCGGTGATGCGAGCGTCGAGCTCGGGCGCCTCCGTCACGACCGCCTCGGCCGTCTCCCGCGCGAACGGGTCGACCTCGCCCTCGTAGAGAGAGGCGAGCGGCTGCCCGGTGACGTCCCATTGGTAGAGAAGAAAGAGCGCCGTCCTGCGAGCGGCGCGGCGTCCGCTCACGTGATCTCCTCGACGGAGACGTCCACGGCTTCGACGTTCACGCCGCACATCGTTCCCAAAGCGTCGGCGACGTGCTCTTGCACCGATCGCACGAGCTCCGGCAGCACGACTCCGTACCGGGCGCTCAGCTCGAGCCGGACGCGCGCGTCACCGTCGCGGACGTCGATGTCCAGTCGCCGCCGACCGCGCCTCACCTCGGCGCCGTCGACGGCTTCGGCCGCGCTGATCACGAGCCGAGCAAGCGCGGCCGGCGTGACGGTGATCGTCCCCTGCTCTTCCTGCAACACGAGACTCATCCTGCACTCACCGCCGCGAGCTGCGTCTGCTCGAGGAAGTTGATCGAGTACCGCCCGCTGCGGAAGTCTTCGTTGCGCAGGATCTCGATCGCCGCTTCCCGTGTCGTCGGGATCCCGCGCAGCTCGAGCTCGTCGAGCGCGCGGAGACAGCGGGCGATAGCTGCCGGCCGATCCTCGTCCCAGACGACGAGCTTCGCGATGAGCGAGTCGTAGTGGGGTGAGATGACAGTGCCATCCTCGACATGCGTGTCGAGCCGCACCCCCGGCCCGAGTGGCACGCGCACGCGCTCGACGACGCCCGGGGCGGGCGCGAAACCCCGGGTCGGATCCTCGGCGTTGATTCGGACTTCGAGCGCATGCCCGCGGCGCGGCGCACGACCGGTGAGGTGCAGTTGCTCTCCGGCGGCTATTCGCAGCTGTTCTCGGACTACGTCGATGCCGGTGACGAGCTCGCTGACAGGATGCTCGACCTGAAGCCGTGCGTTCAGCTCGATGAAGTAATACGAGCCGTCGTCGGCGAGCACGAACTCGAACGTGCCGGCGTTCAGGTACGAGATCGCACGGCAGGCACGCGCGACTGCCGCCTCCATCTCCTCCCTCGCCTCCTCATCGATCGCCGGCGACGGAGACTCCTCGATCAGCTTCTGGTGTCGCCGTTGGATCGAGCACTCCCGCTCGCCGAGCGTGAGGATGCCGCCGTCCGCGTCACAGAGCACCTGGACCTCGACGTGACGCGCCGGCGCGATGAACTTCTCCATGTAGATCGCGCCGTCGCCGAAGGCGGCGAGAGCTTCGGCGCTCGCCTGCCGAAACGCGGCGGACAGCTCGTCGGTGGTGTCGACGAGCCGCATGCCCTTGCCACCTCCCCCCGCTGATGCCTTCAGCAGGACGGGAAGGCCGATCTCTCCCGCAGCCGAAGCGACCTCGTCGAGGTCGACCGCGCCGGTGCCCTGCACGAGGGGAAGCCCTGCTGCCGCGAGCTCGCGCTTTGCCTCGACCTTGTCCCCCATTCGCGCCATCAGGTCGGCGTCAGGACCGACGAAGACCAGGTCGTTCTCCTCGCAGGCGTGGACGAAGTCGGGATTCTCGGCCAGAAATCCGTAGCCCGGATGAATCGCCTCGCAGCCGGTCGTCTCAGCGGCCGCGATGACAGAAGGGATCTTGAGGTAGCTCTCCGTTGCCGGCGGCGGGCCGATGCACACCGCTCGGTCGGCGAGTCTCGTGTGCATGGCGCCCGCGTCCGCCGTGGAGTAGACCGCGACGGCCTCGATACCGAGCTCGTGGAGAGCGCGGATGACTCGCACCGCGATCTCCCCGCGGTTCGCCACCAGGACGCGCGAAAACACGGTTAGAGAGCGTCCAGCGGACGCCCCGATCACCGGTTCCAGCTCGAACAGCAATTGCCCGCCGAGGCATCGCTTGCGATGCCGACCGTAGAGGCCGTGCCGGCTCTGCCGGCACGGCCGTCTGGATGTAGACCTACAGAGCATCGAGCGGCCTTCCCACGACCGGCTCCAGCTCGAACAGCAGTTGCCCGAACTCGACCGGTTCTGCGTTCTCGACGTGGATTGCGCGGACGATCGCCTCGACGTCGGACTTGACCTCGTTCATCAGCTTCATCGCCTCGAGGATGCAGAGCGTCTGCCCCGCTCCGATGGGCTGTCCCTCCTCGACGAACGGCGGCGCTCCCGGCTCCGGCGCCCGGTAGAAGGTCCCGACCATCGGCGCCTCGATGCGGATGAGGCCATTCGTGGACGGTGCGAGCGGTGCCTCGGTCTCCGCGAGATCGCCGACCGCGAGCGGCGTCTCGGCAGGGCCGACGGACCCGGAGCGGTCATCGCCGCGACGGACCGACACTCGCATGCCGCCCTCCTCGATCGTCACCTCGCCGATACCGGTCTCCTGCACGATGCGGACGAGCTCCCGGATCCGCTCCGCGCGGGCCTGGTCGACACCACCGGCGGCCAGCGCCTCGTCTCCGCTCGACCGGCCGCGGATCGTGCGCAGGAGCGGTTCCGCCTCGTCGCCGAACAGGCCGAGCAGGAGCAGCTCCTCCTCGCTGGAGGCCAGGCCCTCGGCCTGCGCGCGGACCTCCTGCAACCCCGGCACGGTGGCGTTCTCTTCGGAATCGGGATCGGCCGTGAGCGCAACCGCCCGCTGCACGGCCTTGTCGATCGGGGCCGGCGGCGTTCCGAGACGACCTTCGACCAACGCACGGAGCTCGTCCACGACGACGGCGTATCGGCTCGCCGCGAGCACGTTGAGCAACGCTTGCGACCCGAGCACCTGACCGATGGGCGAAGCCAACGGCGGCCATCCGACCTCCGCTCGAATGCGGATGAGCTCCTCGATCGTCTCGTCCAGGCGGTCCCCCGCCAACTGTGTGCGGAGGTTCGCGTCCAGCGTCGCGACCAGGCTCGCAGGCAAGTCATGTCGAGCCGCGCGAACCGCCACACGGGGCGCGAGCGGGGTCACCGGCTCGTCGCCGATGTGCTCGTCGACGAAATCCGACGCCTCCCAGAGCGCGGACAGATCGACATCGCATTCGAGCCCGAGGCCTGCGAGCGCCTCCGCGAGGGACTCCCCCGAGACACGGTGCAGAGTCAGCGCGATCGGATAGACGGCACAAGCAATCAGCTCTGCCCCTGCACGCGCCGCTTCGAGCGCGGCGGCGAGCGCGTTCCCGACGGATCCCTGGCAGTAGATACCGACGGGCAATCCGGTCACCTCGCGCAGACCGGTGACGAGCTCGCGCGCGCGATGCGGCTGGAGCGACCCGGTCGGGTCGTGAAGGAGAACGCGCGCCGCACCGAGGTTCGGCAGCTCGCGCGCCTGCTCCATCAGCGGATCGGTCTCGCCGGTGCGTCCCGGGCTGTAGACGAGCCCGGCCTCGAACTCGCCACCGGCCGTCGCGACCGCATCGGCCGCCTCGCGCAGGTTGGAGACGTCGTTCAGCGGATCGTGGAGGCGAAACACATCGATCCCGTTCGCCGCGGCCGAGGCGATGAACCGCCTGATGAAGTCGTTGTCGACCGGACGCGAGCCGACGAGGAAACGGCCCCTGAGTGCGAGGCCGAGCGGGGTGCTGAGGCGCGCCTTGAGCGCCCGGATCCGTTCCCACGGGCTCTCGATGCCTCGGCGCACCGCGCTGTCGAAGACACCCCCGCCGGAGACCTCGAGGTACGCGAAACCCGCTCGGTCGAGGATGCCGGCGATCCGAAGTTGCTCTGCCGTCGGGATTCGGCCGGCCAAGGGCTCCTGGCCGAGCAATCGGACCGTCGTGTCGGCCAGCGCCGGCATGCGTGGAGCCTAGCGCTGCGACGATAGGTTTTCCCTCCGATGGAAGTCCAAGAACTGCGTCCGGGACTGTGGCGCTGGACCGCGTCGCATCCGGAATGGGATCACGCACAGCACTGGGGCCCAAGACGTCGGCTCCGTCTACGCAGAGCTTCCGGATGCGGTCGTCGTAGTCGATCCCCTCGTCCCGGCCGGCGAGGACGACCGTTTCTGGTCAGCGCTGGACCGTGACGTCGAGCGTCTCGCCGTGCCGGTGCGGGTGCTGCTGACGGTCCACTGGCACGAGCGCAGCGTGGCAGCGGTCCTCGATCGCTACGACGCGACGCTCTGGCGCCCCGAGGAAAAGGGCGAGCTGCCGGCCGGCGTGCGGGCAGAGATCGTCAAAGGGGCGGACTGGGTCGAGGCGATGTTCTTCCTCGAGCCCCATCGTGCGCTCGTGACCGGGGACCTGCTCATCGGCAAGGACGGCGGGATCGAGCTCCCGATCGAGTGGTTCCCGAAGGCCGAGCAAGAGTGGGCGGAGCGCGAGCTGAAGCCGGAGTTGCGTCAGCGGCTCGGTGCGCTCCCGATCGAGCTGGTCGTCGTCTCCCATGGTGAGCCCGTCCTCGGCGACGGGGCCGCCGCAGTCGACGCTGCTCTGAGCTGAGCCCTCGTTACCGGGCAGTGGGCGCGGGTGCGCGCGAGATGACGCACCGATTACCACCGCCATCGATCGTCAGAGCTGGAATTGGTCCGAGAGAGGAGCAACGAGATGGCCCGTAGGTATTTCAGGCTGAGGAGTCTCGTCCTCGGCGGCCTCGTGTTCGCCGCGATCGCCGTGCCGGTCGCACAGGCGAAGCATGGGGACCCGGGCTTCTGGACGGAGCGTCCCGTCAGCACACAGGTCTCGGCTCAGGACGGGATGACGCCGACGGTTTCCCGGACCGACGCGAAGGAGTGGCGGGCCAGGCTCGACTCCTACCAGCGCCCGTCCGGCGGGTCCGCATCGTCCCAGGGCCCGACCAGCCGCGGGTTCGACTGGACTGACGCCGGCATCGGTGCGGCCGTCGTCTTCGGCGCGGCTGTGCTCTTGCTGGGGGCGGTCGTACTGGGTCGCCGATTCCGGTCGCACGCACATCCCGCCGGGGTTGCGCAGGCTTAGCAAGGGGCAAGGAGGGGAGACGGACGTCAACGAAGGAGCGGGGCCCGAGCCGCTCCTTCGCCGTCCGGCCCACTGGCCTACGACAACCGGCGGAGCTTGACCGAGCCGAGGACGCGCCAGGGCTGGAGAAACGTCGACCTGGCGACCGGCACTTCGCAGAGGAACAACTCGTCGACGATGCCGCTGCCAAGGCTCACGTCTCGGAATGGTGTGAGCGCAGCTCGCAGTTCGTAAGCGGGCTCGCTCCGTTTCACGTAGCCGATGCTCAGGTGAGGTAGGAGCAAGGACAGATCGCTTTGCGGAAAGGCCCGCTCGACGAGCACCTGCACACCTTCCCCGTGCGCCTCGATGATCGCTGCATCGTGGAAGCAGTTCGCCCGCCGGTACTCGAGCTCGAAGGGTGCGACATCGCGCCACGCACGTCGGGCCCGCTCGATGTCTACGCGTGCCCCCTCGCCGACGGAAACGTGCAGGAAATGTGCGGGCACCGGCGCGATCCAGCCCAGCGCACGAAACGACTGCTGCACGCTGCGCGCCTTGGTCTTCACCTCGGGTGGGGGGACGATCAGCCAGACGTTCTGGACGGCGTCCTGATGATCCGGCAGAGGGCTCCAGACCGACTCGAGCGGCGTACCGCCGGTCTCGAAGTGGGCCCAGGCCGCTTCGAAGCTCTGGAAGAAGTCGCCTACGCCCTCGAGATATACCGCTTCTCGCGCGGGTCGACCTTGACGCGGTCGCCCGTGTTGACGAACAGCGGCACCTGCACCACCGCGCCCGTCTCGAGCTTCGCAGGCTTGGTGACGTTCGACACCGTGTCGCCCTTGACCCCTGGTTCCGTCTCGGCCACCGACAGCTCGACGGAGGCGGGAAGCTGGAGGCCGGAGGGCTCGCCGTTGACGAGGAGCATCTGCACCGAGCTCGACGGCAGCATGAACTCGAGTGCGTCCTCGACGGTCCCGCGCGGAAGCGACGTCTGCTCGTACGTGTCCTGGTCCATGAACACGACCTCGTCGCCTGCGTCGTAGAGGTACTGCATGTCCTTCGTCTCGGTGCGAACGCGCGGGAACTTCTCGCCGGCCCGGAACGTCCTGTCGACGACCGCGCCGCTGTCGAGGCCCTTCAGCTTCGTCCGCACGAAGGCGCCGCCCTTGCCCGGCTTGACGTGCTGGAACTCGACGATCCGCCAGACGCCTCCGTCGAGCTCGATGTGCATCCCGTTCTTGAACTGGTTCGTGTTGACGGTCTCAGCCATGACGATCCGAGAGGTTAGTCGACCGTGATCAGGTCCTTGCGCAGGCCCGTCAGGTTCTGGATGCCCTCCTCGGTCACGACGACGTTGTCCTCGATGCGGATTCCGGCCTCGCCCTCGAGGTAGATGCCGGGCTCCACCGTCACGACGTTTCCTGATGCGAGCGTGTCGGCGGACTCCGTCGAGAGGCGAGGCGCTTCGTGCACCTCGAGACCGAGCCCGTGACCGAGCCCGTGCCCGAATGTTCCGGCGAACTCGGTCTCGTCGACGACGCGACGCGCAGCCGCATCCGCGTCGACGCCCGTCACCCCTGCACGCAGCGCTTCGAGGCCCGCCTGTTGCGACAAGAGCACCACTGCGTACGCCTCGCGCACACGCCCGTCGACGGTCCCGGTCGTGAAGGTGCGCGTGTAGTCCGAGGGGTAGCCGTCGACGCGGCAGCCGGTGTCGACGACGACGACCTCCCCGGCGCCGATGCGCCTGTCCGTGGCGCGGGCGTGGGGCCGGGCGGCGTTCGGGCCGGAGGCGACGATCGACTCGAACGCGACCGCGTCGGCACCTTCGTCGTGGAAGAGCTGCTCGATCGTCCATGCGACCGCGAGCTCGGTTCGCCCGATGAACGGCTCGTCGACGAGACGCTCGAACATCCGGTCGGTGAGCTCGCACGCGCGCTTGATTGCCGCGATCTCGTGTTCGTCCTTCACAGCTCGAAGGCTCTCGACGAGCCCGCTGCGCGGCACCGGCTCGACGCTGCCGCTGCGTAACGTCTCGTAGCCGGCGAACGAGACAGCGTCCGCCTCGATCCCGACGCGTCCGGAGAGCCGCGAGGCGAGATCCTTCAACAGGGCTCGCTGCGTCTGCTCGAACTCCACACCCTCGAGCGCCCGGGCAGCCTCGGCATAGCGGAAGTCACTGAAGAGTCGAAGACGGTCGGGCTCGACGAGCAGGGCCGCGTTGGAGCTCTTGAAGCCGACGAGATAGGTGACGTTGACGGGGTTGGTGACGAGGAGCGGCTCTTCGAGCAGCTCACGCAGGCGTGCGACGCGCTCGCTCAATGCACCTCAACGCCCTGTTGGACGATGAACTCCAGCGCTTCGTGATATCCGTCCGGGCCCTTGCCGAGGACGCGCTTGGCCGCCAGATCGGCGATCACGGACACTCGTCGCCACTCCTCGCGCTCCTCGATGTTCGACAGGTGGACTTCGACGATCGGGGCACCGAACAGCTCGAGCGCGTCGCGGATCGCATACGAATAGTGCGTCCAGGCGCCCGGGTTGACGACCACGCCGTCCGCCCAGTCGAGCGCGTCGTGACACCACTCGACGTACTCGCCCTCGTGGTTCGTCTGGCGACAGCGGACATGGCAGCCGAGCTCGGTCGCCCACTCGTAGATCCGCGTCTCGAGCTCGGACAACGAGATGCCGCCGTAGAGGCCGGCGTCGCGACGGGCCAGCACATCGAGATTCGCCCCGTTCAGGACCACGACCTGCATCGCGGCACTCTAGATGCGTGGCCGCAAATTGGCGCTCTCGCGGGGATGGCCCTGACCAAGTCGGGCGCCGCGGCCGGTCGCGGTGCGTAGCAGCGCTACGTGCCGCGGGCGGACGTGGTGATCCGGCGCCGCGTCAGGGCCACCAGCCGCGTCGCGCCAATTTGCGGTCAGGCATCTAATGCGCAATGAGCTGATCGAGCGCCGCGCGAACCTCGGCATCGGGACGGGTCTCCACCGAAGGCCCTTCCTCGTTCAGCAGCACGATCCGCAGCTCACCGGCCCGCGCCTTCTTGTCACGCCGGATCGCAGCCCACGCCCGCTCGCGATCGACGCGCACCGGCTTCGGCGCGAGCACGTCCTCGACGACACCCGTCGGCCGACCCGACAACCGCAGCGCAGCCAGCAGTCCGAGCCCGACCGCGGTCCCGTGCGTCACTCCCTCGTACCCCGCCGCCGCCTCGAGGGCATGCGCGAAGGTGTGGCCCAGGTTGAGGAAAGCACGGTCACCGCGGTCGTACGGATCGCGCAGGCAGACGGCCGTCTTGAACGCCGCGGAGCGGCGGACGAGCTCCGGCAGCGGCAGCTCCCAGAGCGGCGTGCCGGCCAGCAGGCCGGTCTTCACCACCTCGGCCATCCCCTCCCCCAGCTCGCGATCCGGCAGCGTGTCGAGCAGCGTGGGGTCGACGACGACACGCGCCGGCCAGTGGAATGCACCGACCAGGTTCTTGCCGGCCGGCAGGTCGATCCCGGTCTTCCCGCCGATGGCGGCATCGACCTGACCGACGAGGGTCGTCGGAACGGGCACCCAGTCGATCCCACGCAGGTAGGTGGCGGCCGCGAAGCCCGAAACGTCGGTCGTGCACCCGCCGCCGAGCGCAACGAGGGTGCCCGCGCGATCGAGGCGAACCTCGCTCCACAGCCGTGCGGCCACCGCCGGGGTCTTCGCCTCCTCGCCCTGAGGAACCCGGTGCACCGAGACGAGGCGGTCACCGAGGGCAACCTGCGCGGCGGCACCGTGGATGCCGGCGACGTGTGGGTCCGAGACGAGGGCGACGTTGCCATCCCCGGGCGTGAGCGAGCCGAGCCGCTCGAGCGAGCCGGCGCGGACCAGCACGCCGCCGGCCGCCAGCACGACGTCGTCTGCGTCGTCGGCTCGAGCATCGGCGACCTCGTCATAGACCTCGCTTCTGCGTTCGTGCAGCGCGCGGAACTCGGACTCATCGCGGGCCAGGGGCCGGCCGCTCGCCGCGCTTCGCTCCCACGCCGTCACGGCCTCGACCGGGAGGAGCACGCTGAACGCGCGCTGTCGAAGCGCAGCCCGAATCGCCGGGGTCTCGACGGCGCCTCCTCCGAGCGCGATCACCGCCGGGTCGGGCCGGCGCAAAGCAGCGACTGTGAGGCGCTCCTCGTGCGCGCGGAACTCGCGCTCGCCGCGTTCCTCGAAGACCTGGGCGACGGTCTTGCCGAGCTCGCGCTCGAGCTCGCGGTCCAGGTCGACGAAGTCGCGCCCGAGCCGCTCCGCCACGACCGGTCCGAGCGTCGATTTCCCGGCGCCCATGAAGCCGATCAGCGCGAGGTGACGGTCTAGCGCGTTCGTGGCTGCCAGTCGATGCGCTCCAGGTACGCGTGGTGCGCCGCGAGGAAATCCGCGAGCGCATCACCGCCGAACTTCTCACGGGCCGCGCGCGCGAGCTCCCACGCGACGCACGCCTCGGCGACGACCGCGAGCGCCTCGACGGCGGCCGTGTCGCTCCGCTCGACCAATGCCTCGGCAGGCTGCCCCGTCTCGAGGTCGACGGAAGCGAGCGGCCGCATCAGCGTTGGCAGCGGCTTCATCGCGACGCGGACGACGACCTCCTCGCCGTTCGAGACGCCGCCCTCGATGCCGCCGGCCCGATTCGTCTCGCGATGGAGGCCCCGCTCGTCGCGAAGGATCTCGTCGTGCGCCTCCGAGCCACGTTGCCCGGCGAGCGCGAAGCCGTCGCCGATCTCGACGCCCTTGACCGCCTGCGTTCCCATCAGCGATGCCGCGAGGCGCGCATCGAGCCGCTCGTCCTTCGTCGCGTACGAGCCCAGGCCCGGCGGGACACCGCGGGCGCGAACCTCGACGATCCCTCCCACCGTGTCGCGCTCCGCCCGCGCCTCGTCGATTCGCGCCTCGAGGTCCTCCGTCACCACACGGCTGCCGACGTCGATTCCGATCGCCGCGTCGAGGGCCTTCGCGACCGCGCCTGCGGCAACGACGACGGCGGTATGCCGGGCACTCGCACGCTCGAGCGTATCCCGGACGTCGGCAAGGCCGAACTTCAGCGCGCCGGCGAGATCGGCATGACCGGGACGCGGCAACGTGACGGGCTTCGAACCCTTTCCCGCGGCGCTGCCCTCGGGCGGCCAGGGGCTCATCCCCCACTTCCAGTTCTCGTGATCGCGGTTCCGGACGACGAGCGCGAGCGGCGTGCCGAGCGTCCTGCCGTGGCGAAGTCCCGCGAGCACCTCGACCTCGTCGTGCTCGATCTGCTGGCGCGGGCTTCTGCCGTAGCCCTGCTGACGGCGGCGCAGATCGCCGTCGATCGCGTCCTTCTCCAGAACGAGGCCCGCGGGAAGGCCGGTCACGACGGCGACGAGCGCGGGACCATGAGACTCGCCGGCGGTAACGAGCTCGAGCGCCATCAGGCGGAGCGTACTGCGGCCAGCATCACGTCAAGCGGGGCCGGAATGCCGGTCCAGAGCGTGAACGCGGCTGCTCCCTGCGCGGCGAGAACTTCCAGACCGTCGACGACGGTCGCCCCCGCGGCCTGCGCGGCGCGCGCGGTCGCCGTCCGCGGATAGGGGAGGTCGACGAGGGTCTTGCCCGGCCTCAGCTCGACCAGGACCTCGTCGCGCTCGGAGGTGGCATTGACGACCACGTCGAACCCGTCCACCTCTGGGCGGCCAGGCGCCGCGCCGCGAGAAGCGCGCCGCGTCCGGACGTGCCTGAGCGAACGCCGCGGCGGCGCCCCCGTCGCCGAGGATCGCCAACCGTCCCGGCTGCAGCCGCTCGAGCACGGCCGCGTCCGTCGAGTAGCCGTTCACGCGGCCGCCCCGCACGACAAGCGTGTTCACCGAGGGCAAGCCGCTCTCCACGAGCTTCGCGACGGCAAGCTTGTGAGGCGTCGTCACGTTGGCGCCGGCGAAGCCGAGGGCCACGAGCCCTCCGACCGCGGGCTCCAGCTCGTCTGGCCGCACACCTAGCGCGACGTACGTCCAGTCGAGCCCGACCGCGGCAAAGGCGGCGTTCTGCATCAGCGGCGAGAGTGAGCCCGAGACCGGATCGCCGATCAACCCGACGAGCCTCGTATGACCCGAGATCACGGGCCGCCGTAGCCGTGCGTGCTCGCGTAGTTCTGGAACGCCTGGTAGCTCGCGGTGAAGAAGTGATGCTTCTTGTCCGGCTTGCGCACGAAGTAGAGGTAGTTCACGTTCGCCGGGTGTGCTGCCGCCTGCATCGACGCGAGGCCGGGATTGGCGATCGGCGTCGGCGGCAGGCCGACGTGCTTGCGGGTGTTGTAGGGCGAGTCGCTCTGGAGCTGTGACTCGCGGATCGATTCGGTCGGCGGAATGTTCAAGCCGTAGCGAAGCGTCGCGTCGATCCCGAGCGGCATGCGTGCCCGCAGGCGGTTGTAGATGACTGCCGCCACGAGCCGTCGCTCGGCGGGGACGAGCGTCTCCTTCTCGACCATGGACGCAATAGTGAGCACGTCGTAGGGGGTGAGGTTCCTCGAGCTCGCGTAGCTCAGGTCCAGCTGACCCCAGTTGTCGCAGAACGCCCTCAGCTGCTCGCCGACGAGCTGCGCCGACGTCGTCTTCGGGAAGAACTCGTACGTGGCGGGGAAGAGAAAACCTTCGATCGCCGGCACCCTGCCCTTGAAGCACGACGGGATGCGAGCGGCGCGGGTCGCCGAGATGTACGTACGACGGCTGAGGCTGGCGCGAATGTGCCGCTTCCGGTCCGCGATCTTCGCGACGGCCTGAACGCGGTCCGCCATCTGTTGCCGAGTGAAGCCCTCGGGAAAGACGATGTGGAACGGCTTCGGGATTGCGATCACGGTCTCGACCGTTCCGGTCGGGGTCGTCTGCGTCACCGTCCGCAGGACCATGTTGGCGGGCGCGGACGTGAGCTGCAGCGTCTGCTTGTCGTTGTTGCGGCCTCCGATCGCCGCGACCGCCAGCCAACCGAGACCGCCGAGAACCAGGAGGAGCACTGCGAGCGCCAGCGTCCGTCTCAGAGCCAGCCGGCTTCGACTCGGACGGTGCGGGGGGCGTGGCTCGGCCGGGGTCACGCCGGGGCGCCGCTCGCCCAGGCGAGGTAGCCCGACAGGAGGTGCGCCGCGGCGCGGGCGTCCTCGGGAGTCGTCTCGGCCGGCGCTTGCGCCGCCAGGGTGGTGGTGAACCGCTCATCGAACGTGAGGATCGGCACGTTCGTGACGCCCGCGAGCCGTTGGAGGAAGCGCTCGGTCTCGCGCACCTGCTCGCCGCGTTCGCCTGCGAGCGTCAGCGGCAGGCCGACCACAACGCGCTCGACGCCGTGCTCGTCGATCAGCGCGGCAATCTTCGCGAGCCCGTCCTCGGTCGCAGCACGTTCGACGACGCAGAGCGGACGAGCGATCGTGCCTGTCGGGTCCGAGACGGCAACGCCGGTGCGCGCTCGGCCGTAATCGAGCGCGAGGACCTTCACCGCAGCGCCGTGACGATCAGCTCTCTCGCCTTGTCGAGGGCTTCGCGGCAGCTTCTCGGGTGCCGTGCCACCTGCACGCGCCATCGTCGGCCGCCCGCCGCCGCCGCCGCCGACGATCGCAGCCGCGGCTTTGACGACGTCCGCGGCGCTCACACGGTCGGCAACCGTGTTGTCGAAGTTCGCAACCAGGTGAACCTTCCCGTCCTCACGAGTTCCAAGCACGACCGCCGCCGGCGCCTGCTTCTGCTTGAGCTGATCGGACAGGTCGAGCAGCGCATCGGCGGTGAGGCCGTCCACGGCCTGGGCGATGACGCTCACGCCCTCGACGCTCTGGATCTCCGGCGCGGCGACCTCGGCCACCGCGCGGGCCGGAGCGGCCTTCTTCGTCTCCTTGCGCACGCGCGACAGCTCGGCACGGAGCTCCTCCGCCTCGCGCAGCCCGCCGTGCAGGTACGCGTACGCAGCACCGGACGTAATCGCCTCGATCCTCCGTGCTCCGGCCCCGACCGACCCTTCGGACAGGATCGCGAAGGCGCCGATCTCGGCGGTCGAGCGGACGTGCGTCCCGCCGCAGAGCTCCCGCGAGTACCCGGCGATCTCGACGACGCGCACGTGCTCGCCGTACTTCTCGCCGAAGAGCATCATCGCGCCGAGCCGGCGCGCCTCCTCGATCGGCGTGATGAACGCACGCACCGGAAGGTTCTCGAAAATCTTGTCGTTGACCCGCTCCTCGATCTCGGCGCGCTCTTCAGCGGTCAGCGCCTGCGGGTGCGTGAAGTCGAAGCGGAGCTTGTCGGGTCGAACGGCCGAGCCCGCCTGCCGCACGTGGTCGCCGAGGACTTCCTGGAGAGCCTTGTGGAGAAGATGGGTTCCGGTGTGATTGGCAAGCGTCGGGAAGCGGACGTTCCAGGGCACGAGCGCTCGCACGCGGTCGCCCGCCGCGAAGCCCTCGCCTTCGAACAACAGGACCTGATCGTCCTCGAGGCGATACGCCTCGCGAAGATCGGCACGTAAGCCGCTGCCGTCGTCGCGCTCGATCACGCCCTCGTCGGTCACCTGGCCTCCGCCTGCCGGATAGAACGGCGACTCGCGCAGCTTCGCCAGGAAGAGGCCGTCGCCGACGCTCCTCGAGCGCGCCGATCTGCGTCAGCACGTCGATCTTCTCGTAGCCGACGAAGTCGGTCTTGAACCCGGCGCGCCGTCCGAACTCCGCCGCGCGGCGGTCGTCCTTCGAAATCGCGGCGCGAGAACGCTCGCGTTGCTCTGCCATCAGGTACGTGAACTCCTCCTCGTTGACGCCGAGGCCGCGTTCGCGCGCAAGCTCCTGCGTGAGCTCGAGCGGAAAACCGTACGTGTCGTGCAGACGGAACGCATCGGCGCCGGAGATGTCGCCGCCTTTCTCCACGATCTCCTCGAACAGGCGCATGCCGCGTTCGAGCGTTCTGCCGAAGCGCTCCTCCTCGGCCGTGAGGATCCGCTGAACGTCGGCGCGGTGATCCTCGAGCTCGGGGTAGCCGGAGCGGAACTGATCGACGACGACGTCCGCGAGGTTGGCGAGATACGGCGGCTCGAGACCGATCCGCGTTGCCTGCAGCACAGCACGGCGAATGATTCGGCGCATGACGTAGCCGCGCCCATCGTTCGAAGGCGCAACGCCGTCGGCTGCGAGGAAGGTCATGCCCCGGCCGTGATCGGCGAGGATGCGGTGGGCCTTCGTCGCTTCGGGCGAGTCACCGTAGGCAACACCGCTCTCCGCCTCGATCCAGCGCATGATGTTCTGGTAGCCGTCGGTCTCGTAGACGACAGCACGTCCTGCAGGACGGCGGCCGTCCGCTCGAGGCCCATCCCCGTATCGACGTTCTGCTTCGGCAGCGGCGTGAGCTTGCCGTCGGCATGCAGCTCGAACTCCATGAAGACGAGGTTCCAGAACTCCAGGAACCGTTCGCAGCGGGTGCAAGCCGGCCTGCAGTCAGGCTCGCCGCACCCGATCTCTTCGCCGAGGTCGTAATACATCTCGCTGTCGGGGCCGCACGGGCCGGGGCCACCGACCGACCAGAAGTTCTCGCTGGCCGGCAGCCGGACGATGCGCTCCGGCGGCTGACCGATCGCCTCCCAGAGCCTGATCGCCTCCTCGTCCTCTCCGAGGCCGAGCTCCGGGTCGCCCGCGAGGACGCTCACCCAGAGGCGGTCCATGTCGAGGCGGAGGTGCTCGGTGAGGAACTCCCATGCGTACTCGATCGCGCCTTCCTTGAAGTACTGGCCGAACGAGAAGTTCCCCAGCATCTCGAAGAACGTCAGGTGCGAGCCGTCGAGCCCGACCTCGTCGATGTCCGGTGTGCGGAAGGACTTCTGCACCGTCGTCAGCAACGGAGCCGGCGGCGTCTCGCGGCCCAGGAAGTAGGGCATCAACGGCTGCATTCCGGCTGTCGTCAGCAGCGTCGAGCGGTCGTCCGCGCGCGGGATCAGGGAGGCCGAGGGCCGGAAGACGTGGCCTTTCGACTCGAAGAAGGCGCGGTAGCCCGCGCGCAGCTCATCCGACGTGCGCATCCCTCGATTGTAGGCGCGCGCTAGGCGGGCGCTTCCGCGACGAAGACCGTGCTGTGCGTGCGAACGCGAACGGTCTCGCCGCGGTCGGCGACAGCGGCCAGCGCAGCCAGGTTCTCGGAGCTCGCGGCAAAGTGACGGATCGTGGCCGGATCCATCGTCGTCGCGCCACGCGCGTCGCGTCGCTCGACGTGCTTGAAATGCCGCTCGAGGATCTCTCCGCCGTTCTCGCTCCCGAACGTGAAGACGAGGTGAGGGCTTTCGGCGCCCGCGAGGTCCCACAGATCCTGAAAGTGCTCGATGGAGTTCGTCGCCGCAACGAGCCGACCCCTCGGCTTCAGCACGCGCGCGAGCTCGGCGATCGCCCGATCGAGGTCGGGAACGTGGAAGAGCATCCACGCCGCCACGGCGACGTCGAACTCCCCCTCCCCGAAGGGCAGCTCATGGACTTCGCCGATGCGGGCGTCGATCCCTTTCGAGCGCTGAATCTCGACCATCCGCTCGGACTGGTCGATTCCGACGAGCTCCGCGCCAAGCTCCTTGACGATCCGTTCTGCGAGCTCGCCTTCGCCCCCGCCGACCTCGAGCACCCGACGCGGCCGCGCCTCGGCAACAGCCTCGAATGCGAACTCGCGTGGATCGTCTCCTTCGGCGTTCGCGTACGCGGCCTTCCGCGCCCGGAGCCGCTCCTCCGTCTCGTATTGCTCTCGGACGTGCGCTTGGTCGTCGAGGCGCGGCATCAACCGCGCGAGGGCGCGTGGCTCCTGCACTTCTTCCTCGGTTGCGATCTCTTCGCGGATCTTCTCGAGCGAGCGGCGGATCAGCCGCGAGACGTGCATCTGCGAGATGCCGACCTGCTGCGCGATCTGCGACTGCGTCAGGCCCTTGAAGAAACGAAGATGGAGGATCGTCCGCTCGCGGTCGTCGAGGACGCGAAATCCCGGCGCGAGGACGGCTCGATCCTCCGACACCTCGTACTCGTGCTCCTCGGTCCCGATCGACTCGAGCGGATCGAGCTCCTCGCCGTCCTCCTGGGTGCCGCCGCCGGTGGAGAGCGAGAGCGAGGAGTACGCGCGGCCCGACTCGAGCGCCTCGAGCACTTCCTCCTCTTCGGTGCCCGCGGCCTTCGCCAGCTCGGAGATCGTCGGGGAGCGGCCGAGCTGCACGGTGAGCTGTTCCACCAGCCGCGAAAGCTGGACGTTGAGCTCCTGGAGCCCACGCGGGACCCGCACGGACCAGCCCTTGTCACGGAAGTGCCGCTTGATCTCCCCGATGATGTTCGGCGTGGCGTAGGTCGTCAGCTCGACGCCGCGGTCGATGTCGAACCGGTCGATCGCCTTGATCAGGCCGATCGCTCCGATCTGGACCAGGTCCTCGAGCTGCTCGCCGCGATACGAGTAGCGGCGGGCGAGCGACCGAACGAGCGACATGTACTGCTCGATGAGCTGCTCGCGCGCCTGGAGGTCGCCGTCTTCGTGGTAGCGACGGAGAAGAACCTTGTCAGCTGTCGCTCACGGCGCTGCCTTCAGCTGGTCCACCCGCTGGGTGAGCTCGACCCACTGGCCGCCGTTGCGGTCGATGATCTCCACGTTGTCGCAGACCGTCCCGAGGATGCGCCGAAGATCGAGCGCGTCGTCTCGTCCGTGCTCGAGCTCTTCGCGGACCGACTCGAGCGGGCCGATCGACGTCTGGAGGGCGCCGTCGAGGACGCGTACGACGAGCGTCACCTCTCGTGCCTCGGCTTGCCGCTCGAGGAGCGCGTCGACGGCCAGCTCGAGATCCTCGAGTCGCTCGTACGTGAGGTCCAGGCGCACGGCCAGACCGCCGAGCACCAGATGCGCTACGCGGTGAAACGCATCGTCTGCCGGCAACGTCAGGGAAATCTCGTCGCCGCTCAACTCATGGCCTCCAATCCGACCCGACGGTAGAACGCAAAACCCGGCTCCATGGTTCCGCGCTACGCGCGGATCAGCCCCGATCCGACGACGACATCCTCCTCGTAGAGGACCGCCGCCTGCCCGGCGGCCACGCCGTACGCAGGCTCGTCCAGGTCAACGCGGAAACCCCGGGAAGTCTTCTCGACGCTCGCCGGGATCGTCTCGGAGCGGTAACGGAGCTTCGCCTCGGCACGCTCGACCGGGACATAGAGGCGGCCGGACGCCTCGACCGAGGTGCGCGCCAGTGACTCGTGCGGTCCGACGACGACAGTGTTCGTCCGTGAGTCGGCACGCAGCGCGTACATCGGCGAGCCGGATGCCACGCCCAGGCCCTTGCGTTGGCCGGGAGTGAAGCGCCAATAGCCGGTGTGGCTGCCGAGGCGGCGGCCCGTCTCGTCGACTACGGCTCCCTCGGACCGCTCGAGCCCGCGGCGCTCGAGGAACGCTCGGTAGTCGTCCCCGGCGAGGAAGCAGGCTTCCTGGCTCTCGCTCCGGCGGGCGACGGCAAGGCCGGCACGCTCTGCCTCTCTCCGCGTCTCTTCCTTCGTCTGCTCGCCGAGCGGGAAGACGATCCTGTCCAGCCGCCTCGGATCGACACGCGCAAGCATGTAGGACTGGTCCTTCCGGCCATCGGCCGCGCGCGCAAGCAACCACCGGCCGCGATGCTCGACGATTCGGGCGTAGTGACCGGTGGCGAGCGTGTCCGCCCCGGCGCGCCGTGCGAATGCAAGCAGCTGCGAGAAGCGGAAGGACCCGTTGCAGCGAATACACGGGTTCGGCGTCTCACCGCGCGCGTAGCCCTGCACGAACGGGTCGACGATCGCGCGCCGGAACGCGTCCCGAAGATCGAGCGTCACGTGCGGAACGCCGAGCGCGTGGCAGGTCTCACGAGCGGTGATCACAGCCTCGGGCGAGCAGCAAGCCCGCTCGGAATCGGGCCCATCGGGATCGAGCCAGAGCCGCAAGGTCACGCCGACCGCATTGGGCAGCGACTTGAGCAACACAACGGCGCTGTCCACTCCACCACTCATCGCAACGGCAACACGTCCGGGCACGGGAGCAGCCCGAAACGCGGGCCCGATCGCGTTGGCAAGCAGCATCAACCGCCAGCGTCTCGCCACCGACAGCGGCAGCCTCGAGCAGAGTCAGTCCGACCAGAGATCGTGCGAGCCCGTCGGCGTCCGCATCGACAATGCGATCGCCGCTCGACTTTCAGTCGCACAAACGCAAAGTCAGCCCCGCGAGCAGAGTCCCCAAGCAACTCGGTCACAAAATCAGGCTAGCGAGAGATGCTGCTGATGCCCGCGCTTTGCGAGCGTTCGCTCACAAGAGAGTTCGCTACTCTGCGTCTTGCCCGACTCTGCTCGTGGCCTGCGCATTCCATGTAGAACCAACACCACAGCTGAGGGAGCTTGTGTCCGGCCGAGGCGTTAGCCGAAAGCCGGCTCGGCACCCACCTGGATCACCAGGTTCACAGCGGGCGCCGGCCACGGCAGAGTCGAGCAGCAAGATCCGCTCTCGAGCAGCAAGATCCGCTCGCTTCGCTCGCATGATGATCTTGCTGCTCAAGCGGTCTCCGACGGCGTTGGCGGCGAGCGCTGGCAAAGCCAGCACTCGCGGCGAATGCATGGCACTCGATTAGCGGGCGTATCGCCACTGGACCTTTTGCACGCCGTGGAGATCGAGGCGGTTCGCGAGCGCCTTCGTGAGGTCGAAGTCTCGACCGGCGCCCTGTGGCCCGCGGTCGACCACCTGCGTCAGGACCTCGCGTCCGTGGTAGCGGACGTAGAGCCGGACGCCGCACGGCAGAACGGGATGCGCGACACCTTCGGTTTCCTTCGTCAACGGCTCGCCGCACGCCGTCCGGCGCTGTCCTGAGGTCGGCCCGTAGGGCGCCGCTCGCGCGGTGTAGTAACCGTTCTCCGTACCGGGGACCGGCACGGCGCTCGGTACCTCCGCCCGACTGTCCCCTCCTCGCCGCGCGATGGCGAGAGCGGCGATCGCCGCGACGAGCGTGACGCCGGCGAGCCAGAGCGCGCGCTGCAGGAGTCTCGGCCTCACGAGCGCGATGTTAGGTGCTGACGCGCGGCCTAGGCCGGCGGAGGGACGTTCAGCTTGATGCCGAGCTCGGCGAGTCGTTCCTGCGGCGCGGGCGCGGGCGCTCCCGTCAGCGGGTCCGAGCCGCTCGCCGTCTTCGGGAAAGCGATCACCTCCCGGATGTTGGACTCGCCCGCGAGCAGCGCGAGGAAGCGGTCGAGGCCGAGCGCGAAGCCACCGTGTGGCGGAGTGCCCATTCGAAGTGCCTCCAGGAACCAGCCGAACTTCGCGCGCGCCTCATCGTCGGTCATGCCCATGGCGCGGAAGATGCGCTGCTGCACGTCTTGCCGGTGGATCCTGATCGATCCCGAGCCGAGCTCCCAGCCGTTCCAGACTAGGTCGTAGGCGTTGCTCAAGGCGCGGCCGGGGTCTTGCTCGATCAGGTCTTCGTGTCCCTCGATCGGCCCGGTGAAGGGGTGGTGTACGAAGGTCCACGCTCCCGTCTCTTCGTCCTGTTCGAACAGCGGAAAGTCGAGCACCCAGAGGAACTCGTCGTGGTCTCGATCGATCAGCCCGAGCTCTCCACCGAGGTGAAGGCGAAGGGCGCCGAGCACGCGCTCCGCGCGCGTGGGCGTGTCCGCTGCGAAGAGCACGGTCGACCCCGGCGGCGCCCCGAAGGCGGCCAGCTCCCGTTCGGAGAGGAACTTCGCAATCGGGGAGCGAACCTGGCCGCCTTCGTCGACCACGAGGTACGCGAGGCCCTTTGCGCCCCACTCTTTCGCGAACTCCTCGAGCCGCTGCAGTTGCGCGCGCGAGAGCTCGGCCGGCGCGACGAGGAACCGAACGCACTCTGCGTTCGCGAAGACCCCGAACTCGGATCCGCGTGTGACCTCCGTTGCGTCCTGAATCTCGAGACCGAACCGGAGATCCGGCTTGTCGGAGCCGAAGCGGAGCATCGCGTCTGCGTAGCTCAGGCGCCGAAACGGCCGCGACGGCGGCGTGCGCTCGAGCGCCTCGAAGGACGCGACGACCGCTCGCTCGAGGACGTCGAGCACGTCCTCGCGCGTCGGGAACGCGAGCTCGAGGTCGAGCTGGCGAAACTCGAACTGCCGGTCGGCGCGGAGGTCCTCGTCGCGCCAACACGTTGCGATCTGGTAGTAGCGGTCGAGCCCGCCGATCATGAAGAGCTGCTTGAACAGCTGCGGCGACTGCGCGAGTGCAAAGAACTTGCCCGGCTGAAGTCGGACCGGAACGAGAAAGTCCCGTGCCCCTTCGGGCGTGCCGAGGGTCATCGACGGCGTCCAGATGTCGATGAAGCCCTGCTCCTCCATCGACCGGCGGATCGCGGCGACGACCGTCGCGGACAGGCGGAGGTTCCGCTGCATCCGGTCGCGGCGGAGGTCGAGGTAGCGATAGCGCAGGCGCACCGGCTCCTCGACTCCGTCGTCGTCCAGTTGGAACGGGAGCGGATCCGAGCGCGCCAGCACCTCGAGCTCGTCCACCTGGACCTCGACTTCCCCCGTGGCGATGCTCGGGTTGACGGCGTCGTCCGCCCGGCGAACGACCTCTCCTTGCGCGCGCAGGACGAATTCCGAGCGGACCCCGTGCGCAGCCTCCGCCGCGTCCCCCGCGCGCTCGGGGTTGACGACGAGCTGCACGATCCCGGTGTGGTCGCGGAGATCGATGAAGATGAGGCCGCCGTGGTCGCGCCGGCGTGCGACCCAACCCGCCACCGCCAGGGTGCTCCCGACCGCGTCGGCGCGGACCGCACCGCAGTACAGATCGCGCCACCGGTTCATCCGGCAATCCTCTCCAGGACGTCCTCGAGTGGAGCTGTCCACTCCTCGCGCCCGCGCTCACGGACCGTCGCCCGGTCGCCGTCGACCACGACCGTCCAGCCGGACCGAAGCCGCCCCGCCTGAGTGAATTGCCCCTTCGCGGATCGACCCGCGTAGTCCATGTCCGCGCGGAGACCGCGACGCCGCAGCTCTGCGAGCAACGGCAGTACGCGCCGGCGCTCCGCGGTGTCCTCGAGCACGAAGAAGACGTCGATCGGCTCCTGTTCGGCTCTCGCGTCCTCGATCGAGAGCAGAAGCCGCTCGAGGCCCGCGCCGAATCCGATCGCAGGCGTCGGCGGCCCGCCGATCTCTTCGATCAGGCCGTCGTAGCGCCCGCCGCCGCAGATCGTGTCCTTTGCGCCGATGGCCTCGTCCCTGAACTCGAAGGTCGTGCGGGTGTAGTAGTCGAGCCCGCGCACCAGCGTCGGCGACAGCTCGTAGCCGACGCCGTAGGCGTCGAGATACTCGCGGACGCGGTCGAAGTGCTCACGGCAGGCGTCGCAGAGCGACTCGCCGATCTTCGGCGCGTCGGCCAGCAGTGCCTGCACGCGGTCCGATTTGACGTCGAACACGCGCAGCGGCGACGTCGCGCGCTTGGCTCGGGCCTCCTCGTCGAGCTCCTGCTCGTGCTCGTCGAGCCAGGCGCTCAGCAGCTCGATGTACGCCGGTCGGCAGTTGCGGTCGCCGATCGAATTGAGCTCGAGCGTGTACCGCGTGACGCCCATTCGTCGGAGCAGTTCCGCGTAGAGCTGGATCACCTCTGCATCGATTGCCGGGTCATCGGTCCCGATCGCCTCGACCGAGAGCTGCCAGTGCTCGCGGTAGCGGCCCTTCTGCGGGCGGTCGTAGCGCCACATCTGCCCGATCGTGTACAGCTTCTGCGGCTGCGGCTCGCGGTGAAGGCCGTGCTGGAGGTACGCCCGGCAGACCGGAGCGGTCGCCTCGGGCCGGAGCGTCAACGAGCGCCCGCCCCGATCGGTGAACGTGTAGGTCTCCTTCTGCACCACGTCCGAGCCACCGCCGGAGGTTCGGACGATCAGGTCGGTGTCCTCGAACGCGGGCGTGTCGATACGGCGATAGCCGTAGAGGCCGCAGACGGCCTCCATTTCTCCCTTCGCCCACTGCCAGAGCGGCTGCTCGGAGGGGAGGATGTCGTGCGTGCCGCGCGGCGCCTCGAAGCGCGTCACGCGCGCAACTCCCCGAGGAACGGGTTCCGGTCGAGCTCCTCCCCGAGCGTCGTCTTCGGGCCATGGCCCGGATAGACGACCGTGTCGGGCGGGAAACGGTCGGTGAGCGTCCGGATCGACTCGACGAGCGTGTCCCAGTCCGCGCCCGGAAGATCGGTCCGGCCGACCGAGCCCGCAAACACGACGTCACCGGAGAAGAGCGCGCCGTCCGTGTAGTACGCGAGATGCGCCGGCGAGTGCCCGGGAACGCGCAGCGTTTCGAAGGAGAGTCCGGCGAGCTCGAGCGACTCGTCACCTTTGAGCAGCACATCGGGGGTGTAGGCGCGAAGGCGAATGCCCGTGGGCACGAAGTTGTTCACGTCTTCGAGGAGGAGACGCTCGTCTTCAGCCATGTACACGGGAGCTTCGGTCCCTTCCGCGAGATCGGCGACGGCGCCGAGGTGATCCCAGTGCCCGTGCGTGATCAAGATCGCCACGCACCTAGCCCCCATTCCGGCGAGCTCGAGCCGCAGTCGTGCGGCGTCACCGCCGGGGTCGACGACGATCGCCTCTGCGGCGCCGCGCTCGGCGCGCACGACGTAGCAGTTCGTACCGATCGGACCGAGCTCGTAGCTATCGACGGCAGGCGGCACGGGCGTTTGAGTCTAACGGCGGCCTCTCCGAGCTTTAGGATCCGCCCGATGCAGCATTGGGACCTGCAGGAGATCGACATGCCCGGTGGCAGCCGATCGCCCGTCGTACTCCGGTCGGACGAAGCTGCGCGCGCGCTCTTGATCGGTCTCGAGCCCGGGCAACGCCTCGGGGAGCATCAGGTCAAGGAGCGCGCGCTCGTATCGGTGGTCGAGGGCACGGTGCGGGTCGAGTCCGGCGGAGAAACCGTCGAGGGCGGGCCGGGCTGCTTCTTCTTCTTCGACGCCGACGAACGGCGTTCGATCTCGACCGACGGCGGCGCACGCATCCTCATGGTCCTCGCGCCGTGGCCGGGCGAGGGGCATTACCGCGGCGAGCAGGTTACTTAGCGGTCTTCGTCGCGTCGCGACGGTCGACGCGCTTCCTGTACATCCGGTAGGCGATCGAGTCGGTGAAGTAGCTGAACGGGATGAAGAAGGCGACCAGGAAGACCGCCGGCGCGATCTGCTCGACCAGCGACAGGTTGCGGTTGAGGAACATCATCGCGATCACGAGCAGCGGTCCGAGAATCAGTGCGCCGCTGGGCCGAGCGGCGCCACGAGGGCGGCTCGATGCGTCGCCGACCGGTCCCCGACGCAGGCTGCTTGTTGTTGGCCTTGGACGCCTGGGACCGGCGTGCACCGTTCTTCTCCTTCTCGGCACCTGGCTCGGAAGGCTCGACGGCGACTTCGTTCCCTTCGTCGTCGACGTAGACGTACTCGTACTCGTGGCGGCGGGACTTCTGCTGCCTCCGCCGCTGCTTCTTGGTCGGCATGTCCGACTAGGGTAACGCGGCCGGCACTCCTTTGAGCACGATCCCGGCGACGAGTGGCCCCCGAGGTGGTAGGCGAGGTACCGCCAGTCGGGTGCGTCGAGGAGGACGATGTCGGCCGCGTATCCAGGCGCCAGCCGCCCGAGCCGGTCTGCACGCCCGAGGACGTGTGCCGCGTTGACGGTGCACGCCCCGAGGGCTTCGGCCGGCGAGAGCCTGAGCTGCGTCGCTGCGAGGGAGCAGACGAGCGGCAGGCTCTCGCAGAACGCACTCCCTGGATTGAAGTCCGTTGCCAGCGCGACGATCGCGCCCTCGTCGACCAGTGCCCGCGCCGGGGGCATCGGCCGCCCGAGGAAGAGCGCGCTTGCCGGGAGCAGCACGCCGGCCACGTCGCTTCTCGCGAGCGCTCGGACACCGTCTGGGCCGGTCGCCTCGAGATGGTCGACGGATCGCGCGCCCAGCTCGATTGCCAGCGGAACCGCCCCTTGCTCGGTGAACTGGTCCCCGTGCAGCCTCAGGGCGAGCCCCGCTGCCTTGCACGCCTCCAGGTACCGGCGGGCCTGCGCCGCGTCGAAGGCGCCACGCTCGAGGAAGACGTCGGCCGCCTCGGCGACCTCGGCCGCGTCCGGCAGGACCTCGGCTAGCGCGAAGTCGAGGTAGGCGTCGGCGTCGGGAGACTCGGGCGGCACGGCATGCGCGCCCAGCCACGTGGGAACGCCGCCCGCCCGGCGAACCGCCCGCAGGGAGGCAAGCTCGGTCTCGCGGTCGAGCCCATAGCCGGACTTGCCCTCGAAGGTCGTCGTGCCGGCTCGGAGCATCCATCCGCGGTGCTTCTGCACCTGGGCGGCGAGCGCGTCGGCGTCGGCTGCGCGCGTCGCGCGAACGGTCGACATGATCCCGCCGCCGGCAGCATGGAGCTCCTCGTAGCTCGCGCCCGCCGCACGGAGGGCGAACTCCTCGACGCGGTCCCCGGCGAAGCAGGGATGCGTGTGGCAGTCGACCAGGCCCGGAATCGCACACAGGCCTCGCCCGTCGAGCTCGTCGACGTCGCCAAGCCGGGGGAGGTCGCGCATGCGCCCGACGGCTTCGATCGCATCGCCGGCACAGAGGACATAGGCATCCTCGAGCACCTCGACGTCGGACAGAGCCGACCCCCGCAGTGGAGCCGCGCCGCCCGCGGGTGTCGCCAGCTGTGCGAGGTCTCTGACGAGCAGGCGGCGGCCGCCGGCCGCCGGGCTCATCCGTCTGCGGGCGGCGGCATGGGCGCCTCGAGACCGTGCGCCTCCGCGGCCGCAAGCGCCTCCGGATAGCCGGCATCGACGTGGCGCATGACGCCCGTGCCGGGATCCGTGGTCAGCACACGCTCGAGCCGCTCGGCGGCGTCGTCCGTGCCGTCGGCGACCACGACCATGCCCGCATGGATGGAGTTGCCGATCCCGACGCCGCCGCCATGGTGCACGCTCACCCACGTCGCGCCTGCTGCGACGTTCACGAGGGCGTTGAGGATCGGCCAGTCCGCGATCGCGTCGGAGCCGTCTCGCATCGCCTCCGTTTCGCGGTACGGCGAGGCGACCGAGCCCGCATCGAGGTGGTCGCGTCCGATCACCACCGGAGCACGAACCTCGCCCGAGCGAACGAGCTCGTTGATCGCCAGCCCCGCCCGTGCACGGTCGCCGTATCCGAGCCAGCAGATCCGCGCGGGCAGCCCCTGGAATGCCACCCGCTCAGCTGCGAGCTCGAGCCAGCGTTGGAGCAGCGGGTCATCCGGGAAGAGGCCGCGGAGCACCGCGTCGATCGCCGCGATGTCCGCCGGGTCACCCGACAGCGCCGCCCACCGGAACGGCCCGATCCCACGGCAGAAGAGCGGTCGGATATAGGCCGGGACAAAGCCCGGGTATGAGAAGGCCTCCGCTACGCCACCTTCACGGGCCTCACCTCTGAGGTTGTTGCCATAATCGAAAACATAGCTCCCGGCCCGGACGTACTCGAGCAGGGCCTGGACGTGCGTCACGATCGACGCGCGGGCGCGCGCGAGATACTCATCGGGGTCTGCGGCACGCAGCGCCGCGGCCCGCTCGACCGATAGACCGGCCGGGATGTACCCCGTCAGCGGATCGTGCGCCGCGGTCTGGTCCGTCACGAGATCGAAGTGCTCGCTCCGCCGCGCAAGCTCGGGGACGATCTCCGCCGCGTTGCCCAGCAACCCAACCGACAGCGGACGTCTTTCGGCGGCGGCCGTGCGAATCCGCGCCAGCGCGTCGTCGAGCGAGTCCGTCGACTCGTCGAGGTAGCGCGTTCCCAGGCGGCGCTCGATGCGCGTCGGATCGACTTCGATACAGAGGATGGCGGCGCCGGCCATCGTGCCCGCGAGCGGCTGTGCGCCGCCCATGCCGCCGAGCCCGGCCGTGAGGATCGTCCGGCCGGCGAGATCCGGCGACCCGAAATGCGCCTCGCCGGCCGCCGCGAAGGTCTGGTACGTCCCCTGGAGGATCCCCTGCGTGCCGATGTAGATCCAGCTGCCGGCGGTCATCTGGCCGTACATCGTCAGTCCGAGCGCCTCGAGCCGCCGAAACTCGTCCCACGTCGCCCAGTGCGGCACGAGCAGGGCGTTCGCGATCAGCACGCGCGGCGCGCCGGCGTGTGTGCGGAAGACACCGACCGGCTTCCCGCTCTGGACGAGCAGGGTCTCCTCTTCTCCCAGCTCCAGAAGGCTGCGCACGATTGCGCGCAACGCCGCAGGGCTACGCGCCGCCTTGCCGGAACCGCCGTACACGACGAGCTCCTCTGGGCGCTCGGCGACGTCGGGATCGAGGTTGTTGAGCAGCATGCGGAGCGGGGCTTCGGTTGCCCACGTGCGTGCGTTCAGCTCCGTGCCGCGCGGCGCATGGATGTGCGCCAGGTCTCCGCAGAGCTCCTCGACGAGAACGTCGAGCGGGCGTGTCGTGCTCATGCGAGCTCCCCGACGTCCGCCTCCACGGCGCGCTCGAGCGAGCCGTCCCGAATCGCCCCCGCAACGCCTCTCGATGTCGTGGGACAGCGGCCGATCGTCACCAAGACGTGCCGAATGTGTGCGAACGAATGCGTGGGTCGCCCGAACGCCGATTCCCGGCTCCAGCGGCGCAAGGAACTCCACGGCCTGCGCGCCGGCGATGAGCTCGATCGCGAGCGCGCGCTCCGCATTCGCCAACACCTGCCACGCCTTCAGCCCCGAAGCGTTGCCCATCGACACATGGTCTTCCTGCCCCGCGCTCGTCGGAATCGAGTCCACGCTCGCCGGATGACAAAGGGCCTTGTTCTCGCCGACGAGCGACGCTGCGACGTACTGCGGGATCATGAACCCGGAATTCAAGCCGCCGTCGACGGTCAGAAACGCCGGAAGCCCGTCGGACAGGTTCGGGTTGACGAGGCGCTCGAGCCTCCGCTCGGAGATGTTGGCGAGCTCGGAGCTAGCCATCGCGAGCGCATCGAGGGCAAACGCGAGCGGCTGGCCGTGGAAATTGCCGTTCGAGACGAGGAGCTCGTCCTCGACGAGCACCAGCGGATTGTCGGTTGCAGCGTTGAGCTCGACGGCGACCGTGCCCTCGACGTAGTCCAGGAGATCGCGGGCGGCGCCATGCACTTGTGGTGCGCAACGGAGCGAGTACGCGTCCTGCACCTTGTCGCACCACTTGTGCGCCTCGTTGATCGCCGAGTCTTCGAGTAGATGGAGGATGTTGGCGGCCGAGTCCGATTGGCCACGTAGTGGTCGCAGCCGATGTATCTGTGGCAGGAAACTCGTCCGCGATCCCTGCAGCGCTTCGATCGAGAGCGCGCACGCGAGATCCGCCGCCTTCGTGAGGCGCCGTGCACGGACCACGCCGAGGGCGCCGTACGCGGCCATGAACTGGGTGCCGTTGACGAGCGACAGGCCCTCCTTCGCGGCCAGCCTCGTCGGCTCGAGCCCCGCTGCCGCGAGCGCCTCCGCCCCGGGCATGAGCTGCGCGTCGTACCACGCCTCGCCTTCACCGACGAGCGGCAAGGCGAGATGTGCCAGCGGCGCCAGATCACCGCTCGCACCGACTGACCCGCGACTCGGGACGTAGGGAAGGACGCCCCGCGCGAGGCACTCGAGCAGCAGCTCGACGGTGTCGATGCGGGCGCCCGAGTTTCCCTTTGCCAGGGCGTTCGCCCGCAACAGCATCGCCGCTCGGACGATCTCGCGTGGATACGACTCCCCCACGCCGCATGCGTGGCTGCGAAGCAGCCGCAGCTGCAGCTCCTCCGTCTGCTCGTCGGGAATGGACTGCGAGACGAAGCGACCAAAGCCCGTGTTGATCCCGTAGGTGTGCTCGCGGCTGCCGTGTGCCGTGCGCTCGACGAGATCGCGTGCTGCGCGCATCTTCCGGCGGGCATCGTCCGAGAGCGCAGCGCTCGCGTCGCCGAACGCGACCGCCCACACGTCCTCGACCCGGAGATCATCTCCGGTCAGGCGGATCGCGGTCGCCTGAGCCATGGCGCGGCCAGTCTAGACCCGCGGACTTCCATGGCGGAGCCGTTCGCGTTCCAGGAGCCGAAGCTCCAGGACATGCGAGGCGTTGAAGCCCTCGATCCGAAGCATTGCACCGGCGGCGGCGGCCGCAGCACCCGCGGGTATGAGCCCGACGAGCTCCGCGCCGGCGATCGCCACGCCGCGTGCGCGCGCCTCCGCTTCGACGCGTGCCACGACGTGGTGCAAGGCGGATGCTTCGTAGTCCTCGACGTTCATGCTCACCTGAGCGCAGCCGGCCCGCGGCAGCGCCAGACCGAGCGCGCGCACACCGGGGAACCCCCCGTCGCGCTCCCGAACGACGGAAGCGATCGCGCGCGCGATCCCAACATCGGCCGTCGCAAGATTCACGTTGAAGGCGATCAACGGCCGTCGTGCTCCGACGATCACACCGCCGGCGCTCGGGTCGAGACGATCAGGGCCGAAATCCGGCTGCAGCTCGCCGGCGTCGATTCGCCGCTGAAGCTCCTGTGGCCCGCCTCCCCGGTAGAACGCCGGCCCGCGCCCCGGCGCGCTGTCGCCGTAGAGAAACACGGGTAGCCCCAGCTCTGAGCCGATCCGGTCCGCCAACCTCAGTGCACAGTCACCCGCGCGCTCCCGGTCTTCGGGATCGAGCGCGACGATCGGAACGACATCTGCCGCGCCGATACGCGGATGGGCTCCGGCGTGGTGCCGCAAGTCGATGCGCCCTCGCGCGCAGTCGATGCCTGCCAGTAGCGCTTCAACGAGATCCCGCTCCTCGGCGACGAGCGTGAAGACCGAGCGGTTGTGATCCGGATCCGAGTGCACGTCCAGCACGTCTGCTTCCCGCGCCATGGCGCCATGGATCGCGCCGATCGTCTCGCGGTCCCGCCCTTCCGAGAAGTTCGGCACCGACTCGAGCGTCGACTCCACCGCACGTACTCTAAGAACCCGTGAAGGTTTACTACGACCAGCGGGCGCCGGAGTACGACGACTGGTGGCTCGGCCGAGGCCTCTACGCCGAGCGGGACCGGCCTGGGTGGAACGAGGAGCTGCGCGAGCTGGAGGGCGTGATCGCAGATCTCCCGCCGAAACGCACTCTCGACGTCGCCTGCGGCACGGGTTTCCTGACAAGGCATCTCCGCGGTGAGGTCGTTGGATTGGATGCGAGCGAGCGCATGCTCACCCTGGCGCGCGAGCAGGCCCCGGACGCCGAACTCGTCGCCGGTGACGCACTCTCGCTCCCATTTGCAGACAGGACGTTCGATCGAGTCTTCGCGAGCTACTTCTACTGCCACCTCGAAGAGGACGAGCGCGTGCGGTTCCTGGCCGAGGCCCGTCGCGTTTCGCCCGAGCTCGTCATCGTCGCTTCAGTCCATCGCGACGACGCGGCGCTCGAGCGCTGGGAGGAGCGCCGGCTGAGTGACGGCTCGACGTGGACGGTGTACAAGCGGGTGTTCACGGGCGAGCAGCTCGCCGCAGAGCTCGAGGGGAGTGTCCTGTTCACGGGATCCTGGTTCGTCGTCGTGCGCGCTTGACGCGTCGCCGCTCGTCCTACCGCTCACTCGCCTCACTCCAACGCGACCTGGCCGTCTGCCGCGCGTGTGTCGAGGCTGGTTATCCACTTGAGTCCTTGCCCGTCCGCAACGAGTACGTCGGCCAGCGTGCGTACATGTTCGGGCAGGCTCCCGGCGCCGTCGAAGGTGCCGAGCGGCGCCCTTGGCGTGGGCGGGCAGGACGGACGCTACGGCGCTGGCTCGAGCTCGAGGAGGACGAGTTCTACTCCACGTTCTACTGCGCCACGGTCACGCGGTGCTATCCGGGAGCGTCCGCCTCGGGCCGCGGCGACCGCACGCCGACGCCGCGCGAGCAGGAGCTCTGCTCCTTTTGGCGCGACTGGGAGCTGAACATCATTCGGCCGAAGCTGATCGTTCCTGTCGGAGGGCTCGCGATCCGTCGGCTGCTAGGTCTCACCGGATTGGCGGAGACCGTCGGCAACCGCTACGAGTCGGGCGACGCAACCGTCGTGCCGTTGCCGCATCCATCCGGCGCCAGCGGTTGGCTCAACGATCCGGTGAATCGTGAGTTGACGGCGAAGGCGGCACGCTTTGTCCGCATCGAGCTCGCGCGGGTGTAAAGCGCAGGAGCATGGCTAGATTTCGGGGGTGAAAGAGCAGAGCGGCATTCCTTATCGCGTCACGTTCGCACGCCTACTCGGCTTCCTTCGTCCCTACAAGCTTTCAGTCGTCGTCTCGATCGTCCTCGCAGTCGCGTCGCAGGGCGCGCAGATCGCCCTCGTCTGGGTGACGAAGAACGTGATCGACGAAGCGATCGCACCGCACGACGCGGGCAAGCTCTGGATCTTCGTCGCCACGATCGTCGGCCTCGGCGTCGCGCGGGCGAGCTTCATGGCCGGACGGCGGTTGATCTCGGGCAAACAGGCGCTCGCGGTCGAGATGGACCTGCGGCAAGGGCTCTATGCCCACCTCGTCCGGCTCTCCTTCGGCTTCTACGACCGGCATCAGACCGGCCAGCTGATGTCGCGCGCGACCGTCGACCTCCAGGGCGTGCGCTTCTTCCTCGGCTACGGGCTGATCTTCTTCTTCCAGAACGTGCTCACGGTCGTCTCCGTGACGGCGGTCCTCTTCGTGTTCCAGTGGCAGCTCGCGCTGATCGTGCTCGCGATCACGCCGATCCTCGTCGTCCTCGCATATCGCTATAGCCACGTGTCGCATCCCACCCTGCGTGAGGTGCAGCAGAAGCTGGCCGACGTCGCGACAGTTGCCGAGGAGAACATCGTCGGCGTCCACGTCGTCAAGTCGTTCGCGCAAGAGCCGCAGGAGGAACGCAAGTTCACGAGGCGCTCCGAGGCCGTCTTCCAGCAGACGCTCCGTGCGAATCGCCAGCGCGCCCTCTACGTCCCTTTGATCTCGTGGATACCGATGCTCGCCCAGGCTGCGGTTTTGCTGCTCGGCGCGCGGATGGTTTCGAGCGGCGAGCTGACGGTCGGCGGCTTCGTCGCGTTCAACCTCTACCTCGGGATGCTGATCATGCCGTTGCGCTCGCTCGGAATGTGGATCGGACAGTCACAGCGCGCCACCGCCTCCGGCGAGCGGATCTTCCAGGTGATGGACGAACCGGAAGAGATCGCCGACCGCTCCGACGCAATCGAGCTGCCGCCCGGTCCCGGTCGCCTGCGCTTCGAGCACGCGAGCTTCGAGTACTTGCGCGGCCGTCCGGTCCTCGAGGACATCGATCTCGACTTCGCACCCGGCACGACCGTTGCGCTGATCGGGCACACCGGCTCGGGGAAGACGACACTGACGTCACTCGTCCCTCGCTTCTACGACGTCACGGCGGGACGCGTGCTGCTCGACGGTGTGGATGTCCGTGACGTCAACCTGACGTCACTCCGCCGTTCGATCGGCATCATCTCTCAGGATCCGTTCCTCTTCTCGGCGAGCGTGCGCGAGAACATCACGTTCGGCGCGCCCCAGCTCGACGACGCGGAGATCGAGCGGATTGCGCAGCTCGCGCAGGCGCACGAGTTCGTCGAGCGCCTTCCACAGGGATACGACACCGTCATCGGCGAGCGCGGCGTCACGCTTTCCGGCGGTCAGCGCCAGCGGCTGGCGATCGCGCGCGCCCTCGCCGTCGATCCCCGCGTCCTGATCCTGGACGACGCGACCGCGTCGGTCGACGCGTCGACGGAGGCCCGCATCCGGCTCGGCCTTCGCGAGGCGATGCGCAACCGGACGACGCTCATCATCGCGCATCGGCTCTCGACGATCGCGCTGGCCGACGAGATCGTCGTTCTCGACAACGGACGTATCGCGGCGCGCGGCGCGCACGACGAGCTCCTGGAGGAGAGCCTCGTGTACCGCGACATCTACGAGCACGGCCTGCTCGAGCGGCAGTTCGCGGACGCGGTCGAGGCCCGTGCGCAAGTCGATGCACTGGAGGCGGCGTCGTGACGAGAACCGTCACGCAATCGACACAGGCAGGCGCGCTCTTCACCGGTAGCGTCGACCGCGGGTGGCGGGTGGTCCATCTCCCCACCCGGGTGGGGATGTACGCGCGTGTACCTGGAAACGGCGCCGGCACGGAGGACTACGGATGCGCCGGCGACGGCGGGAAGGGTCACGCGCGTTGAGGGTCTGGCAGGCAGGGAGCCACCTGAGTGCCCAACGCGGCGCCGAGGTCGATGACTGGTCGTGGAGACGGACGCGGCGGCGGCTCGCGATCCTCGCCCGCCTGACGCGGCCGTACAAGCTCCGCACTGCGCTCTCGATCGTGTCGCTGCTCGCAGCGACCGCGACGGCGCTGGCGCCGCCGCTGCTCGCGAAGTACGCCGTCGACGACGCGATCGGGCAAAACGACCTCGGCAAGCTCTGGTGGATCGTCGGCGCGTTCCTCGCCGCCGGGCTCCTCAACTGGGCGATGAGCTACGCGCAGACGTACCTGACCGGTTGGGTCGGCGAGCGGATCCTCGCCGACCTTCGCAACCGCCTTTTCCGCCACCTCCAGCGCCTCTCGCTCGGCTTCTTCGAGCGGACTCGCGCGGGCGTGCTCATCAGCCGCCTGACGAACGACGTCGAAGCGATCGACCAGCTCGTCACCGACGGCGTCACCAGCCTCGTCCAGAACACGCTGACGCTCCTCGGGACGGCGATTCTCCTCTTCATCCTCGACTGGCGCCTCGCGCTTGCGACGCTCGCCGTCATCCCGCTCATGAGCGTCGCGACCGTGCTCTTCCGAGTCCGATCGACGCGCGCCTACCGGGCGGTCCGCGAACGGTTGGGCCTCGTGACCGCCACCCTCGCAGAGGACATCGCGGGCATGCGCGTGGTGCAGGCGTTCACGCGCGAGGAGTCCAGCAAGCAGAACTTCCGGCAAGTGACCGAGCGCTACCGCGACTCGAACATGGAGACGGTGGTGCTCAACGGCCTCTACTTCCCGTTCGTGGACCTCCTCTCCAGCGTCGCGCTCGCGGTCGTGCTCGGCTACGGCGGTCACCTGTACTTCGGCGGGGACGTGACGCTCGGGACGCTCTTCGCCTTCATGCTGTACGTGCAGAACTTCTTCGATCCCGTGCAACAGCTGTCCCAGCTCTACAACACGTTTCTGTCCGCGACGGCAGCGCTGGACAAGATCATGGACGTCATGGACGAAGAGCCGGAGGTACTCGACAGTCCAGCGGCTCAGCCTCTACCGCACGTCGAAGGCCACGTTCGCTTCGAAGACGTCCGCTTCGGCTACGGCGACGGGCCCGAGGTACTGCATGGGCTCGACCTGGACGTCCCCGCCGGGACGACGGTCGCTCTCGTCGGCCATACCGGCGCCGGCAAATCGACGATCGCAAAGCTGCTCGCGCGCTTCTATGACCCGCGCGGAGGACGACTCACGATCGACGGGCACGATCTCCGCGATGTGACACAGGCATCGCTCCGCCAACAGCTCGGCATCGTGCCGCAGGAAGGATTCCTTTTCGCCGGGACAGTCACGGAGAACATTGCCTTCGGCCGTCCGGACGCGAGGCCCGACGAGGTCGTCCAGGCGGCGCAGATCGTCGGCGCACACGACTTCATCCTTCGGCTCGAGGACGGATACGAGACCGAGCTCCAGGAACGAGGCTCGCGCCTCTCCCTCGGCCAGCGCCAGCTGATCGCGCTCGCCCGCGCATTGCTCGCCGACCCGCGCATCCTCATCCTCGACGAGGCAACCTCCTCGGTCGACATCGGTACCGAGCGCAAGATCGAGCGTGCGCTGCGCCTGCTGCTCGCCGGGCGCACGGCGTTCATCATCGCCCACCGGCTGTCCACGATCAGGGACGCCGACCTGATCGTCGTGCTCGAGCACGGTCGCATCGTCGAGCAAGGAACACACGACGAGCTGCTCGCGCGCCGCGGCCTCTACACGTCGCTCTACGGCGATTGGGCCGCGGACGTCGCGTAGACGTAGGATCGCTGCGATGAGCGTGAGCAGCGTACTCGGCGAGGCGTTCGACCTCTACCGGCGATTCTTCTGGCGCTTCGTTGCGACCGCAGCGGTCGTCTTCGTCGTGCTCGACCTCGCGTCGGCCTTCGCCGACCAGGCGAGCGGGTCATCCACCGGATCGCAGCTGCTCTGGACGCTGATTGCGCTCGTGCTCTCGGTCGTCGGCGCGTTCTGGCTGCAGGGTGCGCTGATCGAGGCCGTCCGCGATGTGCGCGACGGGCGGATCGACACGACGATCGGGGAGCTCTACGAGCGTACGCGCCCGCAGCTGGCTGCGCTGATCGCGGCGGGGATCGTCGCTGCCATCGGTATCGCGTTCGGCCTCGTGCTGCTGATCGTGCCGGGCCTGTTCCTGCTCACGCGGTGGGCGCTGATACCCGCCGTGATCGTGTTCGAGAAGCTCGGCGCGGGCGATTCTTTCAACCGCTCGTGGGAGCTCACACGCGGCTACGGCTGGAGCGTCTTCGGCTCGCTCGTCGTGGCGTTTCTTCTCTACGCGATCGCCCAGGGGATCCTCCTGGCCGCCTTCAACCCGCTGCCGGACTTCCTCGCCGTCTGGATCGGAGGCATCGTGGCCCACAGCATCACGACACCGTTCATCGCCGCCGTCGGCGCGGTGCTGTACTTCCGACTCGCGCGGCTCTCCGTCGGCGTCGAGCCTGCGGCGCAACTCCCCGAGGCCTGACGGTGGCGCTGGACAGGGAGACCGAGGAGCGGATCGAGCAACCCGTGTCTGCGGAAGCCGAGCGCGAGACGCGTCTGAGCCCCGTCGGAGGCGGTCAAGCAAATGAGGATCAATGTCCCCGTTCGCGGGAACCGCAAGCTGCGGCGCATCCTCGAACGCGTGAACGCCGACACGCAGCTCAAGGGGTGGTGGCACGTCGCAAACGTGAACGCGGTTGCTCGCCTGCACATCAACGATCACTCGTGGGTGCACATCCAGATCGTCAGCAACATCGCACTCAAGCTCCTTCGGCAGCTGACGAAGCACGGCGTCGAGCCGTCCCTCGTCCGCGATTACGGCTACAAGAACGACGACTCGGAGGTCACGGTATTGCTCGCTGCGCTGACCCACTGCGTCGGCATGTCAGTGCATCGCGAAGGCCACGAGGACTTCAGCCTCTTCCTGGCGGAGCCGAAGCTGCGCGAGCTGCTGGACGGCCTCTACGAGGAGCCCGACCTGACCGTGATCGTCTCGGAGGTGCTGCAGGCGATCACGAGCCACCGCGACTACGGAAAGCCGCTGACCCTCGAAGCGGGAATCGTGCGCGTCGCAGATGCGCTCGACATGGAGCAGGGCCGATCGAGGATTCCGTTCGAGCGCGGATCCATCTCGATCCACTCGCTGAGTGCCGCAGCGATCGAGGACGTGGCAATCAAGGACGGCGACGCGCGCCCCGTCCTGATCGAGATCACGATGAACAACTCGTCGGGGATCTACCAGGTCGACAGCCTGTTGAAGGCGAAACTCCAGGGCTCCGGTCTCGAGCCCTACGTCGAGGTCGTCGCGCACATCGACACCGAGGCCGAAAAGCGCCTCGTCCCGATCTACCGGCTCGAGATCTAGCGCGCGCAGCCGCCCGGTCGAGGCTTGACCTCGATGCGCTCCACGTGCACCGAGACGAGGCGACCGTCGGGAATGCGCACGGCGCCCGTCGCACGGAGCGTGGCGTCCGCGTGTCCGCGCGCAGGGACGCACATCCGCTAGCGAGACGGGCGGTCGCGCGCCGCCGGGATCGACGCTGCCGTGCCGGCTCGCTGCACCGCTCTCGAACGTGAACGAGAGCGGGAGCGCCGCGTGCCTCGACGAGCTCAGCGTCAGAACGACGGTGCGGTATCCGCCGCGGCCGTCCCCGTAGAGGCGCAGCTTCATCGGCCTGTCCGCACGTTTCCAGCCGTCCGGCGTGAGACCGCGAGTCGCCCACGTGAGCCGGTACGGCCGCCGCGCCTGGACGAGCTGAAGCGACCTTGCGTCGACGACCGGCTTCGCGCGCAAGTGGAAACGCGACTCCTTCGGCGAGACGACGAGGAACTCACTCGGCTGCGGCCCTCGCAGCGTCCCACCGGTGTAGTCGATCGACACGTCCTCCTTCGGGAACGGCGAATAGGTCCGGCCGCCGTCGACTCGGATCAAGCGGGTCACCGTTCTTGTTCCAGTACTCGGCGTCCCACCACGAAGTCGGCGCATCGTGCGGGCTCGGAACGAGCGCGACCGCTTTTCCCTCTCCCGCTGCTTCGTCGATCCAGTTCGGCGCAAAGCCGGCCGGCGTGCTGTCCCTCGTCAGTACTGGATCCGAGAATCGATGGAAGACGTACCCGGCCTCGAACGCGCCGAAAGCTGCGACGGCGACCGTCACCCACACCGCCGCACGCGGCGCGCGCGCCAGGAGTGCGATGACGACGACCACGAGCGCGACGATCACACAGCGGACGAGCCCTACAGACGACAGCGACATCCAACCGGCCGCCCGCTCGAGCGCCGGGTGAAACGCCGCCGCAGGTGCGGCCCAGAACAGGACCTTGTCCTCACCGAGGCCTGCGTACGCCACGAGCCAGGCGAAGAGGATGGCGATGGCGGCGACGAGGCCGATCCGGGCGAGTAGGCGCGTCCGCTCGACGAGCATCGCACCGCTTCCGACTGCGAAGAGCGGAGCGAGGTAGAAGAGATAGCGATCCTGAACGAAGCCTCCTGGTGTGAAGCGCAGGTCGAACGACGCGACCTCGATCGTCAGGAGCGGGACCACGATCAAGAACAGCACCGCGAAGCCATGAGCCTCCTTGCGCTTTGCCCGAACGACCGACAGCAGAGCCCAGGCGGCCGAGAGCAGGAACGGCAAGATGCCGACGCCGATCACGATGTGGTCGAGGTGCGCCGCCGCCGACTTCCAGATCCCCGGCGGGAAGAGCCCGCCGTCGAGAGAGACGCTGTAGTTGCCGACAAAAGCGCCGAGCGAGCCGAACAGTGCGACCGCGCCTGCCGCCACGGACCGCGATTGCATAGGCCACCGTCAGCAGCGGATGCGAGACGACCGCTGTGCGCACACCCGTCGCGAGCGCACTGCGTCGCGGGCCCCGCGCCGAGAGTGCGAATCCGGCTTCGTGGCAAAGCACGACGAGCGGAAGCGCGAGCGCCAGGACGACGAATTGCGTGCGCGCGAGAAACGCGAGGACGAGGCCGACGAGCGCGAGGGCGTCGGCGCTCGGTGATGGACGCGTGAGCGTGCGGTGGCAGAAGTAGACCGCCCACACGAACGCCGGGTACGCCACGTTCTCGGTGAGCAAGGTCGACGTCAGAACGAGCCACGGCGTGAAGACGGTCAGCGCGGCAGCGGCGTATCCGGCAGCACGTGACCCGCTCACCGAGCGGCCGAGCAGGAACGCGGGCACGGCGGCGCTCGGCAGAAGCAGGGCGTTGAGGACGTGGGCGGCGCGTACCGCAGTCGGTGGATCCAGCACACCGAAGAGCGGCGAGAGCAGCACTGGATACAGCTGACTGAGCGCGCCGTAGTACACGCCGTGAATCTGCGGCACCGGCGAGAGCGTGTCGGCAATGCTCGTCGCCAGGCGCGCAACCTGCAGCTCGTCCGTCATCACGGCCCAGTTCACCGAGCGCACCGCATAGAAGCCGGCGAGGCCGGCGGCCGCGAGCACAACCGTCGGGATCACGACGATCGGCCGCAAGGCTCGGCCGAGCGTCAGGACACGTCGACGCGTTGCAGGAAACGGAACGCCGCGCCTCGGAAACTGGAGCGACCGGTCGATGGTGCGTCACCTCCCCCGCTTCCTGCCAAGTCAATCAAGAGAGCGCGAGACAGGAACGAAAAACGCCCCGCAGAGCGGGGCGCACGGAAAAGGCCCATACGGGATTCGAACCCGTGCCGCCGCCGTGAGAGGGCGGTTCGGCTGAAACGACATCTGACGACGACCGACCCGCGATCCCGCTTGTAGACACACGTCGTGGGCCATTCGGTGCTGTTCGCCCGCACGGCTTCGAGAGCCCGTTTCCGGGCGTTTGGGGCACGAATGGGGCACACCGTTGCCGCCCTCCCAATCGCCGCAACCGACGGCTCGGCCGGGGTCCGCCGAGAAGGCTCACCGCTAGCCGAACCCGCGAAAGAGCATCACGGCCCGCGGGAGGCGGGCCGTCGCCTTTTACGGCAATGCGCCTGGCAAGAATCGAACCTGCGAGACGTTCCCGCCAGCCTGCGCGGGGGCCTGGAATGGAGTCCTGCCCAGAAACAGAGAAGGCGCGAGGGTACGGGCCTTCTCGATGTGATGGTTGGTTCGTGTTACTTGCTGCTGTTGATCGGCATCCCGATGCAAGAGTGTGCTGCGTCGGCGCCGCCACCCATGGACTTGACGTAGTCGCCGTGGTTCTTGAAGTCGCTCGTGTTGGTGAAGATCGGCTTCGACACCTTCATCTCGATCGTGCACGATTCGACCCGGTTCAGCGTCGCGATCGTTACCCCGTCACCGAACGGCGCGTCGGCAAGTGAGAAGGCGAGATCGTCGGAGTCTCGCGTCGCCGTAAGGCTGACCTTCCTGTTGGAAGGTGCCGCTGATCGTCTCGTTGTCCTCGAACTGGCCGTTTTCGTTGTCTCCAGACTGATGGCCGGTTCCCGTGAAGGTGCCGTCGCACGGGTTGACCGTGACGTCGTAGTCATGCGTCCAGCGCGAGCGCAACGGCGTCGTCGAACGCAAGCCCGAGCCCCTGAGTGCGTGCCGCGTCGGCGCCCGCTCCCAGAGCATCCCGCGCCTGGCCGAGGTACCGCTCGAGCAGTCTGTCCCAGAACGCGATGTGGAGGTCGGTGCCGAGCGAACGCCAGAGCGCCTCGACCGAGGCCGCTAGCTCGAGCGCACGAGCCGAATCACCCTGACCGGACTTCGCCATCGCAACGCCCTGCACCTCGATGCTCGTCTCGATGACGTCGCCGAGGTCGAGCGCGGCGCGAAGACTCTCCCGGTAGCGCTCCTCCGCTTGGGCGCAGTCGCCGCGAATCAGCGAGCAATCGGCGAGGAAGTGGATTGCAAAGTGCCTCGTCCTGACGTCGTCCTCCCCTCGCTCAAGCAGCTCGTGCGAGAGAGCCTCAGCTCGTTCCACTTCGTCGAGCGCAACGAGTACCTGGCACACGCCGACGAGCGCCCGCGTCTCGCCGTTACGGTCGCCGAGATCCTGCCGGATCGAACGCGCTTCCTCGAAGGCCGCGAGCGATGCGACGTAGTCGCCGGCGTCGTAGACAAGGAGCCAGCCGAAGGTTTCGAGCGCGGCCGCGCTTTCCTCCCGATCGCCTAGCTCCTTCCAACGGGTGACCGCGTTCTGCAGCCGAGGCCGACCCTCGCCGACCATCCCGATCCGCGCAGCGAGAGAGCCGGATGCCGTCAGCGCTCTCGCCCGGGCTCGGCCGTTCGCACCCGACGCCGCGAGTGCCGCCCTCAACCGCCCCTCCCCCTCCGCGAGGTACCCGCGCGTGAACCAGAACCAGCCGAGCGCGCCGGCCAGCTCCAGCGCCGCGTCCGGATCCGTCCTCGAGAGCCATTCCAGCGCAGCTCGCAGGTCGTCGTGGTCACGATCGAGGCGGGACGACCATTCCGCCTCGGCCTGGCCGCGGAGCTCATAGGCGGCTTCGGCGAGGCGTGCGAACGCTTCGGCGTGACGGGTGCGGAACGTCTCTTCCTCGCCCGACTCGGCGAGGCGCTCCAGTCCGTACTCACGAATCGTCTCGAGCATGAGGAACCGCTCGTCGCCGATCGGCTTGAGCAGGCTGAGGTCGACGAGCGCCGACAGCTCGCTCACCTTCGCGTCGCAGACCAATTCTGCCGCCTCGACCGGAAAGCTGCCGGCGAATACCGCGAGCCGCCCCAGCAGGCGCCGGCTGTCGTCGTCGAGGAGGTCATAGCTCCACTCGATCGTCGCGCGGAGGGTGCGCTGGCGCTCGGGCGCGTCGCGCGAGCCATCGGTAAGGAGCGGCAACGCCCGCTCGAGCCGCGCGAGCAGCGCGCCGGGGGCGAGGAGCCGCGTGCGAGCGGCAGCGAGCTCGATCGCCAGCGGCAGGCTGTCCAGTCTCTTGCAGAGCGCCTCAACCGTCGCGTCCGGCTCGATGTCCCGCCCGACCCCCCGGGCACGCTCGACGAAGAGCGCGACCGCGTCGCTCGGCTCGAGTGGGTCGAGGGGATACTCGAGCTCGCCGGAGATGCGCAGCGGTGCCCGGCTCGTCGCGAGCACGCGCAGACCCGCCGCTGTCGCCAGAAGGTCCGCAACTGTCGCAGCAGCGCTAAGGAGGTGCTCAAAGTTGTCGAGGAGCAGCACGAGCTCGCGGTCACGGAGAAAGCCGCCCAGGTCATCGGGAGCGCCGATCGCCTGCGCAATCTCGATCGACACAAGACCCGGGTCGGTGAGCGGCCCGAGGGCGACCCAGAAGACACCATCCGAGACCGTGCCGACGAGCTCGGCCGCAACCTGAAGCGCGACCCGGGTCTTGCCCGTGCCGCCCGGCCCGGTGATCGTGACGAGCCGCCGATCGTCCAGCAGATCGACGAGCTCGGCGATCTCCCGTTCGCGCCCGAGGAGCGGGCTTGCCGCCACCGGTAGGTTCGTCGCGTCGAGCGTGCGGAGCGGAGGGAACGTGCCGTTGCCGACCTGAAAGAGGCGTTCCGCCTCGATCAGGTCCTTCAGGCGGTGCTCGCCGAGGTCGCGGAGTTGTCGCTCGGGGCCAAGGAGGTCACGCGTCGTACGGGAGAGAACGACCTGGCCGCCCTGTGCTGCCGCAGCGATGCGCGCTGCCCGGTGAACGTCGAGGCCGACGTAGCCCTCCTCGGTGACGAGCGGCTCCCCAGTGTGAATTCCGATGCGAACCCGAACCGGGTCGCCCAAGCCATCACGGATCTCGTCGGCCGCCGCAACCGCGTCCGACGCTCGCGCGAACGCTGCAAAGAACGCGTCACCCTGCGTGTCCACCTCGACTCCCGAGTGCCGCGAGAGAGCGGTGCGAACGACCGCGCGGTGGGCCGCGAGGAGATCCGCGTACGCGTCGCCGTGCTCGCTAAGCAGCTTCGTCGAACCCGCGACGTCAGTGAAGAGGAACGTGACGGTGCCGCTTGGGAGATCCTCTCGCACTCGGGCCTGATCATCCCGCCGAAACAGGTCTCGCGTCTAGCTGTCCTGCCTACGGACGCTCTGAACGCGGCTGACCGGCGGTCGGCCTCCGAGCGAGCCGCGCGGTCGCGAGCGGTTGTAGTACTCGCGGACCCCGCGCATCGCTCGCGACCGCGGGGTACGGGGCGGGGGCGGGGCCGGCACCTCCTAGCCGGATCAACCACGCGGTCCCAGTGCCTAACGACCGTTTACGCTCCGTCGCTCTCTATATCCTCGCCCCGTAGCTGGCTGACCAAGTGCGGGTGCTGCGCCAGGATGCGCCGTTTCATCGCGTCTCGCTCCTCGCGCGTCATCGACGAGACGTCGAGCGGGTCATTCGTTGTCGTCTCATCGGCCGGCTGCTGCTTTACAAATTCACACGCCTACTTAAGAGTGCTTCGCGCCCTAGACCCCTGGTCGCGGGCCGCCGGTCGAGTATGGGACGCCGATTCCCAGCGTCACCCAGATACCGGTGGTGTTGTTGGCGTCGCTCTGCTCGAAGACGATTCCGGCCGCGTCGACCGTCTGCTGGATGAAGTACTGCGCCTGCGGGCGGTTCATCAGGTCGGTGACGTCGAAGTTTTGGCCGAAGAGCATCTTGTCGTAGATGTCCTCCCAGCCGACCGACGTGCCCATGTTCACGTAGGTCGTCCGCGCGTTCGGGTCGCAGCCGTTGAACGCGGGCGCGGTCGGAAAGCCTGGGAGCGTCGAGTCCGCCTTGGCCACGTCGGCGAGGCAGAACGCAACCTTCGAGTTCGGCTTCACGGGCTCGAGTTGGGCGTCGAGGAGCTGGTAGCTCATCACCCCGTCGAGATGCCAGTGGTGGTGAATGTCGTGGTAGGTCATCGTCCCGATCCGCAGCTCGTCGCACGAGCCGTCCGAGTGGAAGAGGCGCTGATAGGCCGGCATCGTGTTCGGGTCCGGCAGGCTGTGGGCGACCGAGTCGCGATAGCCGACGACGTTCATCGTTCCGGCGCCGAGGTTCTTGATCCCGGCCGAGAACGCGAGCAAGAACTGGCGGGTCTGCGGGTCGCGCCAGACGACGTGCTCGTCGGCGAGAAGCTGCTGATCGGGCACGAGCTCGGGCAGGAGGGCCCCCGCCCGGACGCTGGTCGACGTGCACGGGAACTGGTTCCGTCCTCCTCCCTCGCCCGCGGCGGAGGTCGCGGCGGCCAGCGCCACGATCGCGGGCAGCAGAACCGCGAACAAGCACGCCGGGCCTCGATGTCGTCTCTTCAAGCGAAACCTCCTCGGTTCGCGGCGGCGCTGACCAGGCTCAATCTTCTCTCCGATCAAACGGTTGGTCAACGTCTCGATCGGCACGCTCCTGATCCCTGATGCAGGGCCTGCGCGTCGCTCGCGGCGCCTGGAGCCCTGGATCCGGGGTTCGCTAGCGACCGGTGAGTCCGAACGTGTATGGATCGCGCGCGGGGAGCGGGCGCCGCCGCGCAGCCCGAAGCCGCGCCGTGTGCTGATTACCGGGCGCGCGCTCCGCGTCGTAAGAGCGAGCCCTCTTCTGACGCAGAGATCGAGCGTGGTTTGCACGAGAAGGCGGTCTCAGCTCCTCGCGCTGCCGAGATTCTCCTCCGTTGGTTGCAGCGTCCTCGTGCCGACGAGCGCGTTGGTGGTGTCGACGTCGACTCGATGTTGGAGCGCGAGCTGGAGCGGTTGTACGCCGGCCTGCTGAAGCTCGCTGCGTTGCCTGACGGCGAACTTCACGCGCTGGTTGCGAGCTTGCTGGCAGCCCATGTGGCGGGACTGCTGGTCGCGTGAAGGGTGTCAAAAGTCGGACTCGGGGCCGACCTAGGTTTGACTGTTCTTCGTCTCGATCGGGACACGACGGGTCGAATACGTCGCCTGTACGAGCAACGCCGATACGGCGTGGATGACCCGGCAGGCGCGTAACCTGCTGATGGACCTCGACGACGACGCCGGCGGCCGCGCTTCTTGATCCACGACCGGGACGCGAAGTTCGGCCTGTGCCACGCAATCAGATGTCTCGCAGGTGTCTAGCCTAGGGGCCGCGGGCGAGACGCGCGGCCATTGCTTGCTTCATCTGCGCCGCGGCATCGGGCCAATCCCGCTCGAAGACGCGGAAATCGCTGCCGAGCATGGCCACAAGGGTGACCGACGACGTGGCGGTCACCGTCGCCGTTCGCTCACGTTTGCCGAGAAGCGCAATCTCGCCGAAGAAATCGCCCGGGCCAAGCTCGCCGAGCGGCTCATCGCCGCCCGTCACCGACGCTGTTCCTTCCTGCAAAACGAACAACGAGTATCCCAGGACTCCCGCTTCGACCAAGACAGTCCCCGCCTCCTCCTGCCGTAACTCCGTCAGCGTTGCCATCGCCTCCAGCTGCTCAGGAGACAAAGATCGGAACAACGGCATCCGCGCGAGTTGCTCTGGATCAGGCCGCATCGGCTCCCCTCCTTCGGAACAGACCGAACGCGACGCTACTCCTCTTGCACTATGGGAGCGGGGATCGCGGGCGAACTCCTGCTATGTCAGCAGGCGGTCTCCGACACGAGAACACGCATGAATCTGGTCCTAGTGACGACGATCGAGAGCGGGGGTGATACCCGCGCAAGGTCGGGACTCCTGCGTGTGAACGTTTAACTGGGGCGCGGATGAGCGTCCGCGAGCGCGCCGCCAAAGCCTTGGACGACGACTGGCCGGACGTGCTAAAAGCCCTCCAAAACGGAATGAAAGACAAGGACGCCGGCAAGGCTGCAAGGGTCGCCGTTGCGTACGTGCAGTTCGTGTACGGCCGCCAACTGCAACACCCGAAAGACGAAGAGACGAGCGGCCGGCTCGACGTCGCTTCGATCACCCGCGAGGAGCGCGATGCGTTGAAGCGCCGCATCCTCGCCCAGCATCCCCATCTCGTCGACGAGCTGACCAGCTAGGAAGTGCCGGCCCCGTACCCCCGCGAACGCAATGCTCGCGCGGGGCCTTCATCCGGCACGGATCGCCAGCGGGAGGGGCACCCACCCCCGCGCACCGCGGAGTCCTCCCGCGTGCGGACGACCGGAAGCAGCACGACGCACCCTGGACCGAGAAGGCCCGGCATTCCCGGGCCTTCTCATTCCTACGTCAGGCGAGCGACTACGACGTGAGGTAGGCGATCGCGGGCCCGCAGATGTCGACGCCGTCCCGCAAGGGGTGTGGCCCGTGCACCGTCTCCTGGAGCGAGATCAGGTCGCCGGTCGCGATGTCAAACGTGGCGACGGTGTCGATCACGCCGGCTCCGAGGATCGGCTTTCCGTCGGCATCCTTAAGCACCGGGCCGTTCGGGATCTTGAACTTCAACACGAGCCCGGCTGTGTGCTCAGAGAACGTGAAAGTGCCGTCCCCATTCTCGACGCCGGAGCCCATGTCGACGCCGGCACCCGAGGTCTCAAGCGACTTGCCGGTCGAGGACGCGGTGAAGACGTTTCTGAAGCTCTGCGTCGCGTGGAACGAGCCGCTCGCGTCCTGCCTGTAGGTGAAGGTGGCCGTGTCAATCTCGGTTCCGTCGATCCCGCAAAAGGTCGATGGGAACGGCCCCTCGACGACCGACTCGTGGTCGCGGACGACAGGCTGCCCCGCCAGACCGACGGCCGGGATCGCGGCCGCGACGACCACGACCGCTGCGGCGGCTACGAAACGCATGCGTGTGTGCTGCATCTCTCTCTTCCTTTCTTCGTGTTCGCGGCGATCAGCCCCAGCTCGCCGGTGCATGGTTGGCGAGAACCTCGAGCCCGCCCGCGTACCTGTGACTGAGGTTCATCGCCATGCGGCAGCGATCGCCTTCGTGTTCGTTGCCCAACATTCGGTGGAGCTCATCCACGGCGCGCCCCGATCTCTGTCCTCCCGTAGGGCTGTGCCGGCGCACGATCACGAGGCCGCTCGCAACCAGCATGAGCCCGAGTGTGCCGGCTGCCCCCACGCCTGCGTCGCCCCAGTCGGACGCGTTCCGCTCGACGATCGTCACCGGCGAACCGCTGTTGCGGACAGCTCCGAGCGCTGCCCCCGAGCCTCGGCTCGCGATGCGATGAGCCGGTCGCGGAATGGGCGTCGCTTTCGGTTGCGCGGGGTCGGCGGGCGGGTCGTGGATCTGGTCTGCGCGCGCTCGAGTTCGTCGGCGACCGGGAATCCGGTCCAGAGGGCCGTCCAGAGCGCGAATTCCTCGAGCAGATTCGTGAGTCGCTCGGAATGGCGCAGCTGCTCGCAGCTTTGACGGACGCTTTGGCGAATCGGGATCCGGGCGGTTGAGTTATTCATTGCTGTCCCTCCCTCCCTTTGCCGTTGCTTGCCGTCGATTCGGAGCGACTCGAGCACCCGCTCGAATGGGACGCCCGCCTGTTCGCTGACGGCGCGGACGTCCGCCTCGAGGCCCTCGAAGAGACAGAAGACGGTCTCATCGGCAACGACGAGGATCGAGCCCTGGAACCGGAACTCGCGACCCTGGCGTCGAAGCTCGGAAGCCGCCGTTTGGGCGCGCTGCGCGGCGGCGGCGAGCTTCTCTTCGCTGACGCCAGGCCAGTAGCACTCGACCAGGTAGCTCCGCGCTTCGTCGCGTCCGGACACGCCAACGACGCTACGCCGCCGCGCTCGAAAAGGAATCGGGTGTTTCCCTAGGTTTGGGCCGGCGTCCGCTCTGCGGCGGCGAGCCGCGACCCCAGTTCAGCGCGCGAATGGATGCCCAACTTGCGGTAGGCGCGGGCGAGGTTCGCCTCGACCGTCTTCGGGCTCATAAACAGCTGCCCGGAGACCTCCCGGTTGGTGAGGCCGGAGGCGGCGAGCTTGGCAACGCGCCGCTCGGTCTCGGTCAGCTGGTCGGGGGCGGCCCGACGGAGACCGACACGCTCAAGCTCGCCGCGTCCCCGCTCGGCCCAGAGAACGGCGCCGGCAGCGTCGAAGATGACGAGCGCGCGCTCGAGAAACTCCTTTGCGGCCAGCTTCTGCCGTCTCCGCCGCTCGATTTGGCCTGCGACCAGAAGCGTTCGCGCTAGCTCGAGCGGGAGCTCGAGGCGCTCGCCGACGGCGACCGCCTCCGCGACGGTGCGCGAGGCGCCTGGGAGATCGCCGTCAGCGCTCTTGAGTAGCGCCCGGCAGCGGCCGGCGGCCATGATCGCCCAGCCGCGAGACAGTCGGTCGGCCGACTCCTCGAACATCGTGAGCAACCGCTCCGCGCGCTCGAGCTGACCGGCTAGAAATCATCGTTTTGATCGCGTCCGGCAGGAAGAAGCCGCCGGTGGGCTCGGGCACGCCATGCTCCTCGAACGTCGGTACGAATGGGGCCAGCGCCGCGTCGGCCGTCTCCGCGTCGCCCTCGGAGAGCGCCAGCACCGCGCGCGCCCAGCCGGCCCAATACAGGGCGATGTCGACGCCGACTTGGTCAGCGAGCTCCCGGCACTGCTCCACACGAGCCGTCGTGAGGGCGCGGTCGCCCGCATAGGCCGGAGGGACCGCGGCGTAGGCCAGCGACCAATAGCGCATCGGCGCGGCTCCAATGCGTGCCGCGCACTCGAGCGACTCCTCGCAGTAGGTCGCTGCGGCTTCCAGTTTGCCGCGCCAGCACTCGGCCCAGCCCAGGTAGCTGGAGACGAAGGGGAGGTCGCTCTCTTGTCCGTGCTCGAGGATGCGCTCGCGAAGCTCCGAAAGGATGGACACGCTGCGTCGAGCTCGCCCCTGAAGAGCGCAGGCTGCCGGCGCACAGGCTCGGGCGCATCATGATCGGGGTGGGACGGTAAGGATCTTCGAGCCTAAGCGCTCGCTCGACCTTCGCCTCGTCCACTCCTAGCCCGAGCAGGAAGGTCGGCATAAGGCTGACCGCAAGCGCCTCAGCGAGCAGCGCCGGCTCCCCCAGCTGCTCGGCCAGGCTGAGAGCGCGATCGGCATGACGCTTCGCTCCGGCGAAGTCGCCCGCTACGTGCACAGCGAACGCGAGTCGGGTCTCGATCACCGATTCGACCCCCAGCTCGTCGCCGACGTGCTCGAGCGCATCCTCGAGCACGCGGATCGCCTCCGAGAAGCTCTCCTCGTTAGAGAGGATCTCGCCGAGCAGGCGTAGAGCTTCCGCGCGCTCCCTGGCCGGCTGGTGCCGCCCGTAACACCTGCTCCAGCATCTGACGCGCGCGCTGCGGCTCACCCGCGTGGAACTGATACTCGGCGGACTGGATCGTCCGGCGCAGTAGCTGCGCTGGGCGTCCCGTCGGCGTGAGCAGACATGCCTGCTCTGCGAGCGCGGCGGCGGTCTCAGGCGCGCCTCGGCGGCGGGCGTGAAGCGCCGCCTCGTCGAGCATCGTCGCCGCCGCCTCGTCGGTGCTCTCGGCGGCCAGCGCACGTGGCGTGCACGCTCCTCCAACTCGAGCACGAGCTGCGCCAGCCGCCCGTGCATGCGGCGCCGATCGGCCGGCGGCGCCGAGGAATAGACCGCTGCCGCGAAGAGCGGATGCGAAAACCGGATTGTAGGGCCCGTCGAGTCGGACGATTCCCGCGCTCGCCGCGCGCTCGAGAGCCAGGAGAGACCTGGGTACTGTCGTCCCAACTGCGTCCGCACGAGCTCCACGGTGGGGGCTGGTAATGCCGCAGCAGCGGTCAAGGTCTTGCGCGACGCCGCCGGAAGCCTCGAGATTCGCGCTTCCACGAGGCGGAGGAGGTTGTCCGGCAGCGGAACGATCAGCAAGCCGGGCGGCGCGTCTCCGGTAGCGCGCGGGCGATCTCAGCGCAAAGAATGGGTTGCCTCCAGCCACGTGCTCAACGCGCACGAGCGTCCGCCGGGGAAAGGAGCGCCGAAGGCGTGCCTTCAACACCTCGTGAAGCGCAGCAAGGCTGAGCGGACCGAGGCGGAGGCGCCTGATCCGCGCGGGGAAGCACGCCGAGATCAACGGTAGAGTAGGGCAGAGCGCCGACAGAAAGCAACGGCAGCGCGAGACGGCGCAGCGCGAAGTCAGGAAGCGCGCGAGGGCGATCGAGCGCGCAGATCGTCGACGGGAAACGGGGCTGTGCGCAAGCAGCGCAGGACGTGAATGCGGCGCGACGCACGCAGGTAAGAGGCGATCGCGGATGCGCGCAGCAAAGCAACGGCGATGGCGAGGGCGGCGGGCAACGGGACAGCACGTGTGATAGGCAGAGCAGGTACAGTGCGGCGAACGCGAGCTCGCCAGGCAACACGACGCGCGAAAGCACGACAGCACGTCGCGCGCGTCAACGCGGACAACAAAGGGTGTGCGATCGGCCCCGAAGACAGCGCGCGGACCGGAGAGGCCGCGAGAAACCCGCCACAGCCTCGAGCTCGTCACGCCACAACGCGTCGGGCACGAGCAACGTACATCGCCGGACAGGCGTAAAGCCAGCCCGGCCGCGCCGGTCGTCAGGAATCCGGAAGCGGTCAAAAAGCAACGAGCGCCCGCCGCACGCGGAACGGGCGCAGTCGAACGCAGGGCGTAGCCGGCGAGGCCGCGGACGGGCAGCCGCGGTCGTCAACGTCACGACTCGACGGCCCACCCAAAAGCACGACCGCCGCAGGGCGAGGGCGAGACCGACGCCGAGGCAAACGACGAGGCGAAAGAGCGCACCGGACGCAGGGCACAAGTGGGGCACGGCGCCGACGAAACGGACGGAAGAAGAGGGGGTGCGGGGAGTGAGGCCCATACGGGATTCGAACCCGTGCCGCCGCCGTGAGAGGGCGGTGTCCTAGGCCACTAGACGAATGGGCCGAGAGCGATCCAGTCTAGCGGCGGGTGGCACGAGGAGCAGCGAAAAGGACCGAACGTCAACGGGGTTACAATGCAGGCCCCTTGCGGGGTCGTCTAATGGTAGGACGCCTGACTCTGGATCAGGTAGTCAAGGTTCGAGTCCTTGCCCCGCAGCCTCCCGAAGCCCCCGCCTAGGAGGCTTTCTCGTTCCGTCGAAGTGGAATAGGTTAGGGGGTAAGTTAGGGTATAGTGAAGAAATGAGTGAGAAAACTGGAGAAGAGGTAGTGGATTGGTACGAAGTTGGGTGAACGTGGTATAAATTGCTGTAGAACTAGAAGGAGAGTGAGGCTGACTAGTGCGAGATCTGCTAAATGAAGTAGTAGGGAGAGTGTAAGGAAGAGTACAGCAGAGAACAAAACGTGAGTAGCAGGCTGTGATTGGTGACGCCGAGGAGCGCTGACGTCAGGCTTTCGCACGAGCTTGTTCGCGCGCTAAATTGCGGGCTGCAACACGGAGAGGGTGACGTTAGAGCGGTTCGGCAGCGTGCCGGTGAGGGTTGGAAAGAGGAAGTAGGTAGGCTGCCGAATCGGGCGTTCGCCTTGTGCAGCTTCAACTCGGTCAACAGCAAGGGGGCAACATCGATGGTGAGGCTGCGCGCGTCGGGCTCGACTCGACAATCGTCAGCTTGGCGCGGGTGAGATCGACGGCCCCAACGAACGGCACAGGCTTCGCTCACCCTCGTCCCCGCCAGCGTCAACATCGCGATCAGCACCCTGTGCTTTCCGGCGGCATGGAGCAGCGAGCGCGTTAAGACTTCGGCGTACGCTGTCCTTTTGGGGTCGGATCACAGCACACGGACGCTTTCCAGCTGTAGCAAGTCGCGTGGCGGGCCTACTGGGCGCCTACGAGGACCCAGTCGTCGTTGCCGTCGGCGTTCGTGCCAGGCGGCGGAATTGCTGGCTGCGACGTTGGGAACGGTGACGCGGAGATGTTCGTGAACGTGCCGTTGGTGGGGTCGTACCAGCGAGCCGTGACCGAGCCGCTGAGCCTGCCCAGGTCGATGGTGATGGTTCGGCTCGAGGGCAGGTAGGCGATCGCGAGTGTGCCGTCAGGCGTGCGGGCGGCAGTGACGTAGTCGACGGTCCGAAGGTTCCGAAGCCGTCCGTGACCAGATCGTGCGCTGATCCGGAACGAGGTCGTACCAGCTTCGCGACTCGAAGAGCGCTTTGAGGTACGCGATCTGGATCGGACCGGGTGTATCGAGTTGGTCGCTCCAGCCGCCGAACAGTTGCCGGCAGCCGTCTCGGTTGCAACATGGAACTGCCACGTGTATGTGGTTCCCGAAGAGTTGTCCGGTCGCTCCGCTCAGGAGCGACCAGTACTCCTGCCGCCGCAGTTGTGGGGCGTGCCGCAACGGGGCACAGGGTCGTGCTCGTATTCGTAGCTCGCCTCGACCATGAAGGTGGGCAGGAAATTGCTGCGGTTGTAGTCCTTGAGCACCTGCTTGTACGTGGGCTCGTAGGTGTACGACGCGTTGAGCTCGATGAGCGGCGCCCAGGCGGATCGTCGAGCGAGCCGCTGCACGAGGAAGTTGAACTCGACCGTGTGCATATGACGCGTGTCGACGTCACGGATGCCGAGCGCGACGGCGGTGACATACGGGTCGTACGTCGGGCCCCAGGCCTGGTAATCGTTGCCGTGCATCCAGATGATGTTCGGAAAGTCTTGTAGCGCTGCCGAGGTACTGACCGTAGGCGCGAAGCTTGTCGAGGCTGTTGCCGACCATGGTGCTGAGCCAGCCGCCGGTCTCGGCGGGATCGAGGAGGACGACAAGACCGTATGCGCCCGCGAGACGCAGGAACTGTCGGCGCGCGCGAAGTACGCCTCGTTTGGTGTCGAGAAGTCACCGGGTGTCGTGAACGGAGGCACCCGTCCCAGGTGCTCCGTCGGCTCGGCACGCCGTGTAGTTGTTACAGAGCAAGTTGATCCAGACGGCGTTGAACCCGCGGGCCGACGGGTCGCGAAGGGGAGGCCCGCATGATCGGTCAGGTTGCCATCAGCGCTTGGGCGATCGCCGGTGATCAGAAAGGATGCGCCGTTCGGATCGACGAGATACGTCCCGTGGCCGCGACAGAAATCGGTCCGGGCCCGGGAGGTGGCGGCGGATGTCGTCGACGCTCGCAGTGTCGGAGTACGGGCCGAGGTTGGCGGCCGCGTCGGCGGCACGCACGCGGTAGACGTAGGTCGGCCGGCGCACCGCGTGTCGGGGCAGCGGTCGCGGCGGTCGCGCGAGGCGAAATCGGTGCAACCGATGCCCGCGCATCGAAGAGATCCCAGCCGTCGCCGTCGTCCGCTGCGGCACCCCGCCCAGCTCGACCTCGCACGAGCTCGCCGCCGTCGCCGACAACGTCCCGGCGCAGACGGCGGCTCAGTGTCCGGGCCCGGCGGGCGTCGTCCGTTGCGCGCTGTTGGAGAACGGGCCGAGGTTGCCGGCCGCATCGACCGCACGCACGCGATAGACGTAGGTCGAGCCGGCAGCAACCGACGTGTCCGCGAATAGTCGGTCGTGGCGGTCGTCGCCAGCAGCGCGAAATCGGTGCAGCCGCTGCCCTCGCACCGCTCGAGGTCGTACAGGACGGCGCTGTCGTCCGTTGCGGCGCCCCAGCCCAGGTCGACCTCGCTCGAACTCGCCGCCTCGCCGACCGTTCCGTACGCGGGCCAGGCTCCCCTGTACGGCCAGGCACGTCACGCGCAGTCGGAACGGGCCGATGTTGCCGCCGCGTCGACCGCGCGCACCAGGTAGCTGTAGCTGCTGCCAGCGGCAACGGTCTTGTCCGCGTAGCTGGTTGACGTCCCCGCGATCTGCCCGATCTGGGTGAGGTCGGTGCAGCTCTCGCCGCCGCGGCGGAACACCTCATACCCGGTCACGCCGACGTTGTCGCCCGCCTGCCCCCAGCCCAGGTCGACCTCGCCCGAACTCGTCGCCGTCGCCGACAGCGTTGGGCGGAGGGCGGCTCGACTTGACCGGGGTGCGCGGGCCACGGGGTCGTAGTCGCACGTCTCGTGGCCCTGCGGGCATTCTCACCGCTTGGGCCCTCTTCGCCTGAACCCCGAAGTTCTCTCCGAACCTGTCGCCGAAACCGAGTGGCGTTCCGGACGACTTGATCGGGCCGGTCGCGCGGACGCTCGAAACCTCCTCACCGCCAACGTAGAGACGGAGCTCGGAACCGTCGTACGTCGCAGCAAGGTAGGCCCACGCCGCCGCCGAAAGTGCCGCAGTCCCGAACGTCTCGGTGCGGTCACCACCCAGGAAACCTGCCCCCGGCCGCGGGGACCCCACCGTGCGGCGAGGTTGCTTCCAGGAAATAGTTGTCGTCACCCTTGAACACAAGGTCGCGCCAGGCGTCGCTGACCGCCGACGGCTTGACCCATGCCTCGAGCGTCATCGCATGGTTGAGGTGCAGCGAGGACGAGTCGTCGACGACCACTGCCGGGCCGGAACCGTCGAGCCGAAGCGCGTTTCCATAGACACCTGAGCTCGTCCAGGTTCCCTGGATCGAGTCGCTGTTCACGTTCCCGGACGCCTGCGCCGCCCGGAACCGGCCTCGAAGCCATATGCGGCGACGAGCCCCGATGTCGCCGAAACGCATCGACGCCGGCACCACGACGAGCGCCGAGGAGGGGCGATCAGCAGCACGCGCATCGCAGGCGCACGGGAGTCAATCGACCTCGTTTCCTCCGCATCGGTTCGGTCCCCTCTCCCGCTTGACTGTCCGCCTGATAGTCGCCTCGTAATGTGCCTTGCGCACAACCACCAGCTTCCACTCCTCCCGTGGCCTATGGCCGAAAGGGCGGGTTCTCGTTCGGCCTAGCCGAAAGACGAGGTCCACCGAACGAGCTCGTTCGATCAAGCTACGCCGCCGCTCTGGGGGACAAGTACGGGGCCCCCATTGCGGTGCGACGCGGGAGAAGCGAAGCAGATTCGGCTCGGGTCCGACACGGTGAGAAAGCCTGCGTGCTACTCGAGCTTGAGCGATTCAAGTTGGCTACGCCGCTCGCAACTATGGCGGCCTTGGTCACGGCGCGACTATTGCGCCGAGCGTGAATTCGGCGACGGCGCCCGTTAGACAAAACGCGCTCTCGGCGTTTGCTAATAGCCGATTCCGCTCAAGGTCGTAGCGCCAGTAATCCCGGTTTAACCTTGACACCCGGTCGGTAGGGCGAAAACGGCTGGTCTTGCGCTTCGCGGCACGACCCGCGTCTGCGCACACAGCTCGAACGAGCGTGGATCGCGCGTGGTTGTGTGAACGACTGCCTCGCGTTGTGTTGAAGAGGTGCGGTGCCGGTCGCGGGATTGACGCGCGCTTGGAGCTTGCCAGCGGAAGCCACTGGATCGAAGCCACGCTCGGCCTCAGCGCACGCGCCGCCTGAGGCAAACAACGCGGTCAGCCTGTTCACGAACTCCAGACACTGCAACTCGGGACCCCGCGCGGCGAGCGGTCCATGGACGTGCAGCGGCAGCCGACGGCGCGGACAACGCTCGCGATCGGAGGGCAGCCGGGATCACCGAGCGACCATGGAGTGCGCACGCCTCGCAGATGAAGGCTGAACGCGCTTTCTTGCCGCTCGCATAGGCAGAGCCGTTATGGCCGATTGCCCACTGCAGCCCGTCTCTTCAGCCGCCCTGTTCGTCGCTGGCTCGAGCGAGCCGACGGCTCACATCGCGCGCGCGCCCGAGGACGCTCGGCCTCGGCAATGCGATCCCATCAGAGACAACCGTAGGCGGCCGCTCACAGACGGCGGCAACAGCCGGGAGCGGGCCGGTCCATGTGCAGCGGCGGCCTCGTGACGGTCTCGAGCGCAACGGCGTAGAAGTCGTAGAGTACAGTCGCACCTGCCGAGGCCGGCTTCGCGGAGCAGCTCGACCGTCGCGATCCGGTCAGCTCATTGCTGTCGGTTTCGATGACTCTGCAAGAGCCAGCCCGCAATTGGCAGACTGCCGAAATGAGGCAAAAGTCCCTGGAAGCCGCTCCTATCCGGCGGTCACACGCAGACCACAAGACCTGCTAAGGGGCTTACCTGCAGGGAAAAGACCTATGTGAGGGCGCATGGTCGTCTTTGCTCTGGATCAGGTAGTCAAGGTTCGAGTCCTTGCCCGGCGCTATGGTGACGACATGAAGGCGGCGACGGTCAGTGGGCTCCTGGGGGACGACGAGCGCCTGCGGGTCGTGGCTGCGATCGCGCTCGGGGCACGGACGATCGACGACGTGGCCAAGACGAGCTCCCTCGAGCCGCAGGAGGTTCGTCGTGCGCTCCCGAGGCTCATCTCGGCCGGCGTCGTCGAGCACCAGGACGGACTGCAGATCGACGTCGCGGCGCTTCGCGAGGCGGCCCGCGAACGGCCGCCGCGACAACGCGAGCTTCCAGGAGCGACTTCAGGGCAAGCCCGGGTGCTGCGGAACTTCGTCGACGAAGGTCGGTTGAAGGCGATTCCGGTTCGCGCCGCCCAGCGGCGCGTCGTGCTCGAGTACCTTGCCGAACGCTTCGAGCGAGGGATCGAGTACCCCGAGCCCGAGGTCAACGAGTTGCTCGGGCGCTTCCACGATGACTACGCGTCGCTGCGACGCTACCTCGTGGACGACGGCCTCTTGACCCGCAGCGGCGGCCGCTACCGTCGCCCGTAACTCGGGGAATCAGTCGCCAACGCCATAGCTACGCCGGGCCTACCAGCACGTCCCCGCGTTGTAGGGCGGTGGCTGGTGGCTGTAGAAGTCCTGGGCGTCGGCCACGTACTCGTTGAACACGGAGTTCGGTGCTGTGCTCGTCACCGAACGCCAGACGGTCTTCCACCGGTAGCGATTCACCCACCTGTGGTGGTACCGCACCCGGTAGCGGATACGCACTTGCGAGGGCACCCTGTTGCTGGTGGTAACGGTCGGCTGCACGCCGAACTCGCGTGAGAGCACTTCCGGGAACGCTTTGAGCGCGCAGGCGTTGACGCGGCTCTCGTCAAGGGAGATCAGCCGCTGGTGGTACGCCTCGTGGGTCAGAGACATGATCGCAACGGCAGTCATGTACCGGCTCGAGCCAGACCTCTCGGCCCCGCTGACGGCCGCGTTGGAGAGCATCGGCCAGAGGTCGGGGTTGATGAAGATCTTGTGGTACAGCACCGACGACGAGCCGGCGAGGGGATACGTGAAGCCGAGCACCCCACGTGGGTCTTCGCCGGGGAGAAACGATGCCCACTCGTTCCAGTCGTCCTCGCCGAGCACCTGGACGCTCTTGCCCGCGATATTGCCGGCGATCTGATCGACGCGCGCGCTGTACCAGAGTTGCTTCGACGACGCCTGAGCAGTGACGGCGAAGACCAGAGCAGCCGCGCTCACGGTGATAAAAGAGAGCGTTCGTTTCTTCAGCATGAGTCCCCTGATGGCGGAGTGGCTTGGAGCTCATGCCAGGGTGCCGCGGTGAGCGCGCTTCGGAATTAGCCGTAGGGCTAATTCCGTCAGCGCTTCGGTCAGTTCGGCTACTTCGCGGACTGATCCGCGACGACGATCGCGCCCGGGGGCAGCTGCTCGAGCGAGTCCAAGTCGACGATCTCCTTACCGAAAGGAATGAGCGCCGCTCCGGCCATCTTGAAGCTCGCAATGCCCAGCGGGATCCCGATGATCGTCAGGCAGAGGATGACTCCCGTGATCACGTGGCCGATGGCCAACCACCAGCCGGCGAAGATGAACCAGAGGATGTTGCCGATCACCGAGAGGGCCTCGTGGCCTCCGGTTGGCACCAGCGTCCGGCCGAACGGCCACAGCGCGTAACCCGCCAACTTGAACGCCTGCACTCCGAACGGGATGCCGATGATCGTGATGCACATGACGATGCCCGCGATCACGTAAGCGATCGCCATCCAGATGCCCGCGAAGATCAGCCAGATGATGTTGAGGACGAGCCGCACGCCTTCAAGCGTACGCCCCGAGCTCTCCCACGAGCACTCGATCGGGTCAGCGAAAAACGACCCGATCGGGTCATGTACGAGGCGCGAAGCCGGTGCACACTGGAGAAGTGACCGACCTCCCGTATTTCGCCTGGAACAGGGCCGCGGCCGAGCGGATTCAGGCCGAGATCCGAAGCTCGGGCAACGCCTCCGACGCAGAGCTGAAGCAAGACCACGAGCAGAGCTCGCAGTCCGGACGCTAACCCAGCGTCACACGACGCCTGACCGTGCCGGCGCGCGGATGGCGCGCCTCGATGCCGATCTCCGTTCCGCCGGGTGCTTCGATCACCCACTCGAGCTTCGCCAGGTCAGAGGTCGACTCGTCGTTCGCCCACCACGTCGTCGACCGCTTGTCGACTCGGCCCTTGAGCTGTCCGACATCCGTCTTCATCTCGCCACCGACGAGACGCGCGCCCTCGGGTAGGTCGAGCTCGACCTCCAGGCCGAGCACGGCCTTCCGCTCCACCGCCTTCTCCGTGACGCTCGTCGGCAGCCAGCCCGAGTTCTGCACCACGAGACGCACGAGGAACGACGCCTCTCCGAGCTTCTCCACCTCGAGCGAGCGCAGCTCGAGGAGCGGCGAGACGAGCAGGTGGAACAACGCCCAGTCGCTGTGCGGCGCGACCTCCGACTCGAGACGGTCGAACGGGACGTTGAACCAGTAGTTGACGATGTCCCAGCCGCCGAGCTCGACCTTGCCGAGCTCCGGATGCTCGAGCTCGTACCAGTCGACGTAGGCGTCGGGGTACGTCTCCTTCGCCCACTTCACCAGCGCGAGGTCGTCCTCGATCGGATGCTCCCGGATCCAGTCGGTGAAGTGGTAGTCGGAAAGGCCCGCCTGCCGCTGCGGGCTCCAGAACTCCGTTGTCCAGGAGAAGACGCCGAGGTGGTCGTACATCCAGTCGTGCGCCCCGCCCTTGATCGTCTGCTTGGGGTCGTACTTGAAGTCGTGGAAGACGGAGACCGCCGGATATCCGGTCAGCTCCGTGCCGCGCTCGCCGAGGATCTTGTACGCACGCAGGTCCTGGGTCGGAAGGTCGTCGTCGGGCCGTCCGGCATACGGCCGCAGGTGGACGCCGCTGAACGTGTGGTACGCGATGTGGCCGGTGATGTTCGGCCGCTCGACGACCGCCTGCACCATCGCGCGCACCTCCGGCTCGGACGTCGGGTACGGCCCGGCGCCGCGCTGCTCGTGCTCCGGCATCCACTCGGCCGGGAAGTTGCGGTTCAGGTCAAGTCCTTCCAGCGGCGGCGGGATCTTGATCGTCACGCCGTCGAAGTTCTCGATCCGGCCCTCGACGAGCAGGCGGTAGAACGGCCCGTCGTCGGGACCGTCGACCGGTTCGCGCCGGACGAGGAGCTTCGGCTCTTCCGGATGGCGCCGCCAAGCGCCGTTCGGGTCCTCGATCCGCATGTCGAGCACGCGACCATCCCCGTCGATGTCCTCGACGCGGAGCCCGTCGTCCTGCTCCTCACGCGGATACGGGCGGACGCTCGACCGGATGAACCGACGCTCCTTCAGCCCTAGCTCGGCGCCGTCCGGGTTCAGGCGCGGAATGACGTAGAAGACTCGCGTATCGAGCGCGCGCGTCACGGTCGGGTCGTCACCGTGCTGCGTCAGGAGCGTGTGGATGAGATGGAGCGCCGCACTGCACCCGGTCCACTCCATCGAGTGGATGTTCGCCTCGATCAGGAAGCCCGGCTTGTCACGATGGTCGCCGGTCTCCGTGTTGGTCACCGTGACCAGCCAGATCTCGCGACCCTCGTACGACGTGCCGATCGATTCGACCGTGCAGAGCTTCGGAGCCTCGTCCGCCCACGCCCGCAGGGTGCCCGTCAGCTCGTCGTACCCGTAGAAGTGGTCGTACGCGACGTCGCGCAAATCTAGGAAGTGAGCTCTTTGATCAGCGGGGCGGTGTCGTTGGGATCGAAGCCGAGCCTGGTTGCGATCTCCTCGCTCGACGGCTTCGTGCCTTCCTCGAAGAGCGCGCGCAGGATCTCGCCGGTCTGTGGGCTTCGCCACCAGTCTTCACCGACCTCGCCGATCAGGTACGACGCGGAGCTGGGCGTGGCGGATCCACGCGCGGAGGTAGTCGGCGGAGTAGAAGCCGGGGTCCATGTCGGCGAGGTGGCCGTCCCGTGGGTAGCGGATTCCCGTGGCGGCCGTCAGGCGCTCGGCAGTAGTCGTCGCTGGCGAGGCCGGCCTCCTCGAAGTTGGACCAGAAGCCCAGCTCGTACTGAAGCTTGGCCGTATAGCGCCGGTACAGGAGCGCCTCGAGGAAGATCGTCGCCTCGGCATTCGTCCGAGCGTCCTCGTCGCCGAGGCCGAAGTGCTCCGCGTGCCAGCCCGGTTCACGCGTGATCGCCTCGCAGATGTACGAGTAGATCTCCGTCAGCGCATGGTCGCGCGCAATCCGGCGGAACGTGTACGGCAGGGTCGGATCGACGCCGGCGTAGTGCAGCGCATGCCCGGCCTCGTGTAGGAACGCCTGGTAGTCGTGCAGCCCGCCCTGGGCGCGCGTGATCAGGTGGACGACCTTCGGTGGATCGGACGCGATCACACAGGCGCGCGGCGACTTCTGCGGGCCGGTCGTCGAGGTCGAGGCGGATGTTGCGGTCGGCGGCCAGGTCGAACCCCAGCGCCGACAGCGTCGCCAGGCAAACCTCCGTCGCACGCTCCTTCGTGTAGATCGAGTCGAGCGGCGACAGCCTCCGGACGTAGGCCATGTGCGCCGACGACGGCACCTCGTCGCGATCAGGGCCGAGCAGCCGCTCGAACCAGCGCTCGCGCATCGCGATGAAATCTGCTTCGACCTCGTCGCTCGCCGCGGTCAGGACCGATGCGAGCTCGCGCAGGGAGATCTGCTTCTCCTCCTCGTTGCGGGCGACGGGATCCGGTTCTTCCGAGAGGTCGGCCTCCAGCTCCTCGTAGGCCTGCAGAAGCTCCAGGCGGTCCGGGTTGAACTCGGCGGACTTCTCGCGGTAGAGCTCCCCGAGCTCGTCCCGGTCCCGGTACGCGGGGAGGACGGCGAGCGTGGCAAGCGCTGAGCGGAGCGGCAGCTCCTCGCCCTGGAACGTCACGCGTGCGGCGAGGATCGCGTTCTCGAGCTCGTCCTCTTTCTCGGCGAGCTCGGCGGCAACCAGCCCGCCCTCGCACGTCTTGCGCAGCCGATAGAGCCACTCTCGCTGGTCGCCCTCGGCCTGCTCCTCTTCGTCACGGAGCGCGCGCAGCTGCTCCCGGCTGAACAGATCCGAATAGCGGGCGACGATCGCCGCCTGCTCCGACACCTCTTTCTCGCCGACCCGGACCGCCCGTCCCTCCTCGGAGCGTTCGAACAGGTAGCGCCGAAGCTGCCCCTCGAATTCCGCGGGGCTCCGGACCGCAGTCGTCGACATCGAGAGGACTCTATCCGGGCGTGCCGGCCGCTCGCGCAGTCAGCGCGCGCACCGTTCCGGTCAGCTGCTCCAGCGTGAAGGGCTTGAACAGGACCGCGTCGGCCTCGGTCTCGGCGAGCTCGGCATGGCTGGCGGAGCCGGTCAACATCGCGACCGGAAGTCCCGGATGGTCGCGCCGAAGCTCCGTGAGAAGCTCTGCTCCGTCACTCGAGCCGACGTGAACGTCGAGAAGGACGACGTCGACACCGCCTTGTCCGAGCTCCGAGCGCGCCTGGTCGAGCGATCCCGCCTCGCGGACCGTGCAGCCCTCGAGCTCGAGGTTCACACGGCAGAGCAGGCGAATCGAAGGGTCGTCGTCGACGACGAGAACGGTGTGGCCCGAGCTCTCCACGGGGCTCGCCAGTGTACTCCGTAACTCCATTCGACTTCGAGCCGTTTACGAATTGAAAATGGGAAGCGAGCGGACGCGCCCAGACAACCGCGCGGATCGTGAACCGACACGAACCGCGGACGGCCTTCCACTTCCGACGCCCGAGTTCCGGCGACGTGCCTGGGTGGCATTCCAGCGGGCGCTGGATCCGTTCGGGCGCGTCAAACCGCTACGGCCGCAGCGGCGCTGAGCCGGCGCAGAGCCTCGTCTCGCCCCAGGAGCTCGAGGCTCTCGAAGAGACCCGGTGAGACCTTGGACCCGGTCACCGCGATCCGAATCGGCTCGAACGCCTTGCGCGGCGAGAGCTCCAGCCGCTCCGCGAGGCCGCGGAGAGCCGACTCGATCTCCGGAGCCGAGAAGGGCTCGACCCGGGCGAGCTCGTCCCGTGCCGCGGCGACGACGGCGCTACGGCCGTCGAGCAACGCCGGGTCCGGATCAACGTCACGGAAGAGGAATCCTGCGAAGTCGGGAAACTGCCCGAATCGCTCGATCTTCTCCTGCACGAGCGGTGCGGCGCGGCGAACGAGCTCCTCGTCCCAGTCGTAGCCTTCGTCGCGCAGGAACGCGATGAGCTCGCCGGCGTACTGCTCGCTGGGTAGCGCGCGCAGGTAGACGCCGTTCATCCAGTCCAGCTTCTCGTAGTCGAAGGTCGCCGGGCTCGGAACGACACGGTCGAGGCTGAAACGCTCGATCAGCTCGTCACGCGACATGATCGTCGTCTTGTCGTCGTAGCTCCAGCCGAGCAGCGCGAGGAAGTTCATCAGCGCCGGCGCGTAGTACCCGGCATGCCTGAACTCGTCGACCGTGACTGAGCCGTGTCGCTTCGACAGGCTCTTGCCGTCCGCTCCGAGAACGTGCGACACGTGTGCGTACACCGGTGGCTCCGCCCCGAGCGCGCGGATGATGTTGATCTGCTTGGGCGTGTTCGAGATGTGATCCTCGCCGCGGATCACGTGCGTGATGCCGTCCCAGACGTCCTCGAGCGGCGAGGCGAAGTTGTAGGTCGGCCTGCCGTCCGAGCGGAGCACGACGAGGTCCTCGAGCTGCTCGTTCGGGAACTCGATGCGCCCGCGCACGGCGTCGTCCCAGGCGGTGACCCCCTCGTCGGGCATCCGGAAGCGGATCGCGCCCTCGTCCTCGTAGGCCTTCCCCTCCTCGACGAGGCGATGGGCCATCTCGGCGGACTCCTGCCGGCGATCGAGCTGGAACGTGACGTCCCCGTCCCAGTCGAGGCCGAGCCAGCGCAGCGAGTCCTGGATCTGCTGCGTGGCCTCCGCGACCTCGCGGCTCGTATCCGTGTTCTCGATCCGCAGACGGAACTCCCCGCCCTCGTGCCGGGCGAAGAGCCAGTTGAAGAGCGCCGTGCGCACGTTCCCGATGTGCAGGAATCCGGTGGGGCTCGGTGCCATGCGAACGCGGACGGCCATGAGGAAATCCTAGGCGCCGCGCCTCGCGAGCCGTCGCGTCGTTAGGGTCGAGCCCATGCTGTTCGGCGCGCACTGCTCGGGTGGGATCAAGAAGGCTCAGGACAACGCGGTCGACATGGGCGCCGACGTCGTCCAGCTCTTCGTGCAGAGCCCGCGCACGTGGCGCTTTCCGAACCACGAGCCCGAGGACTTCCAGCACTTCCGCGAGCGAAGGGCGGAAACGAAGCTCGACGTCGTCGTGCACGCCCTCTACCTCGTCAACCTGGCGGCGCCCGACGACGGCGTTTACACGAAGAGCGTGGACACGATGCGCGCCACTGTCGACGCCGCGTGCGCGATCGAAGCGGACGCCGTCGTCTTCCACGTCGGCTCGCATCTCGGCGCAGGATTCGACGTCGGCCTGGAGCGCGTCGTGCCGGCCTTGACTCAGGTGCTGGACCGGTGCAACGACAGGACGTGGCTGCTGATGGAGAACTCGGCCGGCGCGGGTGGAACCGTCGGCCGATCGGTCGAGGAGCTCGCCGTCATCTTCGAGGCGCTCGGAGGACACGAACGGCTCGGCGTCTGCCTCGACTCGTGTCATCTCTTCGTCTCGGGCGTCGACGTGCGCGACCCGGCGACGATGGACGCGGTCGTGGCCGAGGTCGACGAACGCATCGGGCTCGACCGGCTGCGAGTGCTGCACGCGAACGACGCCAAGGCGCCGCTCGGCTCGAACCGCGACCGGCACGAGAACATCGACGACGGGCTGATCGGAGAAGGCCTCGGCGTGTTTCTGGCTCATCCCCAGCTACAGCACCTCCCTGTCGTGCTGGAGGTTCCGGGCAAGGACGGCAAGGGCCCGAACGCCGAGGAGATCCGCAAGCTCCGTGAGCTCCACGCGCGAGCCGCAGGCACGTAGATACCGCTGGACGATCCTCGCGGCGGGTGTGCTCGCCCAGGCCGCGTTCTCCGCGATCCTCCTCGGGCTGCCGGCGATTGCGCCTGCGATCCAGGACCAGTTCGACCTGACACTGCCGCAGGTCGGCGTCGTGCTCGCCGCCCTGAACATCGGGTCGATGGTCACCCTGCTCGGCTGGGGGATCGTTGCCGACCGTATCGGCGAGCGCGCAGTGATCGGCCTCGGACAGGCGGCGACGGCTGCCGCGCTTCTGTGGGCCGCGTACGCGTCGTCCTTCGGCGAGCTCGTCGCCGCGCTGACGATCGCCGGCGCCCTCGGTGCCGGCGTCAACGCCGCGAGCGGCCGTGCGGTGATGTCGTGGTTCGGCGAAGACGAGCGCGGGCTCGCGCTCGGCATCCGTCAGATGGCGGTCCCCCTCGGCGGAGCGGTCGCGGCGGTCACTCTGCCGGCGCTCAACGAGCACATCAGCCTGCACGCTGCGTTCGACGGACTTGCGTGCGGTTGTCTCCTCGCCGCGGTGGTCGGCGCTGTCCTGCTTCGCGCCGAGCCCACGGAGGATCACTCGCTTCTGGCGCGGCCGCTTCGCGATCCTCGTGTCTGGCGCATCTGTGTGGCGAGCACGTTCTACGTGACGACCCAGCTGAGCCTGATCGGATTCTTCGTGCTCTTTTTCCACGACGAACGCGGAGTGTCCACCGCCGTCGCCGCCGGCGCATTCGCCGTGACGCAAGTCTTCGGCGGGATCGCTCGGATCGCGGCCGGCCGCTGGTCGGACCGGCTTCACATGCGCATCGTCCCGCTTCGGCTGATCGCGCTCGCGCTCGCGCTGAGCGTGGGCACGTGCGCCGTGCTTCTCGATGCTCCCATCTGGCTCCTCGTGCCGGCGTTCGTCGTCGCGGGAACGGTCGCGCTTGCATGGAACGGGCTGGCATTCACGGCCACGGCGGAGACAGCGGGGCGAGCGCGAAGCGGCGCGGCGCTCGGCCTGCAGCAGACGTTTCTCTCCGCCGGCGCCATCGTCGCCCCGATCGCGTTCGCGGCGATTGTCCATCACGGCTCGTGGCGGCTCGCGTTCGCCCTCGCCGCGGCGAGCCCACTCGTCGGCTACGCGCTGCTCAGTCCGCTAGCCGAGCAAAGACCTTGAACGTCGGCGAGCCGACCGGAAGCTCGTGGAACTCCGGGTTGACGCAACCGAGATCGCCCGAGCGCTGCTGGTCGTAGCACTCCTCCACCTCGACGCGGCACATCGGCAGCGGAGCGCGGGTCGTTCGCACCGCACCGAAGCCTTCGCGCCTCGCCTCGGCCGCCCGCAGCATCTCGAGGTTGATCTCGACGCCGTACACCTTCTGCATGCAGCCGATGTAGGTGTGACCGAACTCCTGGAACGCGTACACGAAAGGACAGGCCCGCTCGAGACACGCCGATGGATAGACGACCTTGTCGCAGTGAACCTCGCAGCGGCGGCACTCGAGCTCGTCTTGCGGCCGGAGCGGAAGCGTCCGGCCGACGAGCGCCCTGGCGCGCTGCGCGTCTGGTGGCATGGCGGAATTTTCCAGCCCGCAACCTTCCGCCGCAAGACTTGACAGGGGACGCCGTTATCCGCTAAGAGCGCCCGTACGCTCTTGCACCGCCGCTTTGCGACGGGATGCAGGCGGGGACACTAGTCTGCCCGCGGTGGCGCGACGACTCCTCTGGGCTTCGCTTGCGCTCGCGCCGATCACCATGCTCATCGACGCCGTTGCCCATCCGGGCAAGGTCACCATGTTCGTCCTCGCAGCGCTGTCGCTCATTCCGCTCGCGTGGTTGATCGGAGAAGCGACGGAGCACGCGGCCGAGCACACGGGACCGCGGATCGGCGGCTTGCTCAACGCGAGCTTCGGCAACGCGCCCGAGCTCATCATCGCCGTGATCGCAGTCGCGGACAACCTGCCTGACGTCGTGCGCGGGTCGATGGCCGGCAGCGTCATCTCGAACATCCTGCTCGTGCTCGGCGCTGCGTTCCTCCTCGGTCCGGACACGTCACAGCTCGACCGCAACTCGCTCTGGAGGCAGCTGGCGCTCGTCTTCGTCGCGGTTCTCCTGCTCCTGATCCCGTCGATTCCAGGCTGGCACGGCGACCCGAACCGGCACTCGCTCGCACTGCTCAGCATCGGTCCGGCCATCGCCATGCTGGTGATCTACCTCGCCGTCACGATCAAGGGTCTCCGCGGCCGGCCGGCACACGAGCCGAGCGACGAGCCGTCCGCGTGGAGCCTCCCGGTGGCGCTCGTCGTGCTCGGCATCACCACCGTCGCGACCGCGATCATCAGCGAGATCCTCGTGCACTCGCTCGAGGCGTTCGCGGAGGCGGCGAACCTCTCCGAGTTCTTCATCTCGATCGTGATCGTCGCGATCGTCGGGAACGCCGCCGAGCACGGCGGGGCGCTCGTGATCGCCCGCCGAGGGAAGATGAAGCTCGCCAGCGAGATCGCGATCTCCTCGAGCGCGCAGGTCGGCCTGCTCGTGATTCCCGTGGTCGCCCTGGTCTCGTTCGCGTTCGAGACATCCTCTGACGCTTGCCTTCCGCCCTGTCGAGCTGCTCGGGATGGGCGGCGCGGCCTTCTTCGTCGCCTTGGTGATCCGCGACGGCCGGGCCCGCCGCTGGGAGGGGGCCCTCCTCGTCGCTGTCTACGTCGCTTTGGCAGCGGTGTTCTTCGCCGTCGGCGACCGCTGATCCCGCGGACGGGCGGTTAACCGAACCTTCGACTGGCCTGTCCCCCGGATTGAGGATTTCGCCGCTACCGTGAACACTTGCCGCAACGACCTGGAGGACAGATGAACGAGACAGCCGCAGCGACCGCAGCAGCGACGGCTGCTGAAGAACCCGGCACAGGCCCGGTCGTCTCCGCACGCGATCTGACTCGCCGCTACGGCGAGGGCGATACGGCCGTGGACGCCCTTCGCGGCGTGTCGCTCGACGTCCCAAGGGGCCAGATGACCGCAGTGATGGGCCCGTCGGGCTCGGGCAAGTCGACCTTGATGCACATCCTGGCCGGGCTCGACAAGCCGACCTCGGGCGAGGTCGAGATCGCCGGCACCGAGATCTCGAAGCTCAACGACACCGAGCTGACGAAGTTGAGGCGAGAGCACATCGGCTTCATCTTCCAGTTCTTCAACCTGCTGCCGATGCTGAGTGCGGAGGAGAACGTCGTGCTTCCACTCACCTTGGCCGGCGAGAAGCCCGACAAGAAGTGGATCGCCGAGCTGATGCAGAAGGTGGGGCTTTCCGACCGCGGCAAGCATCGCCCGTCTGAGCTGAGCGGCGGACAGCAGCAACGCGTCGCCATCGGGCGCGCGCTCGTGAACAAGCCCAGCATCGTCTTCGCCGACGAGCCAACCGGCAACCTCGACTCGAAGACCGGCGGGGAGATTCTGGATCTGCTCCACCAGTCGGTCGAAGACCTCTCGCAGACGATCGTGATGGTCACGCACGAAGCGCGGGCCGCGGCGATCGCAGACCGCGTCCTGTTCCTCGACGACGGCCTCATCGTCCGGGAGTCGCAGCGACATCTCGGCGCAGGACATCCTGACCGCGATGGACGAGCTCGGCGCTGAATGACGCGATTTGCGCTCCGGGGCATCCTCGGCCGTAAGCTGCGAACGGTCCTGACGGCGTTCGCGATCGTGCTCGGGGTCGCGACGGTGAGCGGTACGTACGTGCTCACCGATTCGATCGACAAGGCCTTCGACTCGATCTTCACGACGAGTCGCGAGGGCTCGGACGCAGTCATCAGCGGGAAGTCCGCCTTCGACCTGACGGAGGGAAGCGGAGTCACGGCGCCCCCGTTCGACGAGTCGCTCCTGGCGAAGGTGCGTGCGCTGCCCGACGTGGCGCAGGCCGACGGCCAGGTCAACGGCGAAGCACAGCTGATCGGCAGGAACGGCAAGGCCGTCGTCTACGGCGGCGCGCCGAATCTCGGCTTCAGCATCGCCCGCGGCTCGTCGCCGTTCAACCCGCTCGCGTTGGTACAGGGAGCATGGCCGCACGGGAACGAGGTCGTGATCGACAAGTCGACCGCGGGCAAGGAGGACTTCAAGGTCGGCCAGACGGTCGGCGTGCAGGCGGAGGGACCAGTTCGCCGGCTGCGCATCTCCGGGCTCGTCAAGTTCGGCTCGGTCTCGACGATCGGTGGTGCCACGCTGGCCGGGTTCGACCTGCCCACCGCGCAGAAGCTGTTCGACCGGGCCGGGAAGCTCGACGAAATCGCGGTTTCTGCGAAGGCGGGCGTCTCGAGCAACGCGTTGCTGGGGCAGATCAAGGAGATCCTTCCTCCCGCGACACAGGTGCGGACGGGCCAGGGGCAGGCGCACGAGGACGCGAAGGACACCAACTCCTTCATCTCCTTCCTCCAGAAGTTCCTGCTCGGCTTCGGCGGCGTCGCGCTGTTCGTCGGCAGCTTCGTCATCGCGAACTCGCTGTCGATCACGATCGCCCAGCGGACGCGTGAGCTCGCAACCCTGCGCACGCTCGGCGCGTCTCGGCGACAGTTGCTCCGTTCGATCATCATCGAGGCGCTCGTGGTCGGCACGCTGGCCTCGGTAATCGGGCTGTTCCTCGGGCTCGCGCTCGCGCAGGGCCTCTTCAAGCTCTTCGACGCCGTCGGCTTCACGCTGCCGAACAACGGCCTCACCTTCGAGACGCGCACGATCATCGTGTCGCTCGCGGTCGGGATCATCGTGACGCTGCTCGCCAGCCTCCGGCCCGCGGTGCGCGCCACCCGCGTGCCGCCGATCGCCGCAGTCCGGGAGGGCGCCACGTTGCCGGAGGGGCGGTTCGCCCGCTTCCGCCTGCCGGCGGCGGTGCTACTGGCCGCGCTCGGCTTCGGCAGCCTCCTGTGGGGCCTGTTCGCCCCCGATCTCGGCACGGCGGCGATCCTCCTGTTCATGCTCGGCGGCGCGCTCCTCGTGTTCTTCGGGATCGCGCTCCTGTCGGTCCGCCTTGTGCCTCCGCTCGCCGGTTTGCTCGGCTGGCCGGCGACGAAGATCGGAGGCGCTGCCGGCACGCTCGCCCGCGAGAATGCGCAGCGGAATCCTCAGCGGACGGCCTCGACGGCCTCGGCCCTGATGATCGGGCTCGCGCTGGTCACGCTCGTCTCGATCCTCGCCGCCGGGATCATCTCGAGCTTCAAGGGCGCCGTGAACGACATCTGGAAGAACGCGGACTACGCGGTCACCGCGCAGAACAACTTCTCGCCGATTCCGGTCGCGGCCGCCAATGCGATCGCCAAGACGCCGGGTGTGACCGCCGTCGCCAACGTGCGTGCCGGCGAGGCTCGGGCTTTCGGCGACACGTTCAATGCGACCGCCGTCAACCCGGCGGCTCGCCAGATGTTCAACCTGGACTGGAAAGAGGGCTCGCCGGCGGTCTTTGCCACACTCGGAGCCGACGGCGCCTTCGTCGACGACGGACTACGCCAAGGATCACCACCTGGAGCTCGGCTCTCCTGTGCCGCTCACCTTCCCGGACGGTTCCCAGGAGCTCTTCAACATCAAGGGGATCTTCAACCCGCCGACCGGAGGGTCTCCGTTCGGGTCGGTGACGATCTCCGAGGAGTCGTGGGACCGCCACGTCGCCAACCCGGAGAATCTCTATTCCTTCGTGCTGATGAGAGGCGGTCAGACGCCCGCCAATCAGGCGGCCCTCGACCGGACGCTCGAGGCGTTCCCGAACGCGAAGGTCGCGACGCGGCAGAAGTTCATCGACAACCAGATCTCGGGCCTGAGCTCCGTCCTCAACATCCTCTACGTGCTGCTCGCGCTGTCGGTGATCGTCAGCCTGTTCGGGATCGTGAACACGCTCGTGCTCACGGTCTTCGAGCGCACCCGCGAGATCGGAATGCTGCGCGCAATCGGGATGACGCGTCGCCAGGTGCGGCGGATGATCCGCCATGAGAGCGTGATCACCGCTCTGATCGGCGCCGCGATCGGCATCGCGCTCGGTGTCGTCCTGGCTGCGCTCCTGATCGCGCGCGTCGACTTCATCGTTCTCTCGGTGCCGGTGGGTCAGCTGATCATCTTCGCCGTCGCCGCGATCATCGTCGGCATCCTCGCCGCCATCTTCCCGGCACGGCGCGCCGCGCGACTCAACGTCCTGCGGGCGCTGCAGTACGAGTAGCGGTCGTCAGCGGCTGAAGGACTGCGGCGTTCGCGTCATCGGGTACGTCGCCCAGTAGAGCTTCTCGACCGCGCCGTCACTGGCGCGCACCACTTCGAGCGGCTCTCCCTGCTCGGGCCCTGACACACCCCGAAAGCGGTCTGCGCCGTCCGGCTCGAACACCGCCGGCGGCGCGGTCGCAGGCGCTTCCGCTTCGCGAGCCTCGAGCTTGCCGTTTCGATAGCGGATGACGAACTCCGTCCCTTCCGACCACCAACGGCCGAGCAACGGCTCGAGCTCCGGGGGGACGCCGTCGACCGGTCGCCACGGCTCGGGCTCGGGCGGGTACGCGTCGGCGGCTACGACCGCGAGCTTCCTCGTGAGCTCCTCGATCTTGACGCCGGCGCCCGAGTTGACGAGCACGACCGCCCCGGAACGCTCCTTGGGCGAGACTGCGAGGCCGGCGAGGAAGCCGGGCATCGCACCGCCGTGTCCGACAAGGATCCGGTCTCCCTCACGCAGGAGCATCAGTCCGAGCCCCCAGCCGAGCTTCCATTCTTCGAGATCGGCCATCGACTGGAAGGCCCTCATCTCCTCGACCGTCCCCCGGCGGAGCACGCCTTCGGCGCCCTCGACGAGGACGACGCCCCAGCGCGCGAGATCGCCCGTCGTCGACCACAGGGATCCCGCCGCGGCGAACGCGCCCTTGATCACGTTCTGCTCCGGCCGCACGCGGTCCGTGTAGGGCTCGACGAAGTACGCGCTTGCCGTGGGCGCTGCCGGGTCGAACGAAGTGCGATCCAGCTCGAGCGGTTTCAGCAAGCGTTCCCTCACATAGTCCTCGTATTCGAGGCCGGATCGCCGCGCCACGACTTCACCGAGCAATGCGAAGGCGAGATTGGAGTAGTGCCAGCGCGCGCCGGGCGGCAAGACCTGCTCCGCGTCCGCGAGGCCGGAGACGAGGCCGGCGCGATCGGGAAACTCGAGCGTCTCCCACACGTAGCCGGGCATCTCGCGCTGTAGCCCCGACATGTGAGCGAGCATGCGGCGGAGCGTGAGCGCCCCGTGATGCGCCTCGGGCAGATGTTGCTCGAGCCGGTCGTCGAGCGAGAGCTCGCCGGCGTCGCGGAGCTGCATGACCGCCGCGGCGGTGAACGTCTTCGTGATCGAGCCCACACGGTATTGCGTGTCGGAAGTCGCCGGGTCCTGGGGCTCGACGCTCGCCAGACCGAGAGCTTCCTGCCACACGACCTCACCGTTGCCGACCGCCGCGGCGCTGATCGAGGGAATGCGCTCGTTCGCCTGCGCCTCGCGTACGAGCCGCGACAGCTCGGCGACCGGAGGATCAGGCGGCGGCAAGCGTTCGCAACGCCGCCGGGATCGCCTCTACGGCCGCGTCGATGTCGTCGTCGCTGATGTCGAGATGCGTCACTGCCCGCACGATCGTCGGATGGACGGTCGTCGACACGAGGACGCCGTGCTCCTTCATCCGGTCGATGGCGCCGGCACGGTCTGGCCCGACGTCGATCTGGACGAAGTTCGTCTCGACCTGGTCGAGGTCGACGCGGATGCCCGCCTCAACGAGGCGCTCACCGAGCCGCCTCGCCCGTGCGTGGTCGTCGGCGATGCGCTCGACGTTGTGGTCGAGTGCGTAGAGGGCCGCAGCTGCGACGATCCCCGCCTGGCGCATGGCTCCGCCGAAGAAGTGCTTCCCGCGCCGCGCCTGCAACATCAGTTCCGGCGAGCCGGCGATCAGCGCACCGAGTGGGCACCCCAAGCCCTTCGAGAAGCACAGGGTGACGGTGTCGAACGGCCGGCCGATGCGAGCCGGTTCGACGCCGGACGCCACGGCGGCGTTGACGAGCCTCGCGCCGTCGAGATGGAGCGCGAGGTCGTGCTCCCGGCAGGTGGCGACGATCGCGTCGATCTCCTCGAGCGGCCAGACGCTTCCGCCTGAGCTGTTGTGCGTGTTCTCGACGGCGACGATCCGAGTCGGTGCGACGTGGACGCTCGTCCGGTCCCGAATCTCGGCGACGACCTGGTCGGGCGTGAACCTGCCGTTCGTCCCGTGCAACCCGATCGTCAGCAGGCCGGAGTGGGCGGCCGGACCGCCGAGCTCCGACAGCATGATGTGCGCGTGGCGCTCCACCAGGAGCGCATCGCCCGGTCGGCCGAGGATGTTCAAGGCGATCTGATTCGCCATCGTCGCGGTCGGCACGAAGACGGCCTCCTCTTGACCCAGAAACTCGGCGCCCCGCCGCTCGAGCTCGTTCACCGTCGGGTCCTCACGCTTCTGCTCGTCGCCGACGAGCGCGCCGGCGATCGCGGCCCGCATTTCCCGCGTCGGCTGCGTCAGCGTGTCGGAACGGAGGTCGATCACCGGGGCATTGTGCCCCGTGAACGTCCTTCCACCGGGTGGTTACTGGTGCATCGGCGCTTCTTCACCCGGCCCATGGAGCAGATTCTCGACGTCGCGTACGCCCTGCACCTTGCGCGTCTGCATGACCAGCTCGTCGATCAGCTCCCGGCTGGGCACCTCGCCCCGGAGCTGGACAACGCCGTTCTGCACGTTCACGTTGATCTGGCCCTTCGGCATTTCCGGGTCACGCAGGACCTGACTCCGAACCTTGTCAGCGAGAGTCGCGTCGTCGAAGTCCTTCGGCTCTTCTTTCAGGTGCTGCGCCTTCTGCGCAACGCCGTATGCCTCGGCGGCCACACCGCGGCCGACGTGCGCAGCCTTCCGGCCGCCTGACCGGAAGAGCGCGAGGCCCCGATCGCGGAACTGGTGCCGCCTGCCCCTGCCGTTCCGCGGGTCGAAGAAGTACGCCACGAGCGCGCCGAGCGCGCCGCCCAGAGCAAAGATTCCCATGTCCCCTCCTGGCTTTTTGTCGCTCCCCGTCGCCTTCCCGAAGCGAGCGGACCGTCAAACGTCGAGGACTATGCCCTCCCACGGCCCCAGTGAGCAGCGGATCCCGACCAGGTCTCCGATCGCCGTCGCCCGTCGAGCCCGAGAACGAGCGCGGGTAGACCCGATAGAGCACGCCGCCGCGCCACCAGGGCTCCGGAGAGGACCGTCTGGGCAACGCTAACCTGGCCACGGTGGACCGTGCGTTGCTGTCGCTGCATCTCGCCGAGCATGGCGAGCCGTCGTACCGTGCAGGCCAGGTCTGGCAATGGGCTGCACGCGGAGTGGACGGGTACGGCGAGATGTCGAACCTTCCCCGAGCTCTCCGCGGGGAGCTCGAGCGCACAGTTCCGTTCTCGACGCTCGATCTCGACGAGCAAGCGTCTTCGCGGGACGGAACGGTCAAAGCACTCTTCCGCACGCACGCGGGACATCCGGTTGAGGCGGTCCTCATGCGCTACCGGGACGGCCGGCGTTCGCTCTGCCTCTCGTCGCAGTCGGGCTGCCCGCTCACCTGCACGTTCTGCGCAACGGGGCAGATGCGGTTCGGCCGCAACCTGACAGCGTCGGAGATTCTCGACCAGGCGCTCCACTTTCGCCGCGTCGAGCCGGTCGATCACGCCGTCTTCATGGGAATGGGCGAGCCGATGATGAACCTGGACGCCGTCCTCGAGGCAGCGCGCGCCCTGCCGGACGTCGGAATCACGTCGCGGCGGACGACGATCTCCACCGTGGGGTGGCTCCCCGGCCTCCGAAGGTTCGTCGACGAGGTCGAGGAACCGATTCGCCTGGCGCTGTCGCTCCACGCTCCAACCGACGAGCTACGCAGCGAGCTGATGCCGGTGAACGAGCGGTATCCGCTCGGCGACGTGCTCGCGGAATGCCGACGCTACTTCGAGCTTCGACGTCGGAAGGTCTTCGTCGAGTACGTGATGTTGCGCGGCGTGAACGACCGGGTCGAGCAGGCGCGCGCCCTCGCGGACCTCCTCGATCCCAGAGTGTTCAAGGTGAACCTCATCCCCTACAACCCGACCGGGAGGTACCAGGGCTCGACGCGAAAGGGGATTGCCGCCTTCAAGGACGTGCTCGATCGCGGGCGGCTTCCGGCCACGGTGCGACTGACGCGGGGACGGGACATCGCAGCCGCGTGCGGCCAGCTCGCTGCCGACACGCCGGCGCGCGCCTCACCGCGGGCACTGCCGCAACGTCAACGTCCCATCTAGGTAGACGCGCGAACGGGGAGCCCCTGTCCCCGCCCACCAGCCGTCAGGCTATGCACAACAAACGCGCAGGTCTGCGCCAGATCCGTGACGAAATGGCGCAGACGCGAGCGCGGTCAGCTCGCAGCAGCGGCGCTCCGCAGCGCAGGCGTGCACGTCGACCGGCCGCGCTTCTCGAGGTACTGCTGGTGATAGTCCTCCGCCTCGTAGAAGGTCTCGGCCGGCTCGATCTGCGTGACGATCGGAGCGGACCCGCCGGCCTGCTCGCGCGACTTCGACCGCAGCGCAGCCTCCTCCTGCTCGGAATCGTGGAAGAAGATCACGGAGCGGTACTGATCCCCGATGTCCCAGCCCTGGCGATTCAGCTGCGTCGGATCGTGCTTCCCCCAGAAGACGTCCAGTAGCTGGTCGTACGAAACTCGCTCGGGGTCGTACGACACCTCGACGACCTCGGCATGGCCGGTCCTGTGTGAGCAGACGTCCTCGTACGTCGGGTTCTCGAGCGTGCCGCCGGTGTAGCCGACGCGGGTGCCGGTGACGCCGTCGAGCTGCCGGAAGGCGGCCTCGACGCCCCAGAAGCAACCTGCGCCGAATGTTGCCTTGTTCTCCACTAGTTCTCCTCCAATCTCAGTGCTGCCGAGTTGATGCAGTAACGCTGGCCGGTCGGAGCCGGCCCATCGGGAAAGACGTGGCCGAGGTGACCTCCGCAATTCGAGCACAGGACTTCCGTCCGAATCATGCCGTGCGTCGCGTCCACCTCCTCGTCGATCGCCGCGTCACCGGCCGGAGCGTAGAACGCCGGCCAGCCGCAACCGGAGTCGTACTTCGTCTCGGAGCTGAAGAGCTCCGCCCCGCAACCGGCACACTGATACGTGCCCGGCTCGAAGACGTGGTCGTACTCCCCGGTAAACGGCGCCTCGGTGCCCTTCTCGCGCAGGACGCGATATTGCTCGGGCGTCAGCTCCGTCCGCCACTGCTCCTCTGTCTTTTGAACCTTCGTCATCGTTCTCCTTTTTGGGTTCCTCCATACAGTCTCGCGAACGGGCCATTCGTTACGTCGTGAGCGAGTGGAGTATGTTCCTTGCACTCCATGTCCAAGCAACGTTGCATGCTCAACTCCGTCCGACACGCCACCGAGTATTTACCCGTGGGACAACGCCGGTACCCGACTTGCGTTGCGCGCGAAGGAAAGCCTCGGTTGCGTCCGCTCGAAGAAGTTGTCGCGCTGCCTCGTCGCAGCAGGCTGATGCCGGAGCTGCAGCGCGCGCTTGCGGCTGCCTCGCGCATGCACTGCCTGCGCTCGGACCTCGAGCCCGTTCCAGTCCGAACGACGGCGACGACGAGCGAAGCAGGCGCCTACAGGTTCCGCAAGAGGGATCCGATCGACGTTCGGGTGTCGCGGCTCGGCGGACGAGCGACACTCGGTTTTCTGCACGAGCTCGGACACCTGCTGGACCACCAGATCCACTACGACCGGAAGTCCCGTGCGTGGGCATCGAAGGTGCACCCTGCCTTTGCCCGTTGGCGGGAGGCGGCAGCAAGGCTGGAGGTGCGCTCTTTGCCGGGCGGCCACGGCCGTCAGCGGTACTTCCAGGCGGTTCACGAGGTGTGGGCCCGCTCGTATGCCCAGACCGTCCTCGTGCGCTCCGGCGACGAGATCCTCGAAGAGTTCCTCGCGAAACTGCAGAGCGAGGACGATGCGCACGTGTGGCCGGCGGAGCAGTTCGAGCCCGTGGCAGCGGAGGTCGAGGGCGTCTTCGAGCAGCTCGGGCTGACGCAGCTCTCGCTGCCGCTCGCCGCCTGAAGCTCGTCAAGCGCCCTTCTGTGCCTCCAGCTGACGCGGTTGCGCCGGCTCTTCGCCGAGATCAGGATGCTCCTCGAAGCCGTAGCGCACAATCGCGCGTTTCGCTGCGAGTACCTCGTCGAGCCGATGCACGGGACGATGGTGTGGCGCCGAGCGAATCGTCTCGGGATCGTCGGCCGCTTCCTGCGCAATCGCACGCATAGCCTCGGCAAACGCGTCGAGCGTCTCCTTTGCCTCGGTCTCGGTCGGCTCGATCATCAGCGCCTCCGGGACGACGAGCGGGAAGTAGATCGTCGGCGGATGGAACCCGTAGTCCATGAGACGCTTGGCAACGTCGAGCGCAGAGATCCCGTACTGACGTTTGAGCGTCCGCGCGCTGAGGACGAACTCGTGCATGCAGAGACGGTCGAACGGGAGGTCATACGCGTCCTTCAGCAGCGCGAGCAGATAGTTGGCGTTGAGCACCGCTATCTCGGACATCTCGCGTAGGCGCGGCCCGTAGGAGCGGATGTACGCGTAGGAGCGGACGAACACGCCGAACGGTCCCGTGTAGCCGCGCACCTTTCCGATCGACTTCGGCCGGTCGTAGTCGAGCCGGAAGCGGTCGCCGTCCTTGACGATCGCGGGCACCGGGAGATACGGCTCGAGCCGGTCCCGGACGACGATCGGACCCCCGCCGGGGCCGCCGCCGCCGTGCGGCTGCGAGAACGTCTTGTGCAGGTTGATGTGGACGATGTCGAACCCCATGTCGCCCGGCCGCGAGATGCCGCAGACGGCATTGAGGTTCGCGCCGTCGTAGTACAGCAGCGCACCGACCTCGTGGAAGATGGCCGCGACCTCTTCGATGTGCTCGTCGAAGAGCCCCAGCGTCGACGGATTCGTGAGCATCAAGCCGGCGGTCCGTTCGTCGACCAGGTCGCGCAGATGCCCGACGTCGAGATTGCCGCGCTTGTCCGTGTCCACCTTGGCGAGCTTGTAGCCCGGCCATCGTGACGCTGGCGGGATTCGTTCCGTGCGCGGTGTCCGCGGTGATGATCGTGTCGCGGCGATCGCCTTCACCCCGGTCTTCGAAGTACGCGCGCATGAGCATCAGGCCGGTGAGCTCACCCTGAGAGCCGGCAGCGGGCTGGAGCGAGCAGGCGTGGAGGCCGGACACTTCGATCAGCGCCTCCTGCAGCCGCCACATCAGCTCGAGGGCGCCCTGAGCACCGTCCTCTTCCTGGTGGGGATGCAGGTCGCGGAACCCCGGCAGCATCACCAGGCGCTCGTTGACCCGCGGGTTGTACTTCATGGTGCAGGAACCGAGTGGATAGAAGCCCGTGTCGATGCCGAAGTTGCGCGTCGAGAGCTCGGTGAAGTGTCGGAGCAGCTCGGGCTCCGCGAGCTCCGGCAGGCGCGGCGGCTCGGCTCTGCGGAGCTCCTCGGGCACCGAGGCACGTGGCAGGTCGTAGAGCGGTAGCTCGCCGCCGCGTCGACCCGGTTGCGACTTCTCGAAGATCAGCTTCATCGCGCGCCCAGTACCTCGGCCAGGCGATCGATGTCCGGCGGTGTCCGCCGCTCCGTGACCGCGACCAGCAACGCGTCGTCGAGCCCTTCGTAGTCGCGACCGAGCGCGTAGCCGGGATGGACGCCTTGCTCCCGAGCTGCACGGATCGCTTCCTCTGCGCTCCGTCCGACCCGAACGGCAAACTCCTTGAACGTTGTCTGTTCGGGAAACACGAGCTCGAGACCGGCTTCCACGAGGCGCGTCTTCGCGTATGCGCTCAGGCTCATGCAGGTCTCCCCCAGCTCGCGGAGACCCTGTGGCCCGAGCCACGAGAGGTAGACGAGGCCCGCCAGCGCGAGCAGCGTCTGGTTCGTCGTGATGTTCGACGTCGCCTTCTCGCGGCGAATGTGCTGCTCACGGGTCTGCAGGGTGAGGACATAGCCGCGCTCGCCCGCGGTGTCCAGCGTCTCGCCGACGATCCGGCCCGGCATGCGGCGGATGTACTCGGTGCGTGCGGCCAGGAAGCCGTAGTGCGGGCCGGCGAATGACTGGTAGTTGCCCGCGGCCTGTCCTTCGCCGATCGCAATGCCGCAGCCGTACACACCGGGCGCTTCCAGTACGCCGAGCGATGTCGGGTCGACGTGCGCGACCGGGATGGCCTCCGCGTCGTTCGCCGCGGCCGCGAGGTCCGGCGCCGGCTCCAGGCAGCCGAAGAAGTTCGGCTGCTGGAAGATCACGCAGGCGGCATCCGCCGCCGCTCTGCGGACCTCATCAGGGTCGGTCGTCCCGCCACGGTGCGGAACCTCGACGACTTCGAGCCCGAAGCCGGGAGCGTAGGTCTTGATGACCTGGCGGACCTGTGGGTTCGTCGCCTCGGTGACGACGACCTTTGCGCGGCCGGTCGCATGCTTGGCGACGAAGCACGCGTCGGCGGCGACGGTCGTGCCGTCGTACCCCGAGGCGTTCGAGACGTCCATGCCCGTGAGCTCGCAGATCACGGTCTGGTACTCGAAGATCGCCTGGAGCACTCCCTGGCTCATCTCCGGCTGGTAGGGCGTGTACGCAGTGAGGAGCTCGCCCCGCTGCAGGACGGCGTCGACGACCGCAGGGACGTAGTGGTCGTACATCCCGGCTCCGAGAAAGGACAGCTCGCGGCCGGTGTCGACGTTCCGGGCCGCCAGCTCTTCGAGGTGGCGTGTCAGCTCCTGCTCGGAAAGCGCCGGGTCGAGGTCGAGCTCACGACCGAAGCGCACGCCCGCAGGGATGTCGCTGAAGAGGTCGTCGACCGACGCGACACCGATCGCCGCGAGCATCTCCTCGCGGTCCCGCTCAGTCAGTGAGAGGTAGCTCACCTAAGACTCTGCGACGACCTGCTTGTAGGACTCGACGTCGAGCATCCCGTCCACCTCCGACGGGTCGGTGAGTCGGATCCGCACGAGCCAGCCCTCGCCGTACGGATCGGCGTTGACCGTCTCGGGCTCGTCGATGACCTTCTGGTTCACCTCGATGACCTCTCCCGAGAGCGGGGCGACCACGTCCGAGACCGCCTTGACCGATTCGACCTCGCCGTAGGCGGAGTCCCGCGTGATCGTGTCGCCTTCGTTCGGCGGTTCGTAGTGCACGAGCTCGCCGAGAGCGTCCTGTGCGAACCACGTGATCCCCAGGATCGCCTCGCCGTCTTCGATGCGGGCCCAGTCGTGCTCCTTGTGGTACTTCAGGTCGTCTGGATACGTCTCGGTGGCGGCCACCTACTCGTTCTCCTCTCGCTTGTAGATGGGTTTCCTGACGATTCGCGCCCGCCGTTTCCGACCGCGGACGTCGATCTCGATCGCATTGCCCGGTGCGGCGGCCGCAGCCGGCACATAGCCCATTCCGATTCCGCGGTCGAGCATCGGCGAGTGCGTCCCCGAGGTGACCTCGCCGCCTCCGTCGATGGGCATACCTTGGCGCGGAATTGCCTTCTCCTCCATGACGAACGGAACGAGCTTTCGCTCGGGCCCGCGTGCCTTGATCTCCCGCAGCTCCTCTACCCCGGTGAAGTCCTTGTCGAGCGAGCAGCACCAGCCGAGGCCGGCCGAGATCGCGTCCGTCTCCGGCGTGATGTCGTTGCCGTGCAGTGGAAAGCAGACCTCGAGGCGGAGCGTGTCGCGCGCGCCGAGCCCGCACGGGACGACTCCGCGGGCGAGGACAGCGTCCCAGAGCTCACCCGCGTCCTCCGCCGGCACGAGGAGCTCGCAGCCGTCCTCGCCCGTGTAGCCCGTCCTGTTCACCATGCACTCGACACCGTCGATCCGCGCCTCGTCGAAGGTGAATGGCTTCCGCTGAGGAAGGCCGAGACGCTCGATCGCACGCGGTCCCTGGACCGCCAGCAGCGCATACTCGTCCGAGACGTCGCGAACATCAGATCCTCGGAGCTCGTGCTCTTTCAGCCACTCGAAGTCGGGGCTGCGGTTGGCCGCATTGACGATCAGGAGGTAACGGAAGTCGTCGAGCCGGTACGCGATCAGGTCGTCGAGAATGCCGCCGCGCTCGTTCGTCAGCAGCGTGTACTGCGCCTCGCCCGCAGAGATCCGGTGGATGTCGTTCGACAGCATCGCCTGCAGCAGGTCGGTCGCGCGCGGCCCCTCGACGTCGAGCTCCCCCATGTGCGACACGTCGAACACGCCTGAGTCCGTGCGCACTGCCTTGTGCTCGGGGATGACTCCCTCGTACTGAACCGGCATCTCCCAGCCGGCAAACGGAACCATGCGCGCGCCGAGGGCCACGTGCCGGTCGTGGAGCGGCGTGCGTTGGAGCGTCTGCGCCATTCGCCGCCGATGCTAACGAGCGTCGGAAAGACGTCGCTCCGGCTGTGTCTCGAGAAGAGTCGCAGCCGGAGCGACTGACCGGGTCGTGGGGCCAACCGGGGAGGATGAACCCCAAGAGGGCATCCCCTCCGTACCGCCCTTCGGGTTATCTCAAACCTCTTCCGCCGCCGGCGGCGTGTGGGCACATACGGAAAGTGCGAGGTTTCTGGCGGGCGGTTCAGTCGTCCCGGAGGAACGACGGGACGTCCAGCACGTCCTGAGAGACGTCGAACCCCTCGCTGGCCCTCACGGCCGGGATCGCGTGGCTCGTGCTCGGTCTCGCGGCGACGCCGCCGGCGCGCCTGCCCTCCGAACCCCGTCGCGATCACCGTCACCTGGACCTCGTCGCCGGCCGAGTCGTTGATGACGGCACCGAAGATGACGTTCGCGTTCTGGTCGGCTGCGCCGGTCACGACCTCGGCCGCCTCGTTCACCTCGAACAGGCCGATGTCCGAGCCGCCGGTGACGTTCAAGAGGATTCCGGTCGCTCCTTCGATCGAGGCCTCGAGCAGCGGTGAGGAGACGGCGATCCGCGCCGCCTCGGCTGCGCGATTCTCGCCGGAGGCGCTCCCGATTCCCATCAGGGCCGAGCCGGCGTCGCGCATGATCGTGCGCACGTCCGCGAAGTCGAGGTTCACGAGGCCCGGCTCCGTGATCAGGTCGGTGATCCCTTGCACGCCCTGCCGGAGGACGTCGTCCGCCATGCGGAAGGCATCGACGACGGAGGTCTGCTTCTCGACCACCTGGAGCAGGCGGTCGTTCTCGATCACGATCAGCGTGTCGACTCGGTCGCGAAGCTGGTCGATGCCGTGCTCCGCCTGGTCCGCGCGCTTGCGTCCCTCGAATCCGAACGGCCGCGTGACGACTCCAACGGTCAGCGCCCCGATCTCCTGGCCGAGCTCGGCGACGATCGGCGCGCCGCCGGTGCCCGTGCCACCGCCTTCACCGGCGGTGATGAAGACCATGTCGGCACCTTTCAGCGCTTCCTTCAGCTCGTCGCGGCTCTCCTGCGCGGCGGCAAGACCGATCTCCGGATCGGCACCAGCGCCGAGGCCACGCGTGACGTCCGCCCCAACCTGGATCTTGATGTCGGCGTCCGTCATCAACAGCGCCTGGGCGTCAGTGTTCACCGCGATGAACTCGACGCCCGAAAGCCCGGCGTCGACCATTCGGTTGACGGCATTCGTGCCGCCGCCGCCGACGCCGACGACCTTGATCACTGCGAGGTAGTTACCGGTCTGGCTCATCACGTCTCGGGCGAGCCCGGCCTAAAGCTGGAGTAAAGCGTTGGGGCTGCCGGGCCTGTCCTTTCGCGGAGGGTACGCCCGGCGACCCCGCTTGTCAATTGCAGAAGCATCAACCTCAACCTGAGACTTGAGTCTCGCGGCCGGCCACCGGACGCTCCGGCACGGCGAGGTCGAGGTAGTCGGGGCCGCCGGCCGAGGGCAGCGCGAGGGTCGGGAGCAGGCCGCGGGCGATCGCGATCTTCAACCGTAGGTCGATCGGAGGACCGAGCCTGATCTCCAAGCCGCTGCGCAATCCGAGCGTAAGTTGTCCCTGAAGGGCCTTGACGAACGCGATCCGCCGCGAAAAACCACTGCCGACGAACGTGGCGAGCGAGCGGGCGGCGAGACCGCCCGGTTCTTCCCCGAGGAACGCCCCGACGTCGATCACGGTGGTGACCGGGAGCCAGATCCGCGGCAGCGCCGGAGCGCGCCGTTCGCGCAACGGGACCGATGACCCTGCCTCGCCCGGAAACGAGCCACGCATCCGGCCCGCGACGGAGCACGGCTACGGGTACCTCGGGCGTGACGTGGACCCGGAGGGTGTGCGGGAAGGCTCGATCCGCGACGGCGTACCGAACGGTCGGCAGGCCGCGGAGACGCTGCTCCACCGCCCCGGCGTTCAAGGCCACGAGGCTGCGTCCCTGGTAGGAGTGCAGGAACGTCCGCACCTCCGAGGTGAGCTCGGGCGAGGCACCTCTGATCTCGATCCGCTCGACGCCGAACATCGATGTGCTCGCGGGCGAGGCCGTAGAGACCCACCGCCACGAGGATCAGGGCAATGCCGATCGCAAGCGACCGCCCGGAGGGAGCGAGGCGCGCGATGTCGACCCGTCGGGCACGCGCGACGGTACGCAGCGGCAGGACTTTCTCGCCCATGTGGGTGAGTTCGCCGTGACGCGGAGCGGGTCCTACTCGTCCAGCTCGGGCAGGTCGAGCGGCCCGAGGAACTGGACCTCGTGCTCCAGCACAACGCCGTACTCGGTCGTGTGCGCGGCGGCGTGCCTCGCTCATCAGCGCGATCGCGTCCGCAGATCGCGCGTCGTCGGCGTTCTCGATGAAGTTCGCATGCCGGGGAGAGATCTGCGCGCCGCCGATGCGGTGACCCTTCAGTCCACACGCCTCCAGCATGCGACCGGCGGTGAGCTCGTTGTCCGGGTTCTTGAAGACGCTCCCGTACGTGCGCTTGTTCGTCGGCTGTGCGGCCTTCCGCTGGGCTTGCAGGTCGGCGACGATCGCCTTGATCTCGTCGACCGGTCGTGGCTTCAGCCTGAGCTCCACCCGCGCTACCACTTCGCCGTGACCGAGGTCCGAGTGCCGATAACGCAGGCCGAGCTCACCCGGCGTGCGCCACGCGGGGCCTCCCGCGTCGACCACGAGCGCGCGCTCGAGCACTCCTGCGAAGTCCGCGCCGTATGCCCCGGCGTTCATCCAGACGCCGCCGCCGGTCGTCCCGGGGATCGCGCAGGCGAACTCGAAGCCGCCGAGGCCGGCCGCTCGCGCCCTGTGCAGACAGACGGCGTTCGGAGCGCCGCCTCCAGCGACGAGGAGGTCGCCGTTCACGTCGGCGCCCGCGAGCTCGCCGGCCAGCTTCAGGACGAGGCCGTCGAACCCCTCGTCGGCGACGAGGAGATTCGAGCCGAGCCCGACCACAGCCACGGGCAGGTCGCGCTCGGCCGCGAAGCGGAGCGCTTCCCGGAGCTCGGTGATGGATTGCGGGCGTGCGAAGGCGCGCGCCGGACCGCCCGTTCCGATCGTCGTGAAGCGCGCTAGGCGGACCCCTTCCTCGAACTTCAAGCCGTCTCCTCGAGGAGCAGCGTCGCTGCGCGGTCGACATCGCCCGCTCCGATCGTCACGACGCGGTCGCCGTTCCGCAGCCGACCGGCGAGATAGTCGGCGCCGTCCTCGACCGACGGCGTCCACGCGATCGTCATTCCCGGCCGGAGCTCGGCGAGCGCGTCGACGACGAGCTTGCCGGTGACGCCCTCGACGGGCTCCTCCCGCGCGGGATAGACGTCGGTGACCGCAACCTCGTCGGCATCTGCGAGCGCCGCCGCAAGCTCGCGCGCGAGATGCCTCGTCCGCGAGTACAGATGCGGCTGGAACAGGACGAGGAGCCGGCCGCCGTCGCGCAGCGCCGCGAGTGTGGCGGCGATCTCGGCCGGATGATGCCCGTAGTCGTCGTAGATCTCCGCACCGCGAACGTCTCCTCGGCGCTCGAGCCGTCGCCCGACACCCGCAAACTCGGCGAGCACCGGCTCGGCGTCCGAACGGCCGACACCGGCAAGCTCGAGCGCGGCCAGCGCACACGCTGCATTCCTGCGGTTGTGCACGCCTGCGACTGCGAGCGGCCCCTCGTACGGCGGCAGCGTCTCGCCTCTGACCGTGCGCGGGACCGCCGCCAGCCACTCCGTGAAGAGCTCCTCGACCTCGGCGCGCGAGGCGAAGGTGGCGTGATGGTCGAGATCGACGTTCGTGACCACCGCGATCAGCGGCCGGAGAGACGCAATCGTGCGGTCGGATTCGTCGCCCTCGACAACGAGCAATCCAGTCCCGGTTCCCGCATTGCCCCCGAGCTGCGGAACGTCGCCGCCGATCAGCCAGGCCGGGTCGTGTCCGAGCCGCTCCAGGCAGAACGCGATCATCGCGCTCGTCGTCGTCTTGCCGTGCGCGCCGGCGACGACGATCGTGTCCCGAAGGCTCACGAGCTCGGACAGCAGCTCCGCGCGACTGCCTCCGGGTACACGTTCCGCGAACGCCGTCGAGACGAACACTTCCCAGCCGGACGGCGGTTGCGGCGGATCGGCGTGAGATCTCCACGTCGATGCCGTCGAGCCGGTCGAGGTACGGCGTTCGCACCCGGTCCCAGCCGCGCACCTCCGCGCCCCACGCCCGTGCGAGCAACGCGTAACCGCTCATCCCGGCGCCGCCGATCCCTGCGATCCAGATGCGCCGGCCTTCAAGCGGCGAGGGCAACGAGCTCCTCGGCGATCTCGTCCGCCGCATTCGGACGTGCCAGCTTGCGCATCGCGGCCGACATCTCCTCCAGCCGCGCCGGATCGGCGATGAGCCCACGAATCACCTCCGGCGCGCGCGAGACCTCGCGCTCGGCACCACGATCGCCCCACCCCGCTCCTCGAAGTACCGCGCGTTCTTCGCCTGGTGGTCTCCGGTCGCGAAGTCACCCGGGACGAGGACGGCCGGCTTCGCCGCGGCGGCGATCTCCCAGACCGAGCCACCGGCGCGCGCCAGCACGAGGTCGCTGGCGCCGAGCGCGGCACCGAACTCCTCCGTGAACGCGAAGAGCCGGTAATCGGGGCGTCCCAGACGTCCGCGAAGCTCGTCGTAGTCCCGCGTGCCGGACAGGTGCAGCACCGCCGGGCCGCCGGCGCCGAAGGCCGAGACCGCCAGCTCGTTCAGTACGCGCGCGCCCAGCGAGCCACCGAAGACGAGCAGCACCGGCCCGTTCGGCGGCAGGCCGAACAGTCTCGCGTCCCTGGCTCTGTGCAACGGCGTGCGACCGTTGCGGGATCGGGCGTCCGGTGACGCGGTACTTCGGCCCGGCACGCCCCGCAATCGGAAAGGACAGGAAGACGCGACGCGCAAACGGCGCCGCGAGGCGGTTCGCCAATCCGAGCTGTGCGTCGGCTTCCATCAGCGCGGTCGGGATCTTCCGGCGCGCAGCCGCCAAGCGCCATCGGCCCCGCGACGTAACCGCCGCCGCCGAGGACGACGTCGGGCCGCCGCCGGTCGAGAATCGCACCGCATGCCCGCGGGGCGCGCACGGCGAGCAGCAACGCGCGGCCGAGCTCAGGTGACAGCCGCCTCGGCAGCCCGGCGATCGGAAACGTCTCGAGCTCGTAGCCCGCCTCAGGGACGAGCTGCGCCTCGACGCGATCGGGCGACCCGGCGAACGTCACGCGCACGCCGCGCCGTCCCAGCGCCTCCGCGACCGCGAGCGACGGCGCCAGATGTCCGACTGTCCCGCCCGCTGCGATCAGGCAGTGCAACTCTCGCTTGCGCTCCATGCCTGCCGGCGATGTTAAGGAGGATGCCGACAGCGAGGAGAGCGACCACGAGGCTCGAGCCTCCGTAGGAGATGAATGGAAGCGGGATGCCCGTCAGCGGCGCGAGCCCGAGGACCGCCGCGAGATTGATCACTGCCTGTCCGCAGACGAGGGCGACGAGACCGGCGGCGAGCCGCTTCCCGAAGGGATCCGTGCAAGCGAGCGCAACCCGCAGCCCCGCGTAGGCGAATGCGGCGAACGCCGCAACGACAGCGGTGACGCCGAGGAGCCCGAGCTCCTCGCCGATCACCGCCATGATCATGTCGGTGTGGGCTTCGGGGAGGTAGTTGATCTTCTGGACGCCGTGACCGAGGCCGACGCCGAACACACCGCCCGAGCCGAGGCCGATCAGGGCCTGCACCGTCTGAAAGCCGGCGCCCTGCGGGTCCTTCCACGGATCGAGGAAGCTGAAGATGCGCGCGCGGCGATAAGGCTCGAACCAGATCGCGATCAGGCCGATCGAGACCGCGATGCCCGTCCCGGCGGCAAGCGTCGGCATCGGTGTGCCGGAGATCAGCAGCACGGCGATCAGCACGACGGCGAGCGAGATCGCCGTCCCGAGGTCGGGCTCGGCGAGGATCAGCAACGAGAAGAGGCCGAGCAGGAGCCCGACCGGCCGGGCGAGCTCCTTGAGCGTTCGCGGCGCCGGGCGCTTGCAGAGGTACGCCGCCGCCCAGACGGCGATCGCGAGCTTCGCGAGCTCGGACGGCTGGAACGTCGCCGGCCCGACCTCGATCCAACGCCGCGCACCGTTGATGCGTGAGCCGACGACGAGCACGAGCAGACAACCGGCCAGGGCGATGAGCACGAGGCCCGGAGCGAGCTGGCGCAGACGGCGGTAGTCGAAGCGCGATGCCGCCATCATCAGGCCGACGCCGATGAATGCGTAGATCGCCTGCTTCTTCAGGTACGACATCGGGTCGGTCCGGGCGAGCGCAGCGGGGGCGGAGGTGGCGCTGTAGACCATCACGAGCCCGAAGGCGACGAGCGCGAGCGTTACGAGGACGAGCAGATGCGACTCGAGCTGGCCCTTCTTCACCACAGGTCCTCGACGAGACGGCGGAACGCGTCGCCCCGCTCCTCGAAGTTCCGAAACTGGTCGTAGCTCGCGCAAGCGGGCGACAGCAGCACGACGTCCCCCGGCTCGGCTTCTCCCGCCGCTGCTCCCACTGCCGTTGCGAGATCTCCTGAACGGCGATAGCTGCGACCTGCCCGTGCGAGCGCGGCTGCGAGCTCCTCCGTCGCTTCGCCGATGAGATCGATCGAGCGCACCGTCGGCGGCAGCTCCTCGGCGAGCTCGTCGAACGACTCGCCCTTGAGCGACCCGCCGAGGATCAGGCGCAGCGGCTCGCCGCCGTACGCGGCGATGCCGCGTCGCGCTGCAGCGGTGTTCGTCGCCTTGGAGTCGTTGACGAAGCGGACGCCGTCGACCTCGCCGACGAGCTCGAGGCGGTGGGCGACGCCGCGGAACGTGCCGAGCGCTTCGGTGATCGCTTCGTCCTCGATCCCCGCAGCGCGGGCGGCGGCCGTTGCAGCAGCTGCGTTCTCCCTGTTGTGCTCGCCGGGAATGAGCGGCTCCGCGGGCAGACGGTCGCCGGCGGAGAACTCGACCCGCGCAGCGCCGCCCGGAACCTTGCCGAACCCCCGTGGCAGAACGGCCGTATCGGCTTCGGTCTGGTTCTCGAAGATCCTCAGCTTCGCGTCCCGATACGCCTCGAACGTCTGGTGCCTGTCGAGATGGTCCGGCTCGAGGTTGAGGAGGACGGCGATACGAGGCCGGAAGCGGTGCACGTCCTCCAGCTGGAAGCTCGAGACCTCACACACGATCCAGGCGTCGTCCGGAAGAGCGCCCACCAGGTCGGTGAGCGGCCGGCCGACGTTCCCGGCGACGGCAACCGGCCTTCCCGCCGCGCGAAAGATCGCACCGAGAAGCTCGCTGGTCGTGGTCTTGCCGTTCGTTCCGGTGACCCCGACGAAGGGATTCGGAAGCAGGCGGAAACCGAGCTCGACCTCGCTCCAGAGCGGAATGCCGCGCGCGCGTGCGCCCGCCGGCAGCGGCGACTCACCCGGAACGCCCGGGCTCTTCACGAGCAGGTCGACGTCGTCGAGCAACCGTTCCTCCTCCGTCCCCACGTGGACTTCGACGCCTGCCTCGGCAAGCCTCCCGGTGTCGGCATCCGCGGCCCGGTCGGCCGCGACCACGGAGACGCCGCGCTTCGCGAGTACGAGCGCGGCAGCATGACCCGAGCGCGCGAGACCGACGACGAGCGCCCGCCGCGGAAGCTTCACGGCTTGACCGCCGTGAGGTACAGCGCCGCCGGGTCGCTCCGAACATCGCTGAAGCCCGCGCCCGTGAACAGCTGCTCCCAACTCGGGCCCTGCTCCGGTTCGAGCATCGAAACCCGCCCGCCGCTGCGGAGAACGCGAAGGAACTCGCTCGCGGCTTCGGCCCGGTCTTCGACCTCGATGAGCGCGGAGCTCGCGACGAGGGCGTCGACGCTCGCATCCATCAGCGGCAGAACGTCGGCGCGACCGATGAGGTAGGAGACATTCGGGGCCGACGTGTTGGCCCGCAGCTGCTCGAGCGCGTCGACCGACATATCGAGGGCAAGAACGTCACCGTCTGGACCGACGCGCTTCACAACGCTGTGCGTTCGCTGCCCCGTTCCGCCGCTGATATCGGCCACCGTGTCACCGGCACGAATGCGCGCACCGTCGAGAGCGCAGTCGTCCAGCCGTTCGTTCAGCGCCGGAAGAACGTGAAGTCGTAGTAGAAGAGCGTGAACCCGATCGCGCACAGGATCGCCGTCACGATCCAGAAGCGCACCATGATCTTCGTCTCCGACCACGCCTTCATCTCGAAGTGGTGATGGATCGGCGCCATCAGGAACACGCGCCTGCCGAAATACTTGAACGAGATCACCTGGATGATCACGGACAACGCCTCGATCGCGAAGATGCCGCCGATGAACAGCAACAGGACGATCGTCTGAGTGAAGATCGCCATGGCGGCGAGTGCGCCGCCGATTGCCATGGCGCCCGTGTCGCCCATGATCACCTCGGCGGGGAAGGTGTTGTACCAGAGGAATCCGATCGCTGCACCGATCAGCGCGGCCCCGACGATCGCGAGATCGAGGCGGCTATCGAAGCGCCCTCCTGGATTCCCCGATCGGATGTACGTCACGACGGCGATCGCGGTGAAGGTGAGCAACGCGATGATTCCGCTCCCGGCCGCGAGGCCGTCGACTCCGTCCGCGAGGTTGACGCCGTTGGCGGTGCCGGCGATGACGAGGAAGAGGAGCACGTACCAGCCCCACGAGAGCTCCACCGTCCAGTGCACGACCGGGATGAACACGCTCGTCGGCAGGTGCTGGTGATCGGCCGCGAAGCCGACTCCGACCGTGATGAGCCCCAGCAGGAGCATCTTCCAGCGCCCCCGCAGGCCGAGAGAGCGGCGATGCGTCAGCTTGATGAAGTCGTCGAGGAAGCCGATCGCGCCGCAGCCGAGCGTGACGAACAGCACCGAGAGCGCCGGCACCTTGTACTTCGAGACTGCGAGAAAAGAGATCGTCGCCACGACGAGGATGAGCAGGCCGCCCATCGTCGGCGTGCCCTGCTTGACGCGGTGGCCCTCGGGCCCTTCCTCGCGGATGTGCTGCCCGAACTCGTTACGCCGGAGGAACTCGATGAACTTGGGACCGACGACGATCGACACGACCATGGCGATCACGCCGGCAACGAGGACGCGGATCACGCTGTCGGAACTCTGGTCAGTGCGTCGGCGAGAGCTTCGAGCCCCACGGCACGCGAGGCCTTGATCAGCACGGCATCCCCGGGACGGACGACCTCGTCGACCTCGCGAAGGGCCTCGTGGACGTTGGCGACGGACCGCCCGGGGACTCCGCCTGCAAGGTAGCCGCGGGCCAGCTCACCAACCGCGAGCAGCTCGTCGACGCCGAGCTCCGCGGCCGCCTCGCCGACCTCTCGGTGGTACTTGGGGCCGGTGCGTCCGAGCTCGGCCATGTCGCCGAGGATCGCGACGCGACGACGGTCGCCGGCGCGGTCCGCGAGATACGCCAGGGCCGCACGCATCGACACGGGGTTCGCGTTGTACGCGTCGTTGATGAGCAGCCCGCCGCCGGGCAGCTCGCGCTCTTCACCGCGCCAGCGGTGCGAAGTCCACGTCCACCGACTCCGGGCGCGGCAAGCCGAGCGCGTCGAGCGCAGCGAGCGCGGTGGCGGCGTTCTGCGCCTGATGGCGCGCGTTGAAGTTGAAGCTCACTCCGCCGACGATGGTTCGGCCGTCGACGACCTCGCCGTCGATCGGGCCGACGCGCACGACGACGATGTCGTCGCGGTCGACCGGAAAGTCCTCGGGGACGATCGCGGTGCTACCGGCAGGGAGCGCCGCCACGAGCTCGCCCTTGGCCCGACGCACGCCTTCGATCGAATCGACGAGCTCGAGATGGACCGGTCCGATGTTCGTCACGACGCCGATATGCGGCTGCGCAATCTCACACAGCTCTGCGATCTGACCGAAGCCGCGCATCGCAAGCTCGAGGATGCAGATCTCCGTGTCCGGCTCGAGCCGGCAGAGGGTCAACGGAACGCCGATCTCGTTGTTGAAGCTCGCCTCCGCTGCGATCGTGCGCGCAGAGGGCGAGCAGAGCGCAGCGAGGATGTCCTTCGTCGACGTCTTTCCCATCGAGCCGGTGATACCGACGACGCGCGCGTCGCTTCGCTCACGCACCGCGCGGCCGATGCGTGCGAGAGCCGCGAACGCGTCGGCGGGAACGAGCGCTGCCGCCGCGCCGCTCGACAACGCCTCTCCGACGTACTCCGCACCCCGGCCGATCGCGACGAACAGGTCACCCGGCACAACACGGCGCGAGTCGACCTGCACGCCGGTGAACCGATCCGCCTTCGCGTCGAGCGTCCCGAGCCCCTGGAGGAGCTCCGTCTCGAGAGGAATCACGCCGGCGCCCTCGAGCGACGCAGAGCCTCGCGGGCGACCTCGCGGTCGTCGAACGGCAACTTGCGGCCGGCGATCTCCTGACCCTGCTCATGTCCTTTCCCGGCGATCACGACGACGTCGCCGGGTTGTGCCAGCTCGATCGCGCGCTCGATCGCGCGTCCGCGGTCGAGCTCGACCTCGAGATCGAGCCCGTCCACGACCTCCGCGGCGATTGCCGCAGGATCTTCGCTGCGGGGATTGTCGGAGGTGACGAGGCCGACGTCCGCGAGCTCCATCACGACCCGGCCCATCAACGGCCGTTTCGTCCGGTCGCGGTCGCCGCCGGCGCCGAAGACACAGATGACCCGTCCTCGGGCAAGGTCGCGAGCGGCCTCGAGCGCGCTCTCGAGCGCTCCTGGTGTGTGGGCGTAGTCGACGAGGACGACGAACGGCTGGCCCTCGTCGACCGCGTCGAACCTTCCAGGAACGCGATCGACACCCTCGAGGCCGCGCTTGATCGCGTCAGTCGCGACGCCGAGCGCCCGTGCTGCCGCAGCCGCTGCGAGTGCGTTCTCGACGTTGAACCGGCCGTGGAGCTTCAGCTCGACGTCGCCGAGGTCGTCCCCCGGCCCGAATGTGACCGCATCCGGTATCCCGGCGGCGAGACGTTCACCGAACTCGTTGCCGACGTTGATCACCGCCCGTGATGCCTGGGCGAACAGGCGCCGCTTCGATTCGAAGTAGTCCTCCATCGTCCCGTGAAAGTCGAGGTGATCCTGGGTCAGGTTGGTGAACACGAGCACGACGAAACGGGTTCCTTCGAGCCGGCCCTGCGCCGAGGCCATGGAGGTCGCCTCCATCACGCAAATCCGGTTGTCCTTGTCGACCATTTCCCGGAAGAGCCGTTGCAGGTCGATCGCCTCGGGAGTGTTCAGGCCGACCTCCCGCACCTCGTCGCCGACTCTTCGTTCGACGTTCGTCAACAGTGCGGGCCGCTCGCCCGCAGCGTCGAGGATCGACCAGAGGAGGTAGGCCGTCGTCGTCTTGCCGTTCGTGCCGGTGATCGCCGCCACGGGAAGCTCCGCGGTGGGATCGCCGAAGAAGGCGACCGCGGCGCGGGGCATCGCAGCCCGAACGCTCGGAACGACGACCTGAGGCACATCGAGGTCGAGCGGACGCTCGACCACGAGTGCCGCGGCCCCGGCTGCGACGGCGTCCGCCGCGAAGTCGTGCCCGTCGGCGGTCGCTCCCGGGATGCAGAAGAACAATGAGGAGGCCGGCACGTCCCGAGCGTCGTAGGCCAGCTCGCGGATCTCGGCGGCAGCGCTTCCAATCACGTCGGTCGGGGCCAGCGCAGCGATGAGCCGCTCCAGCTGCATACGGCGCTCAAGTGTAGTGCGAGGGTCTTACGACGCCCGCTAGTACGTATGAGGCGCGTCCGGAGGAACCTCGAGGTACTGGAGGTCGAAGCGGGCGATCTCCTGGAACGCCGGCGCCGCGACGACGCCGCCCCAGATTGCACCGCGCGGCTCGTCGACGGTGACGAGAACGACGAGGCGCGGACGAGACGCCGGCACTGCTCCCACGAACGACGCGACGTACCGGCCGGTTGCGTAACCGCCGTGCGAGTCCGGCTTCTGCGCAGTGCCCGTCTTCCCCGCCACCTGGTAGCCGGGAATGGCGGCGTAGATCCCCGTCCCTTCCGCGACGACGTCCTTGAGCATGACCATCAGCTGACGCGCAATCCGAGGCGAGACCAGCCGGTGGCGGTGAAGCGAGGGTCGCCCTCCGCCCGTGACGTGGTCGACGATGTGAGGACGCGACCAGATGCCGCGGTTGGCGATCGCCGCATACGCGGCGGCCATCTGCACCGGGGTGACCGCGATGCCCTGTCCGATCGGGACGTTCCCGATCGTCGACCCCGACCACTTGTCCGGCGGCAGGACGATGCCGGGGCTCTCGCCGGGGAAGTCCACGCCCGTCGTCCGGCCGAACCCGAACCGCGTGATCCACGACGACAGCCTCGTCTTCCCGAGCATCTGCGCGAGCGTGATCGCGCCGATGTTCGACGAGTGGGCGAGGATCTGAGCGACCGAGTAGTTCACCGTTCCGCGCTCTTCCGCGTCGTGAATGACGCGGTCGGCGACGTGCAGCTGGTAGGGCAACGTGAACCGGGTGGACGGCGTGACGATGCGCTCCGACAAGGCGCCGGCAACCGTGATCAGCTTGAACGTCGACCCGGGCTCGTACGTGTCGGTGACGGCCCGGTTGCGCTGCAGGTCGCCCGGCGCCGAGGGATAGCGATTCGCGTCGTAGCCCGGTTGCACCGCCATCGCGAGGATCGCGCCGGTCCGCGGATCGAGCACGATGCCCGTCGCGCTTTTCGCGTGCCACTTGCGTACGGTCTCCCGCAGCACTTCCTCGGCGTTCGCCTGGATCGTGTGGTCGAGCGTGAGGTACACGTTGCGTCCGGGCACCTCGACGCGCCGGCGCTGCACGTCGATGACGTGACCGGCCGGGTCCTTGACGATCGTCTCCCGGCCCGCCTTGCCGCGCAGGACGTTGTCGAGCTCGAGCTCGAGGCCGGAGAGGCCATTGCCGTCGACCCCGACGTACCCCAGGACCTGCGCGGCCACCGACCCCTGCGGGTAGCTCCGGCGCTCCTCGGGGTAGGTACCGAAGCCCGGGAGCTTCAGCCGCGCGAGGGCCGCGGCCTGCGCGGGGTCCGCCTGGCGGTCGATGTAGACGAAACCGCGCGACTTATCGGCGAGCGACGGGAAGACACGGTCGGCGTCGAGACCGAGCGTCCGCTCGACGGCTCGAGCTGCGCGGCGCGGATCGACGATCTGCATCGGGTTGGCGTAGACCGTGGTCGCACGCTCTCCGAGAGCGAGCTCGACGCCGCTGCGATCGAGGATCGTGCCGCGTTCTGCAGGGAGCGTCACCAGCTCGCGATGCTGCGTCTGGGCGAGGCGCGAGAGCGAGCCCGCGCGGACGCCCTGGAGCCACATCGCCCTCAGAAGGAGCCCGGCGAACGCGAGCGTCAGTACCGCGAGGAAGAGACGGATCCGCCGATTGACGAGGCGGTTCACGGATCGTCAGCGGTGGAGCTCGAAGTACGTCGTCTGGTCGCCGGTCGCCGGAACCCAGCCGAGGCGCTTCGCCGCGAGGCGCTGGATACGCGAAGCCGACGCCGCGCTCGAGAGCTGAGAGGACAGCTGCGCCGTCTGCGCACGCAGATCGGCGCGTTCACGCCCGAGGCGGTCGAGGTTCATGTTCAGGCGCAGGACGGCGACATTCGTCGCGACGACGCCGGCGAGGAGGACCGCGACGATCGCGATCCAGAGGACTCCACCCGTGAGCCGGCGCTCACGTCGCCTGATGCGCCGCAGCGGACGCGGCGCAGGCGCCCGCGCTTCCTCGACCTCCGCGGCCCAGGTGGCCACGTCAGGTCTTGATCCCAACGCGAAGGCGTGCGGAGGCGGCACGCGGGTTCAGGTCGGTTTCGTGCGCGCTCGGCCTGATCGCCTTCCGCGACGCCGAGCGGAGCTCCGGCTCCTTGCCGCAGACGCAAATCGGGAAGTCCGGCGGGCAGTCGCAGCCACGCTCGAGGTCGCGCATGAAGCGCTTCACGATCCGGTCTTCGAGGGAATGGAAGCTGATCACGGCCAGCCGTCCGCCGGGGCGCAGCATCGAGAAGGCGGCCGGCAGCGCCGCCTCGAGCGAGCCGAGCTCGTCGTTCACCGCGATCCGGAGTGCCTGGAACACACGCTTCGCGGGATGGCCGTCGCCGAAGCGCGCGGGTGCGGGAATCGCGGCCTTGATCGTCTCGACCAGATCCCCGGTCCGCTCGAACCGCTGGTCTTTCCGGCGACGCACGATCGCCCTGGCGATCTGGCGTGCGTACCGCTCTTCTCCGTAACGCCTGAAGATCGTCGCCAGGTCACGCTCGGCAGCTTCGTTGACGATGCCCGCCGCGTTGACGTCCGCGGCAGGATCCATTCGCATGTCGAGCGGTGCATCTGCGGTGTACGAGAAGCCACGCTCGGGCCGGTCGATCTGCATCGACGAGACGCCGAGGTCGAGCAGGATCGCATCGGCCTCGACGCCGTTCTGCGCGAGCTGATCGAGCACGACGGCGAAGTCGCCGCGCAGGAACCTCGTCTGAACGCCGGCTCGCTTCGCGAGGCGGTCGTAGTACGGACGCGCACCGGGATCGCGGTCGATCGCGATGAGCTTGCCGCGTCCCTGGAGGTCGGCTGCGAGCACGGCCGCGTGTCCGCCCGCGCCGAAGGTCGCGTCGATCACGGTCTCCCCGGGCTTGACCGCGAGAAGCTCACGAACCTCGCCGGCGAGGACCGGGACGTGATCAGTCGGACTGGGTTGCAAGACGTTCGGCAACATCTTCCGCACTCCCTTCGACCTCTGCCAGCTCCTTGCGCCAGGCGGCGCGGTCCCAGATCTCGAGGCGGTCGTAAACTCCTGCCACGACGACTTCCCGGCCCAGCTTCGCGTGCTCGATCAGCTGGGCGGGAATCATCACGCGGCCCTGTTTGTCGAGCTCGGCCTCGGCGGCCCCGGCGAAGAAGTGCCGTTGGAGCCGGCGGCCCTCCGGGCGGAGCGTATCCAGCGTGGACAGTCGAGACTGGACGAGTCGATCCCAATCCGCACGACGGAAGGCGTAGAGGCAGCCGTCGAGCCCTCTCGTGACGACGACACCCTCCGCAAAGGACTGACGGAACTTGGCGGGAAGGGTGAGACGATTCTTGTCATCGAGGGTGTGGTCGTATGCGCCGAGGAGCATTCTGGGGTCCGGATCGAGATTACCACTTCGCCCCACTTTAAACCACAAGCCCCCACCTGTCCACCCCTGTGCAGGAGCTTCGCCGGCGTCTATCCGCCGACGGTCTCGGCGTCCAGCTGTGCCTCGTACGGGCCGCTGCCCGTCATCACTGCCGCGCCGCAGCGAGCGGCGAGGGCAACCGCATCCTCGATCGCGTCGCCGCGGCCGAGCGCGAACGCCAGCCCAGCTGCGAAGCAGTCGCCGGCCCCGTACGTGTCCACCACCGGCCCCGGCAGCGGAGCCGGCCGGAACGGCCCGCCCGGCTGGAGCCAGCCGCCGAGGGCGCCGGATGTCGTCACGACGAGGCGCGGGGGCGGGTCGAGATCTCCGGGCCGGTAGAGCTCGCCCTCGTCCTCCGCACTGCCGACGAGCGCGTCGAGCTGCACCTCCGCCTCCCGGAGCGTCTCGAGCTCACGTGCTGTCGCGACGAGGACGCGCGCCAGGCGCGCGTGTCGGAGAGCGTCGGCATCTCCGCTCACGAAGTAGACGGCGTCGAGCCCGGCGAGGTCGCGCCACGGCAGCCTGCTGTCGCCGCCCCGGGGTCTCAGCTTCTCGCCGAGGACTGTGATCGTCCGCTCCCCGCTGTCGTCGATGAACGTGAAGGCACGCCTCGTCGATTCCGCCTCGGGGATCGAGCGGATCTCTAGGCCGAGGCGGCCGAGCTCGGCGCGGGAACGGCGGCCGAGCTCATCGGCACCGAGCGCGGTGAAGAAGGCGCAGGACCCGGCGAGCCGGCGGAGCTGAACGGCGGCCACGGCGCCGCCGCCTGCCGGCTCCTCCCAGGTCTCCGAGGCGTGAGCGATCGCGCCCGGGCGGGGCACTGCTTCCACGCGTGCGAACTCGACCCATTCGACGTGGCCGACCACCCCGACTCGCATGCAACAGATCCTCACACCTGGAGTGCCCCCCACGTTTCAAGATGTGTCGATGACCCTGCCGCCTTTCGAGCGCTTCTATGAAGAGCACCGTGAAGAGATCTACGCCTTCCTCGTCCGCAGGCTCGGGCCTCAACGCGCCGAAGACGCGTTCCAGGAGACGTTCTTGAAGGCGCTGAGGGCGTACCCGAGCCTGCGTCACGGGGAACATCTCCGCGCGTGGGCATACACGATCGCCGGCCGGGTCGCGATCGACGAGCACCGCCGCTCGCGCGCCGACGACGAGCTCCCCGAGTTGGCGGCCCACGACGGCCGACCTGCTTTCGCGGAGCTCGAGCATCTCGCCGACTCACTGCCGCCGACCGAGCGGGCCGCGGTCGTGCTCCGGTACGGCTACGACCTCGACTACGCAGACATCGGCGCCGCTCTCGGCTCGAACGCAACCGCCGCCCGGCAGGCCGCCTCTGCCGGCATCCGCAGACTTCGCAGGAAGGAGATCCAGTGAACGCCCTGTCGCCCGAGCTCGACCGCAAGTTCCGCGACGCCGCGGCACGCGATCATTTGCTCGACGTCGCCTACGACCTCGTCGACACGCCGGTGGGCGAGCTGCTCGTCGCCGCGACCGACCGGGGTCTTTGCCGCATCGTCTACGACGCTTCCGCGGAAGAGGAAGTGGAACGCCTCGCGCGCGCATTCGGCGTGCGGGTGCTCCGCTCGGCCAAGCCGATCGACGGCGCTCGCCGCGAGCTCGACGAGTACTTCGAGGGCAAGCGGCGCCGCTTCGACCTCCCCGTCGACGTTGCGATGCTCGCCGATTTCAACCGGCGGGTTCTCGAGGAGCTCGCCCGTGTCCCCTACGGTCACGTCGTCACGTACGGCGAGCTCGCCGCGCGGGCCGCGCGCCCGCGGGCGGCCCGTGCCGTCGGGACGGTGATGAACCGCAACCCGCTGCCGATCGTCCTCCCGTGCCATCGCGTCATCGGGGCGAACGGCAAGCTCGTCGGGTACGGCGGCGGCCTCGATCGCAAGGAGGCTCTGCTCCGCCTGGAGGGCGCCCTCCTGTAACGCCGGCGGGACGCGGCGCGATCTGTCCGGTGTAATCAGAACCGGAGGACCGAGTCGCGAGCATGAGGACGGACGCACAACTGATCGCGGGAGCAAAGACCGACGCGTCGGCCTTTCGCGAGCTCTACGACAGGTACGCCGAGCGGATCCATCGCCTCCACCTCGCGCGGAGCCGCGATCGTGATGCGGCGCTCGACCTGACTGCCGAGACTTTCGCGCAGGCGTGGCTTTCGCTCGATCGCTTCCGCGATCTCGCCGATGGGTCGGCCTCGCCGTGGCTGTACGCGATCGCCCGCAACGTGCTGGTCACGTCCGTTCGCAAGCGGACGCTCGAACGGAGGGCGTGCGACCGCCTCGGCGTCCTCGTCGCACGGGAGCGCGAGTCGCATGCGCCGGCGCCCGAAGTGGATTGGATCGAGGGCCTCGACGAGGAGCTCGCCTCTCTCTCGCCCGAGCTTCGCGAGGCCGTCAGGCTTCGCGTGCTCGACGACCTGCCGTATGCGGACGTCGCCGCGGCGACCGGAACCACCGTCGGCGCCGCGCGGGTGCGCGTCCATCGCGGGCTCAGCGCCCTTCGGCAACGACTCCTTCAGGAAGGACAGGCAACGAGATGAGCAACCTCTCTCCAGAGCTCAGCCGACTCGGCGACGAGCTCGAGCGCGCCGTCGCCGCGCTGACCGACGAGCCCCGCCGGTGGCGACGGATGCCGCGACGGCTCCTGATCGCCGCGGCGCTTCTGGCCGTGTGCGTCCCAGGTCTGGCGCTCGCCGCGACGACACTCATCGGGAGCGACGAGGTCGCCGCCGGGCTTCCCGCCGGGACGAGGATGCTGCAGGGAACCGAACCGCACTGCACGGTCGTCCGCCAGGACGTCGAGTACCGCTGTGTGCTCGGCCGCCTTCCGGCGGACCCGGAGGTCGCCGACCTGAAGGGCACCGTGGAACCGACGGTCGATCGGACGAAGCACGTCAACGGCGGCTGCCGCTCGCTGCGAAGTGACGGCCGCGTCTGGGAATGCTTCATCGGTCAGGCTGCAGTCGACGAGAAGATCATCGGGGCCGGCTTCCTCGGCGAGTACGCCCCGTCTCCGGGAGTCGGCTGAGCCACAGACTGCTACGCTCGGCACATGCATCGCTGGCGCGCGATCTGCTGCACGCAACACGGCTAGTCCGCCGCTTCCGACAACGAGCGTCCGTGGAAGCGGCGGGACAGGACGCGAACTGAGCCGCGTCTCGGTTTCGCGCACCTTCCCGCAGTTCTGAAAGGAAGGTGATGCGCGATGCCGATGCCGCATCGCACGCAGATGCAAGTGATCAAGCGCCGACTCGTCGGCAAAGAAGGAACCGAGCGAATCCGGGAGCTCCGGGCGATCCTCGACGATCTGCCGGGCTACAGGAACGGTCCATACGCCGACATCCGCAAGTGGGTCGAGGGACAGCTCGAGCAGACGCGAACGCGGAAGCGAGTCGTCCACCGTGACTCGATTGCCGTCCGTCGCGAAGGCGCCGCGCAGATCGCGCTCGTGGGAGCCCCGAACGCCGGGAAGTCTTCCCTCCTGCAAGCGCTGTCCGACATCCAGATCAAGACGGGCGATTACGCCTTCACGACGACCCGTCCTGTTCCGGCGCTGACCCGGATCGGCGGTGTGCTCGTGCAGCTCGTGGAGATCCCGGGCCTGATCGAAGGAGCGGCTGAAGGACGCGGCGGCGCGCGTCCGCTGCTAGGCGTCCTTCGCAACGCCGATGCGATCCTCTTCTGCCACGACCCGGCCGTGCCGGTCGACGAGCTCCGGACTGTCATGCACGAGCTGGACGAGGCCGTGATCGACCGGCCGGCGGCGATCGTTGCGACGAAGGCCGACGAGGTCGATGGCACCGCCGCGTTACAGGCAGCGTTTCCGCAGCTCGAGGTGATCGGAGTGAGCGTCCTCGACGAGCCGAGCCTCGATCGGTTCCGCGACGCCATCTGGCGCCTGACCGGATTGGTGCGCGTGCACCTTCGCGACGGCGGCGACCCGGTCGCTCTGCATCCGCCTGTCACGGTCCTGGACGTCGCGAACACGATTCATCACGACCTCGCGGCCCGCTGCACGGGCGCGCGCGTCTGGGGCCCGTCGGCGCGCTTCCCTGGACAGCGCGTAGGTCGCGACCACCCGCTCGGCGACGGCGACACGGTGGAGATTCTGGACTAGGGCCAGCGCGGTTGTCGGTGGTCCACGCGCTCGGCTTCGCGCCAGTCGTCGCGCGTCGGAGCGAAGACGTCGATCACCACGGCGCCATTGGCACCGACGTGCACCTCGTGCGGGACGTTGCTCGGGATGCACCAGGTCTCGCCGGGACCGAGTTCGCGCGTCTCGTCCCCGACGCGAAACGTGAGCGAACCGGACAGACACATGCCCAGCTGCTCGTTGTCGTGGCTGTGCTCGGGCACCACGCTCCCGGGGTCGAGCTCGATCACCCCCAGCGTCAGCCGGTCACCGTGAATCACGCGGCCGTGGACGCCGTCCCAGACGCGCTGCAGATCGAGTGACGAGACGTTGCCGAATGCGCTCATTCGCGCGAGCTTAGAGGAGCCTGCCGTTATGCTGACGTCGAGCAACCGGTAGCCCACCCCCCACACGTTGATGACGAAGGCCTGCCCATCCGCGCGTGCCGACAGCTTGCGCCGCAGGCGAGACGCGTGCGAGTCGAGTGTCCTCGTCCGACCGAGTGACCGGAACCCCCACACCTCTCTGAGCAGCTGCTCCTTCGTGAAAACACGTGTCGGGTCCGTCATCAGCTTGAGGAGCAGCTCGTACTCCTTTCCGGCCAGCGCGACGGCGACGCCGTCGACGGTGACAGTACGGGTGGCGAGGTCGGCGACGATCGGGCCGGCGTGGCGCGTCTCGTGACCCGACGGTGAGGTGCGTCGGAGTACCGCGTGAATGCGCGCGAGCAGCTCCTCGTAGTGGAACGGCCGGGCGAGGAAGTCGTCACAGCCGCGCTCGAGTGCCCGGACGCGGTCGACTGCATCGGCCTCTGCCTCGCCGAGCACGATCACCGGGACGTCCCCGTGTCGGGCGCGGTACTCGTCCAGTGCGGCCGTGTCGCCGAGCAGGACGAGATCCGGATGCACCTGATCGTCCACGAGCCGGAAGCCGTCACTCGCGAGATGGCGCTCGAGAAACGTCCGCGTATCCGGCTGGGGCTCGGCCAGGAGCAGTGCGGCAGACATGCAACGAACGTAGCGAAGGATTCGCACGTCCACTAGATGTCATTTCGCGCGAAACCGTGACGAACGATCTACACGCGACCGCTTTGGGACTAGGAGCGCCTACAGCCGGCCGCTGCGGAGGACACCCCACAGCAGCCACACCCCGAGCACGACCGAGAACGCGAAGCCGATCACGGAGATGATGTTGATCCCGAGCAGCTGCGGACCGCCTTTCGAGAAGATCCCGATGAGGCTCGAGCCGATGAGCCCGCCTGCGACGATCATTGCGACGACGAGACGGTTGAAGACGGCGTCGATGCGATTGAGCGCGTCGTCGAGCCCTTTGTGTACGAAGCCGACCTCGATCTGTCCATCGCGGATCTGCTCGAGCGTGTCGTGCAACTGGTAGGGCAGGTCGATCGCCATCTGCCCGAGCCGGACCGACTCCTTCCGCGCACGGCGCGCGATCCGGCGCGGCCGTAATCGATCGAGCAGCAGTCCACGTGCATAGGGCCGCGCGACCTCGAAAACGTTGAAGTCGGGATAGAGGTCGATGCCGACCGATGCGAGCGTCGCGATCGCCTTGTCGAGCATGAGGAACCGCGTCGGCAGCTGCAAGCTGTTCGAATAGATGAGCTGGAAGACTTCGCGGATGACCTGAAGCGGGTCGATCTCCGCGAGGCTCGCGCCGTAGTAGCGGTAGTAGAAGTCCCGCAGCTGTGCCTGGAGCTCCTCTTCGCGTTCTCTGGGGTATCGCACACCGAGATCGGCAAGACGCTTCGGGAGCATGTCCACGTTCTCCGAGGCGGCGTCGATGAACATCCGCGTCAGCTTCGACATGTCGTCGTCGGTGAGCTTTCCGACGGCGCCGAAGTCGACGAGGCCGATCACGTCGGGGCTGCCGAGCACGAGGATGTTCGCCGGGTGCGGGTCGCCGTGGAAGAACCCGTGCCGGAAGATCATCGTCATCCAGGCCTCCGCCATGACGTGCACGAGGTCGCGCCGGTCCTCGACGGGCCACGACTCCGGCACGATGTCGGCCACCTGGGTGCCTTCGAGCCACTCGAGCGTCAACACCCGGCTGCGCGTGTAGGTCCAGTAGACGCGCGGTATCCGCACATGCGGATCGCCCGCGAAGTTCCGGTGGAACGTGTCTGCGTTGCGGGCCTCGAGGCGGTAGTCGAGCTCCTGGCGGATCGAGCGGGCGAACTCGTCGACGAGCTGATGGGCGTCGATGAAGTCGAGCGCGCGAACACGTTCCTTTGCGATTCGTGCCGCCTGATAGAGAAGGGCGAGGTCGGCCTCGATCTGGCGAGGCGCTCCGGGACGCTGCACCTTGACGGCGACGCGCCTGCCGTTCGGAAGGGTCGCCAGGTGTACCTGTCCGATCGACGCCGCTGCGATCGGACGCTCGTCGAACTCCGGGAAGAGCTTGTCGACGGACAGCCCCAGCTCCTCCTCGACGACGCGCTCGACGTCTTCGAACGGAAACGGACGCACGTCGTCTTGCAGCCCTCGCAGCTCCGCGATGATGTCGGGCGGCAGGACGTCGGGCCGTGTCGACAGGAGCTGGCCGAACTTGACGAACGTCGGACCGAGCTCGTCGAGCATCTCCCGGAGATGCTTGCCACGCTCGGAGGGCTGACCGTCGAGCTCGGCGCGCGGGCCGCGGCGCGGGAACAGGTCGGCCAGACGGTGCGTGTCGAACCAGTAGCCGAAGCCGTGGCGGACGGCGACCTGGGCGATTTCGGAGAGGCGCCCGAGATTGCGAGTGGCCGGCTCAGCCATCGCCTCAGTGTGACACGCGCTCTTGCGGGACCCTCTCGGCGCCCGCACGCCGGGTCCACGGTCCGGGGAGCGTCAACAGCGACTCGACTCTCAGGTAGGCGAGCCCGACCGGTGGCAGATCCGAGAGCCGCTCGACGCAAAGAAATCGCGGCCGCCATTCCGGCCCGAACTTGCGGCTGAACACGAGCAGACGCTCGAGCTGGAAGAAGCGGTCCCCGACATGAAGGATGCGGCTGAGAACGCCCGAGGGTGAGCCCTCTCCGTCACCTCCCAGGAAATCCGAGAACACGCAGAAGTTCAAAGACACCTCGTCGGCGTCGCGCTCCCGCGCCCAGAGCAGGAGCGAGGCGATCAAGAACTCCATCAATCCGTTGGGGGTAGCAGGGCGACGTCGCATCGCGCCGAGCGAGAAGCCGTTCAGGCTCGGCACGAGGTGGAGGAAACCGCCCACCTCGCCGTCTCGTTCGGCCACCGCGAACAATGTCTCCTGCTCTGCAAACAGGTCGTCCATCGCCATCGAGAAGCCCCGCTCGGCGCTTGCCCCGCGCCAGACGTCCGAGACGCTCTGCAACGCTCCTCGTAGCGGGCCGTCGACGTCGCCGGCACGCACGACGCGGAACCGGTAACCGGCGCGCTCGAGACGTGTGACCGATTGGCGCACCTTCCTGATGGCGCGGCCCTCCAGCCGGAACGTCCTCGGCCGGACCACCGCCTCGTCACCGATCTTGATGGTGCGCAGCCCCAAGGAGCGCACGACGGGCAGAAGGTCGCTGCGCACGCTCAGCAGAGCCAGACGCCAGCCTTGCGCATGGCAAACGCGGCGGAACTCTTCCAACAGCGGCTCGACCTCGCTTCGCTCACCGACCGGATCCCCGCTGACGAGCGCACAGCCGCCGACGACGCGGTAGGCGAGAAAGCTGCGCCGTGTCGGTGAGAAGAAGTAGCTCTTGTCCTTGCGGAGACTGAAGAACGCGAGGCTGTCGTCCCCGTGGTCACGGACGAGCCGACGGACGGTCCGTCGTTCCTCCGCCGACTGACGAACACGGTGAGAAAGCGGCCGAAGCCAGAGATACAAGGCCCGGAAGCCGAGCACGACGGTCACCGCGGTGAGGATGTCCTCGAGGCGGTCCCGCTCGAAGCCATGCATCTCCAACAGGAGCGTCGTGGCGCCGAGGGCGGCGAGAGCGAGCGCCGCGACGACGAGCGGGCGGGTCTCACGCGTCGCCCGGAACGTCGAAGCGCGCGCGATACCGGATCAGCGCAAGGAGCAGCGCGGCGGCCATGACTGCCTCCTCGACGTCGAGGCCTTTGGCCAGATGCGCCAATGAGATGCCGAAGACGAGCGCAAGGGCTAGCTGCCACGCACGCCGGCGGCGGCGCGCAAGCGAGCGCGCGAGCCAGACGAGTGCCAGCCCGAATGCAAGGGTGGCCACCCGGGCCGCGGTCGGTACGCCGGGCGGGAGCACACCGTGAACGAAATCCGACCGGTTTGCGAGCTCTGGCGTCAGCGCCGAGCCTATCCCGATTGCACCGACGGCACCCGCTGCCCACGCGAGGATCAGCTCACCAGTCGGAGCGCGTCGCCGCACGGCCCCGAGCGTACCTTCAGCGGACCACGGCCTTTGGCCAGGCCCGGTGCCGGGCACCCGCACATGGCCCGATGGGCTAGCTGCGCTGCTCGGGGACCGCGCGCGGCTGGCCTTCGACGAGCCGGAGGCGGTGTTCGAGCTGTGCGACGCGGAGCTCGAGCTCGTCCCACTCGGCGCGCGTGACGAGGCCGAGCTCACGCAGGACGGCGTGCATCGTCGCGCCGGCGCGCTCGCCGACGCGCACCGCGTCGCCTCGCCAGCGGGACGTCGTGTCGTCGATCCAGGTGCGGACTTCGTCCTTCTGCATTCCGCCTCGCTCGGCGAGCGATTCCGCCAGCTCGTCCGCGCGCTCGGCCGTCATGGTGACTGCCCCGAGCGCCGCGTTGGCAATCCGTCTCAGCGGATCCTCCTGACGGCGATCGTCTCGGTCGTTCATTTCAGACGGGCAGCGGATCCTCTGGACGATCGTCTCGATCGGTCACTTAGCGGGCTCGCCCGTGCGGGCGTGCACGGCGCCGCTGACGGCGACGCTCGCGCTTTGCCTGTGCGGCGGCGGCCGCGGCGCCGTCCGAGCCGTCGACCATGGCCAGCGGCGCGGCCGCCGGCGCGACGAGGCCCGGCGCCGGCTCGGCTGCCAATGCCTCCTCCGAATCCTCCAGCGCTTCCTCGATCCCGGCCTTGCCGACGACCTCGTCCTTCCGCCTCGCGTATTCCGGCTCGCGCTCCTTCAGCATCGTCAGGAGCGGCGCCGCGATGAAGATCGACGAGTACGCACCGGCGACGATCCCGACGATCAGCGCGAACGCGAAGTCCTTCAGCGTCGCGCCGCCGAAGAGGAAGAGCGCCACGACCGGAAGCAGCGTGATGAACGACGTCGCCAGCGAACGGCGGATCGTCTCCCACAGCGAGACGTTCGCGATCGTCGCGAACGACGACCGGCGCATGATCGGGATGTTCTCCCTGATCCGGTCGAAGATGATGATCGTGTCGTAGATCGAGTAACCGAGGACGGTCAGGATCGCTGCGACGCTCGAGCTCGTCACCTCACGCCCGACGAGCGCGTAGATGCCGATACAGATCAGGACGTCGTGGAGCATCGCGACGATCACCGGCGCAGCGAACTTCAGGTCGAACCGGATCGAGATGTAGAGGACGACCAGAAGCAGCGAGACGATGATCGCGATGATCGCGCTGCGGGCGATCTGTCTTCCGAAGCTCGACGACACGGTCGTGGCTCCGGGCGCCTGTGTTTGGAGACTGTCTTCGAGGGAGCGCGTGACCTGTGTCAGCTTCGCGCCGCTCAGCGCTTCCGTCCGGATCTGGAAGCTCTTGTACTCGTCACCGTTTGTCGCGTTGCCTCGCCCCTGGATGACTGCGTCGCCGAAGCCCTGCTTGTCCATCACCTGGCGTACGTCGCCTGTCGTGTGGGCGACCGGCGTCCTGAAGGTGAGCTGCGATCCGCCCTTGAAGTCGATGCCGAGGTTGAGCCCCTTGGCGCCGAGCGCGACGGCTCCGACCACGAGGATGGCTCCCGAGATGGCGAACCAGACATAACGGCGCTTCATGAAGTCGATCTGCAGCCACTTCGCCGTCTGCTGGCCCTGCGCCCCCATGAACCGCGGCTTGTTGAACCACGAGAAGCCGGCGAGCAAACCGAGCATTGCGCGCGTCGCTCCGACCGCCGTGATCAGCGAGATCACGGTTCCGATCAGCAGCACCAACGCGAAGCCCTTCACCTGCGCCGTCGCAACCGCGAACAGGACGAGCGCCGTGATCGCCGTGACGACGTTCGCGTCGATGATCGTGTGGAAGCCCTTCGAGTAGCCGGCTCCGATCGCGGCGCGCACGGACTTCCCGGCGCGCACCTCTTCCTTGATGCGTTCGAACACAACGACGTTCGCGTCGGCGGCCACCCCAATCGTCAGGATCAGGCCGGCGAAGCCGGGCAGGGTCAACGTGACGTTGAAGAGGAGGAGCGCGGCGTACAGGAAGGCTGCGTAGATCCCGAGGCCGATGACGGCGACGAGGCCGAGGAAGCGGTAGAAGAGGAGCAGGAAGAGCGCGACGACGAGCAGGCCGACCGCGGCCGCCTTCTTCGCCTCCTGGAGCGAGTCCTTACCGAGCGTCGCGGAGACGTCCGTGCGCTCGGCGGTCTGGAACTCGACCGGCAGCGCGCCGGTCTGCAGGACCAGCGCGAGGCGCTTCGCGTCGCCGAGGCCGCCGCTTCCCATGTCGATCTGCGCGCCGTTGTCGCCGGGAATCCCGTCGGGGTTCTGGCAGTAGTCGATGTACGGCGTCGACTGGATCTCGTTGTCGAGCACGATCGCGAAGTGCTGGACGTTCGGCGGCGGTGTCCCCTGGTTGCAGTCGCCGCCGAGCGCGCCTCGCTGTGCCTCGCGCCGCGTGATGTCGTGGAAGATCTTCTTGCCCTTGCCCGTGAACTGCATCAGCACGACCGGGCCGTTCGTCTGCGGATCGATGTCGGCGCGCGTCCCGGAGAGCTTGAGGTCGGAGCCCGTCATCTCCGGGATCGGGTTGTTCGGGAAGTCCTTCGGGTCGTGGTTCTTGAGGAGGTAGAACCCCTTCTTCGCGTTGCCGGGCACCTGCGTCGGACAGTTGCCCGCCACGTTGTCGCAGCTGACCGCGACGGTGTTGGCCGGGACCGTCAGGATCTTCCAGTCCTTGGGAACGTGGTTCCCGAGACCGCCCTTCGCCTTCGACTTCTTGACGATCTGATTCGCGAGGAGCTTGTCGCGCGTCGGCGCGGGGCCGGCCCGGACGATGCGCTTGTCGTCGAAGAGGTACCACTGCGACGCCTCGCCCTTGTCCGCGAGCAGGCGTGTGGCTGGGTCGGAGAGCAGGTCGTACAGCGACCCCTTCGCGACCGGCGTCGGATGGAGGACGCCGCCCGCGACCGACGGGCCGGTGACGTCGGCCTCGAAGTCGTAGAACTGGAGGACCGCGGTCTTGCCGATCAGCTTCGCAGCCGTCCCGGGATCGTGGACCCCGGCGAGCTGGATGACGATCTGGTTCGAGCCCTGCTTCCGGATCTCGGGCTCGGAGACGCCGAGCTTGTCGATCCGCTTCCGCATGATCTCGATCGACCGGTCGATGTCCTCGGAGGTCAGCTTGTGGCCCTTCGGCGGCACGGCCTTGAGGACGACCTCGAGGCCGCCCTGCAGGTCGAGGCCGAGCGTGGCCTTCTTGTGAGCCGGCGAACCTGGCACGACCAGAAGCGCGACGCCGACGAGCGCCGCGACGATGCAGCCGAGCAGGATGAGATGGTTGCGCCGGTCCGACAAGGTCAGTCTGGGGGAAGGGTAGCCGGGGTTTCCTCCCCCGGCTGCTGACCCTCTTGGGTCATTTGTTCGGATTCTTCGCCATGGGGGTTTTCGTCGTCCACGACGCCTGCGATGGCCCGTTTGGCGACGCGAACCTCCACATCATCGGCGATTCGGAGGCGAACCTCGTCCTCCTCGACCGCCGTAACGATTCCGTAAAGGCCGCCGGCGGTGACGACTTCCTGCCCGACGGCGAGCGAGCCGACGAGCCGCTGCGCCTCGCTCTGGCGCCTCCGTTGCGGGCGGATCAGCAGGAACCACACCAGGGCCAGCAGGACGAGGATGAAGATGAAGCCTTCCAATGAGCCTCCTACACGGCCGCGGCGAGGCGGCCAAGCGCGTCGGCCTTGTAGGCCGCGAGCCTGCCTGCCTCGATCGCGGCGCGAGCGTTCGCGGTCAAGTCGAGAACGAATCGTAGATTGTGCAGGCTGAGGAGGCGCAGGCCGAGAAGCTCCTCCTGGTTGACGAGGTGCCGGATGTAGGCGCGGGAGAACCGGGTACAGGCCGGGCACGGGCAGTCCCGGTCGAGCGGAAGCGGGTCGCGGGCAAAGCGGGCGTTCCGTAGGTTCAGCCGGCCCTCCCACGTGAGAGCGCTGCCCGTGCGGGCGGTGCGGGTGGGCAAGACGCAGTCGAACATGTCCACGCCGCGCTCGATCACCTCGAGAATGCCCTCGGGGTCGCCGATCCCCATGAAGTACCGGGGCTTGTCGGCAGGGAGGAGCTCGGCTCCCCAGGCGGTCGTCTCGAACATCAAGCCGCGGTCCTCGCCGACGGAGAGGCCACCGAGCGCGTAGCCGTCGAAGTCGAGCTCGCGCAGCTCCGTCGATCGAGCGCCGTCTCAGCTCGGCGTCGGAGGCGCCCTGCGCGATTCCGAACAGCAGCTGTCCCTCAGGACGAGGCGCCGCGCGTTGACGGGCAGCCCAGACGGTCGTCCGGCGGACCACTTCGGCCAGCTCGCGGCGCGAGGTCTCCGGCGGCGGGCAGAAGTCGAGGCACATTGCGACGTCGGAGCCGAGGTCGGACTGGATCGCGGCCACCGACTCCGGTGTGAAGCGGGCGAGCGCACCGTCGTAGACCGAGCGAAACGTCACGCCTTCGTCGTCCACGTCGACGATCGTGTCCCTGAGCGAGAACACCTGGAAGCCGCCGGAGTCGGTGAGGATCGGACGCTCCCACGCCATGAAACGGTGGAGGCCGCCGAGCTCGGCGATCACGCTCGCTCCCGGGCGGAAGTGGAGGTGGTAGGTGTTGCCGAGCACGATCGTCGCGCCGAGCGAGCGCAGCTCATCGGGGTCGACCGTCTTCACGGTTCCTTTCGTCCCGACGGGCATGAAGGCAGGTGTCGCAACCTCGCCGTGCGCCGTGCGCAGCACTCCCGCGCGGGCCGCGCCGTCGCTCGCAGTCACGGTGAACACGTTCGTCATTCGCCGACGCGCCGCTCGTAGATGCACATGTTCCGGTTGCCGTGCACGAGATCGCCGCGATGCTCGAATCCGAGCTGCTCGTAGTAGCGGCGGATGCCGGCACTGTCGCCGAGGCAGTCGAGCCGCAGGAACTGCCGGCCGAGCGAGGCCGCACGACGGTCGGCCCAACCGATCACCTCCGTCCCGAAACCGCGGCCTCCATGCTCGCGTGCGACGGCGAGCTTGTGAACGTAGAGCGCATCCGGTGGACGCGCGCCCCAGTACTGCGGATCTTCGGTGAGGATCGTGACGGTCGCGACCGGCTCGCCGTCGAGCTCCGCGACGAAGACCTCTCCGCGCGCGATCGCCTCTGCGATCTGGGCGCGAGGAAACGGGAGCGGCCACTGCTCGAAGCCGCGCTCGCCGACCCAGCGCGAGGCCTCGTCGAGCAGAGACGCGACGACCTCGGTGTCGTCGAGTCGCGCCTCCCGCACGTTCACAGGACGACCATCGCGTCGCCGAAGGAGTAGAAGCGGTAGCGCTCCTCGACCGCGATCTCGTAGAGCCGACGCGTCTCCTCCACGCCCGCGAACGCCATCACGAGCGCAAGCAGCGTCGAGCGCGGCAGGTGGAAGTTCGTCAGCAGAACATCGGTGCGCCGAAAATCGAAGCCGGGTGTGATGAAGAGCGTCGTTCGTCCCGAGAGCGGCGCCCCGCGCGCGAGCGACTCCAGCACGCGGACCGTCGTCGTGCCGACGGCCAGCACGCGCGGAGCCGCGTTGATGCGCCCGGCGACGTCGGGCGACACCTCGTAGCGCTCGCCGTGCAGGTCGTGCTGGTCGAGATCGCCGACCGTGACCGGGCGAAACGTGTCCAGCCCGACATGGAGCGTCACGCGTGCGATGTCGAGGCGAGCCAGAACCTCTGGTGTGAAGTGGAGACCTGCCGTCGGTGCCGCGGCGGAGCCCGCCTCACGCGCGTACACGGTCTGGTAGCGCTCCGGGTCGGCGAGCGGCTCGTTGATGTAAGGCGGCAGCGGCGTCTCACCCGCCGGCTCGCCGTGAAGGCGGAGCAGCCACCGGCCCTCGCCGAGGTGCTCGATCAGGTCGACCGGCCCATATCTTCGTCCCGGACGGAGTCTCCGCGTCGGTCTCGCAAGCCCCTCCCAAAGGCCATGCGAGCTTGCGGCGCTCGAGCAGCAGGATCTCGCCCTTCGGCCGCTCGATCGGAATCCGCGCGGGAACGACACGGGTGTCGTTGACGACGACGAGTGCGCTCGCCGATCACGTCCGGAAGGTCTGCGAACGTCCGGTGATCCACCCGCTCGGACACGCGATCGTAGACCAGCAGGCGCGACTCGTCGCGGCGCGCCAGGGGATGCTGCGCAATGAGCTCCGGCGGGAGGTCGTATTCGAGCTCCCTCGTTTCCATCCGGTGCCAACGGTAGCGTTGCCCGACATGGACGACGGTCCGCTGCAACGGGCGCGTGCGAGGCTCGACGAGCGCGCGGATGCAGCCGCGCTCGAGACACTCGTGTCGCGGGCCCGCGAACAGGTCGAGGCGCTGACGACGGCTACTGCGGCGCTCGAAGAGACGCTTCCGGCACGAGTCGGCGACGTCGTGCACGAACAGGCTCGGCCCTTCGGAAGGAACCTCGCCGAGATCCGCGGCCTGATGAATCAGGTCATCCGACGCCTCGAGCACGTCGAGGCCGATCTCGAAAGCGAACGTCACGCTCGCGTGGACGATCTGGCATTGCTCGTCGACCTCGTTTCCGCGGGCTGGGACAACGTCGACGCTCGCCTTGCCAAGCTCGAAGCTCTCGTGACCCGCTTCGAGGAGCTCGAGGAGAGCCGCGGGGCGGTCGTCTATCAGATGGAAGACCGTCGCACCGACGCGGCCACGACGTAGGCCTCAGGTCACTGCGAGGATCACGGCCGCACACGCCGCCCAGCCGGCGATGCAGAGCAGGATCGGCCCGTCGCGCAGGAGGACCTCCTCCGGCTCCTCGCCCAGATCGCGCCGGTGCATCAGGAGCAGGTAGCGGAACACGCCGAAGACGACGAACGGAATCGTCACCATCATCGCCTTCGAGTCCCGCGCCGTGAACGTGTACAGGCAGTACGAGATCACCGTCGAGGCGGCGACGATCGTCACGAGCTGGTCGACGAGCGCGAGCGAATAACCCTCGAGGACCGGGCGGCCCGGCGTCGCCTCCGCACCGACGAGCACGAGCTCGCCGCGGCGCTTCGCCAGAGCGAGGAAGAGGGCGAGCAGAGCGGTACACAGGAGCAGCCACGGCGAGATCCGCACGTCGACCGCCGCTGCGCCCGCAGCGGCACGGATCACGAACAGGCCGCCGATCGTCATCACGTCCAGCAGGACGACGTGCTTCAGCGACAGCGTGTATGCAGCCTGGAGCGCGAAGAACGCACAGAGGAAGAGGATCGACGGCGGCCCGAGCGGGATCACGAGCGCGAACGCGACGAGCAGCAACGCGAGCGCGAGCGCCTCGGCCGCGCCGGGCGACAGCTCGCCGCGCGCGATCGGCCGAGACCGCTTCACCGGATGCAGGCGATCGTGCGGCGCATCGCGGACGTCGTTCACGAGGTAGCTCGCGCTCGAAGCGGCACAGTAGGCGACGAAAGCCGCAAGGGCCTCGAGCCAACGCGAAGCGTCGCCCAGCTTTGCCGCGAAGATGATGCCGGCGAACAGGAGCAGGTTCTTCGTCCACTGACGCGGTCGGAGCGACACGAAGACGGCCGCGGGCAGCGACCGCCGCGCCGGCAAGCCGACGACCTGCGCGGGCTCCGAGAGGCTCACGCGGCGGGACTTAGAGGCTGAGTTCCTAGTTGCGGCGAGCTGGGAGAACGAGCTCGAAGCGGCTACCGCCGTCGGGCGGCGTGTCGAGCTTGATGCGGCCGCCGAGTGCAACCGCGAGCTCGCTGGCGATCGCGAGCCCGAGCCCGGTTCCTGAGTCGTCCCGCGACCAGAACGGGCGGAAGATCCGTTCCTGCTCCTCGCGGGGGACGCCGGGCCCCGTATCTCCGACGGCGACCGAAACGATTCCGTTCGGAGCGGCCAGGTCGAGCTCGACGCGTCCGCCGTCGGGAGTCCACCGGAACGCGTTCGACAGCAAGTTCGTGATGATCTGCAGCACGCGGTCGCCGTCCGTGACGATCGTCGGGCTCGCCTCGAAGTTCTTGTCGTACTCGATGCGGCGGCGACGCGCCTCCTCCCCGAACGCCGCATAGGCCTGGTCGCAGAGGCGGCCCATGTCGACCTCCTCCTGCAGGACCGTGAAGCGGTGCGCCTCGAGCTTCGCGAGATCGAGCACATCGCCGACGAGCCGCTCGAGCCGGACGCTCTCGCTGGCGATCATCTCGAGCGACGCCGCGCGGACGTTCGGGTCTTCGGCCACGCCTTCTCGCAGAGCGTCGACGTGCCCGCGGATCGCCGTCAGCGGCGTGCGCAGCTCGTGCGAGACGGTCATGAGGAAGTTCCGCTCCTGCTGTTCCGCAAGCGACAGACGGGCGGCCATCTCCGAGAAGCGGTCCGCGAGGTGTCCGATCTCGCCGCCCCGGACCTCGGGCACGTCGACGTCGTAGTTGCCGCGCGCGATCTTGTCTGTCGCCGCCGAGAGCGCGAGAACCGGCCGGCTGATACGGCGGGACAGGTACCACGCGAGCAAGCCGGCCACGAGGATGCCGCCGACGAACGCAAGTGCGAGGCGCCTGACGAGAGGAGTGAGCCTGCTCGTGATCTCCGTCTTCGGCGTCGCGACGATGAGCGCGCCGAACGGAGAGCTCTTCGGCGCCAGCCGCAGCGGCCGCTGCACGGCAAGGTACGTCCGCTTGAATCCGGGCGGCGTGAACTCGAACGTGCGACCGCGCTCGGATCGCCAGTCGACGGTTTTCTGCGGCAGCGAGCGGAGGCCCGTCACCTGTCCCGGGAAAGCGTCTCCGCCCACGTAGAAGATCCTGTCCCCCGTCGCCCGCTCGAGCTGCGGCGGCGCGAACCGAAGCGTGTGCGCCCCGGTGTCATTCGCGGCGATGGCCTGGCGCTGATACAGCTGGCTGAGCCCGTCGGCCTCGCGTCGGAGATCCTTCAGGAGCTGCTCGCGCGCGTAATCCTGGAACAACGCGAGCGCGATTGCCGTTGCGATCAGCCCGCTGACGACGATGCCGACCAGGAACAGAGCCGGCAGCCGAAAGCGCAGCGATCTGAGCATCGCGTGTTACAAGGTACCGCGCGCCCGTGCCGGTGCTGCTGCCGCGCTCCTGGGTCGCGAGCACCAAGCCAGAGGCCGCACTCGCTCGCAGCCAAGGCTGGGAGCCTTGGTAAGAGCGAGCGTGGACTGTGGCGCCGCGTGCTCGCGGGCAGGGGCGGCAAGTAACGCCGGTACGGGCGCTAGCTCGCTACCGCATCCCTCGCGGGGCTGACCTTGTAGCCGACGCCCCAGACGGTCACGATCGGCGATGCCTCGCCGAGCTTTCGCCGCAGCTGCCGCACATGCACATCGACGGTGCGCGTGTCGCCCGCGAAGGTGTAACCCCAGACACGTTCCAGCAGCTGATCGCGCGTGAGCACGAGGCCGCGGTGATCGAGGAGCTCCCAGAGGAGGTCGAACTCCTTGGGTGCAAGCTGCACCTCCTGGTCGCCGACCTTCACCTCGCGCCGGCCTGCGTCGACCCTGAGGTCGCCGTGCTGGATGACCGCGCTCTCCGGATCCTTGCGCTCCGGCGCGGCGCGGCGCAGGATCGACTTCACGCGTGCGACGAGCTCGCGCGGGTTGAACGGCTTGGTCATGTAGTCGTCGGCGCCGACCTCCAGCCCGATGATCTTGTCGACGTCCTCGTCGCGGGCGGTCAGCATGAGGATCGGCACGTCCGACTTCTGCCGGATGCGCCTGCAGATCTCGATCCCGTCGATGTCCGGCAGCATCAGGTCGAGCACGATCAGCGACGGCTGTGCCTTCTGGACCGAGATGAGCGCCTCGGCCCCGTTCGTGGCGGTGCGCACCTCGTAGCCCGCGTTCTTGAGGTACAGCGAGACGAACGATGCGATCGAGGCTTCGTCTTCGACGACGAGGACTGACTGGGTGGTGCTGGTGCTCATGATGCGGCCCAGGCTACGGGCTCTGTGCGGTGAGCGGGAAGCTCAAAGGCAGAGCGGAGATCGGCGTATAGGCGCCGCCGTTCACGGAGTACGTGCCGTCGGCGTCGGCGTCGTCCATTCCATTGAGCTTCACCGTCCCCTTGCCGACGAAGGAGAGATTGATGCCGCGCCCCTGGAGGCGGATCGTGAACGTGCCGCCGATGATCCGGAACCGAACCCTGTTCCCGCGCCACGTCGTCGTGTCGGCGTCGCGCTCCTTCGGCGGATAGTCGTCGCCCATGACGATCGGGCCGGTGCCGTCGCCGTCGATCGGATCGCTGATCGTGACGGAGCCCTTCGCGAAGCTGCCGATCGCTCCGCCACGGCCGGAGACGACAACGATGCCGCGCCCGTCGCGCACGGACAGTGTCCCGTCGGTCGAGCCACGCTCACGCGCGGCCGATACGGCCGGCAGGGCAAGCATTACGAGCAGCGCAAACGGGAGGAGACGCCTCATCAGGGTGCAGTATCGACCGTGCAATTGTGCCCTTGTTCATTGGAAGGTAAGGAAACTGTAAGCGGAGGCAGGAGCGAAAACACGGCCGGCGCGTAAGCCTTCGCCGCGGGGCGACGCTCACGAGGGACGTCTGGGCACGCCTCAGCCGGCCTTAGCTCGCCGGACCTGGTCTGGTGCCTGGCACGTGACAGGTCCCGGGGCACGAGAGGATCATCCGACACGGTCGCGAAGATGGTGCGCATGACCGAAGCCGACCGCGCGGAGCGAACGGCACGCCTGCTCGCGGCTCGACTCGAGGACGTCGCACGCGCCGCGCCGGTCTGCCTCACGGAGAAGCAGAGCGACTCGTCGAGCTCGCCTCCGTTGCGACGATGCACGCGGTCGACCTGGAGCTCCTGCAGGCCGAGAAGGCGGACCAGATCTGGCACGAGGCGCACGTACGCCATCCGGAGCTCCCGGACGTCGCCGGTCGAGGTCCCCGTCCGGCTCGCGGCCTAGCGGCCTTCGTACTCGTAGAAACCGCGGCCCGTCTTGCGGCCGAGGTTTCCTGCCTCTTGCATCCGGAGCAACCGCTCCGGCGGCGCCATCCGCGGCTCCCCGAGCTTTCCATGCAGAGCCTCGGAGGCGTGCACGTGCACGTCGATGCCGATCAGGTCGATCAAGGCGCATGGCCCCAGCGGCCAGCCCGCGCCGTTCGTCATCGCCTTGTCCATGTCCGCCGGCTCCACACGCGCTTCGTCGAGCACCCGCACGCAGTCGTTCAGCAGCGGAATGAGGATCCTGTTGACGATGAACCCCGGTGTGTCGTTGCAGCGCACCGGCTGCTTCCCCGCTCGCTCCGCCCAATCGAAGGCGGCCTCGACCGCTGCATCGGAGCTCAGCGGCGCCCGGACGATCTCCACGAGGGGAAGCACCGGCGCGGGGTTGAAGAAGTGCATGCCGACGACTCGATCGGGCCGTTCGGTCGCCTCGGCGATCTCGGCAACGGAAAGCGCCGACGTGTTCGTCGCCAGGACCGCGTCCGGCCGCGTGATGCGATCGAGCTCCGCGAAGATCGCACGCTTCAGGTCGAGCTCCTCGAGCACGGCCTCGATCACGAGATCGCAGTCCGCGAGACCGGCCAGCTCGGTCGTGAGCGTCAACCGGCCGAGCGCCTGCTCGCGGTCGGCTTCGGTCATGCGTCCCCGCACGACGCCCCGCGACAGGTAGCGGTCGATCGTCGCACGACCCCGCTCCCCCAGCTCCTCGTTCACCTCCCGCCCGATCGTGTCGAAACCCGACTGGACGCTCACCTGCGCGATCCCCGCACCCATCGTGCCGAGCCCGACAACGCCGACCTTGTGCACTTCCACGGCGCGCGATCCTACGCGGGCGTGCCTGCCCGCGCGAGCAGCCAGCGAAAAGCGACGTCGCCGTGGCCCGGCTCGTGTTGGTTGGCGACCTCGTCCTGCACCGGCTCGAGACCGGCGTCACGAAGGAGCGACGGGTACCGATCGGAGTCGAGGGACGCGAAGAACATCGGGACGCCGAGCCAGTCCGCGTCCACGTTCTCGCCCGCGTCGCCCGCGCCGACCGTCCCGAGAAAGAAGCCGCCCGGGCGGAGCCACGAGCCGATGCTTGCAATCAGACCAGGTTGCTCGTCGATCGGAATGTGACCGAAGAGGTAGAGCGCGATGACTGCGTCGAATGAGGCTGCCGCGACGTCGAGCTCGACCGCGTCGCCATGCACGAAGCTCGCCTCGGGCACATGGTGTCGTGCGAGCTCGATCTGCACGGCCGAGAGATCCACGCCGGTGACGCGGTGACGCCGGGCCAGCTCGCGCGTCGCCGGTACACCGCGACCGCACCCGAGGTCGAGGACGTCGGAGCCGTCCGGCAGACGCGCGTCCAGCGCACGAAGCCATTCGAGCGTGGGCGATCTGACCGAGCCCGCCCATTCGGCGTAGCGCAAAGCAATCGCGTCGTATCCGCGCGCGACGATCTCCTTCGGATCGCGCGCCGCGGCGCGGCCTCCCGACTCCCCCATCTCGCGGCACAGTAGCGCCGCGGTTTTCCGGCCGTCGCAGTGTCTACAGGCGCTCGACGATGCCCGCGATCGCCTGGCCGAAACCGATGCACATCGTCCCGATGCCGTAGCGCGCGTCGCGGCGCTCGAGCTCGTTGACGAGCGTCGCGGTGATCCGTGCGCCGGTGGCGCCGAGCGGATGTCCGAGCGAGATCCCGCCGCCGTTCGGGTTGATGTCGACCCAGCGGTCTTCGAGCCCTGCATCCCGCGCGAACTGCAGGACAACGGAGGCGAACGCCTCGTTCACCTCGATGACGGCCATGTCGTCCCACGTCAGTCCGGCGCGCGACAGGGCGGCGGCACACGCCTGCGGGTTCCCGTGCAGCATGCGGTACGGATCGACGCCCGACAGTCCGAAGGAGACGAACCGCGCGCGCGGCTCGAGCCCAAGGCGGGCAACGGCCGGCTCGCTCGCCACGAGCACCGCCGCCGCCCCGTCGCAGATCTGCGAGGAGTTCCCGGCGGTGATCTTCCCGTCGGGGATGAAGGCCGGCTTCAGAGAAGCGAGCGCTTCCTCGGAGGTGTCCCGGCGCGGCGTCTCGTCGACGGCGAACACGACACCCGTGTGCGGATTCGTCAGGTCGATCGGCTGGATCTCGGCGCTCGAAGCGGCCTGCGTCGATCGCCGCCACAGCTCGCCGGTGCGACTCGAGCGAGTACGCGTCGAGCTCCTCACGTGAGAAGCCCCACTCGTCCGCGATGACCTCGGCGGAGATGCCCTGCGGCACGATCTCCCAGCGATCGAGGAGCTTGTCCGACAGGTCGCCTCCGTTCGACCCCATCGGGACACGGGACATCGACTCGACTCCCGCCGAGACGACGACGTCGAGCTGCCCGGACCAGATCGCGGCCGCGGCGTTGAAGTTCGCCTGCATCGACGAGCCGCACTGGCGGTCGACGGTGGTCCCCGCGACGGTCTCCGGCCAGCCCGCGACGAGCGGCACCATCCGGCCGATGTTCCAGCCCTGCTCGCCGATCTGGGTGACGCAGCCGAGCTGTACGTCCTCGACCTCGGCCGGGTCGAGATCGCTGCGCTCGACGAGCCCGTTGAGCACCTGGGCCGCGAGCTCGTCGGCGCGGATGGACGAGAGCGAGCCGTTCCGCTTGCCGATCGGCGAGCGAATTGCGTCGACGATGAGCGCGTCGGACTCCCAGGAGGACATGCAGGTCTAGACTAGCCTCGTGGTCGCGACGATCGCCGAAAAACGCCTGCTCATCGACGGCGATTGGGTCGAGACCGGCGATTGGGTCGACGTTCGCTCGCCTTATTCGGGAGAAGTCGTCGGCCGGGTCGCAAAGGCGGGCGCCGCCGAGACGAGCACGGCCATCGACGCCGCCGAGCGCGCGATGCAGGAACCACTGCCGGCGCACAAGCGAGCGGAGATTCTCGTCCGGGTCGCCGGCGCGCTGGGTCGCCGCCACGACGAGGTGGCGCGCCTCATCTCGGACGAGGCAGGCAAGCCGCTGAAGGCGGCCCGCGTCGAGGCAGCACGAGCGATGTCGACGTACACGTTCGCGGCGGTCGAGGCGCGAAAGCTCGCGGGCGAGATGGTGCCGATGGACGCGGCTCAGGCCGGCGAGGGAAAGCTCGCGTTCACGCTGCGGCGGCCGATCGGCGTCGTCGGCGCGATCAGCCCGTTCAACTTCCCCCTCAACCTCGTCGCGCACAAGCTCGCACCTGCGCTCGCCGCCGGCTGCGCGGTCGTCCTCAAACCCGCGAGCCAGACGCCGCTGTCCGCGTTGCTGCTCGCCGAGCTCGAGGATGAGGCCGGGCTTCCTGCGGGCTGGCTGAACGTCGTCGTCGGCTCGGCGTCCGAGATCGGTGATGTCCTCGTCGAGGACGAACGCGTGAAGGCGATCACGTTCACGGGGTCGGGACCGGTCGGCTGGGAGCTGAGGAAACGCGCCGCGAAGAAGCGCGTCAATCTGGAGCTCGGGAACGCGACACCGGTGATCGTGGCCGGCGACGCAGACATCCCGGCGACAGCCGCGAAGCTCGCGCAGAACGCGTTCTCGTTCGCCGGGCAGAGCTGCATCTCGGTGCAGCGCATCTATGTCGCGCGAGAGGTGTACGACCAGTTCGTCGGCGAGTTCATCCCGAAGGTCGAGGCGCTGAAGCTCGGCGACCCGGCGGAGGAGGACACCGACGTCGGCCCCGTGATCGACGAGGGCGCCCGCGACACGGATCCTCGAATGGATCGAGGCGACGAGCGGCGAGGTTCTGACCGGAGGCGTCGTCGAGGGCGACTTGATTCGCCCGACGGTGATCGCGAATCCTGCTCCCGACGACAAGGTGTCGTGCGAGGAGGTCTTCGGGCCCGTGTGCACCGTGACCCCGGTGGAGTCGCTCGACGAGGCGATCCGGCTTTCGAACGGAACGCGGTACGGCCTGCAGGCCGGCATCTTCACGGCGAGCCTCGACAGCGCGCTGCGCGCTGCCCAGGAGCTGGAGTTCGGCGGGGTGACCGTGAACGAGGCGCCGACGTTCCGCAGCGATCAGATGCCCTACGGTGGCGTCAAGGATTCCGGCAACACGCGCGAGGGGCCGAGGTACGCCGTGCGCGAGCTGACGGAGGAACGCGTCGTCATCCTCGAGCTGCCGTAGGCTCCGGGCAGCGACGGCGGGAACTTCCGGAGCCATGATCGGACTCGTGCTGGCGCTGATCGTCGTCGGAATCGTCTTCTCGCTGTTCGGCCTGCTCTGGATAGGGATCCCTCTGGCTGTCGTCGCCGTGATTCTGTTCGTCCTGTTCGTCCTGCGTTGGGGGCGGCGAGCGGCAGCGGGCGAGCCCTGACGAGCCCGTAATCCGCCGCCGGCCGCTGTTACATTGAGCCGCGTGGCGCGGCTGCTCCCACGTTTCCGCCGGGCGGGTGGGTCTGCAGACACCGCAGCGCCGCCGCCCGGGCCCCCGCGACGATCCCTCCCGCATCCGAGCCAGCTCCGCCGAGAGCAGCGAGGGCTACTCCGACTACGAGAAGAGCGGCTGCGTGATCTCGGCGGCCTGATGCTGGAGATGTTTCGACGGGACCAGTTCCGCCAGGATCTGCTCGTCGAGCGTTGTGAGGAGCTCGTCGCCGTCGACGACCGCCTTCGCGAGCTCGACACGCTGCTCGCGGTCACCGCCTCGGCTCGGCGCGCGGCGCCGGCGGCGCGGTGCGAGTGCGGCGCGCCCATTCTCTGGGGCTCGCACTTTTGCGCGAATTGCGGACGGGCGACGAGCGGAGCACGTCCAGTGGTCGCGTGCAAGCACTGTGGGACCGCGCTCCCCGCGGAGGCGAGGTTCTGCGCGGTTTGCGGCCACGCGGTCACGGTCGATCAACAGTCCGAGGCCGCCGCCGTCGAGCCACGGCCCGAGTTTCTCGAGGCGCTGCCGGCCCCGGCGCTCGACCGTTGGGAAGAGTGAGCGCGCCGCCGGAGGCGTCGACCTGTCCGCAGTGCGGAGTCCCGCACGACGCGGACCAGGAGTACTGCCTCGAGTGCGGCTGCCCGGCTGCGACCGGCGCCCGGCGCCCGTGGCACGCTCGCCGCCGGGTGGCGTAGTCGCTTCGGGCGGTATCCCGGCGACTGGGTGTGGCCGGTCCTCCTCGCGCTCCTCGTCGCGGTCGCCGGGACGGTCGCGGCGATCGTCCTCGGCGACGCGGGAGCCGGCAACGAGACGATCGTCGCGACCCAGGGCGGCCCGCCACACTCGCCGACGACGTCGCCCGTGACGACGACTGTCGCGCTCCCGAGCGTTCCGGCCGGCACGCCGACGGGCCCTCCGGCGACCCCGACGGAACCGCCTCCTGCGACGAAGAGCCCGCCGGCGACGGGTGCGCTGACGAGCTGGCCCGGGGGCCGGACCGGGTTCACCGTGATCCTCGAGTCCGTTCCGCGGAGCTCGGGGCGGTCGCTGGCGGTCGCGCGGGCCCGGGAGGCCTCCCGCGCCGGCCTACCGCAGGTTGGGGTCCTGGACTCGGGCGGCTATTCGAGCCTGCATCCCGGCTACTACGTCGTGTTCAGCGGGATCTACTCGTCCCAGTCGGAGGCCGAGGGAGCAAGGGAGTCCGCTTCCGCCAAGGGCTTCGGGAGCTCCTACACGAAGGCGATCACCCGCTGATCGTTCTCACCCGAGGCAACGACAGCCCCGACTTTGTAACACCGCCTCGGACCCTATAGACTCCGCCTGCGGCACGAGCCGAGCCACCACGGTTTACCGCCGCTTAACAAAGCTTTGCTGGGGATTAATGGGAGCTAGGGATACTGTGACCGAGGAGTACGCCGCGCGTCTCCAGGCCTGTATGTATCAATACTCCCGAGCCATCTATCGGTCGATTAAGGACCTCATCGATCCGTATGTGGCGCCCGAGCTCCACCTCGAGTATCGCCGTGCAGTGCTCGAGCAGTGCGAGCTGACGATGGAACGCCTGGCGCGCGATCCGCTGTATTTTGCGAAGCCCGACCGGGCGCTCTTCCAGGACATTCGGCGGTACTTCCCGATCACGGCTCAGGCCGAGGTCGCCTGGGCGGTCAAGGAAGGCATCGCCGCGGCGGTCGCCTTCATCGAGGAGCAGATCGAGGCCGGCGCGCTCGACGGTGGCGTGGCCCGCTGCCGCGCGACGACCCGCAAGGGGAAGCCGTGCCAGCGCACGCCGCTCCCCGAGCGCGACTACTGCCCGTCCCACCAGCACCTCGAGCGCTCGAAGGTCGCGGCCTAGCCGCACCCGGCCGACCACCGGCCAGCCAGGTCTCCACTAGCCACGTCCCATCCGGCACCGGCCCGGGGTGCCCGGTCTGGTGCCTGGCACGTCACGGGTCCGCACGAGACCTGTGACGAAACCCGCCACCGCGTCCCGCACGTGCCTCCACCCGGGTACGTTCGAGGCGATGGGCCGCCCTCGCCGTTACCTCGCGCCCGGCGCGATCTACCACGTCACGACCCGAGGAAACAACAAGAGCCCGATCGTCCTCGACGACTGGGACCGGGTCGTCTGGGCCCACATCCTCAGGCGCGTCGAACGCCGCTACGGCTGGCGCATCCACATTCGCTGCCTCATGGGGAACCACTACCACCTCGATCGTCGAAACGCCCGCGCCGAACCTCTCCGACGGCATGCGCGACCTCAACGGCGCCTACGCACGGGCCTTCAACGAACGCCATCGGCGCTGCGACCACGTGTTCGGACGCCGCTTCCACTCCGTGCTGATCGAATCGGAGGAGCAGTACGCGAATACCTACGAATACGTCCTCCACAACCCGGTTCACCACGGTTTCGTGCGGCGTGCGGAGGACTGGCGCTGGACGTCGGTGGCCACGGCTCGTCCGATAGATTCGCCCCGTGTCGCACGACACCGACAAGCTGATCCGTCAGCTGTCTCTCGTCGCCTACCTGATGGCGGAACGCCGCGCCGTCACGGCCCGGGACGTCAAGTCGAACGTCGAGGGCTACTCGGAGATGTCGGACGAGGCCTTCGCACGCCGCTTCTACTCCGACCGCGCGGAGCTGGTCGCACTCGGGGTCCCCCTCCAGTCCCAGCGCGACGAGTTCACGGGCGAAGAGCTCTACACGCTCCGATCCGAGAACTACTTCCTGGAGAAGCTGGAGCTCGACGACGACGAGCTCGCGGCGCTGCAGACCGCGCTCTACCTGCTCGAGGGGAAGTTCGCGTACGCGGAGCCGCTCCGGCTCGCGCTGCAGAACCTTGCCCTCGGCCGCCCGGGCTTCGAAGAGCCGGCGACGGAGACCGCGGTGCGCGTCGAGGTCCTCGACCCCGACTACTCGCCGGAGATGCCGGGCCGCCTCGGCAAGCTCGAGGGGGCCATCTCGAAGCAACGCACGATCAAGTTCCCGTACTACTCGATCTCGCGCAACCGCCAGAGCGAGCGCACGGTGAACCCGTACGGGCTCTTGTCGGACAACGGGAGCTGGTACCTGATCGGCCAGGATCTCGATCGAAAGGACATCCGCACGTTCCGCGTCTCACGCATCCGCGGCGACATCCGCTTCGCAACCCGTCGCGAACGCGACTTCCGGATCCCTGTCGACTTCGACATCGACCGGTACCGCGGCCGGCCGCCCTGGCAGATCGGGGACATCGTCGGCGAGGCGCGCGTCGAGCTCGCCGGCGACACCGCCTGGTGGGTCGACCGTGCCTACGGGAACGCGGGCCGGCTCGAGGACGACGTCTTCGTCACGGACTTTTCGTCCGCCCCCCAGCTCGCGGCGTGGATCCTGCGGCAGGACGGACGCGCGATCCCGCTCGAGCCAGACGAGCTGCGCCGCGAGGTCGCCCAGGCGCTCCGGACGGTGCGTGATCTTCATCAGGGCCCGCCACCGACGCTTGCGGGTGAAGCGCCGCCGGTCCAGGCGGACGGCGCCGGAGAGCGGCCCGCGGGCCCGGTTGTTCCCGAGCGCTTCGCCGTCCTGCAGGCGCTGCTCGCCTACCTCCTGGCCGCCTGCGGAGAGGACACGAGCGCGGTCATCCCGGCATCGGAGCTCGTCGAGCGCTTCCACATTCCGGAGGACGAGCTCGAAGAGCACCTGCAGCTGCTGAACCTCGTCAACTTCGGCGGCGGGTGTTACACGGTCTACGCATCGCTCGACGGAGACACCGTCCACGTCGACAAGGAGCTCTACGGGGACACGTTCCGCCTCGCGCCGAGGCTGACTCCTCTGGAAGCGCGCGCGATCCGCCTCGCCCTCGAGTTCGTCGGACCGATGATCGCTGCAGACGCGCATACGCCGCTCGACCGCGTGCGGAAGAAGCTCGAGGAGACCTTCGGCCAGTTCGAGCGTCACGCAGACGCCCTCCCCAAGCGCCGGCGCGGGCGAGGCCGAGGCGGATCTCGTGGCGACGCTCACCGAAGGCATCCGCGAACGCCGGCTCGTCGAGATCGAGTACCAGAAGGAAGGCGAGCAGACGTGGTCGAAGCGCGTCGTCGAGCCGTACTCGCTCGAGCGCGAGCTCCCGAACTGGCGGGTGCACACCTGGGACCGCAGCAGAGACGGGGAACGCAGCTTCCGCCTCGATCGCATGCGCAGCGCCGCGCTGACGAAGGAACGCTTCGAGCCGCGACCGGGCTTCCAGCCGCGCAGACTTCGCGACGCGCGAACTGCGAAGGTGCTCTACCTGAAGGGCGTGTCGGCCCGCTGGGCGATCGAGCGCGGCGCCACGCCGCTCAGGGACGGCACCGCGGTCACCGAGATGCCTGTGGGCAGCCCGGAATGGCTCATCGGCGAGATCCTGTCGCACCGGGGCAGCGCCGTCCTGCTCGAGCCGGCGGAGATGCGTGCCGGCGTGGCGAACCGCGCGCGCGAGCTCGCGGCCGAGCTCGGCGTCTCGCGCCTCCGCGTCCGCGCCGGGACCTAGCCGCCTGCCGGCAGCTCGAGCGTGAAGGTGCGCCTCTACATGGTCCGAGTGCGTCACGGTCGCCATGACGCCTCTCGATTCGCGCCACCGTCCACTCCGCCTGCTCACGCAACAGCTCGTCGTCTCCTGCCAGGAACGGCTCGGCGAGCGCGACATCGGCAGGCGAGCCCGTGTTTCCCAACGCGACGAGCGCATTACGATGGAGGTAGCGGGGATCGTTCCTCGGAACGAAGAGGCGGTAGAAGCGCCGGCGAAGCTCCTCCCCGTCGCCCTCGAGCCAGTCGGCAAGTCGCACGTGCGGGGTCGCATCCTCCGGCAGCGGATCACCTGCTCGACGCTTCTCGATGCCGCGGTTCCACGGGCAGACGTCCTGGCAGATGTCGCAGCCGTAGACCTGGCCGCCGAGCTCGGCGCGGTAGTCCTCCGGGACGGGCGCCGGCGCCTGCGTCCAGTAAGACAGGCACTTCGTCGAATCGAGGACGCCGGGCTCGTCGAGCGCTCCGGTGGGACAGGCGTCGATGCACAGCGTGCACGAGCCGCAGTCGAGCTCGAGTGGCGGCGACGACTCCACCGCCGCGGTCGTGACGAGCGTGCCGAGCACGACCCAGGAGCCGTGGCGGCGGGTGATCAGCATCGTGTTCTTGCCGTAGAAACCGACCCCGGACCGAACGGCCGCCTCGCGGTCGACGTGCTGGTTCGCATCGACGAGGACGCGGTATTCACCGCCGAGGCGGCGTCCGAGCTGGTCGAGCCGCTCGCGCAACACTGCGTACGCGTCCGACCACGTGTAACGCGCGAGACGTCCTTCGCCGGGCCGAGTCGGAGGCTCGGGCACGTAGTAGCAGTACGCAGCCGACACGACCGTGCGCGCATTCGGGACGAGCGTCTCGGGATGACACGAGACCTCGGGCTTCGCCATCGTGAAGCGCATGTCGGCGAAGAGACCACGCGCCTTCCGGTCGTGGATGTGACGTTCGGTGTCGACATAGGCCGACGCGGGCGCGGCGCCGACCACGTCCAATCCGAGCTCCTCGGCAAACCCCTCCAGCTCGGCCGTTGTCATGTGGAAGATTGTGCCCTGAAGGCCGTGCGGATCCATGAGGACGGCGGCCCCGAGATGCGGCGACCAGGCGGTATTCAGGTGTGGGCGAACGCTGATTCACTTGAAAGGTGAATCAGACGGAACGCAGGTCTTCTCGCTCAGGGCTACTTCCCCGGGGTTGCTGCTTCGTGGTCCTCGCGGCAGCGGCGCTTCTGATGCCCCCGGGGCGAGTGCGCATGTTCGCTCCGGCAACGTCGCCGTCGACTACCGCGCTCGGGTGTTTGCGCTGCCGACCGCTCTGCGGCGAGCGATCGCAGTACGCATCTACGAAAGCGATCGGGCAGTTCGTCTCACAGTCGCACCCGGCCATACCGCAATCGTCCTCGGATATTTGCGTGAGCCGTTCGTGCGCGTCAGGGGTGCAGGAGGCGTCGACGTGAATCCGTCCGCGCCCACGGCCGGGGCAGCGGGACTTCTCACGCGCTCGCAGCCGAACTCGCCCGGCTGGCGCCAGCTTTCGAAGGGACGAAGCGTCACGTGGCACGACAACCGTGCGCGCGCTCTGCCCTCTGGGGTCGATCACGCCCGCTGGAGCATCCCGATCGTCGTAGACGGAAAGCCCGTCCGGCTCGAAGGTGATCTCTCTCGCGTCCGAGCGCCGGCATGGTGGCCTTGGCTCGTCATGGGCGTGCCGTTCGCGTTGATCTCGCTACTGCTGATCGGGCGCAGATCGGCAGTTCGCTCGGCGGCAGTAGCGTTTGGCCTGGTTGCGGCCGCAGGAGTGATCGCCTCGGCGGCGGGGTTCGCCTTCGACACGTATGCCTCGGGCGGGAAATGGGTCGAGCTTGCCAATGAGCTCGCGTTCATTCTCGTCGGCGTCGTTGTGATCGCGCGAGGCTCATCCGGCGCACGCGGGATCGCAGGAGGAGCGCTCGGCCTCCTGGGGGTCGTGGCCGCGACCGTTAACCTGCCCGTGTTTCGGCACGGCGTCGTGCTGTCGACCCTCCCTTCCACAGTGGCACGAGTCATCGTTGCGCTGACCATCTGGTCGGGGGCCACCGCCACCGCGCTCGGCCTAATCGTCTACGAGAGAGTGCTCAGCAGCGAGCCACCGGACGCGGATTCGGCTATCCGATACCAAGGATGAACTTGGCGTCCTCGGACATCCGCTCGGGGGTCCACGGTGGATCCCACGTGAGCTCGACGTCCACGTCCTCGACACCCGGGATCTCCCGGGCGACCCGGTTGATGTCCTCCTGGATCATCGGCCCGGCAGGACAGCCCATCGACGTGAGGCTGTGCGTGACCTTGATGCGCGGTCCTTCCACCTCGACGTCGTAGAGAAGGCCGAGCTCGACGATGTCCATCCCGAGCTCCGGGTCCTCCACTTGGCGAAGCGCCTCGAAAACGTCGTCCTTTGTCGGCATGACCCGAGTCTAGCGACGCCGTTCGACTACCCGTTGGCCGCCGCGGCGCCTGCCGCCGACAGGCGGAACTTCGAGTCGACGACGACCTTCCGACGGGCACCGGGCTTCGTCGTGAGCGCTACGACACGCCATCGATAGCGCCCCGCCGCGAACTGGAAACGCTGCGGAAGCACGAACCGCGGCTTCGCCGTCCGCGCCGCGATCACACGCCTTCCGTTCCGCGCAAGCGTGAACACGTACCGCCGCGCACGGGACTGCGGCTCCCAGCTCCAGGTTCGCGCCGGGACGAAACCCGTCGGAGCACGCCGTGCCGGAGGGCTGGGTCGCGTCGGCGTCTGCTTCTTCGAGGGCGTCTTCTTCTTCTCGCTCGCGCGAGCAGGTGCCTGCGAATTCGGCTCGCGATGCGGGAGGATTCTGTCGCGAAGTCGTCGTCGCGTGGCGCTTCTCGACGGTCGTGGTCGGCGTGCTCGAGGTGTTTGTCGAGCTCTGATGGCGCACGGGTCGGAGGGTGGGCTGCGCCGTTTCTTTCCCCTTGGTGTCGCGCGAGCCGGCGAGACCGACGGTGACACCGGTGACAACGACGAGCAGCAAGGCACCGACGAGCACCGTCCGGCGGACCCACCGTCGCCGCCGCGGTACGCGCGGCGGATGCTCCGGTTGGGCCTGCGCCGGGCGGGCTCGAGCCTGTGAGTGCAGCCGGTTCCGCTCTGAAGCGGGAGGGGCCGGCAGGCGTTCACGCGCCCGCCTCGCTTCGTCCGGAGGCGCCACGAGGACGAGCTCTGGGCTCACGGGGTCCGCCCCAGAAGACGCGCCCCAGCTCTCTTCGCCCGCAGTGGAACGATCGCCGCGCGAATCGCTCGGCATCGCTGAAGCCTAACCGCCGGGCAGGTCGCTAATACCCAAGCAGACGCACCTCTTCGCGTCGGTCGCGGGCGAAAAAGTGGATCCCGTCCGTAAAGCGCACCCAGTTGCACCGCGTGCACATGACGAGCGAATGCGTGCGCGCGCGAGTCCGCGAGGAAGCGGACGCCGCGGAGCAGGTCGCCGTTGGACACGCCCGTCGCGGCGACGATCACCTCGCCCGGCGCGAGCTCCTCCGTCGTGAACACGCGCGTCGCATCCTCTATGCCCACCTCGCGCGCCTGCTCGATCTCTCGCCGTGACGTCGGCCAGAGCTGAGCCTGCACTTCGCCGCCGAGACAGCGAAGCGCCGCGGCGGACATCACGGCCTGCCGTGTGCCGCCGATGCCGACGGCGAGATGGTCGTTCGTCCCGCGGATGGCGGCGGAGATGGAGGCCGTGACCGTGCCGTCCTGGATCAGCTTGATGCGTGCACCGGACGCGCGAATGTCCTCGATCAGGTCGTGGTGACGCGGACGGTCGAGGACGATCGTTGTGATGTCGTTCGTCCGCCTGCCGAATGCGTCCGCGATTGCCTGGACGTTCTCCCCCATCGGCCTCAGCAAATCGATCCTGCCGCGTGCGAGCGGGCCGACCGCCATCTTCCGCATGTACATCTCCGGCAGGTTCAACAGCGAGCCTGGCTCACCGACGGCGATCATCGACATCGCTCCGTTGCCGCCGCGTGCGACGACGCCACGGCCCTCGAGCGGGTCGAGCGCGAGGTCGACCGACTCGCCGCCGGCACCGACTTCGTCGCCGACACGGAGCGGCGACTCCTCCTCCGCCGCGCCGATGACGATGCGGCCCTGAATCGGGAAGTCGTTCAGCGCGGTCCTCATGGCCTGCGCTGCGTCGAGCTCCGCAGCCTCCTGATCGGCGCGGCCGAGCCAGCGCGCCGCCCGCAGCGCCGCACCATCCGTCACCCGCACGTATTGCTCGCAGAGGCAGAGGTTCGGGCGATCCGTGTCGTCTCGAGCTGCCGCAGTTTCCTCGGCTGTTTCAGCCACTAGACGGGTTGTACCTGTTCAGCCTGCGACAGCACGAGCTCGAGCACCGCATCGATGGCCTCGCGCATGTCCGTACGGGCGATGACGGGAACGCCGTGGCGGCGTGCGCGCCGGACGATGAGGTCCTGGATCCGGCGAATGTCGTCCAGCCGGTCGATGTACTTGGCGTGCGGACGCAGCCCCTCGTAGCCCGCCTCGCGCACGAGGAAGTGCGTGCTGTGCTCCTCCTCGTCCTCGATCGCGAGGACGCATTGCACGACCAGCGCGCCGTCGATGGGCGGAACCATCCCGGGCACGAGATGGACGCCTTCGAGCACCATCGACCAGCCCTCCTCGAGCGCTCGATCGATCGACGCGCGGACGCCGACGAGCACGTTCCGCGTCTGCTCGAGGAAACCGGCGATGACCGGATCCTCCGACTGCTCGGGCTCGCGTAGGCCGGACGATGCCTCGAAGCTCGAATAGTGGATCGACGGCATGAACTCCTCTGAGAAAAACGCCCGCATCGTCTGCCGCACGAAGTCGGTGGACGTCACTCGAGTGATCCCGAGCCGATACGCCGCCTCCGTCGCGACCGTCGACTTGCCGGTGCCCGTCGCGCCGCCGACCAGGACGATGAGGGGCAGGTCGAGCTCGTGCAGCGCCCCGAACCGGCGCAGTCGTCCCGTCGCCTCGGACCCCTCGGCCTCTCCCATCACCTCCACGGCGAGCTCCTCGACCCGCTCCAGATCCGTGCCTTCCTCGCCCCGCTCTGCGAGGTCGGCGTCGATTCGCTTCGCGAGCTCGTAGGCGCGACCGAGCGGGACTCCCACCGCGACGAGCGCACGCGCCATCAGGCCCTTCGAGTACGGCTGCGCGGGCGTCCCGAGCGGCAGCGGCTCCGAGTGGCGGGGATGCGTCACGCGCGCGCTCCTGCCGGTACGAGCCCCAGGACCGCATCGTCGAGGCTCGGCTCGCCCTCGAGCGGCACCACCTCGTTCTCGGCGAAGACGACCTCGGCTCCCCGCTCCTGCGCAGTCTCGGCGACGACGTCGATGGCCGCAGCCTTGATCTCGACGAGGTAGACGTCTGCGTCGGCACGCGCGAGATCCTCGCGCAGCTTGCTTCGATCGGCGAGATTGCGGGAGACCGCCGTCACCTCCGCGTCGAGGTGCTCGATCGGCGCGGGGCCGGTGGTGAACACGGCGACGCGCCGGCCGGCGAGCGCCTCGATCGGGCGCAGCCGAAGCTCGGCCTGCACGAGCGGGACCTCCTTCAACCGCTGGACGCGCTCGACGTCTGTCGGGCCGATGGAGATCACCAGGTCCGAGACGAGCACGCGGTATGCGTTCAGGTACGCCGTCGGATCCTGTCCCCGGCCGCAGACGAGAATCCGCGCATCGGTCTGCAACCGGCGGAATCGCCGCTCCGCTGCCGTCGAAGACGACGACGTCCGGCTCGCGCTCGGCGGCGAGGGCGGCGCCCTCGAGCACGTTGGAGGATGTGACTGTGCCGGCAAGCCCACCTCCCGCGCGACGGCAGCCGATGGTCACGACGCCCGTCAGTGCAGCCGTCTCCAAGTAGTCAGATGCAGCATGTTCTCCCGCACGAGACAGCTCGACCAGCGACTCCAGCGTTGGCTGAACGTCCGCTGTGACTGGGTGTGCCGGCCCACCCCGGCCCATCGCGACGACGACGACGCTGCCGGTACGTGCCAGCAGACGGGCCACATGGACCGTCACGGCGGTCTTGCCGACGCGCTTCCCGGTGCCGATCACCGCAAGCGAAGGCAGCGGAAACGATGCGTACTCGGGCGGCTCGAAATGGAAGTCGGCGCCCTCGTAGCGAAGACCCGCCGCCAGCACGCGGCTCGCCAGCAGAAACCGGTCCTGAGGGCCGAGCACCGGCTCGTCGGACAGATCGACGACCACCTCCGCCTCCGCGAAACCGTCCTGCAGGCGCGACAGAAGCGGGACGCCGTACTCGGGATCCTCCCGAAGCTTCTCCGTGCCACCGGCGAGCCACGCGCCGACCACCTCGTACGGCAGCTCGGCGATCGCGTCCCGCACGACCGGCGGGTAGTGCTCTCCGTCGATGACCACGAGAGCCGGCGTCACCGGCGGGAGGTCACCTCCCCCTCGATCCGGGCCGTGTACTTCTCGAACTCGAGCGTGTCGACCGCGAACTGGATGATCTTCTCCTGGCTGTGGAACGGGTACTTGCGCCAGACGTCCACATGCGTACCGGAGAACTCGACGACGTTGTAACAAGGGCGCGTGTTTCCACGTAGTCGCAGCGAGGACACCGTGCCCGCGTTCACGATGAAGAGGTTTTCCAGGCGCCAGGCATAGGGCACGTGCTTGTGCCCGCTCAGCACGAGGTTGACGCCCGAGCGCTGAAGGCACTCGATCGCGTCGCCGGCGTCGTAGATGATGTTCCGCTCTCGTCCCGTGCCGGGAACCGGCAGCAGGTGGTGGTGGCAGACGAAGATCCTGAGGTCGGCCGGTGCCGCGAAGCTCTCCTCGATCCACGTGTAGCGGCCACGGCCGATCTGACCGTGGTCGAGGTCGGGCTCCGTCGAGTCGACCGCGACGACCGTGACACCGTTGACCCGCATGACCGAGTTCCGGTCCCCGAAGAGCTCCTCGAAGTGGACATAACCGACATTGCGCGAGTCGTGGTTGCCGGGGATCACGACGACCGATTTGCATTCGATCCGGTCGAGGTACTGCTTCGCGAGTGCGTACTCCTCCTTGAAGCCCCACGTCGTCAGATCGCCGGAGCAGATGACGATGTCGGGTCGGAGGTCGTTGACCTCCGTGATCGCCCGCTCGAGGAGGTTCGGCAGGAAGAACTGCGTCCCGCAGTGCAGATCCGAGAGTTGGACGATCGTGCAGCGGCCGTCACGCGTCGCCATGCGCGAAGTCTAGGCGGCAGAGAGACATCCGGACCGATTGCTACCCTGATCCGAGGTGACGCTGGAAACCCCGCATTTCCAGGCATATCGTGGCGAGGAACCTCCGCGCTTCGCGAACCGAGCAGAGCTCGAGTGCGCGAAGGTCCTCGACTATTACGGCGTTCCCTGGGAGTACGAGCCGACGACGTTCGTCCTCGAGGCAGACGAGGACGGCCGAATCATCGAGGCCTTCAAGCCCGACTTCTACCTGCCCGGAGCAAGACCTCTATGTCGAGGTGACGGTGATGAAACAGTCACTCGTCACGCGCAAGAACCGCAAGCTGCGCAAGCTCCGCGAGCGGTACCCGGACATCCGCGTCAAGCTGTTCTACAAGCGCGACATCGAACGCCTGGCGGAGCGATACCGGCTCGAGCTCGCGTCGTAGCTTCGGGCACACGGCTCGGGGACGTCTACCTCACCCGCGAGGAGCTCCGGACGCGCGTCCGCGAGCTAGCCCGAGAGATCGAGCGCGACTACGCGGGGCTCGAACCGATGCTCGTCGCGCCGCTGAAGGCAAGCGTCGTCTTCGTCGCCGACCTCTCCCGAGCGATCCGCATCCCGCACGAGCTCGACTTTCTCGAGCTCGCGAGTTATGCCGCCAGCGCGGACTCCGGCGGGCACGCCCGCGTGCGACTTGCTGAAGGACCTCGACGCAGAGATCGTCGGACGTCACGTCGTCATCGTGGAGGACGTGATCGACACGGGCCTTACGCTCAACTACCTGTGCAAGACGCTCGGGCTGCGCGAGCCCGCGTCGCTGGCGGCCGTGACGCTGCTGGACCGTCCGTATCGCAGGCTCGTCGACGACCTGCCCGTCCGCTACGTCGGCTTCACAGTCCCGACGAGCTCTTCGTCGGATACGGCTTCGACTTGCAGGAGCGCTATCGGAACCTGCCGGACTTGCACGTCTTGCGCGACTCGAACGCATCAACCTAGACGGATGCGCCGGCAAAGCCGTCACATCCTCTTCGGCGGCATCGCAAGCGATGCCTCAGCGGCTTCGACTTGCAGGAGCGCTATCGGAACCTGCCGGACTTGCACGTCTTGCGCGACTCGAACGCATCAACCTAGACGTCGCGCAGAAAAGTTAGCCTAGGCTAAACTTTTCGCGTGATGATGGCTACCCGCGTCGAGGGAGCCGCTCGCCTGCCCCGCGCAGGCGAGCGAGCGCTGCAGGGAAGCGCCGCTTCGCGCTGGCGCATTCTGCCGTTCCTCGGGCCGGCCTTCATCGCCTGCGTCGCCTACATGGACCCGGGCAACTTCGCGACGAACATCGCGGGAGGCTCGAAGTACGGGTTCACGCTGGTCTGGGTGATCGTCGCCTCGAACCTGATGGCGATGCTGATCCAGACCCTCTCCGCGAAGCTCGGCATCGCCACCGGCCGGAACCTGCCGGAGGTGTGCCGCGAGCAGTTCTCGCGCCGGACCTCGATCGGCCTCTGGATCCAGGCCGAGGTGATCGCGATGGCGACCGACCTGGCCGAGTTCCTCGGCGCAGCACTGGGGATCACGCTTCTGCTCGGGATCGGCCTGTTTCCCGCCGCGGTGATCACCGGCGTGATCACGTTCCTGATCCTCGGGCTCCAGCGCTTCGGCTTCCGCCCGCTGGAGGCGGTGATCACGGCGTTCGTCGTCGTGATCGGGATCTGCTACCTCGCCGAGTTCTGGTTGGCGCATCCGCCGCTCGGGACCGTCGCGAAGCACGCCGTCGTGCCGGAGTTCGCCGGCAACGAGTCCGTGCTGCTGGCGGTCGGCATCCTCGGAGCGACCGTGATGCCGCACGTCATCTACCTGCACTCCGCGCTGACGCAGCAGCGGATCGTGCCGCGGAACGACCACGAGGCCAAGACCCTCTACAAGTACACGCGGATAGACGTGCTGATCGCGATGGTGATCGCGGGACTGATCAACATGTCGATGCTCGTCGTCGCCGCAACCGTCTTCTTCGGCAGCGGGCTCACGAACGTGGACTCGCTCGAAGGCGCGCACCGCACCCTCGAGCCGATCATCGGCGGCGCATCGAGCATCCTGTTCGCCCTCGCACTGACCGCGTCCGGCCTGTCGAGCTCGACCGTCGGGACGATGTCCGGACAGGTCGTGATGCAGGGATTCATCCGGCGCCGGATTCCGTTGTTCGTGCGCAGGCTCGTGACGATGCTGCCGGCGTTCATCGTGATCGGAATCGGGCTCGACCCGTCGAGGACGCTCGTGCTCAGCCAGGTGGTCCTGTCCTTCGGGATCCCGTTCGCGCTGATTCCGCTCGTGATCTTCACGAGCCGCCGCGACGTCATGGGCGTCCTCGTCAACCGGAAGGCAACGGTGGTCGCCGCCTCGCTCGTTGCAGCCCTGATCTGCGGCTTGAACATCTTCCTGCTGGCGCAGACCTTCGGCGTCATCTGATCGGGCAGGACATGTCCGGTGCCTGGCACCTGACGTGGCTCGAACGAACAGCCGGCCGTCCCCGGGGAGACGGCCGGCATCGTCGGGAGACGAATCGCGCGCACGCGGTCGACCCGTTTCCTCGATCCCGGCCGCGTACGCTTTACAAACTAGGAACGCGCTGGGGATCGATCGGGATACGGCTTGCCCGGCTCAGAGGTAGCCGAGCGGATCCACCGGCGTCCCGTTGATCCGGACCTCGAAGTGGAGATGCGCGCCGAAGCTGTGCCCCGTGCTGCCGACGTACCCGATCACCTGGCCCTGGGAGACGTGAGCGCCCGCCGAGACCGCGTACGAGGATTGGTGCGCGTAGCACGTTGCCAGCCCCCCGCCGTGGTCGATGCACGTGTAGTTGCCATAGCCGCCGGTCCAACCGGCGAGGACGACCGTGCCTGACGCCGCGGCGTGGATCGGCGTCCCGTAGCCGACGCCGATGTCGATGCCGGCGTGCAACCGGCCCCAGCGGTAGCCGAACGGGCTCGTCACCGGCCCGCTCACCGGCCAGATCAGACCATGCGAGGACGGCGTCGTGTCCGTGGCCGCCGATGACGCGCGTGCCGACTGTGCCGCAGCCAGCTGTGCGCGAATGCGTGCGTCTTCGGCAGCAAGCGCGTTCGCCTCGGCAATCATCACGGCCTTCTGCTCGCGGGTGGACCCGAGCGCATTCCGCTGTCTGGCGCGCTTCCCTGCGAGGCCGCGCTGCGAGGCGAGCAGCTCGATCCTGGCGATCCGCTGCTGCTGCGTCCTCACGGCGATCACCTGCGTCTCGGAGCGCACGCGGGCGCGCACCGTCTTCGTCCGCTCTCGCGCGGCATGGACGCGATCGCGTGCCGTGCCCACCGATCTCGCGATGTGCTTGTCCTGCTGCGCGATCGCCTCGAGGTAGTGGATCCGGTCGAGCGCGTCCTGGAGCGAGTTCGACTCGAGGATCACATCGAGGAGCGTGGGGTCTCTCGTCTCGTAGATGTCGACCATCCGCACGTTCAGCTCGCGGAGGACCCGCGCGTATTCCCGCCGCAGGAAGGCAAGCCGATCCGACTGGAGCGCGAAGAGCTCGGTCAAGTGTTCGAGGCGGCGCCGATGGAGGTCGAGGTCGCGCTCGAGCACCGAGAGCCGCTGAGAGACGTCGCCGACCCGCGCCTCGAGCGTCTCGGATCGCGGAGGTGATGTCGGTGATCTGGGCGCTGAGCCGAGCCTCCTTCGCCCGCGCAGCCGCGATCCGCTGATGAAGCTGGCTGATCTTGCCGCTGTTGTCGCCTGCCGCGGGCGCGGCGAACACGAGCACGGCGGCGAGGACGATGGCCAGTCTCCGGGCCATGGCGGAAGCTTCGGCAGAGCGTCGGACGTCCCTGCCGCGCTAGGCGACGGGCCTAGCGGTGCCGTTCCCTTTCCGGTGCTTCCGGTCCCGGCTCCGGTATGACGGCGGGGCCGGGCTCGGGGATGATCGCCGGCTGGGGCGGCGTGCCTTCGTCAGGCGGCGGGTAGGGCTCCGGGATCCTGGCCGGCTCGGGCGTGAACGGCTCTCCCGGGAGAGGGCTGCTCGGGGACCTCGGGCACCTCCACCATGTCGGTGGGCCGCACTTCGAGCCGCCGCTGCTGGATCCGCTCCTGGGCATCGGCCACCACTGCCCTCATCTCCTCCTCCCTCTGCGCCGCGAGCTCGTCGAGCTCTTTTACCTGCTCCCGAGCATTTTCTGCGGCTCGGTCGTCCCCACGGTACACGGCTTCGCCGAACTCCAACAGGAGTCGCCGCCGGGCGATGCCTAGGCGTTGCACCTCCCGGCGGAGGACGATCACGCGTCCGGTCGCCTGCCCACGCGTAGCGACGGAGCTCGCCGCGACCCCCGCCCGCGCCCGGACACCGCCCAGTGCCTTGCCGGTCGACCGAGCCACGGCGGCGCCGGAGCCCGAGCTTCTCCTCGCCGCCTCCAGGAAGATCACGAGGAGGAGCAACCCCACACCGAGCAGGATCAGGCCGACGGGCCAGCTGCCGGTCACGAGCAGATAGATCGCGACGGCGAGGGCGGCCCCGGCAAGCACGAGCACGAGCGTGGCGGGCGTGACGCCGTAGTAGCGGGGCTCGGCGCTGGCGTAGTTCACCGGCACAGAGCCGGTCTCGGCGGTCGGTAAGTCCAGGACCTCGGTCGTTCCATCCGTCGGCGGGCCGGCCGCAGTGCGGGCAGTAGCGGCTCTCGTCGGGGAGCTGGGCGCCGCAGTTTCCGCAGTTAGCCACGCGTCGTGACTCGCTCCTCAGCCGCGTGCTCGGCCCGCAGGTCGAGCGCGCGCATTGCGCTCGCCGCACGGCTCCTGAGCGGCCCGACGAGCCGGCGGTAGTCGTCGTCGGACACCTTTCCTGTGCGGTGGTCGAACTCGAGCTCCTTGAGCGCCGCTAGAGCTCGGTCCCGCTCCTCGGCAAGCGAGAGCCGCCGCTGCTCGAGCTCGTCGGGACGTCCCAGGCGATCGTCGCGCGGCCGCGGCTCCCGGAGAAACGGCAGGGCAACGAGGAGGACGCACGCGACCGCGAGCACGGCGCCGATGACGAGGGCGACCGTCATATCCGCACCGTCGCCCCCGCGTAGCGCTCGGCGAGCCGACGTTCTTCGCGCGCGTCCGGCCACAACGCGATCAGGGAGCCGGCGAGGAACACGAAGCCCGCGAGCCAGATCAGGTTGACGAGCGGCTTCTGCAACACCTTCAAGTCCACGGTCCCGTCTCTGTTCACCTGGTCGGCGATCATGAACAGGTCTCCGCCCGTGAGGAGGTCGTGGCGGATCGACACCTCGTTCGAGATCTGGTCCTCGGCGAAGTACTGGTTCTTTCCGGGCTTGTAGCGGCCGAGGTAGTGGCCGCCGCGATAGACGTCGACGAGCGCTCGAATCGCGCGGTGGTTAGACTCGAGCGACGTCTGGTAGCCGCGGAAGACGACCCTGTGGTCGGCGACGTCGAGAGCCTGGCCGGGCGCGAGCCGACCCTCTCGGACCGTCTCGTAGGCACTCGAGCCCGTGACCCCGAGGACGAGGAGGACGATGGCTGCATGAACGACGTAGCCGCCGTAGCGCCTGCGGTTTCGTTCGACGAGAGACGCGAACGCTCCCGTCCAGCTCTCAGCTCCGCCTGCTTTCCGCGCGGCCGTGCCGCGCGCGAACTCGAGCACGATGGACGCGAGCACGAACACCGAGAACGTGTAGGCGATCACGCCGATCCGCGACGACCCCGCGCCGAGCGCAAGGAGGCAGATCCCGGCGACGACAGCGACGGCCATCGGCCACAGGAACGTGCGGCCGAGTGCGCGCAGGGACGCCCGGCGCCACGCAACGAGCGGCCCGATGCCCATGAGCAACAGCAGCGGTAGCCCGAAGGTGTGCAGGAAGAAGTTGTAGTAGGGCTTGCTGACGCTCGCGGCTTCGCCCGTCACGGCCTCGGACAGCAACGGATACACAACGCCCCAGAGGATCGTCAGCGCGAGCGCTACGAGAAGCAGGTTGTTGTAGAGGAACGTCGCCTCGCGCGAAACGAGCGACTCCAGCCGAGTCTTCGAGCGCAGAAGCGGCAACCGAGCGTAGATGAGCGCGATCGAGCCCGCGGCGATCAGACAGATGAAGCCGAGGAACCACGGCCCGATCGAGCTCTGCGTGAAGGAATGGATCGACTGGATGATCCCGCTGCGCGTCAGGAACGTCCCGAAGAGCGACAGCCCGAACGCGAGTGTGACGAGCAGCACGTTCCAGACCTTCAGCATCCCGCGCTTCTCCTGGATCATCACCGAGTGCAGGAAGGCCGTCGCCGCGAGCCACGGCATCAACGCCGCGTTCTCGACGGGATCCCAGGCGTAGTACCCGCCCCAGCCGATCTCGACGTATGCCCAGTGCGCGCCGAGCAACTGCCCGATGCCGAGGAACATCCACGCGGCGAGCGTCCAACGGCGCGTCGCGACGATCCAGCGCTCGTCGGTGCGGCCCGCCAGGAGCGCTCCCATCGCGAACGCGAACGGCACGGTCAGCCCGACGTAGCCGAGGTAGAGGAGCGGCGGATGCACCGCCATGTACGGGTTCTGCAGGCTCGGGTTGAGACCGGCGCCGTCAGCGGCCGTCGCCTGTGTCGCGAAGGGGCTGGCGACGAACACGAGCAGGAATGCGAAGAACGTCCCGACGAGCCCGAGCACCGGGACGACCCACGCCAACACCTCTTGCCCGACCCGGCGCCCTGTCAGCACAGCCGCTGCCGCATACCCGCAGAGCACGAGCAGCCACAGCAGCAGGGACCCTTCCTGTCCACCCCAGAAGGCGGTCAGCGTGTAGCCGAGCGGCAGCTCGCGGCTCGTGTGCTCGGCGACGTACTGGAAGGAGAAGTCGTGGCGCGCGAGCGCGGTCAGAAGCACCACTGCTCCCACGAGCGTCGCGGCGAAGGATCCGAGCAGGGCGTTCTGCGCGGACTCGGCCAGGCGGCGCCGTCCTCTCCATGCGGCGACGGATCCGGCCACGAGCGCGTAGACGAGCAGGAGAAGCGACGTGACGAGCGCCGCACGCCCGAGATCAGCCATGGGTTACGTGCTCTTCTTCGGCGAGTACTTCGACGGGCACCTCGTCACGAGCGTGTCCGGCACCGCCGCAAAGACGCCGCCCCGCAGCCGCCCGTCGACCACGACCTCGCGGCCCACGCGGAAGAGATCCGGCACCGAGCCGCGGTAGCGAACGGGGACGGTCGCCGTCCCCTTCGGGTCGCGAAGATGGAAGCGAAGGCCGGCACCTGCATGGGCGTCGCCCTTGACCGGGCCCACGACGACGCCGCCGAGGGAGACTCTGCCGTCGTGGCCGGGAAGTTGGCTCGGCTGTAGCGAGGGGGTGCCGCCGCCGGCGATGGACGTGTAGAGCAGGAAGACCGCGAGGACGGCCGCGACCGAGAGCGCGACGATC
>CAVWYX010000009.1:0-608584 GCA_963759365.1 uncultured Actinomycetes bacterium
GCTTCGGAGGACAGCTGCTCGCCGCGGTCTTCAAGTTCGAGGGCGGGAAGCACCCGGTGTACTGGGTCTACGGGTACAAGCGCGGCGCGTTCTGGCCGTTCGTGCCGACGGACGAGGAGCACACGCGTGATAACGCGGAGGGAGCTCGAGTTGAAGGCGAAGCTCGAGCCCGAGCTCCCGGTCGAGCAGGACCTGACCCGCTGGTTCGGCCTGTTCGACGCGCCGCTCTAGCTCGCGCGGTCGCCGGAACCAGGCGCCGCACGAGCGGGGCCGTGTGCCATTACGCGAATTCGCGAGCTCGCCAGCCGGAAGCCGACGCGAGCATCGACGCGACGTACTGGTTCAGGCTTACGCCTTCGCGCTCCGCCTGCCGGGCAAGCTCGGCATGGAGGCCTCGGGGGAGGCGCAGCACAAACCGGCCGCTGTAGGACTCTGGTCTCTCGGCTCCGGAATCTCCCGGCCATCCTCTAGGGCTACGCTGATCCAGCCGGCCATTGCGTCGTACACGCTCGCGACGGCCTCCTCGGGCGAAGAACCCTGGCTGATCGCGCCGGGCAGCTCCTCGACCTCGGCAACGAATCCCTTGTTGCCTTCGTCGTCGCGGTCATGGACGATCGTGATGCGGTACGGCAGTCTCCAGATATTCATCAAGCGTCTTCATTTGTGTGTGCCGCTAACACCTCCTCGATCGCTCGGATCGCCTTGGACACGTAGGTCGGAAGCAACGGGTTCCGCGGGTTGATCGTCAGCGGATACGGCCGCCGTGGGTGTGTGTAGATCCAGTGGTCTCCCTTTCCATACCTTCGCTCGAAGCCCGCCTGCGTTAGCAAGGAGTGCATCTGTCCTGGATGGACACTCCTCCGTCGCTTCTTCAGCGACGCGAGGCTTCATCGATGTCGTCCATCTCGATGATACTACGGGCAGTGTCCGACGGCTATCCTCGAGTTCGCCTAACGAGTGCAAAAAGTCCGCAATTTGCGGGCTTTGCGTCACTCTGACCATGCCGTGACACCATCTTTGGCTTGACGTGACATCATCGTGATGTCATAGTGCCGCCCATGAACGTGGCGGCCTACGTCGAGGCGCTCCAGCAGGATCTGGCCAACGTCGCCGGCATCGGCGACGAGGCGATCTCTGAAGCCGCTCGCCGGATCAGCGCAGCCCTCGAGTCATCCCTCCGACTCCGGCTGATGGACGCTCTCGGCGAGGCCGCCGCGGAGCTCACGAACCAGCTACCCGACGGTCACGTGGAGGTGCGCGTGAGCGGGGGCGAGCCGGAGCTCGTGTACGTCCCGGATCCGGGAGCTCCTCCTCCCACCGGGCTCGAAGACCTCAGTGCGCGCATCACGCTGCGCCTGCCCGAGACGCTCAAGGCAATCGTCGAGACCGCCGCCCAGGAGGCGGGTGTGTCCGCCAACACCTGGCTGCTCCAGCAGATCACGCGCAGTGCCGACCCCAGCAAGCGGCGCCACCAGGGTGGCCGCCGAATGACCGGCTACGGCCGGAGCTGAAAGGAGCGACCATGCACGTTCTCCCACTGCCGTTCGGACTTGCACTCGCACTGATCCCTCGCCGCGAGGCGGACAAGATCCGCGCCCGCGAGGAGATGCGCGAGGAGATCCGGCCGATCCTCCGCAACGCGATCAGGCCCTCGCGAGCAGTTTCTCGGCGACGTCCGCTCGCTCTACCTGCGGGATCACGTCTAGCGATGCGGAGCGAGACGTTCTACACACCGGGCGACGTTCGGCTCAACCTCGAGCTCCCGGCCGGCAAGATCGAGGTCGAGAGCACGGAAACCGACGATACGCACGTCGAGCTCGAAGCCGTGTCGGACAACGAGCAGGTACGCGAGATGGTCGAGACGGCTCGCATCGAAGAGGTCCGCCGCGGCGACGGAACGGAGGTCGTCGTCGAGGTGCGCACGCGTCACGGTGTCTGGATCTCGTTCAGCTCGGGGGCCCGACCTCCGGATCGGCACTCCCGAGATGCTCCTGCGGGTGCGCTGCCCAAAGGGCGCAGAGCTCGACATTCGCACGAAGTCCGCTGACGTCGAAGCCCGCGGCGACTACGGCCGCGCCGACGTCAAGACCGCATCCGGTGACGTCAGCGTCGAGCGTGCGACGGGCGCCGAGGTCAAGACCGCGAGCGGCGACGTGCACGTCGACCGTGTCGACGGCACCCTCGACGTGAAGTCGGCTTCCGGTGACGTCGCCGTCGGGACGGTCGCACGCGGGGCCACGATCCAGCTCGTCTCGGGCGACCTCTGGGTTCGCGAGGCCAACGCGTCGTTGAGCGCGAACACGGTCTCGGGCGATCAGCGCATCGAGGCCGTGGGTCAGGGTCGCGTCGATCTGAAGGCGATCTCGGGGGACATCAGCGTCGGCGTTCGTCGCGGCACGCGGCTCTTCGTCGATGCCAACACCGTCAGCGGTTCGACGAGCTCGGAGGTCGAGCTCGGCGACTCTCCGGCAAGCGACGGCCCTTCCGACGGTCCGCTCGTCGAAGTGTTCGCCAAGACGGTCTCCGGCGACGTGCGCATCGAGCGTGCGCCCGCCGCGCGTGAGCAGACGGGGCTCAGCGAGCAGGCATGAAGGTCTGGCCGTCAGGCGGCCTCTGGCGGCACCCGGACTTCCTCAAGCTCTGGTCGGCCGAGACTGTCAGCCAGTTCGGCACGCAGATCAGCCAGCTTGCCTTGCCGCTCGCGGCCATCGATGTCGTTGATGCGAGCGCGTTCGAGGTCGCCGCGCTGACGACGGCCGAGTTTCTGCCGTTTCTCCTCGTCAGCCTGCCGGCCGGTGTCTGGGTCGACCGCCTGCCGCGGCGCCCGATTCTCGTCGCCGGTGACGCTGCGCGGGCGCTGCTGCTCGCGTCCATCCCGATTGCTTACTTTCTCGATGCGCTGACGATCTGGCAGATGTACGGGGTCGGCTTCGGCGTCGGCATCGCCACGGTCTTCTTCGACGTCGCGTACCAGTCGTACCTGCCGGCGCTCGTCGAGCGAAAACAGATCATCGACGGCAACGCGAAGCTCGAGATCAGCCGCTCGGGTGCTCAGCTCGGAGGTCCAGGTCTCGCCGGCATCCTGATCGGTTGGCTGAAGGCGCCGGCCGCGATCCTCATCGACGCGATCAGCTTCGTCGCCTCTGCGATCTTCATCTTTGCGATCCACAAGCCCGAGGCGTCGCTTCAGGAACGCGAGCCGCGTCGAAAGATGCGAATCGAGTTGCGGGAAGGCCTGAGCTACGTCCTTCGCCACCCGTATCTTGAAGAGCATCGCGGCGTGCACGGCACTCTTCAACTTCTTCGGCAGCATGGGATTCGCGATCGTGCTCGTGTTCGCCCGCCGCGACCTCGAGCTGAGCCCTCAGGTGATCGGGCTCGCCTTCATGGTCGGCAACGTCGGCCCCCTGATCGCCGCGTTCACCGCGAATCGGATCTCCGAGCGAGTGGGCGTCGGCCGCACGATCATCGCTGCGTCCGTCATCCTCGGACCGACGGTCCTCTTGATCCCGTTCGCCCCGCACGGGAACGCGGCTGTCCCGTTTCTCATCGCGTCGTTCCTCGTCGGGGGATTCGCGAACGTCATCTACAACGTCACACAGGTCAGCCTGCGGCAGGCGATCACGCCCGAGCGCATCCAGGGCCGGATGAACTCGGTGATGCGCTTCATCGTCTGGGGGACGATCCCGCTCGGCTCGTTGGTCGGGGGAGTGCTCGCTTCCCAGATCGGTCTCAAGGAGACGCTCATCGTCGGCGGCATCGGGTCGTGCGTGCCGTTCCTGCCTGTTCTGTTCTCGCCGGTTCGATCGATCCGCGAGATGCCGGAGCCGCTCAGCCGAACCGCCGCTCTTCGATCCCATCCTGGCCGACGCCGAGGGAGCGACCGTCCCGGCTTCCCACATCTGATGCGCCAGATGCTTCGCATTCGAGACGTGCGCATCTTCCTCGTCGGCTGGACGATCTCGCAGTTCGGCGACTGGGCGATGATCATCGTGCTGGCGGTGTGGGCGAAGGCGCTCACCGACAGCAACGCCGCCGCCGGGCTCGTCTTCTTCGCGTTCGCGGCGCCGTCGCTGTTCTCGCCACTCGCGGGAGTCGTCGTCGACCGCGTGCGCCGCCGTCCGCTCTTGATCGCGGTGTTCTCGCTCGAGGCATTGGTGATGCTCAGCCTGCTCTTCGTCCACGACCGCAGCGACCTCTGGCTGATCTATGCCGTCACGGTCTTCTACGGCGCCGCCGGGACCGTTGCCGCCTCCGCACGGTCCGCGCTCATGACCGTGACGATCCCCCGCGAGCTCCTCGGCGAGGCAAATGCGATCTTTCAGTCGGTCCACGAGGGCCTGCGCCTGATCGCTCCGCTTGCGGGAGCGGGGATCTACGCGGCTGCCGGCGGCGGGTTCGTGGCCGTCCTGGACTCCGCGAGTTTCGTCGCGGTCGTCATCGCGCTGCTGCTGATGCGGACGCCCGAGCCCCGCTTCGAGCGCCTCGAGCACAACTTCATGACCGAGGCGCTGGCCGGCGCGCGTCACATCGTCAAGACGATCCCGCTACGTCAGATCGTGCTGTCGACGGGTGCGGCGCTGCTTGTGGTCGGCTTCTCCGAGACGGTCATCTTCGCGGTCATCGACCAGGGGCTGCACCGGCCGCCGTCCTTTCTCGGCGTGCTCAGCACGCTGCAGGGTGTCGGCGCGATCGCCGGCGGTGTCACTGCAGCGCGGGCGCTGCGACGGTTCGGCGACGTGCGCATCGCCGGAGTCGGCATGGCCGCCTTCACGGTCGGCGAATCCAGCTTCATCACGTCGAGCATGCCGCTGATCGCGGTCGGCATCGCGATCGCGGGCTTCGGCATCTCGTGGCTGATCGTCGGCTTGATGACGGCGGTGCAGGTCAGAACGCCGCTTCGGCTCCAGGGCCGCGTCGCCTCGGCCGCGGATGTTCTGATCAGCACGCCGCAAACGATCTCGATCGCGCTCGGCGCAGCGCTCGTCGCGGTCGTGGACTACCGCTTGCTCGTTGTGGTCGAGGCGCTCGCTGTGACGCTCTGTGCGGCCTACTTGCTGACGCGCCCGCGGCTCACCGAGGAAATCGTCGACGACGAGCCCGCGCTCGCCGCGTAGTTCTAGGTCTCGAGCTCCTTCTTCTCCGCACCCGCGCCGACCTCGGCCTTCAGCTGCTCGAGCTCACGGTCGACCTGCGACTGCGAGGCGACCTGCGCAAGCTCGCGGTCGAGCTGCGTCTGGTCGGAGCCGAGCTCCTGGAGGTCGCCCGACGTGACGAGCTCGTCGATCGCCGAGGCGCGAGCCTGCATCTGCTCCGTCTTGTCCTTGGCGCGCTGAATCGCGAGGCCCGTGTTGTCCATCTCGCGGCCGATCCCGGTGGCGGCCTCGCCGATCCGCACCTGCGCCTCGGCGGCGGAGTACTGCGCCTTGATCACTTCCTTCTGCGAGCGGAACTGCTCGATCCGCGCTTCGAGCTGCTTCTGGCTCGCGACGAGCTTCTCCTGCTGGTCACCCAGCTGCTTCACCTGGGCGTCGAGGGCCTGGAGCTGCTGCTGCGCCCGCCGACTTCCGCTCGAGCGCCTGCCGCGCAAGGTCCTCGCGGCCGGCGGCGAGGGCTTGACGTGCCTGGCCGTCCAGCTTGACGACGCTCTGCTCCAGCTGCTGCGTCTGGATCTCGAGCCGCTTCTTCGCCGTCACGACGTCTGCGATGCCGCGCTTGACGTTCTGGAGGGACTCGAGCTGCCGCTCGTACGAGTAGTCGAGCGTCTCGTTCGGATTCTCGGCCCGGTTCAGCAGGGCGTTCCACTTCGCCTTGATGATGTCGCCCGTTCGTTGCAGCAGCCCCATCTCAGTTCCTCCTCATCGCAGTTATGTCTGTAGCGTACCGCCGTGCTGGTTGAGCGGAGCATGCACCCGAGCTACCTCTCGAACGCGTATCTCGTCGCCGACGAGGAGGGTGGGAGTGCGCTCTACGTCGACTCGGGCGCTCCGCTCGAACCGCTGCGCGAGGCGGCTGCTCGCTGGCGTGTCGAGCCGGAGGTCGTCCTGCGGACGCACTCGCACGCCGACCATGTCGAGCACGAAGCGGAGCTCGGCCTGCCCGTTCGGACGGACGCCGCCGAGGCCGGCGGCCTCAGCGTCGAGGCGCTTGCGACGCCGGGACACTCGGATGACATGGTCGCGTTCGTCGTGAACGGCGAAGCCGTCTTCACCGGCGACACGCTGTTCAAGGACTCGGTCGGCGGGGGGAACTTCGAGCAGATCCGAAGCTCGGTCATGGACGTCCTGATGAAGCTGCCCCCAGAGACGCGCGTCCTGCCGGGTCACACCGACGAGACGACGATCGGCCGCGAGTGGGAGGAGAACCCGTTCGTCCGGGTCTGGCGCGGCGTGGAGCCCGAGGGCGACGAGCCGGTCCGGGTCGGCGGCGAGGAGGCGACGCTGATCGTCTGGTCGCCGGACTACGACGGCGGTGGCAAGGCCTGGGTGCGTTTCACCGACGGTCGCGACGCGATCGTCGGCGGGTCTCGCGTCGAGCGCGGCTAGAGGCCCTCTAGTCGAGAAGAACTCGCGAGCCGCTCGCCCTCCTCGTTGATCTCGGCTCGCTCGTCCTTTGTCAGTCTCCGTAGGGGCTCGATCTCGGCTTCCCTTCGCGCCGATGTCCCACGTCGCGGCGATGAAGCCGTCGACGAGCACGGTCGGAGCACGTCGCCGTTGCTTGATGACGGTAGCGCGGAACTTGTCCGGCAGGATCCGCGTCCGCTCGGGCGGTGCGTAGGCCAGCAGCGAGGAGTCCCACTTCGGCAGGAAACGAACCGGGGCGGGGTGTCGGCCATCCGGGAGCGGTGCACGTGGCAGATCGAGCAGCACCGGCCGCTCTCGTCGCGGAAGCGGCGGAGCTCAGCCGGTCGAGGCCGGGCCGCAGGTCGACGACGCGGACACCCGCGAAGCGGAGCAGATCGTCTTGCGTTGCCGGCCCGAACGCTGCGAGGTAGCGCCGCACGAGCTGCACGGCACCTTCTTCGGGACGGCAGATCGACGCCGAGCCCCGTTTGCATCGCCAGTAGCTTCGGGCCGTAGTGGAAGCGCCAGGTCCCGCTCGGAGGCAGGTGCACCAGCGGCGTGATCGTGCGCGTGCGCCCCGCGCGTGCAGCCACGCGGCGGCGAAGTACGGGTAGTCGCGTGCGCTCGTGATGTGCAGCGTGATCCGGAAGAGCGGCGACTTGACGACCTGAGCTGTTCGAGCGCGCCGTGTCAGCTGTTCCTTGCGAAAGCCGGCAGGCGGGTCCAGAGAGCGATGTACGGGGACTGAGAGTATTGCGCCTGCAAAGCGCAGAGCCGCTCGACCGCTGCTGCGGCACCGACAGCTTGCGCCGTTCGAGCAGCAGTTGCCGCTCGAGCAGAGCCCGATTCAGCTCGCGGAGCGAGAGGACCCGTTCTTCGGCCAGGCGCGCGACCCTACCTTAGTCGCCGAGTACCGTTGTCCCGTGATCTTCCTGCGTCCCATCGACGACTCGAATCGCCGCGCGGTCGAGGCGCTGGACGTCTCGCCCGAGCAGCAGCAATTCGTCAGCAACGTTCCCGACTCGATCCGCGAGGCGGAGAGGGAGCCGGATGGGCGTGGGTTGTACTGGGCGATCTACGCGGACGAGACGCCGGTCGGGTTCGTGATGATCAGCGACGACGTCGGCAGGCCTGACTACTTTCCGCAGTACCTCTGGAAGCTGTTCATCGACCAGCGCTACCAGGGCCGCGGCTACGGCACGGCAACGCTCGACCTGATCGCGGACTACTTCCGGCGACGACCCGAGGTCACGATCATGAGGACGAGCTGCGGACAGGGTGAAGGAAGCCCGCTCGGGTTCTACGAGCGGTACGGCTTCGAGCAGACCGGTGACATCGTCTTCGACGACGAGATCCTGCTCGAGTACAAGCTGCGGTAACTCGTCGAAGGCCATGTCCGAAACGGCCAGTACGGTTGGTGTCCATGCGCTTGGTCGTGGCTCGCTGCGAGGTCCACTACACGGGTCGCCTGACCGCCACGCTCCCGGAGGCGGTCAGGCTGCTCGTCTTCAAGGCCGACGGCTCAGTTCTGGTGCACGATGATGCCGGCGGCTACAAGCCCCTGAACTGGATGACGCCGCCGAGCGTCGTCGAGGAATCGAACGGATCGATCGTCGTGCGCAAGCGTGCCGGCAAGTCCGAGGATCAGCTGGAGATCCGCCTGGCTCAGGTGCTGAGCGACGTCTCGCACGACATGGGGGAGTCGGCGGCGTTGCAGAAGGACGGCGTGGAGCGCCATCTGCAGGAGGAGCTGGCGGCGAGCCCGGGCGCGCTCGGCCGCGAGCTGCGGCTCGTTCGGCGCGAATGGCCGACCGACATCGGCCCCGTCGACCTGATGTGCCGCGACGAGAAGGACGGCTGGGTGGCAGTGGAGATCAAGCGGGTGGCGACAATCGAAGCCGTCGAGCAGCTGACGCGCTACCTGGAGCGGATCGACCTCGACTGTCGCGGCCTGCTCGCCGCGCAGACGATCAAGCCCCAGGCGCGAACGCTTGCCGAGTCGCGCGGTATCGACTGCGTCGAGGTCGATCTAGCCGTCTTGCGCGGCAAGCGCGAGCCGGACCTGACGCTCTTTGGCTTCCTGATCGCGCTTCGTGATCCGCGTCGTCTACGAGCTCGATCCGCCTGATGCGGCCGAGACGCTCGCTCTGATCGAGTCGGTCGGTCGCGCCGACGGGCCGGAGCATGTTCCGCGGCCAGGTCGTGGCGTACGAAGACGACCGGGCCGTGCTGGAGTTCCCCGAGGCGAATTGGGGCGCCGACGTCACGCTCCTCGTCTCCTCGCTGATTGCGGGTGAGTGGGCGGACAGCTCGGCGTTCACGCGTTGTCGGCTGGTGAGCGGTCGAATGGCCGGACGGATTCTTCCCGGGTCCGGCACACACTCCGCCCGACCGGGTGCTCGTCGGCGCCATCGTGAAGCCGTCGCTCGGGCTGACGCCGAACGAGGTGGCGACGACTGCGGCCTCACTGGCCGCAGGAGGCGCCGATCTCGTCAAGGACGACGAGCTACTCGGCAATCCGGCGTGGTGTCCGCTCGAGGAACGGGTCCGTGCAGTCGCGGCGGCAATCCCCGAGAACGTGCGTTACGCGGTCAACGTCACGGGGCCGCTCGACTCGCTCGTCGCGCGAGCGGAGCTCGCGGTGGAGCTCGGGGCGACCGCCGTGATGGTGAATGCTTTCGCGCAGGGGCTCGACTCGCTCCGTGCTTTACGCGCGCTGGAGCTGGGCGTGCCGATCTTCGCCCACCGCGTCGGCGCTGCGCTGTGGGCGCGGAACGGCAGCGATCGGTGTGGCGCCGAACGTGATCGCCGAGGTCACGCGGCTGTGCGGCGCGGATTACGTGCAGGTCGGGTCGTTCAGCGGCAGCGTCTACGACACGCCGGCGGAGGTTCGTGCGCAGGTCGAGGCGTGCCACCGTCCGGTTCACGGCAAGCGAGCGGCCGTCGCCGTGATCGGCGGCGGAGTCGGCCCACGAAATGCCGCGGCGCAGCTCGAAGCGGCGGGCCGCCCGGAACGGCGTCATGCTCCTGCTCGGCTCTGCGGCCTACGAGAACGGCTCGCCGACGGACGCGGTGCGCGCGACCGTCGAGGCGGCTCGAGCTCACTCGGCTCGGCCGAAGAACGAGCTCGAGACCGCATAGAAGAGCGCGATCGCGCCGAAGATGATCAGGCTCGCGGTCGAGCTGACGAAGGCGATCAGACGTCGCCGTCGCATACGTCGGCGCGCCCGGGAGGTAGCTACGAGTGATGCCGCTGACCTCGCGGCGATCTGCATCGGGTCGCAGCAGTTTCCGGGACCCGTAGATCCAGACGGAGAAGAAGAGAATCGCCGTGATCGTCATCGTGATCCCGTAGAGCAGCGCGGCCGCCTGGCGGTCGTCGGCCGATTTCGCGTGCTCCGCCACGACGCGTGTCGGAAACGGCACGAACGCGATCAGCATCAGCAGCAGGATGTTGAGGAGGAGCAGCGGCCGATCGACGCGGTCGAACTGCCGGAAGACCGAGTGATGGTTGACCCACATGATCCCGATCGTGAGGAAGCTGACGGCGTAGGCGATGTAGGCGGGCCAGAGATCGCAGAAGCTGCTGGCCGAGGTCGCCTTCAGCGATCGCCTGCTCGATTCCCACGGCCAGGATCAGCAGCGTGATCGCGATGGCGAAGACGCCGTCGCTGAACGCCTCGGCACGGTTCGTCTCCATCGTCGGAAGCTACACCGCGCGTCCCGGCTCAGCCGCGAGCTCCTAGCGCGCCCGCAGGCGCGGCAGATCGATAAACGGCGACGGCTACACTGCGCCGACCGCGGGGCTATAGCTCAGCTGGGAGAGCGCCTGGATCGCACCCAGGAGGTCGCCGGTTCGAGTCCGGCTAGCTCCATCACACGAAGTGCCTGCGAAGGTCGTCACGGCTTCACCTCGGGCTGTGCCCCGAAGCATTGCAGCACGATCCAGCTGACCTTGTTCCCGTATGCGTAGCAGGTACCGTCGGGCAGGCCCAGGCTGCTGGCCGGGAATCTCCGCCAAGGGTGCTGGTCGAAGTGCTTGTCCATCGCGGCGGGGCTGCTGCGGTTCGAGATCGGCGGCAACGCCCTTACGGGACGCGGGTGCGGCTGCGGGCCCAACGCCACCTGTGCCCTGAAGCACTGCAACACGATCCAGCTGACCTTGTTCCCGTACGCGTGGCAGGTACCGTCGGGCAGGCCCAGGCTGCTGGCGGGCAGTGTTCGCCAGGGGTGCTCATCGAAGTGCTCATTCATCGCGGCGGGACTGCTGTGGTTCGAGATCAGCGTCGCCCTCACGGGTCGTGGGGGCGCGCCCGACGCCGCCGAGGTGACAGCCAGGACGGCGGTCGCGCAGACGAGCGTGAACGCCACGAGCACGTACGCGACGGTGACCGCGCGGCTGTGTTGGCTCACATCCGCTCCATTCGCAACAAGGCGGGCCTTGCAGCGACGGTTGATCGTCTTCTCGGGCGTGCCCAGCACGTCTGCGGCTTCTCGCTCAATTAGGCCGCGTGACTGCGTCAGATCGGTGCCGGCTAGCGCCAGGCTCAGGGACTTGATGCGCATAGTGGCCTCCTTGGTCGAAGTGGATCGGCACGACGACCCTAGGAACGCGGCGGGCACGGGAAAACGGGGCTACCTCCACACATGCCTCCGTGGAGCTACGAGACTTCGGCGGCGGGCGATTGGGGCTGGCCACAATGCGTGCGCAGGCCGGGAGTGCCAGCCTGTGATGATGCGCCCGAGGGTGCTCGACGGGCGACGACCACGCTTCGCCTTTCGCGAACCGCGCCGAATGAACAAACCGCGGCGGGCACCACATTCGCCCGGCATGCCGTCGAAGGCACAAGACGGCGCTCCACCACGTTCGCATCGCATTCTGTTGGGGACGCGAGCTTCGAGTTGCCGATGAACTAGTGCGGCGAAGAGAAGCGCGGTGCTGCTAGCGCGAGCGACGCACATCCAACCCGCGAAAAACACCGCATCGAGTTTCGGGCATGGCAGGGACTCAAACGCAACCTCCGCGGCCATTGTCCCAACCCCGCGTCGAAGCTGTTATCCCAGATCGAGGCCGCGCAAGCTATGACCCGCGGAGGTACGCGAGCACGGCCAGGACTCGCCGGTGCGACTCGGCGTTCGGGTCGAGCCGGAGCTTCAGGAAGATTTGCTTGACGTGGGCTTCGACCGTCCGCTCCGTGACGAACAGGCGGGCCGCGATCGCGCGGTTCGAGAGTCCTTCCGCCACCAGCCCGAGTACCTCGCGCTCGCGCTCGGTGAGCTGCGCCAGCGGGTCTTCGCGGCGACGTCGACCCAGGAGGCGAGCGACGATCGTCGGGTCGACGACGGTCTCTCCGTCGCCGATCCGCCGCAGCGCGTCCACGAGGATGGCGACGTCGAAGACGCGCTCTTTGAGCAGGTAACCGACCCGCTCGGGGTGCTCCTCGAGGAGACGCATCGCATAGCTCGGCTCAACGTAGTGCGAGAGGACGAGCACGCCGATGTCGGGATGCTCTGCGCGGATCTGCTGCGTCGGCGACGAGGCCCTCGTCCGTATGTGTTGGCGGCATGCGGATGTCGACGATGGCCGCGTCCGGTCGCTCGAGCCGAACCTGGCGGATGAGGCGTGGCGGCGTCCTCGGCCTGGGCGACGACCTCGATACCCGCGTCCTCGAGCAGACGGACGATCCCTTCTCGGGTGAGCATCGTGTCCTCGGCGACGACTACTCGCACGGGATCTCGGCCCGAAGACCGCGAGGAGTCGCAGCAACGGTGCCGCCGAGCGCGCCGACACGATCTGCAAGGTAGGTAGTCGGAGCGACGCCGGGACCCTCCGCGTCCACGACGAGGGTGTCGCCGTGGCGAGCTGCGCGAATCGCGAGCCCGTCCTCTCCCGCCCGCTCGAGAGCCTCGACGGCCACTGCGTACGCGGCGGCTTCGGCGGCCGAAGGGAAACGCTCGTCGGTGCACCCCATGACGTCGAGCGGTACTCGCGCGCCGTCCGCGAGCGTGCTCAACGCGGCATCGAGCCCACTCTCGCTTAGGACCGCCGGATGAATGCCGTGGGCGAGCTGGCGTAGCTCCTCGAGCGCAGCCTGCACTTCGTCGACGCCCGCGTGAACGACCGTTGCAAGCTCGCCGTCAGCATTCGATAGTGCCCGCCGCAGGTCGTACGAGAGCGCGAGCAGCTGCTGCTGGGCGCCGTCGTGCAGATCTCGTTCGAGTCGGCGGCGTTCGGCGTCCGCGGTCTCGACGATCCGGACGCGCGAGGCGCGCAGATCGTCCAATCGCGAGAGCACCTCCGCGCGCAAGCGCTCGTTCTCGATCGCGAGGCGCGCAGCCGATCCGAGCTCGCGCTCCAGCTCCTCGTGCGGCACGGCGTCCGTCTCGTGCAGGAGGACTGCGACCGTCCGTCCGGCGCGAACGAGAGGTGTCGCGGTGCGCCCGTCCGCTGCGACGGGGCGTCCGTCGCCGTCGACGAGCCGGTCGCCGACGGGGTAGGCGACGTCGAGACGAGGATCTCCCAACGAACGCGCGAGCGCAGCGGCCAGCGCGCCCGCCGCGGGAGCGGCCTCCAGGTCGGCGGCAAGGCGGGCAACCGCGGATCGCGTTCGCCGTGCGCACGCGATCGTCCAGCCGGCAGCGAGCGCGACGAGCGAAAGCGCCGCACCGGCCGCGATGTAGAGCCCGCGGAACGCCGTCGCGCTCCGCGCTTTCCGCCGGGTCGAGGATCAAGGCGAGGCCATAGGCAGCTTCGGTCGCACCGGCGAACGCAATTGCGACGAGGAGAGGCAGTTCGGTGCGGCGGGCAGCCGGGCTCGCGACGACCGCCCTCCAGACGGAGAGGAGGATCGCGAGGGCAGCGGCGGCGAAAGCGACGCGCGGGAGCGCGGCGTCGAGGGTACGTGCGATTCCCCGGTCGGCATCCACAAGGAAGACGTTGTCGGTGCAGTTGCTCCAGCAATGCGGATCGAGTAACGGGTCACGGAAGAGCGCCCGGCCGACGCTCACGACGACGGTGCCGGCGTAGACGGCGTTTGAGGTCAAGCGGGCGACGCGGCCGCCGGCGACGGTGGCGGCGAGGTCGAGCAGGAGCGCCGGCAGGAACGGCGCGACGACGGCACCGACGCTCCGAACGATCGACGGGCCCTCCTCCCAGCCGACCCAGTCCGGCGCAAACCAGGCGACTCCGATCAGCACGATGAGCAGGGCCGCTCGGTCGCGGCCGCGTTCCAGCCACAGCGCTGATCCTGCGCCCAGCAGGCCGATGCCGGCAACGAGGCCTGCCGCCGCGGCGAGGGTCGATGCGCCCGCGTACGTGGTCGGGGGCACGCCCGCCCCCACCCATGGCTTGACGACGACCACGGCCGTGCCGTAGGCCAGCGCGACCAGCGGAACCACGGCCCTGGGGACCGCCATCCGCCGATTCTGACACCGGCAGGTCAGGGCGCCACTGTTGCCAGCCACGGTCCCGGGGCGCACAATCATGTGGCCGGCAACGATGCGCCGGCCGTGCCCGGGAGCGACCCTTCGGTCTCGAGTTCGAGGAAGGGAGTGGGACCGTGAACGCGATTCGTGGCGTTGCAGCAATCGCACTCGTGGCGCTCGCGGTGGCCGCGGGGTGCAGCGGCGGCGACAAGGCCGGTGGCTCGGGTGGGATCGTGACGCTTCGACTCGCGACCGACGATGACCCGGAGGCCACGGCGAGCCAGCAGATCAAGGAGTTCGCACGGCAGGTGCGGCGGCTCTCGGACGGACGGCTGCGCATCCACGTCGGCTGGTCCGCCAACGGCACCGACTCAGAGGCACCGTCGCGCCTTCGATCAGGAGACCGCGAGGAAGGTGATCGACGGAAAGTACGAGCTCGCGCTCGTTCCGGCGCGTGCGTGGGACGTCTTCGGCGTGACCAGCCTGCAGGCGATCCAGGCGCCGTTCCTCGTGAACAGCGACGCGCTGCTCGACAAGGTCACGTCCGATCCGGTCGCCGAGACGATGCTCTCGGGACTCGACGACGTCGGCGTGGTGGGCCTCGCACTCTGGCCCGAGGCGCTGCGCCATCCCGTCGGCTTCGGGCATCCGCTCCTCTCCCGCTCAGACTTCGCAGGGAAGGGGATCCGCGCAATACGGTCGAAGCTCACGTGGGAGATCCTGCGCGCGCTCGGCGCGCGGCCGCTCGACTTCTCCGGCAACCCGATGGGACCGGCGATCGATCGCGGGCAGCTCAGTGGCGCCGAATCCGAGATCGGACTGGTGCGCCAAGGAAACCTGGCGCGGCCCGGGATCGTGACCGCGAACGTCACCCTCTTCCCCCGGGCGAACACGATCGTCGTGAACCGGGCGGCGTTCGAGCGGCTGACCGACGATCAGCGCGAGACGCTGCGCAAGGCCGCCGCGGAGACGCTCCGCCATGTGGTCGCGTCACGGCCGACCGATGTGGAGGAAGCGCGCTCGGCGTGCGACGCCGGGATCCCGCTCGTCGTCGCGAGCGACGCAGACATCCGCGGGCTCGTCCGGGCCACCCGGCCGGTGGTCGCCCGGCTCGAGCGCGACGACCTGACGAGGAAGGCGATCCAGCGGATCGTGGCGCTGCGCGAGACAGTTTCGGGCTCGCCGCCGGCGATCGCTCCGTGCGGACGTCCGAGCGCCGCCGCGGCGCCGGCCAAGGCCGGCGGACGACCGGCCACGCTGCCGCCCGACGGCGTCTACCGAAGCTTGATCTCGCCCAACGAGTTCATCCGGGCGGGACTCGACGCCTCCACCGCGCGGAACAACAGCGGGCTGTTCACCCTGACGCTGCGCGGCGGCCGCGTCAGCTGGACGATACAGAGGAAAACCGGACGTGTGCGCGGGCCGGTACTTCCTTTCCAAGGGCACGGTTCGCTTCGTGATGGACAACCCGAGCCCATGCGGCTCAGGTCCCGGAGGCTGGATCTTCAGCGCGCGCTGGCGATCGGAGGACGGCGGCATCCGCTTCACGAACGTCCAGGGCGCGGACTCCGAAGGACCGCGCTTCCTCCGCGTCGCATGGGGCCGGCTCTGGCGGCGGATCGGCTGAGGCATCAGGCGAGAGGCAACCGGGCGGCGATCAGAGTGCCGCCGCCCGACGGGCTGTCGACCCGGAACTCGCCGCCGAACGCCTCGACGCGGTCGGCCAGGCCTCGCAGCCCCGATCCGCCTGCGACCGCCGCCCCGCCCCTGCCGTCGTCAAGGATCCGAACCGTGAGCTGGCCGTCTCCAGCGGTCGCCTCGATCGACGCCTTCGTCGCGCCTGCGTGCTTCGCGGCGTTGGCGAGGGCCTCGGAGCAGACGAAATACACGGCGGCCTCCAGCTCCCCCGACAGACGCCCGGTTGCGACGCTGACTTCCACGGGCAGCACGCTCCGCTGAGCGAGCTCGGCCAGTGCGCCCTCGAGACCACGCTCGGTCAACAGATGCGGGTGCAAGCCCCGCCCGAGCTCCTCCAACTCCGCGATCGTGCTCGCGAGCCGGCGCTCCGCATGGTCGAGCGATGCCAGGGCGTCACCGGAAGCGAATGTGCGCGCGTGCTCGAGCTCGGCGGCGAGACCGGCGAGCCGCAGCTCGGCACCCTGGCGGAGGCGGCGCTCGAGGCGCCGCCGCTCCGCATCCCCCGCGACGAGCAACCGGCGGCGCGAGGCTTCGAGCTCGGCAGCCTGCGCTCGCACGTCCCGCTGAAGTCGGGCGTTCGCCGCCGCGAGTCGTGCGGCCCGCCGGACGGCGTCGGCGACGCTGGGGTCGCCGAGGATTTCCGGGTCGTGGACGAGTACCGCCACCGGTTTGCCGTCGCGCTCGATCGGCGTCACGGCCCGGTCGGCTCCCTCCGGCGGTAGCACGACGGGCTCACCCTGAACGTCGACCCAGCCGCCGTCGGCCCGGTAGGCGACCTCGAGACTCGGGTCGCCGAGCGCGTGTGCGAGCGCGTCCCGAACCGTGGCGGTGCGCGTCTCGCCGAGCTCGACGACGAGATCGGCCACCGGCGGCCGCAACCACCGTTCGCGCACGAGCGCCACCGCGAGTCCCACGGCGGCGGCGCAGAGGACGGCCTCGTATACGAGGAGCGCCGGATCGTCAGCGTCGCCCTGCGGGAACGCGAGCCGCGCCGCAGCCCCGGCTGTGAGCACGATCGAGACCGCCGCTGCAGCCCAGACCGCAGGAAGGCGGCCTCGGCGCTCCACGCCCACGGCGCTGCGTCGGTCGGCGAGCGGAACCGCGACGAGCAGCACAGCGAACGCGATCGTCGCGGCCTCACTCTCGCCCAACGGCCAGGTCAGGTAGAGGAGACCGACCACAACCCGGTCAATGGTCGACGCGAGACGGCCGGAGGGAAACGAGAAGACGGCTTGTGCGAGCGGCGCACGGTGGAGCGTCGCGAGAGCCGGCCAGAGCGTTCCGGCGAACCAGGCGACGCTCGTGGCCGCGAGCAAGAGCCCGAAACGGCTCTCCGGTCGGCGCGCTCGTGCAGCGAGCCCGGCGGCGAGCACCGTCCAGCCGGTGATGAGGTCCGGGGCCCATTTGGCGACATCGTCGAAGCCGGGGCCAAGCCACTCGGCGACGAGGCCGAATCCGAACGCGGCCGCCCACAGCAGGAGCTCGAGCCGGCGCACTACCCGACGAGATCGGCAAGCGCGGCGCCCGAGAGAGACCGCTTCGCCAGAAATCCCCGGACCGGCGCTTCGTCGACCCGAGACCCGTAGGCGCCTGCATCCCGGCTCGAGATCAGGATCACCACGGGAGCATCAGCGTTTCCCGCGAGCCGTTCCGCCACCCCGAATCCGTCGAGCCCCGGAAGCTGGATGTCGACGAGGACGATCTCCGGCCGAAGCCGCTCGATCTCGCCAATCGCCTCCTCACCGTCGGCTGCCTCGCCGACCACGTCGAACCCCTCCGCCTCGAGCAGTGCAGACGCCGACTCGCGAAAGGCCGCGTGGTCGTCGACGATCAGCACCCTCGGGCGCATCGTCCACATGCTGGCACTCCCGGTGCTGCGCCCGCATTGTGGCCAGCCCCAATCGCCCGCCCACGAAGTCTCGTAGCTCCACGGAGCCATGTGTGGGGGTAGCCCCGTTTTCCCGTGCCCGCCGCGTTCCTAGGGTCGTCGTGCCGATCCACTTCGACCAAGGAGGCCACATGCGCATCAAGTCCCTGAGCCTGGCGCTTGCCGGGCGCTCTGACGCCTAGCTCACTCCGCCAAAGGAGGCTCACCGTGTCGGTTCGACCCCATTCTCTCTTTGCTTTTACTCGCTTCAGTCATCGCGATTTCGCCCGCAGCGGCGGGCGGTGAGCCCCACGCGTTCAAAGTCACCTCGACGCTCGACGGGAAGCGGGTACTTCCGCTTCGGATGCGCTGGCTCGCGTATCCCGAATGTGCCTGCAGCGAAGATCTCCCGGGTCGAATTCCTCATCGATGGCAAGGTGCGCTGGATCGAGCACAAATCCGCCATACAACTATGGCAGCGACGACTTCCACGGCCACCTCGGCTACCTGATCACGACCTGGCTAAGGGCCGGCCGCCACACGTTCACCGCCCGCGCCGTCGACCGGCTGGGCCATACCGCCACGGATACGGTCACCGCCCGCGTACTCCCGGCCCCCGAGCCTCCGGCCGACCTCGCCGGCACGTGGAGCCGAACCGTGACAACGGACGACATCAAGAAATCCGGACCAATGCCGCCGCCATCTGGACGCTGGAAGCTGATCTTCGACCGTGTCGGCGCCTGGCACATCGATCCGGACAACGGCGGCGTCGTCAATCAGTACTCCGCGCGCCCGGACGTGATCGACGTTTTCGCGCCGATCACGATGGCGCCGAAAGGGATCAGCAGGTTCGGGGCACACGGGTTCGGCTGCTGCGACTGCCGAGGAGACGGTCCCTTCGGCTCCTACAACTGGACGGTCTCCGGAAACGAACTGACGCTGAAGGCGCGCCACGAAGGCTGCCCCAACAGGCGAGCCATCTGGGAAGGCGTCTGGACGCGCGTACGAGGAGGATGAAATGAAGCGTTTGACCATCACGATCTGGCTGGCATTGCTTGTTGGCGGAGCCACGGCTGTGGCTGCGGACTCCGCAGTCGCTACAAACCTCTGCGTCGGTGCCGGCTCCGGCTGCTACTCGACGCTCCAGGCGGCCGTCGACGCAGCGCACAGCGGCGACACGATTCGCGTCGGCCGCGGCACGTTCGCCGGCGGTGTGCAGATCGATGAGAGCGTCAAGCTCGTCGGCGCTGGAGCGCGGTCGGACGACTATCGGCGGCGGCGGCCCGGTGCTGACGATCGGCACTTTCGGCGCTGCGAGCGAGCCGACCGTGACGATTGACGGTGTGACGATCACGGGCGGCGTCTCGCGGTCGAGCCCGGTGTCGATACCGTTCAGCGGCCGCGAGGGCGTCTTTGCGGCGGGCGGGGGCGTCGAGATCCCGCCGGGGGCCGATTTCGCGGTCGGGGCGACGGTCACGATGACGAACACCGTCGTCAGCGGCAACCTGGTGGCGCCGACCGAGACCGTTCCCTCTCCCTCAGGCCGTCAGTGTCCAGGCGGCCCCTGTCCGTTCGCGCGAGCGGTGGGCGGCGGGATCGACAACTGGGGCACACTGACGCTCACGAATTCCACCGTCAGTGACAACCGCGTCGGCACCGTCGCCGGGCTCTCTGACGTTGCCAGCGACGCCGAGGGCGCGGGGATCTACAGCACGATCGGCGCGCTGACGATCAGCAACAGCGCGATCAGCGGCAACAGGGCGAGCGCGTCGGCTCCCAACGGTCGGTTCGCCGACTCGGGCGCACTCTTCCTCGCTGGCGGCACGCTGACGATGAGCAACAGCTCGGTGACGAACAACAGCGCGACGCTCGCCGCCGCCTTTCCGAGCAGCGTCGAGGTGGGCGTGCACGCAGGCGCCATTCACTTCTCCCAGAACGCTCAGGCGGCGACGGTCAGCAACACGACGATCTCCGGGAATGCGGCGACGATGACGAACTCGGTCGGTGATTCCGTCGCCGAGTCCGCCGCTCTGCATACCGACATCGACGTTTCGGTGAACGAGCACCTCGTCACGCTGAGCAACGACGTCATCGCGAACAACCACGTGACGTCGACAACGCTCGGCGGCTCCTCGGGCAACGCCGACGGCTCATCCGGCGCGGGCGAGATCAGCGGCACCCTCAGCAACATCCGCTTGACCGGTAACACCGTCGACGTCAGCTCGGCAACCGGCAGCGCGAACGGCGAGGGCGGCGCGACCGTCTTCGACGGCGGATCAATCACAAATAGCCTGATCGGTGACAATCACGTTCACGTCTCAGCCCCAGGCGGGTCAGCGACGGTTGAAGGCGCCGGCATCTTCGTGGCCGTCTCGTTGACGCTGCGCAACTCGACCGTGAACGGGAACACGGGCGACGCCAGCGGCGCGAGCGGTAGCGCCCAGGGCGGCGGCATCTTCGACGTCGCCTTCCCGTTCGGCCCCGACGGGCCGCCGGGCGGCCCGCTCGTTCTGCAAAACAGCAATGTCACCGGCAACGTGCTGACGGGAAGTGCCGGCATCGCCCCGAAGGGCGGCGGTCTCTACATCCAGAACGAACCGCTAACCACGACCAACAGCGTGATCACAGAGAACATCCCCGACGAGTGCTTCGGCTGCTGAGCAGCCGTCACGACTGATACAGCCCACGGAGAGGGCCGCGAACCCGGCCCTCTCCGTCCGGCGCAGCGCGCGGCCCTGCTCGTGTTGGCCGAATCCAGGACTCCCCCGGTAATCCTCACGCGGTGGGACTCCAAGCTGCGCGGGGGTACCGCCTCCCCCGCGCGATCAACGCGCGTTCGGACTCACCAGCTCGCCGCCGCACTCGCCTGGCTTCCGCGGCCGCAAGCTCGCCCTCCGGCTGCTCTGACCCGTCGCCCGCCGCGACGCGTCTGACGTCCTAGGCGGACGCCTGCTCGGCGCGCGGCTTCAGTGCTGTGTTCATCTGCTCGAAGCCGGCTTCGGTCTTCGCGAGCGTGCCCTTCACAAGCCCGACGAGGAGGCCGGTGAAACGCTCCGACTGGACGAAACGGCTGCGCCCGCAGTCGAGCGGCTCGATCCGAAGGCTGTGCTCACCGTCGATGACGCCGGGCAAGAGGAGGCGGCCGAGCCAGCGCAGCTCGTGATTCGCCTGGACGGAGCGAACGGTGGGCTTGAACGTCGTTGCCCGCGCGCCGGGTGGCTCGATTCGCACCTCGAGCCTCGCACCCTCGTAGAGCTCGCCGCTGATCCGGCGGATAAACGGATTCCATTCCGGGTAGGCACCGAAGTCGGTCACGACCGCCCAGATCCGTTCCGGTGGTGCATCGATCTCGATTTCTCGGCGGAGCTCTCGCACCCGGCCACCGTAACAGCGGGCCGGCGCCGGACCGACAGCCGCAGCGCCTTCGAAACGAGATCCGCCGCGGGCGACCTATCGCCTGACACAGCTGCGTCTTGGCGGCGCGGTGAGGGTCAGGCACGCGCGAGATCGCGCTCTTGTCGTGGGCTGCTCGTCACGCCATGATGGCGTGGTGCCGCCCGCCTGGTGAACAGGTGCCGCTCCCTCTTTGGCAGCGCCGCGATCGGCGCTCTCGCGGGGTTGGCGGGTCGTGGCTTGCCTCTCGCGAAACCCAGAAGAGCCTGAAGCATCAGGAGAGCGAGGAGTAGAGGAACCTCCAAATCGAAGCGCGCGCAGCAATGAGCGACGCGTGGCTTTAAGTTTCGATGGCTCCTCTATGAATCGGCGAAGGGACTCCGCGAGTTCGATGAGAAGTCGTACTGACGCAACGTAAATATCCGTCTGGTCAGGCGACAGGCGCGAGCGGCGTTGCGTAAAGCTGTGGGAGTCGGCGAGGCTGTGGGATGCCAACACTCTGCTCAAACCGCGGAATCACCAGGATCTGCAGGCGAAAGCGAATGCTGACGGCCCGACAGGGATCGCGACCGAAAGACGACGTTGACCGTCCTGACAACTGACCGCTAGGCCGGAGCACGGCACACGCTCAGCGTAGGCTGACCCCGATGCCGTCGGCTCTGACGCTGTTCGCACGGCTCCGTCGCTACCGGCCGCGGCCTGGACGTGACGCGGCCAGGATCGGCTGACCGAATCGTTGTCGGCAACACTCGAGGGGGCGCCTGACGCCGCTCGATAGCTCGTCCAAGAGTGGTTCGAAGACGTAGACCCGGTCCGGACTCCTAGAAGGGCGGCTCTGGGTCGTACTGGATGTACCGTCGCACCTCGCGCGCCTTCTCCGGTGAGCCGAGGCGTCCGACGAGGTGGAGCGCCATGTCGATTCCGGCCGAGACGCCCGCCGCGGTGATCACGTCGCCGACATCGACGAACCGGTCGTCCGGCCGCGGCGTGATGTCGCGCCCGAGCGGCAACAACTCGTCGAACGCGCTCCAGTAGGTCGTCGCCTGCCGCCCATCGAGGAGCCCGGCGTCGGCATAGACGAGCGAGCCGGTGCACACGCTCGTCATCAACGTCCCCCGCCCTTTCAGCACGCGGAGCCGAGAGCGGATCCGCTCGTCGCCGAGCTGTGCTCTTGTGCCGCGTCCGCCCGGATAGAGGAGGACGTCGACGTCGCCAGCGTCGTCCCAGCTCCTGTCGGGGAGGACTCGCATGCCCTTCGCGCACGTCACCGGCGCGCTGTCCTCGCTGACCAGGAACACCTCGACGTCGTCGGGGTAGAGGTGGCGCCAGCCGGCGAGCACCTCCCAAGGGCCGACGAAGTCGAGTTCCTCGGCCCCCTCGAAGACGGCGATCGCGATCCGCACGGCCGCGGCCAGTCTACTCATGCGCGCGCGGTGTCGACAGTTCGGCGCACCGCGCGAGAGTCATGAGCGGAAAGGGATGAGCAGGGTCGCGGGTTCGGGTCCCGCCGCTTCCCTTACTGACGTCCGGCCGTGAACGCTTCGACGAAGTAGGCCGTCTCCTCGTCCGGCGCCGCGATCGCCACTCCTTCTGCAAGCTGCTCGCTCCGCCAGGCGCATCTTCTCGACGAGTTGCTCCATCTCGTTGCGTGACAGGACCGAAGGATGGTGTCCTTCGACGTAATGTTCGGCGGCGACCGCAAGGATCGCTTCGTGGAGCGGAAAGGCGAGCTCGCGCGTCAGAACGCCGGCCGGTGACGGGTACGTGCAGTCGCCGAGGAAGAGCACTCGGTCCGGCTCGACGTACATGACACTTCGACTCGGCGGCTGTGGTCACCGCCGAGATGCCGCCCGTGACGGTTGCTCCTCCGAGCTCGGATCTCGAGGCCGTCCTGGAAGATGAGATCGGCCGGAGCGATCTCGGACGATCCCGCGGCGCCGGCAGCTCTTCCCTGACGTTCGCGGCGTGTTCCGGCGAAGCCTTGCCCGCGGCGACGCGGCGGTCGAGACCTTCGTCGCTCCAGTCCATCGCCGCGAGCGGGGCGAGGCAGTCGCTCGGCGGTCGATGTGTGCGCGACGATCGGCGCGTGTGACCTCGATCCCGCCGAAGACGTGATCCCAGTGCGAGTGCGTATATGACAACCGCGAACGGGGTGCGCAACACCCTCCGTGGCGAGCGCTCGGGGAGAAATTCGTTCGCGTGCACACGAGCGACGATCCACCGTCGAGCATCAGAGCGCTCGGCGACTGCCCACGACTGCGCCCAACGACGGGCGATCAGGTCTGCCCCGGCGGCATCCAGTACACGTGCTCGGTGATCCTCATCAGCCGTGTCATGCACTCGGGGATCACGACCCGCGCGAGCGCTGCCGGAACGATGACGGCGATTCCAGGCGTGGTCAAGCGCGCTCCCGGAGAGATGGGACCCGATCGCGCAGGGTGCCCACGCAGGCGCCTACTCAGCAGGCCGGCGCGGCTCGGAGCAGTAGAGTGCTCGACCCTGCTTGTCACCTGGCCATCGGGTCATTTTGGCGCAGATGTGCGGCGGCCGACCAAGGCTCGTAAACGGAAGGGCCCGCTTGCACTTGGGGTGCCCAGGGTTCGCCGACGTGACCTCGGCCCGACAACCGATGATGGCCACTCCGGCGTTCGTTGAAGAACGGTCGGCGAACCCGCCCGTCTCGCCGCATCGGGATCTACTTACCGCTCTACCAAACTGAGGGAATCGAGCGGAACGGACGCAACGCGTAATGGCTTGAACAAGCCTTAGCTGTGCCAGCAAACGTTGCATCCAGCCCTTATCGCACCCAGGAGGTCGCCGGTTCGAGTCCGGCTAGCTCCATCAGACGAAGAGCCTGCAAATACGGTCCTCCTTCGGGCAGGCTCGCGCCGTTGGAGCGCCCGTTCTACCGAACGTTCCACCCGACGTGCCGCGCGCACGGTGCGTGCGGTAACGAGCTCAATCCGGCCGACTTCGGCGCACGATTGCGTGCGCGTTGGCCGCCAATCGCTCATGCGCTGTAGGCGGTGGATGGTTGTGTCCGGGTCGCACCGGTGACAAAATGAAACGGTCCCCCGGAAGGAGGAACGATGCATGCGATCCAGAGTCGCGCGCGGCTCGCAGAGCCTGCCGCGGCCGCCCCCGTCGCGCGTCCGGCGCTACCGATCCGCCGCGCCGCGGCGGAGGAGGCGCTGCGCGACGGCGACGGGCCGGTGGAGCTGACGTTCGACGTCGTCCGCGTAGGCGGGGCAACGGAAGCGATCAGCATGATCCTGGAACGAGCCGACCTCGAGCGGACGCTCCAGTCGGCGGATGGAGAGGAACTCGCGCTCGTCTTCGACCCGGACGAGCTCGAGCGCGCGATCGAAGGCTCGGAAGTGGAGGCGCAGGGGCTGCGCGAGACGGCGGCCGTCCTCACCGTGGCCGTCGCGGCGATGGCCGGCAGTGCAGGTGTGGCCTCGGCTGCGGTGGGTGCGAGCGGCACCGGTTATGTCGTCCCGGCGGGCAGCTCGGAGGCGATCGTCGAACGATGCCGGCGCGGCGGGTGCGAGTGGCACCGGCTATGTGGTCCCGGCGGGCGGCACGGAGGCGATCGTGAACGATGCCGGCGCGGCGGGTGCGAGTGGCACCGGCTATGTCGTGCCGGCGGGCGGCACGGAGGCGATCGTGAACGATGCCGGCGCGGCGGGTGCGAGCGGCACCGGCTATGTCGTCCCGGCGGGCGGCACGGAGGCGATCGTGAACGATGCGGGCGCGGCGGGTGCGAGTGGCACCGGTTATGTCGTGCCGGCGGGCGGCACGGAGGCGATCGTGAACGATGCGGGCGCGGCGGGTGCGAGTGGCACCGGCTATGTCGTCCCGGCGGGCAGCTCGGAGGCGATCGTGAACGATGCGGCTGCGGCGGGTGCGAGCGGCACCGGCGATGTCGCGCCGGCTGCTGGAGGCGGCCCCGCGCTGTCGTCGACGGAGTCCGCGGCACTGGGTGCCGGCGCGATCCTGCTCGTCGCCGGCGCTGCCTTCGCGGCGACGCGGACGAGGCGGCGCCCGGACACGCCCGACGTCGCTCCGGCGTAGCGATGCGGCAAGGTGCGCGGCGGCCTTCGCCCCCGCGCACCGAGCCCTCCGGCTCGAGAAGTCGAAGTGCACCGATACGCGCTCAACCTCGAAACTCACCCGGCGGCGACGAACGGACTTTCCGTGCCGTGGCCGCGATCGGGCTGGAAGGCGAGACGCACCATTCGCCAGTTACGCGCCTCCTTCGCCTCCTTGCACCGGAGGGTCCTCACGGCCGAGCGCGACGCACTGGCGACGCTGCGTGCCACACTTCCGCCAGTGGCCTGAGTGACGACGACGATCAGCACATACACGCCGGCGCCGCTGCGCTTCACGCGCCTCTCCAAGGAGGAGGCGCTTCGGCGTTCGCGCCAGTTCCTCGCGCGCCTGACGGAGCGCCGTTCGGTGCGCCAGTTCTCCACGGAACCGGTGCCGTACGAGCTGATCGAGAATGCGGTTCGCGCCGCTGGCACCGCGCCGTCGGGTGCGAACCAGCAGCCGTGGACGTTCGTGGTCGTCTCGGATCCGGAGCTCAAGGCCCGAATTCGCAGAGCCGCGGAGCACGAGGAGGATCTCCTCTACACGCAGCGGGCGAGCGACGAGTACCTCGACGCGATCGACCCGATCGGCACGGACGCGCGCAAGCCGCACGTGACCGACGCTCCGTACCTGATCGCGGTCTTCGAGCAGGCGTGGAGCCGCGACCCGGACGGAGAGAAGCGCAAGAACTACTACGTCCGCGAGTCCGTCGGGATCGCAGTCGGCTTCTTGCTCGCTTGCGCTACATAGCTCGGGCCTCGCGGCGCTCACGCACGCACCGTCGCCGATGGGCTTCCTGAAGGAGATCCTCGAGCGGCCCGAGAACGAGCGGCCCTTCTTGCTGATCCCGGTCGGCTACCCGGCCAAGGACGCCGAGGTGCCGGTGCTCGAGAAGAAGTCGCTTGGCGAGATCGCCGACTTCCGCTAACGCGAATGCAACCTCGACAGCGGCCCGCCGGCAAAGCCGACGTCGGCGCCGCATGGTTCATGGAAACCGAGCTCGTTGTCTCGTGAGCACATCGAGCTGTTCCAGCGCTGGTTAGAGTCCGGCACAGGGGAGCCAGATGCGAGCCACCATCAAAGAGAAGCGGGAGGTCGCCAAGGGCACGCTCCTCGTGATCTTCGATCTGCTCGGGGAAGAGTTCGACTACCAGCCCGGCCAGTACTTCTGGGTCGAGCTGCTCGACCCGCCTTACGAGGACGAGAAAGGCCCGCGCCGCCACATCACCGCTGTAACCTCACCGACCGAACGCGGAGTGATCGGACTTTGTACCCGCATCCGCGACAGCGCCTTCAAGCGCTCACTCGTCGAGCTTCCGGTGGGCGCTGAGGTCGACGTTGAGCCGCCAAAGGGGACGTTCGTCCTTCCCCGGGACGCGTCGCAGCCGCTTGTCTTCGTCGCCGGCGGAATCGGCATCACCCCCTTCCGCTCGATGCTCCGCTACATCCAAGACGAACAGCTCTCGCACCGCGTCACCCTCATCTACTCCAACAGAGATCGAGACTCGACGGCGTTCCTCAACGAGCTCGAGGAGATCGAGCGCACCAATCCGAACATCCGTCTGATCCTGACGATGACCGACGACGACAGTTGGTCTGGAGAGAGCCGGCGCGTCGATGCCGACTTCTTCAGCGAGTACCTCGGCGACGGCTTGAACGAGGCGCGATACATGGTCGCCGGTCCGCCCGGATTGCCAGAAGCAGCAACAGAAGAACTGAAGAAGGCCGGCGTCGACGAAGAGCGGATCTCGAGCGACAGCTTCAGCGGATACTGAGGTTGGTCGCGGTTTCAGCGCGGCACGAGCTTCGAGAGCTCATCTGCCGTGTAGGTAACCGCGAACGGTGATCCGTCGGGTTGCAGGACCAAACCGTTCTCCAGCGGGCCGACATCGACGGGGTCGAAGCCGAGCCGGTCAACGAGCCGCATCACCTTGCGGACGGCCAGACGATCGTCGCCGGCGGCGCCGATCGCGATGCGGTCGGGTGCTCCTTTCGGACGCGGATTCTCGATGAGCTCGTGGTAGCCCAGTTGGTTGAGGCTCTTGACCACCCGAGCAGAGGGGAAATGCTCTTGCACAACCATGCTTGTGCCAGCCCCTGCGGTCGCCAGCTCCGGATCATCGCCGTCCACAGGCTCCCAGTAGTTCATCGCGTCGACGAGGACCTTGCCGGCGAACAGATCGGGTGGGAGCTCCCGGAAGCGGTGCGTGGGGACGGCCAGGACAATGATCTCGGCGTGGCGGACGACCTCGTCGCCCGTCGTCGTACGCGCGCCGGGGGCGAGCACTTCGACGGTCAGCGCGATGTTGTCGGGCGGACCCGATGCTGACATCGCGACGTCGTAGCCGGCGGCGATGGCGGCGCGGGCAAGTGTCGTGCCGAGTTTGCCCGCGCCGATGATGCCGAGGCGAAGATCGTCGACGTCGACGCCGGCGGCGCTGACGAAGTCCTCGCGGAACTCGTTGGCCGCCAGAACCATGTTCAGACCCTGGGGCCCGTCGTCAGCGCGTTGTCTGCCTGGGGAGTCGCGGCGAGCAGTTCCCGTACCTGCGGGATCACCTCGCGGCCGTAGAGCTCGATCGTGGCCAGCCGCTGGTCATGCGGAACCCGCCCGACGGCGTAGAGCAGGTCGAAACGGCTCAGACTGAGCGTCCGGACCACGGCCGCGATCCTCCGCGCGACGGTCTCGGGCGACCCGACATACATCGAGCCGTGATCAACCTCGGCCAGGAACTGCTCGTACGTCGGCGGCCGCCAGCCACGCTCACGCGCCGCCCACTCGAACTGCTCCTTGTAATAAGGCCATTGGATCCTCACCGCGTCCTCATCCGTCTCGGCAACGAACCCGAGCGAGTGCAAACCGATTGGCAGCTCTGGCTGTCCGAGCTGGTCGAGCGCGCGTTTGTAGAGCTCGACATGAGGCGCGAAGCGCTCGGGGCTGCCCGCAATGACCGCCAGCATCAGCGGCAAGCCGAACCGTGCGGCACGAACAACTGACTGCGGACTTCCACCGACGCCGACCCAGGTCGGGATATGCCCTTCAGGGATCGGCGGACTGACGAACTGGTCCGTCAGCGCTGACCGGAAGTTCCCCGACCAGGTCACGGGCTGATCACGAAGCAGGCGTACAAACAGGTCGAGCTTCTCTTCGAACAGTTGCTCGTAGTCGGCGAGGTCGAATCCGAAGAGCGGGAAGGACTCGGTCAGCGAGCCGCGGCCGACGATCAGCTGTGCACGGCCATTCGACACCGCGTCGAGCGTCGCGAAGTGGGTGTAGAGCCGCACCGGGTCCTGAGTGCTGAGGACCGTTACGGCGGTCCCGAGTCGGATCCGTTCCGTTCGGCTTGCGATTGCGGCCAGAGTCACATGCCCCGCAGAATCCATGAACTCCGGGCGGTAGTGCTCGCCGATGTTGAAGGAGTCGATTCCGACCGCCTCGGCGAGAACGGCCTCCTCAACCGCGTTGCGGATCACCTGGTCCCCGCCGATTGGCCGCCCGGACTCGTCGACCGTGACGGGTAGGAACGTGTCGAGGCCAAATTCGAAATGCTCGTTCATTGCTAACCAGCTCCTGGAAATTGAGGGTGCTCTCCGCTTTCGGCGTGGTGGCGCGCGCCTGACTGGTTCGCTGCGCAACCCCACCATGAGCTCTTCAGGCGGTTACTTGAGTGCTCAAACGTCTAGGTTGGTGTCGTTATTCCGGTACGCCTGCGCAGGCTTGGCGTCTTCGCGCCGTAGCAGTACGTTTCGGAGGTGTCTGCGGGCGACCTCGAGCGGAAGGCGCGGGTCGCGGAACTTCTGCTAGGAGCGGCGCGTGAGCTCGGAGAGGGCCTCGAGCCGGAGCGCGTCTATGAGCGGTTCCGCGAGCTACTCGTCGGTGTCATGCCGTACGACGGGCTCGTGATCTCCTCCTATGACCCGACGGAGGGGCTGATTCGGTGCGACTACGTCTGGAACGAAGGCAATGTCATCGACCCCAGTTCTTTGCCGCCCTTACCGCTGAATCGTGAAGGCGGCATGCAGAGCCGGGTCGTCGTCAGCGGAAAGCCGTTCCTGTTCAACGATGTTCCGCGCGAGGTTCGCCAACCTGGAGGCACGTACTACAACGTCGATAGGCACGGGAAGATGGAAAAGATCACCGATTCGGGCCCGCCGCGAACGAAGTCAGCGATGATGGTGCCGATCAGCCACGACGGTGACGTCGTCGGAGTCGTACAGCTGATGCGGGATCGTGGCGAGTACAACGGCGAGGAAGTAGAGCTGTTTGAGGCGCTCGTCGCTCAGATGGCGGCGGCGGTACGGAACGCGCGACTCCAGCGGGAGCGGCGACGGCTAGAGGCAGCCGAGGCCGCAGCGCGGGCAGCCGCGGCAGAGCGCGAGCAGGCGGCGCTCGTTCTCGAGGCGGTTGGCGACGGTGTCTTCGTCCTCGACGCAAATGGTGTAGTGCAGTTGTGGAATCGTGCGGCCGAGCTGATGACGGGGTTAGCGGCGGACAGGCTGCGTGGAACCATTCTTGCCACCGCCATTCCCGACTGGCCAAAACTGTCTCAGCGCATATCGATTGTTCACGGGGGCAAGGTGCCACGTCCGACTACGGTCCCGGTTCGGGTGGACGAACGCGACCTATGGCTTTCATTCGTCGCGGTGCAAAGCGCTGCCGGTGTGATTTACGCGTTCCGGGACCTGAGCGAGGAGGTGCGGCTGGAGGAGGAGAAGAGCGACCTCGTCGCGACGATCTCGCACGAGCTGCGCACGCCGATGGCCACCGTCTACGGTGCCGCCACGACGCTCTTGCATCGCGACGACGAGCTTGACCGCGAACAGCGGCGCAAGCTTCTCGAGATGCTCGCCGCGGAAGCGAAACGCCTCGCTGACATAACAGAGGAGGTGTTGCTGACGAGTCAAATCGACCACGGCGAAGTTCGGGTCGACCAACAGCCGATCGAGGTCGGCGAGGTCGTACAGACAACGATCAAGACAATGGAATCGCAGCTTCGGGCGGTGACCCTCGACGTCGAGATACCGCGCGAGTTGCCCGCGGCAGCGGGCGACGCCGACCGTCTCCGCCAGGTACTCGTGAACCTTCTCGACAACGCCGTCAAGTACAGCGACGCAGATCAGCTCAGAGTTTGCGTCGAGGTCGCTGATGGCCAGATCTTCATCGCGGTCGGCGACAAGGGGCGAGGAATCGCCATGGCTGATCGAGAGAGGATCTTCGAAAAGTTCTATCGGGCGGACCCGCAGCTGCGACACGCGCCGTCCGGGACCGGGCTCGGGCTCTATATCGCGCGAGAATTGACGCAACGAATGGGCGGCAGCCTGGCCGTCACTTCCGAGCCGGGACGGGGATCGACCTTCACGGTCGCTTTACCTCGGGCCGAGAGCAGCGCCGCGCGCGAGTAGCCTCCGAGGGCGACCCTCCGCAACGCACCAGCGCGTCAGTACGATCGCTGCATGAGTCCAGTCCGACCAACGGTGCAGGTCGTCGGCCGGCGCATGGACGCCGAGCACTATCGCCTGAGGGACTTCCTGACACGTTCGGCACAGCCGTACGAGTGGTTCGAGGTGGGGTCTGCAGACGCCGACCTCCTGCTGGAGCGGCTCGGTCTCATGGACGCGGCGTTGCCGGTCGTGATCGACGGCGAGCAGAACTTCCAGGCCGCGACGGTCGAGTCGATGGCCGTTGCGTGGGGTGGATTTCAGCCCGCGAAGCGCAAGCACTACGACTTCGTTGTGATCGGCGCCGGGCCGGCCGGGCTCGCAGCCGCGGTCTATGCAGCGTCCGACGGCCTCTCGACGCTCGTCTGCGACCGCGACGTCCCCGGCGGCCAGGCGTCCTACGCGACGATGATCGAGAACTTCTTCGGCTTCCCGGACGGCATCGGGGGCGCCGAGCTGGCGCGCCTCGCCGGCCGTCAGGCCGAGCGGTTCGGCGCAGAGCTCATGCTTCTGCGCGGCGTGCAGGGCAGCCGGCTCAAGGGCCACGACGAGCCGGTTGAGCTGATTCTGGACGACAACTCAGAGGTGACCGCGTCGGTGGTCCTCGCCGCTCCCGGGATGGACTGGACGCGGCTCGACCTGGACGGCATCGACGAGCTCACGGGTCACGGCGTCTACTATGGCGCCGGCCGAAGCGAGGCCGCGCAGTGTGCGGGCCAGCGCGTCGTTGTGGTCGGCGCCGGAAACTCCGCGGGCCAGGCGGTGCTCAACTTCGCCAACCAGACGGCTCGAGTGACGATGCTCGTCCGCGGCGATCGGCTCAGCAACAGCATGTCCGCGTATTTGATCGAGCGGATCGAGCAGCACCCCCTCATCGACGTTCATCTGGAGACGCAGCTCACGGAGCTCCACACGCGCGACGGCGAGCTAAGCGCAGTCGACTTCACCGACTCGGCGGGCAACTCCGAGACTCGGACGATCGATGCCGTCTTCGCTTGCATCGGCGGACGGCCGCACACCGATTGGTGTCCCCGCGAGCACGTCCTCACCGATGCCCGCGGCTACATCCTGACCGGCCAGGACCTGCTGAGGAACGGCGCGGCGCCGGAGTGCTGGCCGCTCGAGCGCGACCCGCTCCCGCTCGAGACGAGCCGTGTCGGGCTGTTCGCTGCCGGCGACGTGCGCCACGGATCGACGAAACGCGTCGCAGCCGCCGTGGGGGAGGGGTCGATGGTCGCATCGCTCATCTTCAGCCGTCTTGCCGAGCTCGGTGTCACCTACTGAGCCGGCGGCGGCTCTCGCGCACGCGCGACGACGAACCGAGGCTTTGCTCGAGCCGCTCGACAACGAGCAGCTCATGCGGCAGTTCTCGGCGCTTCAGTCGCCGCTCGTGTGGGATCTGGCGCACATCGGCCACTTCGAGGAGCTTTGGCTGCTGCGCCGTGCCGCCGGGCGTGCGCCGCTTTCGCCAGACTTCGACGATCTCTACGACTCGTTCGCGCACGAACGCGCCGACCGCGGGCGACTGCCGATCCTCGAGCCGGAGGCCGCACGGAGCTACGTGACTGACGTGCGGGACGCAGTTCTCGAGGTTCTTCCGGATCTCGCGCATGAGGAATCTTTGGTCGGCATGGTCGTCCAGCACGAGCTCCAACACGTCGAGACGATGACGCAGACGGTTGTCCTCGCCGGCCTTCCCGTTCCATTGCCGGAGGGACCGCCGGACGTCGACGCGAGTGGCGACATCGCCGTCGCGGGCGGGCCGTTCCCCCTCGGCTCTGATGACCCGTGGGCGTACGACAACGAGCGGCCGCAGCAGGTCGTCGAGCTAGCGCCGTTCCGTATCGACCGCGCCCTCGTCACGAACGCCGAGTACAGAGCGTTTGCCGCGGCCGAGGGAGTTGCGACGCCCGTGTATTGGGAGCGGGGCGGCGATCCAGCACCGCGGGAACCGGTTCAGCACGTGTCGTTCGACGAGGCAGACGCCTACGCCTACTGGGCGGGGAAGCGCTTGCCGACCGAGCCCGAATGGGAGAAGGCGGTGAAGACGGTCGGCGACGAGCTGGAGCACGCGCAGGGTGCCGTGTGGCAGTGGACGTCATCCGTCTTCAACGGGTACCCCGGGTTCCGCGCTTTCCCGTACCCGGAGTATTCGGAGGCTTTCTTCGGCGGCGACTACCGTGTACTCCGCGGCGGGTCGTGGGTTACCGACCCGCTTGTCGCCCGGCCGACGTTTCGCAACTGGGATCTGCCCCAGCGGCAGCAGATCTTTTCCGGGATTCGATGTGCCCAGGATGCCTAGGTCGCCGACCGCCGCCCCACCGGACTTCTACGAAGCAACGCGCCGCAGCCTCGAGGCTCACCCGAAGCAACTCCCGGCCGCATGGCTTTACGACGAGCGCGGCTCGCAGCTCTACGAGGAGATCACTCGTCTTCCGGACTACTACCCACCGCGGCGAGAAGCGGAGATCCTCCGCCGGCACGCACCCGAGATCGCCAGGCGCAGCAAGGCGCGAACCCTCGTCGAGCTCGGCGCCGGCAACGCCCGGAACACTCGGTTCCTTCTGGACGCGCTTGACGCAGCACACACACTCGAGCGGTTCGTTCCGGTGGACGTCAGTGAAGAGATGCTTCGATCGACGGCGCGTACGATCGCGGCAGCCTATCCGGGCATCCTGGTCGACGAGATCGTCGGCGATTTCGAGCGCGATCTGACCGCGCCGTCCGGTCACGGGCCACGGCTGATCGCGCTCCTCGGAGGCACCATCGGGAACCTCTATCCGAAGCAGAGGGCGGCTCTCCTCGGCGCGCTAGCCCGCAACCTCGCAGGCGACGACGCTCTGCTACTGACCGTCGACCTCGTCAAGGAACAGGGACGCCTGGTAGCTGCATACAACGATCCGACGGGCGTCACTGAAGCATTCGTCCGAAATGCGCTCAACGCGCTCAACCGGGAGCTCAAGGCAACATTCGAACAGCAGCGCTTCGTCTACGAGGCCTTCTGGGATGCGGAAAACGAGTGGGTGGACATCGGTCTGCGCGCCCGCAATAGGCACAGCGTCGTCGTCGAGCGCCTCGAGCTGGAGCTCTCGTTCGAAAGCGGTGAGTGGCTTCGCGTCGAGGTCAGCTCCAAGTTCCGGCGTGAGAAATTCGAGCCCGAGCTCGCCCGCGCTGGGTTGCGCGTGGAGTCGTGGCTGACTGATCCCGCGGGCGACTTTTCCGTTGTCCTCGCCCGTCGCGAAGGCTGAGATCACTCACGAAAGGAGAATCGATGTCCGCGCGTCCAATCTGCACACACGTCGACCAGATAGCGCTGACGGCGCTGCCGGAAACGATCGAAGGCTGCGCAGAGTGCTTGAAGATCGGCGGCAACTGGGTCCACCTACGCATGTGCATGACATGCGGCAAGATCGGCTGCTGCGATTCGTCGCCTAACCGTCACGCGAGCGCACACGCGCGCGAGGGCGGTCATCCGATCATCCGTTCCGCTGAGCCCGGCGAAGAGTGGAGCTGGTGCTACATCGACGAGGTCGCGTTCGCGTTGGCGCCGCGATAGGCGTCGAGACGAGCCGCCGACGCGGGAGTGGCCTGAGTCAGCGCTGGAGAAGGGCGAACGCCAGTGCGGCTGCGGCGTCGAAGTCGATTGCAGGCTCCACTGTTTGCCAGGAGCGAACGTCGTCGACGAAACGGCTGCCGTGGCCGGTGAACGTGGCGTACCGGTCTCGATCGTTTGCGGGGCACTTGCGCATCGTGTCGAAGCGGTCTCCAAGGCCGTCCGTGAAGAGCGTTGCATCGTTCGGCCCATTCACGATCGCCCCGCGGAGAAGCGGCGCTCTACCGTTGACACTCCCGGAGAGGTTCGCCGCCACGTGTTGCATGCAGCGCGGGAAGTTGCGGCCCACGCCCACCATCAGCGACACACCCCAGGGATTCCCCCCCAGAGCCCAGTTCCGCTGCACGGTCGCAAAGGCGTCGTAGGTCTTGCTGTTCGTGAGGGCTCGATACAGACGTGCAGTTGCGACGAGGCCGAACGTGTGTGGTGCAGCATCGAAATCGTTGTACTTCACCCCGCTTCGGAGCGGATCATGGGCTGCCCGACGCATACCGCGCTCGAGTTGGGCTCGGAGGTCTCTCAACAGGCGTCCCTCGCTGACGGCCAATCCGGGCGGGTTGTGCGCGGTCCGGATCGCTCGGATCAAGTCTGCGTGGGCAAGTGCGCTGGTGTCATAGAGATTCAGCGTGTCTGCGCCGGCCTCGTTGGCAAGGTACTCGTGTGCCCAGTGGGCGGAGGCGTCCAACCAGGTTCGGGCACGAGGGTCGTGGAGAACCTGTCCCGCGAGCGCCAGCTCGGCGCCGGCGAGCTCGAGATCGTCACGCCACGACGACTCCGGGTAGAACGCGTGCGGCAGTGCAGTCACGACGTCGCGCGGTCGGACCTGCTTCGTCTTTGCCGCGTTGAAGACACCGACGGCCTGCTCGAGCTCGGCCTTGGCCAGCGCAGGCTTGGTCGCAGCATCCACCTGCGCGGCCAGCGCGTATGCAGCCGCGACGCGTCCGGCGAGATTCGGCGGGACCGGCGCGCCCGGGAGCGTTCGCACGGAATGCAGGACGGTTTCTGAGGTACCTGTTCGGCGCGCCGACGAGGTGGTCGTCGCGCTCGGGAAGGCGCCACACGTCGTGATCGCCGTTGAACGTGCCGCGCTTGTTTCCCGAGCCGATTCCGACCTGGATGTACATGATCCGGCGGCGCTGATCCCACGCCTTGCCGAGCCAGTGGAGCCCGAAGCGTGTCTCGCGCTCGAGGGAAGGAGGCGACTCTGCGCCGAGGGCACGTCGCGCGGCGAGCAAGAGCGTCTCGGCGTAGGCGGTTGTGTGGGCGAACTTGATGAAGTCGCCGGCGTCGACCCAGCCCCCTTCGAGGTCGACCGGGCCACCGAGCCGTTTGAGCGAATTGCCGAGGATGACATCGCTGTCGGCGTTCTCGTACCGCGGCCACGCGTAGACGGAGAGGCTCCGATCGTGGAGATGCGACGGCCGGCGGTGCAACTCGCCTGGGACGACGTCCGATCCGTCGCGCTGAGCCTGGAAGAAGGCGACGATCTCGCCCAACCGCGGGCCGAACAAGGCAGCGCTCGACGAAATACGAAACGGTGGTGACGAGGCGCCGGCCGCACGAACTCGGTACGTCCCCGCTGACCGAATCCCCGAGAGGTCGAGGGTGTGGACGTCCCGATATCGAGCGTTCCAACGTCCGCGACTCGCCGTTCCCCGCCCGTGCAGGACGGTTCGGCCACCTGAGTCCACGACCGAAAAGGACGGTGCGGTCGTCGACGAGTTGAGGAGGTAGGCGACCTTCGGTTCGTCCGGGGTGAATCCCAACTGGTCGATGCGAATGGCGGCGGGCGAGGACTGCGAGGGCCCGGCGGAAGCGAGCAGCGGCGTCACGCACACAAGGAGACAGACGGACCCACCCGCAACAACCAAACGCGTAGGCCGAATGTGCGGCACCCTCACGGGCGCACCCTAACGGCCGGTTAGGCTGAGCCCAATGGCGGTCGCGGAGGAAACGGTCTCGACCTGGGAGCGGCGGTTTCGTGCGCCGGTCTCGTTTCTGCCAACCTGGTCACCGCAGGCGCCGGACCACTGCGTCTACGCCTCGAACGAAGCCGGCGTCTGGCAGGTCTTCGCCTGGAACTCGACCGCGGGTGAGAGGCGGCAGGTCACGGACGAACCGGTCGGCGTGACGAATGGAACGCCGTCGCTCGACGGCCGGGAGGTGTACTGGTTCGCCGACGACACCGGCGACGAGGCCGGTCGCTGGCTCGCGCAGCCGTTCGAGGGCGGAGAGACTCGACCACTTCTCGACGGCATTCCCAGTGGTTGGAGCGAGGGGCTCGCCCAGGCGCCCGGCGTCCTCGCCGTTGGCATCAGCGATCGTGACGGATTCGCAGTATTCGTCTCCGTCGACGGCGGACCTCCAACCGAGCTTCGTCGTTCGAGTGAAGCGATCCATGTTGGCAGCTACGACGACGGCGGCTTCGTCCAGAGCGGGTTGTCGGCCGACGGCTCCCTGCTCTGCCTCGAGCACGCCGAGCACGGCGATCTGATCCATCCGGCGTTGCGGGTGATCGACCCGCGCTCCGGGGCGATCGTCGGCGAGCAAGTCGATCCGGGCCTCGCGCTTGCTGCGAGGTGCTGGTCACCCGTGCCTGGCCAACAGCTCCTCGCGATCGAGCACGAGCGGGAAGGGGAACCGCGTCCGGCGATCTGGAACCTCGCAACGGGAGAACGTCACGACCTGCAACTGGAGGTCAGTGGAGAAGTGACGGTGGAGGACTGGTGGCCGGATGGAACGGCCTTGCTGCTGAAGCGCCTTCACGAAGGCCGGCACGAGCTGCTGCGTTACGAGCTCGGGAGTGGCGAGCTACGGACCATTCCGACCGAGCCCGGCGTGATCGCGGACGCACGCGTTCGGCCGGACGGACGCGTGTGGTTCCTCCACGAGCAGGGAGGGCGGCAGCGCCTCATCCGCGACGACACGGGTGCAGAGCCGCTGCGCCTGGAGGAAGAGACGCCGCGCCTCGGGCGGCCCTATCAGTCCTGGCACTTCACGAATGGCCGCGGTGATCGTGTGCACGGGTTCTACGTGACTCCCGACGATTCCGGCGGGCCGTTCCCCGTGATGATGTTCGTGCACGGCGGCCCGACGTGGCTTGACAGCGACCGCTGGCAGCCGGAGGTTCAGGCGTACGTCGACGCCGGTTTCGCCGTCGGGCTCGTCAACTATCGCGGCTCGACGGGATACGGCCGTGAGTGGCGCGACACGCTCGTCGGGAACATCGGCGGCCCGGAGCTCGAGGACGTGAACGCGGGTCTCCAGGACCTCGTCGAGCGCGGGATCGCAGACGCAACACGCGCCGTGATTGCCGGCCATTCGTGGGGTGGCTACGTGACGCTGCTCGAGCTCGGAAAGCATCCGGAGCTCTGGCGTTGCGGGATCGCGGGTGTGCCTGTTGGGGATTACGCAGCCGGGTACGACGAGCTGTCGCCGCTCCTCCAGGCCTATGACCGCGCGCTACTCGGTGGAGCGCCGAGTGAGGTTCCGGAGCTGATGCGCGACCGAAACCCGATCAACTTCGTCGACAACGTCCGCGCCCCGGTGCTCTTCCTGATCGGCAAGAACGACAGTCGCTGTCCCTATGGCCAGGCGATGCTCTATGTCGAACGGCTTGCCGCTCGCGGCCAGCCGCACGAGACCTATGTGTTTCCGACCGGGCACTCGACGTTCGACACGGACGAACGAGTTCGCCAGGTGCGAAGGCGCTCGTCTTTCTCCAGGAACAAGTACCCGGCATCCGCGCGCAGCCGTAGCGGCGGATCCGATCGAGATCCGAACGCTTCGCGTTCATGATGATCTCGATCGGAATTCGGTTGCGATTCGTCGCCGTAGCGGCCGACGCGAGCAAAGCTCGCATCGGCGCTGGAAACCGTTCTATAGGCCGGTCAGCTGTATTCACATGCCACAGCAATCGCGAGAGCGCTGCAGATCTGACGCATTCGCTCATCACTGAGTCGGCCGAGGCGTTCTACAAGCGTTCCGACCGACACGCTCTCAACCGAATCGAGATTGACGACGGACCTCCGTGGGATCGGATCGTCACCCGGATCGAGCAGCACCTCGCTCGGTATTCCACGGATCGTGGTTGTGCATGGCCCGATCAGAGTGCGTCGAAGTCGTGGAATCGCAGCATCTCGGGTGAGCACTACGACCGGGCGACGTCCGGCCTCTGGAACCTCACACCACCAGACCTCTCCGCCGGGCCGGGCGTGCGTTCACGAAGCGCCGGCGGCCTTCCGGAACGCGTCGAGATCCCCCCACTCGTCCGCCGAATCGAGTGGCGACCTGTCGTATGCCCCGTACGCAGCATCGATCTCAGCCGTCCGGTGGCGGGCGCAGGAGGGCGGCGAGCGCCTCGTCGATGAGCGCCGAATCCTGCAACCCGGAACGCGCCTGTCGCGCATTGGTGAGCAACTGTTCATCGACGGTCGTGCTGATTCTCAGTCGTGGCATGCGACTTTTATACCACTTCTATGCCACAGCGGGCGCTTGTCGTCTTAGGCTGTACAGCGCCTCGCGTGGTGCTTGAGAACACGGTGGCTCGCTTGACCCAGCCGGTCCTTCGTTTATTCATACTGAACAGTGAGCCGCCCTTCTCACGAGCAGGATCTGTCTGTGGGGTTGGTCGGCCTTGGCAACATGGGCACGGCGTTCGGTGAGCGCCTTCTCGAGGCCGGCTACCCGCTCGTTGTCTACAACCGGACGGCGGCGAAGACGGAGCCCCTCGCGGCCGGCGGGGCCAAGGTTGCGGACACGCATCGGGGAGCTTGCCGCGGACGTCGATGTCGTGATCACGTCGCTCGCCGACGACGAGGCGCTCGAGGCTGTCGCCGCCGGGGTAGTGGCCGCGGCGAGGCCAGGGACAGTCCTGGTCGACATGAGCACCGTCTCGCCGGCCGTCTCGGCACGGGTTGCTTCGTTGGCCGATGCAGCGTCGGTCGCCTACCTGCGAGCGCCTGTGAGCGGCAACCCGAGCGTCGTCCGTGCGGGAAATCTGAGCTTCATCGTCTCCGGTCCGCGCGAGACGCTGGAACGAGTCGAGCCGATCCTCCTCGCGATCGGTCCCACGATCCACCACGTCGGCGACGCCGAGCAGGCTCGCATCGTCAAGCTCGCGATCAACCTGATGATCGGCGGGCTCGCCGAGCTGATGTCAGAGGCGCTCGTGCTGGGGGAGGCCGCGGGAGTGTCGCGTGCGGATTTGCTCGAGGTCATGGGCAGCTCCGCCGCCGGCGCGCCGTTCGTGAAATACAAGACCGAACCGCTTCTCCGCGACGATTTCTCGGCGACGTTCACGACGTCACTGATGGAGAAGGACATCGACCTCGTCCTCGACGCGGCAGACGAGGACGGTGTCGAGCTCCCGATGGCGCGAGAGCTGAAGGAGCTCGTTCGCGCGGCCGTCGAGGCCGGCTACGGAGACGACGATTTCATGGCGCTCTTCCTGGCACTGAGGAACGCTTCCCGTTCTCGCGATCACGAGGTGGTGCGTTGACCATGCGGAATAGATCCGTCGGCTCTCCCGATGCGACGCGAGCTGTGGACTGGGAGCAGCGCATCGACTTCCCGCGGCTGCGTCGAGAGCGGCTCGACCGTGCGAAGGCGGCGCTCGACGCTTCCGACCTCGGCGCCGTGCTGCTGTTCGACCCGAACAACATCCGGTACGTCACGAGCACGCACATCGGCGAATGGGCCCGCGACAAGAACGCACGTTTCGCGCTGCTGCCACGAGGCGGCGATCCGATTCTGTGGGACTTCGGGTCCGCCGCCCGCCATCACCAGCTGTTTGCGCCGTGGCTCCCGGCGGAGAACTTCCGCGCCGGCGTCGCGCCGATGCGCGGCGCCATGCCGGTCGAGACGGGGGTCCCCGACCGGCTGGGGACGCGGATCGCGAACGAGTTGGCCGAGCGCGGGCTGGGGGGCGAGCTGCTCGGCGTCGACATGGCCGACCTCGTCACGCTCGAGGCGCTCAAGCGCGCCGGCGTGTACGTCAGGGACGGCTCCCAGGTCCTGCTCGAGGCTCGCAAGATCAAGACGGCCGAGGAGATCGCACTGCTCGACCAGTCCGCCGGGCTCGTCGACGCGGTCTACGAGGAGATCTATCGGATGCTTCGGCCCGGTGTGTACGAGCACGAGATCGTCGCGCGCGCCCATCAGCTCCTGTTCGAGATGGGATCGGAGCACGTGGAGGCGGTAAACGCCGTCTCGGGCGACCGTTGCAACCCACATCCACATGTGTTCTCGGACCGGCTGCTGCGGCCCGGGGATCAAGCGTTCTTCGACATCATCCACTCGTTCATGGGCTACCGGACGTGCTACTACCGCACGTTCAACGTGGGAGGCGTCAGCCCGGCGCAGCTCGACGCCTACAAGCAATGTCGCGAGTGGCTGGACGCGGCGATCGAGCTCGTGCGTCCGGGGATGACGACAGACAGGATCGCGGAGGTCTGGCCCACGGCCGAGGAGCTCGGCTTCCCGGACGAGGAAACGTGCTTCGGGTTGCAGTTCGGCCACGGGATCGGCGTCGGGCTGTACGAGTCGCCGATGATCTCGAGAGTCCATTCGCTCGACCACCCGGTCGAGCTCGAGCAAGGAATGGTGTTCGCGCTCGAGACGTATTGCCCAGCGACCGACGGCCGCTCTGCGGCCCGGATCGAGGAGGAAGTGGTCGTGACGGCGAGCGGCTGCGACGTGATCACGCGCTTCCCCGCGGAGGAGCTCCTTGTCGCCGGCCGTACCTACGTGCGCGGCGCCGATCTCGTGAAAGAGGGGGATGACGGGCGGCGCGACGGGGCGTCGGGAATGGCCGACGCCGTTGCGGCCTCCGCCGTCGTCGAGCCCGCCGGCGTTCCTCGGTGAGCTCGGACACCGGCACGCGCGAGCTCTCGGACGGGCGGCCCGGCTATCGGCTCGTTCGCCGTGAAGACATCGATCTCGCGGACGCCTTGCCCGGTCGCTCGAGCGGCCTGACGACCTGCCGGCTCGTGGACGGCACCCTCGGCTCGACACACATGGCGCTGACCCTCGTCTCGCTCGCCGAGGGACACGTCGACGAGCACGTGCATTCGTTCGAGACGAGCTTCTATGTGCTCGAAGGCGAGCCGGTCCTCTACCTGGAAGCGCGCGGCGTGAAGCTCCAACCCGGCGCGTGCGGCGCCATACCCGTGGGAGCACCCCATGCGTTCCGCTGCAACGACGACGCGCTGTGGATCGAGATGGCCTCGCCCCGGCCGCGGATCGACGCGAGCGACACGTTTTTCCTCGGGCGCGCGCGGGACCGTCCCGCCGATGAGCTCGACGCGCGCGACCCGCGCAACCACAACCTGTTCCTGCTCACGGAAGGCGAGATGGACCTCGATCGCCTGAAGCAAGGCCAGGCGATGGGTGCACCGACCGTGTCGGGAAGCATGGCGACCGCCGTCCTCGCCTACAGCGGGATTGCCGTCAAGATGCTCGTCGACCAGCGGCTCGACGCGCAGCTCCACACCATGTTCATGGTCGACTATCAGCCGAGAGCCTGCGCGAACCCTCACGACCATCCCTTCGAGGAGTCCTACTACATCCTCGACGGCGAGGTCGACGTCGTCGCGGACGGCGACCGGTACACGCTTCGGCCGGGCGACGTCTTCTGGACGGGAACCGGCTGCGTGCACGCGTTCTACGAGACGCAGGGGCGGACGGTGCGGTGGCTCGAGACCTCGGCGCCTGGGCCGCCGCCGCGCTACTCGTATCGGCATCAGCGCGACTGGGACTATCTTGCCGAGCGGCTGCAGTCCCCTGCGAGCATCGGTGTCGCATGAGTCAGGTCAGCGAACAGCCGACGACGGGTCTGCTCGATGATGTCGAGCTCTACACGCGGATCTTCCGGCAGATGCTCCTCATCCGCGGGTTCGAGGATCTCGTCCAGTCGCTCTTCCTGAAGGGAGAGGTCTACGGCACGACCCACCTGTATTCCGGCCAGGAGGCGATCGCGACGGGTGTCGCAAGCCTGCTGGAGCAGCGCGACCGCGTCGCGGCGACCTACCGCGGGCACGGTCACGCGCTCGCCCTCGGCGTCGATCCGCAGGCACTCCTCGACGAGATGCTCGGACGCGAGTCCGGCGTGAACGGCGGCCGTGCCGGGTCGATGAACGTGAACGCTCCCGACGATCGGCTGATCGGCTCCTTCGGGATCGTCGGCGGCAGCATCGCGGCCGCGACGGGAGCGGCTCTTGCCTTGAAGCGGACGACGGGCGGTCTCGCGGTCGCGTTCTTCGGCGACGGCGCGATGAACCAGGGCTACGTCTTCGAGTGTCTGAACTTCTGCCAGGTGCTGAAGCTGCCCCTGGTCCTCGTGTGCGAGAACAACGGCTACGGCGAGTACACGGCGTTTCAGTCCGTGACCGCGGGCGAGCTCCGCGCACGCGCCGAGGTGATGGAGGTCCCGGCCGAGACGATCGACGGGATGCGCGTCTGGGCGGTCCGCGACGCGGCCGCCCGTGCGCTCGAGCACGCGCGCTCAGGTAACGGACCTGCATTCATCGAGGCGCTGACGTATCGGTTCGTCGGTCACTCGCGGAGCGATCCCGGCCTGTACCGGCCCGAGGGCGAGCTCGACAAATGGAAGACGCGCGATCCGATCCTCGCTGCTTCGCGCCCAGCTCGAAGCGGAGGGCGTGGCAGCGAGCCGCCTCGAGGAGCTCGAGCAGGAGCTGAACGAAGAGCTCGAGCGAATGCGCGAGAGCGCGCTCGCCGCGCCGTTCCCCACCGACCTGGCGACCCGGGAGTTCAAGGACTGAGGTACGGCGTGGCGCGCGAGCTGACGATGCCCAAGCTGTCGGACTCGACGGCCGACGCGGTCATCGTCCGCTGGCTGAAGTCTCCCGGAGATTCGTTTGCCCGCGGCGAAGCCCTGATCGAGGTCGAGACGGACAAGGCGACCGTCGTGTACGAGGCCGAGTCCGACGGGACGCTCGAATCGATCCTCGCTCCCGAGGGAGCGAGCGTTGCGATCGGCGAGCCGATCGCAACCCTCGCGAACGGCAACGGCGCCGCTCCGCGCGTGACGCCGCCGGAGCCCGCGTCGCGCGACGGGGCGGATGCGGAGCAACCCAACGCGACGCCCGTCGCCCGGCGGACGGCGGTGGAGCTCGGGCTCTCGCTGCACGGCATTGCCGGCACTGGGCCCGGCGGCCGGATCACGCGCGAGGACGTTCAACGGGCTGCCGCCGAGCCCCTCGGATCCGCGCAGCAACCGCCTCGGGTGCGAAGGGCGAAGTTCGTGTGCTCGAGCTGACGGCGACACAGGCGACGATCGCGCGGCGGATGGCCGAGTCCGCGAGGACGATTCCCGTTTTCACCGTCTCGGCAGACGTCGACATGTCCTTGATCGCGGGCCTGCGTCGAGGTGCCCGCGAGGAGAGCGACGACGTCCCTTCGGTCAACGACTTCGTCGTGAAGGCCGCTGCGCTGACCCTCCGCGAATTTCCGCGATTCAACGCCTCGTTCGTGGACGGCAAGGTCGAGTGCTACTCGCGCGTCAATGTCGGCGTCGCCGTCGCCACTGACGACGCACTGCTCGTGCCGGTGGTGTTCGACGCGGATCGGAAGACGGTGACGGAAATCGAGGCCGAGACGCGTCGGCTTGCGGAGGGGGCGCGCAACCGAGCCCTGCGACCGGACGATCTTCATGAGGGCACGTTCACGGTCTCGAATCTCGGGATGTTCGGCGTGCGCTCGTTCACGGCGATCATCGACCCGCCGCAGGTCGCGATCCTTGCCGTCGGCAGCGTGCGCCGCGACGATGCAATGACCGTCACGCTCAGCTGCGACCACCGGGTCGTATACGGCGCGGACGGAGCCCGTTTCCTGTCCCGGCTACGCGAGCTGCTCGAGCGCCCGTTGTCGCTCGCCTTCTGACATGTCGGCGATCGCATTCCGCACTGCGATCCGCGACGCGCTGGACGAGGAGCTCGAGGCGGACGAGCGGGTGATCCTGTTCGGCGAGGACATCGCGGTCGCCGGCGGGGTGTTCGCGACGACGACGGGCCTCTACGACAAGTACGGGCCGGATCGAGTCTTCGACACGCCGATCTCGGAGCTGGCGCTTGCCGGGGCTGCGTTCGGGTCAGCGGTTACGGGGTTGCGGCCGGTCGTCGAGATCATGTTCGGCGATTTCCTGACCCTCGCGATGGACAGCGTCGTCAACCAGTCCACGAAGTACTGGTTCCTGACGCAGGAACAGGTGAGCGTCCCGATCGTGATTCGCTCCGTCGTCGGCGCCGGTGGCCGCTTCGGTGCGATCCACTCGCAGATGCCGGTGTCCTGGTTCATGGGAGTGCCGGGCCTGAAGATCGCCGCCCCGTCCACGCCTGCGGACGCGAAGGCGCTGTTGAAGGCCGCAATCCGCGACGACAACCCGGTGCTCTTCTTCGAGCACAAGCGGCTCTACACGCTCGAGGGTGAGGTCGACGGCGCGCAAGGTCCGCTCGGCCGAGCGGCCGTCGTTCGAGAGGGGAACGACATCACTCTCGTCACTGCGATGAAGAGCGTCCACGACGCCCTCGAAGCTGCGGATACGCTCGCGGCGGATCGCGTCTCGGTGGAGGTCATCGATCTGCGAACGCTGCGTCCGTTCGACCTCGAGACCGTTCTCACGTCCGTCAGGAAGACGAGCCGCATCGTCGTCGTCGAGGAGGGGCCGCTGACCGGCGGGTGGGCGGGCGAGGTGCTCGCGTCTGTCACGGAGCACGCCCTCGGTTACCTCGACGACGCGTGGCGGATCGCGACTCCGAACACGCCGATTCCGTACAGCCCGCCGCTCGAGGACGCCTTCTTGCCCGGGCCTGACCGAATCGCAGAAGAGATCAGACGGCACTTGCGATGAAGCCCCCTGAGGATACGGTCTCGCAATGAGCGATCCCGCTGCTCTCGACCGCGGTCTCGAAGCGTCGATCGGTGCACGCCTGCGCACGGAGCGCGAGCGTCTCGGGATCAGCCTCCGCGAGCTAGCGCGTCGCGTAGGCGTCTCGCCGAGCCTCGTGTCGCAGATCGAGCTCGACCGGGTGAACCCGTCGGTGGGCACCCTCTACGCCCTCGTCACCGAGCTCGGGATGACGATGAGCGACGTCTTCGGCGACTCGCGGACCGGAGAGCCTGTAGTCCGTCAGCTGCGCCGCGGCGATGGGCTGGCCGAGCAGCCGGAGACCCGCCGGGTGATCAACCTCGCCTCGGGTGTCCGCTGGGAGCGACTGACCCCGCAAAGCGATCCCGACGTCGAGTTTCTCTACGTCGTCTATCCCGTCGGCGCGGCGTCCTGTCCGGAGGACGCGTTGATGACCCACGGCGGCAAGGAGTACGGCTACGTCACCAGCGGGACGCTGGGTGTACGCGTGGGGTTCGAGGAGTACGAGCTCGGGCCCGGCGGGTCGATCGCATTCGATTCCTCCTCGCCGCACCGACTCTGGGCAATCGGCGACGAGCCCGTCCACGCGGTCTGGGTCGTCATCGGCCGGGAGGCCGATCCGCGCGCCCTCAGGACTCCACCGCCCGAGACCGCGGAGTAGCTCAGCCCGCCGGGGCTTCGCCCTGTCTCGCGCGTAGGCGGCCGACTCCCTGCCAGCTCGAGCGCGCGCGGGACAGGAGCTCAGGTGCCTGGTAGAGCACGAGCGCCAAGCAGGATCAGTGCACCGATCGTCATCTGCGCGTACTCGGTGGGCTGCTGGAACAGCGGGAGAACGTTGCCGATCTCGGTGAGAAAGAGCGCCGCCAGCAGCGTTCCGACGAAGGAGCCCTTTCCACCGGCGAGACTGGCGCCTCCGAGCACCGCCGCAGCGATGGAGTAGAGCGCGTAGTTGCCGATGATCGGCGAGCCGATCTGGACCTGAGCCGCCGAGTACAAGCCCGCGAACGACGCCATCACGGAACAGACGACGAAGGCGAGAAAGATGATGCGACCCGTCCCCATACCGAGCCGCCGCGACGACGTTTCGTCGAGACCGACCGCCCTCATCGCCAACCCGCTGCGCGTCTGGTAGAGCCAGACGTCGCCGAGCACGGCGAGAACGACGACGCCGATGAAGGCGAACGGCACGAAGCTCCAGCTCGTGTTCAGCGCGTCGATGACGTCGAGGTTGATGAAGCCTTCGGGATGGTCGCGTAGGAGCAGCGACGCCCCCTGAAGGATGCTGAGCGTGCCGAGGGTCGCGATGATCGACGGGAGTCGGAGGATCCGGATGAGCGTGGCGTTGAAGAGGCCGGTCGCGAGGCCGACGCCGACGACCGCCAGCGCACCCCCGATCAGAGCGAGCGTCGAGGCGTCGGGCTGCAGCGTGAACGAGGCCGTGACGACGCACATCGTTACGAGCGCGGCGACGGAGACGTCGAAGCCGCCGACGAGCAGTGCGCTCGTCTGTCCGATCGCGACCAGCGCCAGCGGCATCGTGCTGAGGAGAAGGTTGCCGAGGTTGTACTTCGTCAGGAAGGCGTCCTGATGCATCGCGGCATACGCGCCCAAACCGACGATGAGCGTCGACATCAGGACGAGCGGCATCCATGCGCGGAAGGAGCTCACGCGATCTCCTTCGTGACGCGGGAGCCGACGATCGCTTCGACGATCCGACGCTCGCCGAGCTGGTCCCCGCTGATCTCGTCGACGATCTTGCCGCGAGACATCACCACCACGCGATCACAGAGCCCGGCGAGCTCCAGCGGGTCGCTCGACTTGACGATGATCGCCACGCCTTCCGTGGCTTTCGCGCGTAGTGCGTCGTAGATGTCGAACCGTGCTCCGACATCGACGCCCTGGGTCGGCTCCTCGGCCAGGATGACCTTCACGTCACCGCGGAGGAACGGCCGCGTCAGCGAGACCTTCTGTTGGTTCCCGCCGGAAAGGGACTGCACCGGCTGCTCGATGGACGCCATCCGGATGCGCAGCCGACGCACGAGCTCGTCGATCCTGCGGCGCTCGCGACCGCGCCCGAGAAACCCCCAGCGTCCGAGATTGCGGAGAACCTGAATGGTCGTATTGGCTCGGACGCTGAGGACGGGGAAGAGCGACTCCCGGGCCCGGTCGCCGCTCAGCAGCACGACGCCCTCGCGGAGCGCGGCGAGCGGCGACCTGGTGTCGAGCTCGTGGCCGTTGCAGGAAGCCGTCCCCGTCGGGCGCTCGACGCCGGCGAGCGCCCGGAGGAATTGCACCTGGCCGTTTCCTTCCGCGCCGGCGATCCCGAGGATTTCGCCCTTCTGCACCTGGAGGTCGATGGGCCCGAAGCGCTCACCTCGTAAGCCGGACACGGCAAGGAGAACCTCGTCGGGCCGCCCGGCGCCGTCTCGGTCCGGAAACGCGACCTGAAGCGGCCGCCCGATCATGAGAGCGACGAGGGATTCCTCCGACATCGACGCGCCCGCGAACGTCCCCTGGCTGACACCGTCGCGCAGGACGGTGATCCGGTCTGCGATCCCGAGCACCTCGGGTAGTCGGTGGCTGACGTAGACGATCCCGACGCCGGACCTGCTTCGCTCCAGCACGAGCTCGTGCAGTCGCTCGACTTCCTCGGGCCCGAGCGCCGTCGTCGGTTCGTCGAGGAGGAGCACCTTCGGCCTCGCGAGGAGGGCTTTGACGACCTCGAGGAGCTGGCGTTCAGCGAGCGACAACGCGCCGACGGCAGTGTCGACCCGCAGGTCGAGCTTGAACTCCTCGAGCCTCGCCGCCGCCCACTCTTCCATGCGTGCGCGGTGCGGCTGCATGCTGCGAGGCACGGCGAGGGAGAGGTTTTCCGCGACGGACAGGTCGTCGACGTGCGAATACGCCTGATACGCAATGCCGAGACCGAATCTGCGCGCCTCGGCGGGCGAACCGCGCCGTCGCCGACGACCGCCGATCTCGACCTCGCCGTCATCCGGGGTGAGGAATCCGCTGGCGAGGCCGAGCAATGTCGACTTCCCGGACCCGTTCTCCCCGACGAGCGCATGAACTTCGCCTGCGCGGCAGTCGAAGCTCACCTCCCGGAGCGCCTGAACGGCTCCGAACGCCTTCGACACATCGCGAAGGGACAGCACGAGGGGGCTCTCGGGCCCGGGACTCGACATTGCGTTTTTCGCTTCTGGAACTAGTTCGTTCTGCGAATTCCTCCTACGGATACATCCGCTTCAGCAGGCTGAGCGGCACGAGTGAAGTGGCCGAGGCCTCCTGCGGATAACCCTTGACGCAGGAGTTGCGCTTGGCCTGGTTTTGCAACTGGATCGGGAACACGATCTGGGGCGGGATCTTCGCGCCCTTCAGTTTCATCATCGCGGCCGTGAATGCCACCCGGATCTGCGAGTTCCCGGCGGTGTAGTAGTAGACCCGCAGCTTCGGGTTGTGGAGCCTCTGCGCGGCGCAACCCATGCCGACGTCATCGGTCCGCAGCGTGAGCACGGAATTGAACGGCTTCCCGGCGGCCTTGTAAGCGGCGAACGCGCCCTGGGCCATGCCGAGCCCGTATTCGTAGCTCCAGCCCTTGATGTTCGGATATCGCGCGAGGATTCCGGCGACGACCTCTTGGACCTTCGACGGGTCCCAGTTCGTCGCCTCGGTGGCGACGACCTTGATCTTCTTGTTCAGCGCCGGCCGCTCGCACTTCTGCCAACCGAGCGACAACGGGTTGCCGGGGAAGCCGCCCATGAACGCGATGTTCCCCGACTTGACGTACGTGTTCATGACCCTGGCGTACGCCTTGCCGAGCCTGCACGTGTCCTCACCGACGACCGTCGTGTAATTGCTGCCAGGCCCGGAGACGTAGCCCCATGCATACGTCGCGACCGGGATTCCTGCCTTCGTCGCCTCCCTGAACACCGGCAGCATCGCGTCGCCGAAATCCGGATAGCTGACGATGAGGTCGACGCCCTGCGAGATCGCGGCTCGGAAGTCGGTCAGCGCCTGGGCCGGATCCGAGTGGGCGCTCGTGTAGATGATCTTGCCGACGCTCTTGTACGAGAGTGCCTGGAGGATGAACTCCATCTTCGAGATCTGGCGATAGACGTTCTCGCCGAAGCCCTCGACGTAGGCGACGGTCAGCTTGCCTCCCGTCCCGGTCGTGCAGCCGTTGTTCTTCCAGCACCTCAGCGCCAGATCCAGATTCACCTTCTTGTCAGCACGGCCGTACGCGGCCAACGCGATGTTGCGCGCCGTCTTGTTCGCCGGCAGCAGCCTGGCATTGAAGAGCGTCTTCTTCAGGGTGGCCGTTTTGGCCTTGTACACCTCGCCGAAGCCTCCGGCCGCGTTTCCATGCGCCTTCGTCGGAGGTGCGGCCGGCTTGGTCCCGGTGCTGCCGAGGCCGGTCGCGACGACGACGAGCGTCGCGGCGAGCAGAACGAAAACCGGCAGCAGCCGCCGCAAATACCTCGCGTCCGGCTTTCTTCGTGCGTGCATCCTGTGTCTCCTTTCGCTTCTCAACTCGTGCTTTCGACGATCCCGCGGCGGTCGCGCGCCGGCGGCTCCCTTGGCCGGAGGACACGTCCGAGGAGCGACGCGACTCGATCCCCGGAGACCAGCATCCCGACGATGATCGCCCCACCGAAGACGATGAACTGCATCGCCGTCGAGAGGCCGAGGATGCGCAGCATCTGCGTCAAAAGCGTGAGTGCCAACGCTGCGATCCACGTGGAAGTTGCGCTCGCAAGCCCGCCCGAAAGGGACGCACCGGCAATGACGACTGCCGCGATCGGCGCGAGCAAGTACGCCGCGCCGAAGCCGGGGTCGATGCTGATGCGAATACCCGCGAGGAGCACGGCAGCAACGCCGTAGAGCGTGCCGGCGGCCGTGTACGCGAACACGACGTGCGTCCTGACGTGCACTCCCGCCATCCAGGCGGCTCTGGGGTTCGCACCCACGGCCTGAAATCGACGGCCGGCGGCGGTGTACCGAAGCGCGAGGGCGAGCACCAAAGTAATCGCAGCGCCCGTCCAGAAGACCGCACTGATCCCGAAGGGCTCGTTTTCGGCCCAGGACGAGAGCCCATCCGGCACGGTCTGACCGGCGACCACGCCACGCGAGTACTTCAGCCCCCAGGCAAAAACGATCTGCCCCACCGCCAACGTGACGATGAGGGGATTCAGCTTCAGGATCCCGATGAAGATGCCGTTGACGAGGCCGACGAGCGCTCCGACGCCGATGCAGGCGAGGATTGCGAGTGCCAACTTGTCGTTCGAACCGGCGCCGATCCCCGCTATGAGATTGCCGCCCAGGAACATCACGCCCACGGTCGACAGGTCGATGCCGGCGTGCATGACCACGAGCATCTGGCCGAGCGCCGCGACCGCGAGAATGGTCATGTACGGGAGGACGAACGCCCAGGACGTGCTCTGCAAGGCCTCGGGCGCGATGATCGCGGCGACGATCGCAAGCACGCCGGTGGCGATCCAGATCGGCAAGAAGCGGGCGGCCACGACCGCGTTGGCAACGAACGGCGCAAGGCGCCCCGCCTTCGACGGGACGGCAACGCCCTCGGTGGGGGTGAGGGCGCTCACGAATCGCCCAATCCGTGGCTGCCCCACGGTGAAGAGCTAGCCGCGACCAGGGGCCAATTCTGCGCAGGTCGGCCGGAAAGTGTCAACTGTGGCCGAACGCCGGATCGGGGCGAGTCGCCGCCGCGTGTGCATCCAGGCTTGACGAAATCGCTGGACTCGGCGCTTTTGTGCGTTGACTCGACGGCGGCAGGGCGTTTATGCTCGCTGTACATGCGGCAGCGCGAGACACGGTCGGCTGCCGGCGAAGGCGCTCGAGCGCCGTCGCGACTACGTGTGTCCCGCCAGCCAAGGAGAGAGGCATGAGCTCGCAGCGGCTTTTGATCCGCAACGGCTTCGTCGTCTCGATGGATCCCGACGTCGGCGACGTCCCGCAGGGTGACGTCCTCGTGGAGGACGGCAAGGTCGCTGAGATCGGGCGCGCACTCGAGGTGTCGGAGGCCGAAGAGATCGACGCCACCGGAATGATCGTGATGCCGGGGTTCGTCGATACGCACCGGCATACGTGGCAGACGCCGGTCCGCGGCGTCCTCCCGTGTTGCACGCTCGACAACTACTTCGCCGTGATGCTCGGCAGCGTCGGCGGCCACTACCGGCCGGAAGACGTTCACATCGGGAACTACGCAGGCGCTCTGGAGGCCTTGAACGCGGGTATTACGACGCTTCTCGACTGGTCGCACATCAACAACACGCCCGATCACTCGGACGCCGCGATCCAGGGGCTCAAGGACGCCGGCATTCGCGCGATCTACGCGCACGGCGTGCCGACGGGGGGCGAGTGGTGGGCGTTCAGCGAGCTCGAGCACCCGGAGGACGTTCGCCGGATCCGCGAGACGTATTTCTCGTCGGACGACGGGCTGATCACGCTCGCGCTCGCGGCGCGTGCGCCCGGCAACTCGAACTTCGAGGTTGCGAAGCACGACTGGGAGCTCGCCCGCGATCTCGGGATCCGCATCAGTGTGCACGTCGGCATGCGGCTCACCGACGTTCATGTCCAGCACGTGAAGAACATGGACGACCTGGGTCTGCTCGGCCCGGACACGACGTACATCCACTGCACCGACTCGACGGACGAGGAGCTCGACCTGATCAAGGAAACCGGCGGGACCGCGTCCGTTGCGCCTTATGTCGAGATGCTGATGGGCCACGGCCCGCCGCCGACCGGGAAGCTCCTGCAGCGCGGCGTTCCCGTCTCCTTGAGCGTCGACGTGGTCTCGAGCGTCCCCGGCGAGATGTTCACGCAGATGCGCACGGCGCTCGTTCACGACCGGATCGGTGCGTTCACCGACACGCCGGACGAAGCGTTCGCTCCGACGCTGACGCACAAGGACGTGCTCGAGCTCGCGACGATCGGAGGCGCACGCGCGTGCGCGCTCGAAGACAGGGTCGGCTCGCTCACGCCCGGCAAGCAGGCGGACATCGTCCTGCTCGAGACGAACGCAATCAACACGGCGCCGATGCTCGAGCCCTCGGCAACGATCGTCGTCTTTGCCGACACGTCGAATGTCGACTCGGTCTTCGTGGCGGGCCGCGCAGTGAAGCGGAACGGCGAGCTCGTCGGAGCGAACCTCGACGACATCTTCCGGAGGCTCGACGAGTCCCGGAATCACATCCTGTCCCGCGGCGAGCTTCTCCCGGACTGGGCATCTGAGCCGGTGGCCGCCGTCTAGTTCCTCCTCAAGGCTCGCCCCGTTCCGTGCGGGGCGAGCCGACCTCCTCGAGACCGAAAGGAGAGGCGATATGGCCGATGGCACTGTCGTTGTCGTCGGCGGCACGCGCGGGCTGGGCCGCGAAGTCGCGCAGTTCTATGCCGCGCAGGGCGGTGACGTCGTCGTGACCGGACGCGACGCCGCGTCGGCAGAAGCCTGTGCCGGCGAGATCGGTGGCTCGACGCGCGGCCTAGCGCTGGACCTCGCGGAGCCGCACACCATTGCGGAGCGTCTAGCCGACGTCGGTCGAGTGCAATACCTCGTGCTCGCCGCCATCGAGCGGGACACGAACACCGTGCGCGAGTACGACATCGACGCCGCGCTGCGGCTCGTGACGCTCAAGGTCGTGGGCTACACCGAAGTCGTCCACGTGCTGTTCCCGCGATTCAACGAAGAGGCGGCTGTTCTCATCTTCGGCGGCCTCGCGCGTGATCGTCCGTATCCAGGTTCGACGACCGTCACAACCGTCAACGGCGCCGTCACGGGGCTCGTCCGAACGCTGGTGATCGAGTTGGCCCCGACGCGCGTGAATGCCCTCCATCCGGCGATCGTCGGCGACAGCCCCCAGTGGCGAGACATGCCGCGCGAGCGCTACGACGCTCTCGTCGAGCGGACGCCGACCGGACGTCTCGTGACCATGGCCGAGGTCGTGGACGCGTCACGCTTCCTGCTCGAGAACCAGGCAATGAACGGCATCAACTTGCCCGTCGACGGCGGCTGGCTCTGCATGTAGCCGATCGGAATCCGGCCGCTTCGCGGCCATGATGATTCCGATCGGGTTCGGTTTCGACTCGGGCCTGAGCGGCCGACGCCGGCGGAGCCGGCATCGGCGGAGGATGTAGGTGTCCCTACGAGGCAGCGAAGGTCTTATGAAAGAGATCGCGCCGGGGTTGCGGTATTGGACTGCGCCGCATCCTGATTGGAGGGGCGCGACGGATTGGCCCGAGTTCGTTGGTTGCGTGTACTACGAGGCCGCCGATGCTGTCGTGCTCATTGATCCTTTGCTTCCGCGTGGATCGGAAGACGCGTTCCTGACGGCGCTCGATCGCGATGTGGCTCACGTTGATCTGCCTGTTGCGGTCCTTCTCACGGCTCCCTGGCACAAGCGGGACGCCGCCTTGATCGCCAATCGCTACGGCACGACTGTCTGGGCGCACCCGGCTGCCAAGGCGCGATTGCCGTTTGCCACGCACGCCGGACCGCTGCCGGACGGGGTCGAGACCTTCAGCGCTGCCGGTGTGGTGGAGGGAGACGTGATGTTCTACTTGCGGCCATACCGTGCGTTGGTCGTGGCGGAGGTCTTCTTGGGCGTCGACCCTGCGTTGCGTGTTTGCCCGTCGCCGGCGCTTCGAGACCGAGCCGCGTTCGAACGATCACTTCACACGCTAATGAGCTGGCCGATCGACCACGTCCTTGTTGCCCACGGGGAACCGGTGCTCGGCAACGGCGGTCGACAGATCGAGGAAGCGCTGCGGGTGTTCGCCACGACGAGGTGACGCGGCTCAGAGTCTCTTGTTCGTTTTGGCGTCCCAGCTGGCTTTGTGGCCCCCGGTCGAGCTCGGATTTGACACGGGTGCCCCGGTGATGACATGCTTCACACCGTCGAAGCCTGAGGACCGAAAGGTCAACGGGCTTCGACGTTTTTGTGCCCAAATCCAGAGCCGACCTGGCTCCCTACGGGCGAAGTGGTCGCGGGTTCTCGGGTGCAACGGGGGCCGGCGTGGCGCCCAATCTGCTGTAGGCGACGGTGTACGTCCAGGCCGACGCGTTCGTTCCCCAGGTCACGGCGATCTCGCGGACGATGCCGTCAGTGACCGGCACCGAGGTGTCGAGGAGAGCGGCACGGTCGGCCGGCCGGGTGGGGGACAGCGAAGATCCCTAATACCTAAATAGGTATACTCCAGTGGACATGCAACCTGCTGAGCTCATCCACCGAGCACGACGTGAAGCGCGACTTACACAAGCCGAGTTGGCAGCTCGCGTCGGTACTTCTCAGTCGGCGATTGCCCGCTACGAAAGGGGGAGAACCGTTCCCTCGCTGCCCACGCTCGAGCGACTCCTTCGCGCATGCGGCCGGCGCCTGGCGCTCGACCTGCTCGACCAGCACGACCCCGTCCCGAGTTCTATTCGCGCAGCGACAGGGCCGAGAGGACGGCTCCTTCGTCAGAGGCGAAAGGCCCTACTCGACGTCCTGCGCCGCTCGGGCGCTCGAGACGTGCGTGTCTTCGGGTCCGTCGCGCGTGGCGAGGACACTGCGACTAGCGACATCGACTTTCTTGTGGAACTTGCCCCCGACGCGACGTTGGTCGATCTCGCGCGCGTGCGGCGGGAGATCAGCGACGTTCTCGGCGTGCCGGTAGACGTAATGACAACCGATCTGCTCAAGCCCGCCGCGCAAGACCGCGCTGAGCGGGAGGCGATTTCTCTTTGAGCCGAACTGCGGACGAGCGGCTGGCTGACATAGCCGAGGCAATCAACAGGATTCGTGGATACGTCGGCGACCTAGCGAGCGCCTCGATCGACTCGCCTGTTGTCGCGGACGCTGTCGTCTACAACCTGCTGGTCATCGGCGAGGCAGTGAAGGCCCTCGGCGAAGACGTTCGTGCGAGACCCCCAGATTCCTTGGTCTGACATCGCTGGGATGCGCGATCTGCTCGCACATGAGTACTTCCGCGTCGATCCGAGGATCGTCGAACGAACTGTTCGCAAGAATCTTGTCGACCTCGATCGCGCGGTTGCTCGCATGAGCTCGTCCAGCTGAGCGGCGGGGGCAGCGCTGCCCGACTCAGTCTCGAAGGAGGCGCTTCGGAGCCTTGCCCTCCCATGCGTCCCTGAGGAAGGCCTCGAGCGTCCGTCGGTCGACGCGAGAGAGCTTCACTCGGACCGCCGCCAGTCGTTTGCCCCACCAGACGCCCTCACACGTCCCGGGCCGACGGTGGACGGCGGTGAGGATTCCACCTTCGTCGAGCATGACGTTCATGTGGTCATCGTCCCACTGCGTCGCGAAGATCTTCCCGGCGACGCGAAAGGACGGGCGGCCGTGATGATCCTGCTCGACCGCCTCGGGAAGGCTCAGCGCGAGCTCTCGTGCTTGTTCGCGTGAGACCATCGCCGCCTGGTCAGCCCGCCGCTGTCCGGTAACCGCCAAAGCTCCGAATATCGCGCATTACCAGCATGTTAGAGCTGGGCTGAAAACGGAAGATCATGTCCTCCCGGCTCGTCTTGTCGCTATGGGGGCGTCCGCCCACTTCCGTCGTCCTACCCCTGGGTTCCCGCCGATGAGGGGGAGATAATGAACGGACCCCTCGAAATGGCGGCGCACACACGTATTGGAACAGAGGTCGCCGGGTTCCGGATCGAATCGGTGCTCGGTCGCGGCGGCATGAGCGTCGTCTACATCGCCGAGCAGATTCGCCTCGGCCGGAAGGTCGCCCTCAAGGTGCTCACAACGGAGCTGGCGTGGGACGAGCAGTTTCGTGAGCGTTTCGTGCGGGAGTCGCACATCGCTGCGGCGATCGACCATCCGAACATCATCCCGATCTACGACGCGGGCGAGGCTGACGGGCTCCTCTACATCGCGATGCGCTTCGTTCAGGGCCCGGATCTCAAGGAAATCCTCAAGCGCGGCAATGTTGGCCTCGGTCGCACGATCTTCCTGATCGAGCAGCTCGCCAGCGCGCTCGATTCCGCACACACCCACTCGCTCGTCCATCGAGACGTCAAGCCGGGAAACATTCTCCTCGAGGAGAGCACCGATCACGTTTATCTCACGGATTTCGGGGTTGCGAAGCAGACAACGGCGCGCGGCCTGACGTCGACCGGTCACTTCCTCGGCACGGTCGATTACGCGGCGCCCGAGCAGATCGAGGGCGGTCCCGTCGACGCGCGCACAGACGTATACGCGCTGGGCTGCGTCCTGTACGAGTGCCTGACGGGATCGCCGCCCTTCTCCCAGGGCACCGAGCACGCGGTACTGCACGCTCATCTCGTCGATCCGCCGCCGTCCGTCAGCCGTGTCCGTCCCGAGCTGCCGCTGGCGTTCGACGGCGTGATTGCGACCGCCATGGCGAAGGACCCGACGACCGGTACGGCTCGTGCGGGGAGCTCGCCCGTGCAGCGCGAAACGCCGCGAGCGGAGGGGCAAGGCGCGTCGACGGTCGGCCAGCCGCCCGCGCCCGCGGAAACAGTCGCCTCGACGCCGGCGGCTCCGTCACCCCCGCCGGTAGTCCCGAGCTCAGGTCCGGAGACGCCGATTCCTGCCCCTGTCGCTGCTGCTGCGGCTGCCGCGCAGGCCGCCGCGCCGGCGGCGCCGCTGCCGCAAGAGCCGGTGACTGACGAGGCTGCGGTGAAGAAGGGGCCCTGGCTCACTCCGATGAAGCAGTTGCTGCTGACGCTCCTGCTCGTCGTCTTCGCCGCAGCGGCGTCCGGCGCGATCGTCTACTTCCTCACGAAGGACGATGGAGCGAAGACGTCTTCTGCGAGCGGTGCCCCGCAGCCGGCTATCCACCCGCTCTCCGAGCTCGTCCCATCGCCGATCTGGAACGACTGCAAGGAGACCTCGCCGCGCGCGGGGTGCGATCGAGACGGCGATATGCACACAGCCCACGGATGCCGCGACGTTCACTCCCGATCGTCTCGAGCTCTCGACGTACGCGAGCGGCGCCGCCGTTCAGAGCGCTTACGAGACCCTCCGCCGCAGCCACCACGTTGCCAGGAATCAAGGCAGGTGCACCGGATTGAGCTGGACCGGGGAGGGGACGTGGCTTCACAACGCGGCCTCGCCCGGAGCGCGTCCGGCCGTCGGCGGGTCACGCTTCTGCTACTTCGACGGCAGTGACGTCGTGATCGTCTGGACGCACCGGAAGTTCGGCCAGCCCACACATACCGACCTCCTCGCCGTCGCCCACGAGGGCGGCAGCGATCACCCAGGGCTGTACGGCTGGTGGAGGTTCTGGCACCACCGCATCGGCAAAGTCTCTCGTAATGCGCGGCGCGTCGCAGGATGCCGCGCTGCTGGCGGTTCTGGACGGCGCCGAGGGCGGGCGCCGTATCGGATCTCGGGCCGTACGACCGTCGGCCGCGGTGAAGACGCCGGCCTGGCCCTCGACGATCCCGAGATCTCCCGGGCGCACGCTGTTCTCGGTCCGACTGCCGACGGGCTCGAGATTCAGGACCTTGGTTCTCTGAACGGAACGTGGGTGAACGGCGAACGCATCAGCAGCCCGACGCTCCTTGCAGCCGGCGACATCGTGAGGCTCGGCGCGACCCGCATGGAAGTCGTCTCCGCCGGCGGGCACAGGATGTCCTCAGGGCGGCACGCTTCGCCGACCCCGGTCGAGGCCAAGGACGAGTTGCGGCCGGTGAGCGTGCTGTTCGCCGACATCGTCGGTTCGACCCCACTCGCCGAGCGCCTGGAGCCGGAGGACTTCACGGCGCTGATCGGAGGCTGCGTGGACCGAATGTGCCGGGCGGTCGAGCAGTTCGGCGGCGTCATCGACGCATACATGGGCGACGGGATCGCCGCATTCTTCGGTTTCCCGGCGGCAACGGAGGACGATGCCGATCGGGCCGCGAGCGCAGCCCTGAGCGTCGTGAGAGCGATCGACAGCTACGCGGACGAGGTGCGGAAGACGTGGAGCTCCGAGCTGAACGTCCGGGTCGGGGTCAACAGCGGCCAGGTTGCGATCGGGGTCGTCGGAGCGGCGGAGCGCCATCCCGTCGCGCTCGGCGACACGATGAACGTCGCCGCCCGACTGCAGGGCAACGCGGAGCCGGGCACGATCGTCATCGGCGGCGCAACCGCGAGGAAGCTGAGGGGCCGTTTCCTGGTCGACGCCGCTCGGTCACGTAGCGGTGCGCGGAAGAGAACGGCCGGTCGAGGCGTGGCGGCTACTGAGCGAGCGGCCGGACCGTGCAAGGGCGCCGAGCGACGCGTCGCGCGCTGGTCGGCAGGGCGAAGGAGACTGCGCACCTGGCCGCGGCCGCCGAGGCGCTCCGCGCGGGCCGGGGTCAGCTCGTTCTCGTCGACGGGGAACCGGGAATCGGCAAGACGCGGCTGCTCGAGTGGCTTCGCCACGAGCTTGCGTGACAGCGTCACCTGGCTCGAGGGGCATTGCGTCTCGTACGGGGGCCAGGCGCTGTATCACGCTCCGGCCGAAGCGCTTCGCAGCTGGGTTGCGGTCGACGACGTCGTGGAGCGGACGTCCACGCTCGAGCGGTTGGGTCTCGAGCCAGACTCGCTCCCGTACCTCGCCACGATCCTGTCCTCGGATCCTCCGAGCGGGCGACGTCGACGAGCGGAACGGCTCCTCGGACGACTTCGACGTCGCGCTGCGCGACGCGTACGCGCGCTGGCTCGGCGGTCTGTGCCGGGAGCGCCCCGTCGTGCTCGCGATCCACGACATCCACTGGGCCGACCAGGGGACGATCGAGCTGATCGAGCGGCTCCTGAGCCTCCTCGACGAGCAGCCGCTGATGATTGCGACGACAAGCCGGATTGCGCCGGATGCGAACGACCGGCGGTTCCGAGAGCGCGCGCGGCTCGACCGCGCAGGGCGGATGCTCGAGCTCAGGCTCGGGCCGCTCAGTGAAGACGAGGCCGAGGAGCTGCTCTCGCACATCGCGCCAGGCGAGCTCGAGCCGGAAGCGCGGCGGGAGGTGATCGCGCTCGCCGAGGGCAACCCGCTCTACCTCGAGCAACTCTTGCGGTCATTGCTCGAGAGCGGTGGGCTCGAACCGCGGCGCACCTGGGCTCTCACGGTTCCGGCTGCGCAGCTGCCGACAGGGCTCGAGAGCCTCCTCGTCGCGCGGATCGCCGCGTTGCCGCGAGATGCGCGCCGGGTTGCACAGGTCGGGGCAGTGCTCGGGCGTACTTTCGCTCCCAGCGTGCTCGCGCTCGTCGCGGGGGTCGACGAGCTGGAGCGCAACCTGGGCCGGCTTCTGCGCGCCAACATCATCCACGAGATTCGGCCGGTCCCGAACCGCGAGTTTGCGTTCACGCACGGACTCCTCCAGGAAGCGGCGCTGTCGACGCTGACGCGCGCACGACGACGCGAGCTCTATCGCCTCGTCGCTGCCGCCTGCGAGCAGGCGTTCGCGGACTGTCTCGACGATCAACTGGAGCGCCTTGCCTTCTACTGGGCGCGCGGCGGCAACTTCGAGCGGGCGCTCGAGTGCCTGGAGCAGGCCGCTGACCGCGCCTCGTCGCTCAGCGCGCGGACGCAAGCAGCCAATCTGTGGTCCCGTGCCGCGAGCGTCGCCGAGAAGGTCAACGATCCGCAGGCTCGGGATCGCATCGAGCGTCGGCTCGTCGAGTTGAGCGCCTAGGCGAGCTCCGCGCGTCCGTGCCGGCCGGCGTGGGTCAGCCAAGGTCGAGGTGCTACGCTGTAGCACATGAGACAAGTTGGCGTTCGGGAGCTCCGCCAGCACGCCAGCCGTTGGCTGAGGCGCGTCGCTGCCGGTGAGTCGTTCGAAGTCACGGACCGGGGGCGCCCCGTGGCGCTACTGGTTCCCATTCCGCGTGCCGAAGGGCTCGATGCGCTCCTGGCGGCCGGGCGTGCACGGCGCGGCGACGGACATCTGCTGGAACTCGGTCCGCCGCTGCCTCTGCCGCCGGGCGCACCGAGGCCCAGCGAGGTGCTCGAACGACTCCGGGCCGATGAGCGCTGAGACCTGGTATCTCGACAGCTCGGCTCTCGTCAAGACGATCATCGAAGAACCGGAGTCACGACCGCTCATGCGCTGGCTCGCCGGCAAGAACGACCTTGTCGCGTGCGAGCTCGTCCGGGTCGAGGCGGTGCGAGCGGTGCGCGTGTCCGATCCGCATGCTGTGCCGCGCGCCCGACAAGCCATAGCGACGCTGACACTCATTCGGCTCGATGACGCGCTCTACGACGCGGCCGCAGAGCTTCATCCGCCGTCGCTTCGATCTCTCGACACAATTCATCTCGCCGCGGCACGTAGCCTCGGAAGCGATCTCGCAGGCGTCGTCACTTATGACACGCGAATGACTGAAGCCGCCGGCGTGCTCGATCTGCATGTCGAAGCACCCGGCCGTTCGGAACGCGCTCGTCGCTGAGGCGGTGCCCGCCCTGATACTGCGCAAGTAGGTGGGGGCCCAGACTGCCGGTGTGCGGAGGATCGCGGGCTCGCCGTGCTCGCCGCGACGGGAGTGCAGGTCGGACCGACGGTGGTCGACGCAGCGACCTCTGAGCGCGCTTCGCTCGACCTCACGAGGACGAGCCCTTGCGCGTGCGTGGTGCGGACTTCCGCGCGCGCGAAGTCGTTCGCGTGACTGCCTGGATCGACGGTGACCGCAACGTGAAGAAGGTGCAGACCGGCGTTCGCGGCGTTTCGTCGTGAACCTCACTGCGGGGCCGGGCGGTGCCTGCACCGTCACGCTGCGCGCGGTCGGGAACAAGGGCAGCCGGGCATCCCTCAGCCTCGCCCACATCATCTGTCCGCCTAACGGCTGAGCCGAGAGGGCGGAGTCACATCACCGCCCCCTCGGCTGCAAGGCCGGATCTCAGCGGCCGGTGACCGCGAACCAGCGCGGCGGATCGCCGGCGCCGTTCGTCACGAAGACCGCGGGGTTGAAGCAGGGGTTCGGGACATCGACCTTCGCCTCGATCTTCGAGTCGCCTGTCGGTGTCGTCGCAGGGAACGGATCCGTGACTGCTCGCGCTGTCGTCGCTAGTCCGTTCACGATCGTCTGGCACGCAACGACCGCCCGGAAAGCGGTCTGCGGATTCACGCCCGAGTTGGCGAGGACGAGGCCTTCCACCTTGACCTCGAGCTCCCCGTCCGAGCGAAGCTCTCCCTTGGCTTGATCGAGTCGCCAGGCCGCGCCGGCCCCAGGCACGCCGTTGATCGGATTCGTCGGCCCGACGAACGGACCGCTCACTCCGATCATGGTCTTGAACTCGAGGATGTTGTCATCCCGCGAGCTCGCCCCTGACGCCTGTACCACGAGGCCAACCGCGATCAGAGCGGTTGCGAGCACAGCGAGCTGCTTCTTCATGATCTCCTCCTCTCCCCGCTTTCCGGCCGCAGATTCGGGCGATGCGGCCGGCAGTCCCCCGTCCATACGGACGATGGTGCGAGGCGGATTGAAAGCGGCGTATCGTAGGGCCCGTGATTGGCGCGGAGCTCTCTGCGGCAACGTTTCGAGAGGCGCATCGGCACGTCGGCGCACACGCCTATCGCACCCCTCTCGTCACATCTCGGTCGCTCAGCGACGCAACAGGCTTCGACGTGTTCCTCAAAGCGGAGTCGTTCCAGCGGACCGGCTCGTACAAGATCCGCGGCCCGCTGAACAAGTTCACTCATCTGACCGAGGAGGAGAAGCAGGCAGGCGTGATCTGCTCGTCGGCCGGCAACCACGCCCAGGGAGTGGCGCTTGCCGCCGCTCTGCACGGACTGAGGGCGGTCGTAGTGATGGCCGAGAACGCGACGCCGGCGAAGATCGAGGCGACTCGTGCCTACGGCGCCGACGTCGTCCTGCACGGGACGATCTGGGACGAGGCGAACGAGAAAGCGGTCCAGCTCGTCGAAGAGGAAGGGCTCACGTACATCCATCCGTTCGACGACCTCGAGCTGATCGCCGGCCAGGGAACGCTCGGGCTCGAGATCTACGACGACCTTCCGGACGTTCACACCGTCGTCGTTCCGATCGGCGGCGGCGGGCTCATCTCTGGAGTGGCATCGGCCCTGAAGGCGATGAACCCCGGCATCCGTGTCATCGGCGTCGAGTCGGCGGGCGCGCCGGCGATGCAGCGAAGCGTGGCCGAAGGTCGGCTGGTTCAGCTCGACGAGGTCAACTGCTCCATCGACGGCCTCAAGGTGAAGCGTGTCGGCGAGAACACGCTCGAGATCGTCAGCCGAATGGTCGACGACATCGTCACGCTCCCCGACGAGGAGATCTTCGCTGCACTGCTCTGGACGCTCGCTCGAACGAAGATCGTCGTCGAAGGAGCGGCGGCCGCGCCCGTCGCAGCCCTGTTGAACGGGCTCGTCCGTGCTCCGGCAGGGAGCAAGGTCGTCGCCGTCCTGAGCGGCGGCAACATCGACCTCGACCAGCTGCGCGGGCTTACCTGGAACTGACCGATCGAGATCCGGCCGAAATTCGCGAGCCATGATGATCCCGATCGGATTCGGTTTCGGATTCGCGGCCGTTGCGGCCGACGCCGGCTAGGCCGCCGTCGGCGGCGAAGGCTTAGTCCAGCGGCTCGACCCGAAAGCTCGACTCCTCGGCCGATGATCAAGACGCGACTCAGACGCCTTTTGCAATCGGCGCCGACGACTCACCGGTGAGCGCCGAGCACCGGCGGCGCTGCGTTCGATCGGGCTATGCGCCGACGACGAGAGCCCGCTCGCGAGGCGTCGGCCAGCGCGTGGAGCACTGAGCTTGCAGCGATGTCCCGAGACGGACCGAGTCCTCTTCGACGAGCTCCGGATCCGCTGCTCGGCAGCGCTCGCGAGCTCGCCGCTCCCCGCCTTCTTGTACGCGTCGGCGCCAGCGGTCTTCTTGCGCGGGAGCGCAGGCCGGTGTCGACGGCGACGCCCCCGTGGACACGCTCGCCCAGCGCGGCGAGGAAGCGTCAGCGCTGATCGCGACGGTGCGCGCGTGGACACTGCGTAGCCACCGGTGAGGCGCGCTCCGACCTCGAGCAGCTGCGCGGCACACCGTCGGGCGTCAGGACGTCTCCGTCTGCGTCTGTATGTCGTCTCAGCTCGACGTACTTCGCCATGTCCGACCGCGATTAGCGGCGACGGCGAGCGTACTGCATCCCGCCGGCCAGGAAAGCCAGCAAGGCGGGGATTCCGAGCGCGAGCGGGAGGATCCCGCCGGCGTTCAGGGTGTCGCGTTTTGCGACGACGAGCTGCACGGTCGGGCCCGTAGTCGGCGGCTGTGCCGGTCCTACCTGAGGGAGCACGGCGACGTACAAGCGCGATCCTGCCCGTGTTGATCGCGTGCACCGGGTAGGTGATCGTTCGCGAGCCGCCCGCTGGAATCGCCCCGAGATACCGCGTGCGGTGCGTCGACCAGTCCTCGGGATCGATCTCGACACCGCTGCGGAGGCTCAGGACGTTCAGGTGAGCGATCAGCGGGCCGGTCGACGTCGACGCGTGATTCACGATCGTCGTTTTGAAGGTGATCTTGTGGCCGAGCTGCGTCGCGACGCGTTGACGGTCGACGGTCACCGAGATGTCAGTTCGTCGCAGCCGAAGCCATACCCGCGCAGGCCAGTACGCCGATGACGGTCACCAGCGCGACGCGGATCGCGAAGCGTACTGCTCATTCCGCGCTACCCCGGCCGAGAGTGAGGAAGCGCGACCCCACGATCGCCGCCAGCACGGCAAACACCGCGGCGGCGATCAGTGGCGAGAGGAGCCAGGAGACATCCTCGCTCCAGGGGTGACCGTCCACGAGGATCTTCCCGACGTAGTGCTCGCCCGCGCTGACAGGGTTCACGCGTAGAAGCAGCTCGCCTGCCCAACCCTTCTGTGCGCTCGAGGGAAGCTGAGTCGGGGCGAACACGGCGAGCAGCAGGAAGAGACTCAACGACAGGCTGACTCGGTTCGACCGGGCGAAGACGCTCACCACGATTCCGAACGACGCGAGGAAAACGGCGAGGAGCGTCCCGACGACGAGGCCGACGACAAGCGCGTCGCCGACGAGGTTGATGCCCCGGCCGAGAAACCAGACGTACGGGATCGTGACGACGAACGCCGCAAACCAGAGCGAGAGCGCGGCGAGCAGCTTGCCGCCGACGATGTCGAGACGCCGGACAGGTGTCAGCAGCAGGCTCTCCAGAGTGCTGCGTTCGCGTTCGCCGCTGACGGCGTCCGCGGCCGCGAGCAGTGCGAGGAGCGAGCCAACGGCGATCGCCACCTGAAGCGTGAGATTGACGGACTCGCGCTGCTCGAGGAAGTTGAGCGCCCGATTGGTCGCAGTGAGGTAGGCGATCACGCTGAGAAGCACGCTGAACGCCAGCACGAGTAGGAGCCCTCGTCCTCCGAGCCAGAGATCGCGCAGCTCCTGTTGAGCGACGACTGCCCAGCCATGCGTGCGGCGCTGCGGTCTCGCCTCGGAGGCCGCGACGGCGCTCACTTCTCCTCCGTCATTGCGAGGAAGGCGTCGCTGAGGCGCGCGCCCTCGAGCTCGAACGAGAGGACGGGCACCTCGGCGTCCGCGAGCGCACGTAGCCCGTCGTTCATGGCAGTCGTTCTGCCCTTTCCGTTCAGGATCGCGACGAGCGTGCCCGGTTGGCCGTTCGCCGCCTCGACATGCTCGATGCCGCCGGAGCCCACGAGCGCCGCGGTCGCCCGCTCGACGTCTTCCGCTGCCACCCGCATTCGGGCGCTTCGCGGAGCAGCCGCGCGCCGCGAGATCTCCGAGACCGTCCCTTCCGCGGCGAGGCGGCCACGATTCAGGATCAGAACCCGCGAGCACACCTCCTCGACCTCGGCGAGCAGGTGCGTGCTGAGCAGGACGGTTGCCCCTCGCTCGGCGGTGATTCGCCGAACCAGTGCGAGCATCTGGCGCTGGCCCGCGGGGTCGAGCCCGAGAGTGGGCTCGTCGAGGAAGACGACCTGCGGGTCGTTGACGAGCGCGCGGGCGATGCCGAGACGCTGCCGCATCCCACGGCTGTAGCCGGCGATCAACGACTGCTTTCGGTCTGACAGCCCGACTCGATCGAGCAGTGTCTCGGCGACCGCGCGTGCGCTCGCCCGGCTGTGTCCGAACAGCCGCGCGAAGTAGCGGAGGTACTCCTCGACCCGTCTGCCTCTCGGGGTAACCGGTGCTCTCCGGGAGCACACCCACGCGGCGACGGATCTCGGCGGGCCGCGTATGCGGAACACCTGCCACCGAAAACCGCCCGCGAGTCGGTGTGAGGATGGTCGTCAGGACCCGGATCGCTGTCGTCTTGCCCGCACCGTTAGGGCCGAGCACGCCGAGGACCTCGCCGGCTGCGACCGACAGGGTCAGATTCTCGAGCGCGACGAGCGACCCGTACTGCTTGCCGACGCCTTCCGCCTCGACCGCCGCGGTCATGCCGGTGACTCGTCTTTTTGCTCCATCGGATCTACAGTAGGAATCGAAAATGAACTGACGATGAACGCTCACATCGGGCGTTCATCCACGGTTCATGAAGCATCCGGGACGATGGGACCGTGCGTGTACTGATCGTTGAGGACGAGCTGCGCATGGCGAGCCTCATCCGCCGCGGCCTGATCAGCGAGGGCCTCGCTGCGGACGTTGCGGCGAGTGGTGAGGACGCGCTCTGGATGGCCGAGGCAACCGATTACGACGCGATCGTCCTCGACGTGATGCTGCCGGGAATGAGCGGCTTCGAGACGTGCCGCCGCCTCCGCAACGGAGGCGTCTGGGTTCCCGTCCTCATGCTCACCGCGCGCGACTCCGTCGACGATCGCGTTGCCGGTCTGGACACGGGCGCCGACGACTACCTCGTCAAGCCGTTTGCGTTCGCCGAGTTGCTCGCACGTCTCCGCGCACTCGCACGTCGTGGCGAGCTCGAGCGGCCGACCGTGCTCGAAGTCGAAGACCTGCGCCTCGACCCGGCAACTCGGGGAGTCTGGCGCGGCGGCACCGAGATCCAGCTCTCTTCGAAGGAGTTCGCGCTGCTCGAGACGTTCATGCGCAGGCCGAACCAGGTCCTGTCGCGTCTGCACCTGCTCGAGCACGCCTGGGACTTCGCGTACGAGAACCGTTCGAACGTCGTCGACGTCTACGTTCGACACCTGCGCAGGAAGATCGACGAGCCGTTCGGCCGAAACTCGATCGAGACGATTCGCGGCGCCGGCTACCGGTTGCGCGCGAACAGCGGGCCGTGAGACGCGCGCCGATTCGCATCCGCGTTGCGGCCGCGTTCGCCCTCGCGATGGCGCTCGTCCTCGCCGCCACCGGCTGGTTTCTCTATGCCCGGCTCGATTCACAACTCTCTGCTGCGCTCGACCGCAGCCTGCGGTTGCGCGCACACGACCTCGGGGCTCTCGTCCGCGGGCGGGACATAGGTCTGTCGACCGCCAGCGGGACGCCGTTCGTGGAACACGGGGAGGCGTTCGCCCAGCTGCTCGACGCTCGCGGACGCGTTCTCGACGCGACTCGACCGCTCCGCGCGAGGCCGCTGCTCGACGCGGACGAGCTTCGTGCGGCACGTCGTGAGGCGACGTTTGCGAATCGCGATTCGGTGCCCGGCTTGGACGAGCCGTCGCGGCTGCTCGCAACGCCGGTGACTCGCCGTGGCCAGAGGCTCGTGCTCGTCGTCGGCGCAACCCGCGGGGACGCCGACGAGACGCTCTCGAGCCTTCGCAACGTGCTCCTCATCGCCGGCCCGATCGCGCTCGTGCTCGCCTCGCTCGCGGGCTACCTCCTCGCGGGACTGTCCCTGAGTCCGGTCGAATCGATGCGTCGCCGAGCGGCGGCGATCTCGGCGGAGACTCCTGGCCGGCGACTGCCGGTGCCGCAGACCGGCGACGAGGTGGAGCGGCTCGGTGAGACGCTGAATGCCATGCTCGCCCGGCTCGAGGCGGCGATGGAGCGCGAACGCGACTTCGTCGCCGACGCCGGCCACGAGCTCCGCACTCCGCTTGCGCTCCTTCGCACCGAGCTCGAGCTCGCGCTTCGCCACGCCGACTCCGTCGAAGCCCTCAGGGAGGCCGTGCGCCGGTCGTCGGAGGAAGTCGACCGCCTCGCTCAGCTCGCCGAAGATCTCTTGCTGATCGCCCGAGCCGACCGAGGCAAGCTGCGTCTGCAGCTCGAGACACTCGATGCATCGGAGCTCCTGAGCTCAGTGGCCAGTCGGTTCGAGTGGCGCGCCCAGGACACGGGTCGGCCTCTGCGGACGGCCGGCTCTTCCGGCTTTCACGTGGTCGGGGATCGACTCAGGCTCGAGCAGGCGCTCGCGAACCTCGTCGACAATGCGCTTCGCTACGGCGGGGGAGAGGTGCGGCTGGCGGCAGCGTCGACCAACGGCGTGGTCGAGTTACACGTGACCGACGACGGCTCCGGCTTTCCTCCGGATTTCCTCTCCCGCGCGTTCGAACGTTTCACCCGCCCTGACGGGGCGCGCGCGGGAGCAGGCTCGGGCCTCGGGCTTGCGATCGTGCGCGTGATCGCCGAAGCGCACGGTGGCACCGCGCACGTCAGGAACGACGACAACGGCGGCGCAGACGTTTGGATTGCGGTCCCGAGCACCCCGCCGGGCGCGCGCTTCTGACTCCGACTGTCCGCAAGTCGCGCGCAAAACCGGCGTCGCGATTCGCACGTATCGACTACATGTTGGTTCATCTTGGCGTCGGCTGAACCCAACTTGGAACCTATTGACGCTAGAGTCGCAAGCTTGTACCGTCTTTGACATCTCTCGGTAGGCGCGGCACTTCCGCGAGTGCGGGGTAAGCACTTCGCAAAAGGGAGACGATGGGGAGGAATAGGACGCTCAGGGGGGATTCGGACCTTCTGAGGTGCGCGCGATTCCTCTGGTTGCCCATAGAGGAAGAGGCTGCGGCAACGTGCCGTCCTGAAAGAGGGAGGCACACACACAAGAGGTAGGCGCACACATGATCCGATGCGCGTCGGCATCTCGCCGTAGCGCACGCAAAACGAGAAGAAGAGGGGCCGGCTGAACCCCGGCCCCAAAACGCAAACGCACCCCGGAGGCAACCAGAGTGAGCAGCGTCGGCGCGAAGAATAGCGCAGGTCATCGAAGAACCGCTCAGGCTCGCATTCGCCTGGTTTGCGGCTGTTTTCCTCACCGAGGTACACGGCGATGATGCGCTGGATCGTCGAGTCGTGCCTGCGATTTCGAGGCATCGTCGTCGCCGTTGCAGCTGCGGTGTCGTCCTCGGCGTCATGAAGCTCCGCGACATGCCGGTGGACGTCCTGCCCGAGTTCGGACCGACGACCGTCGAGATTCAGACCGAGGCGCTCGGGCTTTCCGCGACCGAGGTCGAGCAGTTGATCACCGTGCCGATGGAGCAGGACTTGCTGAACGGCGTGCCGTTCCTCGAGGACATTCGCTCCGAGTCCGTTCCCGGGCTCTCGCGGATCCTTCTCATCTTCGAGAAGGGGACGGACGTCTACCGCGCGCGGCAGGGAGTCGCTGAGCGTCTGACTCAGGCGCACGCACTCCCGAACGTTTCGAAGCCGCCGCAGATGCTCGAGCCGCGGTCATCGACGAACCGCGCGATGATGATCGGGGTCTCGTCGAAGAGCGTGTCTCCGATCAAGATGTCGGTGCTCGCGCGCTGGGTGATTGCGCCGCGCTTGATGGGCGTGCACGGCGTCGCGAACGTTGCCATCTGGGGAAACCGAGACCGCCAGCTCCAGGTGCAGGTCGATCCGGAACGGCTGCGCACTCGCGGCGTCTCACTGGAGCAGGTCATCGAGTCCACCGGCAATGCGCTGTGGTTCTCGCCGTTGTCGTTCGTCGAAGCATCGACGCCCGGGACGGGAGGGTTCATCGACACCGCGAACCAGCGGCTCGGGATCCAGCACTTCTCCCCGATCACCACTGCCGGCACGCTCGCGCAGGTGACGCTGGAGCGTTCGGGCGGCAAGAGGCCTGAGGCTCGGCGACGTCGCGTCGGTCGTGGAGGATCACCAGCCGCTCATCGGCGACGCCGTCGTCAACGGCCGCCCCGGTCTGATGCTCGTTGTCGAGAAGTTTCCCGACGCAAGTGCCCGGGACGTGACTCGAGGAGTCGAAAGCGCGATCGACAGCATGAAGCCCGGCCTGTCGGGGCTCCAGTTCGACACGTCGCTGTACCGGCCGGCCACCTACATCGACAAGTCGATCGACAATCTCCGCCTCGCGCTGATCGTGGGTGCAGCGCTGCTGCTCGGAGCCCTGTTCCTCTTCCTGTGGTGGTGGCGTGCCGCGTTGGTCGGGCTCGTGGCGATCCCGCTGTCGGTCCTGACCGCCGTGCTCGTGCTGCACGCGCTCGGCAAGACGATGAATGCGATGGTGCTCGCCGGACTCGTCGCCGCGCTCGTCCTCGTGATCGACGAAGCGGTCGTCGACATCGACAACGTCTCGCGGCGACTGCGTCGCCGCCGTGAAGAGGGATCGGACGAGTCGACGGGACGACTCCTTGTCCGACGCGTTGCTCGAGGTTCGCAGCGTCGCGATCTACGGGACCTTGATCGCCGCCCTGGCCGTCGTCCCGCTCTTCTTCCTGGACGGCGTGGCGGGCTCGTTCTTCCCTGCGATCGCCGTCGCCTACGTGGTGGCGCTCGGCGCGGCTCTCCTGGTTGCGCTGACGGTCACGCCTGCCCTGAGCATGCTGTTGCTCTCCCGAGGGTCGCAGGAGCGGAGAGACTCGCCGCTCCTCGGCCGAGTCCGCGGCTGGTACGGACGAGCGCTGTCGAGCGTCGTCCGTAGGCCCCAGCCCGTGTACGTCGTCGCCGGGGTCCTCGTTCTCGCCGCGATCGCGGCGGCCCCGCACCTCGACCAGTCGCTGCTGCCCCGCTTCAAGGAGACGCAGCTCCTGATCAGGTGGGACGGCGCTCCCGGAACGTCGCTTCGGGAGATGAGCCGCATCACGAGCCTCGCAAGCCGCGAGCTCCGGTCGGTCGACGGAGTGCACGACGTCGGCGCGCATGTCGGCCGCGCGGTGACCGCGGACCAGGTGGTCGGAGTCAACTCCGGCGAGATCTGGGTCAACGTCGATCCCGACCGCGGACTACGACGCGACGGTGGCATCGGTGAAGACGGTCGCGGCCGGCTATCCGGGCCTCTCCGGACACGTGCAGACCTACTCGAACGAGCGAGTCCGCGAGGTGCTGCCCGCAGGAGACGACGATCTCGTCGTTCGGATCTACGGCGAGAACGACGCGGTCCTCGCAAGACAAGGCAGCCGAGGTTCGGCGAGATCTCGTCGGGAATCGCCGGTCTCGTGGGCGAGCACGTGCGGCTCCCGCGCACCGAGCCGTCCCTCCAGATCGAGGTCAATCTCGCCGCCGCAAGGCGCCATGGGATCAAGCCGGGCGACGTGCGCCGCGCGGCTGCGGCACTCCTGTCGGGTATCGGGGTCGGGAACCTCTTCGAGGAGCAGAAGGTCTTCGACGTCGTTGTCTGGGGCACGCCCCGGACCCGCAGCAGTCTGACGGCGATCCGACAGCTGTTGATCGACACGCCGGGCGGCGGCCATGTCCGGCTCGGGACAGGTTGCTGCGGTGCGGATCGTGCCGAGCCCGACCGTGATCCGGCGTCAGGCCGTCTCGCGTTACGTCGACGTCGCCGGGAACGTCCGTGGACGCGACGTCGGTGCCGTGGCCGGCGACGTCAGGCAGGCGCTGGCGCAGGTCGACTTCCCGCTCGAGGTCCATCCGGAGGTCCTGACGACCAAGGGTCAGCCGGAAGGCCGCCTGATCCTGATCGGGATCGCCGCGGCGATCGGGATCTTCCTGCTCCTGCAGGCGGTCTTCGGCAGCTGGCGTCTGGCGACACTCTGCTTCCTGACTCTGCCGGTGGCCGTCGTCGGCGGCCTGCTCGCCGCGCTGGCCGACGGCGGCACGCTGAGTTTCGGGTCGTACTTCGGCCTGCTCGCAGTCTTCGGCCTGGCCGCCCGGAACGGCGTCATGCTGATCAACCGCTGTCGCCAGCTCGAGCAACGCGACGGTCAGCCGTTCGGGCCGGAGCTCGTACTGCGCGGCGCCGGGGAGCGGCTGGAGCCGATTCTCATGACAGCCGTTTGCGCGGCGCTCGTTCTCAGCCCGCTCGTGATCGGCGGCAGGGCCGCCGGCTTCGAGGTCGTTCATCCACTGGCCGTGGTTGTTCTCGGCGGGCTCGTCACCTCGACGCTCGTGAACCTGTTCGTCATGCCCGCCCTCTACCTGCGATTCGGGTCGAGCCCGGAGGCCGAGGGATCCCGAACGGGCTGGCTCGAGCGCGCCAGAGCTGGGTCGCGTCCGAAGAGACCGCAGGAGGTCTCCGTCCGCGCGGAGTCGAGCCCGACTACGACATTGCCTTCGTGGCACCAGACGACGAGGGAGTGAGGAAGAACATGGAGCAAACGCCTGATCGCGTGTCCTCGAACCTGCGCCGGCTCGCAATGACCGGCGCGGCGATTGTTCTTGCGGGGCTGACCGCCTTCGCGGTCTACGACGGGATGGCTTCGAGCCCGAAGGCAGCGGCCGGTGCGGACGTGAACCCGTCCGCTCGGCTCGAGCCGGTCGGCGACGGCGGGCTCAAGCGCGTGGTCTTGCAACCGAGTGCCGCGAAGCGACTCGACATCGAGACCGCTCGCGTCGCCCGTCAGGTCGATCGACGGAAAGCCCCGGACGGTGATCCCGTATTCGGGAGTGCTGTACGACGCGAACGGCGCCACGTGGACGTACACGAGCCCGAAGCCGCTCGTCTTCGTCCGGCACGACATCCGCGTCGACGACGTCCGCGGAAACACGGCCGTTCTCTCGGCCGGCCCTCGTGTCGGCACCAGGGTCGTCAAGGTCGGCTCGGCCGAGCTGTGGGGGATCGAGTACGGCGACATCGAGGAAGACTGAGTTGAGCTCGGGCGGTTCTTCGAGACCATGATTCGCTGGATCGTCGGGACGAGCCTGAGGTTCCGCTTCCTCGTCGTCGCGGCGGGCGTTTGCGCTGATGTTCTTCGGAGCGCAGCAGCTGCGCGCGATGCCGGTGGACGCCTTTCCCGAGTTTGCGCCGCCGCGCGTGGAGATCCAGACGATCTGCCTCGGCCTGTCCGCGTCCGAGGTGGAAGGCCTGGTCACGGTCCCGATGGAGCAGGCGCTTCAGGGGATGCCCGGCCTCGATCTCGTCCGATCGAAGTCGATTCCGCAGCTGTCGTCGATCGAGCTGCTGTTCAAGCCGGGCAGCAACATCTTCCGTGCGCGGCAGCTCGTCTCCGAGCGGGTGACGACCGTCGGGCCGACGTTGCCGACCTGGGCGGCGCCGCCGTTCATCATGCCGCCGACGTCGACGACGAGCCGCGTGATGAAGATCGGGATCTCGTCGAAGACCTGTCGATCACACGGCTGTCGACGATCGCCTACTGGAAGATCAGAGCCACGGCTGCTCCGTGTGTCGCGGCGTGGCGAACGTCGCGCTCTGGGGCGAGCACCTGCAGCAACTGCACGTGCTCGCCGATCCGGAGCGCATGCAGGCCCACGACGTGTCGCTGGAGCGCGTGATGGAGACCACCGCGGACTCGCTGGACGCGGGTCTCCTGAAGTTCTCGTCCGGCGCCGTGATCGGCACCGGAGGGTTCCTCGACACACCGAACCAGAACCTCGCGGTCCGCCACGTTCTGCCGATCGTCACGCCAAACGACCTGAGCCAGGTCCCGGTGGAGGGCACGAAGGGCGAGCAAGGTACGCCTCGGCCAGGTCGCCGACGTCGTCGAGGGCTACATGCCGCTCGCCGGCGACGCCGTCGTCAACGGCGGCCCCGGACTGCTGCTGGTGGTCGAGAAGTTCCCGTGGGGAAACACGCTCGACGTCACGCACGGCGTGGAGACCGCACTCGAACGACATGCGGCCCGGCCTGACCGGGATTCAGATCGACACGCACGTCTTCCGCGCCGCGAACTTCATCGACGAGTCGATCGACAACCTCACGCGCGCGCTCATCATCGGCGCTCTGCTCGTCGTGCTCGTTCTCGGCGCGTTTCTCTTCGAGTGGCGTGCAGCAGTGATCAGCGTGCTGGCAATCCCGCTGTCGCTGGTGGCGGCAGGGCTCGACTCTCCATGCGCGGGGCGAGACGATCAACGTGATGGTGCTCGCCGGGCTCGTGATCGCGCTCGGCGTCGTCGTCGACGACGCGATCATCGACGTGCAGAACATCGTGCGGCGCTTACGTGAGCGCCGGAAAGAAGGCACGGGCAAATCGACAGCGGCGACCGTGCTCGAGGCGTCACTCGAGGTGCGGAGCCCGATCGTCTACGCGACGTTGATCATCGTCGTCGCGATGGTGCCGATCTTCTTCCTGCAGGGCCTGACCGGCGCGTTCTTCCGCCCGCTCGCACTCTCCTATGTGCTTGCCGTCGGCGTCTCTCTCATCACGGCTCTGACGGTGACTCCGGCGCTCAGCCTGATCCTGCTGCGAAACGCGCCGCTCGAGCGCCGCGAGTCGCCGCTCGCCCAGTGGCTCGAGCGCGGGTACCAGCGCATTCTGGCGCGGGTCGTCTCGAGGCCGGCCCGTGCGTACGTCGCCGTGCGGCGGTCACGGTGGCCGCAGGAATCGCGGTGGTTCCGTACCTCGGCGAGTCGCTGGTTCCCACCTTCAAGGAGCGGGACTTCCTCGGCCACTGGATCACGAAGCCGGGCACGTCGCTTCGTGAGCAGAATCGAATCGTCACCCGAGCAAGTCGGGAGCTGCGGTCGATTCCAGGGGTCAACCACTTCGGCTCGCACATCGGGCAGGCCTTCTTGGCCGACGAGACCGTGGGAGTCAACTTCGGCGAGAACTGGATCGCGATCGACCCCTCCGCGAACTACAACAAGACGCTCGACTCGATTCAGGGCGTCGTCGACAGCTATCCCGGGATCTTCCACGACGTCCAGACGTATCTGAACGAGCGGATCGACGAGGTGCTGGCCGGGATCGAGCGAGCCGATCGTCGTACGCATCTTCGGGCCGAACCTGACCACGCTCCGCAGCGAGGCCGACCGGGTGCGGGGAGTCCTCGCGAAGATCGACGGGATCGACAACCCGTTCGTGGAGTTCCAGGAAGGCGTGCCGCAGGTGGAGGTCAAGGTGAATCTGGCGGCAGCTCGGCGGTACGGGGTCAAGCCCGGTGACGTGCGCCGCGCGTCGGCGACGTTGATGGAGAGCGAAGAGGTCGGCGACATCTTCCAAGGCGGGAGGGCGTACGACGTGCACGTCTGGAGCACTCCCGAGACCCGCAACAGCCTCGCGAGTGTTCGCCGCCTTCCGATCGACACGCCTGACGGCGGCGAGGTGCCGCTCGGTGCTCTTGCCGACGTGCGGATCAGGCCGACTCCGAACGTCGTGCACCACGAGCACCTTTCGAGGAGCATCGATGTCGCCGCGGGCGTGGCCGGGGGCGATCTCGGCTCGGTCGCGCGCGAGGTCGACCGGCGGCTCGGAAAGGTCGAGTTCCCGACCGGGTACCACGCCGAGCTGCTCGGCGAATACCAGGAGCGCAAGGCTGCCGCGAAGCGGCTGTTCATCTTCGGAATCGGCGCTGCACTCGTGATCTTCGCTCTCTTGCAGGCGTCGTTCGGAAGCTGGCGGCTCGCGACGCTGTCGTTCTTCACCCTGCCGATCGCCCTGGTCGGAGGAGCTCTGGCGGCGTTCCTGTTCGGAGCGCACGCTCTCCCTCGGCTCGCTCGTCGGCTTCTACACGGTGTTCGGGATCGCCGCCCGCAACGGGATCCTCATGATCAACCACTTCCAGCACCTCGAGCGGTACGAGGGCGAGACCTTCGGTCCCGCGCTCGTGCTTCGAGGAGCACGGGAACGGCTGGCGCCGATCCTGATGACGACGCTGGCAACAGGCTCTCGCGCTCCTACCGCTCGTGATCGCGGGACAGAACCCCGGGCACGAGATCGAGTATCCGCTGGCGATCGTCATTCTCGGCGGCCTGGTCACGTCGACCTTGATCAACCTCTTCGTCCTGCCGTCGCTCTATTTGCGTTTTGGGAGGAGGGAGCAACAGATGCGGTTCCGGCACCCGCCTGAGCTGAGACGTAGCGCCTGGTGCGTTCTGGCCGTCGCGCTGGTCGGGTCGCTCGTTGTCTCGGGATGCGGCGGCGACTCTCGCAACGAGGCGGCGCCCTCCACGCCGGTCAGCGCGAAGGTCTTCGACCCTGCGAACTTCGACCGCTCGGCCACTGTGGACAATGAGTGGCTTCCACTCCGTCCAGGGACACAGCTCGTCTTCGCGGGCTCGACGAAGGAGGAGAGCTCACGCGTACCGCACCGGCTGGTCTCCACGGTCACCGACCTGACGAAAGTCGTAAACGGCGTCCGCGCGGTCATGATCTGGGAGCGCGACTACACCGAGGGCAGCCTCGTCGAAGCCGAGCTGGCGCTTTTCGCGCAGGACAAGGCAGGGAACGTCTGGCATCTCGGCCAGTACCCCGAGGAATACGAGAACGGGAAGTTCGCCCGCGCGCCGGCGTGGCTCGCGGGGGTGAAGGGCGCGAGAGCCGGCGTCGTGATGTGGACGGAGCCGCGCACCGCAACGCCGAGCTACGCCCAGGGCTACGCGCCGCCGCCGGTCAACTGGGTCGACCACGCGAAGGTGTACAGGCGCGGTGTGAAGACCTGCGTTCCGGCCGGCTGCTTCCGGAACGTTCTGGTCATTCGTGAGTTCGAGACCGGCAAGCCGGACGCCTTCCAGGTCAAGTACTACGCCCGCGGTCTCGGCAACGTGCGGGTCGGCTGGGCGGGCTCGAAGGACAAGGACAACGAGGTACTCGTCCTCACCGAGAGTCGTGCGCCTGAGCCCTGCGGGCTACGAAATGCGCGAGCGCAGGCGATGAAGATGGAGAAGCACGCGTACGCGAGAAGCAAGGGCGTGTACGGCGGTTCAGTCAACCTGCGGTGCCGAGGTGAGGCGGTCTCTCCGCTTTCACCTTCCTTTCATCTCATGCTTCCACTCTCCTTACAGACGCCGAGGCTAGGAGGACCTGATGTCTGCTTCCGACATAACTTCGAGAGTCAGGCGGCCACGACGCGCCGTCGCGATCTTGCTTGCGCTTCGCGGGCGCGACGGCGCTCGCCGTCAGTCTCAGCCTCGACGCGTTCAAGAGCAGCCCGGCCGCGGCCCAGTCTCCGGGTGCGATCGTAAAGGCGAGCCGCGGAAACGTCGTCCTCACCGTCGGCGGCGTCGGCCGAATCGTCCCGGCCGGCGCGTCGGCGGAGATCACGATTCCGGCAGCCCGCGAGGAGTGCGTCCGCGCAGGGGTCGGCGGGATCGAGCGGCGGCTTCGCCTCCGGCAGCGACGTCGGCGACCTCCGTCTTTCCTCGCACGAGCGGCCGCCTCTTGCGATTTCTCGTTGCGCCGGGCGACCGCGTCGCCGCAGGGCAGCCGCTGGCGACGCTCGACGACCGCCACTCTGCGGCAGACGCGGTCGGCCAGGCGCGCACCGACGTCGCTACGGCCATGGTCGAGCTTCGACAGAAGCGGACGAGCGACCCACTGAAGGGCTTCCCGCCGACGCGGGCGGAGCTCAGCGCGGCGCAACGGGCCGTCACGTCGGCGCGCGCCCGACTCGCGCGCGTCCTCACGGCGCTGCGCCGGCCGACGTCAGCGCAGCGCGACTCGACGTGAAGCGCGCCGAGGCGGATCTCGAGACGCTGCTGGGCGGGTTCGCCCGACGCGCGTGCCGCCGCGATCCGCGTCGCCGAACAGAACGTCCAGCTCGCTCAGGCGCGGCTCGACAAGATCCTCGCCCCGCCAAACCCAGCCGACGTCGCCGCCGCCGAGGCCGACGTCAGGCGCGCCGAGTCCGACCTCGCCGTGCTGTTCAAGCCGACGGCCGGAACCGTCCCCGAAGAGATAACTGCCGCGAAAGCGGCGCTTGCGTCCGCCCGTGCGAAGCTCGCGAGGCTGACCGGGCCGCCCGACTCCGCGGACGTGACTGCCGCGCGGCTCGAGGTGGAGCGCGCGCAGGCCGACTTGGAGCGGCTCCTCGCCGGCCCGGGCCCGGCGGCGCTCGCCGCTGCCCGGCAGGCCGTCGCAACCGCGAAGACGAAGGTCACCCAGCTGCTCGGGCCGCCCATCGCCGCCGACGTTGCGACCGCGCGGTCCGACGTCTTCAAGGCCGAGGCCGACCTGGCGGTTCTTGGCACCCGCGGCGCGCCGGCGTCAGCGCTCGACGTCGCACTGGCACGGCTGAAGGTCGTCGCCGCTCGGCTCAGGCTCGGGACCGCCACGCGCGGCGACGCCGCTGCTGACCGTTCGCGCTCCTTCGGCCGGGACCGTCACAGCACTGCTCACCGCTCCGGGCGCGCCGGTCGATCCGCTGACGCCCGTCGCCGCAGTAGCCGATCTGCAGCACCTGGAGGTGACGGTCGACCTCAGCGAGTTCGATGTCGCGCAGTGTCAGGCCCGGCCAGAAGGCCGACGGTCAGCGTCGACGCGCTCGGAGGCAAGAGGTTCGGTGGCAAGTGTCGTCTTCGCTGCGCTCAGCGGGACCAACTCGAGCGGCGTGGTGACGTTCCCCGTTCGTGTGGCCATCGCCGACGCGCCCGGCCTTCGCCCGGGGATGAACGTCTCCGTTCGGATCATCGTCGCGAAACGGCAGAACGTCGTGCAGATCCCGCTCGAGGCGGTCTCCCGCGACGAGGACGGGGCGACCGTCAACGTCGTGAATGCGGCGGGGGACGAGGCGCCTCGCGTGGTGGAGCTAGGACTCGCGAGCAACAAGAACGTCGAGATCGTCAAGGGCCTCCGCCCCGGCGATCACGTCGCACTGCCCCAGGCCGAGCCTCAGGCGGCGGGCGATTAGTGCCCCTCCAGCAATACATGCCGGCTTCTGGCCCGCGATCACGCGGCGCCAGAGTCCACCCTCGTCCTTACCAAGGCTTCTAGCCTTGGCTGCGGACGAGTGCGGCCCCTGGCTTGGTGCTCGCGACCCAGAAACTCGGCAGCATTACTGGAAGGGGCACTGATGGCTGCAGCGAACGTCATCGAGCTCGAGGACGTCCGGAAGGTCCACAGCACGAGCGAGGTCTCCGTCGAGGCGCTGCGCGGAATCAGCTTCGTCGTGACGGAGGGCGAGCTCGTCGCGATCATGGGCCCCTCCGGTTCGGGAAAGACGACGCTGCTCGGCATCCTCGGCTGCCTCGACCGGCCCACGACGGGCTCCTACCGGCTCGTCGGACAGGAGATGTCGAGGCTCAGTGAGACGCGACGGGCTCACGTGCGAGGAGAGCGGATCGGCTTCGTCTTCCAGGCGTACAACCTCCTGCCCCGCTCGAACGCATTCAAGAACGTGGAGTTGCCGCTCGTGTATGCGGGCGTCCGTTCGCGCGAGCGGCGCGGACGCGCGCTCGAGGCGCTGGCCGAGGTCGGGTTGGCGGACCGCGCCGACCATCTGCCCAGCCAGCTCTCGGGCGGCGAGCAGCAGCGCGTCGCGATCGCGCGTGCCCTCGTCGTGCATCCGAGTGTCGTGCTTGCGGACGAGCCCACGGGAAACCTCGATTCGAAGAACGCCGAGGAGGTGCTGACGCTCCTCGAGCGCGTCAACGCGCGGGGCGCCACGATCGTGATGGTCACGCACTCGCCCCGAGTCGCAGAGCGTGCCTCGCGCATTCTGCGAATCGAGGACGGGCTGATGGTGGCCGACGAGCAGATCGCGCGACCGGTCGGTGCTCGAAGTGGCGCAATGATCGAGCAGTGGCGGATCGCGCTCGGAGCGCTCCGCGCGAACTGGTTTCGCGCCGCCCTGACGGCTCTCGGCGTCGTGATCGGGGTCGCCTCCCTGGTGGGTGTCACCGCGGTCAGCGCCGGCGCGCAGTCGGAGGTGAGGGACAGCATCCGCAGGCTCGGCGGCAACGTCGTGAAGGTGGACGGGGAGTTCATCACGATCGGCACGAGCCAGTCGGCGACGGATCGCACGATCACGTCGCAGGACGTCGCTGCGATCGGCCAACTGCCGATGGTCACGGCCGTCGCGCCTCACCAGGACATCGAGAGCATCGTCGTGTCGGCCGGCCGTAATCAGGCGAACACGTGGCTCGTCGGCGTGACGCCGAGCTATGCCCACATTCAGAACCAGCACGCGATCTCGGGTCGCCTGATCTCCTCGACCGATGCGAGCTTCGGCCGTAGCGTCATGTTGATCGGTCAGGTCGCGGCCGCGAAGCTCTTTCCCGGCCAGGATCGCGATCGGCAAGACCGTGCGCGTAGGAAATCACGAGTTCGACGTGATCGGAGTCCAGAACCGGCGCGGCAAGCTCGCCGACGAGGATCTCGACAACCGGATCTTCGTTCCCCTCCAGCTCGTCACTCAGGTCCTGCTCGGCGGCACCAACGTCGTCCACGTCGATGCGCTCGTCCGAAGCGAGGCGGAGATCGAGCCGGCGCTCGATGAGATCTCGACAGTCCTGCGTGATCAGCACAATCTCCCGGCGTCCTATCCGGACGACTTCTCGGCCGAGGACCAGGCGAGCATCGTCAAGGAAGGGTCAGCGGGCGACCGGGACGTTCCGCGTGCTCACCTTCGCGCTCGGCGGCATAGCCTTGCTCGTCGGCGGGATCGGGATCATGAACATGATGCTCGTCTCGGTCCGCGAGCGGACCCGCGAGATCGGGATCCGGAAGTCGGTCGGAGCCGATCCCTGGAAGGTTCAGGTGCAGTTCCTCGTCGAGGCGGTCGTGCTGAGCACGCTCGGAGGCATCGCCGGCGTCGTGGTGGGCGTCGGCGCGACACGTCTGATCTAGCGTCTTCGCCGGGTGGCAGACGATCATCGGAGTGGGCTCGTTGCTGCTGGCGTTTCGCGGTCGCACTCTGTGTCGGGCTCTTCTTCGGCTACTACCCGGCGCGCCGTGCGGCCCGGCTCGATCCGATTGCGGCGCTTCGCTACGAATAGAGGGGTGCACGAATGGCGACGGCGGGGCAGGCGGCCAGGCGGCCGAGTGAGGTCTTCGCGGAGCAGATGCGGATTCAACGAGAACGTCGGGGGTGGACGCAGAGGCAGCTCGCAACGCGGCTCTCGAAGCTCGGTCTCGCCGTGCACCAGACGAAGATCGGCAAGTGGGAGTCCGGTGAGCGGCGGATCACGTTGGACGAGGCCCTTGCGATCTCCGTCGCTCTGGACGTCAGTCCCGCGCACATGATCGCGGGCTCGTACTCGGAGGCGGGCCTGCGGCGAACCGAGCGATTGCGCTCAGTGACGGCGACGACTCCCGTCTCGGCACGTCAGATGCGCATGTGGGTGCGCGGACAGCAGTCACTGTGGGGGCAGGACGAGAAGCGCTATTACACCGAAGTGGCGCCCGACGAGTGGCTGGCGATGCAGAGGGCCGGCGTGATCGTGCTCCTTCGCGGCGTCCAGGAGCTCGTCGACGCATGGGCCGACGACGATCGCGAGTCCGCGCTCGAGATGATCGAGGCGCTGAGCGACGAGCTCGGTCGGCAGCGCCGGGCACTCGCACGCGAAACGAGCAAGGCGACGCGACACGAGCCGCTCGTCGCGGCGACGCGAGTAGTCGGGATTTCTCGTTCTAGGAGCCTTTGCCGACCTTGATGATCGGGCAGTTGAGCCTGATCTTGGTCGAGCGCTCGGTCAGTCCCCCTTTCTTCTCGAGCTGGTCGACCTGGGTGTCGCTCTTGATCAGGACCGGCTTCGCGCTGGACTTCCAGGTCAGGATCGTCTCCTTCCAGATCGGCGAGTAGCTGGCTTCACCGGGTTCCGAGCCGAAGACGGCGAGCTGTCCTGCGGCCGCCTTGCCCTGGACGAGGTAGATCTCCGGCGCAGAGTTGAGCGGCACGGTCTTGAGGCCCGGCGCATAGTTGACGTGCATCGACTTGGCCTCGGCCTTGTCGGAGACGTCGGTGTTCAGGTACGTATCCTGGTGTCCGTCGTAGAAGCCGTGCCAAGCGGGTCTCTGGACCATGCTTGCCGGGCCCATTCTGGGGCCGCCGCTCATGGGCGAGGCAAGGGCTCCGGCGACGACCGCGAGCCCGGCAAGCGTGAGGCCGGACAGCGAGAGGATTCTCCGCTGCATTTGGTCACCTCCGTAATCGATTGACCAAGGCACTACGGCCCGGAGCACGCCGTGGTTTGGGAGAACTGTCAGCCGCGGCGGAGGCGAGGAACGAGGATCGAGAGTCTCGACCGGAGGGTCCGTTCGAGCTCGTCGTCTTCGGGCTCGGAGGGCGTCTCGGGATCAGGGGCGGCCGCCGGCGCCTCGAGCGAGCCGGCCCGTGCGTTCCAGACATCGACGTGGAGGCGCTCGATCTCCTCGATCAAGAGCACGATCGCCTTGCCGGCGGCTCTGACCTCCTCGCGCTCGTCCGCCGACAGCCCTGCGCCCCAGGAACGCAGGATGCCGATCTTCTCCTCGTCGAGCCGTTCCGTTATCGAGACCTCCGCAGTGGGCGGATCCTTCGGATTGGATTCCTGCCCGGTCACGCTGACCGTATCACTGTTGCGTCCCTCATCTCGACTGGCGTGACACCTTCAATCACTCTCGTACGCGCTCGCCACGGCGGCCGAACCTCGCTCGCGGGCGCGCTCTTCGGCGTAACCGCCGGCACGAAATGCCTCCACCGGATCGGGATCGAGGCCTCGCTCGCTCCGCAGGCGCCCGAGCAGCGGGCGTACGTCGGTCTCGAACGCCTCGACCAGCACCCGGTGAGCGCCCAGCACGTCGCCCTGCCTGTTGCGCCGCTCCGAGGCGGTCGTCGTCAACGAGGAGCGCCTTCGCGTACGCCGTCTGGATGTTGACGACCGACTGGATCATCGCGTCGATCTTCCCCTCGACGTTGTGGGACTGGTCGATCATGAGGGCGAGGGCTTCGGCTGTCGAGGCGGTCGTGGCATCGGCACGTGCCGCCGCGATCTCGCGCATGATGCGGAAGAGCTCGAACGGGTCGATCGAGCCGACCATGAGATCGTCGTCTGCGTACTTGCGGTTGTTGAAGTGGAAGCCGCCAAGCAACCCCTCGGCGAGCAAGAGGGCCACGATCTGCTCCACGTTCGTTCCTTGCGGGTGGTGGCCGGTGTCGACTAGTACCTGCGCCTGCGGGACCGAGACGGCGGCAGACGAGGGCTGCGGTGCCCCAGTCCGGGAGGTCCGTGCTGTAGAACGCCGGCTCGAAGAACTTGTACTCGACGAGGAGCCGCATTCCGGACGGCAGAGCCGAGTACAGCTCTTGGAGTGACACGAGTAGCCGGCGGAACCGAGCTGCGCAGGTCGTCCTGTCCCGGGATAGTTGGTGCCGTCCGGCGAGCCACAGGCTGAGTTCGGAGGAGCCGACCTCGGCGGCGATCGCGACGCACTCGAGGCAGTGGTCGAGCGCTTGGCGCCTGGTGCCGCGGCGTCGGGATTGCAGAGGCTCCCGAGCCGGTAGGCGTCGTCGCCGAAGAGGTTCGGATTGACGGCGCCAATGACGAATTCCTCGACCCTCGGCGTACGCCCGTAGCTCGCGCCAGTCGTCGACACGGTCCCACGGCACGTGGATGGCGACACTCGGACAGCAGCCGGTCAGCTCGTGCACGAGCGCCGCGTCGGCGATTCGCTCGTAGACGTCGCGCGCGGCGCCCGGCCACGGATAGACATGGAAGCGGGTGCCGGAGTTGCCATAGCCCCAAGAGGGCGTCTCGATCTCGAGTCTCCGGAGTTGCTCGAGCGCCTCGGCTTCACCCACGCGCGTATCCTGCCGCACCCGGTGCGCGTAACGCTCTTTGTCACCTGCCTCACGGACACACTCGTGCCGGAGACCGGCATCGCGACGGTTCGGCTGCTCGAGCGACTGGGTCACAACGTCGAGTTTCCGCGACGCTCAGACCTGCTGCGGGCAGATGCACCTCAATACCGGCTACCGCGATGAGGCCCGCGCGCTCGCCCGCAGGTTCGTTCGTGTGTTCGCCGACGCGGACGTCGTCGTTGCTCCCTCTGCATCGTGCGTCGGCACCGTCCGCGACTACTATCGGTCTCTGGTCGACGGCGATGCGGCGCTGGAACGGCGAGGTCGAGGCGCTGGCCCCGCGTGTGCTCGAGTTGAGCGAGTTTCTGGTCGACCGGCTCGGGCTGGACGACGTCGGGGCCGCCTACCCGCATCGCGTGACCTACCACCCCACCTGTCATTCGCTGCGCGTCCTACGCGTGGGCGATGCGCCGAAGAGCGATTGCTCCGAACTGTTCGCGGGCTCGATCTCGTCGATCTTCCCCAGAGCTCCGAGTGCTGCGGCTTCGGTGGCACCTTCGCGCTCAAGAACGCCGAGACGTCTGCGGCGATCCTCGCGAGACAAGGTGCGGAGCGTCCTGGACACCGGCGCCGAGGTGTGCACGGCCTTGGACAACTCGTGCCTGCTTCAGATCGGCGGCGCGCTCTCTCGTCTTCGCACGGGAGTGCGCGCGACGCACCTCGCGGAGATCCTCGCGGCGGAAGCAGCATGACCGGCGACTTCGCTACCTCCGCGCGAGACGCGCTGGCAGACAGCTCAGCTCCGCCGGAACCTCGCGGTCGCGACGCACACGATCCAGGAGAAGCGGGCCCGCGTGGTCGCCGAGCGCTCGGACTGGGAGGCACTGCGGGCCGCCGGCGAGGCGATCAAGCGCCGCGTCCTGCGCCACCTCGACACGTATCTCACGCAGTTCGAGTCAGCCGTCGGAGACGCCGGCGGGCGGGTCCACTGGGCCACGCGATGCCGACAGAGGCCAGGGCGATCATCTCGCGGGCTCGTCGCGGCGGCCGGCGCCGGCGAGGTAGTCAAGGTGAAATCGCTGACGACCGACGAGATCGAGCTGAACGATGCGCTCGAGGCGGCCGGCGTCGCCGTCGTCGAGACGGATCTCGCCGAGCTGATCTGCCAGCTCGCGGGTGAGCGCCCATCGCACATCCTCGTGCCCGCGATCCACAAGAACCGCGTCGAGATCCGCGATCTGTTCCGTCGCGAGCTCGGGCTGCCCGAGCTGTCGGAGGAGCCGCGCGCTCTCGCCGAGGCGGCGCGCGCCTACCTGCGGGAGAAGTTCCTCGACGCGCGTGTCGCGGTGAGCGGCGCCAACTTCGGGGTCGCAGAGACCGGAACGGTGTGCGTCGTCGAGTCAGAGGGAAACGGCCGCTTCTGTACCACGTTGCCGGAGGTCCTGATCACCGTCATGGGCGTCGAGAAGCTCCTGCCGGCACCGGAGGACCTGGAGGTCTTCCTCCAGCTCCTCCCGCGGTCGTCGACGGGGGAGCGCATGAATCCCTACACGTCGCTGTGGACGGGAGTCACGGCAGGTGACGGGCCGCAGGAGTTTCATCTCGTCCTGCTGGACAACGGGCGCACGAACGTGCTCGCGGACGAGGTCGGACGACAGACGCTCGCGTGCATCCGCTGCAGCGCGTGTCTCAACGTCTGCCCGGTGTACACGAGGACGGGTGGGCATGCGTACGGCTCGGTGTATCCGGGGCCGATCGGCGCGATTCTGACGCCGCAGCTGCGCGGCATCGAGCAGGCGCCGTCGCTCCCGTACGCCTCCAGCCTCTGTGGAGCGTGCTATGAGGTGTGCCCGGTCAAGATCGACATCCCGCAGGTTCTCGTTCATCTGCGTGGACGAGTTGTCGAGGAAGGCGAGGCGCCGGGGTCCGAGCGCGCCGCGATGAAGGCGCTCGGCTGGGTCTTCGCCGACGAGCAGCGCTACGTTCGTGCCCAGCGTCTTGCGCGGGCCGGGACTCGCCCGTTGGCACACCAGGGAGTGCTGCGGCACTTTCCGGGACTGAGGAGCTGGACCGAGACCCGCGACCTACGGGCGCCTGCCGCACAGACGTTTCGTGAATGGTGGGCGACACGGTGACCAGCGCTCGGGAGGAGATTCTCGCGCGTGTCCGTCGAGCTCTCGATGACGTGCCGAGCGCGGAGCGGCCGGACGACGTCACGGTGCCCCGCGGCGTACCTCGACCGCGAGCCCGGTGACATCCTCGACCGCTTCGTCGAACGCGTCACCGAGTACGGATCGATCGTGCGCATCGTGCCCGAGGCAGAGATCGCAAACGCCGTCGCAGACCTGGCTCGGCGCTTCGGCGTCGAAACCTTCGCCGTCCCGCCGGACCTTCCGGCGGCGTGGGTTTCCGGCGCCGTCGAGTCGATCACGGACGTGGAGCTGAGCCCTCGCGAGCTGGATCGCATCGGCGCCGCGTTGACGGGCTGCGCGCTCGGAATCGCGGAGACCGGAACGGTCGTTCTCGACGCGGGCGCGGCGCAGGGGAGGAGAGCGCTGACGCTCGTTCCCGACGTGCACCTCTGTGTCATCGAGGACGAGCAGATCGTCGAGGGCGTGCCCGCCGCCTTCCGGCGCCTCGCGCCGGGACTACGGGCCCGTCGGCCGCTGACGTTCGTCTCCGGGCCGTCGGCGACGTCGGATATCGAGCTCTCGCGCGTCGAGGGGGTTCACGGGCCGAGGCGGTTCGGCCTCGTGCTGGTTCGGCACTAACCGAACGGCCACTCCCAGCTACTGGACGACGGCGAGCTCGAGAGCCAGTAGGTCGGCCACTTTTCGCAGGCGCTCGACCTGATGCCCGATTCCGAGAGCGACGTGGTGGGTCGGGCCCTCCGCACACCACGTGTCGAAGAAGGCGGTTGGGCCCATTGGGAACCGGATTCGCGAGTTCGTGTTGCCGATTCGAAACGTCGGCCCCCCGATCGACTCGCCCTCGGCCGCAATCAGCTTCAGACGCCCGTCTGCCGTCTGCGTCACGCCCAGGATCGTCACCGGCCCGAGACGAACCTTCATCTCGATCGAGAGGCCGGCGCCGGCTTTCCCGTGGTAGAGCTTCAGCGCACGGGCGACGGGCCGCCCCTCCGCGATCGCGAGGTGACCCGGGCCGTCATGCCCCATCAGCACGAACTCGTCGTCGAAGTCGAGAGCGTAGAACTCGGTGTACGAGCCACCTGCGCCGAGCCGGTCGAGCAGGAGCATTCCAACGTTCGTCTTGAGGTCGCCCTCGCCCGACGCCGGGACGCCGCGCGCGGTGAGGAGCGAATTGCCCACGATCAGCCCGGCGGTGACGCGCTCGGCAGCGTTGCCTCTGACGCCGCGGTAGTAGTACGTCAGCCCGTCGAGCTCGAAGTCCTCCACGAGGCGATCGAGGCCGACGGCAACGCGCGCCGACCAGCCGAAGGTCTCGGGTGTGATCTCGGCCGCGATCGGGTCGATGCCGGCATCGGCGAGGTCGAACGTCTCGCGGATCTCATCCCCTTTACGCTCGACCGCGGCGGCGTCTGCTGACTCGACGCGCTCGACAAGGTCGTCGATCTCCAACACCTCGACGTGCGCCCCGGTTTGCGCCTGGACCTGAGTGAAGTCCGAGTACATGTCCAGCATCCCCGGATAGGTGTGACCGAGAAAGCCGATGCGGGCCGACCGGAGGCTGTGCACTGCACTTGCCGCGTCCAGCCACTCGCGCAGCAGGTCCCAGGCCGGGTCGCCGTCGAGAAGCGTCCCGGTCACCAACCTGTACGGGATTCGCGCACGCGTGAGGGCTCCCGCGATCTCCGGGACACAGCACGCGGAGCAGTTGGCAAGCCACTCGGCCGTCGTCATTCCCTCGTAGTCGAGGGCGCGCGTCGGCTGCAGGTTCAAGATGACGACGGGCGCCCCGACGAGCTGGAGAGTCGGCAACACCTGCGCTGACGTCGCGTACGTCGCCGTATAGACCATGACGAGATCGACGCCTTCCGCAGCGAGCTTCGCGCCGGCCTCTCGTGCGGCGGGCGCGCTGTCCACGAGCCCGGCCGACACGACCTCTGCGCCCATCGCCTCGAGCCGCGCCTGGGTTCCCTGCTGATAACCCTCGAGCCGCTCGCGCAGTCCCTCGAACTGCGGCCAGTACGCGGCGAGTCCGATGCCGAAGATCCCGACGCGCGGGGGCGGGCCCCGTCTCATTGTCCCTCCGCCCGCGCCGCGGCGGCAGCGTGGCGGCGGGCTGCAGCGCTTTGCAGGCGTGTGCGCGCGCGCCGGTAGAGCTCGCCGGCGTTCGGGACGATGACACTCGCGATCAGCAGCACGCCGACGACGATGTTCTGGTCCTGCGCAGGTATGAGATCGGCCGTCAGCGCGGTTTGTAGGCATCCGAGCACGGCGACCGCGATGACGACGCCGGCGATCGTGCCGCGCCCGCCGAAGATCGAGATGCCGCCGAGCAGGACGATCGTGACGACGAAGAGCTCCGTCCCGATGCCGGCGTCGTAGCGGGCAGACGCGAAGCGAAGCGTCCAGAGCACACCCGCGAAACCGCTCAGCGTTCCGGAGAGGACGAAGAGCCAGAACTTGATCCGTTTGACGCGGATGCCGGCGAAGAACGCCGCTTCCTGCCCGGCGCCGATGGCGAAGATCGCCCGACCGAGCGGTGTTGCGTGAAGCAAGATGCCGAAGACGACGGCGAGCGCTCCGAAGAACGCGATCGAGTACGGAATGTGCGTGTGGGGGATCGGAACGACGCCGATGCTTGCCAGACCGCTGGGGAACCCGCCGATCGTGTCCGTCGGCAGGATTCCCTGCGCGATCCCGCGGTACAGCGTCAGGGTCCCGATCGTCACCGCGAGTGACGGGAGACCTAGGCGCGTGACGAGAAAGCCGTTGAACGCACCGAGGAAGGCGCCGAGGACGACAGCCATGATCATCGCCGGCCAGATCGGCCAGCCGTGCGTGAAAAGCTCGGCCATGAGCACTCCGCTCAGGCCGAGCATGGACGCCACCGAGAGATCGATCTCCCCGGTAACGACGATCAAGGTGAGCGGGAGCGCCATGATCGCGACCTCGCCGACGTTCAAGCAGATGAAGAAGAGGTTGGTGGAGTTCAGGAAGTACGGCGAGACGTGGGCCCCGTAGGCGATCGTCCCGCCGAGGAGCACGAGGAGCAGGACTTCCCAGCGCATGAACGCGCCGATTCCGGTTCGCCTGGGCGGGCTCGCCGGAGTCTCGTCGCCCGTCGGCGGAACCTCGTCGCCAGGCTTGAGGTCGTCGATGTCAGCCACGAGACCTCCTTCGCGTGCGCAGCGCGGGCGCGACGCGCACCGCTATCAACCGGTCGAACGCGATCGCGCCGATGAGCAGTGCCCCCGCGACGGCACTGCTCCAGAAGGACGACACGTTCACGACGACGAGCGCGCTGTTGATCGTGTTCAGGAGGAGTGCGCCGAGAGCGGCACCGAGCACGGTGCCGCTGCCCCCGAAGATCGCGACGCCGCCGACGACGACTGCGGCGATGACCTGGAACTCGTAGCCGACGCCCGCGATCGCGTCCACGGAGCCGTAGTACGAGAGCCAGACGGCGCCGGCGAGGCCGGCGATGCCGCCGCTGAGGACGAAAGCGAGGAACACGCGCGAGCCGACCGGGATGCCCACGAGGCGCGCAGCTTGGGGATCCGACCCGATCGCGTAGAAGTCGCGTGCCGTCCGGAACGTGCGCATCGCGTAGGTCGCGATCGCCACGGCGACGATGGCGATGATGCCGAGGTACGGGATCCCGGCAATCGTCCCGTAGCCGATCTTGTTGAAGCTATTGGGCAGCATGGAGGCGTTGACCTGGTTGCCGCCTGCCCAGGCTCCGTCGATCCCGCGGATGATGTAGAGCGTCCCGAGCGTCACGACCAGGCTCGGCACTCGGGCGATCGTCACGACGGCGCCGTTGACGATTCCGCAGGCGACGCCGATTCCGAGGGCGACCAGGAAGACGAAGACGAGCCGGACGTGCGGATGATGGACATAGAGCACACCGGTCGCATACGCGGAGATCCCGAGGACCGACCCGATCGAGAGGTCGACGTTGCGGGTGATGATCACGATCGTCTCGCCGATTGCGAGGAGGGCGATGATCGACGCGCTCGAAAGGATCTGCTGCACGTTCGTCGCACTGAGGAAATTCGGATTGTCGATCGTCGTCGCGACGACGACGATGACGAGAGCGAGGACGATGCCGAGCTCGCGGAAGCGAAGGAGTAACTCCGCGACGACATGCGAGCTCGCCTGGGGCTCGGCGAGCTTCTGATCCTCGGCAAGCGTCGTCACGCCGCGTCCTCGAGCTGGCCGGTGGCCGCGTGCATGAGCGCGTCCTCGTCGGCCTCGGCCCGTGCGAACTCGCGCATGACCCGACCCTCGAAGAGCACGACGATGCGGTCGGCCATGCCGAGAACCTCCGGGAGCTCCGAGGAGATCATGAGCACGGCGACTCCCTGCGCAGCGAGCTCGGAGAGCAGGCGGTGCACCTCGGCTTTCGTGCCGACGTCGATGCCGCGCGTCGGCTCGTCGACGATCAGCAACGCCGGCTTCCGCGCCAGCCATTTCGCCAGGACTGCCTTCTGCTGATTGCCACCCGAGAGCGTCCACGCAGGGTTCGTCAACCTCCCGTACTTCAGCTGCAACCGGAGCGCCCAGTCCTTCGCAAATCTCCGCTCGGCTCCGCGCGGGATCAACCCGCCGCGGCGCACGCTGTCGAGCGAAGCGAGCGCGATGTTGCGCTCGATCGAGAAGTCCATCACGAGCCCCTGCTGGCGGCGGTCCTCGGGAACGAGCCCGATGCCGGCTGCCATCGCCGCCGTCGGCGACCCGGGCGGCAAGCGCCGTCCGTCCATCTCGACCGAGCCCGCGTCCCAGCGGTCGATCCCGAAGACGGCGCGGGCGACCTCGGTCCTGCCGGCGCCCACGAGTCCCGCGAGCGCCACGATCTCGCCGCTCCGTACCTCGAACGAGACGTCGGTGAAGACGCCCTCGCGCGTCAGGCGGTCCACCTTCAGGACGACCCGGCCCGGCTCGGCGGGAACCTTCGGGAACAGGGCCTCCATGTCACGGCCGACCATCGCCCGGATCACCGACTGGATCGTCAGCTCCTCGATCCGCTTCGTCAGGACGTGACGTCCGTCGCGCATGACGGTCACTCGCTGGCAGATCGCAAAGATCTCTTCGAGGCGATGCGAGACGAAGAGCACTGCGTTTCCGCGTGCCCGCAACGTCTCGACGATGCCGAACAGCCGGTCGACCTCGGCGCTGGTCAGTGCGGCGGTAGGTTCGTCCATCACGATTACCCGCGCGTTCGTCGTCAACGCCTTGGCGATCTCGACGAGCTGCTGGTCGGCGATCGAGAGGCCGCGCGCCAGGCGGTCGAGCTCGAGGCGGACGCCGAGCTGCTCGAAGACGGCGGCCGCCTCTCGGCGCATCCGCCTACCGTCGATCCGGCGAAAGCGCTTGAGCGGCTGAACGCCCACGAAGATGTTCTCGGCGACGCTCAGGTCGGGGAAGAGCGTCGGCTCCTGAAAGATGATCGCGATCCCGGCGGCCTGGGACTGCTTGGCGTTGTCGAAGATCGCCTCCTCGCCGTCGAGGACGAGTCGCCCCGCCTCGGGCCGGTGGACTCCGGCGAGGATCTTGACGAGCGTCGACTTACCGGCGCCGTTCTCGCCGACGAGGCCGTGCACCTCGCCGCGGAACAGCTCGACGTCGCCGTCCTCGAGCGCGTGGACGGCGCCGAAGCTCTTCTGGGCGTGCTCGAGAGAGAGCACTGGTTCGGGCTGCGTTGTCGTCAATTGCTGGCACCGAGGGGGCGCCGCAACGACACGGCGCCCCCTCAGCTCGCTCGTCCTAGAACTTGAACTTGTCGACGTTCTTGATCGTGAACGTGAACGGCGGTCCGAGAATCACCTGCGGCCGCCGGTCTGGTCCCCTGATGATCTTGTACCTGCCGAGCTTGCCGGCCGTGTACGTCTGGCCGACCTTGCCCGTGATCTTGCCGTCTGCGAGCGCCGCGATCGAGTAGCCGGCGAGGTACCCGAGGTCCTCGGGGTTCCAGAGCTGGAACGCCGTGACGGTGTGATTGTGCACGTACTTCTTCATCTGGCTCGGCAGGCCGAGGCCCGTGAGCACGACCTTGCCCTTGTACTTCGAGGTCGGAGAGGTACTGAGCAGCCGAGCTGATCCCGACCGTCGTGGGTGACTCGATCCCCTTCAGGCGCGGGTACGCCTGCAGCATGCTCACCGTCGCCTGCCGCGACTGAGCCGGGTTGTCGTTGCCGTAGTAGGTCTTCACGAGCTTCATGTTCTTGTAGACCGGCTTCCTCAGCTCGAGCTTCATGTACTTGATCCACGCGTTCTGGTTCGTGGCCGTCGAGGCCGCCGACAGAATCGCGAACTGACCTCTGTAATTCATCAGCTTGCCCAGCAGCTTGATCTGGTTCCGGCCGATCGTCTCGGTGTCCGCCTGGTTGATGAAGAGCGACCGGCAGTTGACGTCCGAGTCGAACGCAATGACCTTCGTGCCCTGCGCCTGGGCCTGCTGGAGCGCGGGACACACGGCCTGCGGGTCGTTGCCGGCGATGACGATGCCGGCTGCATGCGCCTGGATTGCGGCCTGGATCGCCGGTTGCTGAGCCGCGGCAGTGTCCTCCGTGCCAGACGAGACGACCTGCTTGTGACCGAGCTTCGTGAGGGCGATCTTGCCGCCACGGTCGGCGATGACCTCGTACGGGTTGAGCGTGTCCTTCGGGATGAAGTAGAACGTCTTGCCTGCCGTCGAGTGGCTGTTGGCCGCGAGCGCGGCCGTCACGGCGACGCCTGCAACGAGCACCGCCGCCACGCCAATCGCCCATCTGCCCTTGTGCATTGATGGTTCCTTTCGTCTGTCGGGTTTGACTGACGGACCGGTGGATCGTGCGCCTCCTTCGCACTACCGGGGATACGCGGCGGTTACGCCGCCGTCGACGTTGATCACGTTTCCGGTCGACTTGGCCGAGCGGGGGCCGGCGAGGTATGCGATCGCCTCGGCCACGTCCTCCGGATAGACACTCACACCGAGCTTCGTTCGCCCGCGATAGAAGTTCTGGAGGTCCTCCTCGGTGACGCCGTACGTGCTTGCGCGTTCCGATTTCCAGTCCGACGACCAGATGCCGGAGTCTTGGATGACAGCGTCGGGGTTGACGGTTCCGACGCGGATGCCGTGCGGCCCTCCCTCTTCGGCGAGACAGCGAGCGAGATGGAGCGAAGCCGCCTTCGCCGACGAGTACGCCGCGGCGTTCGCTCCCGCGACGAGCGCGTTCTTCGATCCGACGAAGACGAGCGACCCGCCGCGTCCTTGCTCGATCAGGACGCGGAACGTCTCACGCGCCGCCAGGAAGTAGCCGCGTGCGAGCACTGCGAAGTTGAGCTCCCAGTCTTCGAAGCTCGTCTCCGTCAGCGAAGCGCTCGTGGCGAGGCCGGCAGACGCGACGAGGATGTCCAGTCCGCCGTACGAACGCACGGTCTCCGCGACCATCCGCTCGACGGCAGCCTCGTTTGTGACGTCGGCGGCGACCGCGATCGCACGCCGAGCTCCGTGGGTAGCGACGAGCTCGTCGGCGACCTGACGAGCTCCGTCCTCGTTGAGGTCGGCGACGACGACATGCGCCCCGCGCTCCGCGAGCAGGCGTGCGGTCGCGCGCCCGATTCCGCTTGCTCCGCCGGTGATCACGGCGACCCGCCCTGCGAGCTCGCCCCTCGGCGGTGCCTGCGCCAGCTTGTACCGCTCGAGCGGCCAATATTCGATCGCGAACGCCTCCGCCTCCGTGAGCGAGCGGAACCCGCCGATCGCTTCGGCAGCCTCCTCGACCGCGATCGCACGGTGATAGAGGTCTCGCGTGGTGCGTGCGCGCGCGGCATCGGCGCCGCTCGTCACGATGCCGAGCCCTGGAATCAGCACAACCCGTGGGCCGGGCGGATCCATCGGGAACGGACGGCTCTCGTCGGTCAGGTTGCGCTCGTAGTACGCGCGGTACCAATCCGCATATTCGGCGACGCCGTCCCGAAGCGCCTCCGCGAGCTCGACGGAACTACCTGTCATGGGATCGAAGTCGACGGCGAGCGGCTTGTGTTTCGTGTTGATCAGATGATCGGGACACGGTGCGCCGACCTGGCTGACATTCGGCCCGTCGACGGATGAGGCAAAAGCGATCGCCTCTCGGCTGCGGTCGACTTCCAGCACCACGCCGTCGGCATCGGCGAGCAGTGCTCCGCGGAGCGCCGGCAGCGAACCGACGAGGAGGAGCCGGGCCTCCTCCTCCTCGACCTCTCCGACCTTTTGACCGCCGAGCCCGAGGTGACCGGCACCTGCCGCGTCGAGCGCGTTCGCGGCTCGCGAAACGAGCTCGATCGTGCGCCGATAGCTCTCTTCGCTCGTGTCCCCCCAGGTGACGAGCCCGTGTTTCTCGAGGAGCACCGCCCGAGCGTGTTGATTCGCGTCCAGGAGGTCTGCGACCCGCCGCGACATCTCGAAGCCCGGCCGCTGATAGTCCAGCCAGACTGCCTCCTCTCCGAACACCTCGTCGGCCAGACCCCGCCCGCCAGGGGACGAGGTCATGGCGATGATCGCGTCCGGGTGAGTGTGGTCTACGTGTGCCGCAGGAATGAACGCATGGAGGAGCGTCTCGATCGAGGGCCGCGGTGAGCTCGGATCGAGCGCGCAGCGGAGGAGGTATTCGACCATTGCGGCGTCGTCCATCGCGTCTCGCTCCCGCAGCGGGCCGATCTCGTCCAGCCGCAGCGCTGCGAAACCTGCCGAAGTGATCGACGCGAGATCGGTGCCGGAGCCCTTGACCCACAGCACGCGCTGCTCCCGTCCGGCGTGGTCGGCGACGACTCCCTTCGCGGAGGTGTTGCCTCCGCCCTGATTTGCGACGGCGCGGTCCGAGCCCAGCAGATTCGAGCGAGCGACGAGCGCTTCGAGCACGTCGAGGTTGCCCTTGGCGGCGTCCCAGCGGTCCTCGGGCGCGGGAATGCCGTGCAGGACGCCGGCGACTTCGGTCATGCACCTACCTCGAGGGTCGGCAGGGCGACTGCGGCCGTAAAGTGCTCTCGCGCTTCTTGCCACGCGGGAGTCTCGTGCGGCTCGTATGTCGTCCGGGCAAACGATGTGGCCGCGATCTCTCGGGCCTCCGCGAGCGACGTGATCTCGCCCAGCGACATCGCCTGAACCAACAGGTTCCCGAGCAGCGTCGCCTCCTCGGGGCCGGCGTGTACCGGCCGCCCGCGACGCATCGGCAGTCCAGCGGCACAGCAGCTCGTTGCGTGCTCCGCCGCCCACCACATGTAGCTCGCGCGGCGACGTACCCGTGACCGACGCAAGCAGGTCGAGCGTCTGCGCGTGCTTCAGTGCGAGACTCTCGAGGACGCAGCGTACGACCTCGCCGGGCTCGACGGGCTCCGTCTGGCCGGTGTGAGCGCAGAAGGCGCGCACGCGGGCAACCATGTCGCCGGGCTCGGCGAACGCGGGGTCGTTCGGCTCGATGAACGACTGCAACGCCGGCGCCTGCTTCGCGAGCGCGAGGAGCTGGTCAAAGGAATAGGCGTGGCCCTCGAGCGCCCATGCCCGTTGGCACTCGTGGATGAGCCAGAGGCCGGTGACGTTCCGCAGGAGCCGGAACGTCCCATCCACACCGCCCTCGTTCGTCAGGTTGGCCGCGAATGTGATGTCGGTGATCACAGGCTCGCGGACCTCGACGCCGACGAGAGACCACGTGCCGGCGCTGATGAATGCCGACGTTGGCGTGCCGAACGGGATCGCCGCGACCGCTGAGCCGGTGTCGTGGGTCGCGACCGCAATGACGGCGGCATGTGCGAGCCGTGTGTCCTCCGCGACCTCATGGCGTCAGCGGTGCGAGGCACGTCCCAGGCTGCACGACCTCCGGCAGCAGCCGTGCCGGGACATCGCAGACGCTCGAGCAGGTCTGTCGCCCACGCTCCGCTCCGCGGATCCCAGCATTGGGTCGTGGTGGCGTTCGTGAACTCCGAGGTTCGGGCGCCACAGAGCCAGTGGTGGATCAGGTCGGGAACGAGCAGGAGCGTGTCACCGGCCGCGAGCGCAGGATCGCCGTCCGCAGCCATGGCTCCGAGCTCGAAGACGGTGTTGATCGGCATGAGCTGGATGCCGGTCCGCTCGTAGAGCTCCCGAGCGGGCACGCGGTCGAGCACGCTGGACACGGCTTCTGCTCGGCGCCCGTCGCGGTAGTGCACCGGATTCCGCACAAGCCGTCCCTTCCGGTCGACGAGACCGAAGTCGACGCCCCACGAATCGACGCCGAGCGCGTCGATCCGGCCCGCTTCACGCCCTGCGGCCCGGAGACCGTCCAGCACGTCCCGGTACAGGCCGAGGATGTCCCACTGGAGCGTTCCGCCCGTTCGCACCGGCTGATTCGGGAAGCGGTGCACCTCGGTGACGCTGAGACGCTCACCGTCGAACCTGCCGACGGCGACGCGTCCGCTCTGTGCTCCGAGGTCGACCGCGGCCATGACGGCCATCAGCCGAACGCCTCCTCGTTGCGAACCGCCCGCCTGAGATCGCGTGGCCGGAGAGGCAACGGCTCACGCGGGCCCGGGTCGACGACGACGACGTTCACACCGGACTCGCGCCAGGCGTTGACCTCGTGGGCGGGCGCGCTCGAATCGGTGACGATGCCGGCCAGATCCTCCGTCGCGACGAACGCGAGGAGGGCGCTGCGATGCCACTTCGTCCCGTCGAAGATCCCGAAGACCTGTTCGCATGCGTCCGCCATCTCCTGCTTGATCCGCACCTCGTCCGGGTTCAGGTCCATCAGCCCTCGTTCGAGGCTGAGCCCGCGCGCGCCCAGGAAGCCCTTGTTGATGCGCGTCGTGCGAAGCACGTCCGTGCCAAGGTCGCCGACAAGCGACATCGCCGAGAGCCGGAGCAAGCCGCCCGTGACGAGCACGGTGATTCCGGGCGCGTCGGCAAGCGCGGTCGCGACGAGCAATCCATTGGTGACGACGACGAGCTCACGTTTAGCCCGGAGCTCGAGTGCGAGGTAATACCCCGTCGTGCTCGCGTCGATGGCCACCGCCTCCCCCTCGTCCACCATTGCCGCGGCGGCGCGGGCGATAGCCCGCTTTCCGTCGACCTCGAGTCGCAGGCGCAGGTCGAACCCGACCTCCGATTGGCCCTGCTGCAATGGCGCGTACGCCGCCGCGAACGCGGGCAACAAGCCCTTGTTTCGCGAGCACCGTGAGGTCGCTGCGGACGGTGACCTCGGAAACCGAAAACGCTTTCGCAAGCTCCGTAACGTGAACCGAATCGCGGGTCTCGAGCATCTCGAGCACTTGCTGCAGCCGCTCCTGTTGCGAAAAACCGCGAGAAGAGTGGTCGTGGCCGATGCCCCTGAGCCTACGCCTCGATTCCTGTAGAAGTCAATGGTCTTCTTATTTACTTTCGAACGACGTCAGATCGAAAGCACATTCGTAAAGGAGGTCGGGTGACACAACGCAGTGCATTTGTCCTTCAGGTGCGTCCCGAGCGAATCGACGAGTACGTCCAGGCGCATCGAGAGGTCTGGCCGGAGATGCTCGATGCGCTGCGCAGCGCCGGCATCCGGAACTACACGATCTTCCGCCACGAAAATCAGATGTTCGGCTATTTCGAAACAGATGACCTCGACGCCGCCGCGCGATACCTCGCGGAGCAAGACGTTTCCGCGCGCTGGCAGGACGCGATGGCGCAACTGCTCGAGCAGCGGGTCCCAGACAGCGGGCCGCCGCCACTCGAAGAGGTCTTCCGGCTCGACTGAGGCTCGATCGCTGCGGCGCGCATCGGTCAGCCTGGATTCGGCCCGATCGCCCTTGCGAGCCAGTAGTGCTCCCAGCGCGCGAACTTCGTGCAGACGTAATCGCACTCCTGAAACAACCCGAAGACCGTGCTGCCCTTCGGTGGGATACCACCGTCGGGAAGGATCTGGACTCGTTCCCGCGGCAGGCCGGACTCGGCCGCGTGCCAACGCGCCTGCGCCTGCGCTCCGCGGTCGTCGTAGTCGATGTAGATCCTGTTGCCGTTTGCGAATGCCCGGTCGAGCAGAGCAGGGACGCCTGCGTCGAAGAGGACGGTCCTTGCGGGACCGCGTGTTCGATACTCGTGCAGGAATTGGACGAACTGCACTCCAACGGCGACCGCGAGCACGGCGGCTGCGGCTCGAGCGACGTTGTTACTCAGTGCCAACATGACGAGCGCGTCCAAGGCCGGGATGGCGAGTACCAGCAACAGAACCGGTAGCGCTGCAAGCCGGATCGCGTTGTAGCGATCGACCGTCAACGCAGCGGGGACGGGAACGAGCAGCGTCGCGAGCAGCACGTACCGCCACCAGAGGTCGTCGCGCTTCCGCATCACCACGATCGCGACACCCGATGAGCGCAAGCACGATCACGGCACCGAGGAAGGCTCCGTAGCCGCCGTTGTGAACGTACGGAGCCGGGTCGCCCGCCGTCGCCCAATGCCACGGGTCGATGTCTCGGAACCAGTTGCCGATCGCCTGAAGGACGAGGCCGACTCCGGACACGTCCCGTGAGATGCTCGTCGCGCCGTATCTCGCCGTCAGTGCGCCTGGATGCCGTAGCGCATAGACGCCGAGCGGGACGAGGAACAGTGCGAACGTTCCCCAGCCGGCTGCGAGCCAGGTCCAGCGTCCGCGCCCCGCGAACACGACGAGCCCAGCAGCAAGGAGCGGGGCGAGCAGACGATTGCCGGTGTAGGAGTAGACGAGGAGCCCGAGGACACAGCCGACCACGACCCCTTCGCCGATCGTCCAGAGCCCTCGTCGGCGGCTCCGTAACAGTGCCAGCAACAGCAACGTGACGAGCAGCGGCTGGGTCGAGACCTCGAGCGCGACGCGGCCGATCTCGAAGAGCCAGGGCGTCAAGCCCGCCAACACCACGACGATCACGGCGACCGGATAGCTGCCCGTGAGCCTGTGAGCCAGGAGCCCCAGGAGGAGGATCGCCGCGAGCACGAGCACGGCTGACATCCCCCGGGCGACTTCCGAGTCGGGACCCGTGATCCTGAAGACGCCTGCCAGCAAGTACGGGTAGAGCGGGCTCTTGTAGTCACCGAACGACCGAAAGAACAACGGCAGGAATGCCCCGTCCTCGTCTCGCAGGCTGGTCGAGATGGAGTACGCGTTGTAGGAGAGTGCTGCCTCGTCGCGGTGGTATCCCGGCGGGTTCGAAGGCGTGATCCACAGCTGGAAGGCCACGATCGCGACGACTGCGCCGATGCCGAGGAGGACTGCGGGTCGTTGCACGAGGGAGCGAGGAGCGGCGCCCTCTGAGCTCACGCCTTCGGACGGGCGAGCCACCGGCGGATCATAGAGAGCGGTCTGGCCGGCTTACGTCTTCGAGCACCCGCACGAGCGGCGGATGATGAGCTCGACGGGGACGCGGACCTCGGTGGGCGGGCCCAGGGATCCGGTCTGAATCGCGTGCAGGAGGAGCGACGCCGCCAGCTCGCCGAGCGCGCGCTCGTTCCGGGCGAGCGCCGTGATCGGTGGGTCGAGGAGGTCGGCGAAGAACGGATCGTCAAAGGACACAACGGCGATGTCCTCGGGCACACGCAACCCGAGCTCGCGAACGGCCTGAATCGCCCCGACGGCGAGCGTGTCACCGGCGGCGACGATCGCAGTCGGGCGAGCGGCCGACGAGAGCAGCTCGGCCACGGCATCGTGGCCGCTCTCGACAGACCAGACGTCGTCCCCGAAGCAGAGGTGCTGCGACGGAACCTCGAGCTCCGCACCGGCCATCGCAGCACGGAAGCCCTCGAGCCGCTCGATGCCGGAGGTGAACTGCGGGGGGCCGCCGACGTACGCAATGCTCTTGTGCCCGTGGGTGGTCAGGAGATGCTCGACGAGAAGCGCCATTCCTTCTTTGTTCGCCTTGGCAACATGGCCGGCGCCGGCTCCGGACACGAGGTTGTCGAAGAAGACGATCGGGACGCGCGGCGTGTCGGTGAAACCACCCGAGGTCGCGAGCAGGACGCCGTCCACTCGGTGCGCGAGCAGCGTCCGGAGGGCGGCCGCTTCCCGCGACGCCTGCCGCTCGGTGTTCATCAGGATCACCTCGTACCCTGCGCGCTCGAGCGCGTCCTGCGCGCCCTTCACCGCCCGCGCGTAGAAGCCGACGCCGATGTCCGGGACGATCACACCGGCAAAGGAAGAGGCGCGCGTCCGGAGCGAACGCGCCAGCCGGTTCGGCTCGTAGCCGAGCCGCCTGGCCGCGGCCCGCACGCGGCGACGCGTCGACTCCTGCACAGAGCTGTCGGGTCGAAGGGCGCGGGAGGCGGTCGAGAGCGAGACACCCGCCGCGGCCGCAACCTGCGCGAGCGTCGGATGGCCCTGCTCGCCGCTCATCTCCGTGAAAACGTTGCCACCATCGGAGCGTGAGATAGCACTCCACCTTTCGACTTGACAAGGGTCGAGAAGCTGTGAAAACGTTGCCAACCGCACGATGAGGGCCGCGAAGCACCGCATCGCCGCAGGCCGCCTTCGCCGAGCTCGGCTCGGAGTGGCCGGTCTCGGCCGAATCGGCCTCCTCCACGCCACCAACTTGACCGGACGCGTGAATTCGGCGGAGCTCGCGCACGTCGTCGACGCGGACGAGTCTCTAGCGCGTGCGACCGGCGAGCGGCTCGGCGTCGAGTGGGGGACGAGCTACGAAGACCTCGTCGCCGATCCCGAAGTCGATGGGGTCGTGATCGCCACGCCGACTCCGCTTCACGTCGAGATGATCGAGCGGGCGGCTGCCAAGGGGAAGCATGTGTTCTGCGAGAAGCCGATCTCCCTCGACTTGCCGTCGACGCTTGCGGCCGTCGAGGCTGCGCGCAACGGCGGCGGCATCCTGCAGGTCGGGCTCCATCGTCGGTTCGATCCCGATTGGGCGGCCGCCGCCGAGCGGATCCGCGCCGGCGAGCTGGGCGACATCTACCTGTTCCGGACGACGCTTCGGGACAAGCAGCCACCGCCGCTCGACTACATCAGGGACTCCGGCGGCTTCTTCGTCGACGTCACGATCCACGACCTCGACACCGCACGCTGGCTCGTCGGTGAGATCGAGGAGGTGACGGCATTCGGCGCGGCGCTGTCGGATCCGGCGTTCGCGGACGTCGGCGACATCGACAACGCGGTCGTTGCGCTCCGCTTCGCGGGCGGTGCGTTGGGCGTGATCGACGAGAGCAGGGTCGCCGGCTACGGCTACGAGTGCTCGACGGAGATCGTGGGCTCACGCGCCACCGTACGGATCGGTAACCATCGTCGAACGCACGATGTCTGGCTCACACCGGGAAGCGCAGCCGTGGACTGGGTCGACGACTTCACGGAACGCTTTCCCGATGCCTATGCGCTCGAGCTCGAGAGCTTCGCCACGGCGATCCTCGAGGGACGGCAGGCGGCGGTCACCGGCGAGGATGCGCTCGCCGCGTTCGTCCTGGCCCAGGCCTGCGAGCGCTCATTCCGCGAAGGCAGGACGATCCAGCTTCGGCACGAGGAGCGGGTGGGGAGCGTCAGCTACGAGGCAGCTTGATTCCGGGACGAAAGGAGGTCCATCGTTCGCAGGTCGAGGCAATCGTCGACCGGACATGTAGGGCGAGGGAAAGGAGAGTCCCAAATGATCGAACGTGAGCTCGTCGAGCTGGAGGAGGAGGAAGAGCTCGGGCTCAACCGGCGCGACCTGTTCATCAGAGGCGGCCTGCTCGCCGCCGGAGCCACGGTTCTCGGATCGCGGGCGGAGGCTGCGCTCGGTGCGGCCAATGCGACGATCAAGGTCGCCGTCGTCACGCACGGCGACACGGGCTCGTTCTGGTCGGTCTTCAAGAAGGGCGTCGACCAGGCGGCGAAGGATCTGAAGTCGCGGGGAGTGAGCGTGACGCAGGTGTACGCGAACAACAACGTCCCCAAGCAGGTCTCCGGCCTCAATGCCGCGATCTCGGCCGGCGCCAAGGTGATCGCAACGTCCGTCCCCGACGCGAGCGCGCTGCGGGATCCACTCAGGAAGGCGTCGTCGAAGGGCATCGAGATCATCACGGTGAACTCGGGGCTCGGCGCGTTCGACTCCCTGCCGACGTACATGGTCCACGTCGGACAAACGGAGACCCTCGCCGGCAAAGGGGCCGGGAAGCAGTTCAAGAAGGCAGGAGTGAAGAAGCTTCTCCTCGTCATCCACGAGGCGAGCAACTCGGGGCTCCAGCAGCGGGCCACGGGAGTGAAGTCGGTGCTCGGCTCGAGCAAGGTCAAGGTCCTGACGATTCCGAACGCGAAGCAGGACATCCCGGGGACGAAGGCCAAGGTCAAGGCTGCGTTCAACGCGGACAAGAGTCTCGACTCGTTTCTCGGCCTCGATCCAGACGTGACCATTCCGTGCATCTCTTCGTGCCCGAAAGGCGCGAAGATCGGGACGTTCGACGTCGGCGGGGCGATCAAGCAGATCCAGCAGGGAAAGATGCTGTTCGCGATCGACCAGCAGCAGTACCTGCAGGGCTATCTGCCGGTCGTCTTCGCGATGCTGTACGTGACGAACCTCAACACCGTCGGCAACGGGGCGCCGGTGCTGACGGGGCCCGGGATCATCAACAAGGCGAACGCCGCCAAGGTGGCGCAGCTCGCATCGAAAGGCACTCGCTAACGACCCGCGTGGTGGGCGGCCGCTCGGCCGCCCACCCGCCTGAGCGGGAGGATCTGCGATGAGCGAGACGACAGTCGACAGGGCTCCGCGAGACGAGCGTCTCGTAACGGTCGGGTGGTTCAAGCGCCTGCTGATGCGCCCGGACATCGGTGCGCTGCTCGGGGCGATCGCCGTCTGGCTCGCGTTCGGCTACTTCGCGCAGGACGTCCACTGGTTGAGCGACCCGGCGATCGCTGCCGGGTGGACCGACCAGGCCGCGCAGTACGGCATCGTCGCCGTCCCTGTCGCATTGCTGATGATCGGCGGCGAGTTCGACCTCTCGGCCGGCGTCATGATCGGCAGCTCCGGCCTATTGCTCGGCTACCTGACGACCTTTCAGGACATGAACGTCTGGCCCGCGATGGCGCTGGTGCTGCTGTTCGGCCTCCTCGTCGGCTTCATCAACGGGTTGACGGTGATCAGGACGAAGCTACCCAGCTTCATCGTGACGCTCGCGACGTTCTTCATCCTGCAGGGCGTCAATGCCGCCGGCACGCTCAAGCTCACCGGCCAGACCGCGATCCAGGACATCGACACGGCCAGCGGGTTCGAGACCGCCCACAAGATCTTTGCCGGCGATATCACGAAGTGGGACTTCAAGGTCAAGGTGCTCTGGTGGATCGGAATCACCATCGTCGGCGCGTGGCTGCTTGCGAAGTCGCGCTTCGGCAACTGGATCTACGGCGCCGGCGGCGAGCCGAATTCCGCGCGAAACGTCGGCGTCCCGGTGGCGCGGACGAAGATGCTGCTGTTCATGATGACCTCGGCCACCGCGGCCCTGATGGGAATCATCGAGGCGCTCGAGCTGCGCTCGATGCAGTCCGGAGAGGGCATCGGCCTCGAGTTCATCTTCATCATCTGTGCCGTCGTGGGCGGATGTCTGTTGACCGGCGGGTTCGGTTCGGTGATCGGGACCTTCTTCGGAGCCGCCATGCTCGGCATGGTGCAGCTGGGAATCGTCGATGCGCAGTGGGACAGCAACTGGACCTTCACGTTCCAGGGCGCGATCCTCTTCGCCGCAGTGCTCCTGAACACGTGGATCCGCAGTCGGGCTCAGAAAGCGAGATGACGATGGCGCACCTGCTCGAGGCCGACCACCTCTCCAAGTACTACGGCAACATCGTCGCGCTGAAGGACATCTCGACGTACGTGAACGGGGGCGAGGTGACCTGCATCCTGGGCGACAACGGCGCCGGCAAGTCGAGCTTCATCAAGATCCTCTCCGGCGTCCATCAGGCGGATGGCGGACGACTCCTGGTCGACGGCGAGGAGGTGCACTTCGGATCACCGCGCGACGCGCGCGCGAAGGGAATCGCGACGGTCTACCAGGACCTGGCGATGGTGCCGTTGATGTCGATCTGGCGGAACTTCTTCCTCGGCGCCGAGCCGCGGAAGGGCTTCGGGCCGCTGCAGTGGTTCGACGCTGCCAAGGCAAAGGGAATCGTCCGCCGCGAGCTGAACGAGATGGGCATCGACATCCGCGACCCGGATCAGCCGGTCGGCACGCTCTCTGGCGGCGAGCGGCAGTCGGTCGCGATCGCGCGGGCCGTCTACTTCGGCGCCCGCGTCCTGATCCTCGACGAGCCGACGTCGGCACTCGGCGTGAAGCAGGCCGGGGTCGTGCTCAAGTACATCCTGCAGGCGCGAGAGCGTGGCGTCGCGGTGATCTTCATCACGCACAACCCGCATCACGCGTATCCGGTCGCCGATCGGTTCGTGATCCTGAACCGCGGCCAGATGCTCGGCGCCTACGAGAAGTCCGCAGATCGACCGGCAAGAGCTCGTGCGCCTGATGGCGGGAGGCTCGGAGCTTGCGGAGCTCGAGCACGAGCTCGAGGAGATCAGGGCGGAGGTGGGGTGACGGGAACGGTCAGGCTGACCGCGGCACAGGCGCTCGTCCGCTTCCTTGCCGCCCAGTACGTGGAGCGCGACGGGGTCGAGGAGCGGTTCTTCGGCGGCTGCTTCGGCATCTTCGGCCACGGCAACGTCGCGGGCATCGGCGAAGCGCTGTACGAGTCGCCGGAGCTCCTGACGTACTACCAGGCGCGCAACGAGCAGGCGATGGTGCACGCCGCGTCCGGCTACGCGCGGATGAAGGACCGGCTCGGGGCTTTCGTGTGCACGACGTCGATCGGGCCAGGCGCGACGAACATGGTCACGGGCGCTGCGCTCGCCACGATCAACCGGCTGCCGGTGCTGCTCGTGCCCGGCGACGTGTTCGCCTCGCATCGGCCCGATCCGGTGCTGCAGCAGCTCGAGGTTCCATCCGCAGGCGACGTCTCCGTCAACGACTGCTTCCGGCCCGTTTCCCGCTACTTCGACCGGATCTCGCGTCCCGAGCAGGTGATCGCATCCGCGCAGCAGGCGATGCGCGTGCTCGTGAACCAGGCTGAGACCGGCGCCGTGACGCTCGCTTTCCCGCAGGACGTCCAGGCCGAGGCAGCCGATTTCCCGGAGGAGCTCTTCCGCAAGCGGGTGTGGCACGTCCCGCGGCCGCTGCCCGACGAGACGGCGCTGGCGGCGGCTGTCGAGCTCATCCGCGGCGCGCGGCGACCGCTGATCGTCGCCGGCGGCGGAGTCATCTACTCGCGCGCGACAGAAGCGCTGCGCAGCTTCTGCGAGGCCACCGGGATCCCGGTCGGCGAGACGCAGGCCGGCAAGGGCTCGCTGCCGTTCGATCATCCGTCGTCTCTCGGGGCGATCGGCGTCACCGGTACGTTCGCCGCGAACCGCGTCGCCGCGGACGCGGACGTCGTCATCGGCATCGGCACGCGCTGGACGGACTTCACCACCGCGTCGAAGACCGCGTTTCGCAACCCGGACGTTCGCTTCGTGAACGTGAACATCGCCGACTTCGATGCCGCGAAGCATGCGGGGCTCGCCCTCGTGGGCGACGCGCGGGCGACGCTCGAACGCCTTGCGACCCTCCTCGAAGGCTGGTCGGTGGAGGACGACTACCGCTCGCAGGCGGCACGCCTCAACGCGGACTGGGACGACGAGGTCGACCGTCTCTATCGACTCGGCCACGGGCCGTTGCCGGCGCAGAGCGAGGTGCTCGGCGCCGTCAACGACGCATCGGCGCCGACGGACGTCGTCGTCTGCGCTGCGGGTGCGATGCCGGGCGATCTCCACAAGCTCTGGCGCACACGCGATCCAAAGGGCTACCACGTCGAGTACGGCTACTCGTGCATGGGCTACGAGATCGCGGGCGGCCTCGGCGTGAAGATGGCTGCACCCGAGCGCGAGGTGTACGTCATGGTCGGCGACGGCTCGTACCTGATGCTGTCGAGCGAGCTCGTCACCTCGGTGCAGGAGGGTCTGAAGCTGACGGTCGTGCTCGTCGACAACCGCGGCTTCAACTCGATCGGCTCGCTGTCCCGTTCACTCGGCACCGACGGCTTCGGCACGCTCTACCGCTACCGCCGGAACGGGTCGATCGGCGTCGATAGCGACGACACCGGCGACGTCCTTCCCGTCGACCTCGCCGCCAACGCCGAGTCGTTCGGCGCGCGTGTCTTCCGCGCCGACGGCATCGAATCGCTGCGAGCGGCCTTGGAGAACGCGAAGCGGGAGGACGGAACTGTCGTCATCACCGTGGAGGTCGACCGCTACGAGGGCGTGCCGAGCTACGAGAGCTGGTGGGACGTCCCGGTCGCCGAGGTATCGGAGGTGGACGCCGTTCGCGCGGCGCGAGAGGAGTACGAAGCAGCGAGACGAGACGAACGGACCCACGTGTGATCGAAGCCGCAGTGCTCGGTCGGGTCGGCGTCGACCTGTATCCCAACGAGCTCGAGACGCCGCTGTCGCGCGTCCGGACGTTCACGAAGTACGTCGGCGGCTTCGCCGGCAACGTTGTGACCGGCCTCGCGCGGCTCGGCGTCCGCACGGCGATCGCCTCGCGGGTCGGAGACGACGGGCATGGAGAGTTCGTGCGCGAGTGGCTTGCCGGCGAAGGCGTCGACGTTCGCTTCCTGCGCACGGACCCGTACTGGCTGACGCCGCCGACCTTCTGCGAGGTCTGGCCCCCGGATCGCTTCCCGATCACGTTCTACCGGCGGCCGACTGCGCCCGACTGGCAGCTCTCCCTCGAGGACTTCGACCTGGAGGAGATCGCGGCGGCTCCGCTGCTCTTTGCGACGGGGACTGGGCTCGCCCAATCTCCGAGCCGCGAGACGACGCTCTCGGCGCTGCGGGCGCACCGTGGGACGACGATCTTCGACCTGGACTGGCGGCCGACCCTGTGGGACAGGCCGGAGGAGTATCCACGGCTCGCTGCCGAAGCGGTCGCTGCCGCGGAGATCGTGATCGGAAACGAGGACGAGGTCGCCGCGGCGAGGCTGGACGACGTTCCGGTGCTGGTGCTGAAGCGGGGTGAACGCGGCGCGACCGTCTTCGAAGGAGCGGAGGAGACAGACGTCCCGGGGTTTCCGGTCGAGGTCGTGAACGGTCTGGGTGCGGGCGACGCATTCGCAGCGGCGGTCGGACACGGGCTGCTGCGCGGCATGCCGCTGGTCGAGGCGGTTCGACGCGGCACCGTCGCCGGAGCGCTCGTCGCGGCACAGCTCGCCTGCTCCGAGGCGATGCCTCGTCTCGAGGATCTCGAAGCGGCGCTCGTATGAGCGAGTACCTCCTCAGAGCGGGCGAGTGGGAGCGGGTGACGCCGGCCTCCGCGGGGTGGCGTTACCTGTCCTTCGAAGTTCGCCGCGGCGCGTTCTCGTCGGAGAACGACGGCGTCGAGTCGGTGCTCGTTCCGCTGAGCGGGAGCTGCCGCGTGCGAGCCGGCGATCGATCCTGGGAGCTCGGCGGCCGCGCGAGCGTGTTCGACGGCATGCCGTGGGCGCTCTACCTCCCCGTGGGAATGCAGTTCGACGTCGAGGCCGAGGGCGAGGTCGCGGTTTGCGCGGCCGGCGCCCGTGAGCGCCACGAGCCGGTGCTGATCCGCCCCGACGACGTCGAGGTCGAGGTGCGCGGCGCCGGCAACGCGACGCGGCAGATCAACCACATCGTCAAGCCCGAGTTCCCGGCAGACCGGATCCTCGTCGTCGAGGTCTTCACGCCTGCCGGCAACTGGTCGAGCTACCCGCCGCACAAGCACGACGAGAACAACCCGCCCGACGAGGTGGTGCTCGAAGAGACCTACTACTACCGCACCGCGAGGCCGGAGGCGTTCGCCGTCCAGCGTCTCTACAGCCCGAGCCGCGGTGTCGACGTCACGGTGACCGTGCGCGACGGCGATCTCATGCTCGTGCCGTTCGGCTACCACACGACGGCCGCGGCACACGGCTACGACCTCTACTACCTGAACGCGCTTGCCGGGGATACCCGCTCGATGGCCGCCGCCGACGATCCGGAGCTCGCATGGATCCGCGCTGCCTGGTCGGAGCTCGAGCCGGACCCGCGCGTTCCGCTCGTGACGTGATCCGCGTCGCGAACGCGCCCGTGAGCTACGGCGCGTTCGAGCTGACGGTCGGCGTGCTTCCCAATGTGCCCGGCCCAGAGCAGCTGCTCGATGCGATCGCCGACGCAGGCTATGCCGGGAACGGAGCTCGGGCCGCTCGGATACCTCGGCGAGGGCGCAGCTGCTGCGCGAGCGCCTCGCGCGCCATGAGCTTGCGCTTGCCGGCGCGTTCGTGCAGATGCGCTTCGGCGACGACGGCTTCGCGCACCTCGACCGGGTGCTCGAGGCTCTCGACGGCTTCGACGCGAAGATCGTGCTCGCCGATGCCGGCCCTCGGGAGGGCGAGGTGGACTGGGATGCCCTCGCACGTGCGGTCGACCGCGTGCGAAGGCGCGGCTTCGTGCCGACGTTCCACCACCACATGGGCACGCGCGTGCAGACGCCGGCCGAGATCGACGGCGCTGCTCGAGCGGAGCGACATCGGGCTGCTGCTCGACACGGGTCATCTGGCGGCGGCGGGCGGCGATCCGCTAAAGGGCTTCCGGGATTGGCGAGACCGAATCGACCACGTGCACCTGAAGGATGTTCGTCTCGACGTGCTGCGTGGCGCGTCCGATTGGGACGAGGCCTGGCGGAACGGGGTGTTCTGCGAGCTCGGAAGCGGCGACGTCGATCTCGACGCGTTTCTCGGCGAGCTCGCCCGCTATTCCGGTTGGCTCGTGGTCGAACAGGACTGGGTCCCGGGTCCCGGCGACGACATCGACGTGCCGGCGGCAGCTCAGGCTCGCAACCGACACTGGCTCAGTGAGCATGCAGGGGTTTAACCTGAAGAGGACGCAGGCCGTCGGTAACCAGGGGAGGAGACCATGACGGACGCAACAACGAAGTTCTTCGAACAGCTGGAGGCGCGCGGACACGAGCCGGTGCTCGAGAAGTCCACGGGCACGGTTCGCTTCGACATCAAGGACGGAAAACGCACTGCCCGCTGGTTGATCACGATCCAGAAAGGCGACCTCGCGGTGTCGCGCAGGAACGCCAAGGCCGACTGCGTCGTCCGTGTGGACAAGGCGCTCTTCGACAGCATGGCGACCGGTCGCGCGAATCCGACGGCGGCATTGCTTCGCGGGGACCTGACCGTTGAAGGGGAAGTCGGGCTGTTGACGTCGTTGCAGCGGCTCTTTCCCGGACCGCCGAGGAGGGGCTCGTGAACGACGATCTCGTCAAGATCCTCGACGGCAACACCTTCGTCGTCAGCGACTCGGCAGGTGACATCGAGGCATCGCTGACCGACCCGACCGGTCTCTTCTCGTTCGACAGCCGCTTTCTCTCCACGTGGATCCTGACCGTCGACGGCCAGAGGCTGAATCCGCTCTCGGTCGACGATCTGCAGTACTTCGAGACTCGCTTCTTCCTCGTGCCGGGGACGGGAACGGTCTACGTCGACGCGAAGCTGTCCGTCATCCGGCAACGCGCGGTCGGCGACGGATTTCACGAGGCGCTCACCATCCTCAACCACGACGACGAGCCGGCCGACCTCACCGTGCGCATCGACGTGGGCAGCGACTTCGCCGACCTCTTCGAGGTCAAGGACGCGCTGAAGAAGAAGGGGACGTACTCCACACGCATCGAGAAGGGCCGCCTGCTGCTCGCCTACGAACGAGACACCTTCATGCGCGGGACGTCGATCTCCGCAAGCACTCCGGCGAAGCTGGACGAGAAGGGCCTGACGTTCGCCGTTCACATCGAGCCGCACGACGAGTGGACGACCGACCTCGAAGTGGCCACGACGTCCTCGGCGAGCGGAAGGTTCGCGAGGCCGAAGTACGGACGAGGTGAGAGGCGAGCTCGCCCGAACATGGGTACGAGCCTCGAACGGTGGCTCGAGGACGCCCCTCGTCTCGAGTGCGACTGGGCGCCCCTGAAGCAGACGTATCAACGCAGCCTCGTCGACCTCGCCGCGCTGCGCTTTTCGCCTCCAATCACGGGAAGAGGGAGAAGCCTTCCGGCGGCCGGCCTGCCGTGGTTCATGACCATGTTCGGCCGGGACAGCATCTTCACGAGCCTGCAGGCGCTGCCGTTCACGCCCGAGTTGGGCGCGACCACGATTCGCGCGCTCGGAGACCTCCAGTCATGGCGTACCGACGACTTCCGCGACGCGGATCCGGGTCGCATCCTCCACGAGCTGCGCTACGGCGAGCTGACCGCGTTCGAGGAGCGACCGCACTCTCCGTACTTCGGCGCCGCCGACGCGACGCCCCTCTACGTCGTGCTGCTCGACGAGTACGAGCGGTGGACCGGCGACCGGCGCCTCGTTCGCGACTACGAACGGGAAGCTCGAGCGGCACTCAACTGGATCGACGAGTACGCCGACCTCATGGGCAACGGCTACATCTGGTACCAGCGCCGGAACGAAGAGACGGGGCTCGAGAACCAGTGCTGGAAGGACTCGTGGGACTCGATCTCGTACCGGGACGGCCGCCTTCCGGGATTCCCGCGCGCGACGTGTGAGCTCCAGGGTTATGCCTACGACGCAAAGATGCGAGGTGCCCGCCTGGCGCGGGAAATCTGGAAGGACCCCGAGTTCGCCGACGAGCTCGAGCGGCAGGCGGCCGATCTCAAGCGTCGGTTCAACCGCGACTTCTGGGTGGAGGACGACGAGTACTTCGCTCTCGCCCTCGACACCGAGGGGAAGCAGGTCGACGCGCTCACGTCCAACAACGGTCACCTGCTCTGGAGCGGCATCGTGGACAAGTCGAAGGCGAAGGCCGTGGTGCGGCACCTGATGGGGCCGAGGCTCTTCTCGGGCTGGGGCGTGCGGACGCTTGCTGAGGGCGAGGGACGCTACAACCCGATCGGCTATCACGTCGGAACGGTCTGGCCCTTCGACACGTCCTTCATCGCGTGGGGCTTGCGACGCTACGGCTTCAAGAAGGAGGCGGCTCAGCTGGCCGGCGGCATCCTGGACGCGGCCGACCTCTTCGAGGGCCGACTGCCGGAAGCGTTCGGCGGCTACGAGCGGCGTGTGACGAAGTACCCCGTGCAGTACCCGACTGCGTGCAGTCCGCAGGCCTGGTCGACCGGTGCACCTCTGCTCCTGCTGCGCACGATGCTCGGCCTCGAGCCCTACGAGGATCACCTCATGGTCGATCCCGTGCTCCCCGAGAGCATCGGGCTGCTTGCTCTCCTCGACATTCCCGGTCGCTGGGGCCGCGTCGATGCGTTCGCGCGGGGCCGTGCTCAGCTCGAAGGTCCCGTAGGGAGACGTCTCGCTCGGAGGAGAGCCTAGAAGGCCGCTACGTCGGTCAGGGTTCCGGTCCGACGTCGAGGGTCAGCCCGTTCACGGCCAGGACCCTGACCTGCGTCCCGGCATCGGCGCCGTCCTCGCAACGTGCCTCCCAGAGCTCACCGGCCACGAAGACCTGCCCGACCGGGCGGCAGGTCTGTCTCACCTCGCCGACCTGCCCGACGAGGGTCTGAGCGCCGACGACGCGGCGCTTTCCGCGAACCGTCCGATTCCACAAGTACAGCTCGAAGAGCCAGGCGACACCGAGGGCTGCGGCGACGATGACGTTCCATGGATGGGGGAGGACGAGCAGCAGGATCACTGCGACGATGATCAGCACGTCAGCTCACCGCCCAACCGCGCTCAGCCCGATGTCGCCGTCGGTGCGGGAACCGAGGGCAGGTCCTCCGTCGGTAACTTCTCGGCCTCGAGCTTCGCGCGCACACGTGCCGCTCCGAGATCACGCGTGATGTGGACCGCCGCCGACGTGATCGGCGCGGCGAGGACGAGGCCGAGCATGCCGAAGATGCAGCCGGCGCCGATGGTGATCACGAGGACCACGAGCGGGTTGAGGTCGAGCGCAGAGCCCATGGCGAAGGGCTGGAAGATGTTCTGCAGGAATCCGTTCGCGGCGATGACGATCACGAGCATGATCAGGGCGGTCGTCGTTCCCTCGGATCCGAGAGCGAGGACGACCGCAAACGCTCCGGCCACGAACGCCCCGATGTAGGGGATGTACGCGGTCACGAACGTGACGACGCCGATGGTGCCGGCAAGCGGCACTCCGAGCACAAGCGCACCGAGCGCCACCACGACGCCGTTGAACGCCGCGACGATCGTGACGCCGCGAAAGTAGCCGCGGAGTGACCGGATCACGCCGCCCGTGACGGTTTGCGCGACCGGCTGCGGCACGCCTAAGTGGCGGTCGACCCATGCTCGCATCGAGGGGCCGTCCTTCAGGAGGAAGAAGAGGCTGAGCAGCGTGAAGGACAGGGCAAACGCGAGAGACGTCATGCCCCTGATGCCGTGCACGATTCCCGTCACCAGCGTCGAGATGATGGCCGGCACCGACGACTTGACGTCATCCTTGGCGGCGGACGCTCCGGAGTCGTCGACCCCGACGCTCTTGATCCAGCTCTCCGCCTTGTCGGCAGCCGCGCTCGCCTGTTGGTCGATCTCCGCGCGCTGAGCGGTGATTCCGCCGAGCACGAGCAGCAGGATCACGACGCCGATCGCCAGCAAGCCGAGCAGAACGATCACGGCGCCGAGCGCGCGGGGCACACGATGGCGCCCGAGCCACGCGACCAGCGGCATCGCGACGGTCGCGACGATCATCGCGGCCACGACAGGTCCGACGATCGTGTACGTCTCGCCGAGAAGCCAGACGAGCCCGAACAGCAGGGCGAACACGCCGACGAGCAGCCACGAGGTCCGACCGACGTCCCGTAGCCACCTCGCCGGGGCGAATGCAGTCCCGAGCTCCTGGAGATCGACCGCCGCGATCTCGGGGACGCTGCCGTCCTTCTTCTCCGGCTCCTTGCGCTCGCGCTGGTGTCTCAGGAAATCCACGTTTCACCCGGAGAGTATGTATCCGAGAGGACGGCCCGACCGCTCCGACTCAGCTAGTCGAACCAGCGGTGGACCCGCACGGCCGGCAGGTCGCCGACCGCGTCCTTCGACAGGCTGAGAGTGACCGCGTCGTTCTCGACCTTGGCGACGGCGCCGATCGGAATCGTCACTTCGCGTCGCCCCCACAAATGGCCCCGTTCGAGGACGACGTGCGTGACATGGTCCTCTTCGACGACGAAGCCGTCGACGTGTCCGAGGTGGTGCTGGTCGCCGGAAAAGACCGCGCTCGAGCGTCGGATCTCGACCTCGCCCTTGGGAATTCGGTCGTACGTCACTCCGACGTTCGTCGGCAGATCACCGGCATAGCCGAGCCCGGTTGACTCGTAGTACGGCGTCGCGAGGACGTCCTGAACGCCGACGTCCCAGTCCGGATCGTCGAGAGGAAACTCACCGAGCCTCAGGTAGGCGAACTCGTGGACGTCCGGCAGCTTCGCCGCTTCGTCGACGGTGCAGCTCAACGAGATGCGGCCCGAATCGTCGTCTTCGCCCTGAGCGAGCTCGACCGGGACGAGCCTGGCGCCGACAATCTCCTCGCGGCCTGGGTCGACGACGAGATGCGTGATCCGCTTGGTCGTCGGATCGATGACGACGTCGGCCAGCGTCCCGAGGTCGTCGTCCGAGCAGCGAACGGGCTTGCCGAGCTCGAGTCGCACAACGGGCAGTGCATCATTCGCGGCCCGGCCCGTCAATCATCCGCTTGGGGTGAGCCTCGCGGGCGGGTCACCCACCCTGCGAGAATGAAGAAGGCGGGTGCGATACAGATGACGAGCGACAACAGACAGCTTGCCGAGTTCGGCCAGATGCCGAAGTGGACGCCCGAGGTCCCGAAGATTCGCATTCTCCGATTGCTCGTCGCGTGGCTCGCCGGCGCCGTCTCGCTGCTGGTCGCCGCCTGGATCGTCCCCGATGCATCCGTGCGCAACTTCGGCGGGGCCCTCGCCGCGGCCGCCGCGATCGCCGTCCTGAACGCGCTCTTCCCCCCGGCTCTTGCGGCGCTCCGTCTCCCGTGGATGCTCCCGGTCGCCTTCCTGCTCACGATCGGCCTCGACGTGCTGATGCTGCTCGCCGCCGACCGGATCACGAACGGCGATCTGACCATCGGTTCGGCCTGGGCTGCCCTCGGCGTCGCGCTCATCGCAGCTGCCGTCGGCGTGGTCATCGACGTGCTCCTCGGGACGAACGACGACGACAACTACGTGTTCCGTGTCATCCAGAGGATCGCCCGCCGCAACGACGGCCGAACCGTGACGAGCGCCCCCGGCATTGTCTTCCTCGAGATCGACGGTCTCGCACTACCGGTGCTGCAGCGGGCGATGCGAGACGGAAACGCCCCCAACCTGGCGCGATGGCTCTCCGACGGAACCCACCGTCTCGCGGAATGGGAGCCGGACCTTTCATCGCAGACCGGGGCGAGCCAGGCGGGGATCCTGCTCGGGTCGAACGACGACATCCCTGCCTTCCGCTGGGTCGAGAAGGAGGCGGGGACGTTGATGGTCTGCTCCGATCCGGGGAACTGCGCCGAGATCGAGCGCCGCCACCTCTCCGGTCGAGGATTGCTCGCCGACGGCGGCGCGAGCCGCGGCAACCTCTTGTCGGGCGAGGCAGAGCACGTGATTCTGACGGCGAGCCGGGCCGAAGCCGAGAAGAAGGCGAACCCCGGCTACCGCGCGTTCTTCGCGAACGGCTTCAACGTCACGCGCATCCTCGTCCTCTTCACGTGGGAGGTCATCCTCGAGTGGTCCGCAGCTGCGCGCGCGAAACGGCGTGATGTGAGACCGCGTGGACATCGAGGCGGCATGTACCCGTTCATGCGCGCGGCGCTCTGCGTCGTCGTCCGCGATCTGATCGTGTACGGCGTCCTCACCGACATGATGAAAGGACGCCCGGCGATCTACGCGACCTTCTCGAGCTACGACGAGGTTGCCCACCACTCCGGGCTCGAGCGCGCGGACACGCTCGAGGCGCTTCGGAAGCTCGACGAGCAGTTCGGTCGCATCGAGCGTGCGCGGCAGTACGCGGCGCGTCCATACGCGCTCGTCGTCCTCTCCGACCATGGACAGACGCAAGGAGCGACGTTCAAGCAGCGCACGGGCTACGGCCTCGACGAGCTCGTCCGGCGTTCGGTGACGGCCGGCAGGGTCAGCGAGCTGCATGTCGGCGACGAAAACGACGCGGCCGTCGGGCACGCTGTGGAGGAGGCGACCGGCCGGAAGCGCAAGGAGAAGCGGTCCAAGCACGATGTCGGCGACCAGGACGTCGTCGTTCTCGGCTCGGGAAACCTCGGGCTCGTCTACCTGATGGAGGAGCCTCGGCGGCTCACGCTCGAGGAGCTCACGGCACGTCACCCCGAGCTCGTGGCGACGCTGCGAACGCACCCGCTGATCGGCTGGCTGCTCGTCCACTCCGAGGAGAACGGCGCCGTGGCGCTCGGGGCAAAGGGCGCGCGCTATCTCGAGGAAGGTCGTGTGGAGGGCGAGGATCCACTGGCTGCCTTCTCGCCGACCGCGCCCGGTCACCTGCTCCGCGCGAGCCGGTTCCCCCACGTCGCGGACATCATGATCGGCAGCTTCTTCGATCCCACTCTGGAGGAAGGCTGCGCCTTCGAGGAGCTGATCTCGTTCCACGGCGGGATCGGCGGTCCACAGACGCGTCCCTTCCTGCTCTACCCGGCTGCGCTACCGCTGGCGCCCGAGCCGATCATCGGTGCTGCCGCGGTCAACAGCATCCTGCTGGGGTGGCGCCGACTCCTGAACGACGGCGGCGTCGGCTCGCCCGAACCCCACGGAGCCGAGGCGCCGCCGCCGCGGCTCGAGCCGGCCACTCACTGACCCGGGCTACGGCAGCCGGCAGATGATCTGACCGGCGAACGGGCTTGCGTCGTCGGACGGCTGCGTCTCGACGATCAGGCACGTCCCGTACCGAGTCTCGATCGGCTCGCCTACGGCAGGCAGCTGGGGCAGCTCGACCTCCTCGACGTCCGTGAGGTTCGGGCCCTCGACCTTGACGATGAAACGCTGCAACTCGTTCAGCCCCTTTCGGACAACGGCGTCGCGTCACGCACGGCCGGCCTCTTCCTTCGCAGTCTCCTTGGCCCTCTTCCTCTCTTCGCGTGCCGCCTTTTGCTCGGCGGCTTTCTCCTTCGCGCCGGCGTAGGAAGTCTCGACCAGGCTCCTACCGCCTGCCCAGCCGAACGCCCAGACGAGCATCGCGATTGCGAAGACGATGTTCCACGCGGTCGTCACGAGCTGTTGCGCGACGGAGTACGCGGTCGCGTCCGTGGGGCTCGCGATGCCGTTCAGTGACGCGACATTGAACGCCTGGTTCACGCCTGCGCCGCCCGGCGTGACCGAGGTCACGTTGGCGATCGAGTTGCCGCCGCTGATCCGCATGAGCGTGTCGAAGCTGACCGGGATGTCGTAGGCGGCGAGGAAGACGGCCATCACACCGAGGCTTGCGATCCAGCCGATCAGGGACGGGGTGAAGACTCGGGTGAAATACGCCCTCGGCCGCGCGAGGATGGCGCCGCCCTCCTTTGCATCCTCCCACCACGCGACGACGCGCGGCCAGAGCAAGCGTACGACCATGGCGATGAGGACGCCCGCGCTGACGACGAGAGAGATCGTCGCCCATGGATGCTCGTGCACGAACGCGAACTTGATGTCGAACGACCCTGCCACGCTCAGGAACAGGTAGAGGTAGACGAACACACCGATGAGGGTGAAGAAGATCTTCTCCACAGCGTACGAGCCGAGGATCGACGCGAAGGTCGCTCCGGCGATGATCGTCGTGAACATCAGCAGCAGCGCCAGCGTGCCGATGTTCGCGGGGAGGACGCAGTTCAGCGCCACTGAGGCCGCGTAGCACGCCCAGATGTCCAGCCACCGCACCTGGTCCGGGTAGGCGAAGCGAAGGATCGAGTACCAGGCGAAGGCAGTCGCAGTCGTCTGGACGGTCTTGAGGGCGACCCCCGCGATGAGGTAGCCGATCGAGATCTCGGTCAGCGTGTCCCAGAGGTCCGAGAACCACCCTCTGATGTCCCAGCCGAGCAGGTTTGCAGCGGCGACGAACAGCACGACCAGCGCGGTGAGGAAGAGGATGCGCCGCCAGGCGAACCGCTTCTTGGCGGGCGCTGCTTCGGTCGAAGCGGCGACGGTCACCGCACGGAGTCTACGCTCGGCTCCCGCCAAATCGTGCTGACCACGGTTCAGCTGGTGGGCTGCTCGGGGAAGACGGCGGCCCAGTCGCTTCCGAGCCATTCGTAGTCGCGCTCGTAGGCGGACTGCCAGGGCTGGCGATCGCGCAGCGCTCGCTCGTTCCGTACAACCGGCACTGGCTTCGCGGCGACGTCATCGCGGGGCTCACCGTGTGGGCCGTGCTCGTCCCGGAGGCGCTGGCGTACGCATCGATCGCCGGCGTCTCGCCGGTCGTCGGCCTCTACGCCGCGCCGGGGGCCCTCATCCTCTATGCCGCCTTCGGCAGCTCCCGCCACCTGGTGGTCGGGCCGATGTCGGCGACGGCCGCGCTGTCGGCGGCGGCGATTGCAGAGTTCGCCTCGAGCGGGAGCGATCGCTTCACCCAGCTGACGATCGCCCTTGCGATCACGACCGGCATCGCGGCTGCACTTGCGGGCCTGGCAGCGACTATCTGCACCTCGCCGGGCCTGCGATCGGGGTGATGCTCGTCGGATTCGCCGAGGGCCTCGGGGCGGCGAAGACGTACGCCGCTCGGGATCACTACGAGGTCGATGCGAATCGCGAGCTCCTCGGCCTCGGCGCAGCGAACATCGCGTCCGGGCTCTCGAGCGGCATGGTCGTGAACGGCAGCCTCTCGAAGACCGCCGTGAACGGTTCGGCGGGCGCGCGAACGCAGCTCTCCGGGCTCACCGTCGCTGCGCTGACGATCGTGACGCTGCTGTTCTTGACGGGGCTCTTCGAGGATCTCCCGGAGGCGACACTCGCCGCGGTGGTCATCGCCGCCGTCGTCGAGCTCGTCGACATCGCCGCTCTGCGGCGGCTCTACCGTGTGTTCAGCGGGCCGGTCGGGAGCCGATTCGGCCTGGTCGTTCGCCCGGATTTCGTCGCCGCCGTCGCCGCACTCCTCGGGGTCCTCGTCTTCGACACCCTGCCCGGTCTCTTCATCGGCATCGCGGTGTCCCGGTACACGGACGTCCGCCGCAACCCCGACAACGAGGAGGTCCCGGGTGTGCTCGTACTCCGTCCCGAGAGCGGGCTCTTCTTCGCGAACGCCGACTACGTGCGGAAGACGGTGCTCGAGCGGGCCGCGGAAGCACAGCCCCGCGTCGTCGTGCTCGACGCCGAGACCATGCCCTTCCTCGACGTCACGGCCCTGACGATGCTGCGAGATCTGGCAGAGACTCTGCACGAGCGCGGCGTGAGGCTCGTCGTGGCCCGTGACATCGGCGCCGTCCGCGATGTCGTCGAGCGCACCGAGGGCGGAGCGGAGGTGCAGATCTACCCCACCGTGCAAGCTGCGGTCGAGTCGGCGGCGCCGCGCTAGCCGCCGTTCGGAGATCCGCCTAGACTTCAGCCATGAGACGACTGCCGGCGTTGCTCTGCGTGGGGCTCGCGGTCCCGCTCGCCGTCCTCGCGCTCTCCGGATGTGGTGGCAGCAGCCAGTCGGAGGCAGAGAAGTGGGCGGACAGTGTCTGCTCGAGCATCGGCGACTGGAGGCAGGAGATCTCGTCCACTACGAACGATCTCACGACGAAAGCGCAGGACGGCACGCTCAACCGCGACGACCTGCAATCCGGGCTCAACAGCGCGCTGAACGACACCAAGACCCTCGCCAGTGATCTACGCGACTCCGGTCCGCCGAACACCGAGGCGGGTAAGGAAGCGAGCCAGAAGCTGAACGATGTCACGTCAATGGTGGAGCAGTCGATCGACAAGGCGCGCACACAAGCCAGCAGCGCAGGATCACTGCCGGCGGCCATCGCGGCCGTCGCTCCTGAGCTCACGCAAACTGCGGCGAACGTCACCTCGCAGCTGCAACAGATCAGCCAGCTGGATCCGAAGGGAGAGCTGGGCAAGGCGATCGACGACACGAAGTCCTGTCAGGATCTCCGCAAGTAGCGAGGGCCTTTCTCACCCTGCCTGAGTGAAGGGAGGCCACCCGGCTGCGACGAATCCTGAGCCTATGGCGCCTCGATCTCAGCGACCCACCGACCGTCCTCAGATACTGCCCGTGACGCCGCGACCCGCCTCGGATGTGGCCGTCGGCTTCGTCGCGGTCGGCGTTCGCCTCGGTAGAGGTGCGGGACGGCTTGCTCTGCGTCCGGTACGCCGCCTCGGCAGGGGGCCGATCGGCCGAGCCGAGCGGGCCCTCGCAGCAGACGGCCGAGCCACGACGGAACACGCACGGGAGGAGGCGGGAGCGGCGATCGACCGTGCGCTTGCGGGGCCGCTGGCGGAGTCCGTCGGCCGGTCGCTTGCCGAGCATCAAGTAGTGGAGCGCGTGGCACGGGAGATCCTCGTCAGCCCGGACTTCCAGAACGCGGTCCGCGCCGCGCTCGCAAGCCCTGAGCTGCAACAAATCGCCGGCGAAGCGGCCGAGAGCCGGTTGGCCGCGGAAGTCGCCGAGAAAGTACTCCAGAGCCCCGAGGTCAAGGCGGCGCTGGCTCGGCAGACGGCCCGTTTCGCCGACGAGCTCATCGAGGAGGGACGCCAGCGCCTCGCCGACCTGGATGACGCGACGAGCAGAAGCAAAGCTCGTGAATACGGAGGGCTCGCGTCCCGCGGCACGGCGTTCATCGTCGATCTCGCTCTCGCGCATTTGATCGTCTTGCTCGCGGGCCTGGGCGTCTGGCTCATCTTCTCGCTCGTCGGCGGGCTGCGGCCGCAGTGGCTTGCGGATGCGCTCGTCGCGGTCGGTTGGTTCGTCGTCGTGACCGTCTACTTCGTCGTGTTCTGGACGCTGACCGGCCAGACTCCGGGCATGCGCCTGCTCCAGCTCCGCGTCACCGGCCGCGGCGGTAAGCCCATCGGCGTTTTTCGCGCGCTGGTGCGGTTCGTCGGCCTGCTCATCTCGGTTGTGTCGATCGTCGGCGTTCTGCCGGTGCTGTTCGAGAAGCGGCGGCGCGCGCTGCAGGACTTCATCGCCGGGACGGTCGTCCGCCGAGAATCGTGAAGGCCCGCATCCGGCGATACCTGCCGGCCGCGATCGGTCTCGTCATCGTCGTCGGGACGTTCGCCTTCGTCCTGCCCAGGATCGCGAACTACGGCGACGTCTGGAGGGTCATCCGCGACCTCTCGTGGCAACAGGTCATGTTGCTCGTCGGTGCGACGGCGCTGAACCTCGCCACGTATGCGCCGCCCTGGCAGGCGGCGCTGCCAGGCCTGGGATTCACCCGTGCCTTCTTCATGACGCAGGCATCGACGGCGTCGACTTACATCGCTCCCGGCGGCGCCGCCGTCGGGATCGCGCTGTCGTACGCGATGCTGAGGCGTTGGGGCTTCAGGGGTAGCGACGTCGCCCTCGCCGTGGCCGTGACGGGCCTGTGGAACCAGTTCGTCTTGCTCGGCTTCCCGGTGATCGCCCTCGCACTGCTGACGCTCACCGGCGAGAAGAACGCGTTGCTCCAGACCGTGGCGCTGATCGCGCTCGTAATCTTCTTTATCGCCGCCGGCGCGTTCGCAGCGGGACTTTCCTTCCGTGGGATAGCGAAGTGGCTGGGCGACCTGGCCGCCCGCGTCGTCTCATGGGGTCTTCGACTCGTTCGTCGCGGGCCGGTCAAGTGGACGGGCGAATCGCTGGTCGCGTTCCGAAACCAGGCCGTCGCGCTCCTCGGGCGGCGTTGGCATGTGATCACGCTTGCAACGCTCGCAGGCCAGCTCACCGTGTTCCTTCTCTTTCTCGTCTGCTTGCGTGTCCTCGACGTGAGCGCGGGAGAGGTAAGTCTCATCGAGGCGTTTGCGGCCTGGTCGCTCGTCCGGCTCCTCGGGTCCCTTCCGATCACGCCCGGCGGGATCGGCATCGTCGAGGTGGGGCTGACGAGCGCGCTCGTCGGTTTCGGAGGGCAAAACGCCGAGGTCGTCGCGGCCGTTCTCGTCTACAGAACGCTGACCATGGTGCCGACCCTGGTGCTGGGCCTCGTCACGGCGGCAGTGTGGCGGCGCCTCGAGAAGCCGTCACAGCCGGTTACCGCCGCTTAGGGCTTGATGCGGTTCAGCCTCTAGAAGTCGAGGCTCTCTCCCGGCGCGAGGATCTCGATTGCCACCTCGGGCGCGACCTCCGCGGCATGGCTGCGGAACTCTTCCGGGGCCGCCGCCCATCGCCGTCGGAACCCGGGAACCGCGTACGTTCCCCAGTGGATCGGGACCGCGAGGCGCGGCCGGAGCAGGCGAAGGGCGTCGGCCGCCGTGCGGGCATTGAGGTGACCGGGCGGTAGAGCCGGGCCCCAGCCCGCAATGGGAAGAAGAGCGACATCGAGGCCGTCCGCTCCCAGATCGGACATCGCGTCGAAGAGATCGGTGTCTCCCGGAAAGTAGACCGCCTGTGAGCCACGGATCACGAAGCCGATTGCCGCTGCACGGCTGCGTCGAGGCCAGCCGAGGTCGTGCTCGGCATGGGTCGCTTCGATCTCTAGCGGGCCGAGGCCGAACGACTCACCTGCTTCGAGCTCGACGATCTCGGTGAAGCCGGCCTTGCGCAGCAAGGCGTTCAGGCCTCGCGGTGCGATCACGGGCTTGTCCTTCCGGACGAGACGGAGAGAGCGCAGGTCGAGGTGGTCCCAGTGCGCGTGCGATATGGCAATCGCGTCGACCTCGACGGGCTCCGGAGCCGGTCCCGACCGAAGAAGATGCAGGACGCGTCGGCGCAGCAATGGGTCGGTCAGCAGACGTACGCCGTCGAGGTCGATGATCACCGTGCTGTGACCGACCCAGGTCAGACGCCTCGGCTCGGTCACGCGGCGGTTCCCTGCTCGAGCGGGCGGCGCTCACCCACCGGGGGTGAACGGCGCTCACCCGAGGTGCTTGCAGGATCGGCGGCGCCTCCAGCGAACAGGAGCGTCGGCATGAGCGACCTGGGAGCGGCACCCGCACCTGACCTGCGTCGAGCCGGTGAGGCGATGCGCGAGGCGGCCGGTCTCTGGTGGATCTTCCTGTTCACCGGCGGCGCGTGGCTGCTCTTCTCGATCATCGTCTTCAGGTTCGACTACACGAGCGTCTCGTCGATTTCGATCCTGTTCGGGATCGTGATGCTCGCCGCCGGCCTGGAAGAGTTCTTCACGGTCGGCGCTGCCGAAGGCGGTTGGAAGATCGCCCGGGGCCTCCTTGGGCTCGCCTTCATCGTGCTCGCCATCATCTCCTTCATCCATCCCGGAGACACGTTCACCGCTCTCGCCGCGGTGATCAGCTTCTACTTCATCCTCAAAGGCGGGTTCACCGTTGTCCTTGCCCTCATGAACCACGGTCAGGACATGTGGTGGCTCGTTCTTCTCGTCGGCCTGGTGGAGCTCTTGCTCGGCTTCTGGGCCGCAGGGGACTTCGGACATCGGACGATCCTGTTGGTGGTGTGGGTCGGCGCCGTGGCTCTCGCGCGCGGCCTCAGCATGATCCTGTTCGCCTTCGAGCTTCGTAACGTCAAGAACGCCACGGACTGAACGCCGCTCGACCTCTAGCGGCTCGCGGGCTCGCGATCGCCGCCGATCCGGCGCACCTCGACGAGCTCGAGCCCCAGTGACTGGATCCGTTCCAGCACGCCGTGAAGGGCCGCCTGATCGGCGGGCGTTCCGCGGAGAACGGTCTCGGGCGGCTCGACCCTCGCGTCGAACCCCTCGAACGCCGCAAGCAAACTCTCACCGAGCCGACCGCGGATGCGGATCTCGTAGCTTGGAGGACCCACGTCTTGCAGAGTCGGCGGCAATTGGGTGAGGCGTCCTCACCCGGAACGTATGGCTCACTCGGGACCTTCGCTTGATCAGCCGTTGACGGGTGGCGTACGCTGGCCTCACCCGGAAAGGAGAAGCCCTGGGCCCCGAGACCCCGCGCCGCCACCCGGATTCGCCCACGTCCGGTGGTTTGGCGACCTCTGTCGCCGCAGCAGACCTTCTGATTCCCCGCGCGCCGAAACCCCTCGTGCGGCGGCCGCGGCTGTTTACATCGCTCGACGAGGGAGTGAACGGCCCGCTCACGCTCATCTCTGCTGCGGCAGGAGCGGGCAAGACCTCTCTGCTTGCCTCGTGGCTCGACGAACGGCCTCGGGACCGAGTCGCATGGCTGACGCTGAGGCCGCGAATCACGGAAAGAGTGTTCTGGGCGGAGTGGCTGGAGTCGATCCGCAGGGTCGCGCCCAAGCGATCCGCGCTCTCGCGCCTGCGTGCTCCTCGAGCCGGAACGCCGGCAGGCTTCGTCGTCCGATTCCTGAACGGGCTGGCAGAGCTGGATGAGCCGCTCACTCTCGTTCTCGACGACTTCCACGAGGCACGGCACGGCGCTCTCAACGGCGCAATGGAACAGCTGCTTCGTGCGGCTCCCGACACATGCCGGCTGGTGCTCTCGACGCGTCACGATCCCGCCCTGCCGCTGCACCTCTTTCGTGCCAGCGGTGAGCTGACCGAGCTTCGCGGCCGCGACCTTGCCTTCACGGACGCCGAGGCACGCGAGCTTCTGAACGGGCTCGGCATCGACCTCGATACGGCGGACTTTGCGACCCTGCTCGAGCGCACAGAGGGCTGGGCGGCGGGCCTGCGGCTGTTTACGTTGTCTCAGGCCCGGTCGCAGACCGACTCCGGAGTCGCGGGCGCGCTCGCCTTCGAAGAACGCCCGGCCGTCGAGTATCTGACCGCCGAAGCCCTGGCGCGGCAACCCGAGGAGACCCGCGACTTCCTGCTTGCGACGTCGGTAGTCGATCGGCTGACGCCCGACCTGGCGGACACCTTGACCGATCGCACCGACAGCTCACACCTGCTGGAACGACTCGTCGCGGACAACCTCTTCATCGAGCGGCTCGACACGCGACCTGTCTGGTATCGGTATCACCGGCTCTTCAACGCGCTGCTGCGGGCGGAGCTCATGCACACGAGGCGGAGCGAAGTGTCCGGCTTGCACGCTCGTGCTGCACGCTGGTTTCTCGGTCACGGCGATTCGCTCGAAGCGGTGCGTCACGCACTGGACGCGGGCGACGTGAAGCTCGTAGCGCGCTGCATCGTCGAGGCGTGGTTCGAGCTCGTCGGACGGATGGACGAATCACTTCAAGGCGAGTTCCTCCCGAAGATCTCGGAGCGGCGGCTGAAAGGCTCGCCGGAGCTGCCCGCGGTTGCGGCGACGATCGAGCTGATTCGAGGGAACGCCTCACGCGCGGGGCGTCTGCTCGACCTCGCGGGCGCGAATCCGCCCGTGCGCGGACCCGGGAAGGCCGTGCTCGAGTTCGCCAAGCTCCTTCGTGCGGCTCTCGACGGTGCTTCCGGCGAAGTCCTAAGACGCGCTACGGAGCTCACCGAGAACGCGCCGAGAGACGGCTTTCTGCCTCAGAGCGCCGACGCGCTCCAGCCGATCGCACTCAGCCATCTCGGCATTGCGGAGCTTGGCCTGGACCGTTCCACCGCCGCACAGACCCACCTGAGCGAAGCGCTCGAGCTCGCACGCCACAGCGACGTTCTCTACGCGGAGCTCCTGAGCATGAGCGGCCTGGCTTGGCTCGAGCTCGCCCAGGGACGGCTACGCCGCGCGGCCCGGATCGCCGGCGCTGCCGTCGAGCGTGCCGAGACGGAGCTCCGGGCCCCGGCCTTCCAGACAACCCTCGCGCATGCGGCTATCGCGCTGATCGAGCTCGAGTGGGACGACCTCGAGGCGGCCGAAGGCCACGCAAGGCAGCTCGCCGAGATTGCGTCGACGGCCGACGACCATGTCGCGCGGGCGTGGTCGGCCTTGATCGGCGCCGTGCTGTCCATGACGGCCGGCCCAGAAGGTGCGCTGCTCGGCTTACAGCAGCTTCGAGGAAACCGCACGGCGGTCGCCGAGGTCGAGTCGACTGCGCTTCATCGTTTCGCCGAGTACGTCGAGGCCAGGCTCCTTTGTGCGGTCGGCGAGCGGACCGAGGCGAACGCCTTGCTGGAACGGGCCCTTGGTCGACGGCCGGACTCCGCACGCCTGCTCTCCGTCCGCGCGCGCATCCGCCTTGCGGAAGGGGACGCCGACGGCGCCCTGGCCGCCCTCGCCGCCGTGGAGCGTGATGCAACGCCCTCGGACGCGACGCGACGGAGCGTGCTCCGCGCACTCGCGCTGAGTGCCTCCGGCGAGCGGCCTCGTGCTGCGGCGTCGCTCGAGGAGGCACTCGCGCTGGCGGAGCCTGAGAACATTCGCCGGCCGTTCAGCGACGCGGGCCGGCCGGTCCGCGAGCTGCTCGCGGACCATCTCCGCCATTCGGGCTCCCATCGGTGGTTTGCGTCGGAGCTTGTTCGGGACTTCGACGGCAACGGGTCGGGCGGCGGTGCGCCGGCCGAGTTGCTCGATCCTCTCTCCGGCCGCGAGCTGGAGGTTCTCCGCTACTTGCCGACGATGATGTCGAACGGAGACATCGCAGGGGAGCTCTTCGTGTCTGTGAACACTGTGAAGACGCACGTCAAGAGCATCTATCGGAAGCTCGACGCCACGCGCCGCCAGGACGCGGTTCGTCGCGCCCGGCAGCTCCATCTGTTGTAGGCCGCAGCTAGCCCGGCCGAGGTCTGCCTAGCCCACGACCTCCTTGCGGCCTCCGTAGACCACGAGCGCGTAGATGATGAGGACGTCGATGACGACCGCGGCGATCGACCAGACCGGGTACGTGCGCGCCCAGGAGAGCTGCGCGATCGCATTCACGAACGCGGACACGATTCCGACGACTGCCGCCCAGGTCGCCCCGGTGAAGATGGCGAATCCCGTGCAGATCTGGATGATGCCCCAGATCAGGAAGAACCAGCCCCAGGCATCCAGGTTCGCGAACAGCAGCTGGTTGGCGAGGTAGTTGGAGTTCGCGATTGCAGCGATCCCGTCGATGACGTTGAAGAACCCGACGAGGATCAGCATGATGCCCGCGAAGCCGAGCCAGCCCGTACCCGCTATCTCGGTGTCGTACGCGCTGTCCATGCGCTGAGCCGAATCCATCTTGCGCTGCTCCTTTCCGTAGGTGCGGTCAGCTTCGACCGCGGGCGAATGACCAGCCTTCACCCGGGCCGGGTGAGCATGCTTTCACAGCGCCCGGACAACGCAGGCAGCGCTGCGGCCTCGCCGTCTGCCTAGGACCGGGCCGGGCTCCGGCGTCGTGTCCCGCCGTACCGAACGAGACCGTAGATCGCGAGCACGTTGCCCGCGACGAGGGCGATCGACCACACCGGAAACGTCTTGCTGGCTGCGAGCTCGGCGATTGCGTTGACGAAGGAGGTCGCAATCCCGGCGATCACCGCCCACCTCTCTCCGCGGAGAACCGCGACTCCCGCCACGATCTGGATGATCCCCCAGATCAGGAAGAACCAGCCCCAGGCGTCGAGGTTCGCAAACTGCAGCTTGTCGGCGACGTACCTCGAACCGCCGATCATCGAGAGGCCGGCGATGATGTTCAGCGCGCCGGAGAGCAAGAGGATGAGCGCGGCGAACTGAAGCCACGTCGTTCGCTCGATCTCTTGTTTGACCGAGTCCGGCGGGGGTTGCCGCATCGAGTCCCGAGGGGGTTGCCGCATCGCCACCGTGATCGGAGCTTCACCGGATGCGGTGTTTTCCGCCTCACCCGGCCCGGGTGAGCGCGACGCTCGCTCGCGGCCGCGGCTCCACCGGCTCAGCTCTCACCCTGCGCGGGTGACGCGCGCTCGTGCCGGTCGGGGCGAGCATCGGGCGATCGGCCTGGTCAGAGAGCTCTTCTTCTCCTGGGTGGCGAACGCGATCGCGCTCGTCGTCGCGATCGCGGTGCTCCACGACGTCACGATCGGATCGTTTGGAGACCTCCTGACCGCTGCGTTTCTGTTCGGCATCTTGAATACGTTCGTGAAGCCGCTGCTCAAGCTCCTCACACTCCCGCTCGCCGTCGTGACCTTGCGTTTGATCTGGTTCGGCGTAGCGGCGCTGATGCTCGAGCTGACGGCTTTGATCGTCGACAGCTTCGACATCCATGGTCTTCTCGCCCTGTTCTGGGCGACGATCATCGTCTGGGTCGTGAACCTGGTGCTCGACCTGGCACCGGGCCCGTGGCACGGCACGCGCCGGGATTAGCCTTGGACTCGTGACGACCGAGCGTGATGGGCGCGTGACCGGCGACGTGCCTCGTCACCATGCCGCGCGCCTCGGCCGCGCGGCGATGGGCGAGCGGCTCGCGGGGTTCATCTACGGCACGATCGTCGTCCTTGCGGTCGTCGTCGCCGGGAAGCGGGCGTATCCCGACGGGCCCGGTCATATCGCCGTGCTCGTCATCGTCACGTCCGTTGTTCTCTGGGTCGCGCACGTCTATGCGCACGCGCTCGGGGACAGCGTCGCCCGCAACCGGCACCTCTCAGGGGCGGAACTCCGGTACATCGCCCGGCGCGAAGGCTCGATCGTCGAGGCGGCGGTGCCGCCGGTGGTCGCCCTCCTGCTGGGCGGCGTCGGCCTGCTCTCGGCTGACGTTGCGGTGTGGGCGGCGTTCGGGCTCGGACTGGTCGTGCTCGCCGCGCAAGGGATCACGTTCGCTCGCGTCGAGCGGCTCTCCTGGCTCGGGACGCTCGCGGTCGTCGCCGCGAACCTTGGGCTCGGGGCGGTCCTAATCGGCCTGAAGCTGCTCCTCACACACTGAGACCACGGTCCGGCTCATCCGGCGAGGATCTTCTCCTTCTGCACCTCGAACTCGGCATCCGTGAGGACGCCTGACGCCTTGAGCTCACCGAGTTGCTTGAGCTGTTGGAGCTTGTCGTCGCTCATCCCACCGGCCGGCGCCGGGGGCGGCGGTTGCATCGGCGCAGGCTGCTCCGCCTGCGCTTGCTGCGCGTCCTGGTCGGCCCACCGGTTTGACTGCCGGCGCGAGACGCGGTTCGAGACGGCTGTCGCTGTACCGGCCACGACCGCCACACGGGCCATTCTCCTGACCAGTGGCATCTGTCGCTCCTTTCCTCGTTGTTGATACTGCTAGGCCTCGGCCTGCTCGAGCTCGTCGAGGGTGGCGATGATGTCGTTCAGCGGGATACGGCCGTTCGCGACGAGCTGTGCGCCGCTCTCGCGTAGGGCTGTGGCGAACGGTGCCGCCCAGGTGTTCTCGTAGATGATGAGCGCAGCCGAGGCTCCTGGGTCGAGCTCCGCTCCTACCTCCGCGTGGTCGTCCTCGCCGATCAGCCCGGATGAAGCTCCTTCGAACACGGTGAGCTCTGGGTTGCCATCGAGGTCGAGGTCCTCGAGGTCGAGGCCGACGATCGTGCCGTCCTCTTCCTTGCGCACGAAGGCAAGGTCCAGGATCCGAATCACCCCACGGTCGACCAGGTCGACGAGCATCGGCATCGCTTCGCCCGTCGGCTGCTTGTCGGGAGGCCACTCGACGACCAGGTAGTCGATCGGGCCTACTTCGATCTCGGGTTCGCTCATCAAATCGCCTCCTTGAGTGCGTCGGAGAACGGGTCCTACCATGGATGGTCGCCCAACCCAAGTTGAAGCGGGTTAGGGGCGTCTGTCGAGCTTCGCCTCGATCGTGTCGAGCTGCGACTTCAGGAGGTGCAACGTCTCTCGCATCCCTTCCTGTCGACCAGGGTGACGACGAAGCCCGCGAGAAGACCGAGCCCCAGGGTCACGAGCGCCAGGTAAGGGAACACCCGGCGGTTGACGACTGCGCGCTCGGTTTGCGAAGTCAGAAACGAGCGCCCGCGCCCCCTCGGCATGCCGGAAGAATGGGCGTTGGCCCGGACGCCGGTCTTCACAATCTGAAGACCGGCGTCCGGCTGCGGATGTCGTTACGTCAGCTGTACGCCGCGTCTCGTGCGTCGCCCCAGTGCACGATCAGCCCGTAGAGCACCACGATGTTGAGTGCAAGAGCCGTGAGAGCCCACAACGTGTATTGCGAGCTGCCGACGAAGCCGAGCTGGATGATGAAGTTGAGGCTGCCTGCGATGATCGCGAACCAGCGTGCCCAACCCGCTCCCGAGAGGAGACCGAGACCGGCCAGGCCGAGCACGATCCCCCAGATCAGGGTGATCCAGCCCCAGGTCGTCAGGTCGAAGACGACGATCTGGCTCGGTGTGAGCACGTAGTAGTTGTCGCGGATGATCGCGATCAGGCCCTGGAAGAAGTCGAGCGTGCCGATGATGATCAGCAGCCAGCCGGCGAAAGCGATCCACCCGCTCCAGGTGCTGCTTCTTGCCATTCTCCGCTCCTTTCGTTGCTGCCTTTCTCTCGTTCCCCGCGCTTTTTTCGTCGTCAGGACCACGTTTCCCGCTCAGAAATGCGGCTGACTATGTTTCTGCACGAGCGAGCGCGGGCTGCCCGTGTCCGCGGCGCCGATCGAGGAGCTTCCCGAGCTCGGCGATCGCGACGAAGACGATTGGACCGAGGAAGCAGATTCCCCACTGCGAGCTCGTGAGCGAGACGGTGTCGAAGATCCGCTGCAGCGGCGACAGCGCTGTCACGAGGAACGTGAGCACGAGGGCGGCGCCGATCAGCTGCACGAAGCGACGGTTCGAGATCGTGTAGCGAGTGAAGATGCTTTCGGTCGGCTCGCGCGCCTCGAGAGCGGCGACGATGTGCATCAGGGAGAGCGTCGTCAGACCCATCGTCGTCGCAACGACGAGGTGGTAGCGATGCTCGCCCCATGCGACCACGCCGAGGGCGAGGCCGGCCATCACGACGCTCGCGACAGCGAGTCGAATCCCGAGCGCACGGTTGACTATCGGCGCGCTCGCGTCCCGGGGCGGACGCTGCATCAATCCGGGAACAGGGGCGTCGAAGCCGAGTCCGATTGCAAGCAGCACGTCGACCGCGAAGTTGATCCACAGGATTTGCAGCGGTGTCAGCGGCGAGCCGTTCGCGATGTCGAAGATTCCCGCCCCGACGAAGGTGAGGATGAACCCGCCCAGCATCACGAGCTGGACGCGCACGTACTTCATCAGGTTGTCGTAGATGCCACGGCCGCCTTCGACCGCCGAGACGATGGTGGCGAAGTTGTCGTCGGTGAGGATCATGTCGCCCGCCTCCTTCGTCACCTCGGTGCCGGTGATGCCCATCGCAACACCGATATCCGCCCGCTTGAGCGCAGGCGCGTCGTTGACTCCGTCGCCCGTCATGGAGACGACATTGCCCTTGCGCTTCAGGATGTCGACGAGTCGCACCTTGTCTTCGGGAGCGACGCGGGCGACGACGCCGATCGTCGCGACCTGGTCCTCGAGATCCTCGTCGGATAGCGCTGCAAACTCGGCGCCGGTTAGGGCCCGACCTTCGATTCCGAGCTGCGCGGCGATGGCGGCCGCCGTCGTCGCGTGGTCGCCGGTGATCATGCGGGCGCGGATCCCGGCCTCCTTGCAGCGTGCGATTGCATCCCGCGCCTCCTTGCGCGGCGGGTCGACGATGCCGACGAGCGCCAGCAGGGTCAGTCCCTGGACCTCGTCGAGCAACGTGCCGTCCGCATCGAATGAACCAGGATCGAGGTCGCGCGACGCGACCGCGAGCACTCGTAGCCCGTCGCCCGCGAGACGGTCGTTCTCCGCAAGCACACGATCTCGACCGCTCTCCGCGGGAATCGTCGTGCCGTCCGCATCGCGGATCTGCGACGAGCGCGCGAGCAGGACGTCCGGCGCGCCCTTGACGAAGCAGCGGATGACCTTCCGCCCGTCTGCCTCCATCTCGTGGAAGGTCGCCATGAACTTGTACTCGGAGTCGAACGGGACCTCGGCCACGCGCGGGAAGAGGCGCCGCATCTCGTCGACGTCGAGCCCTCCCTTCGCCGCGAGGACGACGAGCGCCGCCTCCGTCGGGTCGCCCACGATCTCGCCGTCGTGGACCGCCGCGTCGTTCGCGAGCGCCATGGGCTCGAGGAACGGATCGAGCGCGGTGTCAGACTCGCCCGAGATCCGCAGGATCTCGCCCTCGGTCGAATAGCCTTCGCCCTCGACCGAATACCGCCGGCCGACGACGACGAGCTGGCGCGCCGTCATCTGGTTGAGCGTCAGGGTTCCCGTCTTGTCCGAGCAGATCGCAGACGTCGAGCCGAGCGTCTCCACCGACCGCAGCCGTTTCACGATCGCTCCCTTCGCCGCCAGCGCCTGCGTCCCCAGCGAAAGCACGGTCGTGACGACCGCAGGGAGCCCGGTGGGAATCGCCGCGACCGCAAGGCTGATCCCGATCAGGAAGAGATCGTCGAAGGAGTCGCCGCGGATCAGCCCGATGATCACGACCAGCACCAGCGCCGCCGCCGCCATGACCGTCAGCAAGACGGTCAGCTGGTCGAGCTGGCGGGTGAGCGGCGTCTTCTCCTGCTGGACCTGGCTCAACATCCCGGAGATCTGGCCGACCTCGGTCGCCATGCCGGTCGCCGTGACGACCATCTCGCCCCGTCCGCGCGTCACGGTGGAGTTCATGTAGGCCATACAGACGCGGTCCCCCAGCGCGACCTCGTCGCCCGGTACCGGCTCGACCGACTTCGGTACCGGCACGCTCTCGCCGGTCAGGGCGGACTCCTCGATCTCCAGCGTCGCAGCCACGAGCAGGCGACCGTCCGCGGGGACCTTGTCACCCGCCTCGAACAACACGACGTCTCCCGGCACGAGCTCCTCCGACGGGATGTCGGCGCGCTCGCCCCCGCGCCGGACGTGAGCGCGGATCACGAGCATCTTCTGAAGCGCGGCGACGCTCTCGGCCGCCTTGCCCTCCTGATTGAGGCCGAGAATCGCGTTCAGGACGGTCAGAGCGATGATCACGAGACCCGTGCTGAACTCCTGCAGCGCGGCCATGCTGACGATCGCGGCGCCGAGCAGCACGAGCTGCATCAGGTCGCGGTACTGGCGGAGGAACGCGTGCCAGCCGGGCTCTTTCTCCGCCTCCGCCAGCTTGTTGGGGCCGAACTGCTCGCGGCGACGCTCCACCTCGGCAAGGTCGAGGCCGGTCCGGGGGTCGACCCCGAGCTGCGCGCAAGCCTCAGCCGCCGTCAGTCCATGCCATGCAGGTCTGTCGGGTGCCTGGACCGGAGTCGATCCGAGCTCGGGTGCGGGTGTGGTCGTTGCGCTCATCGGTCTGCATCCTCCTATGCCACTCGTTCGAGTTCCAGTCCCGCCGCTTCGCGTGTGACGATCGTCCCGGCCTCGCCGCGAAGCAGCGCAGCCGTGTCCGAGATCGAGCCGATGGCTGCCAACCCGCCGGTCTCTGCGACGAACGAGCACGCCGCGCGAACCTTTGGTCCCATCGAGCCTGCCGCGAACTCGGTCCCGGCAAGAGCCTCCGGCGTTGCGCGGCGGATCGCGCGTTGGCGTGGCGTGCCCCAGTCGGCGTAGACGGCGTCGACATCGGTGACGATGGCGAGGGCGTCGGCATGGAGGTCTCGTGCGAGCAGCGCGCTCGCGAGGTCCTTGTCGATCACGGCTTCCACTCCGACGAGCTGTCGTCCGGCGGGCGCCGGATCGTCCGTGTACGTCACCGGGATCCCGCCGCCCCCGGCACAGATGACGACGCACCCGCGCTCGAGCAGCCACTCGAGCGGCTCGAGCCCGAAGATCCGCCGCGGCAGCGGCGAGGGGACGACGCGGCGAAAACTGTCACCGTCGGGTTTGAAGACCCAGCCCTTTTCGTCTGCGAGACGTCGCGCTTCTTCCTCCGTGTAGACCGGACCGATCGGCTTCGTCGGGTCAGCGAAGGCCGGGTCGTCGGGGTCGACTTCGATCAGGGTCAGCAGCGAGGCGAGGCGCTTCTCGAACGGGAGCTCGTTCCCGAGCTCCTGCTGGATCAGGTAGCCGATCATGCCTTCGGTCTGCGCCCCGAGCAGGTCGAGGGGATAGGGCTCCACCTCGGTGTAGGCGGATCCCTGGAGGGCGAGCAGGCCGACTTGAGGCCCGTTTCCGTGCGAGATCACGAGCTCGTGCTCGAGCGCCACCGGGGCGAGCGCTTTGCAGGCAACGCGCGCGTTGGCGCGCTGGTTCTCCGCAGTCAGCGGCTCGCCCCGCCGAAGCAGCGCATTCCCGCCCAGTGCGACGACGGCGCGCATCGTCAGCTTCCAAGCGTGGCGACCATGACGGCCTTGATCGTGTGCAGCCGGTTCTCGGCCTCGTCGAAGACGAGCGACGCCGCGGACTCGAACACCTCCTCGGTCACCTCGAGGGACTCCATTCCGAACTTCTCGAAGATCTCCTTGCCGACCTCGGTCTCCGCGTTGTGGAACGCCGGCAGGCAGTGCATGAACTTCACATCGGGATTGCCGCTCAGCGCCATCGTCTCCGCGTTGATCTGGTAGGGCCTGAGCAGATCGATCCGCTCCGCCCATGCTTCGTCGGGCTCTCCCATCGAGACCCAGACATCGGTGAGCAGGACGTCCGCAGCGCGCACGGCCTCGGCGACGTCCTCGGTGATCGTGATCTGCGCGCCTGTCTCGCCCGCGACCGATCGTGCGAGCTCGACGATCTCGTCACGCGGCCACAGGGGCTTCGGGGCGGCGATGCGGACGTCCATCCCCAGCTTCGCGCCGTCGACGAGGTACGAGTTCGCCATGTTGAAGCGCGCATCGCCGAGGTAGCAGAAGGCGACGTCGCCGAACGGCTTCGGAATGTGTTCACGGAACGTGAGGAAGTCGGCCAGGGTCTGAGTCGGGTGCCACTCGTCGGTGAGCCCGTTGTAGACGGGAACGCCCGCCCAGCGGGCGAGCTCTTCTACGGTCTCCTGGGCGAAGCCGCGGTACTCGATTGCGTCGTACATGCGGCCGAGCACGCGCGCGGTGTCCTTCACGGTCTCCTTGTGTCCCATGTGGGAGCCCGACGGTCCGATGAAGGTGACGTGAGCGCCCTGGTCGTAGGCGGCAACCTCGAACGCGCAGCGTGTCCTGGTCGAGTCCTTCTCGAAGATCAGCGCGATCGCCTTACCGGGGAGGTGCTGCTCTTCGCGTCCCTCTTCCTTCGCCGTTTTCAGCTCGGCTGCGAGGTCGATCAGATAGGTGATCTCCTCCGGGCTGAGGTCGGCCAGTTTCAGCAGGTGCTTACCGCGGAGGTCGATGACTGTGCTCATGGCCCCGTGACTCGGCTGATCCTAGTCAGCCCCAGTCCACCTTCGACGGAGCTCGACGGCGTGGGGTCCGGGAGCCGCGTCATGCGGAAGGAGTTGAAGAGCCCGGCGAGCGCCGCGAGAATCGGAATCAGCAGCGCGATCTGGAGCGCAAAGGGTCTCGTATCGGTGTTGATGCGGATGATCTCGTCCTGAACGTCTTGTGGTTGGCCCGCGAGCTGCTGTTCGAGCTGCGTGTTGCTCATCACCTCCGCGTCGTGCTCGAGCGCGTCCGCGACCTGCTGCTTCTGGGCCGGGGCGAGCACGTCGCTGTCGTTTGCTTTATGGGTGAATGTGAGCGAGAGCGTTGCCAACATGATCGCTCCGGCGAACGCGAGCCCGAACGACAACCCGAACGAGCCCCCTGCCGAGTTCACGCCGGCGGCCTCGCTGACCCGCTCTTCCGAGATCGGAGAGAGCGTGTAGTTGTTGAGCTGGGACACGAGTAGGCCCAGCCCACACCCCGCGATCAGCAACGGGATGACGAGCGGCCAGGCCGAATCCGCGCGCGGCACGATCGGGATCAGCGCCACGAGCCCCGTGAGCAGGAGAGCGAATCCCAGTCGGATGACGCTGCTCGGCCGCCGCTTTCCTGCCTTCTTGCCGGCCGCCAGTGCCACGCCGAACATGCTGAGCGACAGCGGAGCGAGCGATAGTCCGGCTTCCATGGCGTTGTACTCGAGCACCATCTGCAGATAGATCGGCAGCGCGATCATCGTCCCGCCCAGGGCAATCTGCTGCATCGTCTGACCGGTAATTCCGAGCCTGAAGATCTTCGACTTGAAGAGATCCGGGTCGAGCAGCGTGGGCTTCGACTCTCGCTTGCGCCGCCGCAGCCAGTAGGCCAGCGCTACGAGCGCCAGAACGCCGATCACGATGAGGAACCCGACGAGCTCACCTCCCTCCTGCCAGACGAGGATGCCCAGGACGACGCCGCCCATCCCGAGCACGGAAAGCGCCGCGCCGACCGGGTCGATGCGCCGAGGTCCCGTGTAGGGCACGTCGTGGACGAGCCGGATGCCGGAAAGCACGATCGCGATGACAAGGTCCTCGAGCAAGAACGCGACGCGCCACGAGAGATAGGTGGTGATGAAGCCCCCGACCAGCGGCCCCACTGCGGCGGCGATCGCCGCGGCGGCTCCACGAGGGCGTAGGCCCTTTTCTGAGCGCACCTTCGAAGTTGCCGTGGATCAGGGACTGCATGGCGGGCAGCAGGAGTGACGCGCCGAGGCCGCCGATGATTGCCCAGAAGATGATGACCGCGATCAGGTTCTGGGCCAGTGCCATCGCCAGCGCGCCGACGGCATAGCCGAGCAGACCCAGCACGTATGCCCGTTTGCGCCCGAACAGGTCGCCGATCTTGCTCCCGATCAGGATGAATGCTGCAGATACGAGCGCCTCGAGCGCGATCGCCGACTGGACGCCGCTGACGGTCGTGTCGAGATCCCGAACGACCGACGAGATGAGACGTTCATCAGCGATGTGTCGACGACGAGCACGAACATCGCCATGGCGAGGAGGATCGGCGAGGCGTTGATCGCGCTTGGCCTCGACGGGAGGCTGGTGGTGAGTTCCTCGGTCATGAGACCGCGACTCGCGTCACTGCTGCAGAGAGCGCGGCATCATGTTTGCAAGACTTATTCGCTAGGGCGAACGGACGGCGGTATACCTCCGTTCGGGGTGAGGCGGAGGTGCGACTATGCGCCGGTGGCCCGCCCTCTCGACGAAACGAGGCCGCTTGACCACCGCATCGATTGCAGCACCAACGGGCCTCTCCCGGAGGAGATTGCTCCTTCCGCTCGCTCTTGCCCAGTTCATCTGCAGCTTCGCGGGCTCGAACATGAACGTGATGATCAACGACATCACCAAGGACCTGGACACGACCGTGACAGGTGTCCAGGCGACGATCACGCTGTTCCTGCTGATCATGGCGATCCTCATGATCCCGTGCAGCAAGCTGACGGACCGCTGGGGCCGCAAGCGTTGCTTCATCGGAGGGCTCATGCTGTACGGGGTCGGCGCCCTGGTGAGCGCGGCTTCGCCGGGGCTCGGTGTCCTGATCCTCGGCAACTCGGTGTTGGAGGGCGTGGGCACGGCGCTGCTGATCCCGCCGGTCTACATCCTCGCGACGCTCGCGTTCAGTGACCTCACGGCCCGTGCCCGGGCGTTCGGCGTGATCAGCGGGATGGCAGGCGTCGGCGCCGCGGCGGGGCCGCTGATCGGAGGTCTGATCACCACGGCGATCAGCTGGCGGGCCGCCTTCGTCTTCCAGGCGTTGATCATCGTGGTGATCGTCGTTCTCAGCCGCGGGCTCGTCGACCCTCTTCCGGCGGACCCGACGCGTCCCTTCGACGCGGTCGGGGCGATCCTGTCGGGCGTCGGAATGTTCTTCTTCGTGTTCGGGATCCTGCAGGCGGACAAGAACGGCGTCCTCACGGTCGTGTTCATGACGGTCGGCGCCGCGCTCCTGATCGGGTTCTTCTTCTACATCCGTGCTCGAGAGCGGTCCGGTAAAGAGCCGCTCTTGTCCACCGGATTGTTCAAGAACCGCACATCGAATCTCGCGCTTGTGACTCAGAACCTCCAGTGGCTGATTCTGATGGGAGTCTCGTTCGTCGTCGCCGTCTTCCTTCAGACCGTTCGCGGGTACAACGCGATCGAGACGGGTCTCATCTTCACGGCAGCCACGGTCGGCGTCCTCGTCTCGTCTCTCGGTGCCGAGCGATTCGCCAAGCGGCGCACGCAGAAGACGTTGATCATCGCGGGCTTCGTCGTCACGTTGGCCGGCATCGGCGTCCTGCTCGCTTTGGTGCACGGCGTCGTCGAATGTCCTCGCCTTCGCGCCCGGACTCCTGCTGATCGGCCTGGGGCTCGGATTGATGCTGACGCCGTCGGTGAACATCGTGCAGTCGAGCTGGCCCGAGGAGCTGCAGGGTGAGATCTCCGGCTTGTCCCGCAGCATCTCGAATCTCGGCTCGTCGTTCGGGACCGCGATCGCCGGCACGATCCTCGTGTCGGACCTCGCCTCGGGCAACCACTCATACGCTCTCGCGATGGTCCCGCTGGCCGTGGCTGCGCTCATCGGTCTCGGGGCGGCGCTGTTCCTACCCGCCAAGCTGGAGGCCCCGGCCTGATCGTCGGCTCCTGCGGGGCCGCGCGCTCGCATGCTGAACGGCCTGCGGACGGTCGGAGTCACCCGAGGGGAGTGAGGACGCCTCACCCGCGGCGAGCATGGAGTCCGTGTGGATGGCGCTCTCGCGCAGACGGAATACCCGCGGGCGATGAGCCGCCGCCGCTCCTGGCTCGTCTGGGGAATGGTCGTCCTCGCCACGATCCTCCTGCTGGTGTCCTCGCTGACGGTCTGGACAAAGCGCCAGCTTCTGGACACGGACGCGTGGACTGACTCCGCGTCGCAGCTGCTTGCAGACGACCAGATACGGGGTCTTCTGTCCTCGCGGCTCGCCGACCTGTTGAACGAGCGGGTCGATATCCAGGCGCAGCTCGAGGAGCGGCTGCCGCCGCGGGCGCAGTCCGCAGCCCCCGCCGTGGCCGCGGCGCTGGAGAGCGGAACAGCCCGCGTCGTCGAGACGTTCCTCGGGACTGCCCGCGCGCAGACGCTCTGGGAGAACATCAACCGCCGCGCCCACACTGCCATCGTGAACGTGCTGGAAGGCAAGGACGCTGGTCCGATCTCCACGGCCAACGGCGACGTCGTGCTCGATCTGCGGCCGATGATCGCCCAGATCGCAACGCGTCTCGGCGTCGAGGACAGGCTGAAACAGAACGCGAAACCCACGACCGGCCAGATCGTCATCTTGCGGTCGGACCAGCTCGAGACCGCTCAGACCGCGGTCAAGGTCTTCAGGGTGCTGAGCATCTTTCTCCTGATCGCCGTCCTCGCGCTGTTCGCCCTGGCCGTGTATCTCGCCCGCGGGAGCAGGCGGATCGTCCTCATCGGCGTGGGAACGAGCCTGCTGCTGAGCGGGCTCCTCCTCGCGATCGTCCGGCGCCAGGGCGGCAACCTCGTTGTCGACTCGCTCGTGAAGGTGGAGGCGAACAAGCCCGCGGTCTTGACGGCGTGGCTCGTCGAGACCAATCTGCTGCAAGACATCGCGATCGGGCTCATCGCCTACGGCGTGCTCGCGATTCTGGCAGCGTTTCTTGCCGGGCCGAGCCGTGCAGCGACAGCCATCAGGCGCTGGCTGGCGCCGACGATGAAGGACCGTCCCGCTCTTGTCTACGGGGCGGCGGTGGTGCTGTTTCTGATCGTGATCGCGTGGGGGCCGACGGGCGCGACACGGCAGCTCATCGGCGCTCTGATCCTCGCGGCGGTCTTCTTCGGTGGGATCGAGATCTGGCGTCGTCAGATCATCAGGGAGTTCGCAAGCGCACCGGAGGCAGAGAAGCCCGCGTTGCACGGTGTCTGACGTCGTGGCTGAAGAGCTCGTCGTCGGGTCTTCGACGAGAGGTCGGCGTTTTGCAGCGCGCGACCGAATCGGCTCCGAACGACCGAGAGGCCGTCGGAAGTGCAGAAGGCTGCCGTGGCACTCGTTGAGCCGGAGATCGCGCCGGACATCGAGAAGGCGGCACGCGGGCGGGGAGCGTGGACGAGCCGCGTAACGCTCGAGGAAGCCCGGAAGTTCACCACGTCATAGGCCCCTCCACTCGCGCGAGATTGACACGTCTGAGTCAAGCGCCGACCCCTTCGGGTCCGCGACGGTGTCGGCATGCCGTGGAACGATCTCAACAGCGAGAGCAACGTCCCTGATCGCGAGATCGGCGAGCCGCGCCTTCGGCGCGTGGAGATCGAAGATCTCGACACGGCGACCCCTGTCGAGGTCAAGGTGCGCCGCGAGGCCGGCTATCTGTCGCTCCTGGTTCGGCATGCGTTCCGTCTCGCGACATCCGGAAATCCGTCGATCGCCGGCTGAGCTCGAGCGATGACGGCCGCGCACAACACACCTCTCGGCGACGTCGAGCTCGGCCGTGTGAGGTTGCTGCACAAGCTCGAGGCTCTCGATGAAGCGATCGCCCATCTCGAGACGGCGCGAAGCCCGAGCAGAGAGGCGAGCCTCTCGCGCCTGCGCCAGCTGCGGAGCGAGATGGTCGTCGCACTCGGGCTCGGAGAGAACGGCTCTGCCAAGAGCGGACGCTAGTCCGTCATTCCGCCGCCGTACAGTGGCCGGGTGCCGGAACCAGGGGTGGCCGATGCGACGAGGCGGACACGTCTCGCCAACGAACGCACCTACCTCGCGTGGCTCCGCAGCGCCCTGACGGCGCTCGCCGTTGCCATTGGGGCAGGCAAGATCGTCCCCGGTGTCACAGACGTGACGCGCTGGCCGTTCGAGCTGCTCGGCGCAGGCTTCGCGGTGCTCGCGCTCGTCTTCATCATCGGCGGCGCCCGTCGGTTCATCCGCGTGGAGGAAGCCTTGGAAGCTGGGGAGTTCGCACCGCTCACGGCCCGGGATGCGGTGCTGCTCACCGCGATCGCCACAGCGCTCGGCGTGGCAACGCTTGTGCTCGTGTTCGTGCAGTGAGATTGACGCGAGTGGGTCAGGCGCCGAGCACCGCGTCCGACGGCACGATGTCTTCGGACGGGCAAGGCGCGCGACTGCGGTCCCAGAGCGAGCCTTGCCCGGTCCGTCCCCTCTCTGAGCTCGGGAGATCGCGTCCTTCCCCCACTGCGGATCCCGGGCTCGAGCCGGTCGGCGCAGGGGCGCCGAGGCGGCTCCATGCCCTGCGGATCGGCGACGTCGCAATTGACCCTTCCGGGTCAAGCGCACGGCGCGCGTGGCAGCGATGCTGGGCGACATGAGTTACAACACCTCCCTCGACGAGATCGTGCTCTTCGAGCTTCCGACCCAGGAGGCTTCCGAGAGCCTCGTGATGCATCTAGGGCAGACCCGCCTGGCCTGGCTGCAGAGCGGCGAAGGAGGGTGCGTGGTGGGAGTCCTCCTGAATCCCGACGACGGCGATCTCGCGCTGCTCCTTCGGAGCGTCGAGGCGTGGGTCGATCAGTCCGGCTTCGCGGCAATCCGCTTCGAGGTCGACGGGCGTACGTACGTGCTCGAGTCGAAGCAGTCGTTCGTGCCCCTCGGCTGAGAAGAGCCCGATCGTTTGACCAGCGCCGGTCTCGCGCGCACAATCGAATCGTGAGCGGGCCGCATTCCCTCGGTGGCGACCTTCCGACGGCTCTGGAGTCGGTGAACGTCCCGAGCTACGTGCTCGACCCGACGGGCATCATCCGCTGGATCAACCCCGCTGCGAGGCGCATGGTCGGCGACGTGCGGGGACGGCAGTTCACATCGGTTGTCGCGCCGGAGGAGAAGCACCGGGCCCGGGAGAGCTTCGCGCGGAAGATCGCGGGCACTGCAAAGGTAACGGACGTCGAGGTCTCCATCATCGACACTGCGGGTGATCGTGTCCACGTCGAGATCAGCTCCGTCCCGCTCGTGGAGGGCCACCGGGTCGTGGGAGTGTTCGGCCAGATCTGCGACATCGAGGAGGTGCCACCAGATTCGCTTCCGCCTCACCTCACCGGGCGTCAGACAGAGGTGCTGCGTCTCCTCCAGCGAGGCTGCTCGACAGCACAGATCGCTAGCGAGCTGCACCTGAGCACCGAGACCGTGCGTAACCACGTTCGACATTTGCTGCGGGCGCTCGGCGTGCACAGCAGGATCGAAGCGGTCGCCGCGGCCCGCAGGGCCCACATCATCGCCTGACCGGAGTCCGTGCGGTTCGCCGGCCGCAGGTGGGTAGTGCTCGGCTGGGCCTGACGCTGTCGGCGAAGCGGCGTAGAGTCGTCGGTGCCGATGAGCAATAAGCGGACGATTCTCGTGGGTTACGACGGCCTGGATGCGGCCGACAGGGCTCTCGACCGTGCAATCGACGAGGCGCGCAGCACCAGTGCCGATCTCGTCGTGCTCGCCGTCGAGGAGATGTCGCTCAACCCGGAAGGCCCGCAGAACTTCGGCACGCTGGACGACAGCCCGGCGACGATGATCCCGCTCGTCGAGCCGCCCGAGCTCGAGCCCGTACTGGCCCGCGCGCGTGAGCGCGTCGAGGCTGCGGGTCTCGACGCGGACTACGCCTGGTCCGTTGGAGAGCCGGTGCAGGAGATCGTCGTCGCGGCACGCGAGCGCGGTGTGGACCTCGTCGTCGTCGGTCACCACCACCACAGCCTGTTCGGGCGTCTGCTCGGCGAGGACGTCGCCGCCGGCGTCAAACGCGCCGCCCGCTCCGAGGTCCTCGTCGTCGACTGAACGGGTCGCGGCCGCGCGGTTTTGCCAACCGGTGCTCTGACAGAAGGGGGGCCTAGAATCCGCAGGCCCCGGGTCAATGTGTGACGGAGGAGGGTGACGACGACGTGGCAAAAGTCCTTTGTGTGCTCTACGACGACCCTGTTGACGGCTATCCGACGTCGTATGCGCGCGACGCGATCCCGACCATCGAGCGTTACTACGACGGACAGACCACACCGACTCCCGAGCGGATCGAGTTCGAGCCGGGGGTGCTTCTCGGCAGCGTCTCGGGGGAGCTCGGGTTGCGGCGCTTTCTCGAGGAGCGGGGCCACACCTTCGTTGTCACGTCCAACAAAGACGGGCCTGACTCTGTCTTCGAGCGCGAGCTTCCGGGCACTGAAGTCGTCATCTCACAGCCGTTCTGGCCCGCCTATCTGACCGCCGAGAGGATCGCCGAGGCGCCGGAGCTGAAGCTCGCCATCACGGCCGGGATCGGATCGGACCACGTCGACTTGGCCGCCGCGATCGATCGTGGGATCACCGTCGCCGAGGTCACGTACTCGAACAGCATCAGCGTGTCAGAGCACGTGGTGATGATGATTCTCTCGTTGGTCCGGAACTACATCCCGTCATATCAATGGGTCGTCGACGGCGGATGGAACATCGCCGACTGCGTCGAGCGGTCCTACGACCTCGAAGGGATGCAAGTCGGAACGGTCGGGGGCGGTCGGATCGGCTCTGCCGTCCTGAGGCGATTGAAGCCGTTCGAGGTCGGGCTCCATTACACGGATCCGCACCGGCTCGACGAGGAGGTCGAGCGCGAGCTCGGAGTGACCTACCACCCGGACGCCGAGTCGATGGTGCCTGTTTGCGACGTGGTCACGATCAACACGCCACTCCATCCCGAGACGGAGCATCTCTTCGATGACGCTCTCATTGCCAAGATGAAGCGAGGCGCATATATCGTCAACACCGCTCGGGGGAAGATCTGCGACCGCGATGCGATCGCTCGCGCCCTGGAGATCGGGCAGCTCGCGGGCTATGCCGGAGACGTATGGTTTCCGCAGCCGGCGCCGAGGGACCATCCGTGGCGAACGATGCCCCACCACGGGATGACCCCACACATCTCGGGGTCGTCGCTCTCGGCCCAGGCTCGCTACGCAGCCGGGACTCGCGAGATCCTCGAGTGCTGGTTCGACGATCGTCCGATCCGAGACGAGTACCTGATCGTCGATCGCGGCATGCTCGCCGGTGCGGGCGCTCACTCGTACACCGCCGGCGATGCCACCGGCGGTTCCGACGAGGCAGCACGCTTCAAGGATCGCTAGCGCGATGGAGCTCGCGCGGAGAGCTTGGTAAGTACGGGGTTAACGCACATGCGTACCGCCGATTCACCGGCAGCCCGCCGACCGAAAGGGCGTCAGCCGTACAGACCCAATGTCCGCTGTGCTCCAGGGTGGACTGCATGAAGAAGCGACTGCTCATCACAGGCCTCGTCTTCGCGGCGGTGCTCCTCGCGCTCTACGGCGTGATCTTCGGCACCGGAGCCGACTGATGTTTCCGCTGGCAGTCGCTCTCCCGCTCGCCCTCCTGCCGATCGTGAGCCTTGCCGCCACGCTCCGCTGGATGGCAGTGTCGTCGGGCTGAGTCGGAGTCGACCCGCGCAGCGCGGGCCGATCGGATCGCGATCGGATAGGTTCGGGCGACTCATGGACAGGGTGCTCCCCATCCGGCGGCCCGAGAAGATCATCGGCGTCGGGCTCAACTACCGAGACCACGCCGAGGAGCAGGGAGCAGAGCTCCCGACCGCGCCGCTCCTGTTTGCGAAGTGGCCGAACGCCCTGATCGGCCCTGGGGAGCCGATCGTGATCCCGCGGTTGTCGCAGAAGGTCGACTACGAGGCCGAGCTCGGTGTGGTGATCGGCGCCCGTGTTCGCGGCGTGTCCGAGGAGAACGCGCTCGAGGCGGTGGAGGGCTATGTCTGCGTCAACGACGTCAGCGCGCGTGACCTGCAGTTCTCGGACGGTCAGTGGACGCGCGGGAAGTCGCCCGACACGTTCTGCCCTGTCGGGCCGGAGCTGGTTCCCGCGGCTTCGGTCCCGGATCCGCAGGCGCTCGGCATCCGCTGCCTCCTCAACGGCGAGGTGATGCAGGACTCGACGACTGCGAACATGATCTTCGGCGTCGCGGAGATCGTCGCGTATGCGAGTGCGACGATGACGCTCGAGCCCGGCGACCTGATCGCCACGGGAACGCCCGCCGGCGTGGGCATCTTCCGCAAGCCGCCGGTGCTTCTCGAAGCCGGCGACGAGGTCACCGATCGAAATCGAAGGCATCGGGTCGTTGACGAACCCGGTGCGCGCAGAGAGCTAGAGGCAGTTACGCCGCGACTCGCGCGCGGTAGTGCTCGATCGTCAAGCGCGTGCCCTCGTCGAGCGGCGTCCACGCGATCGGGCCGATGACGTCTTCGAGGCCGCCTGCCTCCATCTCTTCCGGGAACGGGAGCTGGACGTCGTCGAACGCGATGCGGCCCGACATGTCCGGCGCGACGGCCTCGATCGCATGGACGACCTCGCTCATGTGCGAGGACGGGCCGCCCAGGTTGAAGACGGCCGCGCCGTCATGCTCGGCGCGTGCGGCCGCAATGAAGATGCGCGCCGCGTCGGCGGCGTACTGCAGCTGGCAGCGGCCGCCCCAGCGCATGGTGTAAGCCTCGCGGCGCGCGGCCGCGGCCATTGCGAGCGTCGGATCCGCGGTGAGCCCGTGGTCTCGCCCGGGACCGTAGATCACGTACGGCCGCAAGCCGACGCTGCCGATCCCTTCGTCCTCGAGGAAGATGCGGGCCGTTCCCTCGTTCGCAAGCTTGAACACGCCGTAGAGGCTCGTCGGGTCCCCGGCGTCCTCGACGCGCGGCCCTGCGCCGGGCCCGTAGACCGCGGCGGAGCTCGCATAGACGACTCCGCGGACACCGTGGCGCTTCGCGGCCTCGAACACGTTCGTCGTTCCGACGACGTTGACGGACGCGCCGCGCGCAGGGTCCGCCTTGACGAGCGGGAGGAGCATCGCGGCGAGATGGACGACGTGAGTGATGCCGTGATCGGCGATCGTGCGCTCGAGCTGCCCGAGATCCGTGACGTCACCGCTGATCAGCGTGAGCCGGTCGAGCTCCTCGGTCAGACATGACGAGCTCGAGCCGCTCCGTGTTCGTGCCGAGGTCGTACACGACCACCGGAACGTCCTCGCGGACGAGCTGCGCGCACGACCATGCGCCGATGCAGCCCAGCGCGCCCGTGATCAGGAAGCGGTCGTCCGCTGCGTTCACGTGTCCTGGTACACGGTCACGACCTCGGTGTAGAACTCGAGGGCGGCGCGGCCCTGCTCGTGCGGTCCGAAGCCGGAGCCTTTGATCCCGCCGAACGGGACGTGAACGTCTGCTCCTGCCGTCTGCGAGTTCACGTGCAGAAGACCGGCCTCGGCGCGGTTGACGAACGCCTGAGTCGCCCGAAGGCTGGTCGTGAAGATCGACGCGGAGAGGCCGTACTCGACGGCGTTCGCTCGCTCGATCGCCTCGTCGAGCGTCTCGAACCGGTACAGGGAGGTCACCGGTCCGAAAACCTCCTCGCGCGAGAGCATCGCGTCGTCTGCGACTTCTTCGAACAGCGTCGGGGACAGGAGATAGGCATCGTCGTCGGTGCGGTCGCCGCCCGCGAGGACCTTGCCGCCTTCGCTCTTGCCTTGCTCGATCGCGGCGAGAACGTCGTTCAGCTGCTTCTCGTTCACGAGGGGGCCGACCTCGGTCTCGGGATCGGCCGGGTCGCCGACCTTGCCGTTCTCGATCCGCTCGAGGAGCCGTTGCCGAAACTCGTCGTACACAGGAGCCTCGACGTAGATGCGACGTGTCGCAGTGCACTTCTGACCGGCAGACCAGAACGCGCCCGCATACGCGGCCTCGACCGCGCGTTCGAGGTCGCCGTCCGCCATCACGATCAGCGGGTTCTGACCGCCGAGCTCGAGCTGCACGCGCTTGCCCAGCGCCGTCGCCTCGTCGCGCACCTGCCGCCCGACGGCAACCGAGCCGGTGAACGAGATCGCTCGGACGGCCGGATGGCGGACGAGCGGCGTGCCGACCTCCGCGCCGCGGCCGATCACGACGTTGAACACGCCTTCCGGGATCTCCGCTGCGTCGAGGGCCGCGGCCAGGTGCAGTCCGGTCAACGGCGCCTCCTGCGCGAGCTTGAGGACGACCGTGTTCCCGTACACGAGTGCCGGCGCCATCTTCCACGCGGGAATCGCGGCCGGGAAGTTCCACGGCGTGATGAGGGCGACTACACCGAGCGGACGGCGGACTGTGTACAGGGCCGAGCCCGTCGCGGACTGCTCGTACAGCTCGCCACGCGGTCGCCATGCCTCGCCGGCGAAGAATCGGAAGATCGCCGCGGCACGGGCGGACTCCAGGCGCGCCTCTCGCAGAGGCTTGCCCATCTCACGCGTCATGTCCTCGGCCATCTGCTCGACTCGAGCCTCGACCGCGTCGGCGGCCCGCATCAGAACTCCGGCGCGGGCGGCCGCCGGCATTGCGGACCAAGCCTTGAAGGCGCTCGCGGCCGCCTCGACCGCGGCGTCGACGTCCTCTCCGCTCGAGGCCGGGAATTCGCCCACGAGCTCGGAGGGGCGCGCCGGATTGCGCTTCTCGTACGTGCGGCCGCTCCGTGCCGGCGTCCACTCGCCGCCGACGTAATTCGCCGCCTCGGGCCGAGGCGGCGCTTCGAGCACGCTATCGGACATGGGTCTTGCTCCTTTCGCCGGTTAGAAGATCGGCGGCGGCGCCGACGGGATTCACGAGCTTGCCGATGCCCGGGATTCTGATCTCCACCTGCTGACCGGGAGTCAGTGCCACGTCGTCGGGTGGGACGAGGCCGGTCCCGGTGAGGAGGACACTGCCCGCCGGAAGCGGGTTGTCGCGGACGAGCCACGCGGCGAGCTCCTCGAACGAGCGCCGCATCCTCGCCGTCGACGTCCGCCCCTCGAAGACGACCTCGGCGCCGTCAGGCCCGGTGATTCGAATCTCGATCTCGAAGGGCTCGGACCAATCGGTCGGCACGAGCACCGCGGGCCCGAGCGCGCAGGCGCCTGCGAACAGCTTGGCCTGAGGGAGGTAGAGCGGATTCGCACCCTCGACGTCGCGGGCGGTGACGTCGTTGCCGATCGTGGCGCCGAGGAGCTCTCCTTCGTCGTCGAGCACGAGTGCGAGCTCGGGCTCCGGCACCGTCCACGCTGCATCCGAGCGGACGCCGACCGTTCCGCCCGGGCCGACCGTCCTCCGCCCGACGGCGTCCTTCAGAAAGAGCTCTGGACGTTCGGCGTCGTAGACGAGGCCGTAGACGTCTCGCGCTTCGACGCGGCTCTCGTCGACGCGCGCGTCGCGGCTGCGCTCGTACGTCACCCCCGCGGCCCACGTTTCGGGCGGCTCGAGCGGCACGAGCAGCTCGAACGGCGGCGGCAGCTGGAGGGTCTCGGCGTCGACTGCCTCGATCGTGCGGCCGGTGAGACTGTGCTCTCCGCGCATGACCGCGAGGACGTCGTCCTCTTCGAGCTCGGACACGGTGGTGGGAGCAGACGGTAGGACAACGCCGAAATGCGGCTCCTCACCGGCCGCGCGGAAGCGGACGATCCGCATCAGTAGACCGCCCGTCCGCCGGAGATGTCGAAGCAGGCCCCGGTCGCGAAGCTCAGATCCTCGCTCGCGAGATAGGCGATCAGACGCGCGACCTCCACGGGCTGTACCGACTCTGCCGAGCGGGATCTTCTCGACCATGTAGCCGATGTGCTCTTCGCTCAGCTGGCCGAGGATGGGCGTGTCGATGACGGCCGGTGCGATGCAGTTGACGAGCACGCCGGTGCCCGCAACCTCCTTGGCGATGGACTTCGTCAGGCCGATGACTGCGGCCTTGCTCGCCGAGTACGCGGACGCCATCGGGATTCCCCTCCTTGCCGGCGATCGAGGCGACGTTGACGACGCGTCCATAGCCTCGATCGACCATGCCGCGGATCGCGGCGCGGTTGAAGAAGAACGTCCCGTCGCAGTTGATCGCGAACACGCGGCGCCATTCGTGCGTCGGGCATGTCGATCGCGCGGACGGACTCCCCGCCTACGCCTGCGGAGCAGACGAGCACATCGAGCCCGCCGAGCTCCGACTTCGACGCGGCCACCGCGGCCTCGACCTCATCGCGGCGCGTCACGTCCCCTCGGATCGCCAGGACGTCAACGGCCGCTCCATCGGGATTCGCGTCGAAGACCGCGAGGCGGGCCCCGGCATGCCTTCAGGACATCGACTGTCGCTGCGCCGATTCCGCTCGCCCCACCCGTGACGAGCGCGACACGGCCCGCCGAAGTCGTAGTCGTTCACCTGCGCTCTTATATCGCGCGGCGAGAAAGGGCGGAACGATGAAGGGATCTAAGCTTCGGCGAAATGGGCTTCGATCCGGCCGCCGACTATCCAATCGGGACGCAGCGCCCGGATCTGATCCGAACGCCCGGCGGCCTCCGTCTCGAGGAGCTGACGCTGGACGCTCTTCGCTCAGGCCGGCTGGAAGCATCTGAGATGCGCGCAACCGCCGAGACCCTGCGACTTCAGGCCGAGGTGGCACAGGCAGCCGGCCGCTCGCAGCTGGCGGCGAATCTTGGTCGGGCTGCGGAGCTGACGGCGCTTCCGGACGACGTGATCCTCGAGATCTACACCGCTCTTCGGCCGAACCGCTCGAGCGCTGACGAGCTCGAGAGCTGGGCGGATCGCCTCGAACGGGACTTCCGCGCGCCGCTGACGGCTGCCTTCGTACGCGAGGCAAGCGGCGTCTATTCCGGACGAGAGCTTCTTCGGACCGATGAACGAGCCTGAAGAGCGGCGCTCGAAGCGTTTCGCCGCCCGCGAGCGGCGCGATCTGCGTCGCGAGCTCTTGATCGCACCGCACCCCGAGCTCGGGCTCGTTGCGATGAACGGTCCGAATGACCCCGAACCTGGCCTCGAGGTCGAGGACGGCCGCGTCGTCTTCCTCGACGGTCGCAGCGAGGGCGACTTCGATGCGCTCGACCACTTCATTGCACGGCACGGTCTCGATCACGAGGTCGCCGAGGAGGCGATGAGCGCTCGACGAGCTCGACGTCGCCCGCCGTCTCGTCGACGTCGACGTCCCACGCGAGGAGCTCGTGCGACTTGCGCGCGGGCTCACGCCTGCGCGGCTCGCACGTGTCGTCTCGCTGCTCGACCCCGTCGAGATGATGTTCGCGCTGAAGAAGCTGCGCGCTCGTCGTGCTCCCGCGAATCAGGCGCACGTCACGAACCTCAAGGAGAACCCGGCGCTCCTTGCCGCTGATGCGGCCGAGGCCGCGGCACGCGGCTTCGCCGAGATCGAGACGACCGTCGGCGTCTCGCGCTACGCGCCGCTGAACGCGATCGCGGTTCTGGTCGGCGCCCAGGCCGGAAGGCCCGGTGTGCTCACGCAGTGCGCGATCGAGGAGCGCCGCTCGCTCCAGCTCGCGATGCAGGGCATCACGACATACGCGGAGACGCTCTCCGTCTACGGCACGGAGCCCGTCTTCGTGGACGGTGACGACACGCCGTGGTCGAAGGCGTTCCTCGCCTCCGCGTATGCCTCGAGAGGGATCAAGGTGCGCTTCACCTCCGGCGGCGGCTCCGAAGCGCTGATGGGCCATGCGGGCGGTTGCTCGATGCTCTACCTCGAAGCGCGCTGCCTCTGCCTTGCGCGTGCCGCCGGCTCGCAAGGCGTGCAGAACGGCTCGATCTCGTGCGTCGCCCTCGTCATGAGCGTCCCGGCAGGCTCGCGCGAGATTCTTGCCGAGAACCTGCTCGCTGCCTGGCTCGATCTCGAGGTGGCCTCGGGCAACGATGCGATCGCCTCGCACTCGCCGACCCGGCGCACCGCGAAGCTGATGGGCCAGCTCCTGCCCGGGACGGACTTCGTCACGTCGGGCTGGAGCGTCATGCCGCGCTACGACAATATGTTCGGAGGCGGGAACTACGACGCCGACGACATCGACGAGTGGCTCACGATCCAGCGTGACTGGCAGGTCGACGGCGGGATCGAGCCGCTCGCGGAACAGGATGCGGTGCGGGTTCGCGAACGCGCCGCGAAGGCCGTCCAGGCGGTGTTCTCCGCTTTCCGATTCCCCGAGATCACCGACGAGGAGGTGGAGGCCGCGACGTACGGGCTCGACAGCCGCGACGTGCCGGACCGCGACCGCGGCGCCGACGTGGCCGCGGCCGACCGCGTGCTGCTCGAGGGCCTCGGCGGCGTCGACGTGGCGCGCGAGCTCGACCGCCGCGGGTTCAGCGACGTTGCAGCGGCCATCCTCGGGATGCAGCGTCTGCGCGTGTCCGGCGACTACCTGCAGACGTCGGCGATCGTCGACCCGACCGGCACCGTACGCGCCGCGGTGAACGATCCGAATCGATACACGGGCCCGGGAACCGGCTATCGGCTCGACGGCGAGCGCTGGCAAGCGTTGCAGCACCTGCCGCACGAGCTGAGCGCACAGGCGCTGGAAGAAGCGCAGACACCGCCCGGTCTCGTTTTGGTGGAGAAGCACGTTGCCACTGTAGGCAACGAGCCGGACGACGTCGTGATCGCGCTCGGACCGGCCTTCGCGGACGGACTGCAGCGGACGATCGGCGGGCTTTCCCACCGCGACGTCATCGCCGCACTCGTCGACGGCGTTCGCGAAGCCGGAGCCCGGCCGCGGCTCGTCCGTGTCCGACGCGCCTCGGACGTCGCTTTCATCGGCCATGACGGCGCCGCTCTGGCGGGGTCCCGGGTCGCTATCGGAGTGCAGTCGAAAGGGACGGCGGTCATCCACCGAGCGGATCTCCAACCGCTCGACAACCTGGAGCTCTTCGGGATGGCGCCCTCGCTGACGCTCGACTCCTATCGCGCGATCGGTCGCAATGCCGCCGGCTACGCGCTCGGCGAACGGGTCGGCCCCGTGCCGACGGTGATGGACAACTTCGCCCGGGCGAAGCTGATCGTTCGGACAACGCTGTTACACGCGCGCGAGACCGAGGCGATCACAGCGGGCGCGCCGCCCGTCGAGCTCGAGCTCGTCCCGCCGAGCGCGGCCTGAGCGCTCGGCGATCTCGATCAGCGGTCGTCGGCCTCGGCTTCGAGGTTCTTGCGGGCCTCCACGTTCGCGGCGTGGTCGGCGTCGGAGACCTCCGGCCAGTGCAGGTCGAGCTCCCTGACCTTCTCGACGATCACTTGCGCGACGAGGGCCTGAGTGAGTCGCTTGTGGTCGGCCGGGATCACGTACCAGGGGGCCCAGGGGGTAGAGGTGGCCGTCAGGGCGTCCTCGAAGGCGCTCATGTAGGCATCCCAGAGCGCGCGCTCGGCGACGTCCGCTGCATTGAACTTCCATTCCTTGCCGGGCGTGTCGAGCCGGGCCAGAAAACGCTGCTTCTGCACTTCCTTCGAGACGTGGAGGAAGAACTTGACGATCTTCGTCCCGTTTCGGTCGAGGTGGCGCTCGAAGGCGTTGATGTCCTCGTAGCGCTCCTGCCAGAACTGCTCGTCGCGCTCGCCGGGCGGAAGGCGCTGAGGCTCGAGCCACTCGGGATGCACCTTGAGCGCGACGACCTCCTCGTAATGGGATCGGTTGAAGATGCCGATCCGACCGCGCTCGGGAAGCGCCTTCGAGATGCGCCAGAGAAAGTCGTGGTCGAGCTCCTCGGAGGACGGCTTCCCGAAGGAGACCACCTGGACTCCCTGGGGATTGACGCCCGACATCACATGCTCGATCGCCGAGTCCTTGCCGGCCGCGTCCATCGCCTGCAGGACGATGAGCAGCGAGTAGTTGTCGCTTGCCCACAGCAGCTCCTGGGCGGCGGAGAGCTCGGCAACGCCGCGTTCGAGTGCCTCCTTTGCCTGCTTCTTGAGCTCGTGCTCGGCAAGGTGCCGCGAAATCCGCGCCGCCGGTCCAGCCGGGATCTCTCCCCGCGATTCCGGCAGGCGCTCCCGGCTCGACGACGAGCTGCTCGAGAAGTCGATTCCGAACGTCAGTCGAACTAGGCAGGGGGCATCTTCTCCACCGGCCAGGGAACGCCGCCGACGCCCCAGTTCTTCGGCGAATGGCCCTCGACCACGACCCAGGTGTGCTCGCGGAGGCCTTCGTTCGTCGCCTCGCAGAGCGCGTCGGTGAGGCCGGCGATCAGCTTGCGACTCGTCTCCTCGTCCACCCGGAAGTCGAACAGCTTTACTTCGATCAGCGGCATTGGTCCTCCTCTCGGATATCGATTCAAGCGATCCCGGCCGGTCATTTCCGACGGACGCGCGGGCGGAGCCCGCACGTCCTGATGGCGGCACCGCAAGCGGCGCCTTAACCGGCCGGCTTTCCGGCGATGCCCCAGTGCTTCGGCGGGACGCCCTGGATGACGACGTGGATGTGCTCCCTCGCTGCCCCGCTCGACTCGGCCAGCGCATCGGTCAGCTTCTCGATCATCTTCGGGACCGACTCGTCGGTGACCCGGTGATCGTAGAGCTTCACTTCGATCATCGGCATTGCTCGTCTCCTTTCGCGATCAGCGTTCGACATGTCCTCGGCCGGCTTCGGCTCCGAGCACGAGGTCGCGCTCTCGATCCGGAACGTGGTCGAGCGGCACCGGCGCCAGCGCCTCGAAGAACGTCACGCCGTTCTCCGAGTAGAGACTGTGTGGGACGCCCTTGTTGATGACGATGACGTCGCCGGCCTCGACGTCGCGCGTCTCGCCGTCGACCGTCACGGTGACCGCTCCGTCGAGGATCGCCATCACCTGCTCGGTCTGCTCGTGGGCGTGGTCGGGCACCTGCTTCCCCGGCTCGTAGGTGACGCGGCAAAGGAGAATCTGCTCCCCGCCGATCGCGTGCAGGCGGACTCCGTCTGCGAACTGCCACGACTCGACGCCGTTCCACGTCCGAAACGGCGACGCCGCGTCAGCCATCCGTCTCGAGAAAGCCCTTGCCGCCGTTCGAGCTCATCGTGCGGATGGAGAGCTCCTCGTCGAAGATCACACGCTTCCCGTCCCGGCGCGGCTCCTTCTTCGCGTCGAGCGCGCGCAGGATCCGCTCCGGAGTCGCCGGCATCTGCGTGATCCAGACGCCGACGGCGTCGTAGATCGCCGACGCGATCGCCGGAGGCTGCGCGTTGTTCGCCATCTCGCCGATCGCCTTCGCGCCGAACGGGCCGTCCTCGGACGGGCTCTCGATGATCACGTTGTCGAGCTCGGGCAGATCCTCCAGCGCAGGTGCGAGGTAGGCGCCGAACTCGCGGCCGCGATGCTCGGGCTCCGGGTAGTACGGGTACGCCTCCTCCAGCAGCCCGAGGCCGAGACCCATCATCGCGCCGCCCTCGATCTGGCCCTCGACGAGCGTCGGGTTGATGGCGCGGCCGACGTCGTAGACCTGGATCATGCGCTCGACCCTGACCTCGCCGGTCTCGTCGTCGACCTCGACCTCCGCGACGCAGGCGGCGTACGAGATCGCGGAGTGCGGCTCGATCTCGACGGAGCCGTCGTCGTCGCTCACGTCGGAGAACGGTTTCAGCGCCGCGCCCGTGCCGGTGATCAGCTCGCCGTACGTCCATGTTGCTGCGGCAGCGACCTCCGGGACGCCGATCTTTCGATCAGGCGCTCCCTTTGCGACCACCTCGCCGTCCGCGATCTCCAGGTCGGTGGGCGCGATCTCGAGCTCCTTCGACGCGATGTCCAGGATCCGCTCGCGGGCCTTCTCCGCGGCGAACCGCACCGCGTTCCCGCCGATGAACGTCCCCCGCGAGGCGAAGCTGCCGGTGCAGACGGCGGACGAGTCCGTGTTGGTGTTGTCCATCGTGATCCAGTCATAGGGGACACCGAGCGTGTCCGCAGCGATCTGAGTGTGAACGGTGCGGGAGCCCTGGCCGTGGTCGACCGTGCCGGTGAAGACGTCGACGCGGCCGTCCGGCTTGAGCTTGACCCAGGCCTGGCTCGGGTCGCCGTTCTGGTTCATGCCGGTCGGGTACTCGATCGTCGCGATCCCGCGGCCCTTGTGCTTCGCCATCAGCGGCCTCCCCCGTTCGTTGCCGCGATCCTCAGAAGCGAGCTGCCCGACGAGGTGCTCGGGCAAGAGCTCGCCGGAACGGCGCTCGTTCGTCATCGACCGGTACTCGGCGGGAAGGTCGTAGCCGACCCGGTCGGCCGCGGCGAGCACCACCTCGACCGTCGAGGGATCCTTGAGCACGACGCGGTTCGCGGTCGTGTCGCCGACGCGGTTGGCGTTCTTCAGCCGGATCTGCAGCGGATCCAGTCCGAGCACCTGAGCGACGCGGTTCATGTGCGTCTCGACCGCGAACGAGACGGACGTGACGCCGAAACCGCGCATTGCCGTTGTCGGCACGCGGTTCGTGAACACGACGAAGCCGTCGAAGTGCACGTTCGGGATCGTGTAGGCGCCCGTGTGGTGGAACGCGTGCTTCGTGACGCCGTACGGCGAGAAGCGTGCGTACGCGCCGGCGTCGTGCAGCGTCAGCATTCGACGGGCGAGGATCCAGCCGTCGCTCGTGACGGCGTCCGCGATCTCCATGTGCCACGGAGCCCGCGTCGACGAAGCGAGGAACTCCTCCTCCCGTGTCCAGCGCCATTTCACCGGGCGCTTCGCCTTCAGTGCGAGCAGCGCGCTGATCGTCTCGCTTGCGGTGTCGACCTTGCCGCCGAAGCCGCCGCCGACGGTGCCGCCGACGAACTTCAGCTTGTTCAGCGGCCATTCGAGATGTGCGGCGACGACGCCCATCGAGAAGTACATCGCCTGCGTGCAGGAGTGGATCGTGAGGCGTCCGCTCGGCTCCGGAATCACGAGCGCGGTCTGCGGCTCGATCGGGCAGTGCTCGATCGCCTGCGGCCGGTAGACGCCCTCCACGATCGTGTCCGCCTTGTCGAACGCCGCCTCGACGTCGCCTTTACGCACGCGCCGGTGGTTGTACGGGCCGTAGTGCGGATACACCGGGCCCCACTGGTGGATCTTCGGCCAGTCCGGATCCATCGCCTTGCGCATGTCGAAGAAGGCGGGTCGCTCTTCGAACTCGATCTCGATCAGGTCGACTGCCTGTGCGCGCTGTGTCCTCGTCCTCCGCCGCAACCGCGGCGATCGGCTGACCCTTGTAGCGGACGTCGTCAACGGCGAGCAGCGGCTCGTCTGCCGGAATTCCGAGCGCCTCGAGATGGCCGTAGACGTTCTTCGGGACGTCCTTGTGCGTGACAACTGCATGAACGCCCGGTAGTGCTTCCGCCTTGCTCGCGTCGAAGCGGGTGATCGCCGCGTGATGGTGCGGCGAGCGGAGCGCCTTTGCCCAGAGCATTCCGCGCACGCGGATGTCGTCGACGTACTGCGTGCGGCCGGTGACGTGTGCGACGCCGTCGTAACGCGGAAGTCGCGCGCCTACGGCCTTCACGCCGGGCTCCCGGGAATCAACACTTCGAGCCTCCTCCGGTTCGAAGGTCGGCTCGACCTGCTCGGGGTGGACGTCACCCCTCGCGGCGGCCTCGACCGCCTTCACGATCTTGACGTACCCGGTGCAGCGGCAGACGTGACCTGAAAGCGCCTCGAGGACGTCCTCGCGGCTCGCATTCGGCTTGCGGTCGAGGAGCGCAGTAGCCGCAAGCACGAAGCCGGACGTGCAGAAGCCGCACTGCGCGGCGTACTGCTCGTCGAATGCCGCCTGAACCGGCGAGAGCTCGTCGGGCGTGCCGAGACCTTCGACTGTCGTGATCGCGGCGCCGTCGAGCTGCGGCGAGCGGCAGGAGGCAGGATCGGCGCGGCTCGCCGTCGACGAGGACGGTGCACGCGCCGCAGCCACCCTGCTGGCAGCCGGCCTTCGGGCTCGTGACGTCGAGCTCCTCGCGGAGCGCGTAGAGGAGTGACGCGAGCGGCGGGCTCTGCACTTCGTGCTGCGCGCCGTTGACGGTGAGTCTCATGTCCCTCCTTCGAGGTTGTCGAGAGCACGACGGACGATCACGGGCAGCAGGCGGTTCCGGTACCACGCCGATGCGAGTGCGTCGTCCTGGGGATCGGCGTCGTCGAGCACCTTCTGCGCCGCCTCCTCCGTCGAGGCACCGCTCGTCAGCGCCCCCTCGACGGCCCGAGCGCGAATCGCGTGCGGGGCTGCGCCGGTGATGCCGACGCGGATCCCGTGGACGTCTCGGCGACGCAGGCGGCAAGGATCGTGTACGCGTGGGCATGTGGACGGCCCGCCGACGCATGGGCTGCGCGTCTCGGCTCCTCCAGCTCGACCTCGAGCACGAGACGAGCCTCGCGATCGCCCGCGAGAAAGTCTTCGACCGGCTCGCTGCGTTCGCCGTCGCTACCCGGCGGAGCGGACGCGTTGCGGCGAGCGCGATGAGCGCCGCCTGCAGGTCGCCGCGCGGTGTCTGCCCTGCCCGTGCGCACAGGTTGCCGCCGAGCGTCGCCTGCGCGCGGATCTCATGGTCTGCGACGTGCCCGCGGCGGTCGCCAGCGGCTCGGGCGCCTGCTCGAGCTCCGCGACCGTCGTCATCGCGCCGATGGTCACCGTCGAGCCGTTGCGGTGAATGCCCCGCAAGGCCGGCCTGACGCAGGAGGACGACACGGTCGGGCCTCAGCCGGCCGTAGTTGATCTCCGGCATGAGGATCGTCCCTCCGCCGAAGACGGTCACATCGGAACCGTCGCCGAAGGCCGTGACGGCCTCGTCCCGCGAAGTCGGGGACGACGACATCCGTCTGCGTCGAGAGCTGTCGAAGTCATGTGGGCCGCTCCTCGCTCGAAGGCAATCGCCGCCCGCGATTCTCCCCCGCTCGGCGAGCGCGCCGCAACAGCCACGCCTCGATCTGCTTCCGCGCGGTTATCGTGAGAGAAGTGGCGTTCGCGAAGCATCGACGAGCTCGAGGTGGGTCTCCGCCGTGCGGCCTACCTGCCCGAGCGCGGTCTGGCAACTGCGCTCTACCTCTCACTGACGCTCGAGAAGCCGCTCCTGCTCGAAGGCGAGGCCGGGGTCGGCAAGACGGAGGCGGCGAAGGCCCTCGCCAGAGCGACGTCGGCGCGGCTGATCCGGCTGCAGTGCTACGAGGGGCTCGACATCTCACACGCCGTGTACGAGTGGAACTACTCGCGGCAGCTCCTGCATATCCGTTCCGCCCAAGAGGGGACGGTCTCCGAGCAGGAGCTGTTCGGCCCGAACTTCCTCATCCGCCGCCCGCTGCTCGAGGCGATCGAGAGCACCGATCCGGTCGTTCTGCTGATCGACGAGATCGACCGAGCCGACGACGAGTTCGAGGCGTTCCTGCTGGAAGTCCTCTCGGACTTCCAGATCACGATTCCGGAGATCGGAACGGTCACGGCGCGACGGCGGCCGGCCGTCGTCCTCACGTCGAACCGGACCCGCGAGCTCCACGACGCGCTGAAGCGACGCTGCCTGTTCCACTGGATCGGGCACCCGACGCTCGAGCGGGAGATCGAGATCGTGTCACTGCGCGTGCCCGGCATTCCCGATCGGCTTGCCGCGCAAGCCGCGGCATTCGTGCAGGGTCTCCGCACGCTCGATCTCGCGAAGCCGCCAGGCGTCGCAGAGACGATCGACTGGGCCCAGGCGCTCTCCGCGCTAGGCCGGCAGGAGCTCGACGCGACAACCGTCGAGGAGACGCTCGGCTCCGTGCTGAAGTACCACGAAGACTTCGCCGCTGTTCGCGACGAGGCCCTCGTCGCGCTCGTGGAGGAGGCGCGCTCGGTTGCTGCCGCAGGCGCCTGAAGGCGGCCTCGTCCGCCACGTCGTCACCTTCGGTCGCATCCTGCGCGAGGCGGGGCTCGAGGTCGGGCCCGGGCGGATCTCGGATGCGCTCTGCGGGCTCGACCGCGTCGACATCGGCAGAAGCGACGACGTCTACTGGGCGCTTCGTACGACCCTCGTGTCGAACGCGGACGATCTCGAGAGCTTCGACAAGGCGTTTGCGGCCTGGTTCCTCCGTTCACCCTCTCCGCCGCGGTATCGCGGGGCAAAGCCGTCCGATCCGACGAAGGCATTGACGGAGCGGATGCGGACCGACGGAGCGAATCGGGCCAACGGAGACCGCGACAAGCCGACGACGGTCGGCTGGAGCGCGCACGAGGTTCTGCGGCGAAAGGACTTCGGCGCGATGACCGACGAGGAGTACGCGCGCGTCGCGAAGGCGATCGCCGAGGTCGCGACGTCGCGTCCGTTGCGACGTTCGCGCCGTCTGCGGCCGCATCCGCGCGGCCAGCGCCTCGACCTCCGCCGGCTCGCGCGCCGGTCGCTCGCACGCGGAGGCGACCCGATCGAGCGCACCTTCCGGCGCCGCATCGAAGTCCCGCGCAAGCTCATCGTGCTGTGCGACGTGTCTGGCTCGATGGAGGCCTACACGCGCGCGCTGCTGCTCTTCCTCCACGCCGCCGTCGGCTCGGGACGAGGCGTCGAAGTGTTCGTCTTCGGGACGAGACTGATCAGGCTCACGGACGAGTTTCGAACGCGTGACCCCGAGCTGGCTCTGGCAGGTGCCGCCGAGCGCGTCGTGGACTGGGCCGGAGGAACGAGAATCGGCGCGTCGCTTCGGACCTTCAACGACGTCTGGGGTCGCCGGGCGCTCACGCGCGGTGCGGCCGTGGTCATCGTCTCGGACGGCTGGGAGCGGGAGGACGCGACGCTCGTCGCGCAGGAGATGGACCGGCTGCGGCGCGCCGCGTATGCGGTCATCTGGGTCAACCCGTTGAAGGGCAGTCCCGAGTACCAGCCGCTGGCGGCCGGAATGAGGGCGGCGCTCCCATACGTCGATCGTTTCGTTGCTGGACATAATCTGGCGAGTCTCGAGGAGTTGGCCGGCGTGCTCGCCGGAATCGAAAGGAGGCATGCGGCGTGAAGGAAGTGCTGCCGGACATCGAGCGTTGGCGGGCGCGCGGCGAGCGGTTCGCGGTCGCGACGGTCGTCGCGACGAGGCGCTCCGCCCCGCGGCCCGTCGGTGCGAAGTTCGCGGTCTCCGAGAGCGGCGAGATGGCCGGCTCCGTCTCGGGCGGCTGCGTCGAGAGCGACGTCTTCGAGCATGCGTGTGAGGTCCTCGAGGGATCTCGCCCGCAACTGATCTCGTACGGGATTGCCGACGAGCTCGCTTTCTCCGTCGGGTTGCCTTGCGGCGGCGAGATCGACGTCTTCGTCGAGAGCTCGCCGGACGAGCTCGTCGAGCGGCTCCTGCGGCTGATCGAGACCGAGGAGCGCGCGGTGCTGTTCACCGTCGTCGAGGGCGAACCGCTCGGCGCAGAGCTGCTGGTGGCCGAGACCGGCGAGACGTTCGGAGACGGGCCGGAAGAGCTGGTCGGCCGCGTGGACGACCTACTTCGGCGCGGGCGCAACACGCTCGTCGACCTCGAAGACGGCGCGAAGGCGTTCGCCGAGATCTACGGACCGGCCCCTCGGCTCCTCGTGATCGGCGCCGTTGACACGGCGGAGTCGTTGTGCGCGGTTGCCAAGCAGATCGGCTGGCACACGATCGTCGCCGACGCCCGCGGCAAGTTCGCCACCAAGGAGCGAATCCCGAGCGCCGATGAGCTGCTCGTCGCGTGGCCGCAGGAAGCGATCGAGCAGGTGGAGCCGGACTACCAGACGGCGGTGGTCGTGCTGACCCACGACGACAAGTTCGACGTGCCGGCGATCCAGGGTGCGCTCGCGACGGAGGCGTTCTACATCGGCGCACTCGGCTCGCGGCGAAACCAGGAGCGCAGGCGCGAGCGTCTCGTCGAAGCCGGGGTCGAAGAGCGCGAGCTCGAGCGAGTGTCGGGACCGACGGGCCTCGACATCGGTGCCGACACCCCGGCGGAGACTGCATTGTCGATTCTCGGTGAGATCCTCGCCACGCGCGCCGGACGCCCAGGCGGCTTCCTCCGCACGGCGAAGACGCGGATCCACGTCGAAGAACCGACGTCGCAGCCGGCCTAGCTCGGACGCCCGGACCTGTTAGGTTCGGCGGGCTTTTCCTGCGCACAAAAGGAGCTGCGATGGCCGTTGATGTGAAGTCGGAGAAGCTCCACGAGCTGGTCGACCAAGGGGCAGAGGTCGAGAAGCTCGCCACGGGCTTCACGTTCACCGAAGGACCGGTGTGGAACAAGGAGGGTCGGTTTCTCCTCTTCAGCGACATGCCCGGCGATGTCAGGCGGCGCTGGAGCGAGGACGACGGCGTGACCGAGGTCGCGAACCCGAGCAACAAGGGCAACGGGATGACCTACGACGCCGACGGCCGCCTGCTCGTGTGCGAGCACGCGACGAGCTCGCTCGTTCGAATGGACCCGGACGGCACCGGAACCGGGCGCGAAGTCGTGGCATCACACTACGACGGGAAGGAGCTGAACAGCCCGAACGACGTGATCGTCGCGGGCGACGGGTCGATCTACTTCAGCGATCCCTGGTACGGCCGCATGCCGGTGTTCGGCGTCGAGCGCGAGCGTGAGCTCGGCTTTCAGGGCGTCTACCGGATCGCGCACGGGGGCGGCGAGCCGCAGCTGCTCGTCGACGACTGCGAGCAGTCGAACGGTCTCTGCTTCTCGCCGGACGAGTCGTTCCTGTACATCAACGACACGCCGAAGGCGCACATCCGCGTGTTCGATCACCAGGCGGACGGCACGCTCGCAAACGGCCGGATGTTCTTCGAGAGCATCGGCTCGGGCGTGATCGAGGAAGGCATCCCCGACGGGATGAAGTGCGACGAACGCGGGAACATCTACGTCACCGGCCCAGGCGGCGTCTGGGTGATCAGCCCCGAGGCGGAGCTCCTCGGAGTGATCGAGGTGCCGGAGAACGTCGGCAACCTCAACTGGGGCGGCGACGACTGGAACGTGCTGTACATGCCGAGCTCGACGTCGCTGTACCGGATCCAACTGAAGGTGTCAGGCAATCGGCTCAGCTACATGAACTGAGGAGGGACGATGAGCGACAACGAGCGGCCCGACGTCGACGCGGGCCGGGCGGTCCTGATCATTCAGGACATGCAGAACGACGTGATGATGGACGGCGGCGCGTGGGCGGACACGGGTGCTCCGGATCATGCGAAGGAGCAGAACGTCATCGAGAACATCAGGAGGCTCGCCGACGGCTGCCGCGCCGCGGGCATCCCTGTGATCCATGTCCACTACATCGTGGAGGAGGGCGCGCCGGGGCATAAGCTGAACGCACCGCTGTTCCAGGGCGTCAAGGACACCGGCGGGCTCGTTCGCGGGTCGTGGGGCGCCGCGCCAGCCGAGGGCCTCGAGCCACAGGACGGCGACTTCGTGGTCGAGAAGATGCGTATGAACGCCTGGGAAGGGACGAGGCTCGAGTCGCTGCTGAAGGGGTTCGGACGCGACACAGTGATCGTCACCGGCGCCTGGACGAACATGTCGGTCGAGCACACCGCCCGAACGGGCGCAGACAAGGGCTACTACATGATCGTCCCGGAAGACTGCTGCTCGACGATGAACGCCGACTGGCACAACGCGTCGATCAACTTCGCCCTCCAGAATGTCTCGACGGTGACCACCTGCTCGGCCGTGCTCGAAGGGCTCGGCGCAGCAGCGCCGGCGTAGCCGCGACGAATTGAAGACGCGAGCCGCTCTCTTCCTGGGTGCCGGGCGGCCGCTCGAGCTGCGCGAGATCGACCTCGAGGAGCCTCGCGATGACGAGGTACTCGTGCGGATGGGCGCGGTGGGCATCTGCGGGACCGACCTGCACAGCGTCAAAGGAGAGTGGGAGCGACCCACGCCGTTGGTGCTGGGACATGAGGGGGCGGGCGTCGTCGAGCAAGTGGGCGCCGCGGTAACGGGTGTGCGGCCCGGCGATCGCGTCGTGCTGTCGTGGGCGCCTTCCTGCGAAGAATGCGTGGACTGCCGGCGTGGTCGTCCGGCGGCCTGCGTTGCGCTCCATCGCGCAATGGGCGGCGGCACGCTCATCGACGGCCGTACGGGGATGTCGCTCGACGGTGAGACCGTCTACCGCGGCACGGCCACCGGCGCGCTGGCCGAGCACCTGGTGGTCGCGGAGCGCGTCGCGCTCCCGCTCGACGAGGACGTTCCGCTCGAGGACGCGGCGCTGCTCGGCTGCGCGGCACTCACAGGGGTCGGCGCCGTCCTCTTTGCCGCGAAGGTCGAGCCCGGCGCGAGTGTGTTCGTCGTGGGAGCTGGTGGGGTTGGCCAGTTCGTGCTCCAGGGAGCGCGACTCGCAGGCTCAGGCGTGGTTGTCTCCGCCGACCCTGCACCGGCCCGGCAAGCGCAGGCGACACGGCTTGGTGCCGCTGCGGCGGTGCCTCCGGAGGAGGTCTCCGAGACGATGCGCGAGCTGCTCCCCGATGGCGCCGATTACGCCTTCGACGCAGTCGGGGAGCCGGAAACGACGAAGCTGGCGATGCGCTGGACGCGAAACGGCGGAACCTGCGTCGTCGTCGGCCTGCCTGCCGGCACGACGCGCCTGGAGCTCGATCCGGCCGAGTTCTACCGCCGCGAGAAGCGGCTGACGGGAACGATCTACGGGTCCGAGGACCCGGCCGTGTCGCTGCCGATCCTCCTCGATCACGTTCGCGCGGGCCGGCTTGATCTCGACGAGATGCTCGGTCCTGTCTTCCCGCTGGAAGGCGTCAACGACGCAATCGAGGCAAGTCTCGGCGGCGCCGGCGGCCGGGTCGTCGTGCGGCCGTGATCGAGCAGGTCGAGCGGACGCGCGTCGCGTGGGTCGACACGGACGCCGGCGGCCGCATCCACTTCACCGCCGCCTTCCGTTGGGCCGAGGCGGCCGAGACGGCGCTGATGAGACGCCTAGGGGTGCTGGATGGCTGGGGCAACTATCCACGGCGTCACGTGGAGGCCGATTACGTAAAGGTGCTCGTGTTCGAGGACGAGGTCGAGGTGCGGTTGCGGGTCGAGAGCGTCGGCAACACGTCGATCACGTACGCCTGGGACATCTCGAGCGGCGGTGAGGTCCATGTGAGCGGCCGACACACGGTCGTGCACGTCGACGACGACGGGGCCCCGGCTCCTTTGTCCGAGCCCTTGCGGGCGGCGCTCGGCTGAGGCCAGCGATGCGCGAGGAGATCCGTGTCCCTGGGCAGCCACAACCGATCAGCCACTACACCGATGCGGTGCGGGCCGGCAATCTGCTCTTCGTCTCGGGCTGCGTCCCTGTCGGTGCGGACGGCCGACTCGTCGGTGGCGACGACGTCGTGGCTCAGGCTCGGCAGACTTTTGCGAACGTCGGCGCGGTGCTCGCCGCGGGCGGATCGTCGCCCGCCGACGTCGTTAAGGTCACCGTCTACCTCACCGACGTCGACGACCGGCCGAAGATCAATCCGGTGCGGCAGGACTTCTTCGGCGACGCGCGTCCGGCGAGCACGCTGGTCGAGGTGAGCCGCCTCGCGATCCCGGGCGCGAGGATCGAGGTCGAGGCGGTCGCATTGGTGCGCTGAGTGACGTGTCCCAGGGACAGTCCCTTGGACATGGCTGAGGGACAGTCCCTTGGACATGGCTGAGGGACAGTCCCTCGGACAGGTCTCTCGTAGTTAGCGGCCTTCGAACTTCGGCGGGCGCTTCTCGTCGAAGGCCTCGACGCCCTCTCGGAAATCGTGCGTCGTGCGCAGCAGGCCGTACGCGAGCCCTTCCACCTCGAGCCCGAGCGGGAGCGGTCCGTCGTACGCGTGGTTCAGCACCCGCTTCGCCATCGCGAGCGCGAGCGGAGAGAGCCGGCGCAGCTCGTCGACGAGACGGTCGACCGCGGCGTCGAGGTTGTACGCGCCGACGACCTCCGTCACCAGCCCGATCGCGTGGGCTTCCTGGGCACGAACGCGCCGGCCGCGCATGACCAGGTCCTTCGCGCGTCCGAGGCCGATGATGCGGGCGAGCCGCTGCGTACCGCCGCTGCCGGGAATCATTCCGATCGTCACCTCGGGCAGAGCGATCTCGACGTCGTCGCCGGCGATGCGGAAGTCGCAGGCGAGGGCGAGCTCGAGCCCAACACCGAAGCAGTAGCCGCGCAGCTTCGCGATCACCGGTACGGGACACCGCTCCGGTGCGGCGACGTTCCACGCGAGGCGTGAGAGCTGCTCCGGCGTCTGCTCCAGGAAGCCCGCGATGTCGCCACCGGCCGTGAAGGCACGATCCCCCGCACCTGTCAGCACGACCGCCCGTATGCCTTCGTCACGGCCGAGCTCGTCGAACAATCCCGCGAGCTGGTCGCGCGCGGCCATCGAAACACGGTTCAGCTTCTCGGGGACGTCCAGCGTGATCGTCGCCACGTCGCCGGCGCGTTCGACACGGAGCCCGTCGAGATCGTTCAAGCCGCGACGCCCTCCTCGCGGAGAACGCGGCGCAAGGTCTTTCCCGAGGGGCTCTTCGGCAGCTCGTCGACGAAGCGGTACTCACGCGGGCGCTTGAAACGCGCGAGCTCCTCGGAGGCGAGGCAGTGGCGTTCGAGCTCCTCTGAGGTAGCCGTCCCGACGACGACCGCGACGACGCGCTCACCCAGGCGCTCGTCGCGGGCGCCGACGACGGCCACCTCGACCACGCCGGGGTGCCGGGAGAGCACTTCTTCGACCTCAAGTGGATGGACGTTCTCGCCCCCGGAGATGATCATGTCGTCGACACGCCCGACGACCCAGAGGTCTCCGTCGGCGTCGATCCGGCCCACGTCGCCGGTCCGGTACCAGCCGTCGTGGATCGACTTTTCGTCGGCGTCGGGACGTCGCCAGTAACCCGTGAACGCCTCGTCCGAGCCGAGGTGGCATTCGACCTCGCCGTTCTCGCCCAGCCGGAGCTTCGCGTTCAGGGCGGGACGCCCGGCGCAGCCCGGCTTCGCCGCCTGGTCTCGCTGAACGGAGAAGGTGTAGATCTCCGTCGACCCGTAGTGGTTGACGAAGAGCTGCGGCGCGAACACCTCGACGCACTCTTCGACGAGGTTGCTCGTCATCGCTGCGCCGGCGTATGCGATTGCCCGAACGCCGGAGACATCGCGCGTCGCGACGTCAGGATGATGGACGAGGTCGTGATAGAGCGTTGGCGCCAGATACAGAGCGGTGAGTCGCTCGCGCTCGATGAGGCCCAGCGCCCCTGCGGGATCCCAGCGTGGCTGGGCGACGAAGCAGCCGCCGACGATCGACATCGCGAGGAGAGAATGGATGCCCATCGTGTGGTACAGCGGCATGACGCCGAGCGTCCGGTCGCCGTAGGAAAGCCCGTGGTGGACGACCTGCGAGAGCCCGCCGGCGCGATCGGCCCGATGCGACCGCGGCACGCCCTTCGGCTTGCCCGTCGTTCCGGACGTGTAGAGCATCAGCGACTCGGCGGTCTCGTCGAGATCCAGCGCACCGGGATGCGCATCGCCGGAGAGCAGCTCGCCGAACGGCGTCGCCCCGACCAGCACGTCGCCGTCCTCTTCCGTCGCGACGAGAGCTGCCTCGCAGTCTTCGATGCAGTACTCGATGTCCGCGCGTGACGCGCGCCACGACAGCGGCACGAACGATGCGCCGAGCCACTGCGCCGCCCAGTAGAGCGTCACCGTTTCGTGGGTGTTCCTCAGGACTCCAGCCAGCCGCTGTCCGCCTGCCAAGCCGAGCTGCTCGAGCGCGCCGCCGACGCGCGCCGCCCGCTCTCTCAGATCGCGGTACGTGAGCCGCACCTCGCCCTCGACGATCGCCTCCTGCTCCGGGAAGCGTTCGGCCGCGTAGTCGAGGCTGAGAGCCAGATTCATGCGTTCACGACCTGCTCGATCGCATCGACGATGGCCTCGTAGCCCGTGCACCGGCACAGGTGGCCGGAGAGCAAATCGACGATCTCGTCACGAGAGACGGGCTCTCTGCGCTCGAGGAGCTCGGCCCCCGCCATGAGGATTCCCGAGGTGCAGAACCCGCACTGCAGTGCGTGATGCTCGCGAAACGCCTGCTGCAGAGGATGGAGCTCTCCGTTCGACGCGAGCCCTTCAACGGTCTCGACCGCGCAACCGTCGGCCTGCACGGCCAGCAGCAGGCACGACCGAACGGCGGCACCGTCGAGCCTGACGGTGCATGCGCCGCAGACGCCGTGCTCGCAGCCGACGTGTGTGCCGGTGAGGCCTAGCGTGTGACGGAGGAAGTCCGAGAGCAGGAGCCGCGGCTCGACCTCTTCGCCGTAGAGGCGCCCGTTGACGGTGAGCTCGACCGGGATCACGTCGGAGCACGCTCCCAGGCGCGGGCGACCGCACGGGCAACGAGCGCCGCCACGAGGCTTCGGCGATACGCCGGTGATCCGTGGAGGTTCGGCGGCGGATCGACGGCCCCCGCAGCCGCTGCTCCCAGCTCGCCGGCGCTCTCGTCGTCGACGGGCCTCCCGACCAGGGACGCGGTGTCCACGAGCTCGGGTCGTTGCGTCACCGCACCGACCACGACGCGCGCCTCCGCGACGACGTCGTTCTCCCTGCGCAGGACGCATGCGGCCGATGCGAGCGCGAAGTCGCCGTGGCGCGGCGCGAACTCCTCGAACGCCGATCCTTCACCCGGACGGCGGCTCGGCCAGTTCGTCGACAGCACGAGCTCATCGGGCTCGAGCGCCGTCATGAAGCTTGCGACGAAGAACTCGTCCGGCGGCGAGTGTGCGCCGCGAGGTCACGACGGAGCCGCCGAGCGCTGCGAGCACGAGCGGCAGCTCGGCCGCGGGATCCGCGTGCGCGATCGACCCGCCGACCGTGCCGCGATTCCGCGTCACGACATGCCCGACGAACGCGAGCGCCTCGGCGAGCAACGGACAGCGTTCCCGGACGACCTCGGCCCGCAGTGCCGACGATTGCCGGGCGAGCGCGCCGACGACGACAACACCGTTGTCGTGCAGCGATCGCGTCGAGCCCGGCGACACGGTTGAGGTCGACGAGGACGCTCGGTCGCGCGAGGCGCATGTTGAGCGCGGGAACGAGGCTCTGCCCGCCGGCGAGCGGCTTCGCCTCGTCGCCGTGCTTGCGCAGCACCTCGACGGCGTGATCGACCGACTCGGCACGAACATAGCGAGAACGGCGCCGGCTTCATCCGATCAGCTCCCACACCCGGGCCGGCGTCAGCGGCAGCTCGAGGGCGTCGATGCCGAGCGCGTCCGCGACGGCGTTGGCGATTGCGACCGGCGCGCTCATCGTCGTGCCCTCGCCGAGACCCTTCGCGCCGAGCGCCGTGAACGGCGAGGGCGTCTCGAGATGCTCCGAGCGCAGGGAGGGGACGTCCGCTGCCGTCGGGCAGAGGTAGTCCATGAACGTTCCGGTCAGCAGATTGCCGTCTTCGTCGTACACGACGTGCTCGAACAGCGCGGCCCCGACACCGTGGGCGAAGCCTCCGCGCACCTGTCCCTCCGCGACGAGCGGATTCAGGAGGCGGCCCGCGTCATGGATGCTGACGTAGTCGAGCAGCCGAACCGCGCCGGTCTGACGCTCGACCTCGACGACCGCGATGTCGACGAGAAAACCGTGCGCAGCCGAGGACGCGACACGGTCGTCCTCGTCCGGAGCCGCAAGATTCGGCGCCGCGTAGTACGCGGTCTCGTGGAGCCCGGGCTCGACACCGGGCGGAAGCGCGTCCGGGTGCCAGTGTGCGATACCGGCGAGCCGCCGTAGTGAAACGCTGCTCCCGCCGTTCCACGCCTTCCCCTCGCGCAGCTCGACCTCGTCGGCGCCGCAGTCGAGCTGCGCTGCGGCGATTACCCGCAGCTTCACCTGGACCTTCTCCGCGGCACGCAAGACCGCGCCCGTACCGACACCAGAGAAGCGCGAGGAGTAGTTCCCCGACGCGACTGTCCACGCGTCGGTCGCCGTGTCGAGCTCGGAGACGACGTCGACGTCGCCGGGAACGACGCCGAGCACGTCCGCCACGACCTGCGCGGCGACCGTCTTGTGACCCTGGCCCTGCGGCGTCGTTGCCGTCCGCACGGTGATGCCGCCGAGCGGATTGACCGTCACGGTCGCGCCCTCTGCGTTCCCGGACTTCGGCAGCGTCTCGGCGCGCTCCTCGGCCGTCTGGGCGAGCGTGATGTAGCCCATGTTCGAGATCGACGGCTCGACGACGCAGGCGAGCCCGATCCCGACGAGCCGCCCGTCCGCCGCGGCCGCTGCCTGCTCTGCCCGGCGCTCCGTGTAAGCGCCGAGCTCGAGCGCACGCTCGAGGCACGCCGCGTAGTCCCCCGAGTCGTAAAGGCCGCCCGACGGCGTCCGATAGGGAAACTCCTCCGCCAGGATGAGGTTCCGTCGCGCGACGTCGGCTGGGTCGAGCCCCAGCCGCCGAGCGGCGATCGCCATCGTCCGCTCGAGGCCGAAATACAGCTGCGGCCCGCCGAAGCCTCGGTTGAGCCCGCTGGGGCAGCGGTTCGTCAGGACGACCCGGTTTCGTGCCGCGACGTTCCGCACGCGGTAGGCCCCGCCGAGCGATCCGTGCATCCGATACAGGGTCGCCGGCTCGGGAGCGCGAACATAGGCGCCGACGTCCTCGATCGCGTCGTAGCGGAGCGCCAGCTAGCTCGCCGTCGGCGGCGAAGCCGGCCTCGATCTCCGTCACGCGCGCGGTCGACGTTGCGCTTGCCGCGAGGTGCTCGAGCCGGTCCTCGGTCCAGCGCACCGGAACGCCGAACCTGCGCGCGGCGAGCCCGATGAGGACGACGTAGGCATAGACGGAGGCTTTGATCCCGAACGAGCCGCCGGAGTCTCGCGGCGTGATCAGGCGGAGCCGCGAGCCGGGGAGGCGCAGCGCGGCCGCCGCGACGGAGTGCAGGGTGAACGGCCCCTGGAAGTTCGCCCACGCGGTAAGCGTGCCCGTGCCTTCGTCCCAGTCGCAGACGACGCCGTAGCACTCCACCGGCGTGCACGTCCAGCGCGGGAACCTGAAGCGCTCCCGCACAACCAGATCCGCGCCCGCGAGCGCGCCGTCGACGTCGCCATACGCAAACGAGCGGTCGTGTACGCACGCATCAGTGTCGACGGCTGACTCAACGTCCAGTACGGGGTCGAGCGGCTCGTAGTCGACCTGGATCAGCTCGAGCGCGTCCTCGGCGACGTACCGGTCGCGCGCCACGACCACCGCGAGCGGCTCGCCGACGTATCGCGTCACTTCGTGCGCGGCCGCCCAGTACGGGACGGACGTGTCGATGCCGGCCGGAAACGGTCGTGACATCGCGGCGACATCTGCCCCGGTGAGCACCCCGAAGACGCCCGACAGCTCGAGCGCGGCACTCGCGTCCAGCCCGTTGATGCGTGCGTGCGGGAGCATCGACCGCAGGATTGCGGCGTGCCGAACATTCGGGACCGGATCGAGGTCATCGATGAAACGGCCTCGCACCGCGCAGGAGAGGCTCGTCCTCCAGCCGTCGGAGCGAGCGGCCGACCCACGGCGCGGTTGCGACGGTGGTCACGGCGCCACGCCTGCCGCGACCGTTGCGCCGACACGGCATGCAGACGCGAGTGCATCGACGAGGTCGTCTCCGCGGGCCAGCGCGAGCAGCAGGCACGCCGCGAACGCGTCACCTGCACCGACGGGCCTCGCCGTATCGACCGGCTCCGCCGCCGCTGTCTCGAGCCGGCCGTCGAGAACTGCCACGGCTCCGCCGGCCCCGCGTGTCACGCACGCGAGGCGAAACGACCTTCCCAGGGCGCGGGCAGCAGCCTCGGGCTCTCGGCCGGTGAGGCGGCGCGCCTCCATCTCGTCCACGAGCACTGCATCGACGCCGTCCGGCAACGGGTCGAGAAACCCAGGCGCGAGCGCGACCCAGCTCGCAACCGCGCGATCGGCAGCAGCCGCCACCGTCGAGCTCGGCACGTACCCGGAGAGGAGGATGACGTCGGCCCGGAGCTCAGCAGGCAGGTGGACAGGCTCGAAGCGCGCGTTGGCTCCACGGTCGGCGCGGATCTCTCCGTCGATGACGAGAAACGTCCCGGTCGGAGCCTCCGGATCGGCGGAGAGCTCGGCACGGACCTTCCGCTCCTCGAGCTCGGCGCGGACGGCGCGACCGGCGAGGTCGTCGCCGACGCGTCCGACGACCGCCGCGTCTGCACCCGACACGGCGGCCCAGACTGCAGCGTTGACGGCGGAGCCGCCGGCCGTCACCTCGATCGAGGCAGCGTGCCCCTTTCCGGACGCGCTGACGTCGAGCATCACGTCGCCGACCGCGACGAAGGTCCGGCCGGTCACCTGTCGGAGTGCCTCGCCGCTGCACGTGCAACGAGCTCCGCGTCCGGACCGCCCGGATCGTCCAGCGCCCGGAAGGCCTCCAGCACGGTCCTCGGGTCGCAAGCATGGCGCTTGGCCGCCATCGTCAGCGGCTCGTGGAACGCCCCGCCGCAGTGCGCGCACGCCCAGCTGAGGTCGGACATGAGCTGCGCGGCCTCGCCGCCGGGATACCGGCGCAGCAACTCGACGATGGTCGTCGACCCGCGGATCTGCCGTCCACGACTCTCCTCGTCCATCTTGCTCCTACGCGTGCGCCTCCTGCGGGAAGCGAAGCGCGTCGGCGTCGAGGCGCACCATGTTTCGTGGCAGCTGGTAGCGCGCGAAGGGAAGGACGATCACCTTGGCGTCCGGACCGTGCTCTGCCATCGCCTCGGCGAAGGCATCGTCGAGCGAGGTCGTCGCGTCGATTCCGATGTCCCCGGCCATGTCGAGGTTCTCCTCGAGCGTGACGAGCTTCAGGTGCTTGCGCGTCATCACCTCGTAGATCGGCACCCAGATGCAGCCCGCCCACATCTGAATCGTCCGCGAGTGGATGTCGCGCAAAACCCGCTGGTAGTTCTCCGCCGTCGCCGGCATGTACGGCTTCATCAGATCCATGAGCGCAAGCCCTGGGAAGTCGCCGACCTCGGTATGCACACCCGGAGACGGACTGCAGTAGATGAGCGTGCCGCCGTCCTTCAACACGAAGTCCGCGGACATGCAGCCCCAGCCCGTGTGGAAGAACAGGTGGTCGGTCGGGGCGAAGACGCCGCAGACGGCGATGTCCGCCTGTCCCGAATCGGGCACCGGGTTCTCGTACGCGTAGATCTCGTTGAAGCGCTCGATGGCGAGGCGATGAGAGCTCGGATGCGGGCCGAAGTTGAGCTCGATCAACGCGGCCGCGGGTATCGAGCAGGACGTTCATCGTCGCGTCGAGCCCGGTCATGGTCGCGATCTCGTCGATGTCCGAGCGCATCGGCCCGGCGAGCGCGCCGTAGTGCGTCTGGGGCGAGGGAACGAAGTTGCAGTGGTTCGACTCGATCGTCTCGTCCGAGGCGACGCCCGGCATGACGAGCTTGCCGCCGCCGCCGTAGCCCCAGTGGTTCGCCTGCGCCTGGCCGATCGCGATCTTGACGTCGCGCCTTGCGACCTCGTTGTGGATCCAGACAGGCGTCCCGCGTGACGTGACGCCGATGTACGTGTACGAGTCAGCGTTCCGCGGCTCGTTCTGGAAGAGAGGAATGCCGAGCTTCTCCATGCGATCGAGGTTCCCGCGGCCGACCTTCTGCTCGATGTCCGACTCCGACAACGGGAAGACCTTGCCGTTGGCGGTGATCACGCATGCCTCCACGCCCGCTGCCTCGATCGCGTCGAGCACGGGCGGCAACAGCTTCGAGGCGGGAGTGGGGCGGAACTGGTTGTCGATGATCACCGCGACGCTGCCTGCTCCGCTCAGCAGTTCGGCGAAGGACGGGCCGCTCGTCGGCGACTCGAGCGCTTCTCGGGCGGCGTCCGTCGCGCTCGGCACCGGCTCGGGCTCGTCGGGATAGATCGCGGCGAGCAGGTTCGCCTGCGGAATATCGAGCTGGAGCTCGTTCCGATAGATCTTGCTCTCGTCGTCGGCCGCGCCGATCGTCAGCGGGTCCAGCGATTCGAAGGGAATGTGCGCGCGATACGTGTCGGCCATCAGCCCTCCCTCTCTCGTGCCCAGAGCGGTTACCGTATCGCCGGAGGTTCCCAGGTGCGAGCCACGCGTTTCAACCACGTCAGCATCCATGCCACCGACATGGAGGAGTCGCTGCGCTTCTACACGGAGGTCTTCGGCATGGAGCGACTCCCCAGTCCCAACTTCTCGGGGCACGTCGAGTGGCTTCGCCTGGGGGAGCAGCAGGTTCATCTCTTCACGAGCGACGGCCCCGCACCGCGCGGTCACCACTTCGCGGTCGACGTCGACGACTTCGAAGCGGTCTATCTCAAGGCAAAAGAGCTCGGCCTCCTGGACGGCGGTACGTTCGGCACATCGGTGCGGGAGCTGCCCGGAGGAGCCGTGCAGATGTACATCCGCGACCCGGCGGGGAACCTCGTCGAGGTCGATTGGCCCGACGTTTCGTCTCTCGACGGGTCGGTCGTGACGGCGATCAGCCGCCTCGAGGACGAGCGTCCTCAGACAGACGAGGCCTCCCGCTCGACGCTCTATCACGCAGCCGGCGACGAGGCGCCGGCTGCGGTAAGTCGCGCGGCGCCGGCTCCGCGTGACCTGCGTCGCATGTGCGGAATACGCTTGCACGCTTCCTTGGAGTGGGGCAGGGGCGTTTTAGACTCACCTTCTTGGCGTCTCGTGTCACGGGGCAGTTCCACGCATCGCGCCTGATCCGGCGCGTTCCGTCCATTGTCGGCGTCGCGGCCATCGTCTTCGCGATCCCGAGCAGCGAGGTCAACTCGCGCGAATGGGTCGCGCCGTTGCTCGTGGCCGGCTGCATCGCGATCGTCGGCCTCCTCGTTACGGCTCGAACGGGTGCGACGCCTCCAACTGGAGCCAAGTGAGCACCGTCGAAGCGGCTCCGAAGGCGTCCAGGCAGATCGGGCTCGCGGGGCTGTTCAGGTACACGCCGTGGGTTCTGTCGGCTGCAGCGGTCGTCTTCGCGCTGCTCTGGATCGGCTTCCTTGCGGAACCCTGCAGCCCCACCGGGTGCGTCGGAACGCAGACGAACTTCGGCTCGGCGGTCGATGATCCGCGGTCCTTCCTCGCCACCCTGCTCGACGGCGTCACCGCAGCCGGTGTCTACTTCGTCGTAGCGAGTGGTTTCACCCTCATCTTCGGCCTGATGCGGGTGGTCAACATGGCGCACGGCGCCTTCTTCCTCCTGGGTGGGTACATCGCCCTGAAGCTTCAGCGTGCGTTCGTTGGAGAGGACTCGGCGTTCGGCCTGTTGAGCTCTCAGGTGCACTTCTGGCAGTGGCTCATTCCCGCCTTGATCGCCGCTGTGTGCATCGGCATTCTCGGTCTCGCCACCCAACAGATCTTCCTGCGGTGGAACCAGGGACAGGAACTCCGCCAGGCGTTGATCACGATCGCGATCTCGATCGTTCTCGCCGACCAAATGGTCGCCCACTTCGGGGCGTTTGCGGAGGACATCGCGTGGCCTGGCGTCCTCGACCGTCGGCTGAATCTCCACGTCGCTGGCCTCCACTACACGCTTACGCGCCTCTTCATCCTTGCCAGTGCGATCGGCATCGGCATCGCGCTGTGGTTCTGGTTGAAGAAGACGCGCACGGGAATGGTGATCCGTGCCGGTGTCGACGATCGCCAGATGGTTTCGGCACTCGGAGTCAACATCCAGCTCACCTTCGCGATCGCGTTCACCGTCGGCTCTGCGCTGGCGGGATTCGGTGGCGCCCTCGGCGGATCGTTCGCGAGCCTCGGCCCAGGCGTCGACGGGAACTGGCTGCTCTATTCGCTGGTCGTGGTGATTATCGGAGGGATGGGCTCGCTCGCCGGCGCCGCGGTCGGCGCGCTTCTTCTCGGTCTCGTCTCGAACTTCTCCTCCGCGTACCTGCCCGGCAACTACACCTTCTACTCGATCATCTTCACGTTCGTGTTGCTCGCGATCGTGCTGGCTTTCAGGCCGCTCGGCTTGTTCGGGAGGCCTGCATGAACCGTGTGCTCAGGGGTACGGGAGGGGTCTCCCGGGCTCGTGCTTGGCGGGATCGTGGTGATCCTCGCCGCGCTGGGCCCGGTGGTTTTCAGTACCTACTGGATCAGCTTCATCCTCACGCAAGTGTTTCTTCTCGGCATCGCCGCAGCGAGCCTCGTCTTCCTCTCTGCGTACGGCGGCATGGTCTCGCTCGCGCAGGTCGCGCTCTACGGGATCGCCGGCTTCGTCCTCGGCAACGTCGTCACCACTGGGAACTCGAAGGGGCTGAATCTCGGCTGGAATCCGTGGTGGGGTGTCGTGCTCGGAATCACGGTCGCGACGGCGGTCGCGTTTTTCTTCGGCGCACTCGCGAGCCGAAGCGCCGGCATCTATTTCTTGATGATCACGCTTACATACGCCGTGATCGCAAACCTCTTCTTCGGCCAAGTGACGACCTTCTCGGGATTCGGCGGCATCAGCGGCATCAGGACACCGGGATTCATCGGGGAGGTCGATGTCCATCCGAACAGGCTCTATTACGTCTCGCTCGTGGCGGCAGTAGTGGTCTACGTCGCGATCAGATATCTCGTGCGGACGCCGTTCGGCATCAGCTTGCAGGGCGTCCGTGACGACCCGGTTCGAATGAGCTCGCTCGGCTACAACGTGGCGCTCCACCGCATGGTCGCATTCGGCTTCGCCGGCTTCATCGCCTCGCTGGCTGGGGTGCTGTTCGTGTGGTGGAACGGACACATCGATCCCGCGTCAATCGATCTGTCCGCCACGATCGACCTCCTGGTGATTGCCGTCATCGGGGGTCTGTACCGCCTGGAGGGCGCCTGGCTCGGCGCGTTCGTCTACGTCTTGATCAACAACTACATCCGCAGCGTTCCCGGGCTCGGTCACATCGGCATCTCGGAAGAGCGGTTCCACACCGTGATCGGGGTGATCTTCCTCGTGATCGTCCTGCTCTCCCCGGGCGGGCTCATGGGGATCCTGGGCTCGATCTCGCGGTTCGTCGAGAAGGCGGTTCCGCGGCGGCGCGTCGCGGTTCCCGAGACGCCTGCCCGCCACCGGGCCCGGCCGGAGCGGGGGCGGTGCCGCCTGACGTCGAAGGACTGGAAGGGCCGTGACTCCACAAAGCCAAACTCGTAGACTCGTCTCGTCCAGCGATGCGACTCACACCGGGGCAACCAGAGGACGTGAAAGGAGGACGCACCAGGATTCAGGGGTTTCGACCGAGTCGATGCTGTACCAACTAGGAGGGCACTAGATGACGTATGTGAGAAGGAAGGGTCGTCGTTACTGGCTGACGGTGTCCCTGATCGTCTTCGCCGCTGCGGTCTCCGCGACGATGTGGGGAATGGTCGGGTCCGGCAAGGCGTCGAGGAGCGCGGCCTCCCCAATCAGGGTTGCGATTCTGTCGGACTGCCAAGGCGCGTTCGCGTCCAACTACGAGCAGGACATCGGCGGAGCGATCACAGCGCTCGCACAGTACGCCGGCGTAAAGCCGAAGAACAAGAACAAGCCGTCTGCCGGCTGGACCGGCGGCCAAATCGGCGGGCATCCGCTCAAGCTCGTCGGAATCGGTTGCTCGAACGATCGGGCAGATACGGCAATCAAGGAGACGCGGCGGCTAATGGAGCAGCTCAACGCCGACGTGATGATCGGTCCGCTCTCTGGTGATGAATCGGTCGCGGTGGCGAACTACGCGAAGCAGCATCGAAGCAAGACGTTCGTCAACGGCACCGCGGGTGCGTGGGACACGACGGCCGCGGTGAAGGCGCCGAACTTCTTCCGCTTCAACGGTGACGGCATTCAGTGGAACGCCGGCATTGGCGATCTCGCCTACAGGAAGCTCAAGTGGCGAAAAGCGGCGATCATCATGGACGACTACAGCTTCGGTTATGCGTCGGCGGCGGGCATGATCGCCGACTTCTGTGCGGCCGGCGGCAACATCGTCAAGCGGGTCTTCCCCCCGCTGAACGCGACCGACTACTCCTCGTACGCTCGGCAGCTTCCTGACCCGGACAAGGTCGACGGCTACTTCTGGGCGGTGGGCGGAACGGGAACGATCCCCTCACTGAAGGCGTTCGAGCAGGCACACGGCAAGCTCAAGGCCAGCCAGGTGATCGGGAACCTGTTCTTCTTCTCGTCGGGCGCCGACAAGCAGCTCGGGCCAAGGCTGAACGGTGCCTATGTCGGCGGTTTCGGCAGCTCGCCCGACCTGAAGGGCGCCGCTGTGACGAAGTACAAGAAGATCCTCGACCGGTGGTACAACAAGTACCCGCCTCTCGCCGGCAAAGCGTCGGACCATGCGGCGGACGGGTTCACGTACAACTACTACCTCAACGCCTGGGCGCTGGTGAAGGCGCTCAAGGCGGTGAAGGGCGACCTGTCCGGTGGTCAGAAGAAGTTGCAGGCGGTCCTCCGCAAGACGAGCGTGGACGGCGCGTACGGCAAGGTGACGCTCGACAAGAACAGGCAGGCAATCCAGGACCAGTACTCGTACCGGATGGACGTCAAGAGTGGTGGCGCGCTCAGCATCGTGACGGTGCAGTTCATCCCGAAGGTCGCTCAGTCGTTCGGTGGAGCGATCACCAAGCCTCCGAGCCGCACCTCTCCCGGTTGCGCGCACAAGAAGCTTCCGTGGACGGGGAAGGAAAAGGCGGTCGTCAAAGGAGTCGTTCAGAAGTAGGTGAAGGACGGAAGCAACTGAGCAGGCAGTAGATCCCCAGAACGTCGCGCCGGCCCTCCGCTTGCGGAGGGTCGGCCGGCGCTTCGGCGGACTTCATGCCGTCCGTGACGTCGACGTGGACGTGGCTCCGGGTGAAAGACGGGCGATCCTCGGCCCGAACGGCGCTGGGAAGACCACGCTGTTCAATGTCGTTGCGGGCGACATGCCGGCGACGTCCGGCCGGATCGAGATCTTCGGCAACGACGTCAGCAAGGAGCCGGCGCGGACGCGCGCGAAGCTCGGTCTTGCCCGCAGCTACCAGCAATCACGCCTCTTCCTCGGCCTCACCGTGGAGGACTGCATCTACCTGTCGATCGTCGGTGTCGAAGGTGGGCGTCTACGGCCCCTGCTGCTTCCTCGCAAGGACGCGCGAGCTGCGGAAGCGCGCCCGTGCGGCGGCCGTCCGCGTCGCGATCGACGGGAAGCTCGGCGAGCTCGTCGGGTCGCTCTCCCACGGCGAGCACCGGCAGGTCGCGCTCGCGATGGCGCTCGCCGCCGAACCACGCCTGCTCATGCTCGACGAGCCCGCGTCCGGCTTGTCGCGTGGTGAACGACAACTTCTCACCGAGCTCCTGCTCGCGCTCGACCGCGACATCACGCTCGATCCTCATCGAGCACGACATGGACATCGCGCTGCGCGTCGCGGAACGCGTGACGATGATGCACGAGGGCCGCGTGATCGTCGAGGGAACGCCCGCAGAGATCCGCGCCAACGAGCTCGTCCACGACCTCTACCTCGGCAGCAGCTTCACCGAGGAGGCGGAAGATGGGCATGGCTGAGCCGCTGCTCCGCGTCGAAGGGTTGAACGCCTTCTACGGCAGCGCGCACGTCCTCGACGACGTGTCGTTCGAGCTGGAAGACGAGCGTCCCGTTGCCGTCATAGGGCGAAATGGCATGGGAAAGACTTCGCTTTGCGCGGCGATCATGAGCATGACTCCGCCGCGGGCGACGGGATCGGTCCGCTTTCGCGGCGGAGAGTTGATCGGACGGCCGTCATACAAGATCGCAAAGCTCGGGGTTGGATACGTGCCACAGGGCCGACGCCTCTTTCCGTCACTCAGCGTCGAGGAGCACCTGCGCATGGTCAGCGGGCGGAACGGGGAAGGCGGCTGGACGATCGACCGCGTCTACGAGCTCTTCCCGAGACTCCGAGACCGTAGGCGAAATGGCGGGGCGCAGCTGTCCGGAGGCGAGCAGCAGATGCTCGCGATCGCACGCGCACTGCTCCTCAATCCGAAGCTGCTGATCATGGACGAGCCTTCCGAAGGTCTCGCGCCGACGGTCGTCGAGCAGCTGATCGAAACGTGCAAGAAGCTGGAGCAAGAGGGCGTGGCGATGCTGCTGATCGAGCAGAACCTCGGCGTGGCGACCTCGCTCGCCGAGCGACAGCTGGTCATGGTGGCAGGCTCGATCGCACTGGAGACAACCGCCGAGAAGCTCCTCGGCGATCCCGAGGCGCAGCGCCGTTTCCTCGGGGTCGAGCCGGTCGCGGCCGAGTAGTGCAGGCCGTGTGATGGAGGAGATCCGGGCCTTCCTGCAGTCGATCGGCCTCCCGCCCGGAGACCTCTACGAGCTACCGGATTCGCCGCTCCGGTTTCCGGACGACGCGCAGTACCGCGTCGAGATCCCGAGTGTCGAGGGGCCGTCATGTCTCGACGCCGTGCTCGAGGAGGCGGCGCGGCTCGACGTTCGCGTCCACCGCATCTCGCAGGGCAGCGGAGTCTTCCTTCAGACGGACGCGGAGCTCGACGCGATCGCGCGGAGCGCTGCCGACGCGCAAGTCGAGGTCAGCCTGTTCGCCCGCCCGAACGCGGCTTGGGACACGTCGGCAATGGCGCGGGCCACAGCAGGTGCGGCAATCGCGCCGATGTCGAGGGGCCAGGAACAGGTCGTGCAGGGCCTGGAGGACGTCAAGCGCGCAGCGGCCCACGGGATTCGCAGCGTCCTGATCGCGGACCTCGGCCTTCTGTCGGTCTTCGGCGCGATGCGCGCAGTCGGCGAGCTTCCCGACGACATGCAGGCGAAGGTCTCGGTCATGCTCCCGGCCGCGAATCCGCCGGCGGCCCGCGTGCTCGCGGGTCTCGGCGGGAACACCCTGAATCTTCCGACCGATCTGACGCTGCCGCAGATCGCAGCGATCCGTGCGGCCGTCGACGTGCCGCTCGATCTCTACGTCGAAGCACCGGACAACCTCGGGGGCTTCGTCCGTCTGCACGACATTCCGGAGATCATTCGCATCGCCGCGCCCGTCTACGTCAAGTTCGGGCTGCGCAACGCACCCGACGTCTACCCCGCCGGAACCCACATCGAGGCGACAACGGTCGCGCTCTCTCGGGAGCGCGTCCGCCGCGCGCGACTCGGCCAGGAGCTGCTCGAGCGCTCCGGCTACGAGCCGACGACCTCCGAGCTCGGCGCCGCCGGGCTCGCCGTCCCGGTCCTCACGGCGGTCTGAGGGTGGCGCGCCCGGTCACGCTCTTCACCGGCCAGTGGGCGGATCTCCCGCTCGCCGAGCTGGCAGCCAAAACGGCCGGCTGGGGCTTCGACGGCCTCGAGCTCGCGTGCTGGGGCGACCACTTCGAAGTCGACAAGGCACTCGCCGAGCCGGGTTACGTCGACTCCCACAAGCGGCTCCTCGAGCGAGCACGGCCTCGAGGTGTTCGCCGTCGGCGCGCACCTCGTCGGCCAGTGCGTCTGCGACCCGATCGACGAACGGCACCGGGCGATCGTTCCGCCGGAGGTCTGGGGAGACGGCGAGCCCGAGGGCGTCCGTAGGCGTGCAGCTGACCGCATGAAGGAGACGGCGCGGGCCGCGGCGCGCCTCGGCGTGCAACAGGTCAACGGCTTTACGGGCTCGAGCGTGTGGCACCTGCTCTACTCGTTTCCGCCGAACGACTTCGACGCAATCGAGCGCGGCTACCAGGACTTCGCCGAGCGTTGGGGCCCGATCATGGACGTCTTCGAGCAGGAAGGCGTGCGGTTCGGCCTGGAGGTGCACCCGACGGAGATCGCGTACGACTTCGTCACGACGCGCAAGACGCTCGCCGCGATCGAGGACCGGCCGGAGTTCGGCATCAACTTCGACCCGAGCCACTTCGCGCACCAGTTCCTCGACTCCGCGGCGTTCGTGGAGGAATTCGCGAACCGCATCTACCACGTGCATGTCAAGGACTCGCGCAAGACGCTCGACGGGCGGAAGAGCATCCTCGGCGGACATCTGAACTTCGGCGCGGCCGAGCGTGGCTGGGACTTCGTCTCGCCCGGACACGGCGACGTCGACTTCGAGTCGCTCCTTCGCGCGCTGAACCGGATCGGCTATGAGGGGCCGCTCTCGATCGAATGGGAGGACTCGGGCATGGATCGCGACTGGGGCGCGCCGGACGCGCTGGCGTTCGTCCGCCGTGCCGATTTTGCTCCCTCGGCGATTGCCTTCGACGCCGCGATGCAGCGTCCCGGACAATGAGCTCCGCCGCCCCCGAGATCGGCGTCGGCATGCTCGGGTACGCCTTCATGGGGAAGGCACACTCGAACGCGTTTCGGAAGCTTGCGTACATGACGTGGCCGCCTCCGCTCGTGCCGCGGCTCGTCGCCATCTCCGGCCGGAACGAAGAGGCGGTGTCGGAGGCTGCCCGCCGCTACGGCTACGAGCACTGGACGACGGACTGGCACGAGCTGGTGTCGGACGAGGGGATCGGGCTCTTCGACAACGGCGGCCCGAACTCACTGCACGCGGAGCCGACGATCGCGGCAGCCGAGGCGGGGAAGCACGTTCTGTGCGAGAAACCGCTCGGTCGTAACGCGGACGAGAGCTACGAGATGTGGCGGCGAGTCGACGCGACGGGCGTCAAGCACATGTGCGCCTTCAACTATCGCTTCGTGCCGGCCGTGCGGCTCGCACGGACTCTGTTGGAGCAAGCCGAGATCGGCGACATCGTGCACTTTCGCGCGCGCTACCTCCAGGACTGGGCCGTCGACCCGACCCTCGACGCGTGGCGCTTCCAGCCCGAGGAAGGAGGCGGATCCCTCGGCGACCTCGGCTCGCACGTGATCGACCTCGCCCGGTTCCTGGTCGGTGAGGTCGCAGCCGTCACAGGAGTCGTGCGCACGTACGTGCCGGGGCGGCGGGTCGAGGACTCCGTCGCCTCGACCGTCGAGTTCGAGTCCGGCGCGACGGCGACGATCGAAGTGACGAGGCTCGCGCTCGCGCACAAGAACGACCTGCAGTGGGAGCTGAACGGAACGCGAGGCTCGATCGCGTTCGGCCTCGAAAAGCTGAACGAGCTGCGGGTGTTCCGTGCCGGCGGAAGGGGACGTGGCTTCGAGACCGTGCTCGTGACCGATTCGGACGATCCGTTCATGCACTGGTGGTGGCCGCCCGGACACACGATCGGCTGGGAGCACACCTTCGTCCACGAGATCCACCACTTGCTGACTGCGATTGCCGAGGACGGAGACGTCGCTCCGTACGGCGCCACGTTCGAAGACGGCTACCGCGCGGCCGAGGTGTGCGATGCGATCCTGCGCTCGTCCGAGAGCGGCCGGCGCGAGCAGATCGCCTACCGCTGAGCCCGGCCTACACTCGCGGACGTGTCACCTGACCTGACTGCCCCGCCGCTCGCCGGCGTCCGGATCGTGGATCTCTCGCGTGTCCTCGCGGGCCCCTACGCAACGATGACGCTCGCCGATCTCGGTGCAGACGTCGTCAAGGTCGAGCACCCGAACGGAGGCGACGAGACACGTTCGTGGGGCCCGCCCTTCGCGGGCGGCGAGTCGGCGTACTTCCTCTCCGTCAACAGAGGCAAGCGCAGCGTCGCGCTCGACCTCAAGGACCCCGAGGGACGTGAGCTGGCGCTCGAGCTGTGCGCACGCGCCGACGTGGTGATCGAGAACTTCCGCACGGGCGGCGCCGCTCGGCTAGGCCTCGACTACGCGGCGGTGCGAGCTCGGCGGCCGGACGTCGTCTATTGCACGATCACCGGCTTCGGGCGGCGCGAGCCGCAGTCCCGTCCGGGTTACGACTTCACGGTTCAGGCCGAGAGCGGCCTGATGTCGATCACCGGCGATCCCGACGGAGAGCCGATGAAGGTCGGAGTCGCAGTTGTCGACGTCATGACCGGCCTCAACGCCGCCGTGGCCGTCCTTGCCGCGCTGCACCGGCGGTCGCAGACCGGAGAGGGAGAGCTGATCGAGATCTCGCTGCTGGACAGCGCGTTTGCCGCGCTCGTGAACGTCGCGGCCGGCGCTCTCGTGACCGGCGAGGAGGCGAAGCGCTACGGCAACGCGCACCCGAGCATCGTCCCATACCAGCCGTTTGGAACGGCCGACGGCAGCCTGGCCGTCGCGGCAGCGAACGACGGCCTCTACCGGAAGCTCTGCGCGGCGGTCGCGCGTCCCGATCTCGCCGCGGACGAGCGGTACGCGACGAACGACGCGCGCGTAGCCAACCGGCGCTCGCTCGTCGCGGAGCTCGAGGCAGTCTTCGCGGAGCGAACGACGGACGAGTGGCTTCGCGTTCTGCTCGACGCCGGCGTGCCTGCGGGAGAGATTCGCGGTGTGCGCGCGGCCATCGAGACTGCGGGCGCGACGATCGACGTCGAGCATCCAACAGCAGGCACGTTGCCGCTCGTGAACGCGCCGTTCTCGCTTGCACATGCATCACTACGGTCTCCGGTCGCGCCGCCGCTGCTCGGGGAGCACACGGCCGAAGTGCTCGCAGAGCTCGGCGTCGACGACAAACGGTTGGCGGCGCTCGAGCGCCGCGGCGTGATCGCGCGGCCGAACGCCGCGTAGAATCGCGCGTCGTGGCAGAGATCGCGGCTGATCCGTCCAGCGGCATCGCGCGTTTGAGGGCAAGCGGTCTCCTCTTCGACCAGCGCGTACCTCGGTGGACAGTGGGTCGACGCGGACGATGGTGCGACGTTCGCCGTTTTCGACCCCGCAACCGGCGACGAGCTCGCGCAGGTCCCTCGCCTCGGCGCCGCAGAGACGCAGCGTGCGATCGCTGCAGCAGCTGCTGCGTATCCGGGCTGGCGATCGACACTGGCAAAGGACCGCGCCCGGATCATGCGGCACTGGTCGGACCTGATGCTGGCGCACCTCGAGGATCTCTCGCTGCTGCTGACGGCCGAGCAGGGGAAGCCGCTCGAGGAGTCGCGAGCCGAGATCACTTACGCGGCTTCGTTCCTCGAGTGGTTCGGGGAGGAGGCGAAACGTGTCTACGGCGACACGATCCCGACGTACCTCGACGACCGCCGGGTGTTGGTGACGAAGGAGCCGGTCGGCGTCACCGCCGGCATCACCCCGTGGAACTTCCCCTCGGCGATGATCACGCGCAAGGCCGCGCCGGCGATCGCAGCCGGCTGCACGATGGTGCTGAAGCCGGCCGAGCAGACACCACTCTCGGCGCTGGCGGTCGCGAAGCTGGGCGAGGAAGCAGGCCTGCCGGCGGGTGTTCTCAGCGTCGTCACCGGCGCCGCCGAGGACGCACCCGTGATCGGCGCCGAGCTGACCTCCAACCCGGCCGTACGCAAGCTCGGGTTCACGGGCTCGACCGAGATCGGGAAGCTCCTCATGGCGCAGTGCGCGCAGCAGGTGAAGAAGGTGTCCCTGGAGCTGGGCGGGAACGCGCCTTTCCTCGTCTTCGACGACGCCGACCTCGACGAGGCTGTTGCAGGTGCGCTCCTCTGCAAGTTCCGGAACTCCGGGCAAACATGCATCGCGGCGAACCGCATCCTCGTCCAGGACTCCGTGCACGACGAGTTCGTCGACCGCCTCACTCGTGCAGTGACCGCGCTCAAGGTGGGTGCGGGAACGGAGAGGGACGTCAAGGTCGGGCCGCTCATCGACGAGCAGGCGCTCGCCAAGGTGGAGCGCCATGTCGACGATGCGCTCGGCGCCGGCGCGGAGCTCGTGATCGGCGGCGAGCGCCACGAGCGCGGCCAGACGTTCTTCCAGCCGAGCGTGCTCACCGGCGTGACTGCCTCGATGGCGATGACCCGCGAGGAGACGTTCGGCCCCGTCGCGGGCGTCGGCCGATTCGAACGCGAAGAGGAAGCCGTCGAGATTGCGAACAACACGCCCTACGGTCTCGCCGCGTACTTCTACAGCCGCGATGTCGGCCGCATCTGGCGCGTGTCGGAGGCGCTCGAGTACGGGATCGTCGGCATCAACACCGGCTTCATCTCGACCGAGGTCGCTCCGTTCGGCGGGATGAAGGAGTCCGGGATCGGCCGCGAGGGGTCGAAGTACGGAATCGACGAGTGGCTCGAGCTGAAGTACCTCGCCCTCGGCGGGCCTCGACAGGTGATCGTCGAGCAGCGCGACTACCACGTCTTCACCGGGAAGCTCGTGGAGCTCGTGCGTCTCTACGAGGAAGAGGGCATCGCGCTCCAGCAGGAGCATCTCGGCGGCTTGCTCGGCGTCTTCACGACGGACGTCGGCGCGCTCTCGACGTACACGAGCCTCTGGGGATACGACAATTTCGCGGAGCGAGAGCAGCGGCGCGCGAAGCTCCAGGCGGACGAGCGCTGGAAGGCGTTCCTCGCCCGGATCCAGCCGCTGATCCACACCCAGCAGAACCGGATTCTCGTGCCGACTTCGTTCTCGCCGATCCGGTGAGCGGCTCGCTCGACGGCAAGGTTGCGGTCGTCACCGGTTGCGCCCAGGGCATCGGCAATGCGATCGCCAAAGGGCTTGCGGCGGAGGGCGCGCGAATCGTCGTCGCCGATGTGAAGCGTGCAGAGGAGGCGGCGGCGGAATTCGACGGCGGCGTCGGGCTCGACTGCGACGTTGCCGACGAGGCGCAGGTCGAGCAGATGGCGCGCGAGGTAGTCGAGCGCTGCGGCCGCATCGACATCCTCGTCAACAACGCCGGGTTGTACGCGTCGCTGCGGATGCGCCCGTTCACCGAGATCCCCGTCGACGAGTGGCGCCGCGTGATGGACGTGAACGTGCTGAGCATGTTCCTCGCCTGCCGGGCGGTCGTTCCGCACATGCGCGAGCAGGGCGGGGGCCGGATCGTGAACATCTCTTCGGGAGCGCCGTTCCGCGGCGAGCCGTTTCTGCTGCACTACGTCACGAGCAAGGGTGCCATCGTCGCCTTGACGCGCTCACTCGCGAAGGAGCTCGGACAAGACGACGTGCTCGTGAACTGCGTCGCGCCGGGGTTCACGATGAGCGACGGCGTTCGCGAGCATCCGGAGGTGATCGAGGCGCTGCGCGAGGTCTCGATCGCGGCGCGAACGCTGAAGCGCGACCAGGAGCCGGACGACGTCGTCGGCGCGGTCGTCTTCCTCTGCGGGCCGGGAGCGGCGTTCGTGACCGGCCAGACCATCGTGATCGACGGCGGCCAGTACTTCCATTGATCCTCGCGCTCTACGAGCATCGCGACGGCGTCGAGACCGGCCCTGGCACCCACGCGGTCTATGACGTCGAGCAGGCGATCGGCGCACTTCGGCGCGGCGTCGGTAGAGGGCCGCGCGCTCGTGTGGGAGCTGGACGAGTCGCCGGGCGGAGAGGACGCGCTTCTCGCCGCAGATGTGGCGCTCGACGGCAGCACGGAGTGGCTGATGCGCTGCGACCGGGTCGACTTCCCGCCCGGCGGCGTGGCGTACCGGCATACGCATCCCGGCCCCGGCATCCGCTGTCTGCTCCACGGCTCGATCCAGATCGAGAGCGGCGGCGAGATACACGCGTTCCGCCCGTTCGAGCCGTGGTTCGAGTCCGGCCCGGAGCCCGTGCTCGCGACCACCTCCGCAGACGAGGAGACGGCGTTCGTGCGCGTCATGCTGCTGCCGCAGGTGTGGGCGGGAAAGCGGACGATCCGCTACGTCGATCCGGCGGACGAGGAGAAACCGAAACTGCAGCGTGCGACCGTCTTCTTCGACGAGCCGATCGAGCTTTGACCCGCACCGGCGCGCGGATTCTCGTCGATCAGCTCGTCGTCCACGGAGTCGATACCGCGTTCTGTGTCCCTGGCGAGAGCTACATCGCCGTCCTCGACGCGTTGCGCGATGCGCCGATTCGCCTCGTCGTCGCACGGCACGAAGCCGGAGCGGCGAACATGGCCGAGGCATACGGCAAGCTGACCGGCCGCCCCGGCATCTGCTTCGTCACACGCGCACCGGGCGCCACGCACGCCGCCACAGGCGTCTATACCGCGTTCCAGGACTCGACTCCTCTTGTGTTGTTCGTCGGCCAGGTGCCGCTTGCACACCGTGGGCGTGAGGCATTCCAGGAGCTCGGCTACGAGTCGGCGTTCGGGTCGTTCACGAAGCTCGCGGTCGAGCTCGAGAGCCCGGCCGACGTTCCCGAGGTAACGGCGCGAGCGTTTCAAGCTGCGATGTCGGGGCGGCGCGGTCCGGTTGTCGTCGCGCTGCCGGAGGACGTCCTGTCGCGAGAGGCCGAGGTAGAGGACGCCGAGCAGTACTCACCGGCCCGAGCGGCTCCGTCAGTGGATGAGCTGGCGCGGGTGCGCGAGGCCCTAGCCACGGCGGAAAGGCCGCTCGTCGTCGTCGGCGGTGGCGGCTGGAGTGCCGAGGCCGCCGCCGACCTGCAAGCGTTCGCCGAGGCGTCGCGCCTGCCGGTGGCAGCGTCCTTCCGGCGGCAGGACTACATCGACAACACCTCAGCGAGCTACGCCGGCGTGCTGACGATCGGGCACGACGCGGCGCTCGCACGCCGCCTGCGCGAAGCCGACCTTCTGCTGGTGATCGGCTCCCGGCTCGGCGACATCCCGACCCGCGGTTACACGACGCTCGAGCCACCGCGCACGCCGCAGACCCTGGTGCACGTTCACGCGGATGCGGACGAGCTCGGCCGCGTCTTCCATGCGGACGTTCCGATCGTGTCGGGATCGCGCGAGTTCCTTGCCGCGGCCCGCGCGCTCGATCCGGTGGACGGTGCCGCACGCGGCGACTGGGTCGAGTCGGCGCACGCCGATTTCCTCGCAAGCCTGAATCACCGGCGAGGCCCCGGCGAGCTCGACCTCGGCGACGTGCTGCAGCACCTCAGAGAGCACCTCTCCGACGACGCGATCCTCACGAACGGCGCGGGCAATTACACCGTCTGGTGTCACCGCTTCTATGCGTTCCGTCGCTACGGCACGCAGCTGGCACCGTGCTCGGGCGCAATGGGCTACGGGATTCCGGCGGCGATTGCGGCGAAGGTCGTCCATCCGGAGCGCGACGTCGTCTGCGTCTCGGGTGACGGCGACTTCATGATGAGCGGCCACGAGCTCGCGGCCGCCGTGCAGGAACGACTGCCGATCGTCGTGCTCGTCGTCAACAACGGGATGTACGGCACGATCCGGATGCACCAGGAGCGGCAGTTCCCGGGCCGCGTCGTCGGCACCGGCCTCGTCAACCCGGACTTCGTCGCTCTCGCCGGTGCGTTCGGCGCCTACGGCGAGGCGGTCTCACGCTCGGAGGACTTTCCGGCCGCGTTCGAGCGGGCGCGGGCCGAGGAGCGGCCTTCGCTCCTCGAGCTGAGGGTGGATCCAGAGGCAATCACGCCTCGGGAGACGATCTCCGAGATTCGGGCTGCGGCACGGGGCCGCTAGGGCTCCTGGTTTCAACAACGTCGAAACGGCCAAGAAGCAGCAGCGTGGGCCGACCCACCGATCACCGCCAGGATCTCAGCGGCCATCGCAGCGGGGACTGGACCTGCCCGTGCGGCTTGGCTCATTGCCCTCCTCGCACACACCGCGAACCCCGACCAAACCTCTACGGCCAGGCCAAATGCGCACCGGGTGCGCGCATTTGGCGGGAGAGAGTAGATACGTCGTCTCGGACGTCGAGGTGACGCACTCCCTCGAACATAGTTACGGCTTGGGGCCCAGGACCGCGCGGATTCCGGATTCGAATCGTGCGATCAGAGACGGGCACGGCCTCGCCCGCGACGCGTTCCTCCTCCGCCTTGCGCTCGTCGACGTAACGCTGCGCGTCGCCGAGGGCGGTGAAGAAGCGGAAGAACGCTGCGATGCAGATCGTGAGGATGCCGATGACGCCGTAGACGAGCGCGACGTTTCCGGTCGCGCTGATCACCCAGCCACCGACGAGCGCGCCGGCGGGAATCGCCGACCAGGCCAGCACGCCGGCGATCGACAGCACGCGAGACAACAGATGATTCGGGACGATTGCCTGCCGCAGGCTCCCGGTGTTGATGTTGAAGAGGATTCCGAGCCCGCCGGCCGCGGCCCAGAACGGCAAGGCTGCCCAGTACCAGCGCATCCCGGCAAAGATGATCAGGCAACCGCCCATGAGCATCAACGACGTCATCGCGAGCGCGGTGAAGCTGAATCGCTTCCGCAGACGTCCCGCAAGCAAGCCCGTCACGACGACGCCCGCGCTGCCCGCTGCGAAGAGGAGACCGATCTCGCGCTTGCTCGCATCGAGTCGCTCGGTCGCGAAGAGCACGAGCTGAGCGTACGTCGATGCACCGACGAAGTTGATCAGCGCCATCATCACCGAGATGTTCCGCAGTACGGGATGGGAGAGGACGTAGCGCAACCCCTCTCGCACGTCGTGGAGGATGCTCTTACGCTCCTTCGTCTCGTCTTCGGCGACGTTGAAGCTTCGCCTCACGAGCGAGAGGGACAGTGCCGAGATCGCAAATGAGCCCGCGTCGAAGGTAAGCACCCACGTGAGCGGCAGCACGGAGAGGAGCGCGCCTGCGAGCAGCGGCCCGGCGACCTGCGCCCCCGAGTAGGAGGCCTGGATGCGTCCGTTGGCCGTGACGAGGTCCTCTTTCGAGACGAGGCTCGGGATGGCCGCGAACTCGCCGGCGCTGAACGCGATGAAGATCGTCGACTGGATGAACGTGACGGCGTAGATCAACCAGACGTTCAGATCGCCGAACGTCGCCACGAGCGGGATCGAGAGGATCACGACCGCGTTCAGCGAGTCGAGCGCGATCATCGCGCGCTTGCGGTCGACTCGATCCATCCAGGCGCCGAGCGGCAGGCCGAAGAGGAGGAAGGGGAGGAAGGTCGCGGCGGTCGCCACGCCGAGGTTCAGTGCCGAGTGCGTGAGGTCGTAGACGAGGATCGGCACCGCCCACTGCGTGAAGGAGCTGCCGAGGTTGGAGATCGTCTGGCCGACCCAGAACTTCCGGAAGTCGCTGCTCACGCGACCTCTCGCAAGATCGCGAGCAGCTGTTCCTGCTTCCGCGGAGACAGCGCGCCGATCGACGGGTTACGCGCAAGGCACGCGACGAGCTTGCGTCGCAAGCGGATGCCGTCGGCCGTGAGCCGAACGATGCGGACGCGACGATCGTGCTCTGCGGGCCGACTGCGGACCAGCTTGCGCTCCTCGAGCTGGTCGACGGTGCCTGCCAGGTTCGAAGGGTCGACGCCGCACCGGCGCGCGACCTCTTTGAGCGACGGTGTGTCGTTCGCCTCGAGCCGCCAGATCAGCTTTGCCTGGTTGTACGTGAGCCCGAGCGTGTCGAGGCACGTTCCCTGGTGATCGAGCGTCCGCGCGAAGAGGTCCATCAGCCGGCGCACGATCTCTTCCTGCGCCGCTGGAGACCGCTGGGTTTGATCCGCCCATTACCGGTACTTTACCGGCTTCTTCGGCGCGGCTACTTCTGTTGGCGGCGGCGCCAGCGGTGCAGGGTCTTCGATTTCGTCGCCGCTTTCGGCGGTCGCGGCTCGGGCTTCGGATCATGCTCGTCCAGCCACCGGGAAGCCTCGTCCTCGGGATCCAGGCCGAGCGCGCGCTCACGCTCCCCGAGTTTTCGCGCGCCGCGACTCGTCAGCCGCCTGCGCACTACGCGGGTACTGCGCCCTTCGACTCCCAGTACCGGTTCAACGCACCCTGGACCTTCACGAACCAGACGATCGCCGGGATGATGAAGACGCCGAACGGGAAGTACCAGAGGCCGGTCCAGCCGGTGATCGGCGGCTCCTGCCCGTCCTTCCTGTACATCGCCCCCGATCTCTGAGGGGATCACGAATCCGCTGATTGGGCTCACGAGGATCCACACGACGAGGCCGAGCACCCCGCCGAGGCCGTCACCCGTGTGTTGCTTCGTCTCCTCCTGGGTCTTGTACACCCAGTACCAGCTGTAGAAGCCGAGGGTGATGATGAACAGCAGAATCCCGAAGCCGATGCCGCGCGGTCGACCGAGCGGGCCTGTGTTGCGGGTCATCTGGAGCTGCGGTGTCTCCATCAGCAGGGACTGAATCAGCTTCGCCGCCTTGCGGCAAGGCCTTTGCGTCAAGGGGCGCCGACGGACACCCTGCGGCTTGTCGTAGATATGTTGCCGGCGGCGTCGGCCTGAGCGACGGATACCGTGAAGATTCCGGTCGCATTGAAGGTGTGCAGGACGTGTGCGCCGTGCACCGACGTGCCGTCGCCGAATCGCCAGATCGGCGTTCCCGCGGTCGGCGCGCTCCAGGCTCGCGGCGTCGCGGAGAAGGACGCCTTCACGCCGACGGTCGCCTTCGCCGGGATGCGCACGTCGGTCAGCACCGGGCCTGTCGGCGCCAGATCCGCAGTCTCGACGAGGACACGCTGCGGCCCCGTGCGGTTCCACACCGCAACCGCCGCGCTCGCACCGTCGAGCGCAACCATCGGCTCGAAGCTTCCAGGGCCGGAGAGTCGAACGGGCGGCTGCCAGGCGCTTCCGGCTGGGCGGAGCGCACCCCGAATCGCGCCGGTGGCGCTGTTGGGCCAAACCGCGACCGCGTTGCCGGCCGGGTTCATGGCCAGACGCCCGCCCGAAGCGGCGACGTTCGTCGCGACCGTCCGCGGGCCTGTCCAGACGCCCGTGGTTCGCGACCGGCCGGCGCCGTCGAGGGCGGTGCCGTTCAGCCAGACGACGGCGGCCGCTCCGTCGGCGCTGAGACCGGCCTGCACACGACTTCGGCCGGCGCCTGCAGTACCCACGTCGACAACCGGCCCCCAACCGCCGCCGGGGGCGCGAAAGGACGCCTGGACGACGTTCGGCCCTCCGGGAGCGCGCCGCCAGGACCACGCGACGACCGCGGCTCCGGATGCATTCAGCCCGACGTCGATGTCGGTGTCGGCGTTGACGCCGCCGAACGCCAGACCGACCGCAGGGTCCCATGCACCCGTCGCAGCGTTTCCCCGCGCCAGACGCACAGCGCCGCTGTCGATCCAGGCGACGAGCGCCTCGCCGCTCGGGACGACGGCGAGAGCCGGCCCGGCCGAAGTGTCCGCGCTGAGGCTCGACAGAGCCACCGGCGCGCGCCAGACGCCGCCTGCTGCGGGTCGCAGGTCGCCGACGACGTAGAACGTCGTGGCGTCGCGCTGCGCCCACACGACGACGGCGTTGCCGCCGTTGTCGAGCGCGATCGCGTGGTTCCTGATCGCGAGCGGCTCCCCGGAAAGGTCGTTCGCGTTGGGCCAGGTCGCAGCACCCGCCGGCCTGATCGTCGCCTGTATGACCCTGGGCTGCCCGATGTCGTGGATCCAGACGATCGCCGCGTTGCCAACAGGGTCGAGGGCGACGCGCGGCGTTGCTCCGATCCCCGGGCGCGCAACCTCGACCGGCGACTGCCAAGCAGCACCTCGCGACGATCGCGGTGCCGCCTCGACGATGTGGATGCACGACAGGGACGCCGGCTGCGTCGGGCAGTCGGCTCCCTGCTCGTGATCCCAGACGACGACGGCTGCGCCGGCGGCGTTCAGAGCAAGCTCCGGGCCGAGGGCTCGCTCCGATGGCGAGAGCTGCATGGGTGGACGCCACGTCGGAGACGCCCCCGCCGAGCCGACCACGAGAAGCGCGAGCGCAGCCGCCGTCGCCGTACGGACGATCACCGGGACGGTGGCACTGTGGCCACCGCGCTGAAGATCGGGAGCGATTGGCCCCATTCGTCCACGGTGACGGCCGCGTAGCGGTAGGTCCCCGGCGTCACATTCCGAATGACGCAGTTACCGGTCTTGTTCTTGCAGAGCGGCGCGACTCCGGGGCTCGCGAGCGTGAAGGCTGCCGGCCCTGCGTGTTTGAAACTCTGGAACTTGACGCGCAGGTCAGAGTGCCCGACGACCTTCAGCGTCACGGTGCGTCCCTGCACCTGTACCTGCAACGCCGTCGGGCGAGCGGGCCGCCGCAGGTCCGCGAGCGCGTTCCGCATGAATTGCTGGAAGCGCGTATCGGGAGGCAACGTGCGGCCGAACCGAGTCAGGTTGAAGGTGTCGAGCGCCCAGGAGAGCTGCTGCGCACCCCCGGCGAAGACTCGCGCGCCCGATGTCGCGGTGTAACGGACGCCGTCGGCGTCGGCCGGCTGACCCTCGAAGTGGAAGAGCACCTTGAGCTGCGGCTTCGCACACGTTGCGGGGACCGGCGGGTCCGGCAGAGAGTCCCATTCGTTGCCGACGATGTCGAGAACCTTGTCGCCGGGGTTGAAGCCCGTCCCGGCGAACCACGGGTCCGTCGGCGCGGCGTTCGTGACGGTGTAGTCCACGGGGCCCGACTGGTGCTCGCGCAGACGAAGGAACATCACGCCCATCAACGCGCACTCGGGCCGTGGGGGAGAGAGCGACCGGAAACGGATCGTCTTGAGTACAGGATTCGGCTCCGGGTCGGGTGCCGCGTCCTTGTAGCCGACGATCGTCCGCCGTCCGTCCTCGTAGCGGACCTGCCAGTACGCGGCGTTCGAGCCGAGAAAAGCAAGGTTCGTCCCGGCGTTGCGCGCGCTATTGAACGCGTCGCGCAGCTGCTTCGTCCAGTACTCGTCGTGACCGTTGACGATGGCGAGCCTGTGGTCGAGCAGGCTCGTCGGTCTCGCGTCCGTGTCCACGTCGGTCTGGTACGAGACGTCGTAGCCCTCGCGCTCGAGGAACCGGACCATGTTGTACTCCCAGTCGAACGGTCCCTGCGCCGTGAAGGCGAGCGGGCGGTCGAGCGAGACGCGCTTGGCCGGAACCATGTCGGTGCTGTTGAACGGATAGAGGCTCTTGCCGCCCCACGGGTTGTACGCCTGCCAGGTGTTCACGGGCACCTGCACGAGAATCTGGGAGCGGCGGCTGGGTGGGTCGCGCACGACGAACGCCACGTGGGCGCGAGCGCCGGTGTCGTCCCCACCGCTCGTCACGCGGAGCAGCGCGTAGTAGTAGCCGCTCACCGCTGCCGCCGGGATCGTGAGCGTATCCGTCACGGGCCAATCGGCTCGAATCAAGCCGTTTTCGATGTGCGCGCCGTAGTGCTGACCCGGCTTGTCGCCGCCGCAGCTCGGCACGCAGTCGACGAGCCGCGCCCCGAGCCCGCCGTACCAGCCGAGCCGATACAGCTCTACCGTGTACCTGTCGCCGTCCCGTGTGCTGACATGGAGGTGCACCTGCTCTCCTGGAAGCACGCTCACCTCGGAGGCCCACCCTTCGATGCTCGTCGGCGGGACCGCCGGCTGGAGCCACGCGGAGGGTTGCGTCCCGCCGAGCGCGTTCTCCGACTGGATGGGATTCGGCGCGCTTCCGGCCGCGATCGATGCGGCAACGAGCATTGCTGCAAGGCTCATACCGGCCGTATCCGGACGACCACGAGTCGGGGACCCATCGATCGAACGTACTCTCCGCTCCGGAAACCGGCAATCTGCCCGTGGCGGCAAAGCTGGGTCGACCGCAGGCGTGTCGATCCCGAGCGGGTCGGCTTCGACCCGAGCTTCAAGCCGTACGCCGTGATCGGTGTGCCATCGGTACAGCGCTACGACGGGGAGACGCATCTGAAGTACACCGCCAACCTCGTCTGCCTCACGTACGACTGCCTGCCACCGGGGCCGAACAGCCGCGTGCAGTTTCGGCCGGCCGAGGTCTTCTACACGCGGCGGGACGGCGGTCCGCGCAGAACGCTTCGGCTGGCGTGATACCCCTTCACGCTCGCGTCGCGGACGACGGAGGCGGATCTGAACAACGCCGACCCGTTCCAGCAGCCCTCCTGGCGGGTCACGACGGATCCGCTCGCGGTTTCGTATGGCATCTCGCCGGGCGTGCTCCGCGGGCTTCTGTTTGCGCTGAGCGGCCTCCTCTTCCTGTTCGCCCTGGTCGGTCTAGTCGCGCTCTTCCGCGCGGTGCGGGCACGCATCCGTCGCGCGCCGACAACGCCGCTCGAGCGTGCCGTCATGCTCGTCGAGGAGGCGACGCAGCGGGAGGATCAGCCGGCGAAGCGGAAGGCGCTCGAGCGCCTTTCGCGCGAGCTGACTCACAGCGGCGAGCAGGATCTCGCGCTGACCGCGCGCGAGCTTGCGTGGGCTGAGCCGACGCCGGTGCCGTCAGCGACACAGCCGCTGACGGTGGACGTGCGGCGCGTGATCGCAGAGAGGTCGAACGGTCATGCGCGGTAGCGAGCTGCTCACGCGTACGCGAGGGCCCTCGATCCCGCTCTCGACCACCGCGGCCCTGACCGGGCCCGCACGCCGGACCCTGTTCCTGCGCGTCCTGCTGGCGCTCGTTCTCGTCGGGCTCGTCGTCTCGGCCAGCGCAACCGGTCGATCCGACGCGGCCGCTGCACGCGGCTCTGCCAAAGGGCGGCAGCGGAATGCTCGTGCTCGACGTCTCGCGAAGCATCAAGCCGGAAGCCGACAAGACGATCGTCAAGGTGCTCGATCAGCTGATCGCTTCGCGTTCGCGGATCGGGCTGGTCGTCTTCTCCGACATCGCGTACGAGATGTTCCCGCCCGGCTCGCCGGCACGCGAGCTGCGCTCGCTCGTGCGCTTGTTCACGCCTCCCGCACATCCGAAGCCCGGACTGGATCCCACGACGCCGACGCCGTGGTCGGCCAACTTTTCGGGAGGCACGCAGATCTCTGCCGGCCTGACCGTCGTCCATCAAGAGCTCGAGCGAGAGGGAGATCCGAAGGGACCGCTGCTCCTCGTCAGCGACCTGGACACTGCGCCTGACGACGTCCCGCGCGTCGCGCAGACCTTCAATGCCTTCCGAAACCTGGGCGTGCCGTTCCGGATCGTCGCGCTGACGCCGCGGGCGGACAACCTCGCGCTCTTCCAGAACCTCGCCGGCAAGAGCGCATTCAGGCAGCCCGTCACACGCACGGACAGCACGGTCGGCACGTCCGAAGGCGCGCTCGAAGTGCGTTGCCCTGGTCGCTCATCGTCATCGCCGGCCTCGTGCTCGTTGCGCTCGCGGTGAACGAGCACTGGTGCGGCCGGCTTCCCGTACCGAGGACGCAGTCATGAGCTGGCGCTGGTCGGCTGCAACGATCGTGGCGCTCGCGGCGGGGATCATCGCGCTGCTGCTGGCGCTCGACGTCGGACGCTGGCAGACGGCCTTCGCCCGCGACGACGTACGGTTCGAGGCCGCTCCCACCCGGACCGATCTCTGGCAGCCCGACGAGGTCGTGCCGTTCCACGCCGCGCACTGCCTGCTCGGCGTCGAGGACGACCTCGCATATCGACGAACGCTTCGCAGCTTCTGGCTTGCGCGTCCCGAGGTGAATCCGTTCATACAGACGAACTCCGACCAGCTTCGAAGCCAGGCGCTCGTGTCGCTCGCCGCCTTCCTGCGCGAGTCGCGCAGTCCTCACCGGCGCGGGCAGGCGGCGAACCTGCTCGGCGTGATCGGGCTCGGGCTGGCGACCACGGACAAACAGGGCCGGAGGTTGCGCTTCCCCCAACCGATGGCCGCGCTGATCGCGCCGGCAGTCGTGATTCCGCTGGCCGCGCACGCGCTGCTCGAGCGGCGAGCGCGTCGGGTCTCGCGGCAGCTCACGCTCACCCCGCCGCCTTGCCGGTCGCGGCTCGGCGTTCCCGTGGCGATCGCAGCGGTCGCGGGCCTGCTCGGGCTCGCTGCGGCCCAGCCCGTTCTGTCGGGGACGCGCACGCAGGTCGGGCGGCAAGACGCCGAGGCCTACCTCCTTTTCGACACGTCACGCTCGATGCTCGCCAAGACGGACCCGGGAGCTCCGGACCGACTCACCCGCGCGAAGCGCCTTGCGCAGCAACTTCGGACGCGTCTAGCCGACGTTCCCGTCGGGATCGCCTCGCTGACAGATCGCATGCTGCCGCATCTGTTGCCGACGCTCGACGCGTCGCTCTTCGTGTCGTCTCTTCGCGACGCAGTCGGAGTGGAACGTCCGCCGCCGGTAGGTCAAGGGACCGCTGGCGACGGACTTCAGTGCGATCGGGAACATCGGCCCCTACAACTACTTCAAGCCGCAGACCCAGAAGCGTTTGCTCGTGATTTTCAGCGACGGCGAGAGCAAGCCGTTCGACGACGCCGCTCTGCGATCTCAGTTGCGGCAGAACCACGTGCACGTCCTCTTTGTGCACGTTTGGAATTCGCGCGAACGAATCTTCCTGCAGCAGAACCGACCCGACCCCGCGTATCGGGCCGACGCCGAGAGCAATCGCATGGCGGAGGGTGTCGCCGACGCCGGCGGCGGCCAGGTACTCGGTGAGGACGTCGGTGCCCTGACGGCCGCGGCGAAAAGCGTGATCGGAACCGGGCCCGCGACGAGGCTGCGAGAGCAGCGGACGCAGGTCTCGCTCGCTCCGTTCGTCGCAGTCGCGGCACTCTTGCCGCTTGGATTCGTGCTCCTGCGCCGAAACGTGTAGATACCGGCTCACGGCGTGAGGAGTCGCAGCGCACCGAAGGGCCTGACCGGGGTCGTGCTCTGCATCGTCGTCCTGCTCGCCGCAACCGGGCCCGCCGCTGCGGGTACGAAGGACGACACCCAGGTCGCTACAGGCGAAGCTCGACGCAGGCGGGGACGTCTTTCTGCCGAGGCTTCCGGGTGGACGCTGCTACCAGACGCGTGGGCTGTGGGTCTCGCGCGACGGCACGTCGATCACGTCTGACGGCGCCTGCCTCGTGGCCCTCGGGCCGGGGGAGGCTCGCCTTCGCGACGGCTTCGGTCGACCCGTCCGCGCGAACGCGGTCTTCTTCCTCGATCACTCCGACATTCGCGCCCCGCTGCCGGTGCGCGTGAGCATCAGCGGCCTACGGATCACCGTTCCCGCCGCGAAGAACATGTACGGAGTTGCGGTGTTCGGCCACGAGGTGACGCTTCGTGGAATCAAGATCGACGGCGCACCGCTCGCGAACGTCCGCATCGGCAGCGGCGCCGTGGGAGCCGGGGGCATGACCGCGCGTGTCGCAGTCACGGACTCGACGCTGACGGGTGGCCGTCGGAACGTGATCTCGGCCTTCGGCACCGTCGGGCTCCGCATCGAGGGCAACACGCTTGCGGGCGGGCGCGAGGCGTCTGCCGCAGGCGTGCGCATCGTCGCCGCGGATCGCGGCCAGCCCGTGCTCGACGTGCACGTCGTTCGCAACACGATCTCGGGTAACGGCGGGCCGGGGGTGCTCCTCGACCTCGATCCGCGGAATGGAGCGCCGGTCCTTGCGTCCGGTATAGAGGTGAGCTCGAACCGGATCTTGCGCAACGCCCGCAAAGCGCCTGTACCGCAGCGTGCGGGGATCGTCGTCGCCGGAGGCCAGAGCGACGGCCGTGGTGGCGTTCTTTTGCCGACAACGTCTTCGCCGGCAACCGCGGTCCGCAGGTGCTGCGTCGGAAGGGAGCCCATGCGGCGCCGGCCCGCACCCGTGCCGGAGCTCCGACGACGCCGCCGGCGGGTCTCCGGGACCTCAGCGCGTGGCTGCAGGCAAGGCTGGATCGCGGCGGCGGGACGGTCTTCCTCCCGAAGCTTCCGCAGGGCGAGTGCTACACGACGCGCGGGCTCTGGGTCTCCCGGGACGGGACGACGATCACCTCGGACGGCGCGTGCATCGTCTCCGCCGGTCTCGGCCCGGTACGGCTGCGCTCGATCGACGGCGACCCGATCGCGGCGAGCGCCGTCTTCTACGTCAACCGCTCGACGAGAAGGGCCGCCGCTCCGGTGGACGTGACGATCAGCAATCTCCGCATCGTCGTGCCCGACCCATCGATGTACGGCGTTGCCGCGCTCGGACACCGGATCACGCTCGAGAACCTCGACATCGGTGGGTCGCCGAAGGACGACGTGACCGTGAACGGCCGCGCCAACGGCAACAGCTACGCAGGCGGGATCTCGATCCTCGATTGCAAGCTCAGCGGCGCTGCCCGGAACGCAATCTCGGCGACGGCCGTGATCGGGCTCACGATCGCGGGCAACACCATCGCGGACGTGCGCGACTCACCGCCGGGCCAGCCGGCGGCCGGCATCGACGTCGAGCCCGACGACCGCGGCCAACCGGCGCTCGACGTGCGCATTACCGGCAACACGATTCAGGACAACGCCGGGCCAGGAATCCTGCTGGAGCTCGAGCCGAACGAGGGCCCCGCGGTCGTGGCGACGAATCTCGAGATCAGCGGCAACCGGATCCTCCGCAACTCTCTGAAGCCCTCACCGCCGAAACGGGCGGGAGTCGTGCTCGCGGGAGGCCAGGACGGCGGCGGCGGAGCGCTTGTCCTCAAGAACAACGTCATCCGAAACAACGGCGGCCCAGGAGTTCTCGCGAGCAGGCTGATCCTCCGAGTCGAAGCAAGCGGAAACGACGTCGGCGGAAACGAACTGGAGCGCTAGAAGCCGGCGCGTCGGCCGTTTCAGGCCGCACAAGAGCGAAGCGCGTTGCGGTTGTCTGCAGACATGTCCCGCAGCGAACGACGCGGCACCCGAACCTTAGGCTCGCATCACCAAGCCAACGCCGCGCGGCCTGTGGAGAAAACGTCACACACTCAGCACGAACACGATGTCCGCTCGAGAGGGGGCACCATGTCGTATCGGGCCACGTCGGGGGACAGTCCCCAGACGAGGCCACGATGAAGGAGTCGGTTCCGGACATGACTTCCGTCGGGCGTGCGACATCCGCGCCGATGCGAGCTGCTCGCGTCGGCCGCTACGGCTAAGAACGAAGCGGCCGGATCTCGATCGGCATCGGCGCCGATGCGAGCTTTGCTCGCGTCGGCCGCTACGGCTGGAATCGAAACCGAATCCCGATCGAGATCATCATGGCCTGCGAAGCAGGCCGGATCTCGATCGGCGATCGCCGCCGATGCGAGCTTTGCTCGCGTCGGCCGCTACGGCCGGAATCGAGAGCCGATCCGATCGACATCATCATGCCCCGCGAAGCGGGGCGGATGTCGAGCGGTTCTCGAAGACGTTGTCGAGCGCCGAGCGCAGGCCGATCGCGAGCGCGCCCATCAGGACCGCCGCCTCGCCGAGGCTCGAGACCTCGACGCGCGGCGGATACGGAATCCAGTCCGTCAGCAGACGCCGCACCGGCGCGAGCAGAAGATCCCCGTTCGCGCCGAGGCCGCCGCCGAGGACGACGAGCGCCGGATCCGCAACGGCCGCAATCGGCGCGATGTGCGCGGCAATCCGTCTCGCCACCTCTTCGACGATCTCGCGCGCTGCTCGGTCGCCGCCGCGTGCGGCGGCGAAGATGTCCCGCGCGTCGTACGGCGGCCTCAGGCCCTTTCCGTCGGCCGCGGCAATGCGTGCTGCGAGCGCCGCCACTCCGTCGGCCGAGGGATCCAGCTCGTCGCCCGTTCCGGCCAGGGCCCAGTCGACCTCACCTGCCGTACCGTGCGTGCCGCGATGGAGCTCGCCGCCGAGGACGAGCCCCATGCCCATGCCGGTCCCGACGGAGAGAAAGGCGAAGTCGTCGACACCACGCGCGACACCGGCCCAGTGCTCGCCGAGCGCGGCGAGGTTCACGTCGTTCTCGGGTGTCACGGTGACGCCGAGCGCCTCGCGAAGCTCTTCCGCGAACGGACGGCCCTCGAGCCCTCGGATGTTCGGCGTCGTGAGGTGCAGCGTCCCATCTGCGGCGTCGACGACGCCGGGGACGCCGAGCACGACTCCGTCGATCCGATCGACGGGAAGCTTCGGCGTGTGAACGAGCGACGCATGCAGCGCGACGATCTCCTGCAAGGCGCTGTCCGCATCCGCCCCGCGGAGCTCGACGTCCTGCCGAGCGCGGATCGCGCCCGTCAAGTCGCAGACGGCGCCGCGGAGGAACCGCGCGCCGAGGTCGAGCCCGAGCACGAACGCCGCGTCGGGCACGGGCTCGAAGAAGACCGCGCCGTAGCTCGGCCCTCCCGGCCGTCGCGAGGCCTCACGGACGAGCCGCGCGTCGAGCAGGGACTGCAGGGCAAGCGACACGGTCGGCTTGGAGATGCCCACGCGGCGCGAGATCTCGGCCCGGGAGATCGGCGCGCGGGCGCGGATCGTCTCCAGGATCGTGCGTTCGTTGAGATGCTTCAGGAGTGGGGGAGTCGCCCGCCCGCCGGAATGCCGAGTTTCAGCCATTTCGTCAACAAAGTTAACTCTTGTCGCGCGGGTTTTCGTCAAGGTTGACTCCCTTTCGAAGCTCTCATAGAGTCCTGGTTCGGAACCCTTACGAGATTCCAGATGTCGGCGCAGCGGGCGTCGACGCTGGACAGCACAGCGGGGTCGACGACCATCGCCCCGAGGGAGGCTGGGTATGAAACGTGTGGGGATTGGGTTGCTCGTGGCGCTCGTGCTCGGGGCAGCCGCGTTCGCGGCAACCGCACGGACTCAGGCGAGAGCAGGCTCGTCTGCCGCCAAGGCAGACACGATCACGATCTGGGTGGGCTGGAGTGCCCGCGAGCTCAAGGAGTTCAAGAAGATCGTGGCCGAGTACGACAGGAAGAACGGCGATGTGAACGTCAAGGTCGTCGGCGGGATCAACGACGACAAGATCACCGCTGCGATCCGGAGCGGGAACGTCCCCGATGTCGTCAGCTCCTTCACGTCGGCGAACGTGGGGAGCTACTGCAAGTCGGGTGCGTGGATCGATCTCAAGCCCTTGCTGCAGAAGGACAAGATCGACGTCAACATGTTCCCGAAGACGACGCAGTACTACACGCAGTACAACGGGAAGCGCTGTGCGCTGCCGTTCCTGGCAGACGTGTACGGCCTCTACTACAACAAGAAGATGTTCAAGGCGGCCGGCCTCAAGGGCCCGCCGAAGACGATGTCGCAGCTGACGGCCTATGCGAAGAAGCTCACGAAGAGGAGCTCGAACGGCGCGATCAAGGTCGCCGGCTACAACCCGTTCCTCGGCTTCTACGCGGGGAACGCTCCGGATCTGAGCTCGTACGCGCCGCTCTTCGGTGCGAAGTACGTGGACAGTAGCGGCAAGTCGATGCTTTCTCGCGATCCGGCCTGGTCCAGGCTGCTCAAGTGGCAGAAGAACCTCGTCGACTGGTACGGCTACAAGAACCTGCAGAAGTTCAACGCGGGTGCGGCCGACGAGTTCTCGGCATCGCATGCGTTCGAGATCGGCAAGCTCGCGATGATGATCGACGGTGAGTGGCGCGTCGCCTTCATCCAGGCCGAGCATCCGGAGCTGAGCTATGGCACGGCTCCGGCTCCGGTCGACGATGCCAAGCCGAACCTCTACGGAGGCGGATACGTCAACGGCACGATCATCGGCATCCCGAAGGGCGTGAAACACAAGGATCAGGCGTGGAAGCTGCTCAAGTACCTGACCACTAATCCTCACCCGCTGGCGCTCTTCTCCAACGGGATCCGGAATGTGCCGACGACGAAGGCGTCCTTGACCTCGAAGGAGATCAAGCCCGACGCTCACTTCAAGACGTTCCTGAAGGTCTTCCCCAACCCGAACTCGAAGACGACGCCGATCACGGCGGCGGGGAACGCATACGGCACGCTGATCCAGGCGTTCACCGTCAAGTGGCAGGCCGGTCACGCGGGCGATCTCCAGAGCGGGTTGAAGAAGCTCGACAAGCAGATCGACGCACAGCTGAAGCAGGCTCAGGCGGGCGGAGTGCCGTGACAGATGCAGCAGTACCAGCTGTCGTTCCGTTTACAGCGGAAAGGCGGCGGGCGAGGCGGAAGGCGGCCTGGCGCCGCCGCCGCCTCGTCCTGCTGCTGATGTCCCCGTGGATCGTCGGGTTCGGCGTCTTCTTCGGCTATCCGCTCGTGATGAGCGTGTACCTGTCGTTCACGCACTACGACCTGCTGTCGGCGCCGAAGTGGATCGGGACCGCGAACTACCGCTACCTCTTCAGCTCGGACCCGCAGGTCGGGCCTGCGGTGAAGAACACCCTCTGGCTGATCGCGATCATGGTGCCGCTCCAGGTGCTCTTCGCGTTCGGCATCGCGATGATGCTTGCGCGGGCCAGGCGAGGCGGCGGTTTCTTCCGCACGGTCTTCTACCTACCCGCGCTTGCGCCGCCGGTTGCCGCGACGATGGCATTCGTCTACCTCCTGAACCCGGCGACCGGCCCGGTGAACGTCATCCTCGGACATCTGGGTATCGAGGGGCCGCTCTGGTTCCAGTCGCCAGGATGGTCGAAGCCTTCGCTCACGCTTCTCGGCATCTGGGGCGTCGGGAACATCATGATCATCTTTCTCGCGGCGATCCTCGACGCGCCGCAGCAGCTCTACGAATCGGCCGAGCTCGACGGCGCGAACGCGTTCCAGCGAATGCGCTGGGTGACGCTGCCGACGATCAGCCCGGTGATCCTCTTCTCCGTCGTGATCGGCGTGATCGCTGCAATGCAGTACTTCACGCAGGCATACGTCGCTGCCAACATTGCCGCCGGTCAGGCGTCCCAGGCCGGCGACCAGACGGTCAACAACCTCGGCTATCCGGAGGGCTCGACGCTCTTCTATCCCGTGCTGCTGTACCAGCACGGGTTCAGGTTCTTCAACATGGGCTACGCGTCGGCGCTGTCCGTGTTGCTGCTCGTGGTGGCATTCACGATCACGGTCCTGATCATTCGCAACTCGCGGCGGTGGGTCCACTACGCAGGCGGTGTGCGGTGACCGACGCAGGCGGTGTGCGGTGAGCAGCGCAACCGTTCCGGTAGCCGCGCGGCACGCTTGTCCGGCGCAAGCCGCCCTGGGCGGTTCGTCGCAAACGCTTCCTGCTTGCGGTCGCCAACCACTCCCTGCTCATCGTGGTGGCGATCATCTTCCTCGCGCCGTTCGTCTTCATCGCCCTCACGGCGCTGATGACGAACAGCCAGGCGCTCTCGTCGCATCTCTGGCCGAGCCCGTTCCGCTGGCGGAACTTCGTCGACGTCTTCCATCAGGCGCCGATCTGGCGCTGGGCGCTGAACACGATGATCTACGCGTGCCTGGCGACGCTCGGCGTGCTGTGCTCGAGCATCCCGGTCGCGTACGCGCTCTCGCGCATCCGCTGGCGAGGGCGGAACATCGCCTTCGGGACCGTGTTGGTCGCGTTGATGCTGCCGCCGGTCGTCGCAGTCGTCCCGCTGTACGTGATGTGGGCCAAGCTCCACCTCGTCGGCGGGCTCGCGCCGCTGATCATCCCGGCCTGGTTCGGCGACGCGTTCTCGATCTTCCTCCTGCGGCAGTTCTTCCTGACGATCCCGGAGGAGTACCTCGACGCTGCGCGGGTCGACGGCTGCGGCGAGCTGCGCATTCTCGTCACGGTCGTGCTCAGGCTGGCGAAGCCCGCGATCGCGGCGGTCGCGCTCTTCTCGTTCCTCTACACGTTCAACGACTTCTTCCTGCCGCTGCTCTATCTGCGCGAGAACCCGGACCACTGGGTGCTGCAGATCGGGCTCTCCGAGTTCCGCTCGCTGCATCAGGTGCAGTGGAACCTGACGATGGCCGCGACGCTGCTCGTGATGGCGCCGGTGATCATCGTCTTCTTCCTCGCGCAGAAGGCGTTCGTGGAGGGCGTGACGTTAACGGGGGTAAAGGGCTAGTGCCTAAAGATCGCCGTCATCGGCGGCGGCTCGACGTACACGCCCGAGCTCGTGTCGGGACTCTCGCGCGAGCGCGAGCGCATCGACGTGCGCGAGCTCGTGCTCCAGGACATCAACGAGGAACGCCGCGAGGTCGTCGGCGGCCTGGCGGCGCGCATGCTCGACGCGCAGGGCTTCGACGGAGCCTCGAGATCACAGACGACCTCGACCGCGCGGTCGACGGGGCGGACTTCGTCCTGATCCAGATCCGGGTCGGCGGGCAGGACGCGCGCCTGGTGGACGAGACGGTGCCGCTCGCCTGCGGGTGCATCGGCCAGGAGACCACGGGCGCGGGTGGTCTCGCCAAGGCGCTTCGCACGGTGCCGGTCGTGCTCGAGATCGCGGAGCGTGTGCGCGAGCTCGCCGCCGACGACGCGTGGATCGTCGACTTCACCAACCCGGTGGGCATCGTCACGCGGGCGCTGCTCGACCACGATCACCGTGCCGTCGGACTGTGCAACGTCGCAATCGGGTTCCAACGGTCATTCGCACGGCTGCTCGGCGTCGAGCCCGGAGCGCGTGCAGATCGACCAGGTCGGCCTGAACCATCTGTCCTGGGTGCGGTTCGTGCGGCTCGACGGCCGCGACGTCCTGCCGGAGCTCCTCGCGGCGCACGGCGACGAGATTGCGGACCAGGTCAGCCTCGCACGGAGACTGATCGACGAGCTCGGTGTCGTCCCGTCGTACTACCTGCACTACTTCTACGGACACGACCAGGTCGTCGCCGAGCAGCTCGAAGCGGTTCCCCGCGCAGCGGCGGTCGCAGAGATCGAGCGCGAGCTTCTCCAGCTCTACCGCGATCCCGCGCTGGTCACAAAACCGCGCCTGCTCGAGCAGCGCGGCGGTGCGTTCTACAGCGAAGCTGCGATCGGGCTCGTGGGCGCGCTGGCAGCCGACGCCGGCGAGACGCATATCGTCGACGTCCGCAACGAGGGGACGATCGGAGGTCTCGCCGCGGACGACGTCGTGGAGGTTCCCGCCCGCGTCGACCGGCGAGGCGCGGCGCCACTCGCTCAACCTCCGGTGGCGGCGGAGCTGCTCGGCCTGATGCAGCACGTCGCGGCCTACGAGCGGCTCGCGGCGCGCGCCGCGCTGAGCGGCGAGCCCGCGGATGTCCGCAAGGCACTGCTCGCGCATCCCCTGATCGGTCAGCATCCGCTCTCCGAGGAGCTGGCCGACCGGCTCCTCGAGGCCGGCGCCGCACACCTCCCGCAATTCCACGCGGACGTCCGTTGATGAGCCGAGCGAGCGTCCTCGCAGTCGACGGGGGCAACTCCAAGACGGACCTCGCACTCGTCGCGGATGACGGGTCCGCTGCTTGCACTCGTGCGCGGTCATCCGAGCTCGCCCCAGCACCTCGGAGTGGACGGCTCGCTCGACGTGCTGGCAGGTCTTCTCGCCGAGGCGAAGCAGCGAGGCGACGCTCGACGGTCGGGGAGGTCACGTTGCGGAGGTCGGTGCCCTGCTGATGGCCGGCGTCGACTTTCCGGCCGAGGAAGCCGCAATGCGAGACGCGCTCGAGAAACGAGGTTGGGCCCGTCGCTTCACGGTCGACAACGACACGTTCGCCGTCCTGCGCGCCGGCACCGAACGCGGCTGGGGCGTGGCGGTGACGTGCGGGGCGGGGATCAACTGCGTCGGCATCGCGCCGGACGGCCGGCACGCGCGCTTCCCGGCGCTCGGCGCCATCACCGGCGACTGGGGTGGAGGCTACGACCTCGGGCTGGCGGCGGTGTCGGCGGCGGCGCGCAGCGAGGACGGTCGCGGCCCGCGCACGAGCCTGGAGCGCGCGGTACCGGCGTACTTCGGGCTGGCCACGCCGAGCGAGCTCGCGGAGGCGATCCACACGGGCAAGCTCGAGCTGCGGCGCGTCATCGAGCTCGCGCCGCTCGTGATCGAGGAGGCGGCCGACGACGCGGTCGCCGCCGAGATCGTGAAGCAGCTCGCGTCGGAAGTGGTCGCTCTGGCGCGCGTCGCGCTTGACGCGGCTGGGGCTCACCGACGAGCCCGTCGAGATCCTGCTCGGCGGCGGCGTCCTGCAGGATCCGGACGGCGATCTGCTCGCCGCGATCGTCGAAGGGCTGCGGGAGACGGCGCCCGCGGCCGTCGTACGGCCGACGGCCGCTCCTGCGATCGTCGGAGCGGCCCTGCTCGGCCTCGACGAGCTCGGCGCGGCGGCCGACGCGCAGTCACGGCTCCGCCGCGAGCTGGCGGACGCGTTCTCGCAGCTGGAAGGAGTGGCAAGCGTTGGCTGAGGTCCGTTTCGTCCAGGCGACACGGGTGTACCCCGGGAACGACCAGCCTGCGGTCGACGCGCTCGACCTGGAGATCGCGGACGGCGAGTTCATGGTTCTCGTCGGCCCGTCGGGATCCGGGAAGACGACAGCCCTGCGGATGCTCGCGGGGCTCGAGGAGATCGATGCGGGCGCGGTCTTCATCGGCGAGCGCGACGTCAGTGACATCCCACCGAAACAGCGCGACGTCTCGATGGTCTTCCAGAACTACGCGCTCTATCCGTACCTCAACGTTGCTGCGAACATCGGCTTCCCGCTGCGGATCGCAGGCGTGAAGAAGCGCGAGCGTGAGCTCCGGGTCAAGGAGGTCGCCAAGATGCTCGGGCTCACGGAGTTCCTCGAGCGCAAGCCCGGACAGCTGTCCGGCGGCCAGCGGCAGCGTGTCGCGATGGGTCGAGCGATCATCCGAACTCCGAGCGTGTTCCTGATGGACGAGCCGCTCTCGAACCTCGACGCGAAGCTGCGCGTGCAGATGCGTGCCGACATCGCCGCGCTGCAGTCCGATCTCGGGATCACGACGGTCTATGTCACGCACGACCAGGCCGAGGCGATGACCCTGGGCCACAAGGTCGCCGTCCTGCACCTGGGCCGGCTGCAGCAGTGCGGGCCTCCGCGCGAGCTCTACGAGCGCCCTGCGAACATGTTCGTCGCGGGCTTCATCGGCTCGCCCGCCATGAACCTCTGCACGGTGCCGGTGAAGAACGGCGCGGCGTCGTTCGGCGGTGTGGACGTGCCCGTTCCGCAGGGGTCGGCGCTCAACGGCCGCACGAGCCTCGTCGTGGGCGTGCGACCGGAGTCCCTCGACGTTGCCGGCGAGGGCATCCCGGCGAGAGTGGACGTGATCGAGGATGTCGGCGCCGACGCGTACGTGTTCTGCACAGCGGAGCTCGACGGAACGTCGACGCGCCTCGTAGCGCGTACCGACGCACGAAGTGCGCCCGAGCAGGGTGACCGTGTGGCGCTTCTGCCGCGAACCGATGAGGCGCATCTCTTCGACCCCGCGTCCGGCGAACGGCTCGGCGCCCGCTGAGCGGGTGTTGTCGCAGCGCCGCTAGCGCATAAGCTCCTCACGCTGCAACGTGGCGAGGACGATCTTGATCGTGGACGACTTTGCGCCGTTTCGGGACAGCGCACGCAGCCTGCTCGAGGCAGAGGGGTTCGCAGTCGTGGGCGAGGCGGAGGACGGTGCCGAGGCGCTGCGCCTCGTCGAGGAGCTCCGCCCCGAGATCGTGCTGCTCGACGTGCAGCTCCCCGACTTCGACGGGTTCGAGGTCGCACGTCGCCTTCGCGACTTCGACCCGCATCCGGAGGTCATCCTCATCTCGAGTCGCGAGGACTACCGCGCACTCGTCCGCCAGAGCGACGCTCGCGCCTTCCTGCGGAAGGACGAGCTCTCCGGTGAGACGCTCGCCGCAGCGTTGGGCTGAGCTGCCCGATCAGGGTCGAGACCTCTGCCGCGCGACCTGCGCGATCTCCTTCCAGCGCTTCTTGCGCGCGAGGCGAAGCCGCCTGTCGCTTCGCGCCGCGATCGCCTCGAGCTCGCGCTGGAGCTTGCGCCACGACCGCAGGCGGTCGAGCTCGAGCCGGCCTTCGTCGACTGCGGCCTGAACGGCACACCCCGGTTCGTGCACGTGCGCGCAGTCCCGGAAGCGGCACTCTGCCGCGAGCGCTTCGATGTCTTCGAACGCGGCGCTGAGGTCGCCTTCCCAGAACTGCAGCTCCCGAAGGCCCGGCGTGTCGATCACCAGCGCGCCGCCCGCCAGCTGGACGAGCTCGCGATGCGTCGTCGTATGGCGGCCGGTGCCGTCGGCGGCGAGGGCTCTCGTCGCCATCAGCTCGGTCCCGGCGAAGCTGTTCAGCAGGCTCGACTTGCCGACGCCGGACGAGCCGAGCAGCACCGCCGTCCGTCCCGGCTCGAGCCGAGCCGCGAGGGCATCCAGGCCGTCCCCGGTCACGTTCGACACCGGGTACACGGGAACGCCGATCGCAACGCTCTCGACGGCGAGCACGGCTGCCGGGACGTCGTCGCAGAGGTCTGTCTTCGTCAGGACGACGAGGGGCTCGGCACCGCTCTCCCACGCGGTCGCGACGTAGCGCTCGAGCCGGCGAAGGCTGAAGTCGTCGTCCAGCCCGGCGAGGAGCAAGGCGACGTCGACGTTGGACGCGAGCACCTGCTCGGTGGAATCTCTTCCGGCGTGCTTGCGAACGAACGCGCTTCGCCGCGGCAGAATCGCGGCGATCGTCGCGCGGCGTTCATCCTCTCGGGCGAGCGCCACCCAGTCTCCGACGGCGGGCAGCGGCGCGCCGACTTCGTGCGCATAGAACAAACGCCCGGCTGCGCGTGCACGCAGCTCGCCGTCCGCGGACCACACGAGGTACGAGCCGCGGTGGTGGGCGGCAATGCGAGCGGGGAGCAAGTTGTCGTCTTCCAGTTGCTCGAACGCGGACGCCCAGTCGGCGTCCCAGCCGAGCTCTTCCAAAACAGGCAAAGCGAGTCTCCTTTGTGAGTGCGTGCAAGGACGAAGCACCACCCCTTCGGGTGGATCAGCTCACGAGACTCGTCGTGCTAGCGCTGTGAAGCGGCGACTAGCCGAGGAGCCGCGTGGCTCGCTCGGAAGGAGGCAGGCGCAATCGTCATGTGTTCGACCTCCTTTTCTCGCCGGGACCGATCTGACCGTAGCACGCGTTCACGGACAGCACCAGCCGGAGATCGACGACTCGCGGCGCCAAAGTTCGCCTCGAGGTACTAAGCCACGCCGACGCGTACAGGACCCGGCGGCCGCAGGACCGCGAACTGGTCTGTGATCTCGAGCTCGTTCGAGCTGAAGCGGAAGAGCGAGCCGGGGCGGCCTCCCGTCGGGCCGGACGCGCGTCTGCGGCCGGTCGGTTCGAGGACGTTGCGGCGGAGCAGGACGCGTTGGAGGTTCGTCGCCGACACATCGTGTCCCAGGGCCGCCGCGTAGACGTCCCGAAGCTCGGAGATCGCAAACTCCGGCGGCGCGAGTGCGAAGCCGAGGTTCGTGTAGGAGAGCTTCGCGCGAAGACGTTCGCGTCCCGCGAGGACGATCGACTCGTGATCGAACGCGAGTTGCGGCAGATCGTCGACCGCATGCCACGCCGTGTCGCCCGGAAGCTCGGGATCGAGATCGCGTGGAACGAGACCGAGATATGCGGTCGCGAGCTGCCACTCCTGCGGTGAGCGGTCGGGCTCGCTCAGGGTCTCGAGCTGCTCGAGATGCGAGAGCTCCCGGACGTCGACCTTCTCGGCGAGGTGTCGGCGGATGGAGTCTTCGAGCGTCTCGCCGGCCTCGAGGTAGCCGCCGGGCAGTGCCCATTGGCCCTTGTCCGGCTCCCTGGCCCGTCGCCAGAGCAGCACCTGCAGCGTCGCTCCTCGCACCTGCAGCACCACCGCGAGGGTTACGTGGGCAGGAGTAGGGTGGCCGCTGCTACTCTCCCTCACAGTTTTCGCCCCATAGTCGGAAACCTTAGCGGAAAGGTCAGGGATGAAGAGATCGCTCGCACCGCTCAGTGTCATCGTCCTGCTCCTCGCGGCCGGCTGCGGCGGAGGCGGCGGCAGCTCCGAGTCGTCCAACACGACGACCCAGGGTCAGGCAGGCAGCAACATGAAGGTGGGTCTCGTCACCGACGTCGGCGGCTTGAACGACCGTGGCTTCAACCACCTCTCGTACATCGGCCTTCAGCGCGGACAGCAGGAGCTCGGAGTCCAGACGCGGGTCTTCCAGGCGAAGTCGACGCAGGAATACGTCCCGAACCTGTCCACCTTCGCGCGCCAGGGCTACGACCTCACGATCGGTGTCGGCTTCACGGAGGCGACGGCGATCGACACGGCGGCGCACACCTTCCCGAAGTCGAATTTCGCCATCGTGGACGTCGACCAGACGCAGGAGCCGCACAAGCCGCCGAACCTGCTCGGGCTTCTCTTCCGCGAGCAGGAGACCGGCTACCTCGTCGGCTACCTCGCCGGGCTCGAAGAGAAGCGCCGCCCGGGCCCGGACGTGATCTCGTCCGTGGGCGGCCAGAAGCAGCCGCCGGTCGACCGGTTCATCGCCGGCTACCAGGCAGGCGCGAAGGCAGCGGACCCGGGCATCAAGCTGCTGAACGACTACTCGCAGGACTTCAACGACCAGGCGAAGTGCAAGACGATCGCCCTCAACCAGATCGAGCAGGGCTCGGGCGCCGTCTTCCAGGTGGCGGGCGGTTGCGGGCTCGGTGCGCTCGACGCCGCGAAGGAGAAGGGCGTCTGGGGAATCGGCGTGGACGCCGACCAGTCGTTCCTCGGCCCGCACATCCTGACGAGTGCGGTGAAGCGCGTCGACACCGCCGTGTTCGTCGCGATCAAGCGTGTCGTCGACGGCAACTTCAAGGGCGGCAACTTGACCTTCGGCTTGAAGGACAACGGAGTCGGCATCGGCAAGATCAGCCCGAGGGTGCCGAAGGCCGACGTCGCGAAGGTGAATCAGATCCGTGCCGACATCATCAGCGGCAAGATCAAGAACATCCCGACCGAGGTGAAGTAATCGGGCTCGACTACCCGCGCTTCACGCGAGGGAAAACCGCCGATCAGCCCGTAGTATCGGCCGGAGTGGCCGCCAACGTGAGCAGCGGCATCCGTTGGCGATAGTCGCCCGACCGTACGAGACGGCGGACGATCTGCGCCTGATGCAGAGAAAGGCGCGCTAGGTGGAGCTCGCGTTCCTCGACCAGCTGATCGACCTGCTGACAGGGCTCGTTCTGGACCTATCCGCTGCTGCTCGGCATCTGTATCGGCGACGCCGTCTTTCCCGCCTTCCCCAGCGAGACCGCCGTGATCGTGTGCGGCATTCAGGCGGGGCGCGGACAGCTGTCGCTCGAGGCGGTGATCGCCGTCGCGGCTCTAGGAGCATTCCTCGGCGACAACCTGTCGTATGCGGTTGGGCGCTACGCAGGGCAGCCCGCCGTGAGGCGTTTCTTCAGCGGCGAGAAGGCTCAGGAGCGGCTGCAGTGGGCCAGGAGATTCCTCACGGAGAGGGGCAGCTACGTCCTCATCGTCGCGCGCTTCGTGCCAGGGGGACGCACGGCCGCGACGTTCACGTCGGGCCTCGTTCACCTGACGTGGATGACGCGATTCGTGCCGTTCGTGTTCATCGCGGCGATCTTCTGGGCCGCGTTCGGCGCGCTGCTCGGCTACCTCGGCGGCCGCACGTTCGAGGACAAGCCGATCTACGCGCTGCTCCTCGCGTTCGGGATCGCCGGGACCATCACTGTCGCTGCCGAGGTGTTCCGACGCTGGCGAATGCGTTGAGGACGGTCTTACTTCGGACGGCGGCGCGGCAGACGATCCCAGAAGGATTTCGAGGGCGGCGGCAGAGACCGCGGCTCGGTGGGCGGCGACGCTCCCTGCGGCAGCACTCCTGAGATCGACTGCTTCACGAAGTCCTCGATCCGCTGCTCGAAGTCCTCGCCGAGGATGTCCGCCTTGCTCGACGCCCGTCGGCGCTCGGTCTTGAGCGGCGCGAATGCGTCCTCCTGCCCGTCCAAAGCGAGTTGGAAGATGCGCTCTTCGCCGACGTCCTTGAGCTCCTGGCCGCCGAGATCCCGCAGCGTCACGCCGTCGGGAAGGCCGGCGCCGAGGAGCGCACGTGTCGTCTCCGAGATGAGGATCTGGCCGCCGTGTCCGGCCGAGCAGATCCGGGCTGCGCGGACCACGTCGAGGCCCACGTAACCCTCGTCTCCGACCGCGGGCTCTCCGGTGTGAAGCCCCATTCGGACCTTGACCTGGACGCCCTCGGGCCACTCGTGCTCCGCAAGGGCGCGTTGCGCGCCGACCGCGCCGGCAACGGCGTCGCGCGCGCGTGTGAAGGAGAAGAAGAACGCGTCGCCCTGAGTGTCGATCTCGCTTCCGCCGGCTGCCTCGAGTGTCTCGCGCAGGATCCGCCGCTCTTCGCCGAGCAAGGCGCCGTAGTCGTCGCCGAGCCTGCGCAGGAGCTCCGTGGAGCCTTCGATGTCGGTGAAGAGAAACGTCACCGTTCCGCTTGGAAGCCCGCTCACGGGGCAGAGTATGGCCATGAACCGCCTCGCTCAGGAGACGAGCCCCTACCTCCTCCAGCACGCAGACAACCCGGTCGACTGGTTCCCGTGGGGCGACGAGGCGTTCGCGCGCGCGCGTGACGAGGACAAGCCGATCCTGCTCTCCGTGGGTTACGCCGCGTGCCACTGGTGCCACGTGATGGAGCACGAGTCGTTCGAGGACGACGAGACCGCCCGCCTGATGAACGAGCACTTCGTGCCCGTGAAGGTCGATCGGGAGGAGCGGCCCGACGTCGACTCGGTCTACATGGACGCTGTCGTGTCGCTCACCGGCCACGGCGGGTGGCCGATGACCGTGTTCCTCACTCCGGCGGGAGAGCCGTTCTTCGGCGGTACCTACTATCCACCGGAGCCGCGCCACGGACTGCCGAGCTTCCGGCAGATCCTGCGCGCGGTCGCCGATGCCTGGCGCGACCGCCGTGCGGACATCGAGCGCGATGCGGGGACGATCACCGAGGCACTCCGTCGGACGGCCGAGCCGTCCCGCGATCCGCTGACGACCGCCCTCCTGACGGACGCGGTGCGCGGGCTGAGGCAACAGCTCGACCCGGTCTGGGGCGGCTTCGGGAACGCGCCGAAGTTCCCACCGGCCTCGGTGCTCGAGTTCCTGTTGCGGCGAGGCGAGCTCGAGCCGGCGACGAAGACGCTCGACGCGATGGCGGCCGGCGGGATGTACGACCTCGTCGGCGGCGGCTTCCATCGCTACTCGGTCGACCGCGAGTGGCTCGTCCCGCACTTCGAGAAGATGCTGTACGACAACGCGCTGCTCGTTCCGGCCTATCTGCACGGGTGGCTCCTGACGGGGAACGACCGCTACCGGCGCGTCGCCGAAGAGACGCTCGACTACCTGTTGCGGGAGCTGCGGTTGCCGCAGGGCGGATTCGCGTCTGCGCAGGACGCCGACACAGACGGCGTCGAAGGCCTCACCTACACGTGGACGAAGGACGAGGGTGTCCCGGAGGAGCTCCTCCACCCCTTCGAGCACGGCCGCTTCATCATCCGCGGCGAGCTCGACGAGGAGCTGCGGGCGAAGCTCTTCGAGCTGCGGGAACGGCGCCCGAAGCCGCTCCGCGACGACAAGGCGATCGCTTCCTGGAACGGGCTTGCGCTTGCGGCGCTCGCCGAAGCGGCACGCCGCCTGGAGCGGCCGGATCTGCTCGACGCTGCACGTTCGCTGGGCGAGTTCCTCCTCGGCCCACTCTCGACCGAGGAGGGCCGTCTCTATCGCACGTGGCGTGGGGGACAGGCAAAGCACGCCGGCGTTCTCGACGACTACGCCGACGTCGCGAACGGCCTGTACGAGCTCCACCTCGCGACGGGCGAGCTCCGCTGGCTCGAGGAGTCCCGACGCCTGGCGCTCCTCGCGGTGGACGTTGTTCGCCGACGACGAGCGAGGCGGGTTCTTCCTCACTCCCGTCGACGGCGAGGAGCTCGTCAGCCGCAAGAAGGACTTCGACGACCATCCGACGCCGTCCGGCAACTCGATGCTCGCCTACGTGCTGCTCCGCCTCGGCCGGCTCTGGGGAGACGCGGACCTCGAGCGGCGTGCGGTCGGCGTCTTCCGTCTCGTGGCGCCGCTTCTCTCACGAGCGCCGTCCGCATTCGGCCACCTTCTGTGCGCGCTCGACCTGCACTTCTCGCCGCCTCGAGAGCTCGCCCTGATCGGGCCGCCGGATGCCGAGGTCATGCGCGCGGCGCTCGCGCCGTTCGACCCGAATGCCGTCGCGGCGTTCGGCCCGAGCGACCAGGTCCCGCTGCTGCAAGGCAAGGACTTCGTCGACGGGCGGCCGGCGGTCTACGTCTGCGAGAACTTCGCCTGCCAGGCGCCGCTGACCGATCCTGCGCTCGTGCCGGGTTAGAGAGGAGGCGCGCCTCGGGGCGGCCGGCGACCCCTAGCCGGTCGACAATCGCGGGCGCGCGCCCCTCCACAAGAGGAGACCTCCGCCGGCGCCGAAACCCTGCAGCCGATTTCGCTACGAGATGTCGCGCACGTCGGCCCCGGGGATCGCAGCGATGAGAGCCTCGGTGGCCACGGGAAAAACGGCGTTCGGCGTCCCACCGGCGCACCAGACCGTGTCGAATCGTCGGAGCGAGGCGTCGATCACCGTCCGAATCGGCTCGTCGTGGCCGAGCGGCGGCACTCCGCCGATTGCGAACCCAGCCGCGTCTCGTACCTCGCGCCCGCTCGCCTGCCGGACGTCGCGCCCGAGCTTGGTCGTGTCCACGCGCCGGTCTCCCGCGCACAGGCACAGGAGCGGTCCCTCGCCGTCCACGAAGACGAGCGACTTCACGATCTGGCCGACCTCCACCCCGACGGCGTCCGCGGCCTCTTGCGCGGTCCGCGTCGACTCCGAGAGCTCGCGCACCTCGATGTCGAGGCCGAGCCCACGTGCACGCTCCTGGAACATCTGTGCGGTCGGATGCATCGTCCCCGGAATGTAGGCGATGCCTAGAGGCTTGGTGTGGGTTCGTGGTGCGTGCGGGGAGGGCCTGCGCCAAGCAGCGTGCACAGCTCGACGCTCGCCAATACTTGAATGTATTGGTGAGTGGCGAGCTGGGTGCGATGCGCCGCGCGCAGGCCCCCATCCGCGCGTGCCGGGAACCCGCATCAAGCCTCTAACCGCAGGCGTCGTCGTCGCCGCCGATGATCGCCCGAAGAGCCCGGCGTGTCGTCACGTCGAAGTGCAACCTGACGGCTCCGGCCTTCGTGGCAATCAACTGCGACATGCCGTCCTTTGTCGGAGCGAGGCACCCATGGGCGGTGTGCCAGTAGGGCGAATACGTGACCGCAAGGCGATAGCGGCCGGGCCTCGGAACGAACAGGCGCATCGAGGTGTATCCCAGCGCCAGCACGCGCGCGGGCCGCGCGACGAGCGGCCGCGGCGACGGCACTTCGAAGATCCTCGTCGTGGGCGTTCGGAAGACGACCTTCAGCCCGGAGCGTCCGCTCGCAAGCAGGCGCGCCTCGCCCCGTGCGCTGTAGTCGGGAGTCGCCGTCGTCAGGACGACGTAACGCACGCCGAGGCGTCTCAGCCAAGCCAGGTACGCCGATCGCCCGAGCGGACCGTAGAGAACGCGGTTCTGCGGGAAATCCTCCTGCCGGAACCAGCCGCGTGCCAGCGGGATGCGAGCGCCTGCGAGGAAGTTCGCCGGCCAGTGACCGGCGGTATCGACCGCCTCGACGCGATACGAAGGGGTCACGTGACGGTGCAGATAGGCGATCGCCGGGACTCCAGTAGGCGGCGTGGGCAGCGGGGTCACCCGCTCCCCGCACGAGGCTCGCCGCGATCGGTGAGAAGTTCCACGCGAAGCGCGAGCGCCATGACTGCTGCGCAGACGGGCCAGGGTCTCCAGCGGCGCAGTGACAACGTCAGAATCGTGATCGGCACAGCCGCGAACCGGAGGCGGGCGATGTTCTCCCCAACGGGAGACGACACGGCGAAGGTCGCGGTGCACGCTGCCAGGTACGCGACGAACATCCAGCGCAGGATGCGCGCCGCACCGACGTTCCAGGTCAGTCCCATTCCGAGGAGGCAGAACGTCACCACGGCGAGAAACTCCGCCACGGAGAACGGGAACGTGCCGCCGCCCGGAAACATGCGCTGAAGCACGATTTCGACCCCCGCCATGCCGATGACGGCGACCGCGGGCACCACGAGTCGCGCCGTGCGATCTCGACGTGCGAGCGCAATGCCGGCGAGCACGACGACGAGGAGAAGGAAGGCCAATGGGCTCGAGGCGAGCGCCAGCGCGGCTGCGGCAACAAATGCCCAGACGTGCCCGCGCTGAACCGCATAGAGCGCGACGAGCGCAAAGGCGCTGCCGAGCATGAACGGGTAGGCACCGGAGACGACCAACGCCGCCCAGCAAAGCGCGAAGGCCCAGCTCGCCCAGCGGCTCTGGTCGCCCCACTCGCGCTGTGCAAGTGCCGAGAACGAGGCAACGGCAACCGCAACCGTGACCACCGCCAGCAGCCCGATCCCGATCGCCGCGGCCAGCGGGTAGTAGAGCAGGCTGTACGTGACGAAGCTGTACCGGCCCGCGTACCAGAAGTTGTTCCAGAGGACGAAGCCGTGCTGCAGGTAGAGCGCGCGCTGGTACACGTGCGCGGCGAGATCGGTTCCCGGCGGGCCGAGCCACACGAGGATCGACGCGAGCAGCGCCGCCAGGCTTGGCGGCACGAGCACGTCACGCCGGCTCCTCGGAAGCGCAACCGTCGTCATCAGCGCATGTTCCCGGTGTGTCCGAGTGAGAAGCGGCCGGGCTGCGGCCAGACCGAGAGCCCGTGCGGGCTCGCGCCTACGGGGATCCGCGCGAGCAGACGTCCGGAGGTCGTGCTGAGCGCGTACACCTCTGATGAATAGCGTCCAGACAACCAGAGAACCCGGCCGTCGGCCGACACGTTGCCCATGTCGGGGGTTCCCGACGGAATCCGCCATTTGGCGATGACTCGTCTGGTTCGGAACGAGATGACAGAGACGCTACCCTCGTTCCGGTTCGCCACGTACAGGGACCTGCCGTTCCTGCTCACGACGAGCCCGTGCGCGCCCGCGCCCGTGCGGACGAAGCCGACGACTCGAAGCCGGCGAGGATCGACCAACCAGACGCCGCCGGCGGCGAGGTCCGTGACATAGAAGAGCCGGGCGTTCGGCGAGGCTCTGACGTCCTGGGGGACGCTGTCGCTGCGCGGCAGGCGCCTCACTGCAACGACACGGCGGCGCGCGACATCGACCTTCAGCAGCCGGCCCGAGAACTCACAGCTGGCGATCGCGAAGCGGCCGTTCGCGGTGAAGTCCAGATGGTTGATGCCGGCACAGGGGACGCGGAGCGTGCGCACGAGGCGAAAGCTGTGTGCGCGACGGAAGTCGAGCCGCTGCATCCGCTCGGCGACGACGATCGCGAGCCGGCCGTCGAACGTGAAGTAGAGGTTGTAGGGATCGGTTACCGGAATGGGTCTGCCCGGGCGCCCCGTCCGGGGATGGATCGGCGTGAGCGTGTTGCCGGCATCGCTTGCGACGTAGAGCGTCCGCAGGTCGTGCGAAGGGGTCACATGCTGCGGCGAGGGTCCGACGTTGAAGTGGTCGATGACGCGAAACGTGCGCGGATCGATCACGTCGACGGAGTCGCCGCCGCTGTTGGGAACGTAGACCAGCGGCCGAGCACGCTCGGCGGCCGCGGCGAGCATGCCCGCGTCGGTTGTCCGCGTATACGTCCAATCCGGCGCAATCTCGTGGCGTGACGGGGTCGTGCCGGCAACGGCCTCTGTCGGAGCACGACCGGCCTCGCCGGCAGGACGGCCTCCCTGCTCGGCGAGTCGGCCTTCCACAGAAGCCAGGCAGCGATCGCCGCGGCCGCGACGAGGATCGCGGCCCCGCCGACCCACGCGGATCGCCGAAGCCGCGCGTCGTTCACGAACCCGGATGATGTCAAGGACCCCCCGCAAGGGGAGGGTTTCTTAACCCCCTTTTCACTTCATGGAGCTAGCGTTCAGGAGCCATGACGGCCCACCTGTCGATGGACCTCCGCTGACGCCGTTCCTAACGAACGGCCGCCAGCTCGGTCGCGGGTATGCGGTCGCAGTTGCTTTGCTTGTCGCCGGCGGGATCGCGCTCGCCGGCCACGCAGATCGGCCGCGGGGCCTTCGACAGCGCCCTGGCCAGCCTTACCGATGCAAGGCCCGGGTGGTTGCTCGTGGCCGCCGGCGCCTTTGCGGTGGGCCTCTTCTGCTCGGCGGCGGCCTGGTCCGGCGGGCTACGGGCGTGCGGCTCGGAGGCGGGCTATCCGGACGTCTGCGCAAGGTACGCAGTCGGCTCCCTTGTCAACGCTGTAGCGCCCGCCAGCCTCGGCGGTGTCGTCCGGCTCGGGCTGCTGTCGCAGACGTTGCGAGGCGAGGAACGGGTCTGGCGCGCAGGGGGAATCGGCGGTGCGGTCGCTGCGGCGCGAGCTCTCTCACTGTCCGCGCTCGTCTTCGTCGCCGCTGCGTGGGCACAGGTTCCGCTGTGGCCGGCACCCGTGCTCGCCGCCGTCGTTCTATCCCTTGTCGTCCTCTGCATGCGCCTCAGTCGACGTGTCTCGGGACACGTACGGAGCCTGTTGCAGGTGTTCTGCAGTTTCCGCGTGTCGTATCGCGCGGGCGCGACGCTCTTCGCGTGGGTGGTCCTCGCCGCCGTCGCACGGATCGCCGCGGCAGCGGCGATGGCCGTCTCGCTCGGCGTCCAGAGGCCGATCTTCGTGGCCCTCGTGCTGGTCACGGCGGTCTCGCTCTCCGGGGTGCTCCCGCTCACGCCGGGGAACTTCGGTACCGGAGCCGGTGCGGTCGCGCTGGCGCTCCACGGGACAGGCGTCCCGGTCGGCCCGGCGCTGGCGGTCGGCGTCGCCTTCCAGGCGGTCGAGACGTTCACCGGCATGACCCTCGGCCTGGCGGGCGTCGCCTCACTCGCCTCGCCCGCGTCGCGCGTGCGCCGCTTGTCGGTCGCGGCGGCCCTCGTCGGAGCGGTCGCGGTTTCGGTCGGGCTCGGCGTCATCTCGACCGACCTCGTCTGATCCTTCCTCGTAGCCCGAACGTCCAGACGTAAGCTCCGTCGATGGAGCTCCTCGACCGCGCGCTCGAGGATCTGTGTGCAGAGGCTCGCGCGCTGCGCGACGAAGGCCACGGCTGCCTCGTCACGTATTCACCGAAGGTCTTCATCCCGCTGACGAAGCTCTGCCGGGACGTGTGTCACTACTGCACGTTCGCGCGACCGCCACGCCGCGGCGAGCGGGCGTACCTGACGATCGACGAGGTCCTGGGGGTGGCGCGTGCTGGTTCCGCCGCCGGGTGCCGCGAGGCGCTCTTCACGCTCGGGGACAAGCCCGAGCTTCGCTATCGCGCCGCGCGGCAGGAGCTCGCAGAGCTCGGGTGCGAGACCACGCTCGAGTATCTCGCCCGCGCGAGCGAAGCAGTCCTCGACGAGACGGGACTGCTACCGCACCTCAACCCCGGCGTGATGTCCCTCGACGACATCCGCGAGCTGCGGCCGCGTGAGCGCCTCGATGGGCCTGATGCTCGAGTCGACCTCGGAACGACTGTCCCAGCGGGGTGGGCCGCACTTCGGCTCGCCCGACAAGGATCCCGCCGTTCGGCTCGAGACGATCGCCGCGGCGGGCGCGGCGCTCGTGCCGTTCACGACCGGGATCCTCATCGGCATCGGCGAGACGCGAGCCGATCGGATCGATGCCTTGCGAGCGATTCGGGAGCTCGCCTCGGAGCACGGCCACGTGCAGGAAGTGATCGTCCAGAACTTCCGCGCGAAGCCTGGAACGCGGATGGCGGACGCTCCCGAGCCGCCACTCGAGGAGCTGCTCTGGACGATCGCCGTCGCGCGGATCGTGCTCGGCGCTCGAGCCCACGTGCAGGCGCCGCCGAATTTGTCGTACGACGATTTTCCCCGGCTGCTCGATGCCGGCATAGACGACTGGGGCGGCGTCTCGCCGGTGACGATCGACCACGTCAACCCCGAAGCACCTTGGCCGGAGCTGGAACGCCTCCGGGCCGCGACCGAGAGCCGCGGCCTCGAGCTCGCTCCGCGTCTTCCCGTCTACCCGGAGTGGATCTCGGGCGAGTGGATCGACCCGGGCGTGCTGCCAACGGTTCTCCGCGCGTCGGACGCACTCGGGCTCGCTCGCGAAGACGGCTGGGCACCGGGTGCTACAGGCGGCGTCCCGTTCGTGCCGCGCGACGCCCTCCCGATCGACTCGCGCGACGAGCTCGGCGAGGACGAGATCGTCCGTCTCTTCCGGGCGCGCGGCCGCGAACGCGACCGCGTCTTTGCGGCGGCCGACCGGCTCAGGCACGAGGTGTGCGGGGACGAGGTCACGTACGTCGTCACGCGCAACATCCAGTACACGAACGTCTGCTATTTCCGTTGCGGGTTCTGCGCCTTCTCGAAAGGGAAGCTGGCGGCCAATCTGCGCGGCGCGCCGTACCTCGTGCCGCACGACGAGATCGTTCGCCGTTGCGAGGAGGCGTGGGAGCGCGGCGCCACGGAGGTGTGCCTGCAGGGTGGAATTCATCCCGCCTTCACCGGCGACTACTACCTCTCGGTCGTGCGGGCGATCAAAGCCGCGGTGCCGGATCTCCACGTGCACGCGTTCTCTGCCCTCGAGGTCTGGCAGGGCGCCGCAACGCTCGGACTGACGCTCGAGACGTATCTGACACAGCTGCGCGACGCGGGCCTGAGCTCTCTGCCCGGGACCGCCGCCGAGATCCTCGACGACGACGTCCGTCGCGTCATCTGCCCCGACAAGGTCACGACCGCGCAGTGGCTCGAGGTGCACGACACCGCGCATCGCGTCGGTCTGCGGTCGAACGTGACGATGATGTTCGGCCATGTGGACGGACCGCGGAACTGGGCGCGTCATCTTGTACACGCGCGTGAACAGCAGGAGCGTTCGGGAGGCTTCACTGAGTTCGTCCCGCTCCCGTTCGTGCACATGGAGGCGCCGATGTGGCTGCGTGGCCGTGCGCGATCGGGTCCGACGTTCGGCGAAACCCTGCTCGTGCATGCGGTTGCGCGTCTGGCGCTGGACCCGTGGATCACGAACGTCCAGGTCTCCTGGGTCAAGCTCGGCCCGGAGGGCGTTGCCGCGGCCCTGCGTGCGGGTGTCAACGACCTCGGCGGGACGCTGATGAACGAGTCGATTTCCCGCTCGGCCGGCGCCGAGCACGGCCAGGAGTTTCCTCCGGAGCGGATGGAGGAGTTGATCCGCGCGTCCGGTCGCACTCCGCGGCAGCGAACGACGCTCTACGGCGAGGTGCCGTCGGAGCGCCGGGCGGCCTCGTTCGGTGCGGCGCCGCTCGCCGAGCCGCGGAACCCGCCCGTCAAGGATGCGAGGCTCGTCGCGCCGCCGCGGCTCGTGCGGCCCGGTTTCGCTACGGCTCGAACCTGAGGAGATCGTCGAGCGACTCGCGTTGGCGGATCAGCTCGGCCTGTCCGTCGGCGACCAGGACGGCCGCCGGCCGCGGGACGCCGTTGTAGTTCGACGCCATCGCAAGGGTGTACGCGCCTGTGGCCGGGACCGCGAGCAGGTCGCCGCGCCGCGGCTCCGGTAGCTCGACGCTCTCGATCAACACATCACCCGACTCGCAGTGCTTGCCGGCGACGCGGTACGTGTCCGCGACAGGCTCGTCGGCGCGATTGGCGAGCAGTGCCTCGTAGCGTGAGCCGTAGAGCTGCGGGCGTGGGTTGTCGGACATGCCTCCGTCGATCGCCACGTACGTCACACCGCCCGTGTGCTTCACCGCGCCCACGCGGTACAGCGTGAACGCGGCGGGGGCGACGATGGAGCGGCCGGGCTCGAGAACGAGGCGCGCCGGCGCGGTCCACCGGGAACGCAGATGCCTGACCAGCTCGCCGGCGAACGCGAGCGGATCGGGAATGACGTCGGTGGACGTGTAGCGGACCCCGAGCCCGCCTCCGAGGTCGAACACTCGCGGCGTCCAATCGAGCTCGTCGCGGCAGAGCTCAGCCACGTCGACGAGACGCTCGACGGCGAGGAGGCTCTCCGACGTCCGCCTGAGCTGTGAGCCGATGTGCACGTGCAGGCCCAGGACGTCCAGCCCAGCTTCGAGCGCGTCGCCGACCGCCGCGACCGCATCGTCCGCCACCAGGCCGAACTTGGATTCCGCATGCGCGGTGCGGATCGCGTGGTGGGTCTCGGCTTCGATCTCCGGCGTGAGCCGGACGAGAACGCTCTTCACCCCGGCGTCCTTTGCCCGTCTGACTTCCTCGAGGGCGTCGAGCACGACGAGCGCGCCGGCGCCGGCCGCCGCCCGAAGCTCCTCGTCCGACTTGTTGTTGCCGTGGAACAGCAACCGCTCGCCGGAGATGCCCGCGCGCAGCGCGAACTCGAGCTCACCGCCCGTCGACACGTCGGCGCCGAGGCCTTCTGCGGCCAACAGGCGAAGCACGGCGACGTTCGGAAACGCTTTCGTTCCGTAGACGACCAACGCCTCCGGGTCCACGCGCGCGTACGCGCGAGCACGCGCGAGTAACGTCTCCCGGCAGTAGACGACGAGGGGCGTCCCGAACTCGTCCGCCAGCTGTCCCGCCGGAATCCCGCCCACGACCAAGCCACCGGCTTCGACCTTCGGCCGTGTCGGGGAAGAGCTCGATCAGCCGGACGGCCGCTTTAGTCGCTCCACCAGTCCTGGATCAGGTCCGCATCGCCGGGGCCTGTGTTCGGCGCGCCGATGGCGATGAGCTCCGCGCCCTCGTCGCCCGCTTCGAACCCTCTGACGGTGTCGCGGTGGAGACGAACGGCGTCCCACTGCTTCATGTCTCGCACCTCGTCGTCGATTTTGATCCGCGCGCTGCCGTTGACGAGGACGTAGACCTCTTCCTGCTGCTTGTGCCTGTGCCCGAAGGGGATCCGAAAGCCGGGGGCAATCCGGAGGTAGGTCACTCCCGAATGCTCGAGGCCAAGCGGGACGCGTGCCATGCGCGACTCGACGTTCGGGGAGAGCCCGAAGTTGAGTGCCTGGTCGTCGACGTCTGCCTTGAGGTTGATGTGCGTGTAGTCGCTCATAGCGTCGATTTTCGCTCCCCGCTACAATCTCATGCAATGAAGGAGCTGCTTCTGTAGTGAAGGGAGCCACCGCGGCGGAAGCCGGGCCAGCTCCCCACGGCCTCTCTTGCGAGAGGCTTTTTCGTATCTGAGGACGATCATGGACACGTACGACCCGCAGGCAATCGAGACGAAGTGGCAGCGCATCTGGGAGGAGAGCGGGGCTTTCCACACCCCGAACCTGGGCCATCCGGACGGTCGCGACTACTACCTGCTCGAGATGCTGCCCTACCCCTCGGGGACGCTGCACGTCGGGCAGGTCCGGAACTACACCCAGGGAGACGTCCTTGCCCACTTCCATCGCCGCAACGGCCGTCGGGTCATGCGGCCGATGGGCTACGACTCGTTCGGCCTGAACGCGGAGAACGCCGCGATCAGAGACGGCGGTCACCCGAGGGAAATCGTCGCGCAGAACATCACCAGGATCCGCGCGCAGATGAAGCGGATGGGCTGGGCGATCGACTGGGACCGCGAGATCGCGAGCCACGAGCCCGAGTACTACCGCTGGACGCAGTGGCTCTTCCTGCAGTTCCTGAGGGCCGGCCAGGCATACCGCAAGGAGGCGCCGGTCAAGTGGTGCCCCAAGGACCAGACCGTCCTCGCGAACGAGCAGGTCATCAACGGGCGCTGTGAGCGCTGCGGCACCGAAGTCGAGTCGAAGAGCCTGGAGCAGTGGTTCTTCCGCTACACGACCTACGCCGACGAGCTGCTCGACGAGATGAAGCTGCTCGAGTCTTGGCCGGAGCGCGTGCTCGCGATGCAGCGAAACTGGATCGGCCGCTCCGAGGGCGCCGAGATCCTGTTCCGCGTCGACGAGCTCGACATCGACATGCCTGTCTTCACGACGCGTCCAGACACGCTCTTCGGTGCGACCTTCTTCCTGCTCGCGCCCGAGCATCACCTGATCCCGAAGCTCGTCGAAGGAACGGCGCAGGAGCACGAGGTGCTCGACTACGTCCGCCGGACCGCGGCGCGGACCTTCGCCGAGCGGGAGGAGAAGCCGAAGGACGGCGTCTTCACGGGTCGGTATGTGACGAATCCGGCGAACGACGAGCGGCTGCCGATCTGGGTCGCCGACTACGTGCTGATGGAGTACGGCTCCGGCGCGGTCGGCGGGGTTCCGGCTCACGACGACCGCGACTACGAGTTCGCTCGTCGCTACGACCTGCCGATCAAGACCGTCATCGTTCCCGCCGACGGCAGCGAGCCCGAGCTTCCGTACGTCGTGAAGACGGACGAGGCGAAGCTGGCGGATTCGGGACCGTTCTCCGGACTGCCTGCACCGGAAGGTGCGCGCAAGATCGTCGAGTGGCTCGGAGAGCGGGGAAGGGGGCGACCCGCCGTCAGCTACCGCCTGCGGGACTGGCTGATCTCGCGCCAGCGGTACTGGGGCTGTCCGATTCCGGTCGTCCACTGCGAGCGGTGCGGCATCGTCCCGGTGCCCGAGGACGAGCTTCCGGTCCTCCTGCCGGAGATCGACGACTACACGCCGAAGGGCAAGTCGCCGCTCGAGGCGGCCGAGGACTGGATCCGCGTTCCGTGTCCGAGCTGCGGTGGCGAGGCGCGGCGCGAGGCGGACACGATGGACACCTTCGTCGACTCGTCGTGGTACTTCCTGCGCTACTGCGACCCGCACAACGATCACGCGCCGTTCGACCGGGCGGCGATCGACGAATGGATGCCGGTGGACGAGTACATCGGCGGCATCGAGCACGCGGTGATGCACCTGCTCTACGCGCGCTACTTCATCAAGGTGCTCAACGACCTCGGTCTGGTCGGGTTCCGCGAGCCGTTCCCACGGCTGTTCAATCACGGCTGGGTCGACATGGGCGGCGCGAAGATGTCGAAGTCGAAAGGGAACGTCGTCAGCCCCGACGACTTCGTGCGCGAGTTCGGCGCGGATGCGCTGCGCCTCTACATCCTGTTCATCGGGCCGGCCGATGCGCGCGTCGACTGGCAAGAGACGGGGCTGGAAGGAATGGCGCGGTTCCTGCGGCGCCTGTGGCGCGTGGTGTCGGAGGTGGCCGAGCTGCCTGACACGCCGTCCGAAGGCGCGCTCGCGCACAAGGCGCACGAGACGATTGCGAAGGTCACGGACGACACCGGCCGGCGCTATGCGTACAACACCGCGCTCGCGGCGATCATGGAGCTCGTCAACGAGATCGTTCGCGATCCCCGGGCACCCGGGGCCCGGCTGGCGGCCGAGACGGCGGTGTCCCTCGTTCAGCCGTCGGCGCCGCACATTGCGGAGGAGCTATGGGAGCGCCTGGGCCATTCGAGGCTGTGGGAGACGCCGTGGCCGGTCCCGGATCCCAACCTGTTGCAGCGGGAGACGTTCGAGCTCGTCATCCAGGTGAACGGGAAGGTGCGCGACCGGATGCAGGTCCCGGCCGACCTGCCGGAGGACGAGCTGGTCGCGCTAGCGAAGAAGTCGCCGAAGGTGCAGGCGCATCTGGACGGCGGTCAGATTCGCCAGACGATCGTCGTGCCGCGCAAGCTGGTCAACCTGGTCACGGGTTAGCGCGCCCCTCGGCGCGATCTCGTCACACTCGCGTTACGAGTTCGTTGTCAGAATTGACGACGTGCCGGATCTCGCAGTCGATCGCCGACGTCTCCTGCTCGTGGCCGTCGCTGTCGTCGTGGTGCTCGTGCTCGTCGGGCGCGTGTTGCTCCGTCCGAGCCGGCCGGCCGTGCCGCCGCCCTTGCGGCCGGCGGCGTCTGCGGCCGCGAAACCGCCGGCCAGGGACGTCTACGTGGACGTCGTCGGCGCCGTGCGCCGACCGGGCTTGTATCGGCTGCGCGACGGCTCGCGGGTCGCCGACGCCCTGGCGCGTGCGGGCGGGGTCACCCGCAAGGCGAACCTCCAGCTCGTAAACCGCGCTGCGCTCGTCGCCGACGGCGAGCAGATCGTCGTGCCGGGGCGCGGCGCACCCGTCGCAGCGTCCGCGGAGCGGTGGGGCGGGCACGGGTGCTGCTTCGGGCCCGGTCCACCTCAACTCGGCGACGATCGAGCAGCTCGACGCGCTCTCCGGGGTCGGTCCGGTGACCGCCCAGAAGATCATCGACTACCGCGAGCAGCATGGTGGGTTTCGCTCCGTCGACGAGCTCGATGCAGTTCCAGGCATCGGGCCGGCGCGCCTCGAGCAGCTCCGCGGGGCCGTCGCGCCTTGAGTGCGTTCACGAAGCGCTGGTACGCGCAGCTGCTGGCGGGCGCGCTCTGTGCCGGCCTTGCCGCCGCGAATCTGGTGCGTGCGCCTGGCGCCGTCGTTCTGGTCTGTGCCGCCGCCGTTGCCGCGGCCTCTGCGTGCGTTCGTGGAAGTGAGCGTCTCGCGGCGCTCGCGTTCGTCCTTCTGGTCGCCGGGTGGTGGTGGGGAAGCTCCCGGCTCGACGCGCTCGACCGCAGCATGCTCGAGGCGGAGATCGGCCGGGCCGGTCCCGCGGAGGTGATCGCAGCGACGCCGCCGCGTCCAGGCCGATTCGACGTGCGGGTCGAGGGCATTGCCGTCCGCTTCGACGAGGTGCGGGTCCACGAACCGGTCTTGCTGAGGTTGCCGCGTGGACGTGCGCCTCCCCAGGGCGCCGTGCTCCAGGGGCTCGCCCAGGTCGCGAAGCCTCGCGCGCCGAGCGACGGATTCGACGAGGCGACGTGGCTCCGACGCCGGGGCATCCACGTCGTGCTGCGCATGAGCCACTTCGACGTGATCGGCAGGCGCGGCGGAATCGGCGGGGTTGCCGACGCTCTCCACCGGCGATTGCAGCGTTCGGTCGCGCGCGGCGTGACGGGCGAACGGGCGGCCGTGCTCGAGGGTGTCCTCCTCGGCGAGGAGACTGGGCTCTCGGACGAGCTCCGCGCCCGCTTCCGCGCAGCCGGGCTCTATCACCTGCTCGCGGTGTCGGGTCAGAACGTCGCTTACGTGGCAGGAGGCGCGCTGCTCTCCGCTTGGCTGCTCGGGCTCCCGAGGATGCTCGGACAGATCGCGGCTCTTGCCTCGATCGTCGCGTACGTCCTGGCAGTCGGTCCGCAGCCGTCGGTTGTGCGTGCCGGGGTGGCCGGCGTGCTCGGTTGCGTGGCGTGGCTCGCTGCGCGCGCCGCGGATCGGTGGCACCTGCTGCTCATGGGCGCGATCGTGTTGCTGGCGTGGAACCCGTACACGCTTCTCGACGCGGGCTTTCAGCTCTCGTTCGCGGCGGTGCTCGCCATCTTCGTCCTGGTCCCGCGCTTCACGTCGGTACTCGAGGGCTACCCGCTCGGTCGGCCGTTGCGGGCAGTCGTGGCCGTCTCTGCCGCGTGCGGCCTTGCGACGGCGCCGATCGCGTGGGCCCACTTTCACTCGCTGCAGCTGCTGACCATCCCGGCGAACGCCCTGGCCGCGCCTGTCGTCGCGCCGTTGCTCGGACTTGCGCTCGCCGGCGTGGCGGTCGAACCGCTTTCGGGCGCCGCCGCCGCGACGCTTGCGGGGCTCAACAGCTGGTGCGCGGCCTACCTCGTTGCAGTCGCGCGCACTGTCGGCGGGCTCCCGTTCGCGCAGGTCACGTCGACACGTGCGCTGTTGGCTCTGCTCGGCGTGGCGCTCCTTCTCGCTGCCTATGCTTCGGACGGACGTGGCAAGCGAGCTGAAGCCCGTGTACCTCCTTACCGGCAGCGACCGGCCGAAGATCCAGCGCGCGCTCCGACGGCTGCGCGACCGGATCGGTGAGGACGCGGTCGAGCTCCTGTCGGCGGAGGCGTCGACCGGCGAAGATGCAGTCGCTGCCTGCAACTCGATGGGCCTGCTCGGCGGCGGGCGGAGGCTGGTGATCGTCGAGGACGTCGAACGTTGGAAGGCGGCCGACGTCAAGGCCGTCAGCGGGTATCTCGTGAGCCCAGCACCCGACACCGTGCTCGCGCTCGTCGCGAACGACCTGAAGAAGGACTCGGCGCTCGGGAAGGCAAGTGCGAAGGCGGGCGAGATCCTCGCGTACAACGTCGTACGCCGCCGGCTGCCGGAGTGGGTGGCAAAGCAGTTCGCCGAGCGAAACGTGACTGTCGACGCCGAAGCGGCGCGCGTCCTCGTCGAGATCGTGGGCGAGGACCCCGAAGAGCTCGCCAGCGAGGTGGACAAGATCGCGACCTGGGCGGGGGAAGACCCCGTTGCCGCCGCGGACGTCGCCCGGCTCGCGGCGGGCTGTGCCGAGATCCCTGGCTACGAGCTCACCGACGCGTGGGGGCGCCGGGACCTGCCTGCGGCTCTCACTGCGTGCCAGTCGCTCCTCGAACGGTCCGGCGATCCCGTCTCGCGGACGGTCCCGTTCCTGATCGGCCTGCTCGCGGGTCACGTGGGCCGGGTGCGCGACTGCCAGGCCTTCGCTGCTGAAGGGTTGAGCGCCAGGGAGGCCGCGGCTCGCCTGAAGCGCCACCCGTTTTACGTCGAAAAGCTCTACGCGCAGGCGCGCAACTACGACTCGGACGAGCTCCGCCGGGCGGTCGTCCGACTGGCCGAGCTCGACCATGCCGTGAAGGGCGGGTCGCGCCTGGCAGTCGACCTCGAGCTCGAGCGCGCGCTGATCGACCTCACGCGTCCGCGCGAGCCGGCTGCCGCGACGGTCTAGCCGCGGCTGGAGACGAGCCGAGAGGCCTGCGCCTTGCGGCGGGCCGCGGTGTTGCGATGCAAGGCGCCTCGTGCTGCGGCTCGATCGAGCCAGCGAACAAGCTCGCGGTGATCGGCCGCCACACGAGCCTCGTCACCTGACTCCACCGAAGCTTCGAGCCGCTTGGCAAGCGTCTTGACGGTCGACCGGTAGCGGAGGTTCTCGAGCCGCTCCGAGGCGGCTGTCCGCACGCGCTTCTTCTGTTGCTTGATGTTTGCCATGGCGTGAAAAGGCCCGCGGTTCGCGGGCGCGATGATGGTACCAGAGCGACCGCGAGGGCCGTCTGCGCCGGTCACCCCTCTCCCTATACTCGCCCGCGTGGACGAGCGCTCGGGCCGCCGGCTCGCGAGGTCGACGGCGATCTTCTCGCTCGCCACCGGGATCTCGAGGGTCCTCGGTCTCGTCCGGGAGATCGTCGCCTCGTACTACTTCGGAGCCGCCGGAAAGATCAACGCCTTCACGGTCGCGTTCCAGGTGCCGAACCTCTTCCGCGCCCTGGTCGCGGACTTCGCACTCTCGCCTGCGTTCGTCCCGGTCTTCACGGAGCTGCTCGAAAAGGGAGAGAAGCGCCGCGCGTGGCGGGTCGCCTCGAGCCTGTTCTGGCTCGTCCTCCTGATCCTCGGCGGCCTGACCGCGCTCTGCATCCTGCTCGCGCCGTGGATCATCCGCCCGTTCGGCGATCCGGGCGGCGACTTCGACCTCGCTGTCGGGCTCTCGCGCGTGCTCTTCCCGATCGTCGCCCTACTCGGGCGTGTCCGGCATCGTCGTCGGCATCCTCAACAGCTACGAGGAATTCACGGTCCCCGCCGTGACGCCGATCTTCTGGAACGGCGCGATCATCCTCGGACTGGTCATCGGCGTCCCGCAGGCGGAGTCGGTCGATACCAAGCTCTACATCTACGCCTTCTCGATCCTGATCGGGACGGTGATCCAGGTCCTGTTGCCGCTGCCGTGGCTTCGAGGGCGAGACGACAGGCTCCGCGTGTTGATCGACTGGCGCGATCCGGCCGTCTGGCGGGTCCTGCGGTTGATGGTGCCGGTGACGATCGGCCTCGGTCTCATCAACTTCAACCTCGTGATCGACTCGATCTTCGCGTCGCGTCTCATCGATCCGGAGCTCGCTCCGACTGCGATCGACAAGGCGTTCCGCCTCTACATGCTGCCGCAGGGAGTGTTCTCCGTCGCGATCGCGACCGTCCTGTTCCCGTCGCTCGCGAGGCTTGCGGCGCGGCGCGACGAGGCAGGTTTCCGTGACACGCTCGGCCCTCGGCGTTCGCCAGATCGCCTTCGTGCTCATCCCTGCCGGCGTGGTCAGCGCCGTCCTCGCGGAGCCGATCACACGCCTCGTCTACCAGAGAGGCGAGTTCACGGCCGCGCAGACGCCGGTGGTCGCCGGTGCGCTTGCGGCCTTTTCGGCCGGGCTCTTCTTCAACGGCGTGATGCTGATGCTCAACCGGGCGTTCTTCAGCTTGCAGTCGAACTGGATCCCGACGGCGGTTGCTCTCGGCAACCTCGGCCTGAATGCCGCATTCGACGCGCTGTTCTACCGCTTTCGGGGTCTGGGGAATTCCTCTCGCCACCTCGGTCGTGAACATTGCCGGCAGCGCCGCGCTCATGATCCTCATGCGCCGTCGCCTCGGGCGGATCGACTTCGGTCGGATCGCCGACTCGGTCATTCGCATCATCGTCGCCTCAGCAGTCGTCGCCGGCGTCACGTACGGCGTCTGGTACGGCGTCGACCAGGTCGTCGGACGCTCCCTCATCGGCCAGATCGTCTCCGTCGGAACCGCGCTCGCGGCCGGCACCGGCGTCTACCTCGTCGCGTGCCGTGCGCTGCATGTTCGTGAGCTAGGGGCGTTGCTAGCTTTGCGAAGCCGCTTCAGCGGGGCTCAGCCATGACACAGGACCGCATTCGCAACTTTTCCATCATCGCCCACATCGACCACGGGAAGTCGACGCTCGCCGACCGGATCCTCGAGCTGACGCATGCCGTCTCGAGCCGGGACATGCGCGAGCAGTTGCTCGACTCGATGGAGCTCGAGCGGGAACGGGGCATCACGATCAAGGCACAGGCGGTCCGTGTCGACTGGAAGGGCCACCAGCTCAACCTGATCGATACGCCGGGGCATGTCGACTTCACGTACGAGGTCTCGCGCTCGCTGCAGGCGTGCGAGGGCGCGCTGCTCGTGGTCGACGCGGCGCAGGGGACGCAGGCGCAGACGCTGGCGAACGCGTACCTGGCGCTCGAGAACGATCTCGAGATCGTCCCGGTCGTCAACAAGATCGACCTACCGCAGGCGGACCCCGACGCCGCTGCGCGGGAGCTTGCAGATCTGATCGGCGACGATCCTGACCGCGTGCTCCGGATCTCTGCGAAGACCGGCGCGGGCGTGGAGGAGGTGCTGGATGCGATCGTCGAGCGGGTGCCGGCCCCGGACGGCGACTCCGACGCGCCGGCGCGGGCGCTCATCTTCGATTCGTCGTACGACCAGTATCGCGGCGTCGTTGCCTTCGTGCGCGTCGTGGACGGGCGCTTCTCGACCCGAGAACCCCTCCGCGCCATGGCGCTCGGGACACGGTTCGAGGCCGAGGAGCTCGGCTTCTTCTCGCCGACGCGTCGCGAGTCGGGCGTTCTCGAGGCAGGCGAGGTCGGCTACGTCATCACGGGCCTGAAGGACGTCTCCCGACTGCGCGTCGGCGACACGCTCACATCGGAGCGCCGCCCAGCGGCCGAGCCGCTACCCGGCTACAAGGACGTCAAGCCGATGGTCTTCTCGGGGCTCTTCCCGACGGATTCCGACGACTACCCGGACCTCCGGGACGCGCTCGAGAAACTGAAGCTGAACGACGCCGCGCTCTTCTACGAGCCCGAGACTTCGCAGGCGCTCGGGTTCGGGTTCCGTTGCGGGTTTCTCGGTCTGCTCCACATGGACATCGTGCGGGAGCGCCTCGAGCGTGAGTTCGACCTCGATCTGCTCGTAACCGCGCCGAACGTTGCGTACCGCGTGAAGCCGCCGCACGGCGACTGGCAGGAGGTGCACACGCCGACAGACATGCCGAACGAGCTCGAAGAGGTCGAGGAGCCGTACATCAAGGCCTCGATCATCGTCCCGAAGGAGTACGTCGGCGCGGTGATGGAGCTCAACAACGACCGGCGCGGGCGCTTCGACCACCTGGAGTACCTCTCGGAGGAGCGGGTTCACCTGACCTACGAGCTGCCGCTCGCCGAGATCGTGCTCGACTACTACGACCAGCTGAAGTCGCGCACGCGAGGGTACGCGAGCTTCGACTACGACGTGATCGGCTTTCGGCCGGGCAAGCTCGTGCGGGTCGACGTGCTCGTCGGCGGCGAGCCGGTCGACGCGCTCTCGCTGGTCGTTCATCGCGACTTCGCCTACGACCGAGGCCGAGCTCTGGTCGAGCGGCTGAGGGAGGAGATTCCGCGGCAGCACTTCGACGTCGCGATCCAGGCGGCGATCGGCTCGCGCGTGATTGCGCGCGAGACGGTCAAGGCTCGGCGCAAAGACGTGCTCGCGAAGTGTTACGGCGGGGACATCACCCGAAAGAGGAAGCTGCTCGAGCGCCAGAAGGCGGGCAAGAAGCGAATGAAGCAGGTCGGCATGGTCGAGGTACCGCAGGAGGCCTTCCTCGCCGTCCTCAACCTCAACGGGGAGAAGCGCTCGTGAGCACCGCTCGTCACCTCTACGTGCACCTGCCCTTCTGCGCACATCGGTGCGGGTATTGCGATTTCGTTACGGCGGTCGGCCGGGTGAACCAGCACGACGCATATGTCGACGCGCTGCTTGGGGAGCTGGCCCTCGAGCGGAACGTGCTCGCGACCGAGCTCGAGACGGTCTTCCTCGGCGGTGGTACCCCGACGTTCACACAACCTCGCGCTCTCGAACGCCTGCTGCGGGCGCTGCCTCGAGCTGACGAGGTGAGCGTCGAGGCGAACCCGGAGACCGTCACGCAGGAGGTCGCGCGCATGCTGCGCACACTCGGTGTGAACAGAGTCTCGCTCGGCGTGCAGAGCTTCCGGCCTCGGCTGCTCGACGTGCTCGAGCGCGTTGCCCGGCCTGACACCGTCCGGCGTGCCTTCTACCATCTGCGTGATGCCGGATTTGACAACATCTCCTTCGACCTCATCTACGGGATTCCCGGCCAGAGCGCCGCCGATCTCGACGCGGACCTCGGCGAGGCGCTCGAGCTCGCTCCGGAGCATCTGTCCTGCTACGAGCTCGAGGCGAAGCCGGGGACGCGCTTCACTCACGCCCACGGGCTGGAGCTGGCCGAGCAGGCCGAAGCGATGGAGGAGTACTTCGAGCTCGTCGTCGAGCGACTGACATCTGCCGGCTACCGCTGGTACGAGACGGCCAACTTCTGCCGCGCGCCTGCAGGCGAGACACGCGATCTTCGGTCACTTCACAACCTCGCCTACTGGCTCGGCCGGGACTACCTCGGGTTGGGGGTGGGCGCGGTCTCCACGATCAACGGTCGAAGGTGGCGCAACACGCCGCGACTCAACGGGTACATCCGGTCGCTCGTCGAGCAGGGCGAGCGGCCGACGCGGGACGTCGAATCGCTGACCGACGACGTGCTCCGTCGGGAGCGGCTGATGCTGGGGCTGAGGCTCGACGAGCCGATGGATCTCGAGGGGCTCGCCGACGTCGTCGATCGCGCAGCACTCTCGCGTCTGCGGCGTCTGGGTCTGGTCTCGCACGATCGTGGCGCCGGCGGAGAGACGCTGTCGCTCACGCCGCAAGGCCGGTTTCTCGGCGGCGGGGTCACGGCCGACCTGCTCGCTGATCAGGCCGAGGCGTAAAGTTCCTGCAAATGGCGTCTGAGCAGGCAGCGGTACTCACGCCTAGGCAGCGCCAGATTCTGGCGCTCGTGATCGAGGAATACGTCGCCTCCGGCGAGCCGGTCGGCTCCAGGCATCTCGTCGAGCGGGCGGGGTTGAGCATCTCGTCGTCGACCGTCCGCAACGAGCTCGCCGAGCTCGAGGCTCGCGGCCTGCTCATGCATCCGCACACGTCTGCGGGGCGAATCCCGACGGAGCAGGGCTATCGGTTCTACGCCGACGAGCTGCTGGCTCATCAAGACCCTCGGCCGACGGCGTTTCCGCTCGACCTCTCGGCGCTTCGTCGCGAGGTCGACTCCGCGCTCGAGGCGACGATCGAGATGCTCTCGCGTGTCACGCACCTCCTTGCGCTGGTCTCCGCTCCGCCGCTCGAGACTGCGACGGTTCGCCACGTCGAGGTGCTGCTCTTGAACCCGCATTCCGTGATGGCCGTCGTGATCACGTCGAGGGGCGGAGTCGGCAAACGAGTCGTCTCTTTCGGCGAGCCTGTCGATCCGGGCCTCGCGAAGTGGGGCGCGGAGTATCTGAACGATCGCCTGGCGGGGACGCAACTGTCGGCGAGCCGGCTGCGGCGCGAGCTCGAAGAGCCGACGCTCTCGGCCGCGGAGCGAAGCTTCCTCGATGCCGTCAAGCCGGCGTTCACCGACCTCGAGCAGGCCGAGCAGCGGCTGTTCGTCGGCGGTGCCGCTGGTCTCCTCGACCACGCGCGCGGGGACGAGCTCGCGCTCTACCGCCACGTCCTCGTGACGCTCGAGCGTCGCGCGGCCTTGCTCGAGCTCCTGGGCCAGGCGTTCGACCCGCGGCGCGCGTTCGTCCGCGTCGGCGGGGATCTCGACCACCCGGCGTTTCAGGAGGCGGCGCTCGTGGGCGCGACGTACGGGCTCAGTCACCGCGCACTCGGTGCAGTCGGGCTCCTGGGTCCCGTGCGGATGGACTACGAGAAGGCGATTCGAACGGTGCGCGGTGCAGCTCGAGAGCTCTCGCGGTTCGTCGAAGAGGTCTACGAAGACAACTGAGCTCGGCGCTACCCTCAGTGCATGGCGACGACTGAACGCGACTACTACGAGCTCCTCGGCGTCCCGAGGAACGCCGGAGCCGATGAGATCAAGCGAGCATTTCGTCGCCTGGCGCGCGAGCTGCACCCCGACGTCTCGCAGGAGCCCGACGCGGAGCAACGCTTTCGCGAGGTAGTCGAGGCATATGAGGTCCTGTCGAACTCGGAGCGTCGGGAGCTGTACGACCGCTTCGGCCATGCCGGGCTGCGCAGCGGCGGCTTCCAGCCAGGGGCGTTCGACTTCGGCAGCCTCTCCGACCTCTTCTCTGCGTTCTTCGGCGACGACCTCTTCGGTGTCGGCGGCCGGGCCGGCCGGACGCGCGGTGCAGACATCGCGGCGCGTGTCGAGATCGAGCTGACCGAGGCCGCGACCGGAACGAAGCGCGACGTCCCCTTCGAGGTCGCGGTCCCGTGCGAGAGATGCGAAGGCAAAGGAGCCGAACCGGGCTCGCCGATCGTGACGTGCGGGACGTGCGCCGGCAGCGGTCGCGTCAATCAGGTCTCGCGGAGCGTCTTCGGCGAGTTCGTCCGCGCCGGGACCTGCCCGACGTGCAGCGGCTCCGGCACGCTCATCGAGCAGCCGTGTCAAGGAGTGCCGCGGGGCGGGCCGCGTTGTCGAGGAGCGGACGCTCGAGGTCGAGATCCCGGCAGGCATCCACGATGGGCAGCGCATCCGCCTCAGCGGCGAAGGGCACACGGGCACGCTCGGTGGCCGCGCGGGTGATGTCTACGTCGAGGTTCACGTACGCCCGGACGAGCGCTTCGTGCGTGAGGGGAACGACGTGTACACGACGGTCGACCTCACGCTGACGCAAGCGGCCCTCGGCACCACGGTGACGGTCCCGACGCTCACGGGCGACGTCGAGCTGACCTTCGAGGCCGGTACGCAACCCGGGGAAACGCGTGTCCTTCGAGGACGCGGGCTCCCGGTCCTCCAGGGGTTCGGCCGCGGCAGCCAGCGGGTGCTCGTCAACGTCGTCGTCCCGCGGCGGCTGACGGACGAGCAGCGTGGCCTGCTCGAACAGTTCGAGGAGCTCGCGAACGACGAAACCTACGCGGCCGGCGAGAGCTTCTTCGACAAGCTGAAGAGCGCTTTCCGCTGAGCACGACGCGCCGGGTCTCGGTTGCGGTCCCGCTCGAGCGAGGTGAGGAAGCACGGGCGAGGATGCTCGAGCTGTTTCCGGAGGGCTTCGAGGAAGTCGATCGGGGCGACGGCGTCGAGCTGATCGCCTACACCGACGCGGCCGGCGAGGAACGGCTCTGGCATGCATTCGGCGGAGCGCGGGGTGAAGACGTCGCCGCCGACTGGCGCGAGCGCTGGAAGCAGTTCCATCGCCCCGTGCGGATCGGCCACCTCTGGATCGGCGCCTCCTGGCACCGGCCTCCCGCCGACGCGCGTCGCCGTCGTGATCGACCCCGGCCGCGCGTTCGGAACGGGAGGGCATCCGACGACGCAGCTGTGTATCGAGCTGCTGTGCGAGCAGGAGCGCTCGAGCATCGTCGACCTCGGCTGCGGCTCCGGCGTGCTGGCAATCGTCGCGGCGAAGCTCGGCTTCGAGCCGGTTGTGGCCCTCGACACCGACGAGAACGCCGTCGTCGCGACGATCAGGAACGCGGCGACGAACGGTGTCACGGTCGATGCCCGCCGTGCGGACGTGCTCAGCGACGAGTTGCCGCAAACGGACGCGGCCGTCGCGAACATCACCTATCACGCTCTACAGGCGCTCGGCCCTCGTCTGCGTTGCAGGCATCTCGTGAGCTCCGGCTACCTCCCGAGCGATCCGCCCGAATGCAGCCCGTTTCGACATGTGCGTCGTGTCGCGCGCGACGGCTGGGCCGCAGACTTGTTCGAAGCGGCTTAGAAGCTCGCAATAAAGCCCAGTAGCATCCTCTCGCAGATGGCGACGTTTTCCGTCCGCTTCCTCGGCTGCAAGGTTTCGCACACGGACGCGCACGAAGTCCGCGAGCTTCTTCTCGCGGAGGGCCACGACGAGCGCGCGCACGAGGCCGGAGCAGACGTCGCCGTCGTCAACACGTGCTGCGTGACGAACGAAGCGGTCCGCAAGTCGAGGCAGGCCGCGACCCGCGCGGCACGCAGCCACCGTCAGGTCTACGTCACCGGATGCGCGGCCAACCTCCGGGACGCATTCGCGGGTCTCCCGGGGAACGTCACAGTCGTCGCACGTCCGAGCGAGGAGACGCCCGCGTTCGTCGCGGCCGAGGTCGGCAGGTTGGGGTGCGTGCAGGCAGATGCGCGACTCGATCGCGTCCGTGCATTCGTGAAGATCCAGGACGGCTGCAGCTTCTCCTGCAACTTCTGCGTCATCCCGCTCGTGCGCGGTGCCTCGCGCAGCAGGAGCGCGGCCGCCGTCCTCGCGGAAGTACGCCGACGTGTCGCGCAGGGACACCGCGAGATCGTCCTCACCGGGATCAACCTCGGCTGCTACCGCGACCGCGAGGCCGGATACAAGCTGCCGCGACTCGTTCGCGAGGTCGGTGCGATACCGGGGCTCGCGCGCCTGCGGCTCTCGTCGATCGAGGTCAACCATGTCGACTCGGAGCTCGTCTCCGCCTTGCGCGACACGCCGACGGTCGGACGCCACCTGCACGTGCCGCTCCAGTCCGGAGACGACGGCGTGCTGCGGGACATGGCGCGGCGGTACACGGCCTCCACGTACCTTCGCAAGCTCGAACCGCTCGACGACTTCAATCTCACGACCGACGCGATCGTCGGCTTTCCGACGGAGACGAACGATGCGTTCGAGCGCACGCTCGGTGTGATCGATGCTGCCGGGATCACCAAGGTCCACGTCTTTCCGTACTCGCCGCGGCCGGGCACCGTCACCGCCGCGGACGACACGGTGCCGCCGGCGGTGAAGAAGGAGCGGAGCGCGCGGTTGCGGGCCTTTTCCGACGCCGCCTGCCGCGCCCGCTGGCGCGCGAAGGTCGGCGCTCGGGACGTCGTCCTCGTCGACCGCCCGGGTCGCGGCTACGGCGACGACTACTCGCCCTGGCTGGTCGATGCTCCTGTAGGCGACCTCGTTGCCGTGCGCGGAGCGGCGGTCTCGGAGGAGGGGATTCTCGCTGCCTGACGACTGCCTCTTCTGCCAGCTCTTCCGCGAGGGCGAGTACGTTGCGAAGACCGAAGGCTTCGTCGCGATCCGTGACATCAACCCGCGTGCCGAGACGCATCTGCTCGTCATCCCGGAGCGCCACGTCCCGAGCTTTCGCGAGATCGGGGAGTTTCCGCCGGACGAGGCGAAGCGGATGCTCGAGTTCGTCGCCGACACGGCGCGTCAGGTCGGGTTGGAGGACTACCGCGTCGTCGTCAATGTCGGCGAGGGCGGCGGGCAGACGATCTTCCACCTGCACTGGCACATTCTCGGCGGCCGCGTGCAAGGGTTGCCTCAATGAGCCTCATCGCGCGCATCGAGTCCGAGGTGAAAGAGGCCACGCTGGCGCGTGACGCCGAGCGCCGTGATGCCCTGCGACTGATCCTGTCGAGCCTGCGCTCGGCCGAGAAGGAGCTCCAACGGCCGCTCTCGGACGAGGAGGAGCTCCAGGTCCTGCAACGGGAGCGGAAGCGCCGGCTCGAAGCGGCCGAGGCGTTCCGAGACGGCGGCCGCGAGGAGCAGGCGGAGGCGGAGGAAGGAGAGCTCGCGGTGCTCCAGGAGTTCATGCCCGAGCCGCTGTCGGAGGACGACCTCGAGGAGATCGTGGACGACGCCATCGCCGAGAACGGGGCCACGAGCATGCGTGACTTCGGACGAGTGATGGCCGACGTCATGCCACAGGTCTCGGGGCGTGCCGATGGCTCCGTCGTGAGTCAGCTAGTCAAGGAAAAGCTCGCCTAGCAGGAGTTCAAGCGCCGCGAACGGCGGCATGCCGGCGTTCGCCGAGACCGCTATCCGATAGGACGAGAACCCGACCGGAGTCATCATGGCCCGCGAAGCGGGCCGGACTTCGGTCGGACATACACTGGGCGTGTGCAGCAAGTACAGCAGACTCTCGACGTCTCGAACGATGTCGCGGCCGAGCTGGCGTCGATCGGCGACGGCGTGCTCGACGCGCTTCGTGATCGGCTGGATTGCACGATCCTCCTGCGCGGGAACCGCCTGACGATCGAGGGTGACGACACGCACGTGGCCGAGGTGAGGGCGGTCGTGGACGAGCTCGTCGAGCTCGTCGAGACGGGCCAGGAGATCGGCCCGGCGACCGTCGACGCAGTCCTGAACGCGATCGACCAGGCCGAGAACGTGCAGGACGTGTTCGGCGACGTCGTCTGGCGCCACCGCGGCAAGCAGATCACGCCGAAAACGGTGACGCAGAAGCGGTACGTCGACGCGATCCGGAACTGCACCGTCACGTTCGGGATCGGCCCCGCCGGAACGGGTAAGACGTACCTCGCGATGGCACTCGCCGTCTCGGCGCTGCAGGAGCGGCAGGTTGCACGCGTCATCCTCACGCGGCCGGCGGTCGAGGCGGGCGAGCGTCTCGGCTTCCTGCCGGGAGACATTCTCGCCAAGGTCGATCCGTACCTCCGACCGCTCTTCGACGCGCTCTACGACATGCTCGACGCCGAACGGCTCAACACGTACATGGAGCGCGGCACGATCGAAGTCGCGCCGCTCGCGTTCATGCGCGGGCGCACGCTCAACGACTCGTTCATCATCCTCGACGAGGCGCAGAACACGAGCCCCGAGCAGATGCAGATGTTCCTGACGAGGCTCGGCTTCGGATCGAAGGTCGTGGTCACGGGGGACGTCACGCAGGTCGACCTGCCGCGCGAGCAGGCCTCGGGTCTCATCCACGTCCAGGACATCCTCGGCTCGATCGACGGCATCGCCTTCATTCAGTTCGGGCACGAAGACGTCGTCCGGCACCAGCTCGTCCAGCGGATCGTCGAGGCGTACAAGCTGCATGCGGAGGAGACGGGAACGCAGCGTCGGAAGTAGCCGGCATGGTCGAGATCGAGGTGGCGAATCGGTCGGGAAGTGAGCTCGACATTCGGGCCGCGGCCGAATTGATTCGCAGTGTGCTGGCGGCCGAGGGCGTCGCCGAAGGCGAGCTCGGCCTCTCCCTCGTCGGGCCTGAGGAGATACGCGCGTTGAAACGGGAACATCTCGGGATCGACGAGGAGACCGACGCATTGGCGTTTCCGATCGACGGTCGCGAGACGGTGCCCGAAGGCGTACCGCGCCAGCTGGGCGACGTCGTCCTCTGCCCGCAGGTCGTGGGAGATGCGTGGCGCGCACCGCTCGTGCACGCCGTGCTGCATCTCGTCGGCTACGACCACGGTCCAGAGATGCAGGCACGGGAGCAAGATCACCGATGACACGGCGCCCGTCGATCATCGAGAGCTTCAACTACGCGATCGAGGGCGTCATCCACGTCCTGCGGACGCAGCGCAACATGCGGATCCACTTCGCCGTGGCCGTCGTTGTCATCGTCGTCGCGGCCGCGGTCGGCGTGTCGAAGATCGAGCTGATCGCGCTCCTGATCTCGATCGCGTTCGTGCTCGTGGCCGAGATGATCAACACCGCGGTCGAGGGTGCGATCGACGCCGCGACGACGTCCTTCGACCCGATGGCGAAGCTCGCCAAGGACATCGCCGCAGGTGCTGTCCTGATCGCCTCGGTCAACGCCGTGGCGGTGGGTTACCTCGTCTTCGCCGGGAAGGCGGCCGACAAGTCCGCCCGCGTGCTCGACAAGCTCAAGAACGCACCGGCCGAGATCACGCTGATCGCCCTCGTCCTGACGGTGATCATCGTGATCGCGACGAAGGCATGGACGGGCCGCGGCACGCCCCTCCGAGGAGGCCTGCCGTCGGGTCATGCGGCCGTGGCTTTCGCCGGCTGGATGGCCGCGACGTACATCGTCGGCGACTCACACCGCTTCATCGTCAGCGCGCTGACGTTCATCATGGCCTTGCTCGTGGCGCAGACGCGTGTCGAATCCGGTATCCACTCCGCTCTCGAGGTCGCGTACGGCGGTGCGCTCGGGGCGCTCGTGACCTTGTCGGTGTTCCAGCTGTTGTGAGCCGCGACCTCTACGACCGCGCGGTGGCGATCTCGGAGCGCGCGTACGCCCCGTACTCGAACTACCTCGTCGGTGCAGCGGTCCGAACGCGGGACGGCAAGATCTTCGAGGGTGTCAACGTCGAGAACGCGGCGTACCCACTCGGCGTCTGTGCCGAGAAATCGGCGCTCGTCAAGGCGGTGAGTGAGGGCTACCGCCCCGGCGACATCGAGGCGATCGGGATCACCGCGTCCCCGTGCGGCGGCTGTCGCCAGTGGCTGTACGAGTTCAGGATCGACGAGATCACTTTCAGGAACGCCGCTGGGGAGCTCGCCACCTACTCCGCTTCCGAGCTGCTGCCGGATACCTGGGACCTTCCGGCTTGAAGTCGGGAGTCGTCGCCGTCGCCGGACGGCCGAACGTCGGCAAGTCCACCCTCGTGAACGCTCTCTGCGGCGGCAAGGTCGCGATCGTGTCGGACAAGCCGCAGACGACGCGCCGGCGGATCTTCGGCATCGCCAACGGCCCCGACTACCAGCTCGTGCTCGCCGATCTCCCGGGCTTCCAGCGTCCGCTCGATCCACTGACCGAGCACATGCAGCGGACTGTGGACTCGTCGTTCGAGGATGTCGACGCGGCGCTGTTCGTCCTGTCTGCGCGTGAGCGCATCGGCTCGGGAGACCGTTTCATCGCGAAGCCGTCTCTTCGGGCTCGGGATTCCGATCCTGATCGCCTTGAACAAGGTCGACCGACTGAAGCCGGGGCACATCGCCACGCAGATGGAGACCGCTTCCAAGCTCGGCGAGTTCCACTCGTTGCATCCGGTCAGTGCGAAGACGGGAGACGGGATCGATGCCTTACGCGACGACCTGGTGGAGCTGCTGCCGGAAGGGCCGGCCTACTTTCCGCAGGAGCAGAGGACGGACCTGCCGGTGGAGGTGCAGATCGCCGAGCTCGTCCGCGAGCAAGCCCTCCGGCTGACGAAGGAGGAGGTGCCGCACGCGATCACCGTCGAGGTCGACGAGATCGGCGAGCGGGTCGTGCGTGCCGACGTGGTCGTCGAGACGGAGTCGCAGAAGCAAATCGTGATCGGGAAGGGCGGCTCGATGGTGCGGGAGATCGGCCGCCGGGCCCGGCCGGAGATCGAGCGCCTGCTCGGCCATCCCGTCTTTCTCGAGTTGCGGGTAAAGGTGAAGCCACGCTGGCGCCGTGACGAGGCGCTGCTCGAGCGCCTGGGGATCTAGGCCGAAAACGGCACAGTGTCGGCGCAGTCCGTGCACTGACACGTGACTGTTCCAGGGCTAGCCTGACGGCTGGCGGGCGGGGTCAGGGGCGCCCGGGTCACGCGCGTGTACCTAGAGAGGTCAAGGGTCACTCGCAGGGCGCGGGGACGCGAGGACGAGGCCGAGGAGGATGCCCGCTGCGAGGAGCTGCGCAGAAGTCGGGAGGCCGCCGCTTCGGTGCCAGCCCCGGATGCGGTGGCTCGGGAACAGCTTGCGCCCGCCCGGCCGCGGCAGACGCACGACGTGCTCCAGGTCCGGCGCCGATCCCGCGGCCGCGGCAAGGGTCGCTGTGTCGAACGGTCCGCGTCGGACCGCGACCGCCGTGAGCGCTGCCACCCCCGACCAGATCTCGAAGCGGCGGTCGCCGATGTCGTAATGCGGCACCCGGTCGCCGAGGAAGTGCGTCAGCGCACCGAGGACCACCGCCGCTCGCCGCGACGGCGCGGCAAGGCCGACTGCGGCACCCGTGGCGACGTGGAGCGAGACGATCATCGACCCGATGAGTAGTAGCGCGTCGCCCGGATTTCGTCCACGGCCAGAATTTCCGCAGAGAGGCGGGAGCTACACTCACCCCATGGCGCAGGCGCCCGTTCTTCCACGCGGTTTCGAGCTTCCGCTCGAGCCGCGGCTGCCGCGAATCGGCTCTGTCGACGCCGTTGCGCTCGAGGAACGCGCGGCGTCGCTCGCCCGCAGGTCGATCAAGCGCGAAGCGAAGGTGTTCGCGCTCGACCTCGCGGTGCGGATGATGGACCTGACCACGCTCGAGGGCCAGGACACGCCCGGCAAGGTCGCGGCGCTCGCCTCGAAGGCGATTCGGCCCGACCCGAGCGACCTCGACGTCCCCTCCGTCGCCGCGATCTGCATCTATCCGAACCTCGTCCCGACCGCGGTCTCACGCGTCGAGGGGTCGACGGTCAAGGTCGCGTCGGTCGCAACCGCGTTCCCATCCGGTCAGAGCCCACTCGAGGCGAAGCTGGAGGAGGTGCGATGGGTCGTCGAGCATGGGGCGCACGAGGTCGACATGGTGATCGACCGCGGCGCCTTCCTGTCGGGACGCTACGCGAAGGTGTACGACGAGATCGTGCGCGTGAAGGAGGCGTGCGGCGATGCGCATCTCAAGGTGATCCTCGAGGTCGCGGAGCTCGGAACCTACGACAACGTCCGGCGCGCATCACTCCTCGCCATGGCGGCGGGAGGCGACTTCATCAAGACGTCGACCGGCAAGCTCCCGGGCGCGGCAACCCTGCCCGTGACCCTCTGCATGCTCGAGGCGATCCGCGACGTGTACGAGGAAACGGGCCGGATGGTCGGCATGAAGCCGGCCGGGGGCATCCGGCAGGCGAAGCAGGCGGTGCAATACCTCGTGCAGCTGCACGAGACGCTCGGCCCCGAGTGGCTGACGCCGGATCTCTACCGGCTCGGCGCCTCGTCTCTCCTCAACGACGTGCTGATGCAGCTCCGGAAGGAGAAGACCGGCGCGTACCAAAGCCCGGACTACTTCACCGTTGACTGAGCTCGAGCGAAAGCAGGAACGCGCACCCGTTCCGAAGGACTGGACGTACGCGCCGGCACCCGAAGCGCGAGACATCGTCTCGCTGCGGGAGCGCTACGGGCACTTCATCGGCGGAGAGTGGGTGGAGCCCGCCGAGACCTACACCACGATCTCGCCGGCCGACGAGGAGCCGCTCGCCGAGGTCGGCCAGGCGACGCCGGAGGAGGTCGCTGCTGCGGTCACGGCGGCCCGTGACGCGTTCGAGAACGGGTGGTCGGAGATCTCGCCCGCCGAGCGGGCGAAGTACCTCTTTCGCATCGCCCGCATCCTGCAGGAGCGCTCGCGCGAGTTCGCCGTGCTCGAGTCGCTGAACGGCGGCAAGCCGATCAAGGAGTCGCGCGACGTCGACCTGCCGCTCGCGGCAGCCCACTTCTTCTACTACGCCGGTTGGGCGGACAAGCTCGAGTACGCGTTTCCGAATCGGAGACCGCAGCCCCTCGGCGTTGCGGGACAGATCATCCCCTGGAACTTCCCGTTGCTCATGCTCGCCTGGAAGATCGCTCCAGCACTCGCTGCCGGCAACACGGTCGTGCTGAAGCCGGCGGAGACGACGCCGCTGACGGCGCTGCTCTTCTGCGATGTCGTGCGGCAGGCGGAGCTGCCGGCGGGCGTCGTCAACATCGTCACCGGCGACGGCCGCACCGGTGTCGAGATCGTCAAGTCCGAAGACGTCGACAAGATCGCGTTCACGGGGTCGACGGAGGTCGGCAAGGCGATCCAGCGCGAGCTCGCAGGCTCCGGGAAGAAGCTCACGCTCGAGCTCGGCGGCAAGGCGGCGAACATCATCTTCGACGACGCCGCGCTCGACCAGGCGGTCGAGGGGATCGTCAACGGGATCTACTTCAACCAGGGGCACGTGTGCTGCGCGGGCTCGCGGCTGCTCGTGCAGGAGTCGATCTACGAGCCGGTGGTCGAGAAGCTGAAGCGCAGGCTGACGACCCTGCGGGTCGGCGATCCGCTCGACAAGAACACCGACGTCGGCGCGATCAACTCGAAGCAGCAGCTGGAGAAGATCCAGGAGCTCGTTTCCTCCGGCGAGCAGGAGGGAGCGGAGATCTACCAGCCGCCGTGCAGGCTCCCGGAGAAGGGCTACTGGTTCGCCCCGACCGTCTTCACGAACGTCGCGCAGAGCTACCGCATCGCGCAGGAGGAGATCTTCGGCCCCGTCCTGTCGATCCTGACCTTCCGCACCCCCGAAGAAGCCGTCGAGAAGGCGAACAACACGCCGTACGGGTTGAGCGCCGGCGTGTGGACGGAGAAGGGCTCCCGGATTCTCTGGATGGCCGAACGGCTGCGCGCCGGTGTCGTCTGGGCGAACACCTACAACCGCTTCGACCCGAGCTCGCCGTTCGGCGGGTACAAGGAGTCCGGCTTCGGGCGGGAAGGCGGCCGCCACGGCCTCGAGCCCTACCTGCAGTTCGACGGGAGCGAGACCTTGCGGCGGATGAGCCGCCTCCCCGTCAAGAAGACCTACAAGCTCTTCATCGGAGGAGCGTTCCCGCGCTCGGAATCCGGGCGGACCTACGAGGCGGAGGGACAGAACGTCGCGCGCGCATCCCGAAAAGACGCGCGCGACGCCGTGCGTGCGGCACGCAGCGCGCTGCCCAAGTGGTCCGGCATGACCGCCTACAACCGAGGCCAGGTCCTCTATCGCGTTGCCGAGATGATCGAGTCGCGCACGGCGGAGTTCGCGGAGCTCTCGAGCGGCCGCGACGAGGTCGAGCGCGCGGTCGATCGCATCGTCTGGTACGCAGGCTGGGCAGACAAGCTCGCGCAGGTGCTGGGCTCGTCCAACCCCGTCGCCGGCCCGTACTTCAACTTCACCGTTCCCGAGCCGACGGGCGTCGTGGCGCTGCTCGCCCCCGAGGAGCCGCCGCTGCTCGGGCTGGTTTCTCGGGTGATGCCGGCACTGACCGGGGGAAACACGGTCGTCGCGGTCGCGTCCGAGACGCATCCCCTCGCCGCGATCGAGCTGGCCGAGGCGCTCGCCACGTCGGATGTCCCCGGCGGCGCGGTCAACCTTCTGACCGGAAGGCGCTCCGAGCTGGCACCGTGGCTTGCAGCGCACATGGACGTGAATGCGATCGATCTCACCGGGGCAGACGGCGACTCGCCGGACCTGGAGCGTGCGGCTGCGGACAACGTCAAGCGGGTCGTCCGCGGTAACGCCGATGCCCAGAGCCCCTGGGAGATCGCTTCGTTCCTCGAGCTCAAGACCGTCTGGCACCCGGTCGGCCAGTAACCCGGCTAGCTTTAAGCTTCCGCCGAATGATGTCGCGCCGGTTCAGCCACGCCATCTCTGAAGGTGACGGCATCTCGGTGATCGTGGACGTGACCGATCTGGACGGAGCGCGGGCTGCTGCCGAGCAGGGCGCGGAAGCACTCGCCGTTCACGCCGCGGTCGGAGATCTGCGGTCGGTCACGGAGCTCCCTGTGCTCTGGCGGGCGCCGGGACCTCCATCAGAGGCTGCGCGCGCCGGTGCGGATGCGTGGACCATCGCCGTCTCCGCTGCCGGCGAGGACGGCGAGTGGCTCGTCCGCCAGCACGCGGAGGCGCTGCAGCTGGGACTGGACTGCGTCGTCGAGGTGAGCAACGAGGACGAGCTCGAGCTCGCGCTGGAGCAGCTGGATCCCGAGATCTTCCTGCTCACGGCCGGCGACGACGACGGGGATGCGCTCGCACGTGCACTCGAGCTGCTCCCCGACATTCCGGCCGGCAAGCTCGCGGTCGCGGCGGTGACGGTGTCGAGCAGAGAGCAGGTCGACGAGCTCGAGCGAGCGGGAGTCGACGCGGTCATCGTCGGAGCGCAGAACGTCACAGAGCTCGTCAGCGACGTCCCGCCGCCGGTCTAGACCCCTCTCGCGAGCGCTCGACGGCTGGTCGAGCACGCAGTGGGGCGGCGCCGGGACCGCGCTCGTGCTGATCCTCGCCGGGGCGGCGGCGCTTCGCGCCGTCGGGATCGAGTACGGCCTCCCGTTCGGCAACCTCCTCAACCCGGACGAGCAGTCGATCGTGCCCCGCGCCTGGAAGATGGTTCACGGCGGTGGAGGCGACCCGCACTGGTTCGACTACCCGTCGCTGCTCATGTACGTCAACGCTCCGTTCCAGGCGTGGCAGGACGCGCCGTCGTTCCTCACCGCACGGATCGTGCAGCTCGTCATCGCGCTCGCGTCGATCGCCGCCTCCTGGTGGCTCGGTCGCCGGGCGTACGGCCCGATGGCGGGCGTCGTCGCCGCGGTGACGGTCGCGGTCTGCACGGTCCACGTCGCCTACTCACGCCCGGCCGTCACGGACGTGCCGCTCACGCTCGGGGTCGCCGTCGCCCTTGCGCTCATGGTCAGCGGCCGCCTGGAGCTCGCCGGTGTCGCCGTCGGAATCGCGACGGGGTTCAAGTACCCCGGGGTCTTCCTGCTCGTCCCGCTGGTCGTTGCGGGCTGGCAACGCTGGGGGCGCCTGACGGCGGCGATCGGCCTCGCGCTCGTCGCGTTTCTCGTCTCGAACCCGTTCGTCCTCGTCCATCCGGGGCAGGCCTGGCACGAGGCGTTACGCGTGCAGCGGCTCGCGCGGGAAGGCTGGCTGGGGTTCGAGAACGACCACGCCGCTCCCATCGCGTTCGTCGATCGGCTGTGGCACGCAATCGGCCCGGCGCTGATCATTGCCGTGCTCGGCCTCGTCGTGGCGTTCGTGCTCCGCACGCGCACCGACCTGATCCTCGCCCTGTTCGTGGTCGTCTACTTCGCCGACCTGCTGACGCTGCACGCCCACTACGACCGCTACGTCTTGCCGCTCGTGCCACCTCTCGGCGCGTTGGCCGGCCGCTTCCGGGGACTGGCGCCGGTGACGTTGCTGCTCCTCGTCGTCCCGCTCGCGTGGTCGATTCGCGACACGAGGGAGCTGACTCGGACCGACACGCGCGTGATCGCGGCTCGATGGATCGAGCAGACACATCCCGCCGGGAACGCAGGTCGCCGCCGATCCCTCGACGCCCCGCATCGACTCGCTGCAGACGCTTCGGCTCGCCTTGCCGGGCCCGAAGCGCCCGTTCGACCCGAACCGCTCGATTCTCCGCTTGCGGAACATCGGCGTCAAAGACGTCGTCGTCACCGGGTCGGTTACCGACCGGGTGCTTGCCGCTCGCTCCCATTACCCTCGTGAGGCGCACTTCTACGACACGCTCGCAACGCTCACCGAGCGCATCTACCACCTCGAGCCGGGCGACGGCCGCGCCGGGCCTTGGGTCGCCGTCTATCGACTGGCGGGTTAGAGCGCGCAGCAGAGGGCGCGTCAGGCAGGTCGGGCCCCCGTCGCCTTTTCGAGAGATCTCGTCCCCGCGGTACACCGTGACGTCGACGCCGGCGCGCTCGAGGCGGCGCCGGGTCTCGTCGTTTCCCTCGAGCGCGAGCGCGACGCGTGGAGCGAGCGCGAGGACGTTCGGGCCCATCGACTCGAACTCGTCGTCGGGGACCTCGACGATCTCGACGCCGCGCTCGCGGAGCAGTTGCACGAGGCGCACGGGCAGCAGCGGCGCGTACGCGACGACCAGGTCGTCGTCGAGGGGGCTCAGAAGCGAGAGCAGGTGGAGGACGACCTCGGCGCCGCGAAGGTGTGGGAGGTCGAAGGGCACGACATTCACGTCGGGTAGCGCCGCCTGCAGCGCTCGAATGCCGTCGTCGTTCGTGCGGTAGCCGCGGCCGACGAGCAGCGTCTGCTCGTCGAGCCAGATCGTGTCGCCGCCGTCGGCGAGCTCCGGCGCAGCGAGACGCGCCGCGACGGGGACGTCGGCATGCTCGAAGTCCGCGGCGATCGCGTCTGTCTCGACGAGCCGGCCCTCCTTGCCCGGCCGAAGCACGATCGCGCCGCGGTCGGAGACGATCGCCGGGTCGAAGACGTAGATCGCATCGGGATCGCCGGGAACGGCCGTCTCGGCGAGCACGACTTCGGCGCCGCTCGAGGTGAGGGCCGTGCAGAAGGCCTCGTGCTCCTGCGCCAGCGCCGTGACGTTGGGCTCGGCCCGCCAGCCGTACTCACGCCATGCGCTGAACCCGGCGAGGGTCGGCGGCCGGACGAGGACGCGTCGCAACGTTCGCGTCATCGTCTGCCCGCCGAACAGTCGTGTCGAGGGCTTCGCCATTCAGTCGGCTAGCCGAAGAACGCGCGCGCCACGTCCCACCAGTCCGGCGGCACGGTCTTCAGCGTGGCGGTCGCTTCCGCGAGCGGGACGTCGACGATGTCGTCGCCGTGCAGCGCAGCCATCCGGCCGAACTTCCCCTCCTCGACGAGGTCCGCAGCTTTGAGCCCGTACCGCGTCGCGAGCACGCGATCGCGTGGGGTGGGAGAGCCGCCGCGCTGCGTGTGGCCGAGTACGGTCACGCGCGTCTCGTAGCCGGTCCGCGACTCGATCTCACGCGCGAGCATCGCGCCGACGCCGCGTTCCGACAGACGAACGTGCCCGAACTGGTCGAGGTCGTCCGCGTCGTCCAGCCCCTCGAGCTCGTAGCCCTCGGAGACGACGACGATGGAGAAGTCCTTGCCGCGCTCGTGCCTGTGCTGGAGCTCCTTGCAGGCGTCTTCGATCGAGACCGGCTGCTCCGGAATGAGGATCATGTCCGCGCCGCCGGCGATGCCGCTCATGACGGCGATCCAACCCGTGTGCCGGCCCATCACCTCGACCACCATCACGCGGTTGTGGGATTCCGCGGTCGTGTGCAGGCGGTCGATCGCCTCGGTCGCGATCCAGACGGCAGTGTCGAAGCCGAACGTGTAGTCGGTGGCGGAGAGATCGTTGTCGATCGTCTTCGGGACGCCGACGACCGGGAAGTCGTTCTCTGCGTGCAGTCGTGACGCCACTCCGAGCGTGTCTTCGCCTCCGATCGCGACGAGCGCGTCGAGGCCCGCGCTCTCGAAGTTCGCGAGCACGCGCTCGACGCCGCCGTCCACCTTGAACGGATTCGTCCGCGTCGTCCCGAGGATCGTGCCGCCGCGTGGCAGGAGCCCGGAGATCTCCCGCGGCCCGAGTGGCTCGTACAGGCCCTCGACGAGGCCCTTCCATCCTTCGTGGACACCGATCGACCTCGCCGCCGCCGGTCATGACGCGGCGACCCACGGCGCGGATGACCGCGTTCAGGCCCGGGCAGTCGCCGCCGCCGGTGAGGATTCCGACACGCATCGGGCGATCCTAGAGAACGGAAGTCGAGGGCTACGATGTCGCGGCGCCGAAGTGGCGGAACTGGCAGACGCGCCGGACTCAAAATCCGGTGGGCCGTGAGGCCCGTGTGGGTTCGACCCCCACCTTCGGCATCGTCGGCCCGAGCGGCGTCTCCCGGGCCGAAACGGGCCATCCGGCAGCTCGGGGTTGCTCCTCCGGCCGATACCTCGGATACTTCCCGGCTTGGCGGGAATCACCCGATCGCCCACGGAGGTGTTCACCTTGAGGAGATACGCAGTGCTCGGCTTGCTCGCCGGCCTCGTCGGCGTGCTCGCCCTCGTCGCTGCTGGCTGCGGCGGGAGCAAGTCATCGAGCGGTGGTGGAGGGGACGTGACCGCTCTGCCGGCGGGATCGTGCACGCCGCTGGAGTACAAGGGAGAGGGCAAGCCGGACGTGCTGATTGCGACCGACTTCCCGATGCAGGGCAGCTCGCGGACGCAGACACTTCAGATCGTTGGCGCCACCCGCTACCTGCTGGAGCAGCAGAACTGGAAGGCCGGCGACCAGAAGGTCGCTTTGCAGGTATGCGATGACGCGACGGCGCAGGCTGCGAAGTGGGACCCGGACAAGTGCAGCCGCAACGCGCACGCCTACGCGCAGAACGACAACCTCATCGCCGTCCTGGGGACGTTCAACTCCGGGTGCGCCGCGATCGAGATCCCGGTCATGAACCAGGCTCCCGGCGGTGGGCTGCTGCTGCTCTCGCCGGCGAATACGTACGGCTGCCTGACCGAGCCGTGCGCCGGCAACGAGCCCGAGAAGTACTACCCGAACGGTAAGCGCACCTATGCACGCGTCGCGCCGAGCGATCCGAACCAGGGTGCGGTCGACGCAGAGTTCCTGCAGAAGCAGGGCGTCAAGAGCGTCTACATCCTCAACGACAAGGAGGCGTACGGGCTCGGCGTCGCCAAGAACTTCCAGGGTGCTGCGCAGGCGCTCGGGATGAAGATCCTCGGCTTCTCGGCCTACGATCCGAAGCAGCCGAACTTCCAGGCGTTGTTCACGCGGATCAAGGGCACGAATCCGGACGCCATCTTCATCGGCGGTCTGGTCGACGAGAACTCGGGCCAGCTGATCAACGACAAGGTGGCCGTCCTCGGGCCGAACAACGGGAAGGTCAAGCTCATGCTTCCCGACGGCTTCACGACCGACGCGATCTTCCAGCGCTCGGAAGGCGGAACCCCGAACGCCAAGGACGCCTACTTCAGCGTCGCGGGTGTCGGGATCGACAAGTACACCGGATCCGCGCTGAAGTTCATCGACGGCTTCAAGCAAACCCTCAACGGCAAGGCCGTCGACCCGTACGCGATCCTCGGCGCGCAGGCGGCTCGCGTCCTGCTCGACGCGATCGAGAAGTCCGACGGAACTCGCGAAGACGTGATCAAGAAGGTCTTCGAGACGAAGGTCAACAACGGGCTGATCGGCTCCTTCGAGATCAACGAGAACGGAGACATCACGGGCGCCAAGGGCGCCGCGCTCCTCTTCACGATCTACAAGGGAACGAACAAGCTGAACACGCTGCTGACGACATGCGCCCAAGGCGAACCTCGTCGACGCGGCACGTAAGGCGGCAGCGGGCTAGCCCGCAGCAATCGTCTCCGGGGGAGGGCATCGGCCCTCCCCCGGTCACATCAGGGGACCGCGCGATCGCCACGCAGGCACGCACCGAATCCGACTCGGCGCTGACCGCGCTCTTCGGTGCGCGGCGTCCGTCGCTCATGTCGGTACTCGGGATCGCGTTCGTCGCGCTGCTCGCGGCGTGGTTGATCGTCAACCTCGTCAAGACGCCCGCCGACTTCTTCACCGTCCTGCTGATCGGGCTCACCACGGGATCGGTGTATGCGCTCGTCGCGCTCGGCTACACGCTCGTCTACGGGATCCTGCAGCTGATCAACTTCGCGCACGGCGACGTCTTCGCGCTGTGCGGCCTGGTGTCGAGCTGGATCATCGTCACAGTGCTCGGGCTCGACGAGACGACGAGCACGCTGGGGATCGTCGGCGGGCTGCTGCTTGCGCTGGTGATCAGTCGTCGCGTTCGGCGCGACCGTGAACTCGACGATCGAGTTCCTCGCCTACAGACGCCTGCGCCAGGCGCCCAGGCTCGCGGTGCTGATCACGGCGGTCGGGATGTCGTTCATCATCCAGAACATCTCGCTCGCCGTCTTCGGCGTGAACTTCCGCAGCGTGCCGCCGCTGATCTCCGAGGGGAATGTCTTCACGATCGGCTCGGTCTCGTATCAGTGGAACAAGCTCTTCGCGGTGCTGGCGACCATCCCCGTCCTCATCCTGCTCACGTGGGTGGTGCGGGCGACCCGGCACGGAAAGGCGATGCGGGCAACCTCGCAGGATCCGGATGCCGCGGCGATCATGGGCGTCAACGTCAACCGGACGATCTCGTTCACGTTCGCGCTCGCGGGCGGCCTGGCGGGTGTAGGCGGTCTCCTGTATCTGATCGAGTTCAACATCCGCTACGACACGGGTTTCGAGCTCGGTCTGATCGCTTTCACGGCGGCCGTCCTCGGGGGTATCGGGAACCTGCCCGGGGCGGTGCTCGGTGGGATCATCATCGGGCTGATCCAGGCGTTCAACGAGGGGTTGACCTGGTTTGCGCCCGGGAGCGACTGGACGCGCTCGCTCGTCTTCGGGCTGCTGATCGCGATCCTCGTCTTCCGCCCCGAGGGCCTCCTCGGTGAACGCACTCCGGAAGGGGCTTAGGACCGTGCACGAACGCCTTCGGAGCATCACCCGCCTCGAACCTCTCGATCCGCTCTTCGGTTGGTGGCGCCGTGTGCCGTCGCGGTGGCGAGCGGCTGCTCCCGCGATCGCACTGATCGCTTTGGCTGCGACCTATCCCTACTACGTCTCGGGTCTTCCCACCGACGTCCCGATCATCCTCGCTTTCCCCGACGTGGGCGCAGCGGTCACCATCCTCGTCTTCGTGATCATGGCCGTTGGCCTGAACGTCGTCGTCGGCTATGCGGGCCTGCTCGACCTCGGCTACGTCGCCTTCTACGCGATCGGCGCCTACACCGCAGGGTGGCTCGCTTCGGGGCAGTTCGAGCAGGTGCGGTTCCACTTCGGGTCGGTCGGCATCTCTCGCGATCAGCAGGGTATTCACATCTCGATCTGGCTGGTGCTCCTGTGCGCCGGGATCATCACGGCGGTCGGGGGGATCCTCATCGGGCTGCCCACCCTTCGTCTGCGCGGCGACTACCTGGCGATCGTCACGCTCGGCTTCGGCGAGATCATCCCCCAGTTCGTACGGAACGCGGACAGCCTCCACGGCTTCGATCTGACGCACGGCACGTTCGGGATCAGCCCCATCGACTCTCCGGGCTTCGGGGACGGTCTCAACCGGGCGCTCGGCTTACCCGTGTCGTATGCGTCGTCGTTCGATCGCGCAAACCTCTTCTACTGGACCGCGCTCGCGCTGCTGCTGATCACCGTCTTCTGCTCGGTCCGTTTGCGCGACTCGCGCCTGGGCCGCGCATGGATCGCCATCCGCGAGGACGAGACGGCGGCCGGCGCGATGGGCATTCCACTGATGCAGACGAAGACCTGGGCCTACGCGATCGGCGCGTTCTTCGGCGGCGTCGCGGGCGCCTACGTCGCGAGCTTCAACTCCGGAGCGTTTCCGAGCCAGTTCCACTTCAACATCTCGATCTTCCTGCTCTGCATGGTCATCCTCGGCGGCATGGGCAGCGTCTGGGGCGTGATCGTCGGCGGCGCCCTACTGGCATGGCTCAACGTCGAAGGGCTCGCCAACATCGGCACCTGGTTGAACGCGCACACGCCGCTCAACGTCGAGGTGGCGAAATACGAGTTCGGGATCTACGGGATCATCATCGTGCTGATGATGCTGTTCCGGCCCGTCGGCCTGATCCCCGAGCGCCGACGCAAACGTGAGCTCGAAGAGGGGCCGACCCAGGCGGCGCGGGAAGCCGGTGCGTACAAGACCCTTGACGCGGAAGATGCCGGCGAGGTCAGACAGTGACCGTGCAGAACATCCTCGACGCCCAGAACGTCCGCAAGGAGTTCGGTGGCCTTCTCGCCGTCGCCGACCTGGACTTCGCGATTCCCACGGGCTCGATCGTCAGCCTGATCGGCCCGAACGGCGCCGGCAAGACCACGTTCTTCAACATGCTGACCGGCGTCTACACGCCGACCGCGGGGACGATCGTGTTCGACGGGACGAACGTCACCGGCAAGCCGCCGCACACGATCACGAAGCTGGGAGTCGGCCGCACCTTCCAGAACATCCGGCTCTTTCCGCAGATGACGGCCCTCGAGAACGTGCTCGTGGGCATGCACTCCCGGCTTCGCGGGGGGATCCTCGGCGCGATCTTCGGCACGCCGCGCGTGCGGAGGGAGGAGCGCGCCGCGCGGGAGAAGGGCCGCGAGCTGCTGAGCTACTCCGGCCTCGGCAGCGTCGACGACGAGCTCGCCGAGAACCTCTCGTACGGAGACCAGCGGCGACTGGAGCTCGCGCGGGCATTGGCCACCGAGCCGAAGCTGCTGCTGCTGGACGAGCCGACGGCGGGCATGAACCCGCAGGAGACGGCGACGTTCACCGGCTTTCTCGAGCAGCTTCGCAGCGAGCGTCCGATCTCGATCCTCCTGATCGAGCACGACATGAAGGTGATCATGGGCGTCTCGGAACGTGTGACGGTGCTCGACTACGGGCAGAAGATCGCCGAGGGGACGCCTGCTGAGATTCAGAGCGACGAGCGCGTGATCGAGGCGTATCTCGGGAAGGCAGCGATCACGTGAGCTCGCCGGCGGCGACCAACGGGGCGCTGCTCCGCGTCGACGACATCCACACCTACTACGGCTCGATCGAAGCGCTCAAGGGTGTCTCGATCGAGGTGCGCGAAGGCGAGATCGTGACGCTGATCGGCGCGAACGGAGCCGGCAAGTCGACGATGCTGCGCTCGATCAACGGGTCTGAACCACCCCCGGCGCGGGACGATCCACTTCGGCGACAGGAACATCACGCGCGCGGCCGCCCACGACGTCGTCAGGCTGGGGATCTCACAGTCGCCCGAAGGGCGGAAGCTCTTCCCGCGCATGTCCGTGCTGGAGAACCTCGAGATGGGCGCCTTCCAGCGCCGCAACCGCTCGGAGCTCCGCGGCGACCTCGATCGGGTGTACTCGCTCTTTCCGCGGCTGGCGGAACGCAAGCAACAGCGTGCCGGGACGCTGTCGGGCGGCGAGCAGCAGATGGTCGCGATCGGGCGAGCGCTGATGGCCCACCCGCGGCTGCTGCTCCTCGACGAGCCGTCGATGGGGCTCGCGCCGATCTTCGTCGAGCGGGTGTTCGAGACGATCGTCGAGATCAACCAGCAGGGGACGACGATCCTGCTCGTCGAGCAGAACGCGATGATGGCGCTCGACGTGGCGGCCCGCGGCTATGTGCTCGAGACCGGGAGGGTCGCGCTGTCGGACGACGCGAAGCGACTGCGCGAGAACGAGGACGTCCAGAAGACGTACCTCGGTATAGCGAGTAGCCGATCGAGATCCGCCCGCTTCGCGGCCATGATGCTCTCGATCGGGTGGTTTCGATCGCCGGCCGTTAGCTGGCCGACGCGAGCGAAGCTCGCATCGGCGGCGGATGTCGCAGAAGCCGACGGGACCGCTAGAGGATTTTCGAAAGGAAGCGCTTCGTGCGCTCCTGCGACGGGTTGTCGAAGAACTGCTGCGGAGGGGCTTCCTCGATGATCGCGCCGTCGTCCATCATCACGACCCGGTCGGCGACCTCGCGCGCAAACCCCATCTCGTGCGTGACGACGATCATCGTCGTTCCGAGCTCGAACGCGAGGTTCTTCATCACGTCCAGCACCTCTCCGATCACCTCCGGGTCGAGTGCGCTCGTCGGCTCGTCGAACAGCATCAGCGCAGGGTTCATCGCGAGCGCCCGCGCGATCGCCACCCGCTGCTGCTGGCCGCCGGAGAGCTTGCCTGGATAGACGTCGAGCTTGTCGCCGAGCCCGACTCGCTCCAGCAGCGCCTTCCCCTCGGAGATCGCCTTCGCCTTCGCCAGCCCGCGGACGTGGATCGGCGCCTCGATCACGTTGCCGAGCGCCGTCTTGTGCGGAAACAGGTTGAAGCGCTGGAAGACCATGCCGATCTCGGCGCGCTGGCGGGCGATGTTCTGCTCCGTGTCCTCGACGAGCTTCCCGTTGCGCTCGCGATACCCGATCAGGTGGCCGTTGACCTCGATCCGGCCCGGCATCGATCTTCTCGAGATGGTTGATGCAGCGGATGAACGTCGTCTTGCCGGAGCCCGAGGGCCCGATGATGCACACGACCTCCCGCGGATCGACCTCGAGCGAGACCCCCTTCAGGACCTCCAGCCGCCCGAAGCGTTTCACGACGTTCTCGGCGCGCATGACGGGCCCGTTGGAGCTCATCGCGCTCCGCGACCCCACGCCGCGACAGGCGCCCAGGCCTCGAAGACGCGCTCGCGGAAGCTCAGCTCGTCGCCTCGCTCGCTCACCGCGAGCTTCCGCTCGATCTGCGCCTGGATCAGGGTCCAGACCGTCGTCAGCACGAGGTACCAGAACGCGACCGCGAGGAAGTACTCGACCGGCTTGAACGTCGTCGAGTAGCGGATCTCGGCGTCGCCGAAGAGCTCCGTCACGCCGATGAAGAAGACGAGCGACGAGTTCTTCATCATGGCGTTGAACTCGTTGCCGAGCGGCGGGATGATGAAGCGTGTCGCCTGCGGGAGGACGATTCGCCGCATGGCGAGCCGATAGGGCATCCCGAGCGAGCGCGCGGCTTCGAGCTGGCCCTCTGTCGACCGCGTCGATCCCGGCCCGGATGATCTCGCGCATGTACGCCCCCTCGTTGAGGCCGAGCGCGATGATGCCGGCGAAGGCGGCGCCGTCCATGTCGAACAGGCCGAAGTGCACCGTGCGGGGAATGAGGTTGAAGCCGAAGAGCAGGTTCGCGCCGAAGTAGACGAAGAAGATCTGCAGGATCAGCGGCGTGCCGCGAAAGACGAGCGCATAGAGCCCTGACAGCAGCCGCAGCGGCAGGAACCGCGACATCCGCATGAGTGCCGCGATCAGCCCGAGGATGACGCCGAGGAGCTGTGCGAGGACCGAGATGTAGATCGTCGTCCACAGCGCAACGGCGAACACATGGTCAGGGTGGAAGATCCGTTGCCAAATCAGGTGCCAGTCGATGGCGGCGAGAAGCATTGCTTACTGCAGTTTCGCGACCGCCCCGGCGAGCTTCCACTTCTTCAGGATCTGGTTCATCGTTCCGTCGGCATAGATCATGTGGATCGCCTTCGTCACGGCGGCGCGCAGGTCGGTGTCCGACTTCCGGATCGCGATGCCGATCGGAATCGGGTTCACCGGATTTCCGCCGAGCGCGAACGCGTCCGGCGTCTGCTCGATGTAGTACGCGACCACGGGTGCGTCGCCGAAGTACGCGTCGACGCGGCCGGTGCGGAGTGCGTTGGCGGCATCGGTGTCCTTCGGGAACGTGACGACCTTGATCGCCTTCTTGCCCATGGAGGTGAGCCGCTTGCTCTGGGCGTCGAGGTAGTCCTTGTTGGTGGTGCCCGTCTCCACGGAGGCCGCCTTTCCGGCCAGTGAGTCGATGCCGGCGATGTGCTCCGGGTTGCCCTTCTTGACCATGAAGGACTGCCCGACCTTGAGGTAGTCCACGAAGGTCACCTGCTTGCGCCGCTCGGGCGTGTCGTTCATCCCCGAGATGATGGCGTCGCACTTCTTCGCGAGCAGCGCGGCGATGATGCCGTCGAAGCCGGTGTTGTCGAAGCGGGCCTTGACGCCCATCTTCTGGGCGATGTAGTTGCCGATGTCGATGTCGGAGCCTTCGGGTGTCGTGGTGCCGGGCTTGTACGACTCCTCGGGCGGATAGGTGATGTCGCTGCAGAAGACGAGCGTTCCGGAGCTCTTGACGCTCGCCGGCGCCGTGATCGCGGAACCGGAGCTCTGGCTGCTCGTCGTCGTTCCCGACGACGACGAGGACTTCGAGCCTCCTCCGCAGCCCGCAAGGACGAGCGCGAACGCGAGCACGACAAGGAGGGACAGGGAGGAGGCGCGGAGCTTCATGAGGGGTCCTTTCTGGGCGCAGGCTGCAGCAGTCGATCTCGTTCGCCACCGGTATACCTGCTTGCTACGACGGCGTGTCGGCTGAGACGCGCAGTGGAAAGTAGGGCGGCGACAGCAGGAACCCGACGCGCGGAGGACGGTCGGACCAGCCGCGCACCATCGTCAAGGCCGCGCCGATCCCGTGGGTCGGAACGAAGCCGAGCTGACGTGCGGCCGCGTGATCGCGACACCCGGCGATGATCACGTGCCCGAGGCGGCCGATTGCCGGACGACACGCGTCCCAATCGACGAACGGCAGGAGCGGGTGGCAGGTGCGTCCTGCACGATAGGCATCGAGAGCGCGCGCATCCTCGCCCGCCGAGCGCTCGGCCTCGGCGAGTGCATTCTCTTCGGGACCGGAGCGCGTCGCAGCGAAGAAGGCGCGGTAAGGCTGCTGAGTTGGATGCGCAAAGTGCCGGTGGAATCGATGGAGCAGGATCGCGCTCCCGTTGTCTTCGACCGGGAAGGAGTCGCGCCAGAGACGCAGGGCAAGCCCGAGGCCCAGGTACGCGGCAAGCAGCGGATTGGGTCGCTCGCGAGGGAGATAAGGCGTCGTCCGCGGCACGCCGATGCAGATCGCGTCGAGCCTGCGATCGAGCGTGATGCCGCGGAGCTCCACACCGCGCAGCAAGGCCTCGGTGTGGGCGACGGACGGCGGGCCGGCGTACGCGGCCGCGACCGAACGCTCGAGCGGAAGCGAGCGGAGAACGTAGGCCCGCGCGCCGCCGGGCAGCAGTCCGAAGACCTGGCGCAGGGGCGAGCGCGCAAGCCGTTCCAGCGCCTCGTGCTCGTAGGGGTAGCCGGCGAAGATCCCGCCGAGACGGGGGTGGTTGAGAACGAGCGAGGCGCCGATGACCGGAACGTGCCGCAGCAGGGCACGTTCCAGCTCGAGACCGAGCCGCCACCCCTGCGACGCGGACGTCTCGAGCAACGAATATGCCCCTGCCGCGCGCAAGACTTCCCGGCCGGCTGCTGCGACGAGTGCAGCCGGCCCGCCGTGCAGGACGGTCTCTGCGGCGGTGACGACGACGACGACGTCCGTCTGGACGAGCGCGGGGTGGACGCGGAGTGGCAACGAGCCGGAGTCGAGCTCGACCAGGTTCTCGCTCTCCACGTCGTGCACCTCGACGTGCCCGTGGAAGCGGCGCGCGAAGTCCGGCGAGACGAGGTCCTCGAGCTGGCCGTGTCCCGCGCGTCGAGCCAGCCCGCCGGCGACGAGGAGCGTCTGGAAGCCGGTCGGGATTCCCAGGCGCTCCAGCTCTTGCACCGTCGCGGCGATCGCCGCCTGGCGAGGGTCCCGCTCGGTGCCCGGCAGCGGCAGCTGCGGCGGCTCCACCACGATCGTCGCCCGCGCACCGCGCGAGGCGATCGCCTCCAGCGGTTCGCCGGCGAGGGGGAAGCGGAGCGCGTCGCGCACGGCGGCGCCAACGTCTGCCACAGCGTCGGCCGGGGGCGGAGGCTGGAGGACGGCCGCGTCATCGTCAGCGGTCACGACGACGAGCCGCGACCCCGCAAGCATCGGAATCCGTGTCACGGCGCGGTCTGAACAGGTGCGGAAAATCCGCAGAAAGGCACGTCCGGCATCGGCGCCGGACGATAGCGTTGCCACCAATGCCGAAGACGCTCACAGGTGCCGAGCTTCAGCTCGATGACGGGCCGGCGCGCGACGCCGAGCTCTTCCTCGTCGACGGCAACAACCTTGCCTACCGCGCGTTTTTCGCCCTGCCGGAGGAGCTCGCGACGACGGAGGGCTTCCCCACGAACGCGCTGCTCGGCTTCACGAACATGCTGTTCAAGCTGCTCTCGGACTACAGGCCGAAGGGCGTTGCGGTTGCGTGGGACACCCGCCCCGTCGAGCGGCTGGAGCTCGCCGACAGCTACAAGGCGGACCGTCGGCCGACGCCGGGTCTCCTCGGCGAGCAGTTCCCGTACTTTCGCCCGATCGTCGAGGCCTTCGGCTACCGGAACCTCGAGTTCGAGGGCTGGGAGGCGGACGACGTCATCGCGACGCTGGCGACGCGAGCCGACGCCGCAGGGATCAGGACGTGCATCGTCTCGACCGACCGCGACGCGTTCCAGCTGGTCTCCGACAACGTCAGCCTGATGATGACGCCGCGCGGCGTCTCCGACGTCCACGTCTACACGCCGGATCGCGTGGAGGCTCGTTACGGAATCCGTCCCGAGCAGATCCCGGATTTCATCGGTCTGAAGGGGGATTCCTCGGACAACATCCCAGGGATCCCGGGAATCGGCGACAAGACCGCGGGGCAGCTCATCGCCCAGTACGGGTCGCTCGAAGAGGTTCTGGAGCACGTGGACGAGCTCTCGCCCGCCCGACGCAAGAACATCTCCGAGCATGCAGCCCAGGCTCTGCAATCGAAAGAGCTCGCCACCATGCGCCGAGATCTCGACCTCGACTGCGATCCCGCGGAGCTCGTGCTCCTGCCGCCCGACCGCTCGGAGCTCCGCGAGATGTTCCGGCGCTTCGAGTTCCGCAACCTTCTCGGCCGCGTCGACATTCTCGACGAGGCCGTGCCGGCGCAGCCGATGCGCGTCGCGGGGACCGAGGTCGCCTGGCGCGAAGGCGAGTTTCCGGAGGTGCGCGGTCGCGCCGCGCTGGCGATCCGCGACGGCCGATTTGCGCTTGCCGAGGACGAGGGCGTCGTCGTCGGCGCTTGGGAGCCCGGGTTCGAGCGCCGGCTCGAGCAGGCCCAGCTGATCGCCCACGACTTCAAGGCACTGCCGCGGCTGACGATGGAGCCGGCCGAGGACACGATGCTGCTCGCCTACCTGATCGAGCCCGGCCGCGCAGCGTACGAGCTCGACGACCTCGCGCAGGAGTACGGCGTCGAGCCGATTCCCACACCGGCGACCGAGGACGAGACGGCGGCACTCGTACGGCACGCGGAGACACCCCGCCGGCTCGCGCCGACGATGCTCGAGCGCGTGCGCGAGCGCGGCGCCGAGAACCTCTACCGCGAGATCGAGCTCCCGCTGACCGCAGTGCTCGCCTCGATGGAGGACGCCGGCGTGAAGATCGACACGTACCGCATGGGCGAGATCACCGCGCGACTCGCCGACCGCCTCGAGGAGCTCGAGGCGAAGGCGTACGAGCTCGCCGGAGAGGAGTTCATGCTCGGCTCGACCCAACAGGTCGCGCGCATTCTGTTCGAGAAGCTGCAGCTCACGCCCGGCCGGAAGGGAAAGACCGGCTACTCGACCGATACGCGCGTCCTCCGCACGATCCGCCACGAGCACGAGCTCGTCGGGGTGATCGAGGAGTGGCGCGAGTACTCGAAGCTTCTCAACACCTACCTCGGGCCGCTGCCGTCGCTGATCTCGGAAGCGGACGGCCGGTTGCACACGCACTTCAACCAGACGGTCGCCTCGACGGGTCGGCTGTCGACGACGAATCCCAATCTGCAAGCGATCCCGATTCGGACCGAGCTCGGCAAGGAGATCCGCTCGGCGTTCGTGGCCGAAACAGGCCACCGGCTGCTCTCGGCCGACTACTCCCAGATCGAGCTCCGCATCCTCGCGCACGTTTCCGGCGAGCCGAAGCTGCGGGAGGCATTCGCGCGCGGGGACGACATCCACACGGCAACCGCCGTCGAGGTGCTCGGCAAGAACCCTGCGGAGCTGACGCCGAGCGATCGCTCGATCGCGAAGATGATCAACTTCGGGATCGTCTATGGGATCTCGGCGTTCGGGCTGTCCGAGAACCTGGAGATCCCGCGTGAAGAGGCACAGGAGTACATCGACGCCTATCTCGCCCGCTTCCCGCACGTGCAGGACTTCATCCAGCGCACGATCGAGCAGGCGAAGAGAGACGGCTACGCCACGAGCCTGCTCGGCCGTCGCCGGCCGACGCCGGAGATCCGCGCCTCGAACCGCGCGACCCGCTCGCTCGGCGAGCGGCTCGCGGTCAACTTCGTCATGCAGGGGTCGAACGCGGACATCATCAAGAAGGCGATGATCGCGATCCACCGGCGGCTCCGCGACGAGGGCCGTGGAGCGCGCCTCGTGCTGCAGGTACACGACGAGCTGCTGCTGGAGGTCCCCGAGGCCGAGGTGGGGCCGGTCAAGGAGATCGTCCGTCAGGAGATGTGTCGGCGCCTACCCGCTCGATCCTCCTCTCGCCGTGGAGATCGGGGTCGGCGACGACTGGAGCGAAGCCAAGTCGTAACCCGGCGGCGGCCAGGCTCGTAACCCGCCGACGCGCGCCGAGGACGATACGATCGCGACCTGGCCAGGGCCGATGGGCCCACGTCGCAACAGGGGAGGGGACCACGTGATCGTTCGGCTGCGTTGGTTCGCGCTCGCAATGGGCGCGCTCGTGCTCGTGCTCGGTGTGCAGCGGGCGCAGAGTGCTCCGACAGAGCTCTTCATCTCCGAGTACATCGAAGGCTCTGGACAGAACAAGGCGCTCGAGATCTACAACGGCACGGGCGCGGCCGTGGACCTCGGCGCGCTCGGATACAGCGTCTTCTTCTCGTTCAACGGCGGAACGTCGACTCGGCACGATCCCGCTGGCGGGCACCGTCGCGAACGGCGACGTCTTCGTCATTGCACAGGCGACGGCGGACCCGGCGATTCTGGCGCAGGCCGACCAGACGGACACCTCGACCAGCTGGTTCAACGGTGACGACTTCGTCGCACTTCGGAAGAACGGCGTCACCGTCGATGGAATCGGCCAGCTCGGCTTCGATCCCGGTACCGAGTGGGGTACCGGAGACGCGAGCACGGCCGACAACACGATTCGACGGAAGGCGACGGTGCAGAGCGGCGACACGAACGAGACGGACGCCTTCGACCCGGCGTCGGAGTGGGACGGGTTCGCGATCAACACGTTCGACGGGCTCGGGTCGCACACGATCACGACGGGCGGGGACGCCGCCCCGGCGGTCGCCGCGTCCCAGCCGGCGAACGGCGCCGGCGAGGTGCCCGTCGACTCCGACGTTAGCGTCACCTTCAGCGAGCCGGTGTCGCGTTGCCTCCGGCTGGTACTCGATCTCGTGCACCTCGAGCGGCGCGCATACCGCCACGCAGAGCGGCGGCCCGCAGACCTTCGTCCTGAATCCCGACGCCGACTTCGTCTCAGGGTGAGACCTGCACGGTCACGATCGACGCCGCCAAGGTCGCGGACGTCGACGCCGACGACCCGCCGGACCAGATGGCGGCAGGTCACTCGTTCACCTTCACGACGACGCTGCCCCTGACACAGATTGCGCAGGTACAGGGCGCGTCGCAGCTGTCGCCGCTCGCAGGTCAGCTCGTGAAGGTCGAAGGTGTCGTCACCGCCGAACGCGGCTCGAACGTCTGGATGCAGGACACGACGCCCGACGCCGATCCGGCGACCTCGGAAGGGATCCTCGTCTTCGGCTCGTCCGTGGCAAGTGCCGTCGCCGTCGGCGACCTCGTCCAGGTCCGAGGGACGGTTCAGGAATTCCGGCCGGGCTGCACGCCTTCCTGTGCGCCCGACAGCAGCGCCTTCGACAACCTCACCGTCACGGAGATCGGAGCGCCCGGCCTCGGCGTTTCGAAGGTCGGAACGTCCGCGCTGCCGGCTGCCACGGTGATCGGCGCGGGCGGCCGCGTGCCGCCGACGACGGTGATCGAGGACGATTCCGCTGCCGAACGTCGAGGCGGGCAACACGTTCGACCCTGCGCAGGACGGCCTCGACTTCGACGAGTCGCTCGAGAGCATGCTCGTCCAGGTGAACGGACCGGTCGTCGTCGGGCCGCGCAACAGCTTCGGCGAGATCCTCGTGCTCGGCGACGACGGCGCGGAAGCAAGTGTCCGGACCGCGCGCGGCGGGATCATCGTGCGCCCCGCCGACTTCAATCCGGAGCGGGTCATGCTCGACGACCTGCTCCTGCCGACGCCGTCCGTCGACGTCGGCGACCACTTCACGACGTCCGCAGTCGGCGTGATGACCTACGACTTCGCCAACTACAAGATCGCGCTCACGCAGCCGCTGACCGACGGTGGACGGCGGCCTCCAGCGGGAAGTCACGGCGTCGCCGCGCCGAGAACGAGCTCGCGGTCGCGACGTTCAACGTCGAGAACCTCGCACCGACCGATCCGCCGGCGAAGTACGAGCGGCTCGCCGCGCCTGATCGTCGATCACCTGCGAGCGCCGGACGTGATCGCCATCGAGGAGATCCAGGACAACGACGGCGTCACCGGTGGAACCGGCAGCTCGGTCGTCGACGCCTCGACAACCTGGAACCTGCTGATCGCGGCAATCGAGGCCGCCGGCGGCCCGGACTACGACTACCGCCAGATCGACCCGCAGGACGATCAGGACGGCGGTGCCCCCGGAGGCAACATCCGCGTCGGTTTCCTGTTCAGGACCGATCGCGGCCTCAGGTTCGTCGATCGTCCCGGCGGCGACCCGACGACACCGACGCAGGTCGTGCGCCAGGGCGGCCGTGCGCACCTGACGCTCAGCCCGGGGCGGGTCGATCCGCTGAACCCGGCGTGGGAGGCGACGCGCAAGCCGCTCGCGGGCGAGTTCGTCTGGAACGACAAGACGCTGATCGTCATCGCCAACCATTTCAGCTCGAAGGGCGGCGACGATCCGCTCTACGGTCGCTTCCAGCCGCCGGTGCAGACGACCGCGCCGAAGCGCCACGACCAGGCGGCCTCCGTGAATGCGTTCGTGAAGTCGATCGTCGCGGCGGAGCAGAAGGCGAACGTCGTCGTGCTCGGGGACATCAACGACTTCGACTTCTCCGAGACGACGCAGATCCTGGAGGGCGGCGGCGTCCTCAGCAGCCTCATGCACGGCCTGCCGCAGTCGGAACGCTACTCGTACGTCTTCGAGGGCAACTCTCAGGTCCTCGACCAGATCCTCTTCAGCCCGAACATGCTCCGTGGGCTCGCGGCATACGACGTCGTCCACGTGAACTCCGAGTTCGCCGACCAGGCGAGCGACCACGATCCCTCGGTTGCACGCGTGAAGGTGCTCGGCGGAGGCGGCGGCTAGGCACTCCGAGGGCCGGGCGCGCCGGGCGCCCGGCCCTTGTTTTTCGCGTCAGTGGGCGCTCCGAGGCGCTTTCAAGGCCCTGGCTATACTGAGCGGCCGCTTATGGCGACTGGTCAAACCGAGGAGAAAATTGCAGGCAACGGCGTCTGGACGACGGGTCCGGACGGCGAGCTGATCCCCGACTACGAGTCGACCTTCCCGACGATCAACGAGGGCGAGGTGGTGCACGGCACCGTCGTGCGCGTCGACAAGGACGAGGTCCTCGTCGACATCGGCTACAAGTCAGAGGGAGTCATCCCGGTCGCGGAGCTCTCGATCCGGCGCTCGGTGAATCCCGCCGACGAGGTCTCCATCGGCGACGAGATCGACGCGCTCGTGATGACGAAGGAGGACGCCGAGGGTCGCCTGCTCCTCTCGAAGAAGCGCGCACGCTTCGAGATGGCGTGGAAGGCGATCGAGCGCGCGGCCGAGTCGGGCGAGCCGGTCAACGGTCGCGTGATCGAGGTCGTGAAGGGCGGCCTCATCCTCGACCTCGGCGTGCGCGGCTTCCTGCCTGCGTCACTCGTCGACATCCGCCGCGTGCAGGACCTCGACGAGTTCATGGGTAAGGAGCTTCGCTGCAAGGTGATCGAGCTCAACCGGTCGCGGAACAATGTCGTTCTCTCCCGCCGCGCCGTCCTCGAGGACGAGCGCAAGGAGATGCGCCAGGCGATTCTGGACCGCCTCAATCCCGGTGACGTCGTCGAGGGCCAGATCTCGAACATCGTCGACTTCGGCGCGTTCGTCGATCTCGACGGCATGGACGGGCTGATCCACATCTCCGAGCTCTCGTGGTCGCATGTGAACCATCCGTCGGAGGTGCTCGAGATCGGGCAGACGGTGAAGGTGAAGGTTCTCGACATCGACCGCGAGCGCCAGCGAATCTCGCTCGGCCTGAAGCAGACGCAGTCCGATCCCTGGCAGCAGGTGCTCGAGCAGTACAAGGAAGGCGATGTCGTCGAAGGGAAGGTGACGAAAGTCGTCACGTTCGGCGCCTTCGTCGAGATCCTGCCCGGCGTCGAGGGCCTCGTGCACATCTCGGAGCTCGCGCAGCACCACGTGGAGAATCCGCGCGAGGTCGTGGCGCAGGGAGACACGGTTCCTGTGCTGATCCTCGAGGTCGATGCGGAGCGACGCCGCCTGTCGCTGTCGCTGAAGCGCGTCGACGCCGAGCGGCGGGCGGAGAGCGAGGCGCCGATCGAGGGGACGCCGCACCTGGATCTGTCCGAGGACGTCTTCAGCGACTCGACCGCGGCGCCGGCGCCTGTGGAGGAGGAGGGGTCGTCGGAGAGCCGCGCAGCCGGCGAGGGCGAGATCGAGCGACGGAGGCTGCGTCGAACGCCGGCGAGCGAGGTGGCTCCGGCCGCGGCCGAGGAAGACGCTCCCGCCCAGCCCGCTGCAGACGAGCGCTAGACGCACTCAGCCGGTCTCGGTCGCCATCACGGGCGGAATCGGCGCCGGCAAGACCGCCGCGCTGGAGGCATTCGCACGCCACGGGGCCGCCACGATCTCGAGCGACGAGATCGTTCATCGTCTGTTGCGCGATGACCCCGAGGTGCACCGCGAGCTGGTCGAGCGGTTCGGGAAGCAGATCATCGGCGAGGACGGGGCGGACCGCGAGGCGATCGCCGGCATCGTCTTCGACGACGCGGCCGAGCTCGGCTGGCTCGAGCAGCTTCTGCACCCGCGCGTCGCGGCCGCGCAGCTGGCGTGGCGTGACGAGCTCGCGCGCAGCCCGGACGCGCCTCGCGTAACCGTCGCCGAGGTGCCGCTGCTCTACGAGGCAGGAGCCGACGAACGGTTCGACCTCGTCGTCGTGATCACGGCTCCGCCGGAGGTGCGCGCAGCCCGGAGGCACGTCGAGGACCGGAGGGAGGAGCGCCTCCTTCCCGAATCCGAGAAGGTGCGGCGCGCGGACTACGTCTACGAGAACGACGGGACGCTCGAGGAGCTCGACGCGTTCGTGGCGGGCGTCATGCGGGAGCTCGAGCCGTGAGACGGCTTTTCGGCATGGTCGTCATCGGCCTCGGTGTGCTCGCGACGGTCGCCCTCTTGCAGGGCTCGAAGCCCGGGTGGTGGGAGCGGCTCGTGGTACCCGCTCGAGTACAAGCAGATCGTGCGCGGCCACGCCCGGAACTACGACCTCGACCCGGCGCTCCTCGCGGCGGTGATCTACCAGGAGTCGAAGTTCAAGGCCGACGCACGTTCGAGCTCCGGAGCGATCGGGCTGATGCAGCTCCTACCGAGCACCGCCAAGGGAATCGCCCTTCATACCGGTGGCAGCCGCTTCGAGGTCGACGATCTCTACGACCCCGAGATCAACGTGCGCTACGGCGCGTGGTACCTCCGCCATCTCCTGCAGAAGTACGGCGACGAACGAACCGCGCTCGCCGCGTACAACGCGGGTCAGGACAACGTCGACCGCTGGCGCGCGGCCGGACGCGAGATCGCATTCGCCGAGACACGACACTACGTCGACCGCGTCGAGGAGCTGAAAGGGATCTACCGCCGCGCCTACGGCGACGAGCTCGGCACCTGAGGCGGGCACCCGGTTTCCGATGCCGGGCTGGTTGGCGATCGTGAACCGCTGAGTCGCGTCTGATTCGTTTCCGCGCATGTCGCGCACGCGCACCGTGACGTCGTAGGCGCCGTTCGGGTACCAGCGCGTGTCGACGAGATTCGCGAGGTTGTAGACGTAGCGTCCCGCGATGATGAACTGGCGGTTCGAGAACCGTGGCGCATTCTGGAAGCTGCCACGCGCGTAGACGCTCCAGAAGTGGTTGCCGGAGGGGAGTGACGTCCGGAAATCGGCCGCCGGCACGTTGTGCTCGTACGCGACGCCCCCGATGTGGTCGAAGTCCCAGGTCACGTACGACGGCGAGACCGGGAAACCGGCGAAGGGGCCGGGGACGGGAAGCGACGGCTCGTCGAACGCCGTGGCGACGATCGAGATCGTGCCGCAGACGTGGGCCGGGTCGAGCGGGAGCAGTGAGAACGTACCGCGCATCGCGATCGAGTCGACCTGGGGGACGGTGTCGTCGCGATAGGGCGCGATCCCGCCGGGCGCGAGCGGGTTCCAGACGCGGCCGCCCCGGATCTCCGTCAGGTGCACGTGCTGGAAGGCGGCCAGCACGTAGCCGAGGATGGTGCGACCCGCCACGACGTGGTCGCCGTTCAGGACCGTCGGGCTGATGTGGAAGTACTGGAACGTCCGGCCCTTCGAGCGGACGGAGACGGCCGCTCCGTCGATCAGGCGTGCGGTCCCGGAGGCGACCGGATAGACCGGCGTATCCCCGGGCGCCGCGATGTCGATGCCGTTGTGGAACTGGAACATGCCGGGGCCCTCGAGGCCGTTCGTCAGCATCGTGTTCCAGAAGCGCGTGCGCGGGTCGCCGAAGTTGGCCCGAATCGGATGCTGCCGCTTGAACGGCTTCAGCGGCCAGGGGTAGGCCTGCGCGCTCGCGGCTGGAGCGAGCAGCAGCATCAGCAGGAGCGCAGGCAGCAGCCGGCGCACGGTGGATCCGACCCGGTCGATCGGAAGAGGTTACTCCGTCGCCCGGCGGTCCAACTCGTTATCGGTAACGACGGGCATCGAGGCTACGCTTGAACAGGATGCGCGAGTTCCAAACATCCGACGCGTACCGGCCCACCGGAGACCAACCGACGGCGATCGCCACGCTTGCCGAGGGGCTCTCCGGCGGCGAGCGGTACCAGACGCTCGTCGGCGCGACCGGGACCGGCAAGACCGCGACGATGGCGTGGACGATCGAGCAGGTCGGCAGGCCGGCGCTCGTGATCGCGCACAACAAGACCCTGGCGGCGCAGCTCTGCAACGAGTTCCGGGAGTTCTTCCCGTACAACGCCGTCGAGTACTTCGTGTCGTACTACGACTACTACCAGCCCGAGGCGTACGTCCCGCAGGCGGATCTCTACATCGAGAAGGACTCGTCGCAGAACGACGACATCGCCCGGCTGCGACTCGCGGCCACCTCGTCCTTGTTCACGAGGCGGGACGTCGTCGTGGTCGCGTCCGTCTCCTGCATCTACGGCCTCGGCTCGCCGGAGGAATGGCGCGACCGGGTGATCATCCTGGAGGTCGGCGAAGAGCACGATCGCGACCTCGTGCTCCGGAAGCTGATCGACTCCCAGTACGTCCGGAACGACACCATGCTCGGCCGCGGCCGCTTCCGCGTGAAGGGCGACGTGGTCGAGGTGCAGCCGGCCAACCAGGAGACCGCGTACCGCGTGTCCTTCTTCGGCGACGAGGTCGAAAGCGTCACGCACTTCGACCCCTTGACCGGGGAGGTCCTGGCGAAGCTGGACAACATCGCGATCTGGCCCGCGACCGAGTACGTGACCTCGCGCCCGACGATCGAGCGTGCAGTCGGCGAGATCCGCCACGAGCTCGAGGAGCGGGTCAAGGAGCTCGAGCTCGAAGGCAAGATGCTGGAGGCGCACCGCCTCCGGCAGCGGACCGAGTACGACCTGGAGATGCTCCAGGAGCTCGGCTTCTGCAACGGGATCGAGAATTACTCCCGGATCCTCGAAGGGCGGTCGCCGGGAACGCACCCGTTCACCCTGCTCGACTACTTCCCGTCCGACTTCGTCGTGTTCGTCGACGAGTCCCATCAGACCGTTCCGCAGCTCGGCGGCATGCACGAAGGCGACCGTTCCCGGAAGCAGACGCTCGTCGAGTACGGCTTCCGGCTTCCGTCCGCACTCGACAACCGGCCGCTGCGCTTCGACGAGTTCCTCGAGAAGGTTCCTCAGCTGGTGTTCGTGTCGGCGACGCCGGGGCCGTTCGAGCTGCGGCACTCGAAGCGACTCGCGGAGCAGCTGATCCGGCCGACGGGGATCGTCGATCCGGAGGTGGAGCTCCGCGCCACGAGGAACCAGATCGACGACCTGCTCAACGAGATCCGCCGTCGCGAGGAAGCGGGCGAGCGGGTGCTCGTGACGACGCTGACGAAGAAGATGGCGGAGGACCTGACGGACTACCTGCTGGAGTCGGGCGTCAAGGCGCGCTATCTCCACTCCGAGATCGACACGCTCGAACGGATCCAGATCATCCGCGAGCTTCGTCTCGGCGACTACGACGTCCTCGTCGGCGTGAACCTCCTTCGTGAGGGCCTCGACCTCCCCGAGGTGTCGCTCGTCGCCGTCCTCGACGCCGACAAGGAGGGCTTCCTGCGCGGGCGGACCTCGCTCATCCAGACGATCGGGCGAGCGGCGCGGAACGTCAACGGCAAGGTCCTGCTGTACGCGGACAAGGTGACGCAGGCGATTCAGGAGGCAATGGACGAGACGAATCGCCGCCGCGCGATCCAGCTCGCCTACAACGAGGAGCAGGGCATCACGCCGGAGACGATCGTCAAGGGCGTGTCCGACATCGCCGAGTTCCTCTCGCTCGAGTCTCCGACGGTCCCGTCGACGAAGCGGCGCCGCGGCCGGAAGGACGTCGAGGGAATGGCGCCCTCCGAGCTGGAGAAGCTGATCATCCAGCTCGAGGAGGAGATGTTCGCGGCGGCGGAAGAGCTCCGCTTCGAGTACGCCGCGAAGCTGCGTGACGAGATCAAGGATCTCCGTCGCGAACTCGTCGCGGCCACCGCGCAGGCACCTGCCTAAAATCGCCGGAGCGTGCTCGGCTCCGTCATCATGATCATGATCTTCGGTTTCATCACCGGAGGTCTCGCGCGACTCGCAGTGCCCGGTCCGGATCCGATGCCCGTGTGGCTCACGGTCGCAATCGGGCTGGCCGGCTCCATCGGCGGCGGCGCGATCGCCATCGGGATCTGGGGTCGCAACACGCAGGTGGTCGGGCTCTTTGCCTTCCTCGGCTCGATCCTGCTCGTCGTTGCCTACCGGCGGTTCGTGCAGAAGCGTCCCATCACGGGCCCCGACGCGCACAAGTTCCCGAATCGCGGCTTCGGAATCGAGCGTGCGCAGGAGCGCCGCAGGCAGCTCGAGGAGCTCGCGCGCCAGGCGCGGGAGTCGCAGTCACCGGGAGAGGTCGACTCGAACCTGCAGAAGCTCTCGGACCTGCACGAGGCCGGCGTCCTCACCGACGCCGAGTTCGAGGAGAAGAAGGCTCAGGTCCTGAGCCGGCACTAAGCCCGCTCGGACGCCAGCTCCTCGCGGCCGCGCGGAAACCGCCGCTCGGCCGTGAGGCCCCAGTCCGTGTCGCGCCAGACGTAGGTCTGGATTCGCAGGCAGTCGCGTTCGACCTCGTATACGTGGATGCCGCGCGCCTCACCTTGCCGTTTCGGCCGAGGCTGTCCGAGTCCCGGCGCGATCGAGACGACGACGCCTAGCTCACCGCCGCGCGCGATCTCGAACTCGTGGCGCTCACTCACGGCAGCCTGGTGGATGTGACCCGCGAGGATCAGGTCCGCGCCTGCGTCGACGAGCGACGCCAGCACGTGGTTTCTCCGCGCGACCGGTTTCTTGCGGGAGCGCCACGGCGCACCGAGCAGGTGGTGATGCAGGACGACGATCTGGAAGGCGCCGTCTGGGGCGTCGCGCAGCCGTTCTCCTGCGTGCGTCGAGCTGGGCCGTGCGCAGGCCGCCGGACTGGTGACGCCACGGGCGCACGGAGTTGAGGCCGACGACGTGCAACGTCGGCGAGGAGTACGTCGGCTCCGTCGTCTCCCACTGGCGCTCGAACTCGCGGAACGCGTGAGTGAACCGAGCCGGAAACGAATAGGGGATGTCGTGATTGCCGGGAATGGCAAGGACCGGCGGTCCGAGCTCCGCCAGGAATCGTGCAGCGCTGGCGAGCTGATCTCGACGTCCGCGATGACTGAGATCGCCGCTTGCGATCACGAGCTCGGGCTCGAAACGCTCGATCAGCACCGGTGCACCGCGTTCGATCGCGGCGTCGTCTCCTGCGCCGTAATGCAGGTCCGACAGGTGCAAAACGCGAGTAAGCACCGCGGGGGCAGCCTATAAACTGGGTCGCGTGGCCGAAGAATCCGCCGAGATCTTCGACGACCTCTATCTCGGTCTGCGTGCGGGCGGCGCGATCCGAAAGCAGCGTCGAGGTGAGCCGCTGACGAGTGACGAACGCGAAGCGCTCGGGCGATGGCAGCGGCTCTCCACCTGGCGGAAGTCGCTCGCAATCGGCGGCTTCGCTCTCGGGACGTTCGGTCTCGGCTTCACGCTCGGCGGCCTCGTGTTCGGCCGCTGGCGCAAGGCCGCCTAGCTCTCAGGCTTCCCGACGTCCTGACCAGGGATTTTTCGCCGTTCGGCGAATGCGCAAACTCCATGGTGGACGGCGCAGAACGGATCTGCCTCGACGAGCGGCGCCACGGCGTCGTGTTGGCGGGCCCGTTCGCGCGTGCCTTGGGGCTCGCTGCGGTCGGTATCGGCCTGATGGCCGTCGGCTGGCCGGCCACGATCTTCGCCGTTGCGCTGCAGGTGCTCGCGGCGGTGGTCGCCGTCCGTGCGGTGTGGACGTGGGAGAGCACGCGTGTCGTCCTCACGACGAAGAAGCTGTTCGTCGTCCACGGCACGCTGCGCAGGCATACCGCGTCGGTCCCGCTGTCGCGCGTAGGGCCGATCGAGGTCGAGCAGAGCCTCCTCGGCCGCCTGTTCGGCTACGGCACGATCGTGGCCGGCGACCTCGAGGTCACCTACGTCCCGGAACCGCGCCGCGTCGACTGGCTCGTCGAGCGCCTCGGCGCATGAGTGACGGCATGTCTCTATGAACCAGGGTCTGACCCTTGGTTCATAGAAGGTGTGACGAAACAGCAACGATTCGCACCGAGGCGAGGCGGCTGGGCCCGACCACGGCTACGTTCACGTGGATGCCGCGTCCGCTGCGAACGCACTTTCCCGACGGTTACTTCCATGTCTTCGCGCGCGGGGTGGCCGAGACTCCCGTCTTCGTCGACGACGAGGATCGCCGGACGTTTCTCGCACTCCTTGCGTCGGCGGCCAACCGGCACCGCTGGCAATTCCACACCCTCTGCCTCATGACGACCCACTACCACTTCGTCCTCGAAAGTGCCCGCGCCGCGCTCTCCGCCGGGATGCAATGGCTGAACGGCGTCTACGCGCAGCGCTTCAACAAGCGCTACGACCGGCACGGCCACCTCTTCGGCGGCCGCTTCGGGTCACGGGTGATCGAAGACGAGGAGTACCTCCGCTCGGCCTGCGACTACGTGCTCCTGAATCCGGTCCGCGCCGGCCTCTGCGAACGCGCCTCCGATTGGCCCTGGAACGCCACCAGATACGGCTTTCCCGAGGCCTGAACGAACACTTGTTCGATCCGATCCACCCGGCTAGACTGGCCAGGTTATGGCCCAGGATGAGCTCGTTGTTCACGGCGCCCGGGAGCACAACCTCAAGGACGTCACCGTCCGGCTGCCCCGGAACAAGCTGATCTGCATCACCGGGCTCTCGGGCTCCGGCAAGTCCTCGCTGGCCTTCGACACGATCTACGCGGAGGGACAGCGCCGCTACGTGGAGAGCCTCTCCGCGTATGCGCGGCAGTTCCTCCAGATGATGGAAAAGCCGGATGTCGACTCCATCGAAGGGCTCTCGCCGGCGATCTCGATCGACCAGAAGACGACCTCCCGCAACCCACGCTCGACCGTCGGCACCGTCACGGAGATCTACGACTACCTGCGCCTGCTCTATGCGCGGGTAGGACGCCCGCACTGCCCCGTCTGCGGCAGGCCGATCTCGGGTCAGAGCCAGGAATCGATCGTCGACCAGATCCTCCAACTGCCCGAAGGAACGAGGTTCACGGTCAATGCGCCGGTCGTCCGCGACCGAAAGGGCGAGTACAAGGACGTCTTCGAGGAGCTCCGCAACGAGGGCTTCACGCGCGTGAAGGTCGACGGCGAGCAGCGTCTGCTCGAAGAGGAGATCACACTCGACAAGAAGTTCAAGCACACGATCGAGGTGGTCGTCGACCGGCTCACGATGAAGCCGGATCTGCGCACGCGCCTCGCGCAGTCGGTCGAGACCGCGGCGCAGCTCGCGGACGGGCTCGTCGGGATCGACGTCGTCGGCGACGAGCCGAGGTCGATGCTCTTCAGCGAGAAGTTCGCCTGCCCCGATCACGGCGTCTCGCTCCCGGAGCTGCAACCGCGCATCTTCTCCTTCAACTCGCCGCACGGCGCCTGCCCGCGCTGCACCGGCCTCGGCGCGCAGCAGGAGATCGACCCGGACCTGCTCGTCCCCGATCCGAGCGTCTCGATCGGCGAGGGCGCGCTCGTCCCGTGGTCCGTCGGCAACTCGGGCTTCTACGAGTCCGTGATCCAGGCGATCGCGGACCGGTACGAGATCCCGCTCGACGAGCCGTGGGAGAGCTTGAGCCAGGAGGAGCAGGACCTCTTCCTCTACGGCACGGACGGCGAGCGCGTCTACGTCAGCTACCGCAACCGCATGGGGCGAAAGCGGTCGTACATGCTCGCCTTCGAAGGGATCATCCCGAGCCTCGAGCGCCGCTACCGCGAGACGGATTCCTCGACGCAGCGCGAGCGGATCGAGGAGTACATGTCGTTCCGGCCGTGCCCGGTCTGCAAGGGAGCACGGCTGAAGCCCGAGGTGCTCGCCGTCACCGTCGGCCGCAAGAACATCCACGAGTTCACACAGATGTCCGTCACGCGCGCACTGCAGTTCCTCGACGAGCTCGAGCTGACGGAGACCGAGCAGCTCATCGGTGCCCGCATCGTCAAGGAGATCCGGGAGCGCCTGACGTTCCTCGACAACGTCGGCGTGGGCTACCTACAGCTCGACCGCGCGTCCGCGACGCTGTCAGGTGGCGAGGCGCAGCGTCTCCGACTCGCGACGCAGATCGGCTCGCAGCTGGTTGGCGTCCTCTACATCCTCGACGAGCCCTCGATCGGGCTTCATCAACGGGACAACGACAAGCTGATCGGGACGCTCGAGCGCCTCCGTGACCTCGGCAATTCGGTGCTCGTCGTCGAGCACGACGAGCAGATGATGCGCTCGTCCGACTGGCTGGTGGACATGGGGCCCGGCGCCGGCGAGCACGGCGGGTACGTCGTTGCGGAAGGCCCGGCGACGAAGGTGGAGCGCACCAAGGGCTCGGTGACGGGCCAGTTCCTCTCGCGCCGGCGCGAGATCGCCGTGCCGGAGCGCCGCACGGAGGATCACGGGTCCTTCTGGGTTCGCGGCGCGACGATGCACAACCTGAAGGACATCGACGTCGAGTTCCCGGTCGGAAAGTTCGTCTGCGTCACCGGAGTGTCCGGCTCGGGCAAGTCGACGCTCGTGAACGAGATCGTCTACAAGGCGCTCGCGAATCGGCTGCACCGCATGCGCACGAAGCCGGGCGACCACGCCGGCTGCGAGGGGATCGACTGCTACGACAAGGTGATCGACATCGACCAGTCGCCGATCGGGCGGACGCCGAGGTCGAACCCGGCGACGTACACGAAGCTCTTCGACCACATCCGCGAGCTGTACTCGATGACGCCGGAGGCGAAGGTCCGGGGATACAAGCCCGGCCGGTTCTCGTTCAACGTGCGCGGCGGCCGCTGCGAGACGTGTAAGGGAGACGGTCAGATCAAGATCGAGATGCACTTCCTGCCCGACGTCTACGTTCCGTGCGAGACGTGCAAGGGCGCGCGATACAACCGCGAGACGCTCGAGGTGCGCTTCAAGGGGAAGTCGATCGCCGATGTCCTCGAGATGTCGGTCGAGGAGGCCCTGCAGTTCTTCGCCAAGATCCCGAAGCTTCGTCGCCGCCTGCAGACGCTGCACGACGTCGGGCTCGACTACATCAAGCTCGGTCAGCCGGCGACGACGCTCTCAGGTGGTGAGGCGCAGCGCGTGAAGCTGTCGGCGGAGCTGTCCAAGGTCGCGACCGGCAAGACGCTCTACATCCTCGACGAGCCGACCACCGGTCTCCACTTCGCCGACATCGAGAAGCTGCTCGAGGTTCTCCACCGTCTGGTCGACGCGGGCAACACCGTGCTCGTGATCGAGCACAACCTGGACGTGATCAAGCAGGCCGACTGGATCATCGATCTGGGCCCGGAGGGCGGCGAGGCGGGCGGCGAGGTCGTCGCGACCGGCACGCCGGAAGACGTGGCCGAGGTACCCGGCTCGTTCACCGGCGAGTTCCTGCGGCATGTTCTGCCGAAGGCCGCCGTCGCGGCTGCCTAGATGGTCGCTCGCGCACCGGCGCGCACGGACGAGAAGGCGTGGTTCCTGCGCGGTCTCCTGGTCCTGCAAAGCCCGCGGTCGGTCTTCGCAGCGCTGCGAGACGATTCCGACGAGGTGGCTGACGCACGGCAGGACACTGCCGGCGCGATCGTCTGGCTCGCTGGAATCTCGGCGGTCCTTGCGACCACCGTCGCGAGCAAGCTCCTCGACGACATCGAGATGGACGGCCTCCTCGTGGCCGTCTGGGCCTTCCTGTCCGGCGGCCTCTACGGCTTCGGCCTCTACTACATCGTGGGCAAGGTCCTGCACGTCGGGCTGCGCAGGCTCGGGAGCCGCGGGAGCTTCCGGCGCGCGCGCCACGTCCTGGCGTTCGCCGCTGCACCGGTCGCGCTCGCGCTCTTCGTCTACTGGCCGCTGCGGATCGCGATCTACGGCGGGGATCTGTTCCGCAGCGGCGGCCCCGACGGTCACGGCGCGGGCGAGGTGTTCGCCTGGGCGTTCTACGTCTTCCCGATCTGGGCGGTCGTGTTGCTCGTCATCGGCGTCCGGACGGTCCACGGCTGGAGCTGGTGGCGCTCCATCGCGGGGGTCGCCTTCACCGCGGGGATCGCCGCGGCGTTAGCGCTCGCGGTGAGCCTGCTCTACGCCCTCCGCTGAGAACAGCTCGAGCTCGTCCTCCGGCATGGCGTAGGTGTGTTCCTGCGGCCGGGTAGGCGCCGCTGCGCACCTCCGCGGCATACGTGCTGAGCGCGCCGCGAATCTCCTCGGCGAGGTTCGCGTAGCGCTTGACGAAGCGAGGCGCTCGTCCCTCCGTCAGGCCGAGCAGGTCGTGGTAGACGAGCACCTGACCGTCGCACTCCGCTCCGGCGCCGATCCCGATCGTCGGCACGGTCAGCGCTTCCGTGATTCGGGCGGCAACGGGCGTCGGCACGGCCTCGAGCACGATCGAGAAGCACCCCGCGGCCTCGAGCGCGAGCGCGTCCGCGAGGAGCCGGCGCGCCTTGGCCGCTGTTCGGCCTTGCGTCTTGAAACCGCCGAGCATCGTCTCCGTCTGCGGCGTCAGGCCGACGTGTCCCATCACCGGGACGCCGGCGGCGACGATCGCCGCAGCCCGTGACAGGGACGGCCCCGCGCCTTCGAGCTTCACCACGTCCGCTCCGCCTTCCTTGACGAAGCGAATGGCGTTCAGCACCGCGTCTTCGTCCGAGACGTGGTAGCTGCCGAAGGGCATGTCGCCGACGACGATCGGCCGATCGACCGTCCGTGCGACGGTGCGCGTGAGGAAGAGCATCTCGTCCATCGTCACCGGAACGGTGCTGTCGTGACCGAGCACGACCATCGCCGCGGTGTCACCGACCAGCAGGATGTCGATCCCGGCCTCCTCCGCGAGCCGAGCGCCGGGCGCGTCGTAAGCAGTGACCATGACGATCTTCTGACTCGCGACCCTTCATCTCCGCGAGGTCGCTAAGAGTGAGCTTCCCGGGTTTCACGCCAGCTCTCCTTCCAGGACGACGTTGTCGATGAGTCGCGTCGAGCCGACTCGTGCCGCGGCGGCGAGCACCGTTGCATCGCCGAGGTCGAGCACCTCGACGTAATCGGGCTCGAGCCCGTTCAGCTCGGTGCGCACGGCGGCGACCGCGTCGGATCCGCGGTCGTGTGCCAGCCGGCCGGCCTCCAAGGCGCGCGGCAGCGCCAACGCGCGCTCACGCTCCTCCGCCGAGAGGTAGGCGTTCCGTGACGAGAGGGCGAGCCCGTCGCCGTCTCTCACGGTCGGGAGGACGCGGAGCTCGAGCTCCAGGTTCAGATCACGGACGAGTGTCCGCAGGACGGCGACCTGCTGCGCGTCCTTCTGCCCGAAGTACGCGCGCCCGGGCCGGACGATGTTGAAGAGCTTCAGGCAAACCGTTGCGACGCCGCGGAAGTGGCCCGGTCGTGCCTCGCCCTCCGCGCCCGCGTCCGCGACGTCCACCCACGTCGCGTATCCCTCTGGATAGAGCTCGCGCTCGGTCGGTGCGAACAGGATGTCGACACCCGCCTCTTCCGCGAGCCGCCGATCGCCGGCCTCGTCGCGCGGATAGCGCGCGAGGTCTTCACGTTCGCCGAACTGGGCAGCGTTCACGAACAGCGAGACGACGACCGTGTCGCACTCCGTACGTGCTGCCCGGAGGAGCGAGAGGTGGCCCTCGTGGAAGGCGCCCATCGTGGGCACGAGGCCGACATGGCCGGCGTTGCCGAGAGCCGCACGCACGTCCCGAATCTCGCGCAGCGTCCTCATCTGGCCGTCAGCTCCGCCAGGACGTCGTAGACCGGCTCGAGGTCCGGCCTCGCCTCGCGGATCGCGCGGCGATGTGCCTCTACGGTGCTCCAGTCGCCGCGCTCGATCGGCCCGGTCAGCTCGAAGTCGTTGTCGATCGTCCGCCGCATCAGGGGAACGAGCGCCTCCGGCGGCGCTCCGGCGGCCCGGAAGAGCTCGGCCGCCATCCCGTGCAGCGTGACGAGGTAGTTCGAGGCGATCGCGGCGCCCGCGTGATAGAGCGACCGTTTGTCGTCCGGGAGGTCGAACGGCCGCAATCCGAGCGTCTCGGCGAGCCAGAAGCCTGCCGTCCGTGCGTCGGAGCCCTCGCTCGTGACCGCGGCCCAGGCGCCGTCGAGCTGTTCCGGGCCACGCGCCCGTGTGAAGGTCTGTAGAGGATGGACCGAGAAGCGCCGCTCATGCGGATCCAGCGCCGCCAGCGGCGTCGCGCCCGAGACGTGTGCCACCCAGGGCCCGGGCGGGATCGTCCGCGCCACTTCGGCAATGGCGCGTGTCGGGCACGCAGAGGAGGACGAGCTCGGCTTCCTCGGTCACGTCGAGGCCGCGCTCCCGCAGGCGCGCCGAGACGGCCGATCCGACACGGCCGGAGCCGATCACTTGAACTGCCTCGAACACCTCTTGAGCTCCAGTTCCGTAGCGGATACCGGGCAGCAGAAGCCTACACCGGCGCTGGTACCCTGGCGTGTCTCGTGCGCCGTGCCCTCCTCCCAGCGCTGCTCGCAGCGGCGGTGTTCGTTCGTACCGGGGCAGGCAAGAGCGGCGACTCCGCTCACGCCGTGCAAGACCAACGGCGTTCTCTGCGCGACGGTCGACGTGCCGCTCGACCGCACCGGCGCGGTCCCCGGAACGATCGGGCTCCACGTCGAGGTGCTGCCGGCGTCCGGCCAGCAGCGCGGAGTGGCGTTTCTCATCGCGGGCGGCCCCGGGCAGGGGTCTGCGGGCGCGTTCGACCTGAGCTCGCCCAACATCCGCGACACCCAGTTCATGCTTCCGGGCTACACCCTGGTCGCGTTCGACAACCGCGGCACGGGCCAGTCCGGCTTGATCCGCTGCCCGGCGCTACAGCGGGCGGTCGCACCCAGCCCGGAGGCCGGAGCCGCGCTGGCGGCGGGCTGCGCGGCGAGCATCGGGCCGCAGCGTGTCTTCTACGCGACGCGTGATCACGCCGACGACATCGAGGCTGTGCGACAGGCGCTCGGGTTCGGGAAGATCGCGCTCTACGGCGTGTCGTACGGGACGAAGCTTTCGCTCGCGTACGCGCTCGCACATCCCGACGGCGTCGAGCGGCTCATCCTCGACTCGATGGTCGTGCCGACGTTCCCCGATCCCTTCGACCGGAACGTGCTGCAGCAGATGCCCGGCACGCTGACGCAGTTCTGCGCCGCCGGTCGATGCCGCGGCGCAACGTCCAACTACGCGGGCGATGTCGCCGCCGTGGCGAATCGGCTCGAAGCGCGTCCCGCGCGGGGCAAGGTGCTGACGCCGCGCGGAGCCCAGACCGTTCGGATGAACGGCGAGGACCTGCTCGTGATGATGATCGATTCGGACCTCAGCCCAGGTCTCGCTGCCGCCGCGCCTGCGGCGGTGCATGCCGCGCGAGGCGGCAACTTCCGCCCGCTCCTGCGGCTCTGGGACTTCGACAAGAGGACGAGCGTGCTCAGCGCCGAGGACCTCAGCTTCGGGCTCAACGCTGCGACGAATTGCGCGGACGGCGGCTTTCCGTGGCAACCGAACACGCCGCCCGCTCAGCGCCGAGCGGTCATCAACTCCGCGGTCGGACGCCTCTTGCCGGGGTCGCTGGGGCCGTTCGGAAAGTGGGCCGCGCGCATCGGGACGGCGTACTTCTGCGAGCAGTGGCCCACGCCGTCCGGGAACACACCGCTCGGCCCGGGACCGTTTCCGAACGTCCCGGTGCTCGCCATCAACGGCGGGTATGACATGCGGACCCCGGCGGCGAACGCGCTCACCGTGGTCGACCAGTTCCCGCAGGGACGCCTGGTCGTCGTGCCGGGTGTCGGTCACAGCGTGCTCACCGCCGACATCTCGGGTTGCTCGCAAAACGCGTTGCGAGCGTGGATCCTGGGCACGCTCGTCGCGCCGACGCGGGCGATGTGCCCGCACGTGCCGAATCTCACGAAGATCATCGGCGCGTATCCGAAGCGCCCGGCGACGCGCTCTCCTGCAGCGACGCTGGCCGTCGTGAGGAAGACGCTGCGCGAAGCGCAGTCGACGTGGCTGCAGGTCGTGTTCTCCTCTGCGACGTTCGTGCCGCGCGGCCTCTACGGAGGCAAGCTCGTCAGCGCGCGGCAAGGGCTCGCGTTCACGCTCACCCGCTACAGCGACGCACCGGGCGTGCTCGTCAGCGGCAAGGTCACCTTCTCCACCGTCGGGCCCCCGGTCGTGTTCACCGGACGGGTTCGGGTCTCCGGGTCCGGCTGCGGTCGCCGGAACGCTCAGGATCTCGAAGAACACGCTCACCGGGACGCTGGGCGGCCGCGCAGTGAAGGCCCCCTACTAGGCCGATTTGCCGCACGTCCGGTGTCGCCCCTAAACTGCCGGGGCGATGCCGATGTACGAGTACGTCTGCATGAAGTGCGAGGCGCACTTCGAGGAGCTCGTCCGGGGCGACATGGAGGTTGCGTGCCCGGACTGCGGCGCCACCAACGTCGCGAAGCAGCTCTCGACGTTCTCGTTCGTCGGCACCGCCGGACAGACCGGCGCGTTCTCGAGTGGTGGCGGCGGCTGTTGCGGCGGGAGCTGTGGCTGCGGTCACTGAGCTGACACGCGCGGACGAGCTGCAGGCCTTCGCAGAGGTCGTCGCGGGCTGCACCAAATGCCCGCTGGCCGGTGGGCGGACGCAGGTCGTGTTCGGGTCGGGCGATCCGAACGCGGACCTGATGTTCGTCGGGGAGGCGCCCGGCTTCCACGAGGACAAGCAGGGAGTGCCGTTCGTCGGCGCCGCGGGGAAGCTGCTGGATCAACTGCTCGGCGGGATCGGCCTGTCACGAGCGGACGTCTTTGTCGCGAACGTCCTGAAATGCAGGCCTCCCGGCAACCGCGATCCGATGCCCGAGGAGATCGAAGCCTGCGAGAGCCATCTCTGGCGGCAGATCGAATTGATCGAGCCGCGCGTCGTCGCAACGCTCGGCAACTTCGCGACGAAGCTTCTCTCCGGTCGGCCGACCGGCATCACGCGCGTCCACGGCCAGGAGCAGGAGACGACGCTCGGCGGCCGCCGCGTCCTCCTCTACCCGATCTATCACCCGGCCGCCGCGCTGTACACGCCGCGAATGCTCGAAGTCCTGAAATCCGACTTCGCGCGCCTTCCGGAGCTGCTCGGCCGTGAGGTCACGCCGCCCGAGCCGCTCTACGTCGCGCCGGTCGTGGCGGAGCCGGCCGTCCAGCTCGGCCTGTTCTGACCGAGTCGCATTCGCCTGCAGAGACGGAGGAGCTGGCGGCGCGACTCGCGTCCGAGCTCGAGGTCGGCGACGTCGTCACCGTATCGGGCGAGCTCGGGACGGGGAAGACGACGTTCGTCCGCGGCGCGTGTCGGGCGCTCGGTGTGACGCAGCATGTGACCAGCCCGACGTTCACGATCGGCCACCGCTACCGCGGCACCGTCGACATCTCACACCTCGATCTCTTTCGGTTCCAGGGCGTCTCGCCGGCGGAGTGGGGGGATCTCGAGCCGTACTTCGAGGACGCGATCGTCTTCGTCGAATGGCCGGAAGCCGGAGAGGGAGTCCTGCCGCCGGCGCGAGCCCGCGTGCACCTGCAGCACGGCGGCGAAGACGTCCGGCTTGTCACGATTGACGTCGATGCTGATCCTGGCGTTCGACACCGCGACTGACGTGGCGACGAGTGCGCTCGTCGACGACGGCGAAGTGCTCGGGGAGCGCGTCTCCCGGGCGGTGACGCTGCTCGAGGACGTCGACGCGCTGCTCCGGCAGGCCGGGGCGCGCACCGGCGAATCTCGACGGCCTCGCAGTCGGAATCGGGCCGGGCAGCTTCACCGGTGTCCGCATCGGTCTCGCCACTGCGCGCGGTCTCGCCCTCGGTCTCGAGATCCCCGTCGCCGGCGTATCGACGCTCGCCGCGCTTGCCGCGGGCGCGCCGGGCGCGACGCCTGTGATCGACGCACGCCGGCGCGAGGTATTCGTGCTCCAGGACGAGCCCCGAGTCCTGCTCCCGCGCGAGCTGAAGCCCGCGGCCGGAGAGGCTGCTCGTCGGGAGCGGGGCCGTTCGCTACCGCGAGCTCTTCGAGGCCGCAGGCGCGTCCGTGCCGCCGGACGACGACGACCGACATCTTCCACGCGCGCGGTTCCACGCCCAGCTGGCTGAGAACTTCACCGCGGCCGAGAACGTCGAGCCGCTCTACCTCAGGGCACCCGACGCTGATAGAACGGTCTCGTGAGCGCGACCGCGAACAGAGTCGCCTTCCGGCGCCTCGAGCTCCGGGACCTCAAACAGATCGAGCGGATCGAGCGGGACTCGTATCCGACGCCCTGGTCGAGGTCGATGTTCGCCGGCGAGCTGGCGAAGCCGTCGTCGCTCTCGCTCGGCGCGTTCGATCCCGAGACGAACGAGCTCCTCGGGTACCTGATCATCTCGCGGTACGTCGACGCCTGGCACGTGATGAACCTGGCCGTTGCGCCGGAGCAGCGAAGGCGGCGGATCGCGACGACATTGCTCGAGCGGCTGTTCGAGCTCACCTCGGGAGAAGGGCGGCGCGGGTACACCCTCGAGGTCCGCGTCTCGAACGACGTCGCTATCCGGCTCTACGAGCAGGCGGGTTTCAAGCCCCGCGGCATTCGGCGCGGCTACTACACGGACAACCGTGAAGACGCACTGATCATGTGGCGTGAACCTCTCCCTCGGAGCGAAGCTGCGAGCGACTGAACGCGCGCGCCCCGGGCGTGACGCCTTGATCCTGGGCATCGAGACCTCCTGCGACGAGACGGCGGCGGCGCTCGTCACGAGGGACGGCGTCATCCGCTCGAACATCGTGTCGTCTCAGGCCGAGCTCCACGCCCGTTACGGCGGCGTCGTCCCTGAAGTCGCGTCGCGCCGGCACCTCGAGCTCGTCACGCCTGTCATCCGCGAAGCACTCGCCGAGGCGGATGCCGACCTCGACGAGGTCGAGCTCGTGGGCGTCACGGCGGGACCGGGGTTGATCGGCGCCTTGCTCGATCGGACGTCGCGACTGCGAAGGCCGTCGCCTGGACGAGGCGCGTGCCTCTCGTTCCGGTCGACCATCTCCAGGGTCACGTCGCCTCGCTCTACCTGCAACCGGACCCGCTGGAGCCGCCGTTCCTGTGCCTGCTCGCGAGCGGCGGCCACACGATGCTCCTCGACGTTCGTCGTCGCGGCGCTCGGCCTCGTCTTCTCGGGACGACGCTCGACGACGCGGCAGGCGAGGCGTTCGACAAGGGCGCGCGGCTGCTCGGGCTCGGCTATCCCGGCGGCGCCGAGATCGACCGCGTCGCCCGCGACGGCGATCCGACGCGCCTTCGAGTTCCCCGTTGCGCGCGTACCCGGGCTCGACTTCTCCTTCTCCGGTCTGAAGACCGCGTTGCTGTACACGGTTCGCGAGCTCCAGCCGGCGGAGCTGGAGCAGAGGCGCCCGGACCTCGCCGCGAGCTACCAGCGCGCGATCGTGCGTGCGCTCGTAGAACGGACGCGACAGGCGGCCGCGGAGGTCGGGGCGACGACGATCGCCGTCGTCGGCGGTGTGGCCGCGAACTCCGAGCTGCGGGCCGCCCTGCCCGAGGCAGCGGTTGCCCCGCTCGAGCTCTGCACGGACAACGCGGCGATGATCGCGTCGGCGGCGCGTTTCGAAGAGCCCATCCCGTATCCCGGCTATCTTGGCCTCGATGCCTACGCGTCCTCCGCGTGAGCCGCTCACCGTGCTCGTGCTGGCGGCTTTCGCGGTCGCTGCCGCGGCCGTCCTGATCGCCGCGGGTGGTCGCAGCGAGTCCTCGCCGGCGCAGGCGGAGGCGAGCTGGCAGGGGCTCGCCGGAGGGCTGCGTCCGCGCGTGGCGGTCGGTCAGCGAGTGATCGTCGTGCTCAAGGCGCCCTCCGTCGCGGACCGGGTGGCGAACGCGGGCGGTCTCGCGACGAGCGAAGAGGAGCGGAAGTGGAGGGAGAGCGCCGTCGCCGCCCAGAAGCTCCTCGTCGCCCGCCTGCGCGTGCAGGGCGTGCTCGTGCAACCGGAGTTCAGCTACACGCGCACGATCAACGGGTTCTCGGCTGCATTGGACGCGCGCGGTGTCGCACTCGTCGAACGCGCAGCCCGACGTTGCTGCGGTCTACCCGGTGCGCGCGGCGTATCCGGCTTCCCTGACGTCGGGTCAGCTCCGTTCGCCGTTCGGCACGCGGCCCGACATCACGCTGTCCGATCGCGATGGGCGGGGGGTGACGATCGCCCTCCTGGACACCGGAGTCGATCGCGCACATCCGATCCTGCGGGGACGAGTCGACCGTGGGATCGACATCGTCGGCGGTGCGGCCGGGGCCTCGGCGGCGCCGCAGCCGGACGAACCGGCAGAGCTCGAGCAACACGGCACCGAGCTCGCCGGGCTTCTCGTCGGCTCGGGCGGGCCGGAAGCGCCCTCCGGGGTCGCGCCCGGCGCCACGCTCCTACCGATTCGCGTCGCGGGATGGCAGCGCGACGCCTCCGCGAAGTGGGCCGTCTACGGCCGGACCGATCAGGTGCTCGCCGGGCTCGAGCGCGCCGTGGACCCGAACGCCGACGGCGATGCGCACGACGCGGCGCGCATTGCGCTGATCGGCGTCGTCGAGCCCTTCGCCGCCTTTGCAGACGGTCCTCTGGCACTTGCAGCGGCCGGTGCACGCCGGCTCGACACGCTCGTGGTCGCCCCCGCAGGCAACGACGGGCCTGCAGGACCGGGCTACGGCAGTGTGGCGGGCCCCGGAGGTGCGCCGGACGTGCTCACCGTCGGGGCAGTCGATCTCCGGCCTCGCTACGGACGAGCCCGGCTGGTTCTGCGCACGGGTCTTCACGTCGACTTCGACGGTATGCGCCCCCTCGCGGGTGCGGTCTCACCCTCGCAGTCGCTCGACGTCGGCGTCGGCGCGCCGAGGTCACGCAGCACGTCGCCCGTCGGATATCGGGGCGCCGTTCCGCTGCTCGACTTCTTCGACAAGCGAGGATCGAGCCTCGTCGCCGGACGGGCGGCACTGCTCGAGGCGGGCCCGGATCCCGACGGCAGCGTCGCCAATGCCGCACGTGCAGGTGCAGTCGCGGCGTTGTTCTACGGCGCAGACCTACCGCCCGGTGCGATTGCCCTCGACGAGAGCGCGCCCATTCCCGTGGTTTCCATCCCCGCCGATCTCGCGCATCGCCTCCTCCTGCAACGGCAACGCGGCAGGCCGGTAACCGCTTCGATCGGCGCGGTGCGAACGGCGCCCAACACCGGCGACGGGCGAGTCGCGCGCTTCTCTTCGACCGGGCTTGCATTCGACGGGCGCGTCAAACCTGAGCTCGTCGCCCCCGGCGTCGCCCTCGAGACTGCCGAGCCCGGCGCGAACCCGGACGGGTCGGCGCGCTACGGAACGATCAACGGAACGAGCGGAGCGGCGGCGCTCGTCGCCGGAGCAGCGGCGCTCCTCGCGCAGGCGCGGTCCTACCTCGACGCCGATGCGCTCGAAAGCCTCCTCGTCGCCTCGGCGAGGCCGATCCCGGACGACCCCGTCATCGCCCAGGGAGCAGGGTTGCTCGACATCGGCGGCGCAGCCGCGACCGAGATCGGCGCTGCGCCGAGCTCGCTCGCGTTCGGCCGCGCGGAGAGCTCGCGCTGGCGTGGCGAGCAGGTCGTCGACGTACGGAATCTGTCGGTCCGCCCGCTTCGCGTCGCCGTCGACGTTCGCGTGGCGCACGAAGGCGCTGCGGCCGTCGACTTCGACGTCAGGCCGAAGCGATTCTGGCTCCGCGGGGGACAGGCCATCCGCGTTCACGTGCGGGCGCGAGTCGCAAGCAAGCTCGAGGGCGCGGCGGCGGCGGAGGGCGCCGTCGTGCTCACGCCGATCGGGAGCAGGCAGGTGCGGGTCCCCTGGACGATCCTCTTCGGTCCTCGCCGGCCGCCGACGCTCGCGTCGGTGCGCCTGTCGACGCGGTCGTTCACGCCTTCCGACGCAGCGCCCGCGCTCCTGACGTTCATCGCAGGTTCCGTCCCGAGCGACGGCGGCACGTCGGACGTTCTGCCGTTGTCGCGTCTCGATCTCGAGCTCTGGAGCCCCGAGGGCGGCCGCATCGGGTTGCTCGCGCGGCTTCGCGATGTTCTGCCGGGCCGGTATTCCTTCGGCGTGACGGGTCGCGACCCGACGGGTGCGTTGCTGCCGTCGGGGCCGTACCAGCTCAAGCTCATCGCGTACGGAACCGATACGGGACCGCCGACCACACGGACCATCGGGATCACAATCAAGTAGGCTCCCCGCGCCCGGCCAAAATGTCCCGATTTGCGCGGAAAAAGGAGCGGAAGTGACCATTCTCGAAGCCCCGGTCTCGCATCTGCGCGAGAACCCCTACGAGATCGCCAAGGCGCAGCTAGGCAAGGTCGCGCAGACGTTCGCGATCGACCCGAATCTCGTCAACATCCTGCAGGAATGCAAGAAGTCGCTGGCGGTGTCCATCCCCGTTGCGATGGACGACGGGACAACGCGCGTTTTCGAGGGGTATCGCGTTACGCACAACATCGCCCGGGGCCCGTCGAAGGGCGGAATTCGCTACCACCCGGACGTCACGCTCGACGAGGTCAAGGCGCTCGCGATGTGGATGACCTGGAAGTGCGCGCTCGCGGGCATTCCGTTCGGCGGCGCCAAGGGCGGGGTCGTCTGCAACCCGAAGCAGATGTCCGAGGGGGAGCTCCAACGCATGACGCGCAGATTCACGTCGGAGATCATCAACGAGATCGGGCCCGAGAAAGACATTCCCGCGCCGGACGTCGGCACCGACGGCCGAGTCATGGCCTGGATCTTCGACACGTACTCCATGAACAAGGGCCACTCAGTGCTCGGGGTCGTGACGGGGAAGCCGCTCACGATCGGCGGCTCCCTCGGCCGAGAAGAGGCGACTGCGCGCGGCGCGCTGTACTGCGTTCGCGAGGCGGCGCGGAAGCTCCAGCTGTCGTTGCAGGGAATCACGCGTCGCCGTCCAGGGCTTCGGCAACGTCGGGTCCTTCCTGGCGAGGTTTCTCGCCGAGGACGGCGCGCTCGTCGTCGCGGTCTCCGACTCCACGTCCGGGCTGCACAACCCGAACGGCATCGACGTCCAGGCAGCGCTCGCGCACAAGCGAGAGCGGGGCTCGTTCTCCGGCTTCCGCGGCGCCGAGCCGATCACGAACGAGGAGCTGCTCCTCCTCGACGTCGAGGTCCTCGCTCCCTGCGCGCTCGAGCAGGTGATCACCTCGGAGAACGCCGACAAGGTGAAGGCACGGATCATCGTCGAAGGCGCGAACGGACCGGTGACGCCGGCGGCCGACGAGATCCTCGACGAGAAGGGCGTGCTCGTCCTGCCCGACATCCTCGCCAACGCGGGCGGCGTGGTCGTCTCGTATTTCGAGTGGGTCCAGGGCCTCCAGGAGTACTTCTGGAAGGAGGGCGAGGTGAACGCGAAGCTGAACGACATCATCACGCGCGCCTTCAACGAGACGTGGGCGACCCAGGAGCGTCGCGACGTCTCGATGCGGATGGCCGCATACGGGCTAGCGGTGCAGCGCGTCGCAGAGGCGACGACGACGCGCGGTATTTACCCTTAGGTCAGGTAGAAGTAGAGCGCGTAGAGCAGCTCGACCGCCGGGTTCGACGTGTGCACGGCGACGTCCTGGGGGACGTCCAGCAGCGCTTCGGAGTAGTTGAAGATGATCCGCACGCCGCCGTCGACGAGGTCGTCGGCGACCTTCTGTGCGTTGTCGGCCGGGACGGCGACGACACCGACGATGATGTTCTTGTCGCGGATCGCGTCCGCGAGGCTCGAGTAGTCACTGACCGGCACATTCCCGACGGGCCGCCCGACCTTGTCCGGGTCCGTATCGAACACGGCGGCGATGTTGATCCCGTGCTCCGCGAAGATCGGCGAGCTGGCGATCGCCTGACCGAGACGGCCGGCGCCGATCAGGGCGATGTTGTGCTGCCCCTGCGTGCGGAGGATCTTCCGAATCTCGCCGAGCAGCGAGTCGATGTTGTAGCCGACCCCGCGCTTGCCGAACTTCCCGAAGGCCGAGAGGTCGCGCCGGATCTGCGTCGCGTTGATGTTCGTGTAGTCGGAGATCTCCTGGGAGGAGATGCGCTCCTTGCCCATCTTCTTCGCCTGCGTCAGCACCTGCAGGTACCTGGACAGGCGAGCCGCGACGCCGACGGTCAGCCGCTCCGACCCGGGAACGGAGGTCCTGGTCTCGAGAGTTTGTGACACCCGGATCCCGTTGTATCACGCGGGGAGAGGGCGGCGCGCCGCTTAACTTTGTGCACCCAGTTTCCGCCTCAGGGCGGCCGGGTCGACGTAGTAGACAAAGGCCCTGTCCCCGTTGATCTCCACGACCGGCAGCCACTCGCGGTACGCGGCCTCGAGGCGCCCATCGCCCGTGATGTCGACCTCCTCGAGCTCGAAGGGAGCCGTCTCCCGCACTTCGCGGAGGATCTCGCGGGCGCGGTCGCAGAGGTGGCACCCGGCCGCGTGGTAGAGGGTGACCCTGGGCTCCGGCATGCCCGCGTTATAGTCAGCCCGCTTCGTCCAGGGAAGCGGTGGCTTTGATCAGGGACGAGCGGCCCCTTCTACCTCAACCTGATCCGACTCGTGAAGATCGAGCCGTTCAAGGACGGCTGAAGCACTTCATTTACGCTTGCCACGTGGGTGAACAGCAAAAGCTGAGTCCCGAGGAACAGATTCGTTTCGCGTACGAATCGTTCGAGTCGGGGCGCGATTTCACGCTCGCCGTCGAGGAGGAGTTCGCGCTCATCGACCCCGAGACGCTCGAGCTGACGAACCGGTTCGAGGAGCTGAAGGCGGGGGCCGCCGGGACCGAGCTCGACGAGCACCTCGTCGGCGAGCTGATCGCCTCCGAGATCGAGGTCAAGACGGGGCGGTGTCTGAACTTCGGCGAAGCGGCGGAGCACATGGTCGAGCGTCGCGACCAGCTCGCGGAGCTTGCCGACCGGTTCGGGGTCGGCCTCGCCGGCACCGGCACCCATCCCTGGAGCCGCTGGCAGGACCAGCGCATCATCGACACGCCGCACTACCGGCGAAACGACGAGATCCTCCGCTACGTCGTCTGGCGGAACAACAGCTTCGGGATCCACGCGCACATCGGGATCCGGGGGGCCGATCGCGCGATCGCGGTGTGCAACGCGTTTCGCAACGTTCTTCCCGAGCTCCTCGCACTGTCGGCGAGCTCCCCGTTCGTCGAGGACTGTGTCACCGGCTTGCACTCCGCGCGGACGGAGATCTTCACCAAGATGTTCCCGCGCGCCGGCATTCCGGACGCGTACGACGGGTGGAGCGGCTTCGAGCGCTACATCCGCTTCCTCTACGACACCGGCTCGATCGACGAGCACACGCAGCTGTGGTGGAGCGTGCGTCCGCACCTCGCCTTTCCCACCGTGGAGGTGCGCATCTGCGACGCGCAGCCGGACCTGGCGGAGGCGCAGTCGCTCGCGGCGTTCATCTACGCGCTCGGCGCGCGCTTCGCCCGTGCGCTCGACGAGGGCGAGTCGCTGCCGAACCTCCCGCATCGCCTGCTCGAGGAGAACATGTGGCGTGCGATCCGCTACGGCCTGACGGACGGGCTCATCGACTTCGAGCGCGGCGAGGTCGTGCCGGCGCGGGCGCGGCTGGAGGCGCTGCTCGAGTGGGTCGCTCCGGTCGCCGACGAGATCGGTGTCGCCTCGTATCTCCATCTGCCCGAGCGGAACGCTGCCGAGCGGCAGTACGCGCGACTCGAGGAGCTCGGGTCGCATCGTGACGTGTTCGCCGAGCTCGTGCGGCGTCCGCGGGAGCGTGTCGGTGGCTGAGGCCGTGCAGGGCATCGGCGGCGTGTTCTTCCGCGCGCGTAACCCGGAGGCGCTTCGCGCGTGGTACGCCGAGAAGCTCGGCATCCAGATGGAGGACTACGGGACGACCTTCACCGCCAGTGACGGCGACCAGACGGTCTGGGCGCCGTTCGCCGCCGACACGAGCTACTTCGGGCGAGCGGAGCAGCAGCTGATGGTCAACTTCCGCGTCCGCGACCTCGACGCGATGCTCGCGCAGCTTCGGGCGGCCGGGGTCGACGTCGACTTGCACGTCGAAGAGCACGAGTACGGCAGGTTCGGCTGGGCGACGGATCCGGAAGGCAACCGCTTCGAGCTCTGGCAACCGGCGTGAGCGAAACGACATCGCAGCAGCCGCCGGACGACGAGGAGCTCGTCAAGCAGCTCGAGGAGCAGCTCAAGAAGCTCAAGGTCTCGGATCTGATCGTGCAGACGCTCTACACGGTGTCGTCCCTCGGCTACCAAAAGCTCGCCGGCGAGGACCGCGACCTCGCTCAGGCGCGGCTTGCGATCGAGACACTTCGGGTGCTCGTACCCGTTCTCGAAGGGGAGCTCGGCGAGGAGGCTGTCCGAGATTTCAAGCAGGTCACTGCGAATTTGCAGCTCGCCTACGCCGACGCCGCCAACGACCTCCACGGAGGACCAGGAAACGGCCTGATCGGGGCTGGATCCGGCGCCCACGGCGCCGCTCATGTGATAAAAACCTGCCCGCGCCGAGGAGAACTCGGCGCCGACTTTGTCAGGGGGTAACACGCTGATCGTCGCCAGCTTTTTCAATGACCACGCGGTGCTGTTCGCGCTCGTCTGCGCGGCGGTTGCGATCGCCTACGGGGTCGGGCTGACCTGGTGGCTGCTCTCGCAGCCCGACGGGAAACGAGCGGATGCGCGAGATCGCTCGCGCGATCCAGGAGGGCGCGGCGGCCTACCTCCGACGGCAGTACACGACGATCGCGCTGGTCTCCATCGTTCCCTTCCTGCTCCTCGGCTTCTACAACAAGCTGGGCTGGGGGACGGCGATAGGTTTCCTCGTCGGCGCCGTCCTGTCCGCGGCGGCCGGTTTCATCGGCATGAACGTGGCCGTGCGTTCGAACGTGCGCACGGCTGAAGCTGCGCGTCACGGGCTCAAGCCCTGCGTTGAACGTCGCCTTCCGTGCCGGCTCCGTGACCGGCATGCTCGTCGTCGGCCTGGGGCTGCTCGGGGTTGCAGGCTACTACTGGGTGTTGACGGGCTGGATCGGCAACTCGCAGGAGTCGGCGATCGACGACCTCATCGGCCTCGCGTTCGGCGGCTCGCTCATCTCCGTCTTCGCCCGCCTCGGCGGCGGCATCTACACGAAAGCGGCCGACGTCGGCGCCGACCTGGTCGGCAAGATCGAGGCGGGGATTCCGGAGGACGATCCGCGGAACCCGGCGGTCATCGCCGACAACGTCGGCGACAACGTCGGCGACTGCGCGGGCATGGCGGCCGACCTCTTCGAGACCTACGCCGTCACCGCAGTGGCGGTGATGCTGCTCGGCACGCAGTTCCCGTCCAGCCAGCTCGCGCTCTATCCGCTTGCGCTCGGCGGGATGTCGATTCTCGCGTCGGTGATCGGGACGTTCTTCGCCCGGGTCGGACGGGGCGGCTCGATCATGAACGCGCTCTACAAGGCCGTGCTCGTCGCCACGGTTCTGTCGGCGATCGGCTTCATCCCGGTCACGGCGGCGTTCGACGGCGGCGTCTTCACCTTCACCGATCTCTACGCGTCGGCGCTTGTCGGACTCGTCATTACCTTCTTGCTGGTCGCCATCACCGAGTACTACACCGGCACACGCTTCGGCCCGGTGAAGTCGATCTCGTCCGCCTCACAGACCGGCCACGCGACGAACATCATCTCGGGCCTGGCGGTGGGGATGCGGGCAACCGCGTTTCCCGTGATCGTGATCGCGGCCGGCATCCTCGTCGCACACCACTTCGCCGGTCTCTACGGCATCGGCGTCGCCGTGATGGCGCAGCTGTCGATGACCGGCCTGATCGTCGCGCTCGACGCCTACGGTCCGGTGACGGACAACGCCGGCGGCATCGCCGAGATGGCCGACCTCGACGAATCCGTTCGCGCCATCACCGACCCGCTCGACGCCGTCGGCAACACGACGAAGGCCGTGACGAAGGGATATGCAATCGGCTCCGCCGCACTCGCCGCGCTCGTGCTCTTCGACTCCTACACCACCGGGCTGCGGGACGAAGGGCTCCTCGCAGTGTTCAGCCTCAACGACGCGTGGGTGATCGCCGGCTTGTTCATCGGCGGGCTGATGCCGTTCCTGTTCGCATCGCTCGCGATGCAGGCGGTCGGCAAGGTCGGCGGGCAGGTCGTCACGGAGGTGCGGCGGCAGTTCCGCGAGAACCCGGGGATCATGGAGGGGACGGCCCGGCCTGAGTACGGCCGCGCGATCGACATCGTCACCGGGTCGGCGATCCGCGAGATGCTGCTCCCGGCGCTGATTCCGATCGCCTTTCCGATCATCGTCGGGATCATCAACGCGCGCATGCTCGGCGGTCTGCTGATCGGCACGATCGTGACGGGACTCTTCCTGGCAATCGCGATGACGTCGGGCGGCGGCGCGTGGGACAACGCGAAGAAGCTCATCGAAGACGGGGCCTACGGGGGTAAAGGCTCGGAAGCGCACGCGGCGTCCGTGACCGGTGACACGGTCGGCGACCCGTACAAGGACACCGCGGGCCCTGCCATCAACCCGATGATCAAGATCGCCAACATCGTCGCGATCCTGATGATCCCCCTGATCGTCTCGATTCACGGCTAGGCCGCGAACCGAGCGCGCTCGTCCGCGTCTGCGGGCCCGTTGTGGAAGAAACGTCACACTCTCGCAACGGTGCCTGGCACCCGGACATGGCCTGCCGCTGAGCCCGCTTCGCACCGCAAAGACCACGGTGTGGGAGGGACTCTCGACTCACATTCGTGACGCTTTCGCAGCCGTGCCTGGCACCGGGGGTGGCTCACGAGGACACGGCCAAAGGCGAGCGTGCGCGAGAGGACGGAGGCCCTCGGTGACAGGCGGAGGTTCTAGGCTCCGCCGGTGAGCACGCCGGCATCCCAGGCAGCGACCGTCAGGCGCAGCAGGCGGCGGCGGGCAGCAGACGCTCGAGCGGGTGCTCGGTACGCCGGCGCTCTTCGCGACCGCGTACGGCAACGTCGGCTCCTCCATCTACTACGCGCTCGGCCTCGTCGCTGGGATCGCGCTCGGCCTGACGCCCCTCGTCTTCGTCATCAGCGGCCTGATCTTCGCCGCCACCTCGGCGACCTACGCCGAAGGAACTGTGCGTTTCCCGGAGGCCGGCGGCTCCTCCAGCTTCGCGCGGCACGCATTCAACGAGCTCGTCTCATTCGGAGCGGCATGGGCGCAGATGCTCAACTACATCATCACGATCGCCATCTCGGCGTTCTTCGTTCCTCACTACCTGTCGATCTTCTGGGAACCGCTGCGCGAGAACCCGTGGGACATCGTCGGCGGCGTCGTGGTCGTGGTGTTTCTCGTCCTGCTGAACATCATCGGGATCCAGGAGGCGGCCCGCCTCAACATCGTTCTCGCCGTGATCGACTTCGCGACCCAGCTGCTGCTCGTGCTGCTCGGGTTCGCGCTGATCTTCGATCCGCACGTCGTCTTCTCGGCCAACATCCACTGGGGCGTGGCGCCGACGTGGAGTGCCTTCTTGCTCGCGGTTCCGATCGCGATGATCGCCTACACCGGAATCGAGACGGTCTCCAACCTGGCCGAGGAGGCCCGTGACCCGCCGCGCGACATTCCGCGCTCCATCACGCTGGGTGAACGTGGCCGTCTTCGCGATCTACCTGACTCTGCCCCTGATCGCGCTGTCCGCCCTGCCGGTGCACAAGACCGCAGACGGCTACCAAACGCTCCTCGGGCTTCCTCCCGAGGACGGTGGGTTCCAGAACGATCCGGTACTCGGCCTCGTCGAGAACCTCGGCTTGCACGGCCAGGTGCTCGACGGAGCCAAGATCTACGTCGGGATCCTCGCCGCGACGATCCTCTTCATCGCGACGAACGCCGGCGTCATCGGCGCCTCGCGGATCACGTACGCGATGGCGAGCTACCGGCAGCTGCCGGAAGTCTTCCGCCGCTTGCACCCGAGGTTCAAGACGCCGTGGCTGTCACTCGTCGTCTTCGCGGGTGTCCTCTCGATCGTAGTCCTCTTGCCGGGACAGACGAGCTTCCTCGGAAACATGTACGCGTTCGGCGCGATGCTCTCGTTCACGATCGCGCACCTTTCGGTGATCGCCCTCCGTATGCAAGCCGGTGACGACGCCGAAGAGGCGTTCAGGGCTCGCCCGAACCTACGGTTCCGCGGTGTCGACTGGCCGCTTTTCGCGCTCTTCGGCGTCCTGGGGACGGGTGCCGCCTGGATCGTCGTCGTGGTGCAGAAGACGGGACCGCGCTGGGCCGGTCTCGGCTGGCTCGCGGTCGGGCTGCTCGGCTATGTCGCGTATCGGCGCCTGGTCTTGAAGCAACCCGTCACCGTGACGCTGCGGGCCCCCGTGATCATCGGTCCGGCGATTGCGCTCGAGTACCGCAACATCCTCGTTCCCGTGAAGCCCGGCCGACCCTCCGAAGAGGCGATCGACCTCGCGTGTCGACTGGCCACCGAGCGCGGCGCGACGATCGCGGCGGTCAGCGTCGTCGTCGTGCCGCTGGAGCTGCCGCTCGATACGCGGCAGGAGGACGAAGAGCGGCGCGCCGACGAGGCACTCGACGCGGCTGCTGCGATCGCGGAGCTCTACGGTGTCGACCTCACGGAGCGTCTCGTCCGAGCGCGCCATGCCGGCCGGGCGATCGTCGACGAGGCGACCCGCAGGCAGAGCGAGATCATCGTGATGGGCTCTCCGCGGGCGCCGGGCCGGCGCGCCGTCTTCAGCGACACGGTCGACTTCGTCCTGAAGCACGCGCCGTGCCGCGTGATGGTGGCAGCTGGCCGAAAGGCCGCGTGAAGGTCTACCGCTACGGGCTCGTCGTCCTCGCCTTCGTCTTCGTCGGGATCGGAATCGCGCTGCTCGCCGTGACCGCGGCGCGCGGCGGCGGGTCCTTCGGCTACCTGCTCGGCGTCCTCTTCGTCGCCCTCGGCATCGGCCGGCTCTACCTGCTCCGCACCCGGCGCTAACCTCAGCGCGTGGCGCGCAAGCTGCCTCGGCTCGAGCGGGTCCTCGACGCTCCCGCTCTGTTCTCGATCGCCTACGGAGAGATCGCGTCGTCGATCTACTTCGCGCTCGGGATCATCGCTCTGCACGCGCTCGGCTTCACGCCGGCCGTACTGCTCGCGACCGGTCTCCTCTTCATTCTCGTCTCGCTCTCCTACGCGGAGGGCACGGCCGCGATCCGGGAGACCGGTGGAGCGGCGACGTTCGTCCGTATTGCGTTCAACGACCTGTGGGGGTTCGTCACCGGATGGGTGCTGTTCCTCGACTACCTGATCGTCATCGCGCTGTCGGCCCTGTTCCTGCCGCACTACGTGGCCGGCGCCTTCTTCACGAAGATCGACCGTCCCTGGGACGTGGTCGTCGGCTGCGGAGTGATCGCCGGGATCGCAGCGGTGCGACTCGTCCACCGCACGCGGCTGTACCGCTGGGCACTCGTCGTGGCGCTGGTGGACCTCGCCACCCAGCTGCTCCTCATCGGCCTGGGGATGGCCGTGCTGTTCTCGCCCGACGCGCTCACCAAGGGCACGTCGCTCGGCACCAACCCGACCTGGCATTCGATCGCCTTCGCGATCCCGCTGGCGATGCTCGCGTACACGGGCCTCGAGACCGTCTCGAACCTCGCTGAGGAGACGCGGCGGCCCGGCCGTGACCTGCCGCGGAGCCTCTTCAGCGCGATCGGGCTCGTCGTCCTGCTGTACGTCGCCATCGCGGTCGTCGCGCTGTCGGCGTTCCCTGCCGAGAACGGGACGCTGCTCGGCAGCAACTGGATCCGCGCACCTCTTGTCGGTGTCGCCTCCGAGATCCGCGGCCAGGTCCCCGCCTTCATCGGGGATCCACTGCAGGTCTTCGTCGGGCTGTCCGGCGCCCTCATCCTGCTGACCGCCGCCACGACGTCGATCTCCGGCTTCGGCCGGCTCGCGTACTCCCTCGGCGAGCACGGCCAGCTCCCACGGAAGTTCGGGCTGCTCCGCCCCCGCACGCTCGTCTCTCCCCAATCGATCGTCGCGGCCGCGGCGATCTCGATTGCCCTGCTTGCCGGAACCGCAGCGCTGGCGCACCCGGTGCTCTTCCTCGCCAGCCTCTTCAGCTTCGGCGTCCTGCTCGCCTTCACCGCTGCCCAGCTCGCGGTGGTGAAGCTCCGGTTCAGCGAGCCGGAGCGCCGCCGGCCCTACCGGGTGCCGCTGACGGTCGCGGGCGTCCCGCTCCCGTCGGCGGTCGGCGCCGTGCTGACGTTCGCGGTCTGGATCATCGCGATCGCGACGCACGAGGGGGCGCGCTACGCGGGCCCCGCGTGGCTCGCCGTGGGTCTCGTCCTGTACGTCGTCGTCCGCAAGTCGCGCGGCGAGGGCCTGCGCGAGCGCGTCGTCTCCGCGGACGAGCACCACGGCCTGGCCGAGGCCGAGTTCAGCCGCATCCTCGTCCCGATGAAGCTCGGCGACATCGGCGAGGAGATGGTTGCGACGGCCGTCAAGCTGGCGCAGGAGGCCGGTGCGACGGTCGAGGCGTTGCACGTCATCCGTGTGCCGCTCGAGCTGCCGCTGGACGCTGAGCTCACAGACGAGGAGGAGCGCGCCGAGGCATCGATCGCCGAGGCGAAGCTACTCGGCGCCGATCACGGGGTCAACGTCGACGGCAGGACGGTGCGCGCACGGTCGATCGGGCAGGCGATCGTGCAGGAGGCCGAGGCGAGCGACATCGACCTGATCGTCCTCGGATCTCACCGCGCTGGCGGCGCCAGTCCCGTTTCTTCTCGCCGACGGTCGAATACGTCCTCAAGAAGGCGCCCAGCGAGGTACTCATCGTGGCGTTTCCTCAGGGCGTTCTCGAAGGGGACGGAGCGCGGGCGTGAGGAGCGGTTCGACGGCCGCACGGCGCAGAGTTGACTGCCGAGCTAGGCTGACTGTGTGAAGCTCATCGTTATCGGCTGCGGCCGGGTGGGCTCGACGATCGCCAAGCGCTTTGCCGCCGACGGCTGGGATGTGACTGCGGTCGACGAGAAGGAGGCCGCCCTCAGCCGCCTCGGGGAAAACTGGACCGGCGGGTTCGTCGTCGGCCACGGCATGGACGTGTCCGTCCTGCGCGAGGCCGGCATCGAGGACGCCGATGCCGTGGTCGTCTCGACCGACGGCGACAACACGAACCTGATCATCGGCCAGGTGGCGCAGAAGCGGTTCGGGATCGACTCCACCGTCGTCCGAATCCTCGACCCGGCGCGGGCCGACTTCTACCGCGAGCGCGGCATGCGCACGATCTGCCCGACGTCGACGGCGATCGACGCGCTGACCGAGGCGGTGCGGTCGGGCGTGCCTGCCGCCCAGGAGGAGGTTCCGGCCTAGTCATGTACGTCCTGATCGCAGGCGGCGGAAAGATGGGAGCGAACGTCATGCGGACGCTGCTCCGCAACGGCAACGAGGCGACGCTCGTCGAGCAGGACCGGGACCGCTTCGAGCGGCTCGAGTCCGAGTTCGAACATCAGGCCATGCACGGCGACGCGACCGAGCTCTTCGTGCTCGAGAAGGCGGGGATCAAGCGCCCGCCGGATCTCGTCCTCGCCCTCACCGGTGACGACGAGGACAACATGGTGATCGCTCAGCTCGCGAAAGAGAAGTACGGAGTGCCGAAGGTGATCGCCCGCGTGAACGACCCGCGGAACCAGTCGCACTTCGACCTCCTCGGTATCTCGCCGACGGTCTGCGCGACGTCGAGCATCCTGGGGCTCGTCGAGCACGAGGTGCCCGAGCACGAGCTCATCCACCTGCTCGAGCTCCGCAAGGAGAACCTCGAGATCGTGGAGGTGCAGATCGACAAGGGCTCGCCGTGTGCCGGCCGAACCGTCGAGAAGCTGCGCCTTCCCGAGGGATCGCGGCTGATCTCCGTCATGCGCGACGGCCACGCGGAGATCGCCGTCGGCTCGACCGAGCTCCGACCCGGGGATCAGGTGCTGGCGATCCTGCAGCCCGGCAAGGAAGACGAGCTCCGCAAGATCCTGCTGAAGAAGTAAACGCGGCGCCGCGATCAGTAGAGAACGATTCGAGCGCGGGGAGCCGTTCATCTAAGAAGTCCGTAAGACATCGGTTAAGGCACGAACCGAACGCGGGGCTCGCGGGTAGCTTGGAGTGACGTGGTAGCGCTTCTCCTTGCCGCTGCGCTTCTCATACCGGCCGCGGCCGATCGCCAGCAGTTGACGTTGCAGCCGTTCGGCTCCCAGCTGTCGCCCCTGACCGGGGTCGCATCGACGCCCGCGGAGCCGCGCCGCCTCTATGCCGTGGAGCAGGTCGGTCGGATCCGCTACTTCGTCAACGGCCGGCTGGGTGGGACGTTTCTCGACATCAGTTCGCGCGTGCTGAGCGGCGGCGAGCAGGGTCTGCTGTGGGTTCGCGTTCCATCCGGCGTACAAGCGGAACCACCGCTTTTACGTCGAACTACACCGATCGACAGGGGAACACGCGCGTGGTCGAGTTCCGATCGCGGAACGGGCGCGCGATCCTCTCGAGCGCTCGCCAGCTCCTGTTCGTGAAGCAGCCGTACGCCAATCACAACGGCGGCGAGCTGCAGTTCGATCGCAACGGCCTGCTATACGTCGGCATGGGCGACGGCGGCTCGGCAGGAGACCCGCAGAACCATGCGCAGCAGCTGAACGATCGGCTCGGAAAGCTCTTGCGCATCAATCCACTCCGCCGCGGCGCCCGCTGGCAGGTCGTCGGCCTCGGCCTGCGCAACCCGTGGCGGTTCTCCTTCGACCGCGCGAGCGGCGACCTCTACATCGGCGACGTCGGACAGGGGGAGTGGGAGGAGATCGACTACCGGCCCCGCACACAGATCGGGCAGCTCGCCAACTACGGCTGGCGAGCGTTCGAGGGGCGTGCCCGCTACTCGAGCACGGCCCTCGGCCCCGGCCAGCTCGTCGCCCCGGTCGAGGTGTACAGCCATGACGAGGGTTGCTCGGTCACCGGCGGCTACGTCTATCGAGGCCGTGCGATTCCGTCAGCGGCCGGCCGGTACTTCTACGGCGACTATTGCTCGGGGACGGTCTGGAGCCTCCGGATCTCAGGCGGGCGCGCGACCGACGTTCGCCGCGAGCCCTTCACCGCGAATGGCCTGACGTCCTTCGGGGAGGACGCCGCCGGCAACCTCTACCTCGCGACCGCGAGCGGCCGCATCTTCAAGCTCGCGGCCTGATAGCGAGCCCTGGTGACCTCAGCCGGTTCGGCGGCGCCGCACCGTCGGCGCCTGCTGGCCCAGTGCTGCATACGCAAGTGTCTGCAGCGACTCGTTGAGCGTCGAGAGCTCCCGGGCGATCCGAAGCAGCTGGTCGTTCGTGTCGAGCCGGCGGTTCAAGGTGTGCATCTCCGCGCAGAGCCGGTCGAGGCGTTCGAGCAGCGCGTCGAGCTGGCGGTCTCCGATTTCCTTCCGCTCCATGCCCACTCATGTTACGGCGAGGAGCTCGCACGTGTGTGGACGACTCGGGCGCCGTCGCCGAGCCGTTGCAGAAGCCGCTCGCACGAGCCCGATCCGGCCTCGAGCGCCTCCACACGGCGCTCGGCGCCGAGATGAGCCAGCGCGATACGCGCCAGCTCTTCAGGAGCTTCGGTGAAGACGCCGATCCGCGTTCCTGCGGCATGAAGCCGCCTCAGCGCGTCGCTGACCTCCGAGTCCCGCCGGAAGTACACCGGTGCGCGCTCCTCCGCGAACCGTTCCAGCAGCGGACGCCAGTTGGGGAGCTGCTCGTCCAGCGCGTCCACGTCGACCCGAAACCGACGCTGGGCATCCTCTAGCCAGTCGCGCCACAGCGGGTCGGTGTCCCCCAGCGCGGCGAGGTCGAGCGCGATCGCCGTCACCGCTCGCGCACCTCCAGCCAGACGAGCATGCCGATGGTCAGGCCGAGCGCATCGATCGCGACGTCGACCGCCGAGGCGTGCCGACCGCGAACGAAATGCTGGTGGAGCTCGTCGCTCGCCGCATACGCGATCCCGGCCGCCAGTGCGGGCGCCTCACGTCGGAACGCGCGATAGAGCAACGCGCCGAGGATTGCGTACTCCGTGATGTGCGCTCCCTTGCGGAGGATCGTGTCCCACGTCCCTAGGCCCGTCGACAGGCTAGGGATGGAGGAGAACGCGAAGATCACGCCTGCCCACACGACGACCGGGAGCCACACCGAGAGAACGCGCGACTTTGTCACCGGCGCTCGATGGTAGTCTCGGGCCGACCAAACCGGCGAGCGGCAAGGGAATCCGGTGCAAGTCCGGAACGGTCCCGCCGCTGTGAGGGGAGACGCTCCCACGCCACATGCCACTGGCCGTCGAGCCGGGAAGGCGGCGAGGGAGGGCGCCCCGAGTCAGAAGACCTCCGCCGCCGGAACCTCGAACCCCTCGCGGAAGGAGGATTCGTGCTTCACCGACTCTCCCTCGTCGCGGCGACGGTCGTCGCAGCGCTTCTCGTCGTTCCCGCAGCCTTCGCCGTCAAGGTGCACGTTCGCGTGGAAGGCAAGGATCGCTCGATCTTCGGATCGACTGCGCCGTTGATCGACGTCACATCGCAGCGCGCCAATCCTTTGCCCGAGAACGCCCTCGACGCACTCGAGATCGCGAGCGCGCTCGGCGAGTTCTACTACCACGTGACGAGCACGAGCTTCGGCCCTTACGTCGACCAGGTCGGACGGTTTCCGGCCGTCGGCCAGACCGGCTGGGTCTTCAAGGTGAACGGCGTCTCGCCGCCTGTCGGTGCAGACAAGGTGCCGCTCTCCGAAGGCGACACCGTCTTGTGGTACTGGGCGCAGTTCGGCGTCGCGGGCGGGCCGAAGACGCTCACGCTCTCGCGCGTGGGTAAGACCAACTGCTACCGGGTGCGCGCGCAGGACGACCAGGGGGCCTTCTCCGCGGCCGTCGGGTCGGTGCTGCATGTCGGCAGCCGCACGGTGCCGGCCAAGGGCGCCAACCAGGCCGTGGGCTGCGTGGGTCGCCATCGCGGCTTGCTCGTGCGTGCAACCCTTGCCGGGGCCGTGCGCTCGAATGCGGTGCCGTGAAGCTGTCGCTCTCGTCCTTGCCGTCGCCACCCTCGCGGGCTGCGGCGGCGAGGACGGCGGTAAGGCGACGATCTGGATCACGCGTGATCGCGGTACGCACGTCTTGCTGCAGAAGAGCGTGCCCTCGGGCCTCACGGCGATGCAGGCGCTCGACCGGGTGGCGGACATCGATACGCGCTACAGCGGACGCTTCGTCCAGGGGATCAACGGCGTGGAAGGCTCGCTCTCCGCGCAGCGCGACTGGTTCTACTTCATCAACGGCTACGAGGGAGACCGCAGCGCCGCCGAGTACCGGCTGCACGCCGGCGACGTCGAGTGGTGGGACTTCCGGTCGTGGCGAAACCAGATGGGTGTCCCGCTTGTCGTCGGGGCGTTCCCGGAGCCGTTCCTGCACGGTTACGGCGGCAAGACCCTGCCGGCCCGCGTCGTGTACTTGCAGCCCGATCAACGCGCGAATGCCGAGCGGGTGGCAAAGCTCGTCGGCGGCCGCGCGATCGGAACGTTTCCGCAAAGGGCGAACCCGCGGATGAACGTGCTCGTGCTCGAGACCGACGGCTCCGGCGACCGCCCGTCCTTTCTCGTCGCTGCGGGCCGCGGCCCCTCGCCGGGGGACCCGGTCCTGTTTCGCTTCCGTGGAGATCCCGACCTGCTCTTGCGACGACCGCCCTTCGGCCGTTTCCGCTACGAGGTGCGCGGGTGAGACCAGCGGCGGCCGTCGCGCTGCTCGCTGCGCTCGCGGTCGCCGCGCTCCTGACGGACCGTCTCTCGGTGCTCGTCGTGCTGACAGTCGTGCTCCTCGCCGTCTGCTTGCGAGCTCCACGCGGGCGCCGGCGGCTGTATCTGCTGGGGACGCTGATCTCTGCCGGCGGACTCTTCGTCCTCACGCCGTTCTTCGAGACGCTCGGCTCGCATCCCGTGTGGACTGGGCCGATCGTCCCCGTGCTGGGCCAGCTCGACGTCACGCAGGAGGAGCTGGTGAGCGCCGCCGAGAATGCTTTGCGGCTCGCATGCGTTGGTCTCGCTTTCGCGGCCTACGCGCTGCTGCTCGACCACGATCGCCTGCTCCAGGCGGCGCGCTTCGCTCGACCCGCAGCGCTCGCGACCCGGCTCCTGCCGACACTCGAGCGGGATGCCGCCGGTTTTGTCGAGGCTCTGCGAGGGCGTGGGGTGGAGGTGTCCGGGCTTCGCGGGCGCGCCGGCCTGCTGTCGCCGTTGCTTGCCAGCTCGCTCGAGCGGGGGCTCAATCTCGCCGAGGCGATGGAGGCGCGAGGCTACGGGCGGGCGGGGCGGACTGCCGTGCCGTCGCCTCCGTGGCGCCTGCGCGAATACACAGCCGTCGCGCTGGCCGTTTTGATCGTCACGGGTGCGGCGTGGCTCTAGCGCGCGTCTCCCGCGTGTCGTTCACGTACCCGGAGGCGGGTGCGCCTGCCCTCAGAGACGTGTCCATCGAGATCGATCCGGGAGAATTCGTGGCCGTCTTCGGCGCGTCTGGTTCGGGCAAGTCGACACTGCTTCGCGCGTTGGCGGGCCTGGTGCCGCACTTTCACGGCGGCCGCTTCGAAGGTCGGGTCGCGATCGAGGGTCGGGACACCCGGATCGTGCGGCCTGCCGAGCTCGCCGGAACGGTTGCGACCGTCTTCCAGGATCCCGAACAGCAGGTGGTGCTCGGCCGAGTCGACCGCGAGGTCGCCTTCGGGCTCGAAAACCTTGGTGTCCCGCCTCGCGAGATCATGGCCCGCGCAGAAGCTGCGCTCGCCGAGGTCGGCGCCGCACACCTCGCGCGTCGGAACGTGGCCGAGCTCTCCGGCGGTGAGCTGCAGCGCGTGTGCCTGGCCTCCGCGCTGGCCCTTCGCCCGCGGCTGTTGCTCCTCGACGAACCGACGTCGCAGCTCGATCCCGACGCAGCCGACGCGTTCCTCGGGCTCGTCGCCTCACTCGACGTCGCCGTCCTGATCGCCGAGCAGCGGCCGCGTCGAGTGCTCGAGCATGCGGATCGCATCCTGTTCATGGACCAAGGGCGGGTGCTGCTGGACGCCCCGGCCACGGGCGGCGAGACCTGGTTGCGCGAACACCGCCCGAGCTGGCTGGGACAGGAGACGAACGGTTCGAGCGCGACGGCGAGGGGGAAGTGTCTGTCGCCTCGACCGCGTCGGTTTTTCCTACGGCGCGGGCGCCGCCGTGCTGGACGGCTTCGGCCTCGAGCTGGGACGCGGCGAGATCGTCGTGCTCTCGGGCCCGAACGGCTCGGGGAAGACGACGGCGGCGAAGCTTGCGGCGGGTCTGCTCGCTCCCGACCAGCGGCCGAGTCGAGCGCAGGGGCCGCGCCGCGATGCTGTTGCAGGATCCGAGTCGCTACACCGTCCGCGAGCGCGTCGACGAAGAGGTGGCACTCGGCGTCCACGGCGACATGCGTCGCGTCGATGCTGCGCTCGAGGCGGTAGGTCTCGGCGGGCGTCGAGTCACGACATCCGCGCGACCTCTCCAGCGGTGAGCGCGAGCGTCTTGCGCTCGCCTCGGTGCTCGCCGTCGAGCCGGACTTGCTCGTCCTCGACGAGCCGACGCGGGGAGTCGACCCACCGCGCAAGCGGGAGCTCGCCGAAGCTCCTTCGCTCGCAGGCGGATCGCCGCGCGACGCTGGTCGTGACGCACGACGAGGAGTTCGCAGACGCTGTTGCCGACCGAACACTGGCGCTCGGCCGCGAGGCGATCCTTGTCTAGGCGCGTGCTCTTCCTCGCGGGGGCGCTCGCGTTCGCCGCGGCCTTTTGGAGCACTTTCGATCGATCACACGAGGGCGTGTCGCTGTTGCTGCTGGCGTTCGCGCTGCTTGCAACCGGGATCGCGTGGTTCGACCGTGGCCCGGACTCTTCGAAGCAGCTCGTCTTGATCGCGACGCTGGGCGCGGCCGCTGCTGCCGGGCGCGTCCTGTTCGCACCGCTTCCCGGCGTGCAACCCGTCACCGTCATGGTGGTCGTCGCAGGAGCAACGCTCGGCGCGCGGAGCGGTTTCGCCGTCGGTGCGATCGCGGCGTTCGTCTCCAACTTCTTTCTCGGCCAGGGCTCGTGGACGCCCTGGCAGATGCTTGCCTGGGGCGCATGCGGCGTCGCGGGCGCGCTTGCCGCACCCGCGCTTCGCGGTCGGCTTGCGTTGGCGGCGTTCTGCTTCGTCCTCGGCCTCGCGTTCAGCGCCTTCATGGACGTCTGGACGTGGGTTGCGTTCTACGACGAGCACACGTGGCGGACGTTCGTCGCGGTGCACGGACGCGGGCTTCCGTTCGACCTCGCGCATGGGATTGGAAACGTCGTGATCGCGCTTGCGGCGGGTCCCGAGCTCCGTCGGCTGCTCGATCGCTACCGCCGGCAGCTCGAGACGGAGGTCGTGTGGGCCTAGCCGCACTCCTTGCTGCCGCCGCGATCGCCGCGAACCCGGCGTCGTACGTCGAGTCGCACCAGCAGCCGGACGGCGGCTTCGCGGAGACCGGTTCGCGCGCAGGTCCCGGCCTCACCGCCTGGGCCGTCTTGGGGTTGCGTGCGGCCGGCCGACCGACCGACAAGGGATATGCCTTTCTCGTGGCGCACGAGCCCGAGTTGCAGTCCGCGACCGACATCGCGCTAGCGGTGCTGGCGGAGGCGTCGTCGGCTCACGTCTCGGTGGCGCTCCACGACCGGCTCGTCAACCTCTCCCGTCCCGACGGACGCATTGGGCCGACGATCAACTCGACGGCGTGGGGGATCCTCGCGCGTGCACAGTCCGGCTCCTCCACGGTGAAGGTGACGTATCTCCTCCGTCAGCAGCGGCGATCCGGTGGCTGGAGCTGGGCCGCCGGGGTGGCGCCCGACTCGAACGACACCGCCGCCGTGATCCAGGCGCTTCGGAGCCAGGGCGTCCGGGGACGGCCGATCACGCGCGGGTTGGCGTACCTCCGGCGGCTCCAGAACGGCGACGGCGGCTTCGAGCTCACGGCCGGTCGCGGCTCCGACGCGCAGTCGACGGCGTGGGCGATCCAGGCGTTCGTGGCCGCGGGTGTGAAGGCACCGGCGAGCGCATTTCGGTACCTCGCGACGCTGCGGCGGCCCGACGGCAGCTATCGCTATTCACGCAGGTACGCGGCGACGCCGGTCTGGGTGACGTCGCAGGTGCTGCCGGCGCTCGCCCGGAAGCCGTTTCCGCTGCGCTAGGATCGCCGGAGGCGCCACGCGCCGCTCTATGAGGGCTTAGGCGAGCACACACCGTTTCGTTCCGCCTTCCGAGGAGGTCCTCCCTTGCAGCGCTCGAGCGGCACGCTTGCCGCGGCCAACATCACGAAGCACCACGCAGCACAGCTCATCCTGAGCGGCGTCACGCTCGTCGTGCCGCCGCGGAGCCGCATCGGCCTGGTCGGACCGAACGGGGCCGGCAAGTCGACCCTCCTGCGCATCCTGGCCGGGGTGGAAGAGGCGGACCGAGGGACAGTCCGGAGGGCTCCGCCGGGTCTCTCGGTCGAATACCTCCCGCAGGAAGCGGCGGTGGACGGACGGTCCGGCGGCGAGGCCGCCCGGCGCCGCCTCGCGGACTTCTTGCAGCGGCCGTTGGATGTCTTCCTGCTCGACGAGCCGACGAACGACCTCGACTTCGCCGGCCTCGACTGGCTGGAGCGCACGCTCGCGAGTCTCCACGCGTGCAGTGGTGATCGTCTCGCACGACCGCGACTTCCTCGACAGGACAGTCGAGCGCATCGTCGAGCTGGACGAATGGACGCACGGGCTCACGGAATACAGCGGCGGCTGGAGCGAGTACGAGCGGGCACGAACCGGCGCGCTGAACCGGCAGCGCGAGGCCTACGAACGGTACGAGGGAGAAAAGGCCCGGCTCGAAGAGCAGCAGCGCCGGATGCAGCAATGGGAGGAACGTGGCTACGGCCAGGGCCGCAAGAAGAAGAAGACGAAGGACGTCAAGAAGGCGTACGCCGGACGCATCTCACGGCTGTCGCAAGCGGAAAAGCCCTACGAGCCCTGGGACCTCCGTCTGGATCTCGCTCCGGCGAGCCGGAGCGGCGATGTCGTCCTGCGGCTCGAGCGAGCCGTCGTCGAGCGAGGAACGTTCCGGCTCGGCCCACTCGACCTCACGATCGCGTGGGGCGAGCGGCTTGCGGTTCTCGGCCGGAACGGCAGCGGGAAGACGACGTTGCTCGAGGCACTCCTCGGGCGCTTGCCACTCGCGGACGGGAGCCGGTGGATCGGCCCCGGCGTCGTTCTCGGCGAGCTGAGCCAGCAACGTGGCGAACTTAGGCAGGGCCGGCTCCTGCCCGCGTTCACGCAAGCGTCGGGCCTGACGACCGAGGACGCGCGGACGCTCCTGGCCAAGTTCGGGCTCGGCGCCGACGACGTTCTTCGTGAAGCGGCGTCGCTGTCCCCCGGGGAGCGAACGCGTGCGCTGGTTGCGCTGTTCGCCGCGCGCGGTGTCAACTGCCTGATCCTCGACGAGCCCACGAATCATCTGGACGTGCCCGCGATCGAGGAGCTGGAGCATGCGCTCGAAGCGTTCGAGGGGACGGTCGTCCTCGTCACCCACGACCGGCGTTTCCTCGACGGCTTTCGCGCTAGCCGGACGCTGGAGCTGTCACCAGGCCCGGCTCAGGCCGCTCGAGGCGCCCCTCGCTGACGAGCCGCTCGACGAAGTCGTCCTCGAAGAGCCAACGCCAGCTGAACCACTTCCGTGCGATCTCGCGCTCGGGCGTGACGACCGCGGCGCGCACTCCAGCGACGACGAGGTCGTCGAGGCCGCCGCCGTTACCGGCCGGCTCGGGGTATGCCTGGTCGTAGCGCAGGAGCTCGCTCGTGTGCGTGTGTCCGCCGTCCGGGAGCTCGACCCGTAGGCCGCGGCTGACGAGGGCGCCGCAACGCTCGAGCGGGTAGCGCAGCGACTTCAGCTCCTTGGGCTTCAGGTCGAGCTCCGTCTGGAGGTCTTCGAGCGTCGACGGTCCGACGTCGGCGAGGTGCGCGAGCAGCGGCGTCCAGTCGTCTTCCTGCTCGGTCCGTGCCAGCTCGGCGCGGCAGATCGGATCGACGAGGGCAAGCGTGGCGTCGGTGAAGAGGATCGACTTCCCGTTGTGCACCCGCAGCTCGTGCACGTCGGGACGCTCCGCGAGCTCGAAGTACCACGGGTACTTGGTCGCCGGCCAGGAGCCGAAGCCCGGGCTGCCCGGCGCGTACGGATCCTCGTGGCAGGCCTCGAAGAAGCTCGGCAGCGACGAGTCCGCCGTCCGGGTGAGCAGCCCGCGGTCTTCGAGAAACCCGCGGGTCTCCTCGGGCGAGCGCAGGGCACGGTCGGGGGTGAGCCGGCAGAGGAAGTCCCGCTGCTCCTGGGCGACCACGATCACCCGTATCTTCGCAGCCCCTTTTCGCGTTTTCCCTGCAGACATGGGTAATTCCCCTGTCCATCGAAAGGAGAACACGAAATGGGTATGGGAGTCAGTCTGCTGCTGGTTGCCGCCGGTGCGATCCTGATCTGGGCGGTGAACGCGACGGTCAGCGGTGTGGAGCTGCACACGATCGGCTGGATCCTCCTCATCGTCGGCGCGGTCGGCGCGCTCTTCTCGCTCATCTTCTGGTCGAGCTGGGGCGGGTTCGGCGGGCCGGGGCCGGTCGACGACGGGCGTCGCCGCCGCGTCATCCACGAGGACTACTAGACCAGACAGCAATCTCGCTTGAATCGGAGCCCCGCATCGCGGGGCTCCCTGCGTTCACGGATCGATCGGCCCGCGCAAGGCGCGGCTACGCGAGGGCCGGGACCAGCTCGCGTCCGATCAGGGCAACAGTGTCCAGGTCCTCGTGTGCGAGGTGCTGCAGCATCACCCGCTCGTAGCCCAGGCCTTCGATCTCCTTGAGCCGCGTGACGACTTGCTCGACGGTGCCCACCGGGCCACGTTCGCCGTAGCGCTCGAGCACCTCGTTGGGGTCGCGGCCGAAGCGGGCGCCGACGCGCCTCGCCGAATCCTGGAGCTCACGTTCGTCGCGCCCCACGACGATGGGAGCCATCAGGGAGTACCTCAGTGTCCCCGGATCGCGCCCGGCGCGCTCGCACGCCTCGTCGAGCGTGCTGCTTCCGCGCCACGATCTCGTCCATCGTCGCGAAGAAGGTGTTGTACTCGTCGGCGAAGCGCACGGCGGGCCCGACCGTTCCGGGTTTGGCGCTTCCGCCGACGAGAATCGGCAGGTCGGGTCGGCCGAAGCCCGGCGCGTCGTGCAGGTGGTAGCGGTCTCCGTCGTGGTCGACGCGGTCCTTGCGGAGCAGGGCGTGGACGATCTCCAGCTGTTCTGCGAAGAGGGCGACGCGCTCGCCCGCAGAACCGAACTCGAAGCCGTACGCCTCGTGCTCCCGCTCCATCCAGCCCGCTCCGATCCCTAGCGTGACGCGTCCACCCGAGATCTCGTCCGCAGTCGCCGCTGCCCGTGCGAGCACGGAGGGATGTCGGAACGTGACGGGCGAGACGAGCGTCCCCAACTGGAGCGTCGACGTCCGCGCGGCGAGGCCGGCGATCGTCGTCCAGGCGTCGAGGACGTGTCGGCTCTCGTCGAAGCCCGAAAGGTAGTGATCCGAGCGGAAGAGGGCCTCGACGCCGTGCTCCTCGCATGCCGACGCGAGCGCGACCCATTGCTCCCAGGTCACACCTTCTTGCCCTTCGATCATGAGGGCGAGGCGCACGAAGCGGAAGCCTATTCCTGTCGCCAAGAGCCGTGCCTGTCGGAGCAATGTGACACACTCGGTGCGACAAGAAGGAAGGGTTAGCAGTACCTCCGCCGCGATGGTGGCTTTGCCGCCGTTCGCAGAAACCGATCTCCGTCAGCGGAGAATCCCGTGCGAAGTCATCACGGCCGGCGAAGCGGCCGGACTTCGCACGGCAGGCTAGCATCGGCGCATGGCCGTCGCCTCGCCGGAGCACTATCTCGCCGACCTGAACCCCGCTCAGCGCGAGGCGGTGCTCGCGACGGAAGGACCGTTGCTCGTGATCGCCGGCGCCGGCTCCGGAAAGACGCGGGTCCTCACGTACCGCGTCGCACATCTGATCAACGCCGTCGGTGCGAAGCCGAACGAGATCCTCGCCATCACCTTCACGAACAAGGCCGCCGGCGAGATGCGAGAGCGCCTCCAGAACCTCCTCGGACCCAGCGGCCGCGGCTTGTGGATCCTGACGTTCCACTCCGCCTGCGGTCGCATCCTGCGCCGCGAGGCGCAGCGGCTCGGCTACCGCTCGAACTTCACGATCTACGACCAGGCCGACCAGATCCGGCTTGTGAAGCAGTGCCTGGAGGAGCTCGAACGCGACCCGAAGCGCTTCACGCCGCGCGGGATCCACAACCAGATCTCCCACGCGAAGAACCGGCTCGTCCTCCCGCAGGCTTACGCCGAGCAAGTCCAATCGTTCTACGACCAGACCGTCGCGGATGTGTACCAGCTCTACCAGCGTCGGCTGTTTGCATCGAACGCCGTCGACTTCGACGACCTGCTGATGCTGACCGTCGACGTGCTCGAGCGCTTCGACGAGGCCCGCGAGAAGTGGCAGAAGACGTTCCGCTACATCCTCGTCGACGAGTACCAGGACACGAACCACGCCCAATACCGCCTCCTCCAGCTTCTGGCCGAACCGGACATGAACGTTTGTGCCGTGGGCGATCCGGACCAGTCCATCTATGCCTTCAGAGGCGCCGACATCAACAACATCCTCGACTTCGAGCGCGACTTCCCTGGCACGCGCACGATCGCGCTGGAGCAGAACTACCGCTCGACGAACTCGATCCTCGACGCGGCCAACCACGTGATCACCAACAACCGCGAGCGCAAGCCGAAGGAGCTCTGGTCCGACCTCGGCGACGGAGAGCCCGTGCGCGTCGTCGAGACCGAGGACGAGCACGCGGAGGCGCGCTTCGTCGCGGCCGGGATCGCGGCGCTCGTCGAGGAGGGCTTCTCCGGCGACGAGATCGGCGTCTTCTACCGCACGAACGCGCAGTCACGCGTGCTCGAGGACGTGCTCGTCCGCCAGGGCGTCGCCTACCAGGTGATCGGCGGCCCGCGTTTCTACGAGCGCGCGGAGATCAAGGACGCGATTGCGTACCTCCAGGCGATCGACAACCCGTACGACGCCGTGTCGCTGACGCGGATCGCGAATCGGCCGCGCCGCGGGATCGGGGACGCCAGCCTGGCGCGGCTTCAGACCTGGGCAGATGCTCAGGGCCGCTCCCTGTGGGAGGCGACCGAGTTTGCAGAGGAGGCGGGCGTCGGCGCCGCGCCGCTCCGCGCGGTGCAGCAGTTCCGGACGCTGATCCAGTCGCTGCAGGCCGGGGCGCTCGAGCTTCCCGTGGCCGAGCTCGTCCAGCGGACGCTCGAGCGCAGCGGCTATCTCGAAGCGCTCGAGGCGGAGCGGACGATCGAGGCGCAGGGCCGAATCGAGAACCTCCAGGAGCTCGTCGGCGTCGCCCGTGAGTATCAGGAGACGGCGGAGGAGCCGTCCCTCTCGCACTTCCTCCAGGAGATCTCGCTCTACTCCGATCAGGACGCCATCCGCGGCGAGGAGAGCCTCGTGACGCTGATGACGCTGCACAACGCGAAGGGGCTCGAATTCCGAGCCGTGTACCTGATCGGGATGGAGGAAGGCATCTTCCCGCACGCGCGCTCGATCGAGGAACAGGGGATCGAGGAGGAGCGCCGGCTCTGTTACGTCGGCATGACGCGAGCCAAGGAGCAGCTCACGCTGACGCATGCGTCGTCCCGGTCGCTCTGGGGCGCGCGTGGTTACAACATGCCGTCGCGGTTCCTCGACGAGCTCCCGGCCAGCGTCGAGCGCGAGCGTCTGCGGCCCGCTTCGTGGTCCTCCTACGGCAGCAAGGGCATCGCGCCGCGCGAGGACGTGCCGACGCTCTCCACCGGTGACTCCGTTCGCCACAGCACGCTCGGCGAGGGCGTGGTGATTCAGATCGAGCCGGGCGGCGTCGTCACCGTGCGGTTCGCCGACGGGGAGGAGCGCAGGCTGATGCTCGACTACGCCCCTCTAGAGCGCATCTCGTAAGGTCGGACGCGTGGCCGTCGAGATCCGACACCCTTCGGAGGACGAGTGGCGCGCGGCGATGACCGCCGGTTCGGCGTCGTTCGGCGATGCGCTGGAGGACGACGACTACGAGCGTTACAGCAAGACGCTTGTGCGTGAGCGGTTCTACACGGCGTACGACGGCACGACCCCGGTCGCAACAGCGGCCGACTATCCGTTTCGCCTGACGGTGCCGGGTGGCGAGCTTGCGGCCGGCGGCGTCACCTGGGTCGGCGTCGTTCCCACTCACCGCCGCCGCGGGATCCTCACGCAGATGATGCGGCGGCAGCTCGACGACCTGCACGAGCGCGGCGAGCCGCTCGCAGTGCTCTGGGCGTCGGAGGCGGCGATCTACGGACGGTTCGGCTACGGCATCACGGCGCCCACGTTGCAGATGGACGCAGCCCGTGCACAGTTTGCGTTTCGCGAAGATCCGGGCCCCCGGGGAACCGCCAGGCTCGTCGACCCGGCCGAAGCGAAGCCGCTGTGTGCTCGGACGTACGAGAGCGTGCGCACGAAGATCCCCGGGTTCGTCGCGCGCAGTGACGAGTGGTGGGAGCAGTACCGCCTGGCGGACCCCGAGCAATGGCGGCGCGGGTCCGGCCCGAAGTTCATCGCCGTGATCGAGTTCGACGGCGAGCCCGTCGCCTACGCCATCTACCGCATCAAGCAGGACTGGGACGAGGGCTTCTCGCGTAGCCAGGTCAAGCTCGTGGAGACGCTCGCCACGACACCGGCAGCCGAGCGCGAGCTGTGGCGATTCGTGTTCGGCATCGACCTGATCGCGCGCGTCCAGGGCCGTCACGATCCAGGGTCGCCGCTCTTCCTGATGGTCGTCGACCCGCGGAGCCTGCAGCTTCGCGTTTCGGAAGGGCTGTGGCTACGGCTCGTCGATGTCGGGGCGGCCCTGTCGGGTCGGTCGTACGCGACTGACGATGCAGTCGTGCTCGAGGTACGAGACGAGTTCTGTCCGTGGAATGCCGGGCGATGGCGCATCGCCGAGGGGGCCGCACAGCGGACGGACGGCGACGCAGAGCTCGAGCTCGACGTCGCCGATCTCGCAGTCCGTGTACCTCGGTGCGTTCGACTTCGAGCGCCTCGCAGCCGCCCAGCGCGTGCGTGAGCACTCACCGGGAGCCGTCGACCGCGCATCGGCGCTCTTCCGAACGCCGCGAGTGCCCTATTGCCCGGAGGACTTCTGATGGCCTTCGAAGTGCGGCCGACACAAGATCTCGACGAGTACACCGCAGCGGTCTTCGCCATCGGTCAGTACTTCGGGATGGTGCCGACGACGGAACGGATGGAACGCTCCGTCGCGCAGGTCGGGCTCGATCGCATGCATGCCGCGTGGTCCGACGGCAGCGTCGTAGGTGGTGCCGCTGCGTTTACGTTCAAGCTCACGGTCCCGGGAGGAGATCTGCCGACGGCAGGAGTCAGCGTCGTCGGTGTGTATCCGACGCATCGGCGGCGTGGCGTGCTCCGCGCGCTGATGCGCGCTCAACTCGACGACGCGCACGAACGCGGCGAGCCGCTCGCAGCTCTGTGGGCCTCGGAGGAAACGATCTACGGCCGCTTCGGCTACGGGCCCGCGGCCTTCTGCGGCGAAATTGCCGTTCCGCGTGAGTACACCGCGTTCGCCCTTCCGGCCGAACCGGAGGGAACGCTTCGCTTCCTCGAGCCCGAGGACGCACTGGACACTCTTCCGCCGGTCTTCGAACGGGTCCGGCTCCAGTGGCCGGGAATGTTCTCGCGCAATCACCTGTGGTGGCAGAACCGCGAGATCGACGATCCAAAGGAGCGGCGAGAAGGCGCGGGGCCGAAGCGATGGGTCGTGTACGAGAGCGGCGGCTCGATCGAAGGCTATGCCGTGTATCGGCACAAACCCGGCTTCGACGGAGGTACGTCGACGGCCGAGCTCCACGTGGTCGAGGCGCTCGGTGCAACCCCGGCGGCCATGCGCGATCTGTGGGGCTACCTGCTTGCGATCGACTGGGTGGCGACGGTCAAGACGGAGCTGATCCCACCGGACCACCCGCTCTTCCTCCTGCTCGCGAGCCCGCGGCGGTTGCGCTACCGGATGGGGGACGGCATCTGGGTCCGCCTGGTCGACATCGGGTCTGCGCTCTCGGGTCGCAAGTACTCCGCGGAAGGCTCGATCGTCTTCGACGTTGTGGACGGCTTCTGCCCCTGGAACGAGGGTCGCTGGAAGCTGGCGGACGGGGTGGCCGAGCGTACGGGCGACGAGCCGGATCTGAAGCTCCCTGTCCAGTCTCTCGGGTCAGCGTTCCTCGGCGGCGTCACGTTTGCCGCGTTGGCGCGCGCCGGCCGCGTCGAAGAGTTGCGAGCCGGCGCAATCGGCCGCGCCGATGCGCTCTTCGGCTGGGACCGGCATCCGTGGTGCCCCGAGATCTTCTGACGAGACACGTGCTACGGTGCCCGCCGCATGAGACGGGGGCTCTGCGTCTGCGCCGCGCTTGCGGCGCTTCTATTTCCGGTAGTTGCCGACGCCCACACCGACGCGGGCTGGCAATTGTCCCTCGCCGAACCGGCTGAGGGAACGATCACGTCACCCTTCGGTCGCGACGGCTATCGCTGGCATCCAGGTCTCGACATCGGGCTCCTGCGTTCGCTCGATGTGCGCGCGGCAGCGGCGGGTGTCGTCACCGAGGTCGGCTATGCAACCGGCTTCGACGGCTACGGCAACATTGTGCTGGTGCAGCACCGTGACGGCTTCGCGACGCTCTACGCGCACCTCTCGCGAGTGCTTGCACATGTCGGCCAGAAGGTGTGGAGTGGGGAGCCGATCGGGATAGCCGGCTGCACCGGCTCTTGTAGCGGCACCCACCTGCATTTCGAGCTGCGCTACCGCAACGTCGCGATAGATCCGTCGCTGCTCTTGGTCGGCTGAGTCTCCGCCGCACGAAACGTGCGGTGACAGGCACGCGGTGAGGTCCGAGGCCGTAGCGACCTGTGCTCGGATCGTCGCGTCGGAGTCGTGTCAGGCGCCGCGCTACCAGCTCGATCCATCGGCTTCATCTCGTCGGTCGCCAACTCGAGGAACTCGTGGCCTTCCTCGAGACGCTCGAGAGCCGGACGCGGAGCCTATGAGGAGCCTGGGCTAGAATTCGCCGTCCCAGGGCGGTTAGCTCAGTTGGGAGAGCACCAGCTCGACAAGCTGGGGGTCACTGGTTCGAGCCCAGTACCGCCCACCTCACAAAGGCCCTGGAAACGGGGCCTTTTGTCGTTCTGGGCGCGGACGGGCAGATGGGCTACGGGGGCGGATGTGGTGAGAAAGTGGTGAGTAGAGCCTCGGGCGGGTTGAGGGTCGGTGCCTCAGTCACAAGAGCTTCACCCGTTCGGGTCATGCGGTTCTGACCTGGGTGCCGTTACCTTGGCCCCGCTTTGGGCTTACTGAGTCGTCTCACATCGTCCCTCCGTGGTGAGGGTGCCTTCACTGTCACGGCCGAACCCCTCGCAGCGGGGGCGCTGCTCTCCGTCGTCGGTGAGTCGCACTACAAGCCCACGCTTGAGCGCACAGCGGCGATGGCCGTGCCGGGTAGGCCGCCGTTGCCGGTGGACGTCTCGGTGGCGAGGCGCGAGCCAGACCTTCCCTGGTTTCAGGCGGTTCTAGTCCGTGAGCCGGACAACCCCTACGACTCCAACGCGATCGCTGTCTACTCGCCCGCGGGGAAGATCGGCCACCTGAGCCGTGAGGATGCCGAGGAGTATCAGGACGTTCTCATCGCCGTGGAGCGCGGCGGCTCTCATGGCGGAGCCTGCTCGGCGTTTCTTCGACGCGCTGGCAACGGCAACTGGGGCGTCGTGCTGGTGTTGTCGTCGCCGGATATCTGTCTTGAAGAGATGGCAGCGTGAGCCAGGTCGTTCTCGTTGTCGCGCTCGTTGTCTCGCTGCTTGCGGTGACGTGGCTGTACGCCTACAGGTTGCGCCACCCCTACACGAAGGCCGACCTCGTCAAGGCGCGGCGCGACAGCGTCGACAAGAGCCGCTCCGTCGTGAGTGGGAAGGTGCAGGAGCATCTTGCTCCGCTGTTCCCGGCGTTCCTGAGTCAGTTCAATCCGAAGGACGCTCGCTTTCTCGGATCGCCGCTTGACTTCATCGTCTTCGATGGTCTGGACGAGGGCGAGGTTCGGAGGGTCGTCTTCGTCGAGGTCAAGACGGGCAAGGCCAGCCTCCTGTCTCGGGAGCGCCGATGCCGTGACGCGATCGAGGCGGGACGAGTTGAGTATCAGTTGCTGCGCCTACCGACAGACGTGACAAGGCCGAAGACGAAGCGCCGTCATCGGCTGTCGAGAGCTCCCCATTCTCAAGCCTGCCTGAACGCCCCGCGGACGCGGCGCGATATCCTCACCGGGCCGTCCGGTCCCAGCGGAGAGGAGACCTATGGCCAGCACGCTCCGTTCAAGCTCGAAACCGTGGACGGCGCACCCGCCGACCCACCGTCGTTCCAGAACGTCGCGCCGCTCTGGCGAGCCGGCGACACGATCCCGCTCGGCCGTAAGACGCTCGAGTCGTTGAGGTTCGTGATGGCGACGCCGACGTCGACCTCGACAGGGACCCGGTCCTAGTCGTCGAGGACATGGCCGGATGAGCGTCTAGCGCGGCGGCTCGGCACGGCGTAGCTTGGCCTTGGGTCAGGTGGCAGCGCCCGGGCGTTCGGCTCGCCTCCGGCCCTGATTTCCGCTCGCGCAACGTCAGGTTTAGGGTCCTGCGGTGCCTCGACTTGATGCGCTCCCGGCTGCGTCCGGCGTCGCTATCGCTTAGTGCAGCCGCCGACCCGATACAGGCTCCACCTGATCGACAAGAAAACGGGACTTGTAGCCCGGACGATTTCCGGAATCCGCGAGGAAAATCTTGACGTTGAGCGCGCCATTCTGATGAGGAACAACCCCGGTCATCCTGTGAAGCAGGAGAAGCAGCGGCCAGTTGTACAAGAGACTGCTGGTACGACTCGCAGGGAGACGATCCCGGAGCGTGTGCGACACGAAGTGTGGCGGCGTGATCAGGACGTTGCGTGGATTGCGGATCCCGCGAACGGTTGGAGTTCGATCACATCATTCCGCTCAGCAAGGGCGGCTCGAACACCACCAGGAACATCGAGCTGCGCTGTGAGATGTGCAATCGCCGCAAGAGCGCGACGATCTAGAGCGCAGGGGCGCTTGCGGCTGCTGGCGGCCGGTGCTTCCCGTTCGGCCCGCCTCCCGGCCCTGCGTTACACGCTCCGCCCCGGGGGACGTTTGACCTCGAACTGGTTTTCGCAGACGATCAACCAATCAGCCAGCTAGAGGAGGAGATGACACGATGACGCTCAGGCGCTGTGCGGCAACTTTGGCATGTCTCTCGGCGATCGCTGGCAGCGTTCTTGGAGGAGTCGCCAAGGCCGACCCAAGCAATGACAGGACGCTGACGTACGAATTCACTGGATGTCGCGACTCGAACGGCGTTGCCGTTCCGAACTTCCAGGGGGTCAAGCAGCCCAGCCAGGCCGCGGCGGCGCATCTGTTGGACGGCAGGGGGAACTTCCTCTTTATGAGGGCCGAAGATCTCGACGGCAACCTCCTGTTCGAGGTCCCGGGTTTCACGGGAAGGAACGGACTCCCTACGATCACCTGCATCGACACGTCACCACTGTCGGGGACTACGGCACGGGTCACCGGATACATCGCTCCGAGCTAGCACCACGCAAGGCCGATGCGCGGCGGCGGCGAAAACGAATAGCGCCGCCGCGCCCTGACTTAAAACCGCATCCGCCCTGTACGACGACCGCGCCTATCCTTTGATCGCCGCCCGCCCGACGAGGAGGAGCAAGACGCCGCACCAGCCCTCGATCGATGACGAGATCGCCGTCGCCGACGGCGATCTTGGATCTAGTCGTCCACCACGCGGACAGCTCGGTGGTCTTACGCGGCGCAAGGCTCCGGCCTCGGGGCTTCGACCAACCGTCCGCTTCGCGATCGCATCCGCTCTGACCCTCGCCTGGGTCGGGTTCAGCGTCTGGGCGTCGGAGCCGTGGAGAGGTGAGCTTGAGGACGCGATCGGCCCCGTCATGGCCTGGGTGATTCCGATCTTCCTCGCCTACATCCCCGGCCTCGTCATCGGGTTCATGATCTTCACGCTCCTGATCACGCGCTACCAGGAGCTCCCGCTTGAAGCCTCCCAAGGGCGACTGGCCCGAAGGCGAGTGGCCGCCGGTGACGATCCTGGTGGCGGCGTGGAACGAAAGCGAGGCGATCGTCCGCACGCTCGAACACATCGCCGAACTCTCATACCAGGGTCGCGTGGAGGTCGTCGTCGCCGACAACAACTCGACCGACGACACCGCGCTGCTCGCGGACGCGGCGGGTGATCGCCTCGCGCTCCACTACCGACGTGTCTTCGAGGCGAAGCAGGGCAAGCACCACGCCCTGAATGCGGCCCTCGCGACCGTGACGACGCCGCTCGTCGTGACGGTCGATGCCGACACCCATCTGCAGCCGCAGTCGCTGACGCGACTCGTGGTTCGCCTCACGAGCGCACCGCAGGGCCAGCACGTCTCCGCGTGCGCCGCCGCGCTCGTCGCGGAGAATCCGCTGGCGACCTTCGTCACCCGGATGCAGCAGTGGGACTACCGGCTCGGGATCAACGGCGTCAAGCGGATGCAGGCGGCGTACAACACCGCGCTCGTCGCCCAGGGGGCGTTCTCGGCCTACTGGACGAGTGACCTGCGTGCCGTCGGCGGTTGGCCGGATGCGATCGGCGAAGACATCGTGCTCACCTGGACGATGCTGGGGTCTCGGGGGATCGTGCAGTACGAGCCAGTCGCGCTCGGCTTCACGGTCGTCCCCGAGCGACTCGGATCGGCTCCTGAGCCAGCGCTCTCGCTGGGCACGCGGGATGCTCGAAGGCCTGCGTACGCATCCACCGCCGAAACAGCCCCGCGTCCTCGCGAAGCTGGTCGCCGGGATCGACTACCTCGTCCCTCTCCTCGACATCGGCGTCATCTTCTTCTGGGTGCCCGGAGTCATCCTCTTCCTCTTCGGCTACCCGTTGATCTTCGGCTGGTGGTCGATGCTCCTTCTCCCGATCACGCTCGCCGTCTTCGGCTTCCTGCAGCGCTGGCAAGCACGCCACGTCTTTCGCACGCTCGACATCCACCCGCAGTCCGACAAGCGCGGCTTCCTCGGCTACCTGTTCGCCTACCAGGTGCTCACCTCCGCAGCCGCACTACGCGGCTACGGCCAGTACATCGTCGGGTCGGGTCGCCGCTGGAGATAGAGCGTCGAGGGAGCGCAATCGTCCCGGATACCGCGCTGCTCGAAGAGATCGGCGTCTGGAATCCGCGAAACCGATAGCTGATACGTTCGAGACGGTACGGCCGAGCTAACGGTGACGCAGATGATCGCGAGCACGAACCCGCCCGCGACCATCCCCTTCATCCCCGGTCAGTTCAGGACATACCGTCGTTCTGCGCCCGAGCCATCGCCTCGCGGATCCGAGCCTCGCGCTTGTGCTTGTTGAAGGCGTGGATGTACGTCGACTCGGTGATCCGGGCCGACGAGTGCCCCAACACCTCGGCGACATCCGACGACGACAACCCCTGCTCCGCCAGCTCGGACGCGAGCGCATGCCTCGCGTCGTGCGGAGTCACCTTCGGGCCGTCCGTCAGTCCCGCGTTCTTCACCGCCAGGTTCCAGCCGCGCCGGCGGAAGTTCCCGTGCTGGATCGGAAAGCCGTTGCGGGTCGCGAACAGAAACTCGTCGCCCCGGCACCGTTGCGCAGCTTGCGGGCGGCGATCTTGCGCAGCATGTCGGGGCTGAGCGGGATCCTGCGGACGCTCTTCTTCGTCTTCGGGACGTCGAGCCGCCCGTCGCGCGTCCATTGCGCCCGCACGTTCCAGACGCCTTCGGCGTGGTCGATGTCGCCGTAACGCCCGCCCAGCAGCTCGCCGAGACGCAAGCCGGCCTTCAGCTTGAGCTCGATCGCCAAGCCGTAGATGTCGGTCCTGGTCGTGTCGCGCCCGTCGAGCGCGTACCCGGCCTCGATCAGGCGGGGAGCGCAGCCTGGGCACAAGGCCACGCAATGTCCTTCCAACAGCCAATCGAGCACGCACTCATGCCAAGTGGGTCACCAGTCCTCGTGGCGATCGAAACAGCGCCCGACGCTAGACCCGGCGTCAGTTTGGACGCCACTCGCCGAGATCGATCGGCTCAACAATGAACCGTCCAATCGCCGCGCAACGCACCGTACCCGCGAGCCTCCTAGCGACGCGGAGATCGAGCGTGGCTTGCGCGAGCGGGCTGTCACCTCAGCACGTGATGCTGAGGTTCTCTTGCGTTGGTTGCAGCTCCCTCGTGCCGAGGAGCGTGTTGGTGGTGTCGACCTCGACTCGATGTCGGAACGCGAGTTCGAGCGGTTGTACGCGGGCCTTTTGAAGCTTGCCGCGTTGCCTGAGGAGCACCTTCACGCTCTGTTAACGAGCGTGCTCGCCGATGAGGTGGACAACTAAGCCTCGGGCCGCTTCAGTCGGCGTCCGTGTCGTCGATCACGCTCCCGCGCAGCTGCTATTCACCTGCCCGGTCGCTTGCGCTCCCTTTTGCCCCATGCGGGATTGAGGAGCGAACTCCTGCGTATCCAGCAGGAGGTCGCAGCGCAATCCACCTATCCATGGGGGATCACGAATGATGTGGTGAGCGAATAGTGAGTCCACACGCGCATGGATCGCGCGCGGGAGGACGTACCCCCGCGCAGCGTGGAGTTCCGCCGCGTGCGGATTACCGGCGATCGCCTCCTCACTTGGTGAGCGGCGCGAGGCCTTTCGCGATCAGGGCGGCGCCGAGGACGACGAACAGAACCGCCATCACAGCGTCGTTGTGCCGGCCGAGCCAGTCTTTCAGCTCGTCGAGCTCGGTCTTCGCCTTCGCGCCTCCCAGCAGGTAGTACACGACGGGGCCGACGATCGTCAGGCTTCCTACGGCGACGAAGACGATCAGCGAGACGACGGCGTCGGCGGTCGACAACCCGAGCTGGGCGACCCCCGCGGCGGCGCCGATCCCTAGGGCCAAGTTCTTCGGGTTCAGGCCGCCGAGCAGCACGCCGAGGCCGAGCGACTGCGCCGGCGTGAGCGCATCGACACGGGTCATCCACTTCGGCATCTCCGACTCTGCCCCCGGCGCCGGCCGTTTTCGCCACTCGCGCCGCGCGAGGAGCAGGAACGACGCTCCGAGCACGATCTTCAGCCACGAGACGGAATCGGACGAGGTGTTGTTCGTCGCGGCGTTGCTCTGGTCCGAGATGGCGTAGACCACCGCAACTAGGCCGCCGAGCGCGCCGACCCAGCCGAGCAGGAAGAGCGGCCCGTTCACCTCGGCCCGCCGGGAGAACAGCATCAGGATCACGGCGATGATGGCCGCCGGGCTGATCGCGACGCCGACGGCGAACGCCAGGACCTCGCTGATTCCCTGTCCCATTGCTACCGCTTCACCGGGCGGAGAGGGAGGGTCGAACCGGGGCGCCTCCGCCGGCGCGGGCTCGCGGACCCGGCGCAGCAGCCCATCGAGCGCTTCGACGGTGACGAAGGCGACGACCGCCGCCACGACGATGAGCGAGGTGAGGCCGACCCCCGCCTGCGACACCAGGACGAGCGTGATCACCACCGACGAGAGCGGGAGCCGCAGGACGGCTGCGCAGCCGGCGGCCATCAACGCGGCGACCGCCGGGGTCTGTGCGAGCCCTGGAAGGTGCGCGGCGAGCACACCTGCGCTCGCGCCGAGAAACAACGCCGGGAAGGCCGGGCCGCCGCGGAAGTTTCCCAGCGAGATGCCCCAGGCGAGCCCCTTGAACAGGAGCAGGAGCGTGAGCGTCGACAGCGACAGCGTCGACTCGGACTTGGCGAGGTCTTCGAAGGCGTTCTGGCCGGAGAAGAGCACGGCGGTGATCGGCTGACCGGTGGCCTCGTTGAAGGCGATCGCGAGCCCGCCCACCGCCAGCGCCGCAGCCGTAGTCAAGAGCAGGGGCCGCGTCTCGACTATGCGCTTCGTCCACCGTGCGAGCTCGAAAGGGCGAACGTGACGACGGCGGCGGCGAGCGCGAGAACGACGGTCCAGCCCACGTCTCCCCAATCCGGTTTGGAGAACGCGGGCAGCGCGATCGGGCTCAGGGCGTAGGCGCTCGTGCTGAGCCCGGACCAGGATCCCAGCCCGGTGAAGACCAGCCCTCCGATCCCCGCGGCGAGCAGGCCCGGAACCAGGATCACGAGGAGCGTCGCGCCGCCCAGGCCCATCGCCTCGATCATGATCACCGCGCCGACGACGGGCGAGCCGAAGAGGCTGGAGATGGCCGCAAAGGCGCCGGTCACCGCCATCAGCGACAGGGTCTGATCGGGCGCCTCTCTCCTGATGAGCGGATCGCCAGCATTCCGAGGCCCATGCCGATCGCGATCAGGGGCGCTTCGGGTCCGAGCACGAGCCCGAGCCCCAATGTGGCAAAGGCGGCGAGGACGACGCCCGGGAGGTCGATCGGCCGCGTGGAGAGCCGGGCCGCGAGACCCTCGGCCGGCACATGCCGCCGCCGCCCGGCAGGCGGTGATCGCAAGGCGGTGAGCACCCCCGCGAGCGCCAGCCAGGGCAGCGGGTACCACCACGGGAATCGTGCTGTGACCGAGGTCGCCCGGCGTCAAGGCGGTGTAGCCCAGATCGTTCGGAAGGTCCTTGTAGACCCAGTTCTGGATGTAGTGGACGAGCTCGAGGTATCCCCACGAGACCGCCGAGACGAGTAGGCCGATCGCCGCGGCGAAGAGGAGCATGATCCGGTACTGCCTCGTCCGGATCAGCGAGCGCGGATCGCCCGCGGGAGCGTCCTCTTTCATCCGGCATGCTTGTCCGATCGCCGGCCATCTCGAAGAAGCGCGATGGTCGCCGCATCCGCAACGCGGCTGCATCATCCCCTTGGATGAACGCCCCGGTTGGTTACGACTACGCCGCTCAGCATGTCAGCGGGCTGCACCTGAGATCCCGCCGACACGAAGGTTTCCGCTGGTCCCGATCGAACGGAAGCACGCAGAAGGCCCCTGGTCGTCGAGCCCTCCCACTCACGTCGCTGGGCCTGGCAGGACTCCTTGCGGAGGAAGAGGCGTCGATGTAGACAGCTACGGCTTTGGCTCACGGCCAACGCTTTCAACACGCGTAAGGGAAAGGAGGTTACCCACTCCATTCCGTTCTCAATCTATCGCGCACAGGGGCTTGCGGTAAGCCCGAGTCGTGTCGCATAATCGCCGTCCGAGGCTCCCGCGGATCAACCTCGTCGACGCGCTCGAGCTGACGATGCTGATCACGCGCGGCGGAGATCCTCTTACGTTGGTTGCAGCGTCCTCGTGTCGAGGAGCCCGTTGGGGGTGTCGACCTTGACACAATGTCGGAACGCGAGTTGGAGCGGTTGCATTCGGGTTTGATGCGGCTCGCATCGATGGACGAGACCGTCCTCGCCGCGCCGGTTGAGCAGGTGCTGACCGGTGACGACCTCGCGTCGAGCTCATAACGAGTCGTCGCGTGTGAACCAGGAAGAAGTTGGCCGCCGAGTAAGCGCGCCCCTGGCCCGCACGACTCTCGCGCGCGCACGGCGTGCTCGACGTGAGGCCGGTACGCCTGAGATCGTGAGCATGCCAGGGGCGACATCGAGGGCGACCATCACGATGATGGAGCTTGCAAGCTCCTCGCGTACTCACCATTCACTCACCACGCCTCGCGTAGCACCGCATGAACACAGGGTTTGCGGAGGGATCTCCTGCTTGCCTGGCAGGCGGTCGTTCGCACGAGAGCACGCATGAATCGCCGGGTCTGAAGCCGCGACCCGAGAGAGGAGTACCCCCGCGCACTCTGGAGTTCCGCCGCGTGCGGATCATCGGGGGCAGAGGCGGCACCGAATCAGGATCAAAAACCGACGTTAGGCCAGCCTCATGCGGCGGCAGGGAGAGGATGCGTCCGACGCCGGACGCACGCGACACTCTGGAAGGGCGGCGACAGGTGAAAGTGATCGACGCTGTCGGCGGAGGCGGCTACAGTCGCTGCGAGATGCGAATCGCCATTGCTGTTTTCGACGGTGCTGAGGAGCTCGACTTTGCCGGGCCGTGGGAGGTGTTGGCGGCCTGGCGCTTCCTCTATCCCGACGACGTCGAAGTCGTGCTCGTCGGCGAGAACAGCGAGCCGGTCACGTGTGCCAAGGGCATGCGCGTCCTCCCTGAATACGTGCTGGGACCAGCTCGGCGACGTCGACGTCCTTGTCTATCCTGGCGGCCGCGGCACCCGCGCACAGCTCGGCAACGAGACGATTCGGACACGGCTGCGCGCACTCAAGGAGCGTGGCACGCTGATGACCAGCGTCTGCACCGGCGCGCTTGTCTACGCCGACGCCGGCCTGCTCGACGGGCAGCCGGCAACGACGTACTGGAGCGCGTTCAATGAGCTGCTGCCGCTCGGGTGTGACATCGAACCGCAACCGGACGAGCGCTTCGTCGACGGCGGAGAAGTCATTACCGCCGCCGGCGTCTCGGCGGGCATCGACATGGCGCTGCATCTCGTCGGCCGTCTCGGCACGCCGGACAAGGCGCGCGAGGTGCGCCGCTACATCCAGTACGAGCCGCAACCCCCGTACTAGTCGTCGGAATACGGGCCACTCGCCTCCCGTATGACGCGCTGTTCGTGGGGACGGTGTAGGCAAAACCACTGTCGGTCCTAACACCACGCGGTGGCGCTGGGGACGGCGGAGGGAATTCGGCGCTCATCTGCCGGGCTGGCCGGGGCGATCGCTTTGCTCGTAAACGTGGCGCACAGTCTGCGGGTGTCCATCCCGTGGCGCTTGGGGAGCGGCCTACCGATGTTCCGGGACCTGCCCGACACGATTCGGCTCGAACTGATTTGAGACACAGACATTCTGGATCGCTCGCGCGTCAGGTCGGGAGTTTGTAGTGTCTGGGGCGTCGTGAAAGGCTGACCGTGCAGACGCGGGTTGTTCCGCGAGGCGCCTGGTTGGGTTGTGCGCAAGGCACTTACGACGCGACTATCTGGCGGACAGTCGAGAGCGGGAAAAGAGGAGCGAACCGATGCGGAGGAAACGAGGCGTTCGCGTGTCGTGGCTGATCGCCTTCTCGGCGCTCGTCGTGGGCGTCGTCGATGGTGGGCGGCGTAGGCGCCGGGAACGTGAACAACGACTCGATCCAGGGCGGTTTCGGCGACAGGTTCGGAGAGAACGTTGGCGTCCAGGCGAAGAGCGGCCCGAGCGGTGAGAACCCGCAGGGCCACGAGAGTGCTACGACTCCCGGCCCCGGCCCCGTCCAGTTCCGACTGCGCGTGACGTGCCTGGCTGTACAGGGGAGCCTGGCCGCGTACGGAACGGTCGTGGCGAAGTCGAACGACCCGAACAATCCACCCGGGACGGAGTTCGTCGAGGTCGTGAAGGGACGGCGGGTTGCCCGGCGGCGGCGGCGACGGCTGGGATCTCTTCGGTGGGCCGGCGTCGATGTGCGCCGATTTCGTCGGGGACGCGGCGACGGCGGCCCCAATCACGCACGGGAACATCACCATCCGAGACGCGCAACCCTGACCGGCTCCAGGGGGAGGTCCATGCGGCCTCCCCCTCTGAACCTCCAGATCTGTCGGTCCCTCCGATCCTCAGGCGGACGGTCGTTCGCCCAGGACACGCATGAATCCGCTTCTCAAGATGGTCAATCCGAGAGCGGGGGTACCCCCGCGCAGCTTGAAGTCCCGCCGCGGTGCGGATTATCCGCCCCGGAGAACACGCAGCGCGGGACTCCGACGAGCGCGGGGGTGCCCCGGCCTCGGCCCGGACCGTGACGTCAGAGCGCGCGATTCATGCCCGATTCGTACGAAAGACCTTCAGCCAGAGCAGCAGAAGGTCGCACCGCAATCCCTGTATCCATGGGGGGCTGGGGGACATGTGGTGAGCGAATCGTGAGTCCCGCACGTGCATGAATCGCATGCGGGAGGGGGCACCCCCGCGAGCTTCGGAGTCCCGCGTCCACGCACCGACGGGGCCGACGGCACCGACACAGGGTCGATCGCGCCGGTTGAAGTTGTCGCGAACGAAGACGTCGCAGCCGTTGTTCGTGTCGCCGGGAACCAGATTCGACGCCAACGAGACGAACGCCGTGTAGCGGCCGTCCGCCGACATCGAGGCCGAGGAGCTGGCGTCATTCGCCTGCTCCCCCGCCGCCGACACCGAAATCCGCTCCGCGGTCGCGCCGAACGCCGGCCCACGCAACAGAGCACGGCCAAGACCGTCGCAGCAGCGGACGGCAACTCTGCCGGCTTTCACTTCCCCCCTTTTCCGCCGCCTGGCAAGTAGGCGGGGGTTGGCCGTGTCTGATCGATCGTTCCAGCCGTTAGAGAGGTGTGAGTACTGCGAGAAGAGCGTTGGTCACGAGCGTGGTCGTTGTCGGAGTCGTCGCCGGCGCCTTGGCGCTCGGACCTGCGGCTGCTCGTCTTCCTCCTCCTCCTGGGGTTCACGCTCGCGGCCGCGATGCGGCCGGGAGTCGAGCGGTTGCACGCGCACGGCGTTCCGCGGGCAGCGGGAGTCCTTCTTCACTTCGCGGGTTTGGCTGTGGTAATTGGGCTCTTTCTCTGGCTGGTCATCCCGAGGGCGATTACGCAAGTCGAGTCGGCGATCGGTGACGCTCCGACCTCGAGCGCGGAGCTTCGCGACGCTGCCCGGAACTCGACCGGGATCAAGCACGAGTTCCTCGTCGGCTTGCAGAAGGAGCTCCAGAAGCTCCCGTCGGGCTCGGCCCTCGTCCACCCGGCGCTCACCATCACGACCAGGGCGCTCGAGGTCCTGATCGGCATCTTCTTCGCACTGGCGACGGCCGCATATTGGATCTTCGAGCGTGAGCGCGCTGAAGGCTTGGTGCTCTCGCTGTTACCACAGGAAGCACCGGCGGGTCGTGCGCGAGACGTGGAACCTAATCGACGTGAAGCTCGGAGCCTACGTGCGCGGGCAGCTGCTCATGATCTCGTTCGTCAGCCACGGGCCCGTTCGACGGCATTCGCGCTGATCGGCCTGCCCTTCTGGCTCCTCCTTGGCGTCTTCGCGGGCATCGTCGAGATTGTCCCCGTGATCGGCCCGCTCGTCGCCGGTAGCCTCGCCGTCGCGGTCGGGCTCACGATCGACTGGCAGCACGCCGCCTACGCCGCGATTGCCGTTTGGGGATTGCGACTGCTGCAGGACTACGTCGTCGGCCCGCATGTCTTCGGTCGGGCGGTCGGGCTCTCTCCGTTGATCGTGCTCGTAACGGTGAGCTCCGTCGGGCTCCTGTTCGGCGGCGTGTACGTGCTCCTCTGGTCCGCTCGCGGCGATTCTCGCGACGCTCGCCGACGTGTTCGTACTGAACCGCGACCCGGCGAAGCAGGAGGTGCCCCGGATCCTCTTCCCGGCCAAGGACGCAGAGACCTGAGCACTGTGTGGCGTTTCACGGCTCCGAGTCTGGGAACGGTGGGGCAGACATTCGAAATTCCGAGGAAGGGGTAGAAGAAATGGCAGATATCCATGGGTTTTCCGACCGCGTCATCGACCTCGCACAGCGACTCGAGGACGTCGCTGACGCAGTCAACGGCAAGGGCATCCGCAGAGGGAGCATGGGGACTCGCTGGCTCCTCCTCCCGGCGGCGGGAGCGGGTCTCTATGCGCTGGCGACGAACGGGACGTTCACGCGCCGCGCGAAGGACGTCGTAGGCCAGGCGAAGACGAGCGCTCCGGGCTGTCGGACGACCTGATGGGTCGTGTCCGCCAGACATCGCAAAAGTCCCCGAGCCGCAAGGGAAGCCGAAGTCGTAGCCGGACGAGCTCGGCGCGCAAGACGAGCTCGAGTCGAACGAGTGGCTCCGCGCGCAAGAGCGGTGCGGCTCGTAAGACGAGCTCCGCCCGTTGAACCTGACCTGCCGTTAGGACATATCCAGATCCGAGCGGGCGTTCCAACGTGCCAACCATGTGATTCCCGCGCTCGGCGCGAGCACGAAGGCTGCGGACGTGCGCGTGCAGCATCTCCGCAAGATGGTCGACACGCTGAAGGCCAAGCGAGTCGGGTCGAAGCGGCTGTCCGGCTCCACGGTCCCAGTTGTGTCGCTGCGACCTCGGCGATGTTCCGGCACGGTGTCCGCAATCTTGGCTGCGTCACCCGCAACCCTGTTCGTGATCTCGACCGCGGCGACCTTCCCTCCGGGAAGCGGCAGACCAAGCCGCGCTACCTGACGGTCGATCAGGTCGAGTCGATCCTCAGCGAGATGACCGACGTGTTTCGCCCCGTCGCCGCAACCTGCTTCTGGACGGCGCTGCGGGCCAGCTGCCGCTTTTCTGGCTTTTTTTTTTTTTTTTTTTTTTCGGCGCTCGCACGCGAGCTTCGCACTCACCGCGAACGGCAAGCGAAGAGAGGCTTCGACCGGATCCGTCCTGACGCGCTCGTGTTCCAGACCTCAAGCGGCAAGACTCCTGGCAGACAAACGCGCTCCGCGCGCTCCAGGCTGCGGCCGTCAAGGCGGGGCTCGTCAACGACGGCCAGGAGCCGATCGGACTCCATGACCTTCGGCACTCACTCGCGGCGAACTCGTTCGCGCTCGGGCTCACCGACGTCGAGGTCGCACGGCTGCTTCGGCATGCCAACCCGCGAGTGACGTTGACGGTCTACGCGGACCTCGTTGAGGGTGAAGCATCGACCAAGCTCGGCCAGAAGCTGACCGCCGAAGGCTTTGGCGGCTGACCCCCAACATGGCTGATCGGGGGTCGATGATCGGGGGTCGATGACGGCGAGACGTTGGCTGCAGTGTGGCTGCAGCCAACGTTTTCTCACGTGCTGTTAAGCCGCGACCCGCCGCTGTGAGAAACTGCTTTGAACAACCACAGACGCAACCCGACGCAACATCGGGCCGAATCGACAAGCTGGGGGTCACTGGTTCGAGCCCAGTACCGCCCATCACCGGAACCCCGCTGGTAACGGCGGGTTTCTGCGTGAAGGGGACGCGTCCCCGCAACGTCGCGTACGGGCGTGGCAACAAATAGCAACGCTCGGTGGTGGCGCGCCTGAAAGCGCCGCACCTCGACCACGTGCTCGCCAACGTCCACCCCGGCCGCAGCGTCCGCCTCTACCTCACCCCCGAGCAGAAGCGCGCGCTCGCAGACCGCGACGGCCGACTCGCCAAACAAGTGATCCGCGCGCTCCTGCGCGCACGCCCACGGGGCCACCGACCCGAACATGCCGCCTTACTCGTTCCCCCTGACCGAGTTCTGCTTCACCGCCGTCGAGCGCAAGCTCGGCCAGCCCATCGGAATCAAACATGCACGCGAAATCAATCAGCGCCGCTCGAACGACAAGCTCGTAGCGACGCATCTCCTCGTCGGCAGTGACAAACGGCGGGAACGGTGATCTCACAGCACGAAACAGTCCATCCGGCGGTGGCTTGTGTCTCGCCCCCCGTAAGCACAGCTTCTCGCGCCGTTCGTATTTGTCGCCTAGATCGGAGTACGGTGGATTCACTGCGGCCGGTGGGAGCGATCCCCCGGTACAACCGAAAGGGAGGACTCATGAGCCACTTGGTTCCCCTTCCGCTTCCTTTGAAGGGGAGTACCAATGCATCCAGTGATACGTGAAGACGCGCTTGCGGCGAGGCGACAGGAAATGCTCACCGGTGTCGAGCATCGACGCCAGGTAAGCGAGGCACTTGCTCGCGGCGAGCCATCGAATGTTCGACACGTCCGCCTGCGTGTGTGGCTGCTTCATCAGTTGACGTGGCCGCGATGGCCGCGTCCTGCCGTGGACGAGGCTTAGTCCGTGACGGAACGAAACCGCGCGATGGCCGCCGACGGCCGAGGGTCAGGTAACCGTTCTGCCCGGTCCATGATCGGCGCGCACAACTGTTGAAGCGCCGCAAACGGGAGCTCCATCTCCGACTCGACCCCAACTGCGCGCGCGACCCGGAACGTCGAAGCTGACGAGATCGCGTGGTTCAAGAGCGCCGTCTTGCCCACCCCGGGCTCCCCACGCACCACCACGACGCCGCTCTGACCACCAGGCACAGCCGCCAGCGGCCGGTCCAGCACCTCGATCTCCGTCTGCCGGGCCGAGCAACGGCTCTCCCGGCCGCTTCGTGACCATCTGTGCCGACCATACTGTGCAGCCGGCCCAGTCGGTGCCCCGGCTGCCGCGAGGTCGCGTGGCGGTGGACTACGCGTTCTCCGATTCGACAGGCGAATGAGGAGACTTCAAACGGCTCCGTGTGACGGAGTGTTATTCGACCTTTTCAGCGGGCTGCTCAACTCGCAGCCGGCCTACGACGAGGTCGCCGGCAGCGCTTCGCTGGGCCGTCGTTGGCGGAGCGTGCACAGCCGCCTTTCCTATTCAGCGGGCGACTATCGGGACCCCATGACGACCTCGTCGCCGAGGCGGCCAAACGAATCGGTCTTTCCCCAGATCGTGCACCGGCGCTTGTTGCCCGGTTGGGTCGGCTCAGACCCTGGCCAGAAGCGCCCGCCGTTCTTGCCCAACTGCGCGCAACCGTGAAGACCGGCGTTGTCACCAACTGTTCGGACGAGCTTGGTCGGCGGGCTGCGGCCCAGGTTGGTGTGCCCTTTGACGTCGTCGTTACCGCTGAGAGGGCGGGCGCATACAAGCCACGCCCAAAGCCGTACCGGCTCGCGCTCGAGGCGTTGGACGTCAACGCAGCGCGCATGCTGTTCGTCGCGGGCTCTCCCGATGACATCGCAGGCGCCAATCGAGTTGGCATGCCCGTGTACTGGCACAACCGACGTGGCGTAGACCTCGGTGGCCGCGCCCGGCCGCTTCTCGAGCACGATTCCCTCGCCCCGCTTCTCCACGCGCTCCGGTCTTCGCGCTTGCAATCACCAGGCCCTCGCCTTCGTTAAGGTCGCGGTGATGACCGCTCGCGGCAAAGACGAATTCCTGAATCTCAGCCGCGTAGTCGTCGCCGAGCAGCAAGCCGGCGAGGCGATCAGGATCTCGCCCTCGAGATCTACGACGATGGCTTCGCGATCAGGTGGGCGCTGGCGATCGGCCCAGAACCGATGCCCGCCTCGCCCGAGGCGGCCAGACTCAACCCCTCGGGGTTGATGTCCTTACCGGTTCGCGACGACGTCGGAACCACCTACTACTACGCAGGGATGCTCGGCGGGGCGATTCCCATAGCGGCGGGCGGCGGTATCTCCTTCTACACACCTGTGATCCCCGACGGCGCGAGCTGGCTCGAAGTGGTCGTCAGGGAAAGGGTCGTCCGCTTCGAGCTCCGGTCTTGAGGGGAACCAAAGGCGGGCCATCGACCTCCACGAGGCGGTGGCCGTCACACCTCTTCGGCGATTGCGGCGACGGCCTTTATGCGGCCGTCGACAACGAAGCCGACGTCGAGATGGTGGTCGTCGCCGGTTATCGCGAGCTCGAGTCGGTCCCCGAGGTCGAGCGGCTCGCGGAAGTCGAGGCGAGCGCGCAGGGGACCCCGAGCTCGGGGCCGGCGCCGAGGAGCACGTGCTCGATCGCTTGCCAGTAGACGGTGTTGTTCACGTGCCCATGAAGGTCCACGTCGGATGCGCGTAGGGGCCAGGGCGAGCGCGGCCCGTCGGTCGGCGGGTCCGCCAGCTGCGGCCGCGCCGACACGCGGCGGCCGCCGGCGGCCCGAGCGTAGGCGTCGAAGCGTGTGATCCGGGCCGGGCGTTGATCCGGGTCGAGATGAATCCAGACGCTGTCGACCTCAATTCGGCCGCCGCGGTCGCCCGTCAGCGACCAACGCCGGCCGGCTGCAATCGTCGCCAGCCCGCTGCACCAGGTAACGAGCTCGACAGCGCGATCGGCGAGGAAGGGTTCGACTACGTCGATGCGCATTCGCCGCACGAACCAGAGGTGGTCGGGCGCTCCCCAGCCGGTCTCGTCGACGTCGTCGATTGCGATCTCCTGCAGGAACCGGGCTATGGCATCAAGCCGGAGCCGGCCCTGCGGGTCCATGTCCGTCAGCCGCACATGCCGGCTCTCGACGAAGGTACGGCCCTGCGAGGGGATCGGAACCACGCCCTCCATCCCGCGGCAGTCTCGCAGCGACCCGCTACCATCGGCCGCCGTGCAGAAAGACGAGTCTCCAGCTCAGCTGATAGACGCAAGGATCAAAGAACTGGGCGACTGGCGGGGCAAGACCCTCTCCAGGCTTCGCACTCTGATCAAACAGGCCGACCCCGAAGTAGTCGAGGAGTGGAAGTGGAGAAAGCCTTCTAATCCAGGGGTTCCGGTGTGGTCTCACGAAGGTGGGATCTGCACCGGAGAGACCTACAAGAGCGTCGTGAAGCTCACATTCTTCAAGGGGGCCTCGCTGAAGGACCCCTCGGGACTGTTCAACTCGAGCCTCGAAGGCAACACCCGGCGGGCAATCGACTTCCACGAGGACGATGAAATCGATGAGAAGGCCTTCGTGACCCTCATTCGAGCCGCCGTTAGCCTGAACGAGTCCTCGTCCCGTTAGTGTGACCTGACCCGCGCGAGAGAGAAACCGCGCTCTCTGCTCTCCTGCTTGTGCGTGCCTAGCGGAAATGCTCGTTTCCTGATCTCCCGTTCCAGGCGTATCGCTGAAGCGCCGGGAGAGACGAACGCGCGAGCGAGATGCCGTACTCGGGCTCGCTTCGGAGGCGGACGTTCGGACGGTCAGTCATCGAGGCGGCCCGCTGGTTTCCAACGTCCGGCCAGAGGCCCGCCGAGAAGCCGATCGCCGCAGGACGGTAACGCGCCCGGTCCGCGCACGGTCCCAAGCGGGCCACGATCCTGGCCACCAGGCTCATGGTCGCGCAAAGGCGGCGGGGCTCGCGGCACGACCAGAGCTGGAAGTCAACGCCTTCACGCTCGAAGAGGCCCCCGGGGGCTTCTTGAGTTCCTTCGGCGCTGGCCCGACAATCGGGTTCATGTGGAGGCCGCGAAGGAGATTTCTCGGGATCGCGCTCTCACTTGCCGTGCTCGCTTCCGTCTCCTCGGGGGGAGCGGGCGTGCAGCGACCGACCGAACCGCGAAGGTCGTTGTCATCACGAGCGGGGTTGTGCCGGAAGGAGAAGGTCGCGGGAGCGGGGATACAGCTACGCGGACTACGGGCTGGTGCTGCGGAATCGGTCGTTGACCCGGGACGCGATCGACGTCACTGTCGAGGTGGAGGCGGTCGACGATCGCGGCCGGTCGCTCACGGACGGCTATACGGCCGTGACGCTGATACCTGCCGGGGCAAACTTCGTGATCAGCGGCGCGCTCATCTGGAGAGGCTCGCTGAGCTCGCAGGCATCGAGACCGAGGTACACGTCGAGAAACCGCGCCCGGACGTCGACGACTCCCGCCGGTCAAGCATGCATCGGTGACGAGTTCCGGAGACATCATCGGGTCGCTTATCAACCCGTACAAGAAGCCGCTACCCAAAAGCGCAACGATCTACGGTGTTGTGCTCGACGGCCGGGGGCGAATTGTGGCGGCCGGCTACGACCTGACTGACACGGTCACCCGTCCGGGCGCGACCGTGGCGTTCGACATCCTCGGGAGCTCGACGGTGCAGCTCGACGCCCTGACCTCCGCAAAGGTCTCGGTCGACCCGTGCGGATACCTCGCCTTTACGCGCGTCTGTCCGATCCCGCGCGCTCAGCGCTGAGGAATCACGGCTGAGCCGCGCAGTCGCGTAAGGCTCGCTCCCACGAAGGCTTCTTGGCGATCAGGCTGGCGTACGCAATGTGTCCGAAGAACTCGGCGGCGTCCGACCGCCGATGGCCCTCGGTCTTGAGCGCCTCGGCCGCCTCGGGGGTTATGCGACCGCTAGCGAGCAGGGCATCGGCGCCGCGGTTCAGGATGGCCAACATGTAGCCGTCCGACGACGGGGCCTCCACGTAGCTGTGGCTTCGGAAGCGCCCGAGCTCGAAGCCCGCAGCACGTACGAGCCTGGGTAGTCGGCGGACGAGCCAGCGGTCGTGGACCAGGTTGTCGACGCACGCTTCGACGCATGCTTGAAGCGGGTCGAAGTCGCCGCAGGCACAGGTAACCGTGGCGTAATCGCCGTCGAAGATCGCGAGTAAGCCGTTCCTTCTGAGCACCCGGGAGGCCTCGGCAAGAGCGAGCTCGGGTCCGGGAACGTGACAGAGCGTCGTATGGAAGACGACGACATCCAACGACTCGTCCTCGAGCGGCAGCCCGCGCGCGTCCCCCTCGACGAAGGACAGATTCGGAAGATCGCGGGCGAGCTCGCGACCCTTCGCGAGAAAGATCGGCGATGGATCGACACCGACGACCGTTCCGACGCCCGGAAGGGACGCGAGTGCCCGCGCCACGGCCCCGCTGCCACAGCCCACCTCGGCGACACGTGCGTCAGCCGGAAACTCGATGTCCGAGAAGTAGGCGTTGCGCATCTCGCGCTGCTGGGCGTCGCTCGCCCGAAGCTCGAGGATGTCGACCAGCCCTTCGACGACCGCCGGTTCCGCCTCGGTGATCGTGGCGTAGACGTCAGGCACCAAGGCTCCCCCTGCGGTCACTGCGTCCCTTCACGCGTTCGAGCGCGTCCACTGTTGCGGTCGGAACGAGGTCGCCCACGCGTTTCAGCCAACGGTTGTCCGTGCTCACAAGCGTGCACTTCTGGAGCTGAGCGAGCGCGACGTACTCGGCCTCGTAGGTGGTGGCCAGGTCAAGCTGCTCGGCCACTTCCCAGGCCCGGCGCCGCAGGACGGCGTCGCCGAGCAGCCGGATCTTCAGCCGACCGATGTACGCAAGCTGCTCGCGAGCGGCGTCGGCGGTCAACTCGCCGCGCCGGACCTCCTCGTACAGCGCGGACAGCGTCTCCGAGCGCCAGAGCGTCGGTGCGTGGAGCTTGTGCTCCGGCGACACCTCGACAGACGCGTCCGCCAGATGGAGCGCCGTGCCGCTGTCGATGACGAACCGTGTCATCTCGATCTCCATTCTCACAGAGGTCCTGCGCGTCGATAGCTTTCAGCTCGTGGTTCCCGAGTCGAAGCTGGACCAGACGGAGCACGGGCTCGTCCCGAAAGGCGACGGGTGGTTCGTCCTCAACCTGGGTGACGCCGTGTGGCGTCACGCCGACGGCCGCGGCGCCGTCTGTATCGCGCTCGACGACTTCGAAGGCTGGCACCAGGTCGAACAACTCGGCGTCAATCCGTTCGTGCTCGGGCCGGGCGAGACGATGTCCATGTACCACTCGGAGGCCGACCAGGAGGGGTTCCTCGTCGTCGCGGGCGAAGCCGTCCTGATCGTCGAAGGCGAGGAGCGACGACTGCGCGCGTGGGACTTCGTCCATTGTCCGCCGAACACGAAGCACGTGATCGTCGGCGCGGGAAGCGGTCCGTGCCTCGTGATCGCGGTGGGGGCTCGTGCCCACGACGGTCAGCCGGGCTCGCTCGGGTTCCCCGCCGACGACGTGGCCAAGCGCCACGGTGCGAGCGTCGAGGAGGACACGATGGACGGTGACGTCGCCTATTCCGGGGTTCCGAGCCGCGAGCCGATCGCGTACCGCGACGGCTGGCTTCCCGACTAGCGCACGTAGACCGCGCTCTCGAGGTTCCAGGGCGTCCGTTCAAGACTCGTGGGCAACGGCGTTGCACGGTAGCCGGCGGCGTTGCTCCTGATTGTCCAGAAGTCCCCGGTCAGCTCGGTTCCGACGACGATCGTGTTGACGTACGAGCGGAGCTGGGCGGCCGTTGCGACATACACGCTCTTGCGGAGGGTGTCCGCGATGTACAGCCCCGGCCGCGGTGACCGCCGCGGGCGCTCTTTCGGCGAGGCCCGGATCACCGCGATCGGGTTGACGCCGTTGCCGAGCCCGGCGGCGAGCTCGCGCACCTGGCCGCGCGGCCCGACCGCCAGCACGCGACCGGAGACGGCCGTCCGGTCGATCGCAAGGACGGCCCAGCGGGACGCGGGGCCGAAGCGGCTGGGCGCGATGACGAGGTTCTCTGCGCCGCCCGGGCCGGGATAGGCACCGACACGGCGTACCCGTCCGTTACCGCGGACGACGTAGACCTCCCCGCCGTTCGAGGCGGAGCCTCCGGTCGCCGCGACGATCCCGCCGCGGGCGAAGAGGCCGCCGGTGTCGAAGGCCATCGCGCCGTCGGCCGCGAAGGCATGCGGGAGGATCGCAACGACGTCGAACGTGCCGTTCGCGCGTAGCCGAACGATCCGGTCGTCCGGAAAGTGGCAGTAGAGGGCTCCCTTCACGAAGCCCGCGCCGCCGGGTGACGCCTCGCAGCGGACCTCCTCACCACCCTGCTCGATCTGCGCGAGCTCTTTCAGGCCGCGACCGCGCGCGTCGCTGGCCCGGAAACGGCCGGTGTTCTCGGAGGTGTACACCCAGCCGCCGGGCGTCCTGGCGATGCCGCCGAGTGGGAGATCGGTCTGGACGAACAACGTGAACCGCACGGGCGCAGGCGCGCCGCCGGCGGCACCGGCAACGGCGCACGCCACGAGCGCGACCAGCACGAACCGCACGAGGCGGGCATCCCGTGAAGCTTGCCACGCTCGTTGACGTCTCGACCTGATCCATAATCCTGGGTCGTGGCTGCCGATCCCGCTGTGGCAGTCGAAGTACACGGTCTCGAACGCCGCTATCGCACGGGAAGGGGAGTTTTCCGTCGCCGGTCGGGCGAGATCCAGGCTCTGCGTGGGGTCACATTCTCGATCGGACACGGCGAGCTCTTCGGTCTGCTGGGTCCGAACGGAGCGGGGAAGACGACGACGATCAAGGTGCTGACGACGCGCTGCTGCCGTCGGCTGGGACTGCCTACGTGCTCGGCTTCGATGTCGCACGCCAGGCCCGCGAGGTGCGCTCGCGCATCGGCTACGTCTTCGGCGGCGATCGCGGGCTTTACGACCGGCTTTCGGGGCTCGACAACCTCCGCTACTTCGCGGAGTGTATCGCGTGCCGCCGCGCGGACAACGGGCACGCATCGACGAGCTGCTCGAGCTCGTCGCGCTCAAGGGTCGTGAGCACGAGCGCGTCGAGACGTATTCACGCGGCATGCGGCAGCGGCTGCACATCGCGCGCGGCTTGCTGCACGACCCCCCGGTGCTGTTCCTGGACGAGCCCACCATCGGGCTCGATCCAGTCGGTGCTCGCGAGCTCCGGCAGACGATCGCCCACCTTCAACAGACGGGGAAGACGATTCTGCTGACGACTCACTACATGTTCGAAGCGGACGAGCTATGTCAGCGAGTCGCCGTGATCCGCGACGGAAGCATCGTCGCATCGGGAACGCCGGCGCATCTGAAGAGCCGGATCGCCGACCGGACGGTCGTCGAGATCGAAGCCTTCGGAGCGAGTGACGCGATGATCGAGCGCCTCCGCGCGGTCGCTGGTGTCACCTCGGTTTCCGTCGAGCTGCGCGAGCAGGCGCAGGTGATCCTGGTTCAGTCGTCGCGCGGCGCGGAGCTCGTGAACCGCTGCTGCGCGAGCTCGAGGAGGCACGTGTCGGCAAGGTCGTTCCCCGGGCGCCGACGCTCGAAGACGCCTACGTCGACCTCGTCGGCTCGGCGTGACTCGCCTGCTGCTCAGCGGCTTGCGGATCCACTTCATCCAGCTCTCGCGCTCGGTGTCGGAGCTGGTCGCGATCACGGTCTGGCCGATCATCTACGCGACGATCGCCTACTACATGTTCGGCGCGGAGACGATCCGGACGTCTTGCTCACTCGTCGCTCGGCGCCACCGTGATGGCGATCTGGTCCTCCGTCGCCTTCAGTTCCGGCGGCGCGATCGAGATCCAGCGGGTCTCGGAACGTTGGAGCTCCTCGTGGCCGCGCCGGTCCCGTTCGCCGCTGTCCTCGCGCCCATCACGATCGCGACGTCCGCAATCGGGGTCTATGCGCTCGGGGCGACGCTGTTCTGGGGGAGGCTTCTGTTCGGGATCCGCTGCACTTCGAGCACCCGTTGCTGTTCGCAATCTCGCTTGCGGCTGCGATCCGCGCGATCGGGATGCCTGGCCTGATCCTCGCGTCGATGCTCATCTACTACCGTGCCGCCCTTTTCCTGGGCGCTTCCTTGGAGTACCCGGTTTGGCTGGTCACGGGCCTGCTCGTCCCGTTGTCGGTGCTGCCGGGGTGGGCGGGGCCGATCTCGTGGTCTCGCGCCGACGTGGGAGTGCGTGCGATCCGGAGTCCACTGTCGGCGGCGCCCCGCTGAGCGCGATCGCGATGTGCCTCGCGCTAAGCGCCTGCTACCTCGCGATTGCCCTGGTTTGCCTTCGTGGGTTCGAGCGGCTCGCACGGGAGCGGGCGACATTGGCGCTCGCATGAGCTCGCTGCGCGTCTTCTTCCGCGGCGGTGTGACGAGCTACCGCGCACTGTTCGGCTGGCTGAACCCGTGGATTGCCGTGCCGATGTTCGTGATAGCGCCGCTGTTCCAGCTCCTCTTCTTCGCATACCTCGGACGCGCGACGGCAGTTGAGGACGACGCGTACTTCGTCGTCGGCAACGGTCTGCTCGCCGTCGCGCTTCCGGGCTCATCGGGATGGGCGGCTCTGTGAGCGGCGAGCGTACGGCGAAGACGCTCGGCATGCTCTTGGTGTCGCCCGCTAACCGTCTGGCCCTCTTCCTCGGGCGGGCCCTGCCTGCGATCGTGAACGGGTTTGCCGTTTCTGCGTTTTTCCTCGTGAGCGGGGCATTGCTCCTCCAGGTGCACGTCGCGGCGTCGGCGGTTCCCGCTCTCGCGCTGATCATCGTCGTCTGTGCCTTCTCGTGCTCGGGACTCGGGCTGTGTGTGGGGGCCGTCGGTCTCCGCGCCCGGAACGTCATTTCGTTCTCATGGATCTTCGTGCCCGTCCTGCTCCTTGTCTCCGGTGCCAACGTCCCGCGCGAACGACTTCCTGAGTGGCTGCAGGCCGTCGGGTCGGGCTTGCCGCTCACGCACGGCATCGCAGCGGCGCGGGACCTCGTCGCGGGGCAGACGTTTCGCGAGAACCGCATGCCGCTCCTCATCGAGCTCGTGATCGGGCTCGCTTACGCCGGGGTCGGCCTTCTGCTTCTTCGTCTGTTCGAGCTCGAGAGCCGGCGGACGGCGTCACTCGAGACGATGTGATTGCCAACACCTGCGCGCTATCTGCCGAAGGCGTCGGCTCCGAGCTAGGCCACCGCCAACCGGCGGGCGCCGTAGAACGACGAGCGTCTGCCGGCGAGGGGCGTGAGCCGCACAACGGCGCCCGAATGCGGGGCATCGATGAAGCGGCCCCTCCCCACGTACATGCCGACGTGGTTCAAGCCGTAGAAGAACACGAGATCGCCGGGCGCGAGCCTCGAATATCCCACTCGACGGCCGTAGCGGTACTGGGACACCGTGTAGTGCGGCAGCCGGACACCCAGCCTCCCGTAGACGTACATCACGAGGCCCGAGCAGTCGAAGCCCTGCCTCGGGCTGGCGCCGCCCCAGGCGTAGCGGACGCCGAGGTAGCGGAGAGCGAGCCGCGCCGCGCGAACGCCCAGTGGAGGCTTTCGAGGCGGCTTCGCGCGCCGATGCTGTGTGCTTGCGGTGTGGCTTCTTGTGCGAAGGGACGACGCTCCAGTGGGTCGGATGCGGCAGCCTCGAGGCACTGGCGCTTGCAATGGGAAGGAGCTCCAGCGCGAGCGCAATGACAACGGTGATGCGTGTGATCATCTGTCTCATGACGGAAAGTCGGGCGGGCGACCAGCCGGGGGTCTGAGCAGGCGTCGCCGCTCGAAGAGGTCCCGCGTATGGCCGCAGTTCTGGCGCCTTTGGCGCAGTTGACTTCAGCCAGGGTAAGCGGCCGCGACGAGCCACCGCATGACCCTTACGGGTGAAAGTCGCTATCCCGGTTACAGAGGCTTGCGGCCGCGGCGCAGCGTCGCTGCGATGCTTCCTCCGCCGTCGGACACGAGGATCTGTCCAGTGATCCAGCCGCCGTGCGGGGAGCAGAGGAACGTCACCAACGCAGCTGCATCTTCCGGGCGGCCCACGCGGCCTAGCGGCACGGTCTTTCGGATGCGCTCGTAAAGCTCGGGTGGGATCCAGCCCGTGTCTGTTGCGCCTGGATCAACAGGCATTGACGGTGATGCCTCGTGGCCCGAGCTCCGCTGCCGCTGCGACGACGATGCGCTCGAGCGCCCCCTTGCTCGCGCCGTAGGCAACCTCGCCGTGCAGTGCTCCACTCGTAAAGGCGACGATCCTCCCGGACCCGTGCTCACCGCGAAAGCGACGCGCGAACTCGGCACAGAGGAGGAGCGTCGCGCGGGCGTTCACCGCCATGTGCCGGTCGAACTCTTCGGCCGTCGTCTCGAGCACACCGCCCTGGCGCGATTCCGTATGCGCGATCACGAGCGCCGTCAGCGGGCCGACGGCGCGCTCCGCCGCTTCGACCACGCGCTCGGACGCAGCCGCGTCGCCGAGGTCGTCCTCGCTCCAGTCGGCGAGCACGCCTTCGGCCAACAACTGCTCGGGCGCGCCGGACTGCGCTCCCCAGGGCTCGGTCTCGTCGTACGGCCGGTAGCCGTTTCCGGCAACCGTCCAGCCGTCGCCCGCGAGCGACCTTGCAACGGCTGCCGCGATCCCGCCGAGGCGGCTGACGCCGGTGACGAGGGCTGCCGGCACTGGGACGAGCGTAACCCGTGCCGCGGCACAAGCGGATCCCGGTGAGGACGGAGTCTGTAGGGTGAGCGACGGTGGCTGCCAGCGTTCGCGACGTGACGGCTGAGAGCCTGACTGCGCAGCGCCTCGAGGCGTTGCTCTCGCCGAGGCTCCACGTCCAGCCGCAGCTGACGAACGGCAGGCTCTACTTCCTCTCCAACCTCTCGGGCCGCCTCAGCTTGTACGCGATGGACGAGGAGGGCGGTGTTCCGGAACCACTCCTGCCGCCGCAACTCGCGCTGCAGAACCCGGAGCTCGTCGAGGGCCACTCGTTCTTTGTGCTCCCCGACCTCGGGCGGGTCGTCGTGATGATCGACCACGATGGGGACGAGAACTACGAGCCGTTCCTCGTCCCGATCGACGGCGGCTTCCCCGAACCCCTTGCCGCCGACGCTTTCAACGGCCGACGCTCGCATCTCGTCAGCATCGATCCGGACGCGGGCATTGCGTACTTCGCAGCGGAATCGCGCCGGGAGTCCATCATCAGCGCGCTGCGCTGCGACCTCGACTCGGGGGAGGTCGAGACCCTGGCGGAGAGCATGTACGGTGCGTTCCCGCTCGCATGGACGCCGGACCACTCGCGCGTCGTCCTCCTCGACCAGTACCTCTTCGGCGACTCGCTGCTCTACGAGCCCGACGGCAACGGCGGCCGACGGGTCCTGTACGGCACACCGCTGGAGGAACGTGAAGAGGGACGCGACTATCCGCTCTCCGGCATCCACTCAGCGCACGGAACCGCAAGCGGCCACGGCGTCCTCGTCGTGACGACGCTCTTCGACGACGCGGGGTCTCCGGGCTATCTCGCCCTCGACGGCCCCGGAGAGATCGAGCCTGTCGAGGTCGAGGGGGTCCGGCACGGCGGCGTGGGCGAGCTGGAGGAGCTCCACCACCTCGAAGGCGAGCGCTACGCCGCGATCTTCAACATCGACGGCTGCTCCTGGGCATACGACGGGCGTTTCGACGAGTCGGCGCGGCGCCTGAACCTCGAGCGTTGCCTGGTCGGCGAAGGCGAGCTCTCCGACGGTGTTCTCCACGGCCTCGACCTCGACCGATCGAGCGGCCGCTTCGCCGTCGCGTTCTCCACCGCGACGAAGCCGACGCAGCTCTACGTCGTCCCGGAAACCGAAGCGGATCCCGTCCCGAGAACGCGCGAACGTGCGCTCGGACTCGCCCCGGGGCTCCTCGCGGCCGGCGAGGATGCGTCGTTCGACTCGCACGACGGCCTTCGCATCTCCGCCCGCCTCTATCTCCCGTCCCCGGAGCTCGGCTACGACGGCGCGAGGCCGCTCGTCTACTACGTGCACGGTGGCCCGCAGGGCCAGGAGCGGCCCGATTTCGCGTGGTTCTCGATGCCGCTGATCCAGATCCTGACCCTGGAGGGCTTTGCCGTCTTCGTCCCGAACGCGCGCGGCTCGACCGGCTACGGCCTCGAGTACACAAAACGCGTCGACCGCGACTGGGGCGGACAAGACCGGCTCGACCACGTCTTCGCGATGCAGGAGGTCCTTCCGCAGGACGAGCGCGTCGACGTCGGGCGGGCAGGGGTGGTGGGCCGCTCCTACGGCGGCTACATGACCCTTACGCTCGCGGGACGACACCCGGAGCTCTGGCGCGCCGCGGTCGACATGTTCGGCCCGTACGACCTCCTCACTTTCATGGAGCGCATCCCGGAGACGTGGAAGCCCTACTTCGCGCTCGCGCTCGGCACTGCCGACACGAACCACGACTTTCTGGTGGAGCGCTCGCCACGCACGCATATCGGCAACATCTCCTGCCCGCTTCTCGTCATCCAGGGCAAGAACGACCCACGGGTCGTCGCCGCGGAGTCACGCGACCTGGCGGAAGAGTTGCGAGGCGCCGGTAAGGAGGTCGAGTATCTCCAGTTCGACGACGAGGGTCACGACGTGCTGAAGCTCCCGAATCGCGTCCATTGCTACTCGGCGATCGTGAGCTTCTTCTCCGAACACCTCTGACGGCACGGCCCTTTTCCGGGAAGTTGCAGGGCATTTCTCGGTTGGATATGGCAAAAGCTTGATCACCTAGAAGATCCCGGTTACTCTCCTCCGCCAGGCCGCCCGAGAGGGCAGGCAGGCGTATTCATCTGGGTCACGTCCATGTCGAGCCCGCACATGACGGCGCTCGGTGCGCTCCTGCACCAGGCGCATCCGAACTGGTCGCCGATGATGATCAAGTCGGCGTTCATGACGACCGCCTACCAGGGCCACGACTACGACGCCTTCAACTGGGGCGCCGGACACGTCGACCCGAACAAGGCCGTCGATCCGGGACTCGTCTTCGACAGCAACCTGGACGACTGGCTGTCGTTCCTGAAGGGCCAGGGGCTCTTCACGGGGAACGTGCCGTCACTCGACGCGAGTGACCTGAACTCGGCATCGATCGCGATCGGCGACCTGGCAGGGTCGCAGACGCGTCAAGCGAACGGCGACGAGCGTCGGCTCGAAGGCCGAGACGTACACGTTCTCGTACAGCGGTCTGCCCGGTCTCAGCGTGACGCCGTCGACGACGTCGTTCACCGCGGCGCCGGGGTCGTCCACGCCGTGGACGGTCACGTTCCTCCGGACGACCGCCCCGCTGAACGTCTACACGAAGGGCTTCATCGTGTGGACCGGCAATCAGGGTCACGTCGTGAGGATGCCGGTCGTCATTCAGCCGGTGCGGTTCGCCGCCCCGAGTGAGGTGACAGGCTCCGGCACGACGGGGTCGCTGACCTACAGCACGAAGGCCGGCTACACCGGCACGCTGACGTACCCGTCGATCCGCGGCCTCCAGGCTGCGACGAAGTTCGACAACCACGTCAACGGGGATCCGGCGTGCAACTTCAACACGGCGAATCCCGACTCGATGGTGGCGGCCGGGACGGCGACCCTGAGCACGTTCACGACGCCGGCCGATGCGAGCTTCATTCGGTTCCAGACGTTCCAGTCGGATGCGTCCGCGTCGGTCAGCGACCTCGACATGTTCGTCTACCGCGCACCACCCGGTAGCAGTGCGTACGCGCTCGTCCTGACGAGCGGCGGGCCCGACGCGAGCGAGGTCGCGAGCTCGACCAGCGCCGGCAGCCTGACGGCAGGCGCGCAGTTCAAGGTGTACGTACACGGCTGCAGCGTCGGTGCCGGCGGCGGCGACTTCACGCTCTTTGCGTGGGCGCTGACCGGAACGCCGAGCAACCCGTTCACGCCGCCGTTGCCTGCTTCGCATGCCGTCGCGATCGGGCAGACGGACGCGACGACCTTCAACTGGAGCGGGCTGCCGGCGGGCAACCGCTACCTCGGGCGTGTCCTGTACGGCGACGGCGCTTCGACGTTCGCCACACCGACCACGCAGATCGAGGTGAGCACCCGCTAGGGCAGTCTCGATAGGCAAGAAGAAGGGCCCCGCAGCTGCGGGGCCCTTCTTCGTTTCCGTTCGGGTCGGCCTTAGCGTTTGCGGCTGGTCGAGCTCCGCTTGCGCGAGCCGGTCTTCTTGCGGGAGGTCGTCTTACGCGAGCTGGTCTTGCGCGAGCTGGTCTTGCGCGAGCTGGTCTTGCGAGCCGTCGTCTTACGCTGGCGCGAGGCGGTGCCTGCGCTTGCGGGTTGCCGTCTTGCGCTTCCGTGAGGCGGTCGCGGCGCGCTTGCGGGTTGCCGTCTTGCGCTTGCGCGAGGCGGTGGCGCCCTTGCGGGCCGTCGTCTTGCGCTTCCGTGAGGCGGTCGCGGCGCGCTTGCGGGTTGCGGTCTTGCGCTTGCGCGAGGCGGTGGCGCCCTTGCGGGCCGTCGTCTTGCGCTTCCGTGAGGCGGTCGCGGCGCGCTTGCGGGTTGCCGTCTTCCGCTTGCGTGCCGTGGTACGGCGGCGTCCGCGACCCGACGTCGACTGCACCTTCGACACGCTCTCCTCGATCGGCTCGGGCTGCGCCTCGGGCTCCGGCTCGACGTCGCGGCTGGCGCCGAGCGGTCCCTCCGTGGGCGTGCTCGAGAACTGCCCTTCTTCGTAGATTGACATCTGCCCTCCTATTCGGAGATTTCCTCTACCGGCCGGCTCGTCGCTACGTCGTCTCTTTCACATGCGACGTCAACCAGCGCGACGACACGGACGAGCTTGCCGTCCTCCTCGACCATTGGAAGACGGCGAACTTGATGCTTGGCGATCATTCGCAGCGATTCGTCCGAATCCTGCTGCGGACGTCCTCCTCTCGCATCATGGTCTCGGTGTACACAACGCCGTGGACGGCACACGCATCGGAGGTCATGACGTCTCGTATGTGTTGAGCCATCTCACCTCCTGTTCGATGAATCGCGCGTTGCGTACCCCATGCGATTCCCTACGAAACGATGAAAATACAACACATGTCGTACGAACAACGTATTCGGCAGCTCGCATTGTCATTTCCGGAGACGTATGAAGACTCGCCTTGGGGACATCCCGTTTTCAAAGTGGGCGACAACAAGATGTTCGCTGCAATGTCCGGCGGCGAGGACGGCGTCGCGTTGACGATGAAGCTCACTCCTGAAGAGCGCGAAATTGCGCTGCATTTCCCGCATGTCAGCGTTGCGCGGTATGTCGGTCGGTACGGGTGGGTAACTGCAGTGGTCAGCGACGACGAATCACTCGAAACCGCGCTCGAATGGCTGCGAGAGAGCTATTGGCTGAAAGCGCCGGCTCGCTTGCGCGGCGCAATCGAAAACACTTGACAGCGCGTTAGTCGGCCTCGGGATCGTCGTCGCCGTTCGGCTTTGTCGCCGTCGGATCAGGCACCGGCGACTCGTCGAGCTCGTCGTTCCGATCGTCCTCGCGGGGATGCCCCGTATCCTGTTCTGTCATGAAGGTCGTCCTTCCCGATAGCTCCGAACTCGAACTTCCCGACGGCGCGACAGGCCTGGACGCGGCGCGTGCGATCGGCCCGAAACTCGCGGAGCAGGCGGTCCTCGTACGCTCGAACGGGCGTGTCCAGGACCTGCGGCTTCCGCTCGAGGACGGACAGCCGATCCAGATCCTCACCACTCGAGACAAGGACGATCCCGACGCGCTTGCCGTGCTGCGCCATTCTTCCGCCCATCTGCTCGCAGAGGCAGTTCGGCGTCTCTATCCAGGCGTGAAGATCGCGATCGGGCCGCCGATCGAGAACGGCTTCTACTACGACTTCGAGTTCCCCGAGCCGATCAGCGAGGAGGATCTCCCGAAGATCGAGGCCGAGATCATGCGCGAGCTCGATGAGGGGCGTCAGTGGACGCGCGAGGAGGTTTCCCCGGACGAGGCTCGGAAACGGTTCGAAGCCGAGCAAGAGCCGTACAAGGTCGAGCTCGTCGATACGGCGGAAGGACCGATCTCGTTCTACACACAGGGTGACTTCACCGATCTCTGCCGAGGCCCGCATCTCCAGAACTCGCGGCCGATCAAGGCGATCAAGCTCACGGGTCTTTCCGGGGCGTACTGGCGCGGCGACGAGAAGAACAAGCAGCTGACACGCATCTACGGGACGGCGTTCTACTCGCAGGCCGACCTCGACGCGTACCTGGAGCGGCTGGAGCTGGCCCGCCAGAACGATCACCGCCGGCTCGGGCCGCAGCTCGACCTCTTCCACTTCTCGGAGCATTCGCCCGGCTCCCCGCTGTGGCATCCGAAAGGCATGGTGATCTGGCAGCAGCTGGAGAAGATCCGGGCGCGCGAGAACGCCAAGCGCGGCTACCTCGAGGTCCGGACGCCGATCATCTACGACGCCGAGACCTTCGTCATCTCGGGGCATTTCCCGAAGTTCGAAGACCTGATGTTCAAGCTCGAGGTCGACGAGCACCAGTGGGCGATGAAGGCGATGAACTGCCCTGGGCACATGCTCCTGTTCGGCTCCAAGCTCCGGAGCTATCGCGAGCTGCCGGTCCGATACGCCGAGCCGACGCCGCTGCATCGCAACGAGCTGACGGGGGCGCTGCACGGGCTGTTGCGCGTCCGCATGGTCACGCAGGACGACGCGCACATCTTCTGCACCGAGGAACAGATCCAGGACGAGATCGCGGGGGTCGTCGACTACGCCCGGTACCTCTACGAGCTCTTCGACATGACGGCGAGCGCGGAGCTCTCGACGCGGCCTGACAACAAGCTCGGGACGGACGAGCAGTGGGACCTGACGGAGGCTGCGCTCGAGGAGGCCCTGAAGCTCAACAACATCCCCTACAAGGTCGCGGCGGGGGAAGGGGCCTTCTACGGCCCGAAGATCGACCTGCACATGGAAGACGCCCTCGGGCGCAAGTGGCAGATGGGGACGATCCAGCTCGATTCGCAGATGCCCTCGCGGTTCGGGCTGACGTACGTCGGCCGAGACAACCGCGAGCACCCGCTCTATGTCATCCACCGTGCGCTCTACGGGTCGTTCGAGCGGTTCATCGGGATCCTGATCGAGCACTACGGCGGGGCCTTCCCGTTCTGGCTCGCGCCGGTGCAGCTGCGCATCATCCCCGTCGGCGAAGACCACCGCGAGGCCGCGCACCGGCTCGCGGAGCGTCTCGGCGAGTACCGAGTCGAGGTCGACGAGCGGGACGAGACCGTGGGCAAGCGGATCCGCGATGCGGAGGTCGAGAAGATCCCGTACGTCATCGTCTACGGGGACAAGGAGTCGGACGAGGCGCTTGCAGTTCGGCGTCACGGCGGCGAGCAATCGACGCTCAGCCTGGAGCGACTTCGTGCGGATCTCGCCGAGGTTGCTACGCTGTGAGCCTGCAAGCAGGAGCGCCCACGTTCCTCACCTCGCGAGCTTGACGCTCAGCGGGGTTCAACCGAGTCCGCGCGACGAGGATTCCTGGGCCGCTGCTTGCAGCGGTCTTGTCGTTTTAGAGAAAGGATTGAAGTCAGCTTGGTGATAGCTCTTTGAGGCCTAGGCGCACGGTCGAACCGCCTTCCAGGCCCGTTCCGCAGGCGCGGATCAACGACTACATCCGCGCGTCGCAGGTGCGGCTGATCGACGACGACGGCTCTCAGCTCGGGATCAAGCCCACGAAGGAAGCGATGCAGTACGCCTTCGACAAGGGCCTCGATCTGGTCGAGGTGGCGTCGCAGGCCGACCCGCCGGTCGCCCGGGTCATGGATTACGGGAAGTACCGCTACGAGCAGGAGCAGAAGGCGAAGCTCGCCCGCAAGCACCAGACGCAGATCAGCGTCAAGGAGATCAAGCTCAGGCCGAAGATCGGAATTCACGACTACAACACGAAGAAGGGCCACGTCGAGCGCTTCCTGAACCAGCGCGCCAAGGTCAAGGTGACGATCATGTTCAGGGGCCGCGAGCAGGCCCATCCGGAGCGGGGCCGGGATCTCTTGATGCGACTCGCCGAGGATGTGAAGGAAATCGGCCAGATCGAGTCACAGCCGCTCCAGGACGGCCGCAACATGGTGATGGTGCTGGGGCCGACGAAGAACGCAGGAGTCAAGAGAGAAGATGCCGAAGACGAAAACATCGAGCAGCGTCAAGAAGCGGTTTAAGGTCACCGCCGGCGGCAAGCTGTTGCGCCGCCGTGCGATGCAGAGCCACAACTTGACGAAGAAGACCTCGAAGCGGAAGCGGCGCTTCAGCAAGGACCAGCCGGTGTCGAAGGCGGACGAGCGGGCGGTAAGGCAGCTGTTCGGCTCGAAAGGGAGGCGCTGATGCCCCGCGTCAAGCGTTCGGTTGCGGCGCGCAAGAAGAGGCGCAAGGTCCTCGGGCAAGCGAAGGGATACTGGGGGCTGAAGAAGTCCTCGTACCGCTACGCCAAGGAGCAGGTCGACCACTCGCTCACCTACGCCTATCGCGACCGGAAGAACCGGAAGCGGGCATTCCGCCGGCTGTGGATCATGCGGATCAACGCCGGCGCGCGCGCGAACGGCCTTTCGTACAACCAGTTCGTCGCAGGGCTGAAGAAGGCCGAGATCGATCTCGACCGCAAGGTGCTCGCCGATCTGGCGGTGAGCGATCCGCAGGCGTTCGGAGCCATCGCCGAGAAGGCGAAGGCTGCGCTGAGCTCCTGAACCGGAGCTGATCACCTCCCGCGAGAACGAGAAGCTCAAGCTCGTTCGCAAGCTGCGCGAGCGGCGGTGGCGGGACAAGCTCGGATTGTTCGTTGCGGAGGGTGAGGATCTCGTCGACTCGGCGACCTCCGCTGGAATCGAGCCGGCGGAGCTCCTCGTTGCGGGCGACAACGTCGAGCCGGCGCTGCTGGCGGAGATCTCGGTGTTGGGTCATCCGCCGCGTGTGATCGGCGTGTTCCGGCGCGATGACCTGCGCCGCGACGAGGTGCCTGAGGGTGGGCTCGCGCTCTGGCGGGTCGCCGATCCCGGAAACGTCGGCACGTTGATCCGTTCGGCCGATGCGCTCGGGCCGGCCTTCGTCGCGCTGTCGCCGGGGTCTGCTGATCCGACGAGCCCGAAGGCGATCAGGGCATCGATGGGAGCGCTCTTCCGCGTGCCGCTGCTCGAGTTCGACGACGCGCCCCGACCATGGATTGCGCTCGTTCCACGTGGCGGAATCCCCCTCGACGAAGTCGCGGGCGTCCCCAACGGGTCGCTCGTGTTGGGTGCGGAGCGCGGGGGGCTCCCGGACGAGGTGCTGGCACGCTGCGACGAGCGCGCGACCATTCGGCTGGCGGGCGCTGCGGACTCGCTCAACGTCGCGATGGCGGGGACGATCGCGCTCTACGAGCGCAGCCGCCGAGGCGCCGCAAACCCGCATCGCTCCACGTCTGTGGAGAAACCGTGACGCTCTCGGTGCAGAAACCGTGTCCCCAGTCGCCACGTCGTCGGGTCAGACACCAGGTGTCGACTCGGGACGGCGCTGCAACCGGCGGCGACACGTCCGACCGGGACGGGCGCAGCCTGGTTGAAACGGACGGCTCCGCGGCACGGCGCGCGCAAACCGTTCCGGTGCTGACGCAGTCCGTCTGCGTTCCGGGTCAGACCCGTCCTGAAAACCGAGACACCCGTGACACCGGTTCGTTACGCGGAGGGTCAGACCCTCGCCGTTCGAGGCTTGGCGACCCAGATCGTGTCTTCGCCGCCCTTGTAGGGCCTGCGGTCGAACCAGCCGTAGCACGCTTCGACCTCGAAGCCGGTTGCCTCGAGGAGCCTGCGCCACTCTTGCGGCGGCAGCCAGGAGACCTGCATCGTCGTCTGCGCGCCGTTGCCGCGAACGGTCAGCGTCAGGATTCGCCGCTTCTCGTCCCAGAGCGCCTTCTCGAAGATGCCCGGTTCACGCTCCAACCACCGGTCGTGCGTCTGCTCGATGTCCTCCTTGCCGGGGGCGAAGACGTCGAAGACGAAGCGGCCGCCGGGGAGCAACAGCTCACGCACGCTCACGAGCACCGCGCGGCGATCCGCCTCGGTGTGCATGTGCAGCAGCGACCGGAAGGGAGCGATCACGAGCGGAACACGCTCGCGAACCGGCGGCTCGCGGAGATCACCGACACGCAGGTCGATGTCCACGCCCGCGAGCGCGGCGCGGCGGGCGCAGACGTCCAGCATCCCGCGTGACGAGTCGACACCGATCACGCGAATGCCGTCGGCGGCGATCGGCACGGCGATGCGGCCGGTGCCGACGCCGAGCTCGACCACCGGCCCTCCGGAGCGCCGCGCCTCTTCCAGGTAGAAGCCGACGTCCTCGACGACGCTCACGCTCCACGGGTCGTAGAGCTCGGCGATCGTGTCGTAGGGCGAGCTCACATCGGTTTACGGGTGACCCAGGCGAACTCGCGTGCTGAGAACAGGCACTGCCGACCGAGCGCAATCGGACAAGCGGTCCGTCCGTCTCGCGCGCGAGCTCCACGTAGAAGGGGACGTCCTCGGTCATCTCGGCGGACCAGTCCGAGTACACCGGAGCGAAGGCGTCGTAGACGCTCACGAGCTGCATTGTCGCTAAGCTCCGATCATGTCGACGGTCGCGCGTCGCTTTACGAAGCCCCGGCTCGAGTCCGGGGCGGCGACTTAGCGCGACAGTCGCTCCTCCATACGGGTCGGGGCTCTGAACGCCGTTGAATGCTGGACCCGGAAAGGAGGAAGACATGGACAAACGATCGGCTACAGTCGCCGCCGTGGACGTCGAGGCCCTCGAGCGCGAAGCTCAAGGCGCGATCGCGGCTGCTTCGGACGCCACCGAGCTCGACGAGGCTCGCGTTCGCTTCCTCGGCCGGAAGAGCGAGCTGAAGCAAGCACTGCGTGCCGTTCGCGACCGTGACAGCGGCATGGCCCTGAACGCCGTGCGCGAACGGCTCGAAACAGCGTTCGAGGCCCGCGAGCGCGAGCTCGAGCTCGCCGAGCTCGCGCGGCTCGACGAGACGCTCGACGTGACGCTGCCCGGCACGCCATTGCCGCGCGGCCGCCTCCATCCATTGACGCAGATCCGCCGCGAGGTCGAGGACATCTTCCTGGGGCTCGGCTACGAGGTCGTCGACAGTCGCGAGGTGGAGACGGTCTGGCACAACTTCGACGCGCTGAACCAGCCGCTCACGCATCCGTCGCGATCACATCGCGACACGTTCTACCTCGACGACGACACCCTCCTGCGCACACACACGTCGACGGGACAGATCCGCGTCATGGAGGAGCGGCAGCCGCCGATCTACATCGCAACACTCGGACGCGTCTACCGGCGCGACACGCCGAGCCCGCGCTCGACGCCGAACTTCCACCAGGTCGAGGCGCTCGCCGTCGACCGCAACATCACGCTCGCAGACCTCAAGGGCACGCTGATGCACTTCTTCCGCGCGATGTTCGGCGAGGGCCGCGACGTTCGCATGCGCACCGGGTACTTCCCCTTCACGGAGCCCTCCGTCGAGTTCGACGTGACCTGCTTCCTCTGCGCGGGCAAGGGTTGCGTGTTCTGCAAGTACACCGGCTGGTTCGAGATGGGCGGCGCCGGCGTCGTCGATCCGGCCGTGTTCGAGAACGTGGGCTACGACCCCGAGGAGTGGTCCGGATTCGCCTGGGGCCTCGGCCTCGACCGCATCGCCGCGCAGCGGCACGGAATCCCGGACATCCGGATGTTCTGGGAGAACGACCTCCGAGTCCTGAGGCAGTTCTGATGAGAGTCCCCGTCGCGTGGCTGCGCGAATACGTCCCGATCGACGTCCCGATCGAGCAGGTCGCCGAGCGCCTCGTCATCTCGACGTGCGAGGTCGATGCGATCGAGACCGTCGGGGTCGCCGACGTCGACGGCAATCTCGGGCTGTTCCGGGTCGGCCGCGTGCTCGAGGCGGCCAAGCACCCGAACGCCGACCGGCTGCAGCTGTGCCACGTCGACGTGGGGGACGGTGACGCGCGCCAGATCGTCTGCGGCGCCTGGAACTTCGGCGCCGGCGCGACGGTCGGCGTCGCACTGCCGGGCGCGGTGCTGCCCAACGGCCTGCGTCTCGAGCGGCGCAAAGTGCGCGGCGAGGTGAGCGACGGGATGATCCTCGCCGAGGACGAGGTCGACCTCGGCACGGACCACACCGGGATCATGGTCCTTCCGAACGGCATCGAGCCCGGGACGCCGCTGGCCGACGTCCTGCCGCTGACCGACGAGGTGCTGGTGCTCGAGACCGGCCACAACCGACCGGACTTGCTCGCCGTCTACGGCATGGCGCGCGAGGTGGCGGCGCTTCTCGACGTCGAGCTCGCGCCTCCGCCGGGGCGAGGATCCGCCGCGCACGGACGACGAGCTGCTGGACATCGCGATCGAGGACTTCGAAGCCTGCCCTCGTTACATCGGGCGGCTGTTCCGTGGGGCGTCGATCGGCCCGTCGCCGCTCTGGCTCAAGGCGCGATTGCTCGCCGCGGGGATGCGGCCGATCTCGAACGTCGTCGACGTGACCAACTACGTCATGCTCGCCCTGGGAAACCCGCTGCATGCGTTCGACTACTCGAAACTCGCCGGGCCGAAGATCGTCGTGCGCCGCGCACGCCCGGGCGAGAAGCTCCGCACGCTCGACGGCGTGGAGCGGGAGCTCGAGCCTTACGACCTGATGATCGCCGACGCCGAGCGGGCGGTCGCGCTCGCCGGAATCATGGGCGGCGAGGAGACGGAGATCTCGGAGACGACCGCGGAGATCTTGCTCGAGGCAGCGAACTTCGACGCGTACACGATCTTTCGCAGCTCGGAGCGCCTGCGCCTCCCCACCGAAGGCTCGAGGCGCTGGGAGAAGGGCGTCGACCCGTATCTCGCGGAGCAGGCGGCGAAGCTTGCGACGCAGCTGATCGTCGAGCTCACGGGCGCGCGGTGGGTGGGACACACGGACGTCCAGCGAGGGCTGCCGGAACCTCCAGTCATCACGTTCCGCCCCGAGCGCACCGATGCGGTCGTCGGGGTCGAGACGCCGGTCGAGGAGCAGCACGCGATCTTGCGGCGGCTCGGTTTCGGCGTCGAGGACGGCCGGGTCCAGGTGCCGACGTGGCGGAACCCGGACGTCACGCGCGAGATCGACGTCGTCGAGGAGGTCGCGCGTTTTCGCCTCGACGCGGTCCCGGCTCGCCTTCCCGTGCGGCAGGCGATGTTCGGCCGTCTGTCCAAGCTGCAGCGCGTCAGACGCCGCATCGAAGACGCGCTCGTGGGCTTCGGCTACTCGGAGGCGTACACATGGAGCCTCCTGCCGGTGGGTGCGCCCCTCGGGTCCGTGCCTCTCCAGGAACCGCTGTCCAGCGAGCAGGCAGTGCTGCGCACGTCGCTCGCCGACGGCTTGCTCGCCTCCGCGCGGCGCAACGTCGACGCCGGCAACGCGGAGATTGCGCTCTTCGAGCTCGCGCACGTCTATCTGCCCTCGAGCGAGCAGCTCCCCGAGGAACGCTGGCATGTCGGCGGGATCGCCGAGGGCGGCTTCCCGCTCGCGAAGGGGACGGTCGAGGGCCTGTACGAAGCGCTCGGAATCACGCCCGACTTCCGCGCCGCCGACGACCTGCCCGTTCCTGGACGCGGCGCCCGGACCGAGGAAGGATGGGTCGCCGTCGTCCGCGAGCCGGATCTGCCCGGAGAGTGGGGGGCCTTCGAGCTCGACGTCGATGCGCTCGCGGCCCGTGCACCTGACCTGGTGGTCTACGAGGACGTCATCACATATCCACCGGTCCGGCGTGACCTCGCCTTCACGGTTCCGGAGGACATCACCGCAGGCGATCTCGTCGCCGCCGCGAAGGCCGCGGCCGGCCCAGAGCTTCGGGAGATGCGCGCGTTCGACGTCTACCGCGGCGATCAGGTGGGTCCGGGCAAGAAGTCCATCGCCTTCTCGGTCGCATTTCAGTCGCCCGAGCGGACGCTGACGGACGAGGACGCGGCCGAGCTCCGCGACCGCATCGTCAGGGCGCTCGAGCGCTCTTTCGGGGCCCAGCTGCGCGCCTGACACTCCCGGTCGTGAATCCGAAAGAAGGCAGCCTGCGTAGAGTCCAGGCATGACTACACGAATCGCAGCTGGCCTCCTGTTCGCCGCTCTGGCGTTTCCGTCGGCCGCCGCTCAAGCGGACAATCCAAGGCTCGTGGCCGTCGTCGGGACGAACGAGGCCTTCGTCATCTCGCTGCGCGACGCCTCGGGCAACATCGTCACCCACCTCGATCCCGGGACGTACGACATTGCAGTGGGCGACCGCTCCGCAGTGCACAACTTCCACCTCAAAGGGCCCGGTGTCGAGAACGCGACTTCGATCGAAGCGGTCCAGAACGTCACCTGGACGGTCACGTTCGCGGACGGGCGGTACTGCGTTCGTGTGCGACCCCCACTCGACGCAGATGCGCGGCTTCTTCACCGTGGGCACGCTCCCGGCGACGGCGATCACCGCCTCCGTCGGCCCGCGCAAGACCATCACCCTCAAGCCGAAGACCGTCGATCTCGGTCCCGCCACCATTACCGTCAACGACCTGTCGCGAAAGGACAACTTCCATCTCACCGGACCCGGGGTGAACAGGAAGACGGGAGTCGCGACTCGCGGCCGAGTCACCTGGTCGGTCACGCTGCAGCCCGGGCGCTACACCTACAAATCAGACAAGTCGAAGAAGCTCCGCGGCGGCTTCACCGTCAGGTTCCCCGCCTAGCGGGCTTCACGAGACCCGCACGCTCGCCACCCGCGGCGCGGATGTCCGCCTGGCGGTCTAGCTCCGCGTTCAACTCCGCGCCGTAGAGGAGCGCGAACGCCGAGTAGTTCAGCCAGAGCAGGAGGATCACACCGGTAGCGAGCGTGCCGTAGGTCTTGGTGTAGTTCCCGGCGTACGTGACCCAGAGTGCGAACAATCCGGAGAGCGCGAGCCAGAGGACGCTACCGAGGAGCGATCCCGGGGTGATCCACTTCCAGCTACGCGGTTCCTTGTTCGGCGCCAGGTAGTAGACGAGCGCGAAGAAGAGAAGAACGGCGCAGAAGGCGACCGGCCACCGGAGGATCCCCCACGTCCAGCTGAACGCGCCGCCGAGGTTCGCTTTCTTCGCGATCGCGTCGCCGAAGGCGCCTCCGACGACGATCAACAGAAAGACGCCCGCTGTCGTCAAGCCTGTGGCGACGACGAGAAAGAGCGCGAGGAGGCGCACCTTCCAGATCGGCCGCGTCTCCGTCCGCTCGACCGCGCGGTTCACTGCCTTGATCACCGTTCCCATCGCACCGCTCGCCGCCCAGACCGCCAGGAAGAAGCCGACCGCGAACGCTACGGCTGACGCCCCGCTGCTCGAGTCGTCCTGGAGGCCCGAGATGAACCTGATCACCCCGTTCGGCGCGATCGGATCCAGCAGCCGCTCGAGGTCGTCGAAGAGATGGAAGATGCCGAGCGCGCCGACGAGGAACGCGACCGCGGGGAAGAAGGCGAGCAGTGAGCCGTAGGCGATTTGCTGAGCCAGGCCCACGCAGTCGTCGGCGATGAACTCCGAGAAGCTGCGCTTTAGCGCAGCAAGCCACTCGGCGGCGCTGAGCCGTCCGGGCGACGGTGGGACGTGCCCGGCCCTCGCGCGCCGCTCACTCGCGCTCGACAAGGATGAAAGGACCGACAGCGGCCTTGATCTCGCCTTCGCGGCTCTTCCTGAAGATGAGCCGCGCCGTCGCGCCGACGCCGCCGGCGAAGAAAAACCCGATGCACAGCGCGCCGACTGCAGCGGCAGGAAGATTGGCTCTCAGCTTGCCATTGATGTCGGTGGCCTCGCTCAGCGTTCCGCGTAGCGACTCGGCAGCGCCGGCAAGGCCCTCCCGTTCCGCCGCGAGCTCACGGCGAACGTCCGCGGCGGTACGGGTGTCGCTGCCCGGCGTGTTGCTATCCGGCATCGGCCTTCAACGCCTCGGTCGTCAGCTTCGCCTCTGTGATCGCCTGCTCCGGGACGGGCGCGCCGCCTTTCTGGAACCGGTTCACGGCGAGGAGGCCGCAGGCGGCCAGTAGCAGCAGGAGGATGCCGGCCACGACGAGGAGCGCCGCCCACCACGGCATCACGAGCGCGAGCGCCGCTCCGATCGCCGCAAACACGAACCCGAGCATGAAGAGCAGAAGGATCGCGGCCGCGATCGCGAAGCCGATCCCCAGTGCGAGCGGTTGCGCCTTCCGTTTGAGCTCCAGCGTCGCGAGCTCGACCTCGAGCCGGGCAATGGCGCTCGCCCGCTCCGTGACGGACTTGGCGGCCGTGCCGACGCTCGACTGGCCGCCGTTAGTAGCGGGGGTGGGCATCGCCCCTCCAGTCGATCCATTTCGCGATGAAGATCCCGAGGGCGAGCGCGACGCCGACGACGATCCAGGGGTTGGGCCCTCCACGGCCTTCCTTCTGCTTCTTCGGCTTCGGAGCGCCGGCGAGTTGCGGGCCCGACGGCGCGACCACCGTTTCTCCCGGCTTCTGATCGGTCGGAGCCTCTCCTTTGATGCGCGCCTTGATCAGGCTGGGCTTCATCCTCCGGATCAGGTCGGCGTCCTCGGCGAGTGGCTCGGCAAGCTTTGCCTTGGTAGCCTCCCTCGCCTGCCATCCGGTTGGCGAGCTCCTGGACTTTGTCTGCCGCCTGGTCGACTTTTTGATCCGCTGCCTTCATCTCTTCTTCACCGGCGGCTCCTCCCCGGTGAACATACGCCAGATACGAGAAGCCGTGCGCCGCGCCAGGAGGGCGGCGAGTGCCGTGAGGCCGGAGAGGAGGCCGGTCCAAAGCAGCTTTCGGAGCATGACTGCGTTTTGTACCAGCTTCCAGGCCTCGCAAACCTGCATACGTATGCTGGTCGTATGCAGCTTGCGAAGGAGGAACGTCAGCGGCTGATAGAGAGCGTCGTGTCGCGGAAGCGCGTCGGGACGCAGTTCGAGCTGCTCGACGCGCTTGCAGCAGCCGGCTGCGCCGTGACGCAGGCGACGATCTCCCGAGACATCCGCGAGCTCGGTCTCGAGAAGACGCACGACCCGCTGGGGCGGCCGCGTTACGTCCTGCCTCAGGTCGGCGCGGCGAACTGATCCGGAGGAGGTCCTGACCTCGATCCTCGGCCAGTTCGGCCGCAAGGCCACACCCGCAGGCAACATCGTCGTCCTCCACTCTGACCTCGGATCGGCGCCGGCGATCGCGCGCGCCCTCGACCAGCTCGACCACGAGCGCGTCGTCGGAACGCTGGCAGGAGACGACACCGTGCTCGTCGTGACTGCGTCGGAGCGTGATGCCCGCGCGCTCGCAAAGGAGCTGGGCGCCGTACTCCTCTAGCCCGCCGGGCCCTCTTTCTCCGGGAGCTGCTTGACCTCGTCGCCCGTCAGGCTCAGGTGGACGTGCCCTTCGGTGAGGGATCTGCACCTGCTCCGCCGGCACGAAACGGTGACCGCTCAGGAGCCCGGTCGAGACAACCAGGCCGCTGAAGATGTCGGCGTTGGCGTCACCTGCCACGTCTTCCACATGCCCGATCTCCTCGCCGCCGGCGTCGACGACCTCCCACCCCTTCTCGATGAGGTACCACGCAACCGGGTCGCCTTCACTCATACGACGCGTCCGCCGACGAGCCAGACCGGGCCCTGGGTCGCGACGGGATCCGTGTCGCTGAGGACGCGCAGGATCTCGACGGTGCCGGTGATGCCATGGTCGTCGCAACGCTGGAGGCAGCGCGCGGCCATCTCCGGAGAGACCCCGTACCCGAAACGCCGTGCGCACCGAAAGCAGAGCGTGGCCACGCCCGCGCAACGCGAAGGATTCACCGGAGCGAGGCGAAGCGCGGCCGGCTCGAGGTAGTCGGTGGAGTCGAAGCGGACCTCGGCATAGAGATCGCTCCAGTCGGACGGCAGGGCGGCGAGCGCATGTGTCCATTGGTCGTGCAGGGTCTCTTTCACTCTGAGGTCCGACGTCGCCTTCTCCACCCGGCGCAACCAGAGCCTTCCTTCGATGTCCTCGTCGTCGAGGCGCGTGAGCAGTCGGCGCAGGGCCTCCGGACCGATGCCGCGCCCGTGCCTGGCGGTGGCGAAGCGAAGCTTGTTCCCCGACCGCCCCGGGTTCGCGGGCCCGAGCAGCGCCGCGGCGCGGTCGAGCAGGCCCGCGTCGGCGACGACGAGCTCCAGCTCGAGCGCCGACCACGTCCCTTCGATGCCCTGCTCGATCTCGTTGAACTGGTCGACGAGTCGCACGAGCCTGAGCATAAACTCAGTTGCCGTGGCGAAGGTCGAGCAGAAAGGGACGCTCTCGAAGTCGGAGCTGCGGGACTTCTTCCGCGAGATGCTCCTGATCCGACGCTTCGAAGAAAAGGTCGAGGAGCGCTTTCGTGCCGGCGAGCTGCCCGGCTTCCTCCACGTCGCGATCGGCCAGGAGGCGGTCGCCGTCGGCGTCTGCCGGGCGTTGGAAGAGGGCGACATCATCGCCTCGACGCACCGAGCGCACGGTCACACGCTCGCGAAGGGAACGACCCCGAACGAGCTGATGGCGGAGCTCTACGGGAAGCTCGAGGGTTGCTCCCACGGGTACGGCGGGTCGATGCATCTCTACGACATCGAGCGCGGCAACATGGGTGCGAACGCCGTTGTCGGGGGCGGGCTCCCGGCGATCGTGGGCGCGGCCTTTGCCTTCAAGTCGCGCGGTGAGCCGCGCGTCGGCGTCGCGTTCTTCGGCGACGGTGCGACCAACATCGGCACGTTCCACGAGTCGCTGAACCTGGCGCAGCTCTGGCAAGTCCCCGCGGTCTTCGTCTGTGAAAACAACCACTGGGCGGAGTCCACGCCCGGCTGGCAGCACATGCCGATCGAGGACATCACCCAGCGCGCCGTTGCCTACGGGATGAAATCGATCAAGGTCGACGGCCAGGACGTCGAGGCCGTCTACAAAGCGACGCGGCGCGCGCTCGAGCACGCGCGCGGTGGCAAGGGCCCGGTCTTCCTCGCCGCCGAGACGTACCGCCTCGTCGGGCACTACATCGGCGATCCTCAGGTCTACCGCTCCAAGGAGGAGCTCGCGGAAACGCGTGAGACGCAGGACCCGATCGAGCACCTGCGCGAGAAGCTCGAGCTCTCCGGCGACGAGGTCGAGGAGGTCGACCGCGAGGTGCAGGAGATCGTGGACTCGGCGGTCGAGTTCGCGAAGAACGGGACGGATCCGAAGCCGGAAGACGCGCTGAAGAACGTCTATGCGTGATATCCGCGAAAAATGCTGCGCATTTTCCGCGGGCAGAGTTTGTCCCTTCGCTCCGCTCGGGAACCCCGCAAATGCCTGAGCTGAGCTACCGCGAGGCGGTCCGCGACGCGTTGTCGCGCGCGATGCGCGAGGACGACAACGTGTTCGTCATGGGCGAGGACATCGCGGAGATGGGCGGCTCGATGGGCGTCACGCAGGGGATGCTCGACGAGTTCGGCCCCGAGCGGGTGCGGAACACGCCGATCTCCGAGATGGCGCTGGCCGGAGCCGCGATCGGCGCGGCGATGCAGGGAATGCGCCCTGTGGCCGAGATCATGTACGAGGACTTCCTCACGCTCGCGGCGGAACAGATCGTCAACCAGGCGGCGAAGCATCGCTACATGTCCGGAGGACAGGTGAGCGTGCCGGTGACGTTTCGCACGCAGGGCGGTGCGGGCTGGTCTCCGGGTGCCCAGCACGCGCAGCAGCTCGAAGCGTGGTTCGTCCACATCCCGGGGCTCAAGGTCGTGTTCGCATCGACGCCGGCCGACGTGCGCGGCCTGCTCTGGTCGTCGATCTACGACGACAACCCGGTCGTCTTCTTCGAGCACCGGACGCTGTACGGGATCAAGGAGGAGGTGCCGGAGGAGCTCGAGCCGATCCCGCTCGGGAAGGCGCGCGTGCACCGTGAAGGCGAGGACGTGACCGTTGTCGCCACGGGCAGGCTCGTGCACGAGGCGCTCGCGGCGGCGAGCGAGGCGGAAGAGCGGGGTGTCTCGGTCGAAGTGGTCGACCCGCGAACCCTCCAACCACTGGACGAAGATGCGCTCATCTCGTCGGTGAAGAAGACGAACCGCTGCGTCGTCGCCCACGAAGCAGTCACGCGGATGGGCTTCGGGGCAGAGGTTGCGGCGGTGATCCAGTACGGAGCCTTCGACTGGCTCGACGCGCCGATCGAGCGCGTCGGGGCCAAGTTCGCCCCGCTTCCCTTCGCGCCGGTGATGGAGGAGTTCGTCGTGCCGCACCAGGCCGACGTCCTCGAGGCGATCTACCGGACGGTCGGACGCAATGGCAACTGAGATCAAGCTCCCGCGCCTCGGGCAGGGGATGGAATCCGGGACGATCGTCAAGTGGCTCAAGTCGGAAGGCGACCAGGTCGAAAAGGGTGAGCCGCTCTACGAGCTCGACACGGACAAAGTGACGCAGGAGGTCGAGGCCGACGCATCCGGCGTCCTGCTGAAGATCGCGGTAGCCGAGGGTGAGGTCGAGGTCGGCAAGACGATCGCCGTGATCGGGGAGCAGGGAGAAGAGGTCTCCGTCGCCGAGGAGCCGAGCACGGACGGCGGCGGGGCGCGGCAGGTGGAGGAGGACCGGCAGGAAGAGGGATCTCCGGCGCCCGCGCGTGAGGCCGAGCGAGAACGCGGACGCAGCGCCTCCGCCGCTCCGACCGAGCAGGCCGCGGAGACTCGCGAAGCCGGCTCGGAGAACGGAGGGCGCATCAAGGCGTCGCCGCTCGCTCGCCGCATCGCGAGAGAGCGCGGCATCGACCTCAGCGCTATTGCAGGAACAGGGCCCGAAGGGCGGGTCGTCGCCGAGGACGTCGAGCGGGCGGCCGCCACGGCGCCGGCACCCACGCAGGCCGTGCCCGCACCGCTGCCGGAAGAGGTCGAAGTCCAGCAGCTCTCGTCGATGCGAAAGACGATCGCGCGGAGGCTGACGGAGGCCTGGCAGGCTCCGGTCTTCCAGCTCGGCGTGACGGTCGACATGGCGCGCGCGCTCGAGCTGCGGAAGCGGCTCGTCGAGCTCCACGGCAACGGGACGAAACCGACGATCTCCGACCTGATCACGAAGGTGTGCGCCGCGGCGCTGATGCGGCATCGCGCGGTCAACGCGCTGTACAAGGGCGACTCCATCGAGCTGTATCCGACGGCGAACATCGGGATCGCCGTGGCGATTCCGAACGGCCTCGTCGTGCCGGTCATCCGCAGCTGCGAGCGGCTGTCGATCGCGGAGATCGCCGCGGCACGAGCGGCGGTCGTCGATCGCGCGCGGGCCGGAAAGCTGCAGCAGGCGGACCTCGAGGACGGCACCTTCAGCATCTCGAACCTCGGCATGTACGGGATCGAGCGTTTCATCGCCGTGCTCAATCCGCCGCAGGCCGCCATCCTCGCGGTCGGCTCGACCGAGGACAGGGTTGTCGCCGTCGAGGGTGAGCCCGTCGTGCGCCCGCGGATGGAGTTGACGCTCACCTGTGACCACCGCGCCGTCGACGGCGCGACCGGCGCCGACTTTCTTCGTACGGTGAAGAGCTTTCTCGAAGAGCCCGGCCTCGCGCTCTAGTGGTCTGGTACCAGGTTCGCGATCTCGAGGCCGCGCGAGCCTTCTACAAGGACAAGCTCGGGTTCGAGGAGACGTACGTCGATCCCGACGACGGCTGGGTCAAGCTCGAACGCAACGGGATGGTGGTCGGTCTCGCGGAAGGAGAGCCGCAAGAGGACGCCGGCGTCGCACACGTCGACGTTGCGGACGTGAAGGCGGTCGCCGAGGAGCTGCGCAACGACGGGGTCGAGGTCGGCGTCGTCTTCGAGCTGCACGGTGAAATGCGCCTCCTGGACGTCTACGACCCGGACGGCAACCGGCTGCAGTTCGCCCAGGAGCTGCGCAGTTCGTGATCCGCCCGGCCGGGCCGCAGGACGTCCGCTTCCTCCGCGACATGCTCAAGCACGCCTACCACTGGCGTCTCAACGAGGACCCCGACCTGCCCGTCGCGCGCTACGTGAACAACTGGGGCCGCCCGGGCGACGCGGGCCTCGTAGCCTGGGAGGCCGGGCCGGTCGGCGCCGCTTGGTACCGCATCTTCCCGGCCGATGCCCCAGGTTTCGGCTTCGTCGACGAGGACACGCCGGAGCTGACCATTGCAGTCGTGCCGAGCCGCCGCGGCGGCGGGCTCGGCGGCCAGCTGATGAGCGCCCTGCTCGACCGCGCACGCGAGCAGGGCTATCCGGCCATCAGTCTCAGCGCAGAGAAGGGCATGACGAAGCTCTACGAGCGGTATGGGTTCCGCCCGGTCGAGGAAAAGGACGGAACGGTGACGATGAAGGCAAACCTGTAACCACTCGATACGATCGGCAGTGATGGAAGTCGACGTCGCCGTCCTCGGAGGGGGCCCCGGCGGTTACACCGCCGCCATTCGCGCCGCGCAGCTCGGTGCAAAGACCGCATGCATCGAGCGCGAGCCGGAGCTCGGCGGCACGTGCCTGCGCATCGGCTGCATCCCGACCAAGGCGTGGGTGCAGACCGCGTTCGCGCTGAAGGAAGCGGAGGAGACCTTCGGCAAGCTCGGGGTGAAGCTCGACGGCTTCGAGCTCGAGTTCGGCAAGGCGAACGAGTGGAAGGCCGGTGTCGTCAAGCAGATGACGAACGGCGTCGCCTCGCTCTTCAAGGCGAACGGCGTCGAGTGGGTGAAGGGCACCGGCACGTTCAAGGACGCGAACACCATCGCCGTCGACGGCGGCGACGACGTCACCTTCAAGTCGGCAGTCATCGCGACGGGCTCGTTCCCGCTCTGGCCGCCGATCGAAGGCCTCGATTCGCCGCGTTGCGTCGACTCGGAGCGCCTGCTGGCGCAAACCGAGGTCCCGCGACGGCTCGTCATCCTCGGCGGCGGCATCATCGGCTGCGAGTTCGCATCGATCTTTCGTCGCTTCGGTAGCGAGGTGACGATCATCGAGATGCTCTCGTCGCTGATTCCGCAGGAGGACGCGGATGCGTCGAAGGAGCTTGCGAAGCAGTTCGGCCGGCGCGGAATCACGCTGCAGCTCGAAAAGCAGGCAACGAAGATCGAGGAGACGGGCGACGGCCTGACCGTGCACTTCGGTGACGGCGAGACGGTCGAGGCCGACCTGATGCTCGTCTCCGTCGGCCGAGGCCCGACCGTCGAGGGCGTCGGTCTCGAGGCAATCGGCGTCGAGTTCGACAAGCGCAAAGGGATCGCGGCCGACGAGCACCGCCGCACCACGGTCCCTCACATCTACGCCGTCGGCGACTGCGCCGGGTACTGGCAGCTCGCTCATACCGCGTTCCGCGAAGGCGAGGTCGCTGCCGAGAACGCATGCGGCCACGAGGCGCGTCGTCGACAACCGCGCGGTTCCGCGTCCGATCTACACGGACCCTGAGGTCGCCGGCGTCGGGCTCACCGAGGCGGAAGCGCGCGAACAGTACGGCGACGACGTCGCCACGGGCATGTTCCCGTGGGTGGCGAACGCGCGGGCGGTGATGCAGAACGAGACCGTCGGCTGGGTGAAGTCGATCCACGAGACGCGCTACGGCGAGCTGCTCGGGATCGTCATGGTGGGCCCGCACGTGACCGATCTCATCGAGGCAGGCGTCGTCGCGATCGACGCCGAGGCGACGGTCGAGACGGTCGCGGACGGGATGGCGGCTCATCCGACCCTGTCCGAGGCGGTCAAGGAAGCCGGCCTCGTCGCGCTCGGCCGGGCGATCCACCTTCCGAACCGCAAGCGCGCGGCGGCTCCGGCTTAGGCCGGATACCAGGCCGTTTCCAGAAGGCAAGTGCGGCGCGTACCCTAATCCGCGCCTGAACCGTTAGAGCGTCATGGCGATGGTCGCCCCTGAGGCAGCGGTCCAAGCCCGTGATCAGGCCTTCGAGCGGCTCTACGAGCGCTACGTCGGCGACGTCTACCGCTACGCCCTCGCGCTGCTGCGGAACCCGACTGACGCGGAGGACGTCACCCAGACGACGTTCATGAACGCATACCGCGCCTTCAAGCGCGGTGACGAGATCCAGAAGCCGCACAACTGGCTGATCAAGATCACCCATAACGTCGCGCGCTCGCGCTACGCGCACGCCGGCCGCCGCGTGCAGGAGGTGCCGCTCGAGGATCACATCGAGCAGCTCGCGGTTCCGGAGGACGACAACGCCAACCTGGACACCGTGCTGCGCGCGCTCGGTCAGCTTCCTTTCAACCAGCGTGCGGCGCTCGTGATGCGCGAGCTCGAAGGTCGCTCCTACGCGGAGATCGCCGAGACGCTCGATGTCTCCGTCTCGGCGGTCGAGACGCTCATCTTCCGAGCCCGGAAGTCCCTGCGCGTCAAGACGTCCGCGCTGACGCGTCCTCACCGGTGTGCCCCTGCCGGGATCGCTGGCGCAGCTGTTCCAGGCGGGTGGTGTCGTCTCGAGCGGCGGCGTCGCGGGCGGTGGTGCGATTGCCGGCGCCGGTCTCGTCGGCAAGGCACTCGTCGCGCTCGCCGTCGGTGTCGTCGCTACCGGCGTCGGCGGTGACAAGTCTGGTCCCGCCACCGCCGCCGACGCCGACAGGCAGCCGACGCACGCCTCGGCGCCGGCCGGCTCGGCCTCGGCATCAGCCGCACGATCCGGCCTCCGTCACGTGAAGGCTCGACGCGGCGCGAAACAACTCATCGTCGGCGGTCGTGCCGTCGGCCCGCGACCAGGGAGCGGCGTTCCCGTTGGCGCGGAGCCAACTGGGACCGTCAGCGCGACTCCGGCCGACGGCACGGCTGCGACAGCTCCGACCGCCGTCGTCTCGTCAGCTGCGTCCAGCGCAGCACAGCCGTCACAGGCAGGCGCCTCCGGCGCGCAACTGCCGTCGGTCGTGACATTGCCGCAGGCACCGCCGGTGCAGGGAGTCGTCACGAATGTCACGCAGAGCGTCGTGAACACGGTCACGACCGCGCTGCCGGTCGCACCGCCGGCGGTTCCGGTGAACGTGCCGGCGATCCCGCCCGTAACGCCACCGGCGGTTCCCACGGTACGGACGCCGCCGGTCCAGGTGCCGGCGGTCCAGGTGCCGCCGGTCCAGGCGCCGGCGCTGCCGCCGCTGCCGAGGTTGCCCTGAACCCACGACCCGGCCGGAATCGCAAGATTTGGCCGGAATCGGGTATCTACCGGGGTATGACGCCCTTGCTAGGGCAGCGGGCCCGCACGGACCGGGGGTTCGAGCGGATGTACCGACGTCACGTCGGCGACGTCTACCGGTACGCGCTCGCAGTCATGCGGAACCCCGTGGATGCGGAGGACGTCACGCAGACGACGTTCCTGAACGCCTACCGGGCCTACGTCGAGAAGGGAAACCGGCCCGACAAGCCGCAGAACTGGCTCATCTCGATCGCGCACAACGTCTGTCGCCAGCGCTTTCGGCAGTCGGCCCGCAGGCCGACGGAGGTGTCGTTCCACGACGATCTCGCCGACACCATCGTCGACGTCGAAGCGCCGAGCGGCGAGGACATTCGGCGTGCTCTCGGCCAGCTGGCATTCAACCAGCGCGCTGCGCTCGTCATGCGCGAGCTCGAAGGTCGCTCGTACTCGGAGATTGCGGACATCCTGAAGCTCTCGGTCAGTGCCGTCGAGACGCTGATCTTCCGGGCGCGGCGCGCGTTGCGCGAGCAGCTCGAAGGATCCCTGACCTGCGGTGAGGCGGAGTTCGCAATCTCTCGTCAGCTGGACGGTCGGCTGTCCCGTCACGAGAAGGGGCAACTCCGCGCCCATCTGCGCGAGTGTCCCGAGTGCGCGCACTTTGCTCGCCGGCAACGCGCACAGCGGAGGGCGCTGAAGTCGCTCGGGCTGATCCCGGTCCCGAGCTCGCTCGCGTCCCTCTTCGGCGGCGGCGGCGCGGCCGTCGGCACGGGAGTGGCGTTGAAGGCTTCAGCAGTGGTCGTGGCAGGCGCCGTCATCGGCAGCGGTGGGTACGAGGCCGTTCGGCACGCCCCTTGGCGGCATCCACAACCGGCCGCCGCGAAGCCGAATCATCGGCCGGTTGCCACCAAAGCCGCGGTCGCCGGCGCAGGCGCCCTCGCCCGCGAGCCTGCGAGGCAAGCAGTTGCACTCGCGACGGCGAAGGTCGCGAGGAGGCACGTTGCCAAGGTGCGCCAAAACCGGAAGACGCGTGCGCACACACGTCTCGTCGGCCGACGCGCCGAGGCCCAGGCCGTCTCCTCGCCGAGCCGAGAACGCGCGCCGAAGCAGCACGTGCTGCCCCGCGGCCATGCGAAGAACGGCCGCGCAGTCGTAGCGAGCACCGGCGCCGGCCACGTGAAGGTGCACTCACTCCGCTCGCAACAACGTTCCCATCCGCGCACGCGCAGGGCCGCCATGTGGCCGCGACCAAGGGCCGTCTGAAGCCGTCGAAGATGTCAAAGCCGCCAAAGCCTGCGAATGACGTTCCGAAGCCGGCGAAGACGGTCCCCGAGATCCCCGGCCCACCGGGCGACAAGAAGCCGAAGTAGAAACTCCCCTGCGGCGTTTGCACGGACGCAGGTTGGTAACCTCGCTCCGAAAGGAGCGGACAGATGACCATCATCAACCGACGAAACGCCGTCCTCGGCTGGGGCACCTGGCAGCTCGTAAAGAGAACAAGGCCCACCCTCGGCTGGGGCACCTGGCAGGTCGCGAAGCGAGCCGGGAAGCGCAAGGCTCGCGCGGCCGTGCCGGGGCCGGGCGACCACGCCGGGCTGAACAAGTCCGCGATCGCGTCGATCGCGGCGGCCGCGGGTGGTGCGGTCTGGTTCTGGCGCAAGAAGTCGTCGGATGAAGGCGCCGACACGAGCGAGTAGCGTGGCGGACGTGTCCGCCGGCCTGCTGCGGCCGGCACTCGATGGGTGTGTTCCGTACGAGCCGGGAAAGCCGGTCGAGGAGGTTCAGCGCGAGCTCGGCCTCGAGCGCGTAGTCAAGCTCGCGTCGAACGAGGGGCCGTTCGGGCCGTTTCCGCAGGCACTCGAAGCGCTCGAGCGAGCTGCCGGGGAGCTGAACCGCTACCCGGACGGCGGCGCCTACCGCCTCCGCGCGGCGCTTGCCGAGCGCCACGGCGTGCGGTTCGAGGAGATCGCCGTCGGCGCCGGCGCAGACGGACTGATCGACGGCATCTCGCAAGCCGCGCTCGATCCCGGCGACGAGATCGTCTGCGGCTGGCCGTCGTTCCCGAGCTACGTCCTCTACGCCGTGAAGATGGGCGCGGTCGCGCGGAAGGTTCCGCTGCAAGACGACCGCTACGACCTCGACGCGATTCTGGCTGCGGTCACGGCCCGCACGAAGCTCGTCTACCTCTGTCATCCGAACAATCCGACCGGGACGATGAATACACGCGCGGAGCTCGACGGATACTTCGACCGCGTGCCGGAGCACGTCCTGACGGTGCTCGACCAGGCGTACTTCGAATACATCGACCGTGAGGACTACCCCGACGGCATCGACGAGTACTTCCGCCGTGGACGGCAGGTGATCGTCCTGCGCACCTTCTCCAAGATCTACGGGCTTGCAGGCCTCCGCGTCGGTTACGGCGTCGGCCCGGCCGAGCTCGTCACCGCAGCTCGCGAAGACCCGGCGCGCGTTCGACCTGTCCACGCCGGCGCAGGAAGCTGCGCTTGCGAGTCTTACGGCACCAGAGGAGCTCGAAGAACGGCGGCGCCTGAATGCGCTCGGACGCGCCGAGCTGGCAACCGTCCTACGAGACGCCGGTTACAACACTGCAGGCCCGGCCGTCGGCAACTTCGTCTACGTCGATGTGGGAGCAAGACGCTTACACCTTCTTCGAGGCGCTCGTGAAGGAAGGCGTGATCGTCCGGCCGCTCGCAGGATTCGGTGCACCCGACGCGGTGCGAATCACGGTTGGAACCGGCGACGAGCATGCCTTCCTCGCTGCGGCCTTGGCACGGCTGAGGACCGGCGAGCTGCTTCTTCAGAGTCTGCCCGCCGGGTGATCGGCCTCCGCCGCCAGATCGGCCTGCTTCGTGCCGCCGGCGACTTCCGGCTGCTGTTCTTCGCGACGCTCGGCTCGAGCCTCGGCACACTGCTGGCGACGGTCGCACTCGTGGTCGACGTCAAGGACCGGACGGACTCCGGTTCATGGATCAGCGCACTGCTGATCGTCGAGTTCCTGCCGGCGGTCGTCATCGGCCTCTTCTTCGGGCCGGTCCTGGACCGCTTCTCGCGCCGCGGTCTGATGGTGGCCGCAGATCTCGTGCGCTTCGGCGTCTTCTGCGCGCTCCCCTTTGCGAATTCGGCGTCTACGATCGTCGCGTTGGCCGGGCGTTGCCGGCCTCGCAACCGGCTTCTTCAGGCCCGCCGTCTACGCCGGCTTGCCCAACCTCGTCGACGAGGATGATCTTGCCCGCGCGAACTCGCTGATCCAGACGAGCGAGAACGTCAGCTGGACGATCGCACCGATCATCGGCGGTGCCCTCGTCGCGGCGTGGGGCCCGGATTTCGCGTACTGGGTCAACGCGTTGACCTTTCTGCTGTCGGCGCTGCTCGTGCTCAGGATCGCGGCGACGAGCCTGCAGGGTGCTCTCGCCGCGAGCGCCGGCCATCTGCGAGATCTCCGCGCGGGCCTTGTCCAGGTGGTTCGGACACGTTCGCTGCTGACGGTTCTGATCGTCTGGACGATCACCCTGGGCGCGGTCGCATCCACGCAGACCGCGCAGGTGTTCCTCGCGAAGGATGCGTTCGACGCCGGAGACTTCGGCTACGGGTTGATCTTCGGCTGCATCGGGCTCGGTCTTGCGATCGGCAGCTTCGTGGCCGGCGGCTGGGTCGAGCGTCGCTCCGTGGGCAGCGTCTACGCCTCGAGCATCCTCCTCCAGGCCGCTCGGAATCGGCACCGCCGCGGTCGCGCCGAACGTCTGGGCCGCGCTGCCGTGCTTCGTCGTGGCCGGGATCGGCAACGGCGCCGCGGTCGTCTGCAACTCCCTACTCGTTCAGCGCGGCACGACGGACGAGATCCGCGGCCGTGTCTTCACGTTGATCATGAGCGTCAACTACGCCGTGTATGGATTGGGCTTCGTCGTCGCGGGCCCTCTGGTCGACGCAGTTGGGCCTCGCTGGGTCTTCGGCGGCGTCTCCCTCGTGCTCGCGTTCGTGTCACTGCTCGCGCACGCACTCGCACGGACCGGCGCACGAGCTCCCGAACGGCCTGCGGAGGCCGAGGCGGCGTAGGTGTCTGCAGCGCGGCGCGACTGGACGCGCGAGTCGCTGGCGGCCGGGGTCCGTGCGGGTGACAAGCGCGCGCTGGCGCGCGCCATCTCGCTGGTCGAGAACTCGGACCCCCTCGCGTACGAGCTCGTCCGCGACATCTACCCGGAGACGGGGAAGGCGTACGCGATCGGCATCACCGGGCCGCCCGGGCGTCGGCAAGTCGAGCCTCATCTCAGCCCTGCTGCGCCACCTCCGCGCGGAGGATCGCACCGTCGGCGTCATCTCGGTCGACCCCTCCAGCCCCTTCACACAGGGAGCGCTGCTCGGCGACCGGATCCGGCTCTCCGATCACTTCCTCGACCCCGGCGTCTTCATCCGCTCGATGGGAACGCGCGGCCACCTCGGCGGGCTCGCCGAAGCAACGCTGCAGGCCTTGCTGGTCCTCGACGCCGCCGGCAAGGAGCTCGTCTTCCTGGAAACCGTCGGCGCCGGCCAGAGCGAGGTGGAGGTGATCGGCATCGCCGACACCATCGTGCTCGTGTTGATGCCCGGTTCTGGTGATTCGGTGCAGGCCCTCAAAGCGGGGATCATGGAGATTCCCGACGTGATCGCCGTCAACAAGATGGATCATCCGGCGGCGAAGACGATGGTGAACGAGGTCCGGTCGATCCTTTCCCTCGATCGCGACCGCTCCTGGCGGCCGCCGATCGTGCTGACGGATGCTACGCGCGGCGAGAACGTCCCCGAGCTGTGGGCGAAGATCGAGGAGCATCGCGCGCACCTCGAGTCCGAAGGAGGGCTCGAAGAGCGCCGCCGCAAGAACCTGGCCGCCGAGGTGTTCGCGGTCGCATCGGGCAGGATGAAGGCGCACCTCGAGCAGGCAGTCGCGGACGATCCCGAGCTGCGACGGCTGCTCGACGAGGTGCAACGCCGTGAGCTCGACCCACTGACGGCGGTGCGCGAGATAATGGAGAGGGTTTTCAAGGTTGGCGACTCTACGGACGGCACCGAATCTCGCTGACATCCAGGAGGCTCGTCAGCGCCTCCGCGGGATCGTCGAGCAGACGCCCCTGTACATGTCGGAGACGTTTACTCGCCTGTGCGGTCGCGAGGTCCGCCTCAAGGCCGAGAACCTCCAACGCACCGGCTCGTTCAAGATTCGCGGTGCGGTGAACAAGCTCGCGACGCTGTCGCCGGCCGAGCGCGAAGCCGGTGTCGTCGCGGCGAGCGCAGGCAACCACGGCCAGGCGGTTGCGTGGGCTGCGCGCGAGCTCGGCATCCGTGCCCGCATCTACGTGCCTCTGGACGCGCCGATGGCGAAGGTCGAGGCCTGCCGCAACTACGGGGCCGAGACGGAGCTCTTGGGGGCCGACTTCGAGGACGCTCTAGCGGCGGCCCTGGAAGACGTCGAGGAGACCGGCGCAACGTTCATCCATCCGTACGAGGACCAGCACGTGATCGCGGGCCAGGGGACGATCGCGCTCGAGCTGCTGGAACAGGCGCCCGACGTTGAGACGGTGCTCATCCCGATCGGAGGCGGCGGCCTCGCGCTCGGGATCTCCACGGCCCTACGCGTGCTGCGCCCGAATGTCCGGATCGTCGGCGTGCTGGCCGGCGTCGACGGGTACACGATCGCGGACGGCATCGCCGTCAAGGTGCCGAGCGACTTCACGATGCCGCTGCTCGAGGATCTCCTCGACGACATCGTTCCGGTGTCGGACGACGAGATCAGCGAGGCAATCGTGCTGCTCATGGAACGCGCCAAGCTCGTCGTCGAAGGCGCGGGAGCGGTCGGCGTTGCTGCCCTCCTCGCCGACAAGGCCGGTGCTTCCGGCGTGGCGATTCCCGTTCTCTCGGGCGGCAACATCGATGCGACGATGCTCATCTCCGTGATGCGTCACGGTTTGACGTCTGCGGGTCGCTATCTCGTCGTCCGGACCAGGCTTACGGATCGGCCGGGCGAGCTGATCAAGCTCCTCTCCCTCGTCGCCGAGGAACGCGGCAATGTCATCGCCGTCGAGCACCACCGTGAAGGGATGGACGTGCCGGTCACGGAGACCGAGGTGGAGCTCACGCTCGTGACGCGAAACGAGCCACACTGCCGCGACCTGCTTGCCGCGATGGACGAGCGCGGCTACGTCGTCGAGCGGCTGAACTAGCCGTCAGCCCGAGCCGCAGCGCCTGAAGGAGACCGTTCCGCCGGGCCAGTCGTTCACACCGCCGTGCAGCACGGGGCGTGCCTCGACGCCTGCGGCGGTGAGGAGGCTGGCGGCGATGCTCGCGCGCATTCCGGATTCGCAGATCGTGACGACCGGTTTCTCGGTGTCGACGCCGTCCGCCCCGGAGTCCCGCAGCAGCCTGAACGGGATGTGCAGCGAGCCGGGGATGTAACCGTCGTCGCGCTCCGACTTCTCGCGCACGTCGAGGACTTGGACGGAGCCGTTCTCCAGGAGGCGCGCGAGCTCGCCGATCTCGATCGGCGTCAGCTGCTCGGTCGCGTCTGCTTCCGTCACGTATCCGCCGAGCTCGAGGAAGCCGACCGCGCGCAGGGCGCGCGCTGCCTCGTTCTGCCTCCGCTGCGTCTGTCGCATGGATCACGATGCGCTCGTCGGGGTCGAGAATGAAGCCCGCTCTGGTCGCGAATGCGGAGCCCGATACCGGGACGTTGAAAGCGCCGTGGATGTGCCCGGCTGCGTGCGCCTCCGCGGGTCGCACGTCGAGGATCGTTCCCTCTCCGACCTCGTCGAGCTGCCGCATCGGTCCGGGTGCGCCGACAAACGGGCCCTTGTTCAGCGCGACCACGCGTGCGGTCGTCGGCGGTCGTGGGGTGGAGATCGTCGCGGATGCGTTGACGAACTCCTGAACCGTTCCGTATGCGAGCGCCGCGTTGGCCTTCTTCTCGTGCGCGAGCGTGGACGACCGCGCCGGGCTCATGTCTGCACCGCAGAGCGAGCCGGCGACGTGTCCGGGAAAGACCTCGTAGAGGTCGGGAAGCTCCGTCAGGCGCTGCAGCGAGTGGAAGAGGTCTTCCGCGCCTTCGCGTGCGTCAATCGCGAGATCGGGGCGTGCAGCGTCGCCGACGAAGAGGGAGTCGCCCGTGAGCACGAGTCGCTCGCCGACGACGAACGCGCAGTGCTCCGGGCGGTGACCGGGCGTGTGGATGACGCGGACAGCGAGCGATCCGAGGTGGAGCATGTCGCCGTCCTCCAGCGCATCGAACGGAAACTCGGGCCCGGCAGCCGGATGGACCGACACCGGAACGTCGTGCTCCAGCGCGAGCCTGCCGTGACCGGAGACGTGGTCGGCGTGCGTGTGCGTCTCGAGCACGCGCGTGAGACGGAGCCCATGCTCCTGGGCCGCTTGGAGGTAGGGCTCGATCTCGTAGGCGGGGTCGACGACGAACGCCTCGCCCTGGGCCGGGTCGCCGATGAGGTATGAGGCGCAGCCGAGATCGTCGTCGACGAACTGGCGAAACAGCACGTACCAGAAGCTAACAGCGTCTCCCGCTAGCTTTCTTGAACCTCGGGCTGCGCGGGCGAATCGCCGTGGATCAGGATGGCTACCCGGGTATCCTCGGCTATCAGGGGCCGCCGCTGAGCGAGGTGACCGGGGCTGATGTCGTGAGCGTCGGCGCGCGGATCGAGGGGATGATGGCGCGCAAGAGCGCGGCGGAAGTCGAGTTGGTTCGCGAGAGCGGCCGCTGGTGTGCGTACGCGCACGCGCGTCTCCAGGAACACACGCGTGTCGGCGTGACCGAGGCGGAGGCGAGCCTACAGGCGCAGCAGGAGACGACGCTCGCGATGCTCGAGGCGCATGGTTCGCGAGGGCTGCTCGGCTCGGGTGACGGTGCGAAGGCGGGCTACCGTGGGCAGATCGGGCAGCGGAGCGCGTGGGCGCACGCCGTTGCGCACAACATCCGGTTCCGGCCGGGCGACGTCCTCGTGACCGAGACCGGCGCGCCTGTCTGCGGCTATCAGGCGGAGCTCGAGCGCGCGATGGTGGTGGGGGCGCCGACCGACCGGAGCGTTGATCGGAGGGCCTAGCCATCCGCGTAGCTAGCGTTCTCGACGCGTTGCCCCTCCGGTGGTTCCCAGTCGTCCTGCTTCTCGCTCTGATGTTCCCGGCGGCGGCGCAGGCTCACGCCACCCTCGTGCGCAGCGACCCGCGTGACGGTGCGGTGCTCGCAGCGGCGCCGTCGACCGTGCGACTGGTTTTCGACGACACGGTCCGTGCGGTGTCCGGCATGAAGGCGATTCGGAACGGCGGCGGATCGGTGCTCTCGGGCCGTCCGCAGGTCGTGAACGGCCGCGTGCTCGTCGTTCCCCTCCGCGGCGGCTTGCCGGACGGCGACTACACCGTCCTGTGGCGAGTGCTCTCGGATGACGGCCACCGGCTCTCCGGGGTGATCGCGTTCGGGGTGGGAGCGGGCCGGGCACCGCCGACCGCGGCGCTGAATGCAGACAACGGTCCGAGCTTCCAGGACGTCCTTTCGCGGTGGCTCTTCTTTGCCGGGCTCCTGACTGCCGCGGGCGCCGCGTTCTATCGGTTCGCGGTGGGTCCGGTGCCGCCACGGCTGTTCCTCGTCGCCTTCCTGCTCGTTCTCGTCGGCGCGTCGAGTGCGATCCACGACGTCTCCGTCTCGACGCGGTTCGGCGGTGCCATGCTCGCGGCTTCTGTCATCGCCGGGGTCGGGGCGCTGTTCGCGGCCGTCACGCCGTTGTTTCCGCGGCTCGGAGTCGTGCCTGCGCTCGCTGGTCTCGCGCTCGTGCCGGTGCCGACGCTCGCTGGGCACGCGCTGGATCCCGGGCGCTCGTGGATCGAGGCCGTCGCCGACGTCGTCCACGTCGCCGCGGCATCACTCTGGCTCGGCGGCCTCGTGTCGCTCGCGCTCGCGCTGCGCGCCGGTGCCGACCGTCGAGCGACGCTCAGACGATTCTCCAACCTCGCGCTCGTGTCCGTCCTCGTGCTCGCCGGGACGGGCGTGATCCGCGCGCTCGCAGAGCTCGACTCCGTTTCGCAGATCTGGTCGACGGGCTACGGACGGGTGCTCGTCGTGAAGACCGCTCTGCTGACGGCGCTCGTCGCGATCGGCTGGGTCAACCGCTACCGCCTCGTTCCGCAGAACGCTGTCGGCGCGCTGCGCCGAAGCACCTCGGTCGAGCTCGCGTTGTTCGTTGTGCTCGTGGCTGCGGTCGCGTTGCTGACCGACCTCCGTCCTGGGCGAGACCGTGCGGCGAGTGCCGCGGTGGCGGCTCCGACCGGTCCGCCTCCGCTTCCGGGGAGGCGGATGGTGGTGCAGGCACGGGAGGACGGTGAGCTCGCCGTCGCGCTGGCCGTGCACGCTCCGGGCGCTGAAGTCGCCGTGCTCGGGCCGGACGGCAACGGGGTGAATGGGCTCAACGTGACGATCGCGGGGACACGCGCGCGTCCGTGCGGTGCGGGGTGCTACGGCGCGTTCGTGCGGAGGGCACGCAAGATGACGGTCACGGTCAACGGGCGGAAGCTGGTCTTTGCCGTCCCCGCGAAGCTGCGACCGGCGAACGCAATCGTGGCGCGCGCGACTGACCGGTTCCGCGGGCTGCGCAGTGTCGAGTACGTGGAGCGGCTTGCGTCCAGCCCGCGGAACCGCGTCGTCGCAGACTTCACGCTCGAACGGCCGAACCGGCTCGAGTACCGCATCCGCGGCGGAGCAGCGGGGATCATCATCGGCAGCCGCCGCTGGGATCGCGTTCCGGGCGGCAAGTGGCAGGCCTCCGCGCAGGAGCCGACTCCGCAACCCGAGCCGATCTGGACCGGCCATGTCACGAACGCGTACCTCCTGTCGACCACGCCTTCGACCTACGTCGTCTCGTTCCTGAAGCCCATCGGCCCGGCGTGGTTCACGCTCGTCCTCGACCGTCGCACCATGTTGCCCCGAACGATGCGCATGACGGCGACGGCGCATTTCATGCACCACCGCTACAGCCAGTTCAACGCTGCCCCCAGGATCAAGCCGCCGGTGCCGTAGCGACGGCCTCCCCGTGCGGCTTTACCGGGGGTACCTGTCCCGGCGGGCCACCCCCGGTGCCAGGCACCGTCACGAAAGAGCCACGGAACTGTCACGAGAGTGTGTCGGCGAACGGGTTCTCCCTGTTTCCGCGGCGCTTTCCGCGGGGACAGGTCCCGGTGCCAGGCGCCGATGGATTAGCGTGACGCCTTACAACCCGAGGTGGCGCGCGATCACCATGCGCTGCACCTCGTTGGTGCCCTCGCCGATCTCCAGGATCTTCTGGTCGCGGTACAGGCGGGAGATGGCGTACTCGTCCATGTAGCCATAGCCGCCGTGGATCTGCAGCGCCCAGTTCACGGCACGATTCGAGAGCTCGCCGGTGTACAGCTTCGCCTGCGCTGCAGCGAGGGCGAAGTCGCGGCCGCGGTCCTTCAGCCACGCCGCCTTGTAGACCAGGTTGCGGCCCGCCTCGATCTCCGTGGCCATGTCGGCGAGCCTGAACCGCACCGCCTGGAACTTGGCGATCGGCCGGCCGAACTGCTGCCGCTCCTCGGCATACGAGCGCGCGAGGTCATATGCGCCCTGCGCTAGCCCGACGCCCATCGCGGCCACCGAGATCCGGCCCCCGTCGAGGATCTCCAGGAACTGATGGAGGCCGTTCCCGCGCGGGCCGAGCAGGTTGCCCTCCGGGACGGCCACGTCCTTGAAGGACAACTCGCGGGTGTCCGACGCGCGCCACCCGAGTTTTTTCATCGGCTTGGAGATCTCGTACCCCTGAGTCCCGTTCGGGACGATGATGTTGGAGATCTCGTCGTCGCCCGTCTGCGCAGTGATCGTCACACACGCGGTGATGTCCGTGCCCGCGTTAGTGATGAAGATCTTCGAGCCGTTGACGACCCAGTGGCCGTCCCGCAAGTCCGCGCGCGTGCGAGTCGCGCCCGCGTCGGACCCGGCGCCCGGCTCCGTCAACCCGAACGCGGCCAACCGCTTTCCCGACGCGAGGTAGGGAAGCCACTCGCCCTTCTGCTCCTCCGACCCGAAGTAGTAGATCGGAAGCGTGCCGAGGGAGTGATGCGCGGCGACGGTGATCGCGACGGACGAGTCGATCCGGGTGAGCTCTTCGACGGCGATGGCATACGACACGGTGTCGGCGCCGGCACCGCCGTACTCCTCGGGAATCGTCATGCCCATCAAGCCCAGCTCGGCCAGCTCGTTCACGAGCTCGTACGGGAAGCGTCCCTCCCGATCGAGCTCCTCGGCAACGGGCGCGACCCGCTCCAGCGCGAAGTCTCGGACCGTCGAGCGAACGAGCTCGTGCTCCTGGTCGAGATCGAAGTTCAACGCAACTACGCCAACTGCCTGACACAGCTCGACGATCAGCCGGACGCCGTATCCCGTGCCGCCGCTCTGCGTCAGATAGTCGCCGCGAGAACGCGAGAGAAATCCGGGCCCGGCCATGTCGATGTGCGCCCACGGCCCCTCGCCCGCGAACTCGTGGAGGAACTCTGCGGCGAGGACCGGTGAAGCCTGCCGCAGATCCGACGAGTTCTTCATATCGGCGTACGACGAATCGACGTAGCGGCGGTAGCGGGGATGCAGCGGGAACGGCCACGCATGGTCGCCGCTCGCCTTCGCCGCGGCGAGGATCTGTTGCAGCCACTCCTCGTCGTTCGCGAACACGCCTGCGTAGAGATCGCCGAGCGCGAGCTCCATTGCACCTGTCAGCGTCGCCAGGTCGAGGAGATGCGTCGCTCCCTCGCGGCGCGCGTACCACATCGCATCGGCGAGGACGAGCCTCCCCTCGGCATCCGTGTTCGTGATCTCGATCGTCTTGCCGTTCGCCGCCCGCAGGATGTCGCCCGGGCGAAAGGAGGCGCCGCTGACGAGGTTCTCGGCCGCCGCCACGACGGAGACGACGCGTACCGGCAGCCCGAGCTCGGCCACGGCCGCGGTGCCGGCGATCACGGCCGCGCCTCCGGCCATGTCGCCCTTCATGTCCTCCATCCCCTGCGCAGGCTTCAGCGAGATTCCTCCGGCGTCGAACGTGATCGCCTTCCCGACGAGGCCGAGGACGACCTCGGTGCGCGCCGGCTGTTCCGGCTCGTAGCGCAACACGATCAGCCGCGGCCCGTTCGCGCTCGCGCGACCGACCGCCGACAACGCGCCCATGCCGAGCTCGTCGATCTGCGCCGGCTCCAGCGTCTCGACCCGCACTCGCGGTCCGGCAAGCTCCGCCGTCCGTCGAGCCAGCCCCTCAGGCGTCAGCTCGTTCGGCGGGGAGTTCGCCAGGTCGCGTGCGGCGTTCACCCATTTGCCGACCCGCGCCGAGCGGCCGGCGGTGTCGGCGAGCCCGTCGCGGCTCGCCGACGAGAGAACGACCTTCTCGACCGGCTTGCTCGGCTTCCGCTCCGACTTCCAGCGCCCGGGATCGTACGAGCCCAGCACGGTTCCCTCGACGATGGCGCGGGCCTGCTCGTCAGGCGGCAGCGGCAGAGAATCGTCGACCGGCCAGGTGATGGAACCGCCGATCGCCCCGAGACGGGCAGCGACCGCCGCCGCCGCCGTACGGAGGGCGTCCGCGTCGAGCTCCTCACGCTTGCCAAGGCCGACGGCGACGACCCGGCGGAAGGGAAGCTCGCCGTCCGTGTGCAGGAGGAGTGTCTTGCCGCGCTCGCCCTCGAGCTCGCCCTCGGCCGCGAGCCGCGTCAACCGGTCGCGCAATCGCTCGTCGAGCGCCGCGCCACCGTCCGCGATCGTTGCTTCGTGGTCCTCGAACACGGGAACGGCGAGGGCGCCGGAATCGCCGTCACCCGGCGCTCTGACCTCGATCGCAACCTCGTCCATGGCGCCGCGATGCTATCCGAGCAAGGGTTTTACGGTGCCTTTACGAAATGGCGCTAACCACGCGCTACCTTGCGCGTCGCATGACGATGATGAAGCAGGAGTCAAGCGCCACGGTCCTTCGCCCGACGGTCCCGTCGCGGTTCCGGCGCGGGCACACACGCCCTAGCGTCGAGACGCTCCTCCGAGGAGATCTCGGAGCTGACGATGGAGCGGCAGCGCTTGCGTGACACAGGCGTCAACGGGACCCGCCTCGAGCGCAACCGCGTCAAGCTTGCGCGGAAGCAGTGGGAGCTCTCGCACGCTCTGATCGAGCGCTACCTCCCGTCGGACTCGCAGGCCGCCTGACACCGCTTTTGTAGCCTGCCTACGTGCGGGCAGAGATCGATCGCCGCGCGATGGCGCTGCTCTCGAGCGGGCATCTCGCGACCGACTTCGCCAACGGAGCGCTTCCCGCACTCCTGCCGTTCCTCAAGGAGCGGTTCACGCTTTCGTACGCGGCGGTCGGGGCGGTCATCCTCGCGTCACAGGCGTCGTCGTCATTGATCCAGCCGCTCTTCGGCCTCTGGTCGGACCGGCGCGGGGCGATGTGGCTGCTTCCCGCCGGCGTTGCGCTCGCGGGCGTGGGGATCGCGCTGGCAGCCGACGCGCCGAGCTACTGGCTCGTCCTTCTGCTCGTGCTGATCTCGGGCATCGGTGTCGCCGCCTTCCATCCAGAGGGATCGAAGTTCGCGGGGTTCGTCAGCGGTCGGAAGCGCGCCAGCGGGATGGCGTGGTTCTCCGTCGGAGGGAATCTCGGCTACGCACTCGGGCCGGTCGTGACGACCGCGGCGGTTGCCGCTTTCGGGCTCCGCGGCGGCATGCTCGTCGCGATCCCGTGCCTCGTCATCGCCGCTGCGTTGCTCGCGGGGACTGCGTACCTGCGCCACTTCGCACCGAAGCCGGCCGCCGCGCACGCGCACGGCGGCGTGGACGACGCACGCGCCATGAGGCTCTTGCTCGGGGTGATCGCCCTTCGCAGCGTTGCGTGGTTCGGGCTGATCACCTTTGTGCCGCTCTGGGAGGTCGCGCTCGGCCATTCGAAGTCGCATGGCAACCACCTCCTCGCGCTGATGCTGTTCGCCGGCGGCGTCGGGACGCTGGCGCTCGGCCCGCTCGCAGATCGCGTCGGACGACGGCCCGTGCTGGTCGGCAGTGTCGCGGCGACCGGGCCGCTCGTCCTGGTCTTCGTGGTCGTCGGAGGCGTCCCCGGCGCAATCGCGCTCGCGCTGATCGGCGTCTGCGTCGTCGGGACCTTCGGCGTGACGATGGTGATGGGGCAGGAGTACATGCCGCGCCACATCGGGACGGCCTCGGGGCTCGTGATCGGCCTGTCGGTCGGGCTCGGTGGAGTCGCCGCAGTGGCGCTCGGCCTACTCGCGGACGCGACGAGCCTGCGGACAGCGCTCTTCGTCGCCGCCGTCGCACCGATCCTCGCGACGCTGCTCGCCCTGCAGCTGCCGCGCCCGCGCGCGCGCGGACGGCTCGAGCCAGCGGCTGAGGTAGGGTTGCTGCCATGACTACGGCAAAGGAATTCTTCGACAATCTCGCGACCCGCGCCGACGCGTCGAAGACTGCGGGCATGACGAACTCGTACCTCTTCGACATCGACGGCGCCGGCAAGTGGACCGTCAGCGTCGACGACGGAAAGATCAACGTGGCCGAGGGCGGGGAGGATGCGGACGCCGTCATCTCGACCTCCGAGGAGACGTTCGAGAAGATCGTCAGCGGCGAGCAGAATGCCACCAGTGCCTACATGACCGGCAAGCTGAAGGTCAAAGGCGACATGGGCGCCGCGATGAAGCTGCAGAAGCTCTTCTAGGGCGAGCTAACCGAACGGGCCGTTGTGCCCGGGCGCGGCGCGCTATTCAATTCGTCGCAATGACCTGGTACACGTTCTTCAAGTCGGTTCACGTCCTCACCGCCGTCATCTGGGTCGGCGGCGCGACCATCGTTCAGGGCTACGCCTTCCGGATCCTGGGGACGCGCGACGGCAAGCGGCAGGCCGACTTCGCCAAGGACACGGAGGTGGTGGGGATGCGCGTCTTCACGCCCGCCTCGCTGCTGCTCTTCCTCGCCGCCCTCGGGATGATGATCAACCTCGGCTGGTCGTGGAGCCAGAACTGGGTCCTCCTCGGCCTGATCGCCTTCGGTCTCTCGTTCGTCATCGGCGTCGGCTTTCTGGGCCCCGAGAGCGGCCGGCTCGCCGAGTTGATCCGCGAGCACGGCGTTGAAGCCCCGATCGTGCAGGCCCGCATCCGCCGGCTCCTGGTGGTCTCGCGTTGCGAGCTCGTCGTGCTGCTGACCGTGGTCCTGAACATGGTGGTGAAGCCCGTGGGGCAGCCCGGGTGGTTCTGGGGCATGCTCGTCGTCATGGTGCTCGGAATCGCCGCCGTGATCGCGACGTACGTCCGCGGCGAGCAGCAGCCGCCCGTGCCGGTGCCGGCGACCGAGTAGCTACTCCTCGAGCTCGATGAGGACGGCGCCGGCTGCGACGGACGCGCCCTCCTCGACGTGCACGGCTCGGACAACCGCGTCGTAGGGCGACGTCAGCGGCGTCTCCATCTTCATCGCCTCGAGGACGACGAGCGGCTGTCGCGCGTGCACCGACTCGCCTTCGCGAACGAGCAGGCGGATCACCGTGCCCGGCATCGGTGCGGTGACCGAGCTGTGTTCGCCGCCGGATCCGCGGTGGTCGCCCGCGAGCGCGTCGACGTCCGGCGGCTCCACCGGAGCCGGTGTCGGCAGGTTGAGCCGGAAGGGGGTGCGCCACGGCCGCGCAGCGGTCCGTGACGCCGGCGACAGAGGCGGATGCTCGACGAGGAACGAGGTGGTCACGTCGCCGGCGCGGACGAGTGGGTGCGAGACGAGCCAGCGGAGGAAGGGCAGGTTGGTGGTCACGCCGTCGACCACCGTCTCCCGCAGAGCCGCACGCATTCGGGCAAACGCTTCGTCGCGCGTGTCTCCGTGCGCGATCAGCTTCGCGATCATCGGGTCGTAGGCCGGCCCGATCTCGTCGCCCTCCGCAACACCTGCGTCGACGCGGATCGTGTTCGGGAGCTGCAGACGCACGATCTCGCCCGTCTGTGGGAAGAACGTCTTCGGATCCTCTGCGTAGAGGCGAACCTCGACCGCGTGGCCGCGAGCGTCCGGCCGGATCTCGAGCCGCTCACCGGAAGCGATTCGCAGCTGTGCCTGGACCAGGTCGACGCCGGTGACGAGCTCCGTCACCGGGTGCTCGACCTGGATCCGCCCGTTGAGCTCGAGGAACCAGAAGTCGCGTCCGTCCAGCATGAATTCCGCAGTGCCGGCGTTGACGTAGCCGATTGCGCGTGCGAACGCGACAGCTGCTTCACCGAGCGCCGATCGAAGCGTCGGGTCGACTGCGGGCGACGGTGACTCTTCGAGCACCTTCTGGTGGCGACGCTGGACGGAGCAGTCGCGCTCCCCGAGCGAGAGCACGTTGCCGTCACTGTCGGCGAGGAGCTGGATCTCGACATGACGGGGACGCTCGACGTAGCGCTCGCAGAAGACCCGATCGTCGCCGAATGCCGCTCGAGCCTCGCGGCGCGACGCCGCCAGCGCGTCGTCGAGCTCGCCCGGGCTCCGCACGACCCGCATGCCCCGCCCGCCGCCTCCGGCCGCGGCCTTGACGATGAGCGGGAAGCCGACTTCCTCGGGATCGCCGCTCGGGACGACGGGAACGCCGGCTGCTCGAGCGATGCGTTTCGCCTCGAGCTTGTCGCCGCCGGCCCGAAGCGCTTCTGGCGGCGGGCCGACCCAGGTCAACCCGGCGGCGTTCACCGCCTCGGCGAAGTCGGGATTCTCGGCGAGGAAGCCGTAGCCGGGATGAATCGCGTCGGCGCCGCTCTGCTTCGCCGCGCGGATGTGCTCCTCCGAGTGGAGGTAGCCGGCCACCTCGAGCGTCTCGTCCGCGGAGCGTGCGTGCAGCGAGCCCATGTCGTCCGGCGCGACGACCGCCACCGTCGAGATGCCGAGGTCTCGGCAGGCGCGGAAGACACGGAGTGCGATCTCGCCTCGATTGGCGACGAGGAGCTTGCGAATCACGGGCGCACGGCGTAGCTCTGCGTCCCGTCTGCGCGCGTCGGCGTCGCCCAGGGAATCAAACCTTCTTTCCGGGATTCAGCAGGTTCTCGGGATCGAATGCCCGCTTGACCGCGGTGTGCAGCTCGAAGGCCCGCGGCCCGAGTTGCTTCGCGAGCCAGTTGCGCTTGACGAAGCCGACTCCGTGCTCGCCGGAGATCGTTCCGCCGAGCCGAAGTGCCAGCTCGAAGAGGCCCTCGGACAGCCTCGGAGCGAGCGCTTGGTCGTGTTCGTCGTCGCTGGCAAGCAGGAACGTCGTGTGCAGGTTGCCGTCGCCGGCGTGCCCCCACGAGCACGCGGCAACGCCGAGGCGGCGCCCGACCTCGAGCGACTCCTCGATCGCGACGCCGAGCTTGTCGAGCGGAACGGCGATGTCCTCGCTCGCCTTCCCGCCGCGCTGTGCGTCGACTACGAGCGCGAGGCCGTCGCGCCAGCGCCACAGCGCCGCGATCTCCTTCGGGGTCTCGGGCGCGTAGAGAGCGAGCGCGTCTTCGTCGAACACCTCCAGGATCTCGCTGCGAACCCGCGCGGCCTCGTCCCTGGAGCCGTCCGCCTCGGCAAGCACCGCGAACGCACCCTTCGGCACCTCCCCGGGAAAGCCGGCACCCGCGTATCGCATCGTCTCCGAGTCGAGGTACTCGAGTGCCGCGACCGGCAGCCCGGAGCCGACCACTCGCTCGATCGCTGCAGCGCCACCGCGCACGCCTTCGAAGAACCCGATCACCGGCCAGGCGGCCTCGGGCGCCGGCGTGAGTCGCAGCCACGCGGCTGTGATGACGCCGAGCGTCCCTTCCGAACCGATCAGCAGATGCTTCAGGTCGTAGCCCGCGACGTCCTTCCGCAACGGCCCGCCGAAGCGGACGACCTCGCCGGGCGGCACGACCGCCTCGAGGCCCGTTACCCATGTGCCCGTGACGCCGTACTTGAACGCGTGCGGGCCCCCGGCGTTCGTGGCGATGTTCCCTCCGATCTGCGACTGCTCCGACGCCCCGGGATCGGGCGCGAAGAGAAGCCCGCCCTCGCGGGCGATCCGGCGCAGCTCCGCCGTCTTGAGCCCCGCCTCGACCTCGATGCGCCAGAGCAGCGGGTCGAACGAACGGACGCGGTCGAGCCGTTCGAGCGACAGGACGACCCCTCCGTCGAGCGGCACAGCGCCGCCTGCATAACCAGTTCCGCCGCCGCGCGGAGTGATCGGGACTCCGTGCGAATAGCACCACGCGACGATCTCCGCGACCTCGTCGGCGTCTCGCGGTAGCGCCACTGCGTCCGCGCGACCCTTCAGTCCCCGCGCTTCCGTCTGGTCGGTGAGGTACTCGGCAGCGGGCGCGCGCACCTCGGCGCTCACGGCCGTCCGCAGATCGCGCTCGATCGACGCAACGGCGCTCATGCGGGCTCAGCGTAGATGATGCGCTCGTGGAGCCCGTTCGCCTCGGGTTGCTCTCGACCGCGCGCATCAACGAGGCGATCCTCCGCGGCGCTGCCGGGACCGACCGCGTGACAGTCGTCGCCGTCGCGAGCCGCGACCGAGCACCGTGCGGAGGAGTACGCACGCGCGCACGGGATCGAGCGCGCGCACGGAAGCTACGAGGCACTGCTTGCGGACCGGATGTCGAGGCGATCTACATCTCGTTGCCGAACTCACTGCACGTCGAGTGGTCGCTGCGCGCGCTCGAGGCGGGGAAGCACGTGCTCTGCCGAGAAGCCGCTCGACCGGAGGCCGGAGCGAGTGGAGCGAAGCGTTCGACGTCGCGAGAGGCGGCGGCCTCGTGTTGATGGAGGCGTTCATGTACAGGCATCACCCGCAGACGCGTCGGCTGAAGAAGTCGTCTCGTCCGGTCTCATCGGCGAGCTGCGACAGGTGCGTGTCGCTGTCGTTCATCGCACCGATCAGCGATCCGGCGAACGTGCGGATGCGTCCCGAGCTCGACGGCGGCGCCTTGATGGACCTCGGCTGCTACTGCGTCAACGGCGCCCGCATGCTCGCCGGCGAGCCGGAAGACGTGTTCGGCCAGCAGGCCCGTGGGCGAGACGGGCGTCGACCTCCGCTTCGCGGGCTGCTGCGGTTCTCCGGCGACGTCCTCGCCGAGATCGACTGCGCCTTCGAGATGCCGTACGGCGGCGGGCCTCGAGGCGATCGGTTCCGAGGGCTCGGCCTTCGTGCGCAAAACCCTGGACGTGCCAGGATCCGGCGATCGTCCTGCGGCGCGGCGACACGGTCGAGCGCGTGGAGGTCGAGGACGACGACCGCTACCGCCTTCAGCTGGAGAACATGAGCGGGGCGATCCGGGGCGAGGCCGAGCCGCTGCTCGGCCGCAGCGACGCGCTCGGCCAGGCCCGGACGATCGCCGGCGCTCTACCGGTCGGCAGAAACGCGTCCGAGTCTCCGGCGAGAGCGAACTAAGGCGTTCGCCGTAGCGCCTACGGTTTCGTGCCCAGACCGGCTGCTTCGATTCCGCCGCGGGCGATCGCCTCGTCCTGGTCGCCCGGGCAGGCCGCTGACGCCGACGGCGCCGATTCGCCGCCCCTTGTCGAAGACGGCCACGCCACCCTTGAAGAAGGTGAAGAACGGATCGAAGCTCGCGAGCTCGACCGGGTCGTCGCGGACCTTTGCGGCGAGGTCGGCGGTCGAAACGGCATCGCTCCGCGCGGCGGTGTACGACTTGCGCTGGGCGTTGAGGCGTGTGTCGGGAGGCGCATCGTCCATGGTGGCGGCGAGGACGACCTCGCCATGGTCGTCCGAGACGTGCACCGAGACGGGCGCAGGCGCCTCGTTCACCACCCACCGTACGATCGCGAAGGCTTTCTCGAGGGTCATCGACGTAACGTCAGATACCGACGTCGCTCGGCGTCAGCAGGGCGTAGCTGGATCCGAGTCGCGCCTCTGCTCGAGCCGCGAGCTCCCGGTCGAGAGGCACGTGCCAGCCGAACGAGTCGGCCAGTCGAACGATCATGGTGAAGAGAGCTGCGACGTGGATGGCATCGACGAGCGCGGCCTCCCGCACACCGGCGGCGAGGACGGCCTCGGCGTCCTGCGGACGGAGGGCGTCCGGCCGCAGCGTGAGCTTCTCCAGGAATCCGAGTGTCGCGCGCAGAGGCTCGTCGACCGGCGCCGTACGCCAGTCACGTCTGACAGCCTCCCAGATCCCCTCGCCGAGCGCGTACGACGCGACCGCGCCGTGGGACGCCGTTCAGAACGGACACTGGCTGATCGACGAGACGAACGCGGCGAAGAGCTCGCGCTCGCCGACACTCCAGTCGGAAGGGCCGTTCATCGCCAGATCGAGCGTCTCGGAAAAGGGGCGTCCGAAGAGCTCGGGCCGGTAGTGGAGCGTCTTCAGGACGTCAGGTGGCTCCGTGCCTCGCTGAGCCCGGATGAGCTCGAGGACTTGCGTCTCCTGCGGATCGTGGCCGTCCTCGAGACATCGCAACCTCACGGGAGCACCTCCAGCCCGGCCTCCAGCCGCTCCAGACCGGCGGCGACTGCGACGGAGACCGTCTGCTCGAAGATGACGTCCTCCGAGTAGCCGGCATCCTTCAGCGCCTGAATGTCCTCGTCCGTGACCTCGTAGGCGTTCGTCCGCACCTTGTCGAGATACGGAGCGAAGTCCGGGGGAGCCTGGCGGTCCGGGTGCGCGGCCCGGCGCAGTCGTTCGACGAGCGAGTCGTATCGGGTCATGGGCCTGGCCAAGAGACGGTAGTTCATCACAGTACGATGAGCGCCGATGAGCGCGCCCGCCATCGCCGGCCGGCCGGTGCTGACGATCCGGGGAACGCAATACCCGGTCCTGCTGCCAACGTTCCGCGACCCGCGTCTCCATCTCGCGGCGGTGATCATCACGTTGCAGGTTCTCGGCCAGACCGCGTTCGGGTTCAGCCTCTCGATAGCGCAGATCCTCGTCGCGATCGGAACGTGTGCGGTGCTCGAAGTCGGCATTGCCTTCTTCCGCCAACACGTGGTCATGTGGCCGGCGAGCGCGCTCCTCACCGGCAACGGAGTCGCGTTCATCCTGCGCGTGCCGGGGACGCCGCACGGCGACTGGTGGAGCTTCCACGGGGCGTGGATCTTCGCGGCGACGGCCGCCGTCTCGCTCCTCTCGAAGCACGTGATCCGCTGGCGAGGCCGCCACATCTTCAACCCCTCGAACTTCGGGCTCGTCCTCTGCTTCCTCGTGCTCGGCGAGAACCGTGCCGAGCCACTCGACTTCTGGTGGGGGCCGATGTCCCTCTGGCTCGCGTTGGCCATCGCACTCATCGTCGTCGGCGGCCTGACGATCCTGTCCCGACTCCGCCTCCTGGTGATCGCCGGGGCCTTCTGGCTCGCGTTTGCAGCCGGGATCGGAGTGCTCGCGGCGAGCGGCCACTCGATGACGGCTCGATGGCACCTGGGGCCGATCACGGGTTGGTCGTTCTGGTGGCTGCTCGTCACCTCGCCCGAGATCCTGATCTTCCTCTTTTTCATGATCACCGACCCGATGACGATCCCGAAAGGGCGCGTCGGCCGCGTCGTGTACGCCGTGTGCGTCGGGCTCCTCGCGACGCTCCTGATCGCCCCGCAGACGACCGAGTTCGCCACCAAGGTCGCGGTGCTGGCGGCGCTCGCCCTGGTCTGTGCGGCACGCCCCCTGCTGGAGCGACTCCTTCCGGCCGCCGGCTCGGCCGAGGATCGCGCGTTGCCTTGGGCACGCGGGCTCATGCGACACGGATGGGTCTCGACCGGCGCGCTGACTCTCGCAGCGGCCGGTTTCGCGGGGCTCGTGGTGGTGGCGGGGATTCCGGCGCGCCCGGGTACGGCGACGGCGAGCTCCCTGCCCGGGGGCGAGCCCCTGCCGCAGGTGAACGTCATCGCGACGGACGGCATCTCGGGCCGGGTCGACAAAGCCACTGCGGATCAGATCGCACGCGACATCGTCCTGGATCTCCGGGCGAACGCGGATGCGCTCCGCCTACGCGACCCCCAGCGGGCGACGGCCGGTGCCGGCGGTGCGTGGCTCGTCGATCTCCGCCAACAGATCGGGGATGCTGCCGGCAGGCCGATCTCCGTCTCGAGCTATCGAGTCTCGAGCGTCGACCTGACGCTGACGCGCGGAGCAGGCCAGGGGCCACCGCGGATCCTTGCTTCGGTCAAGGGCGTCGAGCAGGCTGCCGACTATCGCGGCCGGCCGCCGAAGCTCGAGCTGCGACACGCCTCGGTGCCGTTCGAGCAATCGCTCGAGGTGGCTCTCCAACAAGGCCATTACGTCATCGTCCGAGTCGGAGGAGCGACGGCGCCGACGACGGCGCCGTCCGCTGAGGGTGCGGCGGTCGTCCGCGCGACGGGCCCTCTCGCCGATGTTCGGCTCCAGGACGTCGCATCGCAGGTCGGGCTCGACTTCCGCCACGGCGCCTTCCGCTTCGGCGTTTCCAACGACATGCCCGCCATGATGGGAGGGGGCGTCTGCTGGCTCGACTACGACAACGACGGCTGGCTCGACCTGTTCGTCGTCAACTCGTTCTCCGATTCGGATCGAGCCCGTTGGGAGCAGCACGGTGGACTGCCCCGCAGCGCGCTCTTCCACAACGTGAGGGGCTCGTTCCTGAACGTCAGCAAGAAGTCAGGTGCGGACCTCCCCGTTCGCGGGGAGGGCTGCGTGGCGGCGGACTTCAACGGAGACGGCTACACGGACCTCTTCATCACGACGGCGTCCTACGACAAGCTTCTCTGGAACAACGGCGACGGGACGTTCACCGAGGGTGCGAAGGCCGCCGGGATCGACTCCTTCGGCTGGCACTCGGGCGCTGCGGTGGCCGACGTCAACGGTGACGGCCGCCCCGATCTGTTCGTCGCGGGCTACACGGACCTCAACACTCCGGTGACGACCGCGATCGGCGGCTTCCCCTCGAACTACCAGGGTGTGCGCGACCTGCTCTACCTCAACGAAGGCAACGACGAGCATGGACACTCGAGGTTCCGCGAAGTCGGGGTACAAGCCGGGCTCGAGGCGACTCAGTTTCGGCACGGCCTCGGTGCGCTGTTCACGGACTACAACGGGGACGGACGGCCCGACCTGTACGTCGCCGACGACGAAGACCCGAATCAGCTCTACGAGAACGTTCCCTGGCCCGGTGGGGCTGCCGCTGACCCCGAGGGGCTCGGCTTCCGCTTCGAGGAGCGTGGCGCCGCGGAGGGGGTCGCCGATCCGTACGCCGGAATGGGCATCGCGTCGGGTGACTACAACGGCGACGGCCGGCTCGACCTCTTCGTGACGAACTCCCGTCGAGAGCCGTACGCCGTCCTTCGACATGGCACGGGGGCGGGAGCGCCCACGTTCCACGATGGGCGTTCCGCATTGCGGTCCGCCTACGCCGGTTCCGCCGGCTGGGGTGCATCCTGGGTGGACCTCGCGCTCAACGGCAGGCCCGACCTCGTCCTCGCCAACGGGGATGTCCCGATCACGAGTCTTGCGAAGGACGCCGCCCCGATCCGGGTCCTGTCCGACCTTTCCCCCAATGGGAACTCGAAGCGGTTCGCGAACGTCGGAGTCGCCGGGCTCCGCGGGAGCCCGTCTGTGAACGGCCGGGGGCTGGCAGCAGCCGATTACGACAACAACGGAACGGTCGACATCGCGGTCGGCTCGATCGGCGGTCGACTCGTGCTCCTCCGAAACACGGGCGACGCCGGCCACTGGCTCGAGGTCGAGTTGGCGACCTTCTCACCCGGAGCAGTCGCGACGGTCGTGCTCCCCGACGGTCGCAAGCTCGTGCAGGAGCTGCACGCGGGGAGCAGCTACCTGTCGTCCGAGGATCCACGTTTCCACTTCGGCCTGGGAGACGCCGCAAAGGTGCGATCGCTCGTCATTCGCTTCCCGGGCGGAGGCGAGAGGCGGCTCTCCGATGTGCGAGCCGACCAGCTCGTCGTCGTCAAGGCACCCCCGGCGCGCCCGGCGACGAGTGTGGCGCCGCCGCGCTCCTACGTGCGGTCGAACTGCTCGACGGCGACCAGGCCTGGTCGCTCTGTTGCGCGTATCTGGGACGAGGCGGCGCTCGCCGTCGATCCGGGGAGCGACAACCCCGCCGCGCAGGCCCGAAACCTCTTCCATCTCTCCGCGGCCATGTGGGACGCGTGGGTGGCGTACGAGCCCAAGGGGAACGGCTACTTCCTCACCGAGAAGCATCGGGCCGGCGATGTCCAGTCTGCGCGGGAGGCGGCGATCAGCTACGCGGCCTATCGGCTCCTCCTCTGGCGCGCGTCGTATGGGGCCAACGTGGGCCCGGCATTCGACCGCCTGACGACGACGCTGCGTTCGCTCTGCTACCAGCCCGGATTCGTCAGCGTGCGAGGCGACTCGCCCGCGGCGCTCGGTAACCGCATCGCCGCGGCGGCGATCGCGTTCGGACGACGCGACGGGTCACTCGAGCGGGAGCACTACGTCGACCCGAGCTACGTGCCCGTGAACGAGCCCCTCGTCGTGTCGCAACCCGGCGCGACAATGCACGATCGCACGTTCTGGCAGCCGCTCGCATTCGGCCGGATCGTCATCCAGGGAGGCTTGGCCATCCCTGCGAAGGCTCAGACCTTCGTCGGTTCCCAGTGGGGTCACGTTCGCGGCTTCGCTCTTCCGGCGTCGAAGAACGGATTGCCCATCGACCCTGGCCCGCCGCCCCTCGGAGATCCGTCTTCCGCCGCGTACAAGCAAGCAGCGCTGAACGTGATCCGCTGGAGCTCACGACCCGGGGGAGCGGCAATCGCAGCGCGGTGGACCGGGCCGGAGGCACCGCCCGCCCGTTGGAACGCGATCGCGAATGCGGTCTCTGACTCCGAGCAAGCACGGCTCTGGATGCTGCGCAGCGTCTCGCCTGGGACGTGAAGCTCTACTTCGCACTCAACGGCGCCCTGCACGATGCCGCCGTCGCCACGTGGGGCGCCAAGCGCACGTACCAGTCCGTTCGGCCGATCTCGATGATCCGTGAGCTTGCGTTCCACGGTCAGTCGAGCGATCGGCACGAGTCGTCGTTCAGCCCCGAGGGCCTGCCGCTCGTCCCGGGGCTCGTCGAGCTGATCACGAAGGCGTCGAGTGCCTCCGGCCGGCGTCACGCTGCCCTAGCAGGGCACGTTGGCGACATTGCGATTCGGACCGCCCACGGCTGGACACTGGGGACGCGCTGGCTGCCCCGCGCCGGAACACGTGACGCCGCCCTATCCCGGCTGGGTCTCGGACGGGAGCGCATTCGGACGCGCGGCGGCGGAGATCCTGACGGCGCAGACGAGAAGCGGTGCGCTGCCCGCGGGTACCGGCCTCCCCAGGTGGGGAACGTACCGGCACGCTGCGGACGAGGAGGGGATCTCAGGTCTCTACGCCGGGGACGCAGATCCCCGCCGACGATTTCGCCGGGCGGCGGGTCGGCTCGCGAGTCGGCAAGCAGGCGTGGGCGCTCGCCGAGCGCTACTTCTCGGGCACCGCTCGCTGAGAGGTCAGCGGCCGGACCGAACCTGCAGCCGGCGAGCGACCGTGTCCAGCGTCACGGCGAGCAAGAGGATGACGCCGGTGACGACGTAGATCGTCCCCGTCTTGTAGCCCGCGGTGTTGAGCCCGTTCGAGACCGTGGAGATCACGAGCGCGCCGATGAGCGCGCTTCGCACCTCGCCGCGACCACCGAACAGGCTCGTGCCGCCGATGACCGCCGCGGAGATCGCGTCGAGCAGCAGCGTGCCGCCGCCGACGTTGAGGTCGACGGAGTTCAGACGCGCGGCCAGAATCACGCCTCCGACTCCGCACATGGCGCCGGAGATCATGAAAACGATGATGCGAATGCGGGCGACGTTGATGCCCGCACGACGAGCCGCTTCGGCGTTGCCGCCGACGGCGTAGACGTGGCGGCCGAACGGTGTTCTCTTGGCCAGGTAGGTCAGGCCGATGAGGAAGATGACGACGAGGACGCCGGCCAGCGGTAGCCCCTTCGGCACGTTTGCATGGTTGGAGATGGCGACGACCCCGAACGTCGCGACAGCGACGCCGGCGACTTTGGCCACAATGAGGAGTGGGTTTCGGATCGCCACGCCGGCGCGGCGCTTGCCCACGACGCTGCCCAGCATGGTAAGGGCGTAGATCCCGGTGACGACTGCCGCGATGATCCACCCCGCGGTGGACGTGAAGTAGTAGTTCGCGAGGTCGTTGATCAACTTGTCCTGGATCACGATCACGCCCCTGATCTCCAGCACCTGCAGGATGACCCCCTGCCAGATCAGGAGCCCTGCGAGCGTGACGACGAACGACGGGACGCCGACCAGGGCCACGATCGAGCCCTGGGCGCCGCCGATCAACGCGCACAGGCCCACGGCGAGCACGATCGCTATGAGCCCGGGATAGTCGTGGCTGCTGCCCGCGAGCTGGAGCTCGGCCACCGTCAGAGCGGCGATCCCGCTCAGGTAACCGATCGACAGGTCGATCTCGCCCAGCAACAGCACGAAGACGACGCCGAAGGCAAGCATGGTGAGGCCGGCCATCTGGACGATGATGTTGTTGAAGTTGTCGGCGGTGAAGAAGTTCGTCGCCTTGAAGCTGAAGAAGACGACGATAAACACGAGACCGATGGCGATGGGCAGGACGCCGAGGTTTCCCGTCCTCAGGTTGTCGTACGCCCGGCGCCAGAGCCCTGCCTGCGTCTCGGCCTCGTCTCCTTCGGGGAGGCCGATCCCCGGTGCGGCGACGTCGACTTCCGAGCTCACGACGCGAGCTCCGGCGCTGTAGCCGGGATGCCCGCGACCTTGGTGGGAATCCCTACGGTGATCGCCTCCACGATCTCCTGCTGCGTGGTCTGTCTCCCGCTCGTAGACACCCACGTCGCGGCCGAGGCGCAGCACGGTGATGCGCGTCGCCACCTCGAAGACGTCGATCAAGTTGTGCGAGATGAGCACGACGGCCAGGCCCTGGTCGGCGAGGCGCTTGACGAGCTCGAGCACCTGGCGCGTCTGCGCGACGCCGAGCGCGGCGGTGGGCTCGTCGAGAATGACGACCTTCGAGTTCCACTGCACGGCCTTCGCGACGGCGACCGACTGCCGCTGTCCGCCCGACAGCGAGGCCACCGGCTGACGGATCGACCGGATGGTCGTGACGGACAACGACCTGAGTGTCTCGGCCGTGCGCTGCTCCATCAGCGGCTCTTTCAACCGCCAGAGCCAGTCGCGCTCCTCGCGGCCCAGGTACATGTTCTGGACGACGTCGAGATTGTCGGCCAGTGCGAGGTCCTGGTAGACGACCTCGATTCCCAGCCTGGCCGCCTCCTTCGGGCTGTGGATGACCACGGGCTTCCCCTCGAAGAGGATCTCGCCGCTGTCCGGGCTGTGGATGCCGGCCACGCACTTGATCAGGGTCGACTTGCCCGCGCCGTTGTCGCCGACGAGCGCCATCACTTCTCCCTGGCGCGCCTCGAAGTCGACGTCGGTGAGCGCCTGTACCGACCCGAACGACTTCGAGATCCCTCGGAGCTGGAGGATCGGCGTCTCGCTCACGGGTCTCGCGTTTCCTACCACAAAGGCGGTGGAGACGCCCGCCCGGGCGCCTCCACCTGTCAGGTCCTCTTTGGCTACTTGCAGAACTTCGCGAACTCGCCGACGCAGACGTCGCTCTTCTTCAGGAACTTGTCCCTGAAGAGCCTCGTGTAGTTCGCCTTCGTGATCGAGACGACCGGAATCTGGACGGTCGGCTCCTTCTTGCTGCCGTTCTTGCGGAACCCGTTGACCCCGGGCACCTTCTTGTGCTTCAGCAGCGCGACGGCCGCCGCCGCGGCTGCATTGGCCTCGACGGGCACGTACTTGTAGACGGTCATCGTCTGCCAGCCCGAGATGATGTTCTGCACGCCCTGCACAGTCGCGTCCTGCCCCGACAAGCGGGATCGGCTTCAGCTTCTTCGCCTTCAGGGCGGCGACCACGGCGCCGGCGATGTTGTCGTTCGCCGCGATGGCGCCGTCGATCTTGTTGCTCGTCCTCAGCAGCATCTGCTCGAAGATCGGCTGCGCGTTGGTCGCCAGCCAGAGCGGCACGAACTGCTGCGGGCCCTTGCTCAGCTTCCCGCTCTTGAACAGCGGATTCAGAACGGCGTCGTTTCCGCTCTTGAACCAGAACGCGTTCTGATCCGTCGGGCCGCCCCAGAGCTCGGCGACGACGGGCTTCGACTTGCCCTTCAGGGCCTTGACGACGCCCCTGGCCTGGGCCGCGCCGACGGCCTTACCGTCGAAGCTGACATAGACCTTCGCGATACCGCCCGACCACCTGGCGGTCGTAGTCGATCGACGACCCGCCTGCCCTTGCGAACTTCTTCTCGATCGCGATCGACGTGCCCTGCGCGATGTCGGTCACGATGGCCACCTTCGCCCCGCGGGACAGGCACGAATCGGCCTGCGAGACCATCTTCTGCGGGTCGTTCAGCGCGTTCGTGATCGAGTAGGTCACCTTGGCCTTCTTCAGGGCCTTGGCGAAGTACGGCGCGTCGAACTGCACCCAGCGGACGGACGACTTCGTGTCCGGAAGCAGGACGCAGACCTGGATGTTTGCGCTCTTCTTGGCTGTTGCGCCGGTGGTCACCGCGACGGCGACACCGGCGAGTGCGACGACGAGAACAACCGCCGCCGCCTTACGAGTGACTCCTCTCACTGCTTTGCCCTCCTTGCCGTGGTCCTGCGAAGGAACTCTATTCCAATCGCGGAGAAGGTTCACGGTTGTCCGGTAGGTAACCGCTTCACGTCTGCCGCTCTCGCTCGAGCGGACGACGGCGTCGCAGACCTCCGCCGCGCGGTACCCGTCCTCGAAGGTAGCTCCGTGCGGTGCCACGTCGGTGTTTCCGGCGATCGCGGCCAGGAAGTGGTGCAGCTCGTGGACGAACGTGTCTCCCCAGCCGACGATGTGGCCCGGGGGCCACCAGTACTGCGCGAACGGGTGATCGGGCTCCGTGACGAGCACGCTCTTGAAGCCCCGTGCCCGGTCGCCGTCGGCGCGGAAGACGTGCAGCTCGTTGAGGCGCTCCATGTCGAAGAAGAGAGATCCCTTGGAGCCGTTGATCTCCCACTGGCACGCGTTACGCCGGCCGAGCGCGAGTCGAGTCGCCTCGATGGTGCCGACGGCGCCGTTCTGGAACTCGACCGTCGCCTCGACGGCGTCGTCGACCTCCCGCTTCGGGATGAACGTGCGGATGAAGCCTCCGACCGTCTCGATCTCCCCGACGAGGTAGCGAGCGAGGTCGACCACGTGAGCCCCGAGGTCGCCGAGAGCTCCCGAACCTGCGGCGGTGCGGTCGAAGCGCCAGACCTGTTCGGTGGTATCGCCCCAGTCCTGCAGGTAACGGCCCCGGAAGTGACGCAGCTCTCCGAGCTCACCTGCATCGATCATCTCTCGCGCGAAGCGCACCGCAGGAACGAACCGGTAGTTGAACGCGCACATGTGCTTTACACCGGTCGCCGCGACGCGACGCCAGATCTCGTAGCTCTCGTCTGCGTCGCGCCCGAGGGGCTTCTCGCAGACCACGTGCTTGCCTGCCTCGGCGGCGGCGATCGTCGGAGCGGCATGCATGTCGTTCGGCCCCAAGTTGTCGACGAGCCCGATCTCGGGATCCGCGACGAGGTCCTGCCACCGGGTCGTCCAGCGGTCGAAGCCGTAGCGGCTCGCAGCTTCCGCGACCGCCTCCTCGTTCCGGCCGGCAATCGCCACGAGCCGAGGCCTGAGCGGCGGAGGCCACATGATGTAGCCGAGCTTGCGGAAGGCATTGGAGTGCGCCTTGCCCATGAATGCGTAACCGAGCATGCCCACGCCGATCTCGCGAAGGTCGTTGGCGGTCACCGGATGTTCTTCACCAGTCGTCTGCCGCACTCGCGCGTGATACTAGGCCGCTCACCGACGACAGTGGGCTTACCGGCACAGGAGGGTGCGACATGAAGACCTCGCTCGGAATCTGGGCGTTCGGGCCAATGGTCACCCGCTTCGTGCCCGGCGGGTATCAGCCGGAGAGGGCGTCCGAGACGACAGTCGAACGTGTGGGGCGAGCTGTCGAGGGCCTGGGCGACCTCATCGACGGCTACGAGTTCCACTATCCGCAGGAGCTCAACGAGGACAACGTCGACGAGATTCGCGAGGTGCTCGCCCCCGACCACGACGTCTACTGTCTCGCCGGCGGGCTCCACCTCGACCCACGCTTCGGCCGCGGCGGCCTCACGAATCCCGACCCCGAGGTTCGCGGCGAGGCGTTGCGCATCGCCGTCTCGGGTGCCGAGCTCGCCGGCCGGCTCGGCGTGCCGATGATCGTCTGGCCGGGGATCGAGGGCTACAACTACCCCTTCCAGACACCGTACGGCGACAGCTGGGCGTGGCTGGTCGAAGGTCTCGGGGAGATCGCCTCGACGCTGAAGAAGCATGGGCAGCTCCTGTTCCTCGAGCACAAGAACTCCGAGCCGGCGATGAAGATCTTCATGCGGAACATCGGCATGACGCTGCACGTGATCCACAAGCTGCGTGATGACGGACTCGACAACGTCAAGGTCAACATGGACTGGCAGCACCTGATCATGAACGGCGAGAGCCTCGGGGAGTACGCGGCGCTGCTCGCCGCAGAAGGGCTGCTCGGACACCAGCACGCCAACTCAGGCTGGGGCACGTTCGACGACGACAACATGGTCGGCGCGACCGCGTTCATGGAGACTCTGGAGCTCGCCCTCGAGCTGCGTCGCGCACGCTACGGCGAGCACGGGGAGCGACTCGGCTTCGACCTCTACCCGTATACGGAAGATGCGGTCGCGGCCGTGCGGCGCAGCGTGCTCCAGTGGCGGTTCATCGACTCGGTCGCCGCACGCATCGACGACGCCGCGTTGCGCGAGGCACAGCAGCGGAAGGACGCGGTCGCCGCCTACGAGATCGTCTACGCCGCGCTCGGCGCCTGATGCGGTCATGGGGCTAGAGCCGGTTCGCTGGGGCGTCCTCTCCACGGCCAACATCAACGAGGCCGTGCTCGAGGGCGCGCGCGAGTCGGATCGTGTCGACGTCGTCGCGGTGGCGAGCCGCGACCAGGCGCGCGCCGAGGCGTATGCACAGCGGCACGGAATCGAGCGCGCATACGGAAGCTACGAGGCGCTCCTCGCCGACGAGGACGTGGAGGCTGTCTACATCTCCCTGCCGAACTCGCTGCACGTGGAGTGGTCGGTACGCTCGCTCGAGGCGGGAAAGCACGTGCTCTGCGAGAAGCCGCTGGGTCGTGTCGCGGCCGAGGTCGAGCGTGCGTTCGACGCGGCCGACCGCGCGGGCCGACTCCTCTCGGAGGCGTTCATGTGGCGCCACAACCCGCAGACGGCAAGGCTGCTGGACGTCGTCGGATCGGGCACGATCGGAACGGTCCGACATATCCGTGCCGCCTTTTCGTTCACGCTCCACGACGAGCAGAACGTGCGCATGCGCCCCGAGCTCGACGGCGGCGCGCTGATGGACGTGGGCTGCTACTGCGTCAGCGGGTCGCGGCTGCTCGCGGGCGAGCCGGAGTCGGTGTACGGCACGCAGGTGATCGGCCGGACCGGTGTCGACGTGCGCTTCATCGGCCAGCTGCGGTTCCCGGGCGACCTGACGGCGCAGTTCCACTGCGGCCTCGATCTCCCGGCGGAGAGCCGGCTCGAGGCGATCGGCTCGGAGGGCTCTGTGCTCCTGCTGGATCCCTGGCATGCGAGGCGACCAGGCTTCGAGCTGCGCCGGGGGGACGAGGTCGAATGGGTCGACGTGGAGCGCGTGAACAGCTATCGGCTCGAGCTCGAGAACGTCTGTGACGCAATCCGCGGCAAGACCGAGCTGCTGCTCGGACGCGACGACGCCGTTGCCCAGGCGCGAACGATCGAGGCGCTCTACCGCTCGGCGAGCTCCGCGCGCGCGGAGAACCCGTAGCTGCGCCGCGTGACGACCAACGTGAGCAGGCACAGCACCGACAGGCAGAGGTAGGCAACCGCATCGCTCGTCGCGGACGCGAGCGCGCCGCCGATCGCAGCGCCGCCCGCCTGGCCCGGGGCCCAGGCCAGATTGACGAGCGCGAACGCATAGCCGTAGTCGAGCCCGCGTCGCTCTGCGGTGTCCGTCACCATCGACATCGCCGGCGTCCAGAAGCTGCCGAACGCGAAACCGGCGCAGACGACGAGGAACGCGAGCACCCACGCGTTGTGCGGCCAGGGCAGCAGCGCCGCAACCACCGCCGAGCTCAGCAGGGCCGCCTGCAGCGGCTTGAAGCGGCCGACCTGGTCGGAGATGCGTCCGAGCACCGGCGCCCAGCCCGCCTCGAGCCCGGCCGAGACGAGATACGTCGCACCGACTGCGACGGCGCCCCAGCCGAGATCGGAGAGCCGCAGCGGCGCGAGGACGGACAGCGTCCCGAACAGCAGCGCGGGGAGGAGGCAGAGCCAGACCCCGGCCTGGATCCGCCGGTCGAACCGGAGCGCGTCGCCGAGCATCCTGAGCGGCTGCGGGTCGCTCCGGCGGTGCCGACGGCGTCGAGGCCGCAGCGACTGCCAGCACGACGGCGAGCCCGGCGACGACGCCGAACGCCGAGAGCTGTGCCGGTGAACGACGCCACGGCGCCGAGGACCGGGCCGAAGAGCGCTCCCGCGATCGCTGCGCCGAACGCCGAGCCGATCAGTCGGCCGCGCTGCCCGGCGGGCGAGGCCGCGACGAGCCATGCGAGGCCGCCGGTCCACGAGAACGCGCTCGAGACGCCCTGCAGAAAGCGTGCGAGGAACAGGAGCCACACGGAGTTCGCGAGCCCGAACACAACGGTTGTGATCGCGAGGAGCGTCAGGCCGATCAGGACCGTGCGCCGGACACCGAAGCGCGCAGCGGCGACGCCGCTGGGAATACCTGCCACGAGCGCGCCGATCGGATACATGGCCTGCAGGACGCCTGCACCCGCCTTGCCGAGGCCGAACTCGTCCACGTAGTGCGGCAGCAGCGGCGTCAGCGCCGCGAAGAACATCGTGTCGACGAGGACGATCGCCCCGACGAGGAGGAGGAGCCGCCGCATCAGCGCCAGCCCGGCGTGCGCTTCTCGAGAAAGGCCCGCAGGCCCTGCTGTCCTTCTGCGCCGGCACGGAGCCCGGCAGCGATCTGCGCTGTCTGCTCGCCCTGGGGCCGCTCGCGAACGAGCCGCTTCGCCGCTCTCACCGCCTCCGGCCCGGCCGTCAGCAGCTCTCCCACGACTGCGTCGACTGCTGAATCGAGATCGTCCGCGAGCTCATGGACGAGACCGATACGAAGCGCGGTTTGCGCATCGAAGCGCTCGCCGGTGAGGAAGTAGCGGCGTGCGTGTGCACCGATCTTCGGGAGCACGAAGGGAGAGATGACGGCCGGAATGATCCCCAGCTTCACCTCCGAGAATCCGAACACCGCGTCGGTCGCTGCGATCGCGATGTCCGAGCAGGCGACGAGCCCCGAACCGCCGCCGAGGGTGTAGCCCTGGACGCGCGCGACGACGGGCGCGGGGCAGGTGTCGATCGCCTCGCACATCCGGTACAGCCGCATGGCGTCCTCGACGTTCTCCTCGTAGGAGAGGTCGATCGAAGAGCGCTGCCACTCAACGTCGGCGCCGGCGCAGAAGCTCTGTCCGTCCCCCGCGAGCACGACCGCTCTCGCGTCGCCGACGTCCGCGAAGGCTTCCGTCAGGTCCGCGATCAGCGCCGCGTCGAAGGCGTTCCTGCGCTCGGGCCGTTGCAGCGTGACCCGAAGCACCTGTCCATCTCGCTCGACGCGAAGCCCGCCCACTGCGGCTCAGCTTAGAGTTCGGTGCATGCTCAGAGGCGCACTCGCAGCGGCTGTGACACCGCTCAAGGACGCGGGTGAGGCGCTCGACGAGGAGGCGTTCGCTCCCTACGTCGACTTCCTCGCTGCCGGCGGCGTCGACGGCCTGCTCGCGCTCGGGACGACGGGAGAGGGCTTCCTCTTGCCGGTCGAGCAGCGCGTGCGCGCGGCGGAGCTCTACGTCGAGGCCGCGAACGGGCGGCTGCTCGTCGCCGTCCACTGCGGCGCGCAGTCGACCTTGGACACCGTCGAGCTGGCAGCTCACGCGTCGGACATCGGCGCGGACGGCGTCGCCGTGATGGCGCCGCCCTACTTTCCGCTGGACGACGCCGCACTGCTCGCACATCTCGCCGCGGCCGCGCGTGCGTGCGCTCCCACGCCGTTCTACGTCTACGAGTTCGCCGCACGAAGCGGTTATGCGGTGCCCGTGTCGGTCTTGGAGGGGCTCCGCGAGATCGCGCCGAACTTTCGTGGGCTCAAGGTGTCGGACACGCCCTGGGAGCGTTTCGCCCCGTACCTCATCGAGGGACTGGACGTGTTCGTCGGTCCCGAAGCATTGATTCGCGAGGGCATCACCGGCGGCGCCGTGGGTGCGGTGTCAGCCCTCGGGTCGGCATTCCCGGAGCTGGTAGCGGCGGCGGTGCGCGAGCCGGCGGCGGCGAACCTCGGGCCGGTGCGCGTCGCGATGGAGCGCTTCCCGCTGCAAGCAGGGCTGAAGGTCGTGCTCGCGCGCCGAGGCGTCCCGATCGGGCCAGATGTGCGACGGCCGTTGCGCACCCTGACGGAGAACGAGCGAGAGGAGCTCGAGGCCTGGCTCGAATCGTCATTGCCGGCGCCTCCATCGCCTTCGGCTCGTCGCGTGGGGGAAACGTTCCCCACGAGCCCCCTTCTTTCTTGATGGACGCCGCAGCTGCGCTTCGGAGATCACGAGGGGAACCTCCCGGTTCCCCCTCCCCCTCCACGCGCCCGCACCGACGCAGGTGACGCGGAGTCGTCGGATCGTGATCGCGGGCGCAGGTGCATAGGCGCCTCGATCGCCTATCACCTGGCGCTGCTCGGGGCGCGCGACGTTGTGCTCGCCGATCGGGCGGTGGTCGCGTCGGGTGCGACGGGAAGGCGATGGGCGGCTTCCGGCAGCAGTTTTCGACCGAGGCGGAGGTCAGGTTGGCGCAGGAGAGCGCCAAGCTCTTTCGCGAGCTGGGCGCGCCGCTCTTCGAGCCCGTCGGCTACATGTTTCTCGCGACGACCGAGCCCGGGTGGGAGCGGCTGCAGGAACGCGCCGCGCTGCAGCAGCGCCTGGGTGTCCCCGTCGAGGTGGTCGACCCAGGCCGCTTCGGCGGATTGCGGACGGAGGACGTCCACGGCGCCGTCGCGTGCTGGCTGGACGGCGTGGCAGAGCCGGCGGAGGTCACACGTGAGCTGGTCCGCAGGGCGGTCGAGCTCGGCGTCGGTGTGCACGAACGGACGGACGCGCGTGAGCTTCCGGCCGACGTGCTGGTGGTCGCCTGCGGCGCCGCCTCACAGGAACTGCGACCAGAGCTGCCGATTCGGCCACTGTGCCGGCAGCTCGTCGACGTCGGCCCGGTGGCAAGGCTGCCGGTCGACCTGCCCATGACGATCGAGGACGAGACGACGTTCCACTTCCGTCGGCGCGGCGACACGCTTCGCCTTGCCATGACCGAGTCATCGCCGCGGTGGACCTCCGAAGAGCTCGTGGACGAGCAGCTGGTGGAGGATTGGCGCGCGCGCCTCGCGCATCGTTTCCCTCCTGCTGCCGGAGCGCCGCTGGTACGCGCGTGGGCAGGTCTGTACGACATGACGCCGGACGCACATCCGATCATCGGCGAGATCGCAGACGGCGTCTATGCCGCGTGCGGCTTCTCGGGCCACGGCTTCATGCAATCGCCGGCCGTGGGTCGTGCCGTGGCGGAGGAATTGCTCTTCGGCCAGGCGGAGCTCGACCTCTCGCCGTACCGTCTCTCGCGCTTTGCCGGAGAGGTGGCCACGCAGGCCGAGCAAGTCGTTCTCTGAGCGTCAGGACTCGAAGGCGAGACCCCGCCTGGACAGCTCCTCGACGGCGTATCGGCCCTCGATCGTCGCTTCGACGTCGAACGTCTCTCCGATCTCCGGTTCCTTGCCGATGAGCTCACGTGCGCGACTCGGCGGTTCGCGCTCCGCTGCTTCTGCGGACTCCCACAGGTAGAGCGCGCCCCAACGTTCTGTCGCCTCGTCCGAGATCCAGAGCTTGAGCCTGAGGCCCGGAACCTCGGCGAACGTGTCGACCGACTCGTCACGAAGGTATCGCCGAAGCTCGTGCACGTTGGTCTTGGAGTCGGCGAGATTCCAGAGAACGAGGCGCGCGATCACGCCGGACGCGGCAGCTTTGCGATCAGCGCTTTGATGAGACGCAGGAGGTCTGCTTCCTCATGCCCGAAATCGTCGAGGTATGAGTGCAGAGCCGCATGCATCAGGCGCAGCTCGTCGTTCGACAACTCGATCGTGTGCACTAGAACGGCCCCCTTGGTTCGTAGCTTCCGCGGCGCGCGCCCACCGCGACGAATGTCAGCCCCTCCGGCCCGGCGATCGGGACGCGAGTCGTCCCCGGATCGAAGCGCAGGACGGTGCCTACCCGTACCGGTACTTCTTCGCCGTCCACGCGGTATGACCCGGCGCCGCGGATGACGACGATTGCCTCCTCCTGCTCCGTTTCCTCCTCGTCGTGCTCTCGACCGACGCCGCCCGGCGGAATCTCGAACCAGTTGATGCCGAACGCCTCCACACCGAGACGTCGCCGCACGAACCGCACTGCGCCGCCGGGCCCTTCGCGCTCGAGCTCGTCGACGTTGATCACCGAGTACCCCACTAATGCTCCTTCTCTCGCTTCGCGAGGCGCTGGAGGAACGCCTGACGCATTCGCTCGCCGTCGGCAAGCACCTGCTCGTAGCGCGGTCGCCGCGGCGGCAGCTTGACGATGCGGACGTCCCGCGGCGCGTCGCCGTAAGAGTGGTGGTAGGCCTCGGACTCGCCGAGCTCGCGCAATCGTCGCTTTCTCCTTACGGCCGAAGAAGCGCATCACATCCGGAACACGCCGAAGGTCGTGTCCGGAATCGGCGCATTGAGAGCCGCCGAGATCCCGAGGGCCAGCACGCGGCGCGTGTCACGCGGATCGATGATGCCGTCGTCCCAGAGCCGCGCCGTCGAGTAGTAAGGATTGCCTTCGCGCTCGTACTTCGCTCGGATCTCCTCCGGGTCGGCGTCGCCGACCATCGTCAGCACGGTCGCGGCCTGCTCGCCTCCCATCACGGAGATCCGGGCGTTCGGCCACATCCAGAGTTGCCTCGGCCCGTAGGCGCGGCCGCACATCGCGTAGTTCCCGGCGCCGAAGGAGCCCCCGACGATCACGGTGAACTTCGGCACCTCCGCGTTCGCCACCGCCATCACGAGCTTGGCCCCGTCGCGCGCGATCCCGCCCGCCTCGTACTCCTGGCCGACCATGAAACCGGTGATGTTCTGCAGGAAGACGAGCGGAACCCGCCGCTTGGCCGCGAGCTCGATGAAGTGCGCCCCCTTCTGCGACGACTCGGCGAAGAGGACGCCGTTGTTCGCGAGGATCGCGACCGGATAACCGTCGATGTGCGCGAACCCGGTCACGAGCGTCTCGCCGTACAAGGCCTTGAACTCGTCGAAGCGGGAGCCGTCGACGATGCGCGCGATCAGCTCGCGTGCGTCGGCCTGATGCCGGAAGTCCTCGGGGATGAGGCCGTAGAGCTCGTCCGGATCCGAGCGCGGGCTCCTCGGGCTCCGCCGACTCCCACGGCGGCACGGGCTTGCGCCCGTGAAGGTTCCGGACGATCTGGCGTGCGAGGGCGAGAGCATGCTCGTCCGAGGTGGCGTAGTAGTCGGCGACGCCGGAACGGCGCGTGTGGACGTCCGCGCCGCCGAGCTCCTCGGCGCTCACGTCCTGGCCGGTGGCGGCCTTCACCAGCGGAGGCCCGCCGATGAAGATCGTCCCCGTGCCGCGGACGATGACCGTCTCGTCCGACATGGCCGGCACGTACGCGCCTCCTGCCGTGCAGGAGCCCATCACCACGGCGATCTGTGGGATGCCCTTCGCGGACATCCGGGCCTGGTTGAAGAAGATCCGGCCGAAGTGGTCTCGGTCGGGGAAGACCTCGTCCTGAAGCGGCAGGAAGGCCCCGCCCGAGTCGACCAGGTAGAGGCAGGGCAGGCGGTTCTGCTCGGCAACCTCCTGCGCACGCAGGTGCTTCTTGACCGTGAGCGGGAAGTACGAGCCGCCCTTGACCGTGGCGTCGTTGGCGACGATGACGCACTCGCGGCCCTCCACGACCCCGATCCCGGTGACGATGCCGGCGGCGGGCGCCTGCCCCTCGTAGACGTCCCAGGCGGCGAGCGCGTTGAGCTCGAGAAAGGCGCCGGCGGGGTCGACCAGGCGGTCGATCCGCTCGCGGGCGGTCAGCTTTCCGCGTGACCTGTGCCGCTCGGTCGCCTTCTCGCCGCCGCCGCGCGCGACGGCCGCAGTCCGCTCCCTGAGCTCGGCGACGAGCTCTTCCATTCGCCCGCGTCGTCGCTCGAACGCCTCGTCTCTCTGGACGGCTGACTCGAGGAGAGCCATCGAGAGCAGCCTACAATCGCGACGTGCCAAACGATGACCTGCTGCAGAAGTACGCCGAGCTCGTCGTACGGGTCGGAGCGAACGTCGGCGAGGGCCAGGATGTGCAGATCAACGCCTACGTCGAGCACGCCCCGTTCGCGCGGGCGCTCACGAGGGCGGCGTACGAGGCCGGGGCGCGCTACGTCGCGGTGCGACTACGCAGACCAGTACGTCAAGCGGGAGCTGATCGTCCACGGGTCGGACGACGTGCTCGAGTGGAGCCCGCCCTGGCAGCTGGAGGAGCTCGAGTACCTCGGCCGGGTCGCCGGCGCCGAGATCTCGATCACCGGCGATCCGAACCCCGACGTCTTCTCGGACCTCGACGGGGCTCGCGTCGGAAAGGCGCGTCCGAAGGAGCTCGCGCGACGCGCGCTCGAGCTCGTCTTCGACGAGCGGTTGATCAACTGGACGATCGCCGCGTATCCCAACCCCAGGTGGGCGGAGCGGGTCTTCGGTGAGCCCGATGTCGAGCGACTGTGGCAAGACGTGGCCAAGGCCGTCCGCCTCGACGAGCCGGATCCGGTCGCTGCCTGGAAGGCCCATATCGACCGACTCGTGGCGCGGGCGGCCCTGCTCAACGAGCGGCAGTTCGACGCCGTGCGATTTCAGGGGCCCGGAACCGAGCTCACGGTCGGCCTCACGCCTGCCTATCGGTGGGGCGCGGCGCAGGTCGAGACGGCGGCCGGCCGGGCCTACGTCCCGAACATGCCGACGGAGGAAGTCTTCACCGCACCCGATCCTCGGCGGACGGAGGGAACCGTGCGCGCAACGCGTCCCGTCGGCCTGGCCGGCGGCGTCATCGTGGAGGGCCTGGAGCTGCGCTTCGAGGGAGGGCAGGTCGTCGAGGCGAACGCGGAGAAAGGCGCGGACGTCGTTCGCTCGCAGCTCGAGACCGACGAGGGCGCCCGTCGTCTCGGCGAGGTCGCGCTGGTCGACGGTTCGTCACGCGTCGGCCGGCTCGGCGTGACCTTCTTCGACACGCTCTTCGACGAGAACGCGACCTGCCACATCGCGTACGGCGCCGGGCTCTCGTTCACGCGAGATCCGGAGGTCGAGCTGCCGGAGGGCGCCGAGAACGTGTCGAGCGTCCACACGGACTTCATGATCGGCGGGCCCGACGTTGCGGTCCACGGAATCGAGCCCGGCGGCGCAACCGTTCCGATCCTCCGAGAACGACGAGTGGGTGCTGGCCTGACCGACCGCCGGCGCGGGCTCGTTTCGATTCCGAATCGGCACAGACGCGAGCGCTCCGCGGCGCTAGCCTCGATCGCAGAGGGAGGCGGGTGGTTCAACCCCCTCCCTGGGTGGGGACGCTGGCGCTCGCCGGGCGCGGGCGCAGTGGGAAAGAGCCCCAGCTCGTCCGGCTGCCGGCCGCTGGTCAGACGCGCCGAGCCGCTGAGTAGTCTCGACGCATGATCGTCGCGCACCTCGACCTCGATGCCTTCTTCGCCGCGGTCGAGGAGCTCGAGGACCCGTCACTGAGGTCGAAGCCGCTCGTCGTCGGAGGCGATCCGCATGGACGAGGGGTCGTCGCAACGGCCAATTACGAGGCGCGGAAGTTCGGGATCCACTCCGCGATGAGCAGCGCGGAAGCGCTGCGGCGCTGCCCGCACGTCGTGTTCATTCGCCCGCGCCACTCCGTCTACGGTGAGTACTCCCGGGCCGTGTGGGCGACCGTGCGCGGCGTCGTGCCGACCGTCGAGCGGACCGGCGCGGACGAGGGCTATCTCGACATCGGCGAGGTCGCCGACGACTTTCTCGCGGCGCGGAAGGTGGCTGAGGCGGTGCAGACGGCTGTGCATGCATCCTCGAGCCTGACCTGCGCCCTCGGCGTGGCCACGTCGAAGGTCGTCGCGAAGATCGCGAGCGACCTGCGCAAACCGGGTGGGCTCACCGTCGTCCCTCCCGGAACCGAGGCCACGTTCCTCGAGCCGTTCAGCGTCCGCCGTCTGCCGGGTGTCGGGCCGAAAGCGGAGGAACGGCTCGTCGCGGCCGGCGTCGACACGATCGGCGTGCTGGGTCGCCTCGACGACGACGCCCTCCGGACGCTTCTCCCCGGCAGTGTCGGGCGGATGCTTCGCGATCGCGCCAGGGGCATCGACCCGCGGAAGCTCGAGCTCTCCTCGGAGCGCATCTCGATCAGCGTCGAGAACACCTTCGAGCGCGACCTGACGGACCGAGCGCTGCTCCATGCCGAGTTGCGGCGGATGGCCGACCGTGTCTCGGATCACCTCCGCAGCAGCGGACGCACCGCACGCACCGTGTCGACGAAGCTGCGTTACACGGACTTCTCGATTCGAAGCCGCTCGACGTCGCTACGAGTCGGCATCGATGACGGGGCGAAAATCGGGGAGCTCGCCTGCGGGCTACTCGATCGCGCGCTGGCCGACCGTCCCGGCGCACTACGGCTCGTCGGAGTCGGCGTGTCCGGGCTTGCGAGCTACCGCCAGCTCGAGCTGGTCTGAGTCTGACGACGAGCCCACGCTTCGCTCGCCAGCAACGGCGTCAGCGCGGCGCCGGCGAGCACGATCGAGGCGATTACGCGTTCCTTGGTCGAGTCGAGGTACGAGCTGTACTCGAAGTGTGAGATGACATAGACCCAGCTCAGTCCCACCCACGAGACGAGCGTGAACACGATCGCGTAGAGCGGGAGAGCGCGAAGACCGACCACAAGGGCCGCGACGACGACAAGCAGGAAGAGCGGCAGCAGAAGACCCCACTTCCCCGGGTCGAGCATCTCGCCGCCCAGCGTGCGGAACGCGATGCGTGCGACTCCCAATCGGCCGCGGACGTGATCGACATCGAAGCTGTCGGCAAGGCTGTAGTTGATGCTGTGGATGTCGTGGCCGCGGACGTAGATCTTCCACGGCAGCAGGACGGCGACGTCGGCGGCCGCCGCGACCGCCAGCTGACGCCACCGGCCGGGGGCGGCGACGAGGAGGCCGAGGAAAGCGCCGAGCACGAACAGCGAGCCTTCGTTCTTCGTCAGCAGCGCACCGGCAAAGCACAACGCCGCGACGGCGAGCGACCAGCGCTCGTTCGTCACGAGCCAACGCCCGGCCGCCGCGGCGCCGACGGCGAAGACGAGAGCAAGAGGGAGATCGGCATAGGCCGTGAGCAGCTGGTCGAACACGGCCGGAGCAAGCGCGACCGCGACCAGCGCACACCACAGCAAGAGAGACGGGACGCGGTCGCGTAGGACCGCACCGAGAGCGGCGAGCGCCGCCGCCAGGAAGAGCAGGAACTGCAGATGCAGGATCCGCGTGTCGAAGGCGCCCATCGCATGGAAGTCGAGCGCCTCCATGGACGGAAGCCAGAGCGGATAGTCGAGGTTCGCGAACCGGTACTCGCTGCCGGCGAAGACCTTGGGATCGGCCCAGCCGAATGCGTACAGCGCATCGACCCTTGAGCGCCCAGATCGCCCACGCGTCGTAGCGGTCGAGCGGCGCCACGGCGAACGCCCGACCGTACTCCACGAGAATCGCGACGAGCGTCGCCGCGCCGGCGAGCGACAACCACGTCGGTCGACCGAGCGTCGGCCGTTCCGTGCCCCGCAAGCGCCACACGCCGGCAGCGACGGCGATCACGGCTCAGCGTCGCCAGCGCGATCCAGCCGAACGACACGTGTACGAGCGCGAGATTCGCCGCGACGATGCCGGCCGTGACGAGACCGCACAACCACGCCAGTCCGAAGCGGGCCCAGAGCTCCGCCCAGGAACGTGCCGCGCCCGAGCAGCGGCAGCAAACCGAGGCCCGTCACGAGCATGAGGGCATTTGCAGCGAGGAGGGCGGCGACTCTCAACGGAAGCGATAGCGGAAGACATGCTCGGCGCGCGCAACCTGGATCGCCGGCAGGAAGGAGAACGCGGCGTACGCGCGGACGACCTCGCCGCGCGTGATGAAGGGCCCACGCAACCCTGGAGGAACATCGACTGCGTACCGCTCGCGGGGGTGCAACGTCCGCCGGAAGAGGTCGAACGGCCGGGGATCGAGCCGCAGGCGGTCACCGGCCGCGTGGGCCCGCTCGGATGGGGTGAGGCTCGCGTCCCTCGCGATTCCGTCCTCGACGCGCGGCAGCACCTCGACCGCGCCGATGATCGCCGAGGCGACGAGACCGGCGACGACGACCGCAGCGACGATCTTCAGCCGAACAGGCGGACGCCGACCAGCACCCGGATCGCCTTGAACCCGTCCCGCCACGTGATCTTCTTCCCCTCTTCGTAGGTCCGGCCGTAGTAGGCGATCGGCAGCTCGTACACCCGCAGCTTGCGCTTGCAGACCTTTGCCGTCAGCTCGGGCTCGATGCCGAAGTCGTCCTGACGCAAGTCGAGCGCGCGCAGGACGTCGATGCGGAACGCCTTGTAGCCGGTCTCCATGTCGGAGATCGTCGTGTTGTAGAGAACATTCGTCAGCAGCGACAGAAAGCGGTTGCCGACGAGGTGCCAGAAGAGATACGCGCGCTGCGGCCTGCCGCCCGAGAGGCGTGAGCCGAACACGACGTCCGCGACGCCTCGCTCGATCGGCTCGATCAGCGCCGGCACATCGACCGGGTCGTACTCGAGATCGGCGTCCTGGATGACGGCGATGTCGCCGTTCGCGTGCGGGATCGCCGCCCGGATGGCCGCGCCTTTGCCACGGTTCTCCTGTCGAACGAGGACGACGTGCTCACGGCCGTCGCGCCAGCGCTCGGCGAGCTCGCCGGTGCCGTCGGTGGAACCGTCGTCGACGACAACGATCTGCTTCTCGAGCTCCAATGCAGCGACCCGATCGAGCACGTCGACGATCGTCGCCGCCTCGTTGTAGGCGGGCACGAGGAAGGAGACGCGCACGCGCGAGAGCGTACTCGCCGCGCCCGACGCGGCAGACGAGAGTGGCGAGGTGGGGAAGGCCCCTCTGACCGACCTCCCCGCCTCGCCGCGTACTAGATGCTTCCGGCCGGGCGGTCTTGCGCTGCGCTCACCCTGTCGGGGCGCCTCGCACCTTCGAGCAGTCCGTCTCGCGGCGCCGAACGTCGGCAATCGCCGCCTTGAAGGCGTCGTAGGACGGCTTCCTGGTGCCGTCTCGCCAAAGCAATCCCGACTGCCAGCCGCTGAGCCGGTCCTCGTCGAGCAGCCCGAAGTTGAGGAAGCCCGAGACGGCCGGCTGACAATAGGCGAGCTGGATCGCGTCACGCAGCTGAGTCGCCTGGTCGACGGCGCTCGTGCCATCCGTCGCCGGGCTCAGCGCCGGAATGACATGGCGATCGTTCTCCCGCCCGCGGTAGAACCGCAGCTTGTCAGGTGGAGGACGCGTCTGGAAGCCGTCCTCCACGTACCAGATCGTGACGTGCCCGTGCCGGGCAAAGGCTGGCCCGTGTTCTCGAACGCGGTCTGGAGCACGTTCATCAGCGTCTCGTAGTCGCCCTGGCCGATCACGTCGGAGCCGGAGTGCCGGGTCCACGGCGGCTCGGCGGAATTCTCCGGATAGGGGTTGTGACCGAAAGTGTCGAACAGCGGCCGAGTGCGCCCGCGCAGCTTGTACGCAGTGCCCAGGTCGAAGACGAACCCTGCCGGATCGTGACGGGATGCGGTCGAGCTGATGACGTTCACGGACCGCGAACGGCGATGCAACGTGTCGTAGCAGTGCGCGAGGAGCGCTGTGTACGTCGCCGCCCCCTCGTCCGAAGGCCAGTAGGTGGGAGAGTTGGCCTCGTTCCAGATCTCTACGTCGTGGATCAGGGGTAGACGGCGGATCACGCCCCTCAGGAACGAGCAGTACTGGCGGCGCAAGGGACCCGTGGTAGGGGCGAAGCTCGCGCGGTTGTACACCGCGAGCACGATGCGCTCGTTGAGCTGGATCATCCGGGCGATCCGGTGCAGGTAGATCTGCTGGAGCCGTGTCGGGCGGGTCTGGCCCGGCCGCCACGGCACCGTGACGCGCACCGCCATCAAGCGCAGGTCTCGATGTACGCCGACGATGCCGTCCTGGCGGGTCATCCATTTCGCGGTGTCGTCGGTGACGCCCACGATGAGCTTCAGGTGCGTGGACTGGCTCGGCGCAGGCCAAACTGCTGCACAGGTTGCTGCGCAGAGCAGGGCAAAGCCGGCCAGGATCATGGGTCGGAGGTGCCGCATCTAGGGGGTGGTGCCGCGCCCGGAACTGAACACGAGCGCGGGCCCGATTTCCACAGGCCGAACGGCCTATTTTCGGGCTAGGTGTAGTTCCCAGACACGTTGTTGACGGCGTGAGGTAGCAACGAGCCCTCCTAGGGTGCGGCTTGTCAAAGAGTCGCGGCCCAAAGGAGGGCTCTTATGGATCTTCATGCAAATGCGGTCTTGACTGTCCGTCAGCGGGAGCGTGTCTGCGCTCTGGTCGCGGCCGGTGTGACGATCGCTGGGGCGGCGCTCGTCGTCGGTTGCTCCCGGCAAACCGCCTCCAAGTGGGTCAACCGCCGCCGGCGCGGCGAGTCGCTGCACGACCGCTCGAGCCGGCCGCACCGGTCTCCGCGGCGCACACCGACGAGCGTTGAGCAGGCGATCCTGCGCACGCGCGCAGAGCTGCGCGAGGGACCGCACGTAATCGGCTGGGCGCTCGGGATCGCGGCCTCGACGGTTCACGCCGTCCTTCGCCGCCACGGCCGCTCCCGCCTCGTCTCGCGCCCGCCACACGAGGAGATCGTCCGCTACGTGCGCTCACGACCGGGCGAGCTCGTGCATGTCGACAGCAAGAGGCTTGGACGCATCCTCCGGCCGGGACACCGGGTGACCGGGAATCGCCGAGAGCGGGCCGGGGGCAAGGCCGGCTGGCAGCACCTGTTCGTGGCGATCGACGACCACTCCCGGCTCGGCTTCGCCCGCGTCTACCCGGACGAGAGCGCGGACTCCGCACTCGCCTTCCTCTCGGAGCTCGTCCGCTTCTACGACGCACACGGGATCACCGTCGAGCGCGTCTTGAGCGACAACGGCACCTGCTTCAAGCGCCGCTGGGCAGATGCCTGTGCTGTACGCGCGATCACGGTCAAGAAGACCCGTGCCTATCGCCCTCAGACCAACGGCAAGGCCGAGCGCTTCATCCGCACCCTGCTCGAGCGCTGGGCGTACGCCTATCCGTACGAGCACGAGGCAGAGCGCCTCGCCGCCTTGCCTCGAGCACTCGACTTCTACAATCGCTTCCGTCCCCACCGCGCTCTCGGAGGCCTCGCGCCGCTACAGCGCGTCAACAACCTCCCTGGGACATACAGCTAGGTCGACAGCCGGCTCGAATCGGCGCAGCGTCGTCTTACAAATCGCTTAGACAATTCTCAGGCGCCTCCTAACCCACGCTGCGACTGTCTTGGGATGCCGTCCGCCTTGCGTTGGTTCTCGGCTCGCTGTGCGCGATCCTGTGTGCCGGCTTCGGGGCAACAAGCGCTCACGCGGGTCGAGTCCAAGCGGCCGCGAGCATCGATCCCGCGACCTCCGTCACCCCGAACTGGGCCGGCCACATCGTCGGGGGTGCGGAGACGACTGCGCCTGCAACGACGTCCTTCACGAGCGTCTCTGCGAAGTAGATGCAGCCCGCCGTGTCGTGCGCAACGCGAAGGTCGAGCTACTCGGCGTTCTGGGTCGGCCGACTTGTCGGCTGCCGAGTGGATCGCACAAGCGCCTTCGTCCTGCGACTCGAGAGGCGATTGCATTCCGTTGCCACTGGCGAACTTCGGGATCGTCTCCGTCACGCACGCGTTGGCGACCTTCGCGGGGCATGCCGGCACGATTCTCGATCCAGGCTGGTCGCCCACGGCGCTGGAGTTGATCGAGGAGTCCGGCCGATTTGCAATGCGGGCGTTGCCGAGCGGCGCAGCACCGAGCGCGCTCTCCAGCGATGGGGCGTCCTTCGCGGTGGCGTGGCAAGATGCGATCACCCCGCCCGACCAGGGCGGATCATCCGGCTAGCTGCAGGCTTCGGCGCCGGAGATGTGATCGACGGCCGACTGGAACCGAAGGTCGTCAGCTAGGAGTCCGTACGATCGCGCGCGATGTACAGCCACGCTCCGCCTGATTACGACTGCCCGTCCTGCAAGATGGCGCGTAGTGCGGAAAACGAGCCGGGGTCGGCCCAGACCGACGTCGTCTACCGCGACTCGAACACCACCGCTTGGGTGAACGGCAGGTCGTGGGAGAACAACCCTGGTGCCGTCGTGGTCGTTCCGAACGAGCACCTCGAACATCTAAGCGACAGACCGAGAGGTCGCGGGGGACATCCACGAACGGCGCAACGGATCGCCTTAGCCATGAAGGCGGCCTTCGGGTGCGACGGCATCTCGACACGTCAACACAATGAGCCGGGCGCGATGCAAGAGGTCTGGCAGTACCATCTGCACGTCTTCCCGCGTTGGGAAGGAGAACAACGTGGCTGAGAAGCTCAGAGTGCACCTGAGACGGCGCTCCTACGAACCGGCTACCAATAAGCAACTCGTGGTGTTCCATCGGACGCGGGTAACCAGTCCGTTCGACGAGCCACCGCCCCAGCGCTCTAAACTGAACGATATGGGTTTCCTGCAAACACTCCGCGATCGCCTAGCGGCGCGGCGCGAGCATCACCGCGAGCACCTGCTCGATCGTGAGTTGAAGCGCGAGCAGGCCGAAGCGGGGGCTCCCCATCATTCGCAGTACGACACTACCTCGTCCGGAGTGGCCATGGACTTGCTGGGAGGTGCAGTCGTCGAGGGCCCGACCGAAGGCATAGACCATCCACTGCCTGCCCAAGACGAAGACCCGCCTTCCAAGGGCTGAGCCCGACTCTCAGTCCGATTCGGACCTGGACGCCCTGGCGGCCCGCCAACGAGGAAAGGGTCTCAAGAAGACTCGCGACCGCTGATTGCTCGGTGTAACTGTTGCTCTGCAGCCACTCGGCTTATGCGGCGTCGTCGCCGCTGAAACCGCCTGGTCATCGCCCCGCGACTCTCCGTACTCGGCTCCTCGAACTTCACCCGTAGCGGGCGGAAACGCCCACGTCACAGACTCGTTGGGATCAACCTCCGCGCAGTCTGATGAGCGCATCAGCAGTGTCCACGGCGTCACCACGGGCAACCATCGCCTCGGCGGCATCCTCTCCGCGTCGAGAGCACGATCTTCATCTCCTGAAAGTCGGCGATGGATCACGCCTGGCATCAGTGAGTCGCGTGCGGATCGTTACGCTGGCCCTCAGACGGTCGTGTTGGGAACCGTTACCGCCACCTGCTTGACGCCCACGTCGCAGCCGACACCCACCAGTTGAACGAGTACATCGTCGCGGCTGTGTCCGGGAAGGTTGTGCCGCTCTCTGCGGGCCAGTTGTGGGCCAGTCAGGCCCAAAAACAGGCTGTCTAGGGCGGACTTGGCAGGATAACGAGCGACCCGAACGCTTGTGCTGAACATCTGGATTCGGGTCGCGTTTGGCTTGTTCAGCGCAGCAGGGCGGAGGGGCTCGAACCCCCGGCCTGCGGTTTTGGAGAAAAGGTGCCGCTTGGCTCCCCGTGGGGGCTCAGGGTTGCTGCGGGCCAGCCTGTGGGCCAGGAATATGTCCGACGAGGCTACTAGGCAGCCCGCGCTTACCGGGTTACGTTCACCGTGGCGCGGGGATTGAACGCCTAGGCCGGGGATGCACTCCCCGCGCTGGTCTACCGACCACCCGGTCAACTGCTCATAAGGATGACGCGCGTAGACATCTCCGGGTCCACTAGCCGCTCCGCGTCGCCGTCCACGTCTGCAAACCCGATCCGCAGGAGTACTGCGTGCCCTCGTGGGTAAAGCTAGTGGTTTTCGACAGAGTCCCTGACGCCATGACCCCTGACAGGTGGCCGATGATCGTAAGGTGGCCGGTGGAGGGATCTTGATCGACCTGGCCTTGATAGTCGGTGTCGATGGTGAAGCTTCCGTTTGCGGCAATAGGTAGCGTCTCGATTCCGAAGTTCAGGTCACTGCCGGCGAGGCTTCCACCGGGCGTGCAGCCCTCGTTGATCTGTCCTGTGACAAGGTGTGTGACGAAGTTTCCGTCAGATGTGACGTCAAACTCGAAGTTCGTCAGCTGCGATGTGAGGCCCTTGTAATGACCCGGCTGCGCCGGTGGCGTCGGTAGCGGCGGGGGTGCGGGTGGAGGCGGGGGCGGCGGCGGGGGTGCCGGAGGCGGCGGCGCGCCCTTCCTCAAATGACCGTTGACGCAGCTAAACCCGTATTTACGGTAGGCCCTCTGATAGCGCTTTGCGCATCCCTGGCCGCTCTTGAGGCATTTGAACTTGCCAGCGATGATGGCCGGTTTGAATCCCTTCTTACATGACGCCGAATACCCACTTGGTGCGCTACCGGCTCGTGTAGCGGTCATGGTGAGGGCTCCGGTGGCGACGCTGCTCAGCCCGACGACGACAAGGGTGCTGACCACCAGCGCCAGCGGAAGCAAGAGCTTCGAAGGGAGCCATCTCGACCCCACAGCAAAAGGAAAGCACTTTGTACCTTTTGTGTCTAGGTGTCCTGCGCCGACCAAGCAGCCGCGGCCGCCGGAGTTACGGGGCTGATTCACATAGGGCGTGATCGATTCCGAATCGACTCCGCGAACGCCAGCTCGGTGCTGCAAACACTCTCGCGATGCCGCTGGGGCGACGGCAAACGAAATCCCGCCCGTAGCACTCAGCCCCGAAGAAGACCCCGGGCGTGTCGATCTGGACGAGCCGTACCCTCTGCCCGTTGCGAAGCGCGACGGTATCCCCGTCAACGACGTGGTCGATGCGATAGACCGAGGCAGCACCGCCGGCTTCGGGAGATACCGTGACAAGCCAAGCAAGGATGAGCACCGCCAAAGCCGCTTTCAGCGCTTGCACGACTAGACGCATCAGCATCCCTTTCTAACCACGGCGCAGCAACCGCTAGAGCAAGAGTCAAGTGATTGCACCGGGGCGAAGTTAAAGACCGAAAAGGCAGGCGTGCTGGTGAGCGTCAAGGTTGAGCCCACAGTCGCTTTGGAGGAGAACGCCGCAGGGATGACCTTGGTCGCTACCACCCCTGAGCCCACCGTGGCCGAGGAGCTAATACCGGCAGGAACCACGGCCCTGGTCGCAACAAGAGCGGCCGTAACCGACGCTGCTGAACTAATGCCCGCCGGCTGAACGTTCCTCGTCGCGACAACCGCACCCGTAACCGTTGCTGTCGAACTGATCCCGAAAGGAACAACGTCGGACGGCGACACGGGGACGGGCTCGGCTAGCCGATACCAAGGCGACCTAAAAAACGAGCGAACCTGAGACACGGCCTACTTGCCCCCTGCCGTCTTTAGCTTCCCGGCGCGGGGAGTTTCGCGACGAAGCGAGACGTTCAGCGCGGACGGTCTGCCGCTCGCCTTCTTTCAAATGTCTTTCGCGGCTCATGCTGACTCCCTCCGGTAGTCGGCAGGCAGCAGTCATGACCGCTCCTCAAACCAACGCACTCAGCCGTGCTCGGGCGTTGGATACCTCTGCCGTCGTTCCACCCTCGGCGTGCAGTACGGAACGGGCAGCCTTACGAAGCTCGACCTCCCATGCTTGGATTCGGCCCGCTTTTGGCTTGTTCAGCGCAGCAGGGGCGGAGGGACTCGAACCCCCGGCCTACGGTTTTGGAGACCGCCGCTCTACCAACTGAGCTACGCCCCTGGGTTGGGAGGATTGTAGCCGTGGCACTTTCGGCCTTCTGGTCGGCGTGAGACAGAAGCCGGCACTCGGCGCACTGTTTGCGCTGCTGGCGCTCGCCTTCGCGGGCGTCGCCTTCGAAGCCGTTCGCGGCGCCGGCGGAGACGCGGGACGGTGGGTCGTCGGGCTCGCAGCTGCGGCGCTCGCCGTCTGGCTGGCGACGATGGCCGTGCGCGCTTTCCGGTAGCCCGTAGCAGGCCGGTACGTCCCGGATAGCATGCCGCGCGGAAACCGCATCACTGAAGGAGCGAGCGCATGCCATTCGAGCCCGGAAAGATTCGCAACGTCGCCGTCGTCGGACACCGCGGCACGGGAAAGACGTCGCTCGTCGAGGCGCTCCTGTTCCAGGCAGGCGCGACGAACCGGCTGGGAACCGTCGAGTCCGGGTCGACGGTGAGCGACTGGGACGAGGACGAGCAGCGGCGGCAGATGTCCCTCTCCGCATCGATCGCCCACCTCGAATGGCAGGGCCGGAAGATCAACCTGATCGACACGCCGGGAGACGCAGGTTTCCAGGGAGACGCAATCGCGGCCCTGCGCGTGGTCGAAGGCGCGCTCTTCACCGTTAGCGCCGTGATGGGCGTCGAGGTACAGACCGCCCGTCACTGGCAGCGCGCGGAAGAGGCCGGTCTCTCGCGGGTCGTCTTCGTGAACATGCTCGACCGTGAGCGCGCCGACTTCTTCCGCGTCTTCGACGCCTTGCGCGACCAGCTGTCGGAGAAGTGCGTCGCCGTGCACATCCCGATCGGCGCCGAGCACGAGTTGACCGGCATCGTCGACCTGCTCCACATGCAGGCGTACATGGATCCGCAGGGGGAGCGAGAGAGCGGCCCGACCGAGATCCCTGCGGAGATGCAGGCGCAGGTGGACGAGTTCCGCGAGAAGCTCCTCGACTCGGTCGTCGAGACCGACGAAAGCCTGATGGAGCGTTATCTCGATGGCCAGGAGCTCTCCGCAGAAGAGGTGGCGAAGGCGTTGAAGGAAGCGGTGACGCGCGGCGACGTCTTTCCGGTCGCGTGTGGCGTCGCCTCCAAGAACCTCGGCACGACGGCTGTGCTCGACCTTCTTGTCGAGGGTGTCCCGTCACCGGCGAAGAAGGGTGCGCCGATCAGCGTCGACGGCGACGGGACCGCGGCATTCGTCTTCAAGACGATCGCCGATCCCTTCGCCGGTCGCATCAACGTCTTCCGCGTCCTGAACGGGACGCTCAAGGGCGACTCGACGATCGTGAACGCGCGCTCGCACGCGAAGGAGCGCCTCGGCCAGATGATGCAGGTGCAGGGAAAGGACCACGACCAGGTCCCAGAGCTCGGCGAAGGTGACATCGGTGCGGTTGCGAAGCTGAAGGAGACGCAGACCGGAGACGTGCTCCTCGACGCGGAGCGGCAGGTGGAGCTTCCCGAGATCGGCTTCCCGGAGCCGGTGATGAGCTTCGCGGTCACGCCCAAGTCGAAGGGAGACGAGGAGAAGATGGCCGCCGGGCTTCGGCGTCTCAGCGAGGAAGATCCGACGATCCAGCTGCAGCGCGATCCGCAGACCGGGGAGCAGCTCCTGCGCGGCCTCTCGCAGATGCACGTCGAGGTCGCGGTGGAGCGGCTGAAGAACCGCTTCAACGTCGAGGTCGACCTGCACCAGCCGCGGGTGCCGTACCTCGAAACGATCCGCAAGGAGGCTCGCGCGCACGGCCGGTACAAGAAACAGACCGGTGGCCGGGGCCAGTTCGGCGACGCGCATATCGTCATCGAGCCCGTCGACAGCCATCAGGGCTACGAATTCGTCGACAAGATCGTCGGAGGCGTGATCCCGCAGAGCTTTCGTCCTGCGGTCGACAAGGGAATCCAGGAAGCGATGCAGCGCGGCGAGCTCGCCGGCGCACCCGTTCAGGGTGTGCGCGTGCTGCTCGTGGACGGGTCGCATCACAGCGTCGACTCGTCCGAGATGGCGTTCAAGATCGCCGGCTCGATGGCGTTCAAGTCGGCCTACGAGAAGGCGGATCCGGTTTTGCTCGAGCCGATCATGGAGTTGGAGGTGACCGCCCCCGACGAAGCGGTCGGCGCCGTGAACGGTGACCTCAACTCGCGCCGAGGGCGGCTGCAGGGCATGGAACCGCGCGGCGGGATGACGACGATCAAGGTCGAGGTGCCGATGGCCGAGGTCCTCACGTACTCGCAGGCGCTGACGTCGATGACGGGGGGCCGCGGCGACTACCACATGCACTTCCTCCGCTACGAGGAAGTCCCGTCTCACATCGCGCAGAAGGTGATCGACGAGGCGAAGAAGGAGAAGGAGGAGGCAAAGGTCTGATGGGCGACAAGGGACCGCCACTCGATCCGGCACTCGTCAACGAGTTCGTGCTCGAGGCGCACTCGGACTTCGAGACCGTGAAGCAACTCCTGCAGCAGGAGCCTTCGCTTCTCAACGCCGCGTGGGACTGGGGCGGGGGAGACTGGGAGACGGCGCTCGGCGCCGCATCTCACATGGGCCGCCGTGACATCGCCCTTTTCCTCCTCGATCACGGCGCGCCGCTCGACATCTTCGCGGCCGCGATGCTCGGTGAGACCGAGGTCGTTCGCGCGATGCTCGCCCGCTACCCCTCGCTCGTCGATGCGCGCGGACCGCACGGCATCCCGTTGCGGGTGCACGCCGAGCAGGGCGGCGACGAGGCCCGGGCCGTGCTCGAGCTGCTCGAAGGCGCCGAGGCGAAGGTCTAGCCTGCGCGTGAGCACGGGCGTCGCCTTCGCCTCATACGTCTTGCACTAGATGCTCTGCGTCTGCGGCTCCGCCTGTCCCGGCTGCTCGCCGGCCCGAAGCCGCGTGATCAGATCGGAGACGTCCGCGAGCTCCTGCTCGAGATCGCGCTGATACTTCTCGAGCCGCTCGAGGACGTTGTCACGCTCGTACCACCGTCGGCCTAGGCCGCGGTGATGTCGTCTGCGTCCGTGGTACATGGTCACCTCCCTTCGTAACGATCGAGAAAGAGGTCGATCCGTGCGCGCGAACGCTGCAGCGCGGCGGCCCACTCGTCCAGCAGCCGCTTGCCCTCGGCGGTGAGCTCGTACGTGCGCTTCGCCGGTCCCGGCTCACCGGCTTCCCAGCGCGACGTAACGAGGCCATCTTCCTCGAGCGCGCGCAGGACGCGATAGAGGTTCCCCATGTCGACGCGCGCCTCGCCGGTGAGAGACGGAAGCTCTTCGAGCAGCTCGTAACCGTGCGTCGCGCGCTCGCGCAGGAGCAAGAGCAGGGCCGGTTCGCTGAACCGCTCGACACGAGCGCGAACGCCCCAGTGGCCCGGCCGAACCATCCGGCGACAGCGAGCTCCGCGACCGCCCCGACCCCTCATGCCCTCACTACATGTAAAACACACATGTGAACGACTCTAGCAGCGGTTGCGGACCTTCTGCGGTGGGCTAGGGTCCACGTTCGTGCGACAGCTGACCCGCAATTCCGTCACGCGTGTGTGCGCCGTCTGCGAGCGGACGCTGCTCACCGGCGAGCGCGCCCTCCGCTTCGCGCCCGCAAGGCGAGGACTACGTCGACGTCTGCCCGTTGTGTCAGGAGCTCGCGACCGAGCACGGCTGGGTGAAGGAGGGGAGCCCGACCTCGCCCACGGTTCCGAACCAACGGCGCCGGCGCCGCCGCGGCCTGGCCTCGCTGTTCGACACGCGGCGTCAGCCGCCGGACGAGCCCGTCGTCGCGGAGCCGATCCTGCGCCGTCTCTCGGGTCCCGAGCAGCAGATGGTCGAGGCGGCGGACACGTTCAACGGCAGCGACTACCGCAGGACCGTCGGCGGCATCGCGAAGAGTCTCGGCGAGCCGCGCGCGAGCATCGTCATGCTCTCCGGCGCCAGCGGCGAGCTCGTCGTCACCGTCGCCTGGGACATCTCGTGGTACCAGTACCGCGTCAGGCCCGGTCTGGCGCAGCCGGTCCGGCTTGCCGAACGCGGCCACGAGCTTTCGCAGCTCGACCCGACCTACAAGCGCTGGAACGCGCACGTCGAGCAAGACGGCCGTCTCGTCCCGCGAGATCTCACCGCTCTAGCCCATGGCACTGATCGAGGCGAAGACCTTCCAGAACTACATCGGCGGCGAGTGGGTGGACGCCGCTTCCGGTGAGACGTTCGAGAGCGCCAATCCGGCGACCGGGGAGACGATCGGTGTGTTCCCGCGATCGTCCGCGGAGGACGTCGATCGCGCGGTCGCAGCCGCGAAGACAGCCTTCGAGGAGTGGCGGCTCGTTCCGGCGCCGAGACGCGGCGAGATCCTCTACCGCTTCGCGAACCTGCTCGACGGAGGAAAAGGACGACCTCACCGACCTGATGGCCCACGAGATGGGCAAGGTCAAGGCGGAGGCGGGTGGCGACGTGCAGGAAGCGATCGACATGAGCCTCTACATGGCCGGCGAGGGGCGGCGCCTGTTCGGCCAGACGACGCCGTCCGAGCTGCGCGACAAGTTCAACATGAGCGTTCGGATGCCGATCGGAGTCGTCGGCGTCATCACGCCCTGGAACTTCCCGATCGCGATCCCGTCGTGGAAGATCGCGCCCGCGCTCGTCGCCGGCAACACGATCGTCTTCAAGCCGGCGACCGACACGCCGCTGCTCGGCGAGCGTTTCGTCCAGCTGCTGGACGCGGCGGGACTACCGCAAGGGCGTGTCAACATCGTCCACGGCGGCGGCGGCGCGGTCGGCGATCGCCTCGTGCGTCATCCGGACGTCCCGGTGATCACCCTCACCGGCTCGCGCGAGACCGGGGTGGAGGTGATGCGCAACGCCGCCGACGGGCTCAAGCACGTACACCTGGAGCTCGGCGGGAAGAACGCGATCATCGTTCTCGACGACGCGGATCTCGACCTCGCCGTCGACGGGATCATCTGGTCTGCATTCGGCACGTCAGGGCAGCGCTGCACCGCCGCCTCGCGCGTGATCGTCCAGGAGGGCGTATACGAGCAGCTTCAGTCGCGGCTCGTCGCGGCGGCGGAGACGCTGCGCCTCGGCGCCGGTTGGGAGGACGACACCGACGTCGGTCCGGTCATCAACAGAAAGGCGCTGGAGAAGATCCACTCGTACACCGGGATCGGAAAGGACGAGGGCGCGAAGCTCTTGACCGGCGGAGAGGTCGCGACCGGCAACGGCTTCGACAAGGGGAACTTCTACCGGCCGACGATCTTCGGCGACGTCGACCCGCAGATGCGCATCGCGCAAGAGGAGATCTTCGGCCCGACGACTGCGCTGATCCGCGTCCGGGACGTCGACGAGGCGATCCGCGTCTCGAACGGCATCGAGTTCGGGCTCTCTTCGTCGATCTTCACGCGCGACGTCAACAAGGCGTTTCGCGCAATGCGCGATCTCGAAGCCGGCATCACGTACATCAACGCCGGCACGATCGGTGCCGAGGTGCACCTGCCGTTCGGCGGCACGAAGCACACCGGCAACGGGCACCGCGAAGCGGGACAGGCCGCGCTCGACGTCTTCACCGAGTGGAAGTCGATCTACGTCGACTACAGCGGGAAGCTGCAGCGCGCGCAGATCGACACCGAGATCTGAAAGCGAGACTCTCGACAGACGGCGGCGCGCGGGGCAATCCGGGCCCGGCTGCCTTCGGCTACGTGCTGGAGACGGAGGACGGCCACGTCCTCGCGGCGCACGGCGAGGCGATCGGCCGGGCGACGAATAACGTGGCGGAGTACCGCGGCCTCGTCGCCGGCATGGCGAAAGCCGCCGAGCTCGGCGTGGACGAGCTCGAGGTCGTGTCCGACTCGGAGCTGCTGGTGAAGCAGATGCGAGGCGAGTACCGGGTCAAGAACGAGAAGCTGCGTCCCCTCTGGGAGGAGGCAGACGACCTGGAAGGACGCTTCCGCAGAGTGCGCTACACGGCCGTTCGGCGTGCCCACAACGAGCTGGCAGACAGGCTCGTCAACGAGGCCCTCGACGCCGAAAACTGAGGGCTATACTGGCCGCGCCACGCGGATGTAGCTCAGTTGGCTAGAGCGTCTGCTTGCCATGCAGAAGGTCGTGGGTTCGAGTCCCATCATCCGCTTGTGAGAAAGCCCCGCTCGGCGGGGCGCTTTAGGACAGCGGCACCTGCGCTCCGACGCTTGCGGAAGTCGTCCGCATAGAGTCCGCTGGAAGCGCGCACTCCAGGACGTGCTCGAACGGTCCCGTGTTCAGCTGATGGAACCGGTAGCGGCCCTCCGGAGTGGCGTCTCGACTAGTCCGCGATTTTCGACTTAACGCTCGTCCACCCACTCAACGAGTTGGTAGGTGAGGCCGTTCGTGTCGGTGACTTGGAAGAAGCGCACACCCCACGTCTTCGTTTCGAGGGGCGTCGTGATCTCGACGCCTTGGGCCACCAGCCGCCCGTCCTCGGCGTCGACGTCGTCGACGACGGAGACGATGAGGAGGCCATCCGCGCGGCGGCCGTGCAAGCGGGCGGCTTTGACCGTCGGGAGACCCGTCCGCAGGAAGACGAGGTTGAAGCCGGCGTCGGGTCAGTGATTTTCACGTTGTTCTGCTGCAGAGCTTGTGGCGAGGGTCGGGCACGAGTCGTTCGCTCCAGCGCGGGCCGCCCGAAGTTCATCTTCACGCTGGGGAGCGGTTCCGGTAGAGCCACCACCCCGAATACACACGGTCGACGTCGAGACCGAGAACCTCCGTGATCTCGTCTCGGCGCCCGAATGCACGGCCGGTGTCGCCTGCCTCGCGTGCGGCACTCCGCGATCGGCGACACAAGTGCATCTTCAGAAGCCCGGACTGTGACCTTCGCCGCCCGCGGAGCCCCTGCGCAGAGCTTCGACCGAGCGCTCGAGAGGTTAGATTCGCCTCTTCCCGACGCCGCCTAGGAGGAGTCGTGTCTGCGTATCCCCACTTGTTCAGCCCGCTCCAGGTCGGAAACATCACCGTCCGCAACAGGATCATGCAGACGGCGCACGTCAAGCTGTTCGCTCACAACGCCGTCGACTCGCAGCGGAACGTCGCCTATCAGGCGGCGCGCGCGAAAGGCGGGGCCGGCCTGCTGATCACCGGCAACCGAGTCGTGCATCCCACCTCGACGACCGGTTTCCCCCGCGTTGCCTGGGCGTACCTGCCGGAGGCGCTCGACGCCGACCGGAAGCTCACGGAGGCCGTGCACGAACACGGCGCTGCCATCTTCGCTCAGCTCAACCATTTCGGGCTGAATGCGTCGAGCGATTCCGCCGACGACTACCGCGTGCTCTGGGGGCCCTCGCCCGTCAAGTCGCCGGCCTACGGCGAGACGCCGAAGGCGATGGAGCTCGAGGACATACGCGAAGTCGTGGAGTGGTGGGGCCGCTCGGCCGAGCTTACGCGCGCCGGCGGCTTCGATGGCACGGAGGTGCACATCTCGCACAGTTACCTCCTGCACCAGTTCCTCTCTCCGCTCTACAACAAGCGCACCGACGAGTACGGCGGCTCGTTCGAGAACCGGCTGCGGTTCGCGCGCGAGGTGATCGAGGAGGTGCGCCGCCGCGCCGGGACGGACTGGGTCGTCGGTGTGCGGATCAGTCTCACTGACTTCATCCCCGGTGCCCTCGACGTCGAGGACGCGGTGCGCGTCGCGCAGACGCTCGAGGCCGACGGCGGCATCGACTACGTGAACGTCACCGCCGCCGGTTACCACAACATCTTCCGCGCGATCGAGCCTTCGGACGTGCCGGACGGCTACCTCGTCGACCTCACGGCGCAGGTGAAGGTCGCGGTCGCACTGCCCGTCTTCACCGTCGGCGGGATCAAGGACGCCGCGTTCGCGGAGGAGATTCTCTCCTCGGGCAAGGCGGACATGGTCGCCATGACGCGCGCCCAGATCGCCGATCCGGAGTTCGCGAACAAGGTGCGTGAGGGGAGGGACGACGAGGTCTACCACTGCATCCGTGGCAACCAGGGCTGCATCGGCCGCGTCTTCAAGGGTCTGCCGATCACGTGCACCGTGAACCCGGCAGCAGGCCGTGAGCAGCGCTTCGGCGTTGGGACGCTGGTGCCGGCGGAGGAGCCGGGACGCTGGCTCGTCATCGGCGGGGGGCCGGCAGGCATGAAGGCGGCAGAGACGCTCGCCCGGCGCGGGCACGATGTGACGCTGATCGAGCGCGAGGAGCGTCTCGGCGGACAGGTGAATCTGATCCTGCGCACGCCGGGGCGAGACGAGTTCGGCTGGATCGTGCGCGACCTCGAGGTGCAGCTGCGCCGGCACGGAGTCGACGTGCGCCTCGGGACCGAGGCGACGGCGGCGTCCGTGCGCGAGCTGTCACCCGGCGGCGTGATCGTCGCCACCGGCGCGGTCGCCTCGCACACGGGGTTCTCGAGCGTCAACCCGCTCGTCGCGCAACTGCCCGGCGTCGAACGGGAGAACGTGCTGACGGTCTGGGACGTCCTGCTCGAGACGGGACCGGTCGGCAAGCGCGTCGTCGTCCTCGACGACGACGGCACCCGTTACGCCGCCGGCGTCACGGAGGTGCTGCTCGACCGCGGCTGCACCGTCGAGCTCGTGTCGCGCTGGCCGGCGCTGTTTCCCTCGACGCTCACGACGCTCGACATGGCTCACCTCTACGGCCGCCTGCTCGGCAAGGGTCTCACCTACCGGCTCAACTCGTGGGCGGTCGGAATCGAGGACGACCGCGTCAACGTGATCAACCTCTACTCCGGCACCGCCGAGACACTGACCGGCGTCGACACGGTCGTGCTCGCAACGGGCCCAGAGGCGAACGATGGCCTCTACTTCGCGCTGAAGGGCGAGGTCGAGAACCTGCACCGGATCGGGGACTGCGTCGCTCCGCGGAAGCTCGACCACGCGATCTACGAGGGCTACCTCGCCGGCCGCGAGCTGTGGTCGCCCGAGGAGCGCTACATCTACGAAGGGGAGCTGGAACGGGACCAGCCGGTGCCGATCGGCGCGTGACGCGGGCACGCGCTCACGCCGGCACGGCCGTCCGCGTCTTGCGCCGAAGGGCGGTCGCCTCGTCGTCGAGCTTCATCGTCTGCGGGTCGATCACGACGCCGTAGTCGCGCTCGGCGAGCTCCAGCGTCGTGAACCCGTCGAGCACGTCGGCGAGCACGAAGTTCGGGTCGCGCTCGAACGGGTCGCCGTAGCCGCCCGAGTTCGGCACCGTGATCTGCAGCGTGTCGCCCGCCTTGAGCTCCGCCGCCGTGACCTTCGACGGCCAGGGCTCCTCGCCGGCGGTGCCGGCGTTGCGGATCAGCGACGCGTTGATCCCGTCCTGGCCGCCGAAAATGCCCCACGGCGGGTCCGAGTCGTGGCGCTCGCCCTCGCAGGTGACGATCGCGTCGAGGAGGAAGCGGTTGACGCGCACCATGCCGACTCCGCCGCGCCACTTGCCGGCCGCGCATGGCTCGTCGCGCAGCTCGTAGCGCTCGGTGCGCATCGGGAACCGCCACTCGAGCTCCTCGATCGGGTTGTTGCGCGTGTTCGCGATCAGGCAGTCGACAGAATCGAGCCCGTCGCGACCGGGCCGGCCGCCGTACGAGCCCTCGTCAACCTCGAGGTAGACCCAGTACTCCTGGCTCTCGGCGTTGAAGCCGGAGTAGGAGATGAAGTGCAGGTGCGCGGAGTTGCCCGCCGTGATCTGCTCGGGCACCACCCCCGCGAGTGCCTTCAGCACCAGGTCGACCGCGCGCTGCACCTGGCAGAAGCGGGCGAAGCAGGCGCGTGGGTAGTTCGGGTTGAAGATCGAGCCCTTCGGCGCGATCACGTTGACGGGCTTCAGCATCCCCTCGTTCTGCGGCACGAAGACCGGGTACGCCGCCTCGTCGAGGAAGATCATCCGGACGATGAAGGTCATCGCCGAGACGGTCGTCCCCTCGAAGGGGCAGTTGTAGCCGGTCGGCACCTCGTCGCTCGAGCCGGTCAGGTCGATCGTCAACTCGTCGCCCTCGATGATCACCTTCACCTTCACGGGCAGCGGCACGCCGCGGTTGCGGCCGTCGTCGTCGAGCCAGCCGACGTCGGTCTCGTAGACGCCGTTCGGCACCTTCGCGATCTCCTGCCGGAGCATCCGCTCGGAGTAGTCGATCCAGTCGCGCGGCGGCACCGAGAACGGCGTCCTTGCCGTAGCGGCGCGAGCAGGTCGAGGTAGCGCGTCTTCGCGAGCTCGCAGGCGGCGATCATCGCCTGGACGTCGCCGCGGTTGTACGTCGGCGTGCGCGTGTTCTCGAGGATGTGCTTCCAGAGCGCGTCCTGGCGGACGCCTCGCTCGGACAGCTTGACGCCTCGGTAGATGTTGCCCTCCGACCAGTTGTCGACGAGGTCGACGGCGAGACCGGGAAAGGCGCCGCCGATGTCGAGCAGGTGCGCAGAGGCGCCGGAGAAGCCGACCAGCTCGCCGTCGTGGAAGATCGGGATCACGATCGCGACGTCGGGTGAGTGCGTCGCGCCGAGGTACGGGTCGTTGTGGAGGATGACGTCGCCGTCGTGGATGTCGTCCCCGAGCAGCGTGAGGACGCCCTTGACGATCTTCGGCATCGCGCCCATGAACATCGGCGTCGAGTCGGACTCGGCGAGTTCGTTCCCTTCGGCGTCGAAGATGCCGGCGCCGAGGTCCTCGGACTCGCGGATGATCGAGGAGTACGACATCCGGAAGAGGACGCTCGACATCTCCTTGGCGATCGCCGAGAAGGCGCCGCCGATCACGCGCATCAGGATCGGCGTCGCGAGCTCGCCGCGCTCGATCGCCGCGCCGACTGTGCAGTCGACGACGATGTTCCCGTAGCGGTCGATCTGGGCGACGAGCCCGGGCGGGACGACGGTCGTCGAGTCGTACTGCTCGATGATCGCCGGACCCTCGATTCGGTCGCCGGCCCGCAGCCGCTCGCGGTCGAAGAACGGCGTCGACCTGCGACTCGGCGCGCGCCGCCTACGTCGAAGACGACCTCGCGCTCGACGGTCTTCGCGGCGCTCGGGTCGCCGTCGCCCTGCGCCACCTCTGCCCAGCTCAACTCCTCGATCCGGCCGATGCCGACGACGCGGATGTTCACGATCTCGATCTCCGCGTCGAAGCGGTGTCCGTACTCGCGCTCGTGCGCCGCGTGGAACGCCTCCTCGAGCTTCTCGACCCACGCGTCGTCGATCTCGCCGGCGGGGACGTCGAAGCGGACCTCGTAGCCCTGCCCGGCGTAGCGGCAGTCGGCGAGCCGGCGGACGAGCCGCCGGTCCTCCGGCACCTGATCGGCATCGAGTTGCGCCACCGCTTCCGCGGCGAGCTCCTCGAAGCGCGTGCGCCACCCGCTCGCGGTCGAGCGTTCTCAGCGCGTTCCGTTCCGTGGCGACGTACTCGTGCTGCAGGTCCGTCGCGAGCAGCCCGGTCGCCGAGGTGATCCCGGGGTGCGGCGGCACGAGCACGCGAGGGATCTCGAGCTCGAGCGCGATGTCGCAGGCGAAGAGCGGGCCGGCGCCACCGGCGGCGACCAGCGTGAACTCGCGCGGGTCGTAGCCGCGGCGAACGCTGTTCAGCTCGATCGCCTGAGCCATCCCGAACTTCTGGATCTGCAGCGCGCCGAGCGCAGCCTCCTCGGTCGAAAGGCCCATCTTCGTCGCGACCTCGTCCATCGCGCCACGCGCGAGCTCGGGGTCGAGCTGCATCTCGCCGCCGAGCAGGCCGCGATCCGGCCGCAGACGGCCGAGCAGGAGCTGGGCGTCGGTCGACGTCGGCTGCTCGCCGCCGCGTCCGTAGCAGGCGGGTCCAGGGTCGGCGCCCGCGGACTCCGGGCCGACGCGGAAGACGCCGCCGGCGTCGACGTAGGCGATCGAGCCGCCGCCGGCGCCGATCGTGTCGATGTCGACCATCGGCACCATCGCCTGGTAGTCGCCGACCTTCGTGTCGAGCAGATGCCGCATGCGCAGCAGCCCGCCGGCCGCGACGCCGATGTCGGCGGACGTGCCGCCGATGTCGAGCGTGACCACGTTGTCGTAGCCGGCCATCTTCCCCGCCCAGATGCCGCCGATCAGTCCGGCCACCGGCCCCGACATCAGCAGGTTGACCGGCCGCTGCGTCGCCGACGCGACCGTCGCCATGCCGCCTGCCGACTGCATCAGCTGGACCTCGTGCGCGAAGCCGGCCTCGCCGAGCGCTGCGTCGAAGCGGGCCACGTAGCGCGAGACCTTCGGGCCGATGTACGCGTTCAGGCACGTCGTCGAGAAGCGCTCGAACTCGCGGTAGAGCGGCAGCACCTCGTGGGAGGCCGAGAGGAATGCGTCCGGGAACTCCTCGAGCACGATCTCCTTGATCCGCCGCTCGTGGTCCGGGTTGAGGTACGAGTGAAGCAGGCAGACGGCGACTGCCTCGACGCCCGCTTGCCGGAGGGCACGCACCTGCTCGCGAACCTCGTCGTCAGCGAGCTGCGTCAGCACCTCGCCGTGCGGGACGGTCACTCGCTCGTGCACGGTCAGCCGGTGGCGGCGCTTGACGAGCGGCCGCGATTGCCACGGCAGCTCCTGCTGGAGCGAGAAGTTGAACGGCTTCTTGTGCCGCGCGATGTGGAGGATGTCGCGGAAGCCGTGCGTCGTGATCATCCCGACCTCCGCGCCGGTATGCGTGAGCACGATGTTCGTCGCCACCGTCGTCCCGTGCAGCAGATTGTCGACCTCCGCCAGTTGCACGCCGGCCTTCTCGCACAGCGCGCGGACGCCCTCGACGACGCCGCGCGCGGGGTCGTCGGACGTGGACGGGACTTTGTCGACGGTGATGAGGCCCGCCTCCTCGTCGACGAGGATCAGGTCGGTGAAGGTGCCGCCGACGTCGACGCCGATGCGCTTCACGCGACCGCCTCCCCCAGCGCCGGAATGATCGCCTCACGCACGCGCTCCATCTGCTCGAACCTCCCGTTCAGGTATGCGGTCGACACCTCGTCGACCCCCAGGCGACCCAGCTCGCGAATCTTCTCGACGCACCGCTCGGCCGGCCCTGCGATCGCGAAGTCGTCGACGAGCTCGCCGGTGAGGTAGCTCGTGTGCTCCGCGGCCGAGTCGAGGTGGCCCGCGTAGTAGTCGTACGAATCGCGTGCCGCGACGAGGCGGGTCATCTCCTCCGGCATCCCGTGCTCCGGGTTCGAGCGCAGCGTCGAGGCGATGTGGTTCGCGCACGCAGCGGGCGCCCAGCGGCACTCCTCCCACGCCCGCTCCTGGTCGTCCGAGACGTGGAGAGCGCAAAGCGCCGCGATCGAGACCTCGGCAGGGTCGCGACCTGCCTCCTCCGCACCCGCCCGGACGTGCTCGATCGCCCAGCGCACGGGGACGGGGTGGACGCCGACATAGACCATGGCGACGTCGGCCAGCGCACCCGCCAGGCGCAAATTCCTGGGGCCGGTCGCGCCCATCATGATCGGGACGCGCTCGTGCGCCCAGCGGATCCGCGCACCCTCCGCCTCCTCGCCGGCCATCCACGTGCGGAGCAGCGGGACCGTTCGTGCGAGCTCGGCCGTCGGCACCGGCTTCAGCCCGAGCGTGCGTACCGCGTTGTCGCCGCGGCCGATGCCGAGCAGGACGCGGCCGGGATGCAGGTCGGCGAGCGTCGCATGCGCGCTCGCGGTCACGGACGCATGGCGTGTAAGCGGATTCGTGACCCCGCTGCCGACCGCGATCCTCTCCGTCGCCGCGAGCGCGTGTGTCATGTAGACGTAGAGGTCCTGCCAAAGCATCTGCCCGTCGACGAGCCAGGCGCGCGCGTAGCCGGCCTCCTCGGCGCCCCGCACCGACGCGAGGAAGTCCGGCAGATTCTCCGGCAGAAAATGGGCGCCGAGCCTCATGCGAGTCGTTCCAGGTCGCTGATCGTCTCCGCGAGCGAGCGTACTTCGCCCCAACCGACGCGGATCATCTCTAGCGCCGGCTCGTGCAGGTGGGGCAGCGTCGTCCCCGTGCACTCCGCGACGACGATCGGCTTGAAGTCGCGGAACATTGCGTCCTTCGAGGTGGCCGCGACGCACTGGTTCGTGAGCACGCCGGTGACGAGCACCGTCTCGGCGTGCAGGGAGCGCAGGACGAGCTCGAGGTTCGTGTTGAAGAAGGCGCTCAGGCGCGCCTTCTCGACGAGCCAGTCGTCCGGACGGACGTCGAAGTCGTCGAGGAGCTCGTATCCCCAGGTTCCCTGGCGCAGGCCGCCGTCGCGAAGGAACGGCCGAAGCTGCATGAACGGGCCGCCGTCGCTCCCGTCTTTATAGCCATGCCGCGTCCAGACTACGGGCACGCCCGCCCGCCGCGCCCCCTCGACCAGGCGCATGGTCGGCTCGATCACGCGCTGCATGTGCGAGATGTCGATCCCACGCTTGGCGTACCAGCCGTCCACGTGGAGGAAGTCGCGCTGCAAGTCGATCAGCGTGAGGGCCGTTCGGCCGGGAACCAGGTCCCAGCGAACCGGTGCGTAGGGGTCGACGGCGCCGTTCACGAGAGCAGCTGGAGATTCTCGGGGTCGTAGAGCGGCTGTGAGACGACGACCGCGGTCCTCGGCTCACCGAGGATGTCGACCGTCAGCGTCGTTCCCGGCTCGGAGTGCTCGACCGGCAGGTACGCGAGCGCGATGCTGCGCTCGACGACGTGGCCGTAGCCGCCCGCCGCGACGTAGCCGATCGGCTTCCCCGCGGCGCGAATCGGCTCGTAGCCGTGCGCGTCCGCGCCGTTGGTCTCGATTGTGAGGCAGGCGAGCGTGCGGTCGATTCCCCGGTCGCGCTGGCGCAGCAGGGCGTCGCGGCCGACGAAGTCGCCCTTGTCGAAGCAGACGAACCGCTCCAGCCCCGCCTCCAGCGGTGTGTAGTCCGCGGAGATGTCCACGCCCCAGAGACGGTATGCCTTCTCGAGTCGCATTGAGTCGAGTGCGCGGTAGCCGAAGTCGACGAGCCCGAGCGGCGCGCCGGCCTCGAGCACGAGGTCGTACAGAGCGCGCTGGTACTCGAGGGCATGGTGCAGCTCGAAGCCGAGCTCGCCGACGTACGAGACGCGCAGCACGAGCGCCGGCACCGGTCCCACCTGCACGTCGCGCGCGCGGAAGAACGGCAGCGACGTGCGCGAAACGTCCTCGTGGGTCAGCTTCTGCAACAGCTCGCGCGAGCGCGGGCCCGCCAGCGTCAGGACGCCGTAGCAGGCGGTGACGTTCTCGAGCCGGACGTCGTCGTCCTCGTCGCGGAGTTGCAACTGCAGCCACGCGTAGTCGTGGACCTCGGTGGCGGCGGCGGAGACGAGGTAGAACTGCTCCGGCTCGACGCGGGTTACGGTCAGGTCGCATTCGATGCCGCCGCTCGGACGGCATGCCTGCGTCAGTGCCATGCGACCCACCTCCTGCGGAAGGCGGTTCGCGAGCACGCGGTCGAGGAATCGCTCCGCGCCGGGGCCGGAGACCCTGAACTTCGCGAAGCTCGTCTGGTCGAGCACGCCGACGCCAGAGCGCACCATGCGGCACTCGCCGCCGACTGCGCCGAACCAGTTGCCGCGCCGGAACGAGTATTCGTCGCGCGCCGGACCGTTGGGCGAGAACCAGAGCGGGCGCTCCCAGCCGAAGCGCTCGCCGAAGACCGCGCCCCGCGCAGCGAGCCGGTCGTAGATCGGATCGACCTTGACCGGTCGCCCCGCCGGCAGCTCCTCCTCGGGATAGTGGATCGCGTACTCCCGCTCGTAGACCTGGGTGGCGCGTGCGACGAGATACGGGCTCGACGTCGCGTAGCCGCCGAAGCGGCGGACGTCGAGCTCCCACATGTTGTCGCTCGGCTGCCCGTCCACGATCCACTCGGCGGCGTAGCGGCCCGCGCCGCCCGAGAAGACGATCCCGAAGATGCTGAAGCCGGCCAGGACATGGAAGTCGCGCAGCCCGGGCACGGGCCCCATCAGGCAGCGGCCGTCGGGCGTGTAGGCGTCCGGGCCGTTGACGACCGACCTGATGCCGGCGTCCGCGAACACTGGAACTCGCTCGGCCGCCGCCGTGAGCGGCTCCTCGATTTGCTCGAGGCTCGGCGGCAGCAGCTTTGCGTGAAAGCCTGTGGGGATGCCGTCGAGCGCCCACGGCCTGGGGTTCCGTTCGAACGGCCCGATCAGCAGCGCCTCGCCTTCCTGACGCACGTAGTAGGAGGCGTCCGGATCGCGAAGTACGGGCAGCTCGCGGTCGAGCGCGGCTAACCTCGGGCAGCGGCACCGTCACGACGTAGTGGTGCTGAAGCGGAACGAGCGGCAGGTCGACGCCGGCGAGCCGGCCGACCTCGCGAGCCCACTGGCCTGCGGCGTTCACGACGATCTCGGCGCGCACCTCGCCGGCCGGCGTCTCCAGCAGCCAGCGACGGCGCTCGCGCCGGATCGCCACGACCGGCGTCCGGCGGTGAATGCGCACGTTCGCCGCGCCACGGACGAAGGCGTGCGTCAGCCCTGTCGGATCGACGTGGCCGTCCGTCGGCAGGTACGCCGCGGCGAGGATGCCGCTCGTGTCGAGCAGCGGGTGCAGCTCAGCGAGCCGCTCCGGCCCGACGAGCTCGAACGGCACGCCGACGAGCTCCGCCATCGCCGCCCGCTGTCGGAACTCCTCGAGCCGATCGTCGGTCGTGGCCAGTCGGATGCTCCCGCACGCGTGGTAGTCGACCGCCTGCCCCGTCTCCGTCTCGAGCCGCTCGTAGAGCTCGACCGAGTGGCGCAGCAGCCCCATCAGGTTGTAGCTCGAGTTGAACTGGGTGCAGAGTCCGGCTGCGTGCCAGGTCGAGCCGGCTGTCAGCTCAGCCTGCTCGAGTAGAGCGACGTCGTCCCAGCCGAGCTTCGTCAGGTGATACGCGAGACTGCAGCCTGCGATCCCGCCGCCGATGATCGCGACCTTCGCGTCATCGACCACGCGCTCGGATCGCGTCAGTCGGGGTACTCATCCTTTCGCCAGGCGCGGGGCTCGTCGGGCGGCGCCTTTCGGGGTCCGTTCGAGCAGGAAGCTGTAGTAGGGCGCCACGAACGGGTCGGGCGCCATCACCGTGTAGGTGTGGTAGACGGTGCCGTTGTCGCGTGCGAAGGCGATCCAGCTCGGTCCCTCTCGCAGCCCGTCCTTGAGCTCGGCGCCGATCTGGCGCGACCACTCCTGGAGCCACTCGGGCGGGTTGTCGATCATCTCCTTTACCTCGGCGACCTGTTGTGCCTGCTCCTCGGTCAGCGCGAGCCCGAAGTCGAAGGCGAAGTCGGTGTTGTAGGTGGAGACATAGGGGAACTGCCAGCCCATCCGCTTCTTGTAGGCGGTGAGGCGCTCGATCGGCGCCCGCGAGAAGCAGATCAGGGTCACGTCACGGTGATTCAGGTGGATCAGCCCACCGTCGAGCTCGTCGGCGAGATTGGTGCAGCCGGGGCAGGCACCGCTTTCGTAGTCGGGCCCGAACATGATGTTGTAGGCGAGCAGCTGGGAGCGGCCGTCGAACAGCTCCGCCAGGGTCTTCTTGCCCTCGTCGGTGTCGAACTCGTACTCCTTCGCAACGGGCACCCACGGAAGCTCGAGCCGCTTCCGCTTGATCTCCTCGTTTCGCTGCGCTTGCTCGGCCTCGAGCTTCGCGAGCTCGTCCCTGGCCGCCTGCCATTCCTCGCGGGTTCCGATCTCGTGCTCGGACATCTTCTCTTCCTCCTCCTGGCCTCGGTCGCCCCGATCGGAGGCAACTCCATCGTCGGTCAGACGCTACCCGCGCCAAGAAATACGACCCTGGCGCAGGGGCAAACTCATCGGGCACAGACGATAGATAGCTGATATATATGCTCGGTAACTATGAGGGAGCTCTTCCTTGCTCTTCTTGCCGGCGAGCGCGGCCACGGTTACGAGCTCAAGCAGACGCTGGAGCAGGAATTCGGAGCGCTGTTGCCGGCGTTGAACGCCGGGCAGATCTATTCGACGCTCGCGCGGCTCGAGCGTGACGGCTTGGTGGTCGGCCAGAGCGTCGCGGGTGACAGCCGCCGCAAGCGTGTGTACGAGCTCACCGAGGCCGGTCGAGAGGCGCTGGAGCGGTGGATCGAGACGCCGGTGCCGGGGATGCGGCTCAAGGACGAGTTCTTCATGAAGCTCGTCGTCGTCGCGTCGGCCCGGCTGTCCGAGCCGAAGACCTTGATCGAGGCGCAGCGGCGGGAGTACTTGCAATCGCTACGCGACCTCGACTCGCTGCTCGCGGCAAACGGCAAGGGCGTTGCCGCGGAGTTGCTGGTCGAGGGCGCAGTGCTGCACGCGAAGGCGGACCTGGAATGGCTCGAACTGATCGAGCAACGACTGACCTTGGAGGAGGAGCCCACGTGACACATGTGCTCGAGGCGCGAGGCCTCGCGAAGACCTACGACACGGGCGGCGTGGAGGTACTCGCGCTGCGCGGCGTCGACCTATCGATCGAGCGTGGCGAGTTCGTCGCGGTCATGGGCCCGAGCGGGTGCGGGAAGTCGACCCTGCTCAACCTGCTCGCCGGTCTCGATCGTCCGACTGCGGGGGAGGTGCGGCTCGACGGCGAACGGATCGACCAGCTGAGTGAGACCGAGCTCGCTCGCCTGCGTCGCCGCAAGATCGGGTTCGTGTTTCAGTTCCTCAACCTGCTGCCCACCCTGTCGGCGGTCGAGAACGTCGAGTTGCCGCTGCTCCTCGTCGGCCGGCGCCGGAAGGATGCGCGGCGAACGGCGGGTGAGCTGCTCGGCGACCTTGGCGTCGGCGACAAGCGTGCCGCCGCCCCGGTTCAGCTGTCTGGTGGACAACAACAGCGCGTCGCGCTGGCGCGAGCGCTCGCGAACACGCCGGACATCGTGCTTGGGGACGAGCCGACCGGAAACCTCGACTCGACGACGGCCCGAGAAGTTCTGGGGCTCTTGCGCGGCGGCCCGCGATCGTGGCCAGACGCTGCTGCTCGTGACGCACGACGCGCGCGTCGCGGCAGCGGCGGATCGTGTCGTCAACCTTCGCGATGGGCTCGTCTCCGACGAGACCGAGCTGCAGGCACCACGCCCTGTCGCACTTCCCTTCGCGACGGACGACCGACGATGACGGTGACGCTCGTCAAGCTCGCGTTCGCGGGCATCCGCTCGCGTTGGCTCGCGAGTGCGCTCACGATCCTGCTCTCGAGCGCGGCGGCGGCGACCATCGTGCTTGCCTTGGAGGTCGGCGCAACCACGCGCGATCCCTGGCAGCGCACGTTCGATGCGGCCAACGGCGCGCATGTGCTTGCGACTGTGCCCTCGCAAGCCGACGCTCGCGCGATCGCGAGCCAAGCCGGCGTCGCCGAACGTGATGAACCCGTCCCGAACACGATCACAACCGTCGCCTCGCGCGGCGGAACGGAGCGGCTGCAGCTCGCTGGGCTGCGTTCCCCGGCGCGCGTCAACGTGCCGGTGCGAACAGCCGGCGCAAGGCCGCCCGCGCGGGGGATCGTGCTCGAGCGGAGCTTCGCCGACGCCCTCGGCTTCCGCGTCGGCAGCACGCTCCGGCTCGCCGGCGCCGGCGAGCCGGTCGAGCTGCCGGTGGTCGGCACGGCGATCTCCCCCAGTGTGCCGCGCTATCCCCGACACAACCCCGGCCTCGCGTGGGTCACGCGCGGCACGTTCGCGCGAATCGAGCCCGATCGCAGCCGCTGGTTCTGGACCCAGGCGATCCGGCTCACGAATCCCGCCGCTGCCTCCGCCTTCGGCGCTCGTGCCGCGGCGTCCTTGCCGCCCGGAGCCGCCTTCGTCTCCACCTGGGAAGACCAGCGCGCGGATGCGCTGGTCGAGACACAACCAACCACGATCATCCTCACGACCTACACGATCGTGCTGCTCATCGTCGTCTTCGCGGTCGTAGCGATCCTCGTCGGTGCGCGCGCCACCGCGCAGTACCGCGAGATCGGCCTGCTGAAGGCCGTCGGCCTCACGCCGCGCCAGGTCACCGCAGTGTTCGCGCTCGAATCCGCCGCACTCGGTCTGATCGCGGTCGTCGTCGGCTTCACTGTCGGGGCACTCCTCGCACCCCGGCTAGCCGCGCCCAGCGCCGAAACGATGCTCGACCCGCCGACCACGGCGGCAAGTCCATGGCACCTCCTCGTCGCCAGTTGCCCCGTCCTGCTCGTCCTTGTTGGCAGCGCGCGCTCGGCGACCCGGCGCAGCACCCGCTTTACCGTCCTGCAGGCGATCCAATCCGGTGCCGCATCGCCCGCGTCGCCATCGGTTGTTGCGCGAGCGATCGCGCGCGTGCCGCTGCCGGTTTCGCTCGGGCTCGGCCTCAAGGACCTCCTCGCTGCACGTCACCGCGCGCTCCGGCTCGGCAGCGCGATCGCGATCACCGGCGCGGCGATCGTCTTTGCGCTCTCGATGCAAGCCAGCCTCAACGCCCGGACGGCGGGCCAAGTCAGCGACGTGCCCAACGAGCTCCCGGTGCTCGTCTACACCCTCGACGCCGTGTCTGCTCGTCATCACCGCCACAACGTTTGTCGCGATCGCGCTGCTGTCCGTGCGCGAGCGCATCCGCGACTACGGCGTCCTCAAGACCATCGGCCTCACGCCCAGGCAGATCGCCTCGAGCCTTGCCGGCGCCCACGCCGTCTTGGCGGTGATCGCAGCTCTCCTCTCGATTCCAGCAGGCATCGGTCTCTTCCTGGCGGTCTACGCAATTGCCGGGGGAGACAGGAAGGATCTGGTGATCGCCCCGTGGTGGTGGCTCGCCCTCGTGCCCATCGCAACCCTGCTCATCGTCGCCGGCGCCGCCAGCCTGCTGGCCCGCCTCGCGACGCGGATTCCCACCGCAGACGCCCTCCGCTACGAATGACGACAACGCAACGACAATCCGAGCGCCCGCGCCCCGGCGCCGAACGCTAGCCTCGATCGTGCAGTGGCAGGTATGACGAGCATCGACCCTCAGCCGAGCAGCGGACCTTCCGTCCGGGAGCGTGCGTCGTCGGCGGGAAGAAATGCGGGCGCCAATGCCTGGAAGGCGGGCGGATCGCTGCTCGAAGCGGTCGACAGGCTCGTGACCCGTGCGATCGACCGCGTGTTGCTCACCGACGAGCGTGTCACCTCGGCCGCCGAGGGCAAGCAGCTGCTTGCGCGTCAGGGTGACACCGAGGCGCTCGCAGGCGACATCCAGCGGGTGATCGTGCTCGCCGTGCCCATCGTTCGCACGCTCGCGCGCGGCGCTCGGTTCATGAAGATCCCCTGGGTGATGATCGGGTCTACGGCGGTCTCCATGGGCATCGCCGTTCGCACGGGCGTACGCGAGATCCAGGTGATTGCCTCGCTTCTCGCGCATCGGCTGGAGCAAACCACGGGCGAACCAAGCGACCCGGCTCTCGTGAAGAAGGTCGCGGTCGACCTGTACCTCCATCCGAAGCGCGAGCCCAAGCTCACCGACGACAAGCTGCGACTCGCCCGGCTGACGCGGAAGTGGTTGTTGCTCGGAGCCTTCGGCCGGAAGACGTCGAAGCGGGCTGGGAAGGCGCTCGATGCGGCGGAGCGGCTCGACGCGGCGCGCTTCACGCGCGCTGGACTGCGATGCATCCGCAGCAATGAAGCGGCTGCCTGGCGTAGCGGCGTCGGATCACATCTCGGCAATCGGCCACGCCTCGACCACGAGGCCCGGGCTCGCGGGGACCTCCTCCGCGATCGCGACGGCTTCGTCCCGTCCGGCGCATTCGACGACGTAGAAGCTGCCGATCTGCTCCTTCGTCTCCGTGAACGGGCCGTCGGTCACGAGACTGCTTGCCGCCTTTGTCGAGCCGGACGGTGAATGCCCCCGCTCGCCCGTCCAGCGGCTCGCCCTGGACGAGCGCTCCGCGCTCCCGTAGCGCGGTGTGAAAGCGCATGTGCGCGTCCACGATGGAGCGGCGCTCTTCCGGGCTCAGCTCGCGTTCTGCGGATTCGTCGCCGTAGAGCAGCAAGAGGTACTTCATCTCGAGCCTCCTCGATCGGGGTCGTCCCGTAGACGAATCGCGGGCGCCATTCTCGACAGCTGGTGCCGCGGCCTAACGGGGAGGTCCGGTGTCCACTGCGGCCGTCGGCCTGTACGGCGTGCCCGGGCACGTCCGCCAGAGTCCAAGATGGTGCGCCCGCGCCCGTCGTGCGAGGAGATCGAGTCGCCGGGCAAAGAGTCCGCGGCGGCCGAGGTAGAAGTACGGCGCGGCGGCGCCGACCGCGACGAGGTGGACGTTCACGTTGAGGCGGTCCCGCACTCGGATCACGTAGCGCAACAGCCGGCCGTACTGGTCGACACGGTCGGTCTTCGGCTCGGCGACCAGGCGGACGAGCGTGCCGGGCGGCAGTAGCCGTTTCGTGGTCGCGGACGCCCGCAGCGCCGTAGCACTCCGCCCCGAAGTACACCTCGGGCGTGTCGATCTGGACGAGCCGGACTCGCCGGCCATTCGTGAGGGTCACCGTGTCGCCGTCCGCAACGTGGTCGATTCGAGCGACGGTGGCCGAGCTCGCCTCGCTGGACGCGAGGGCGGTCGATCCGGCGAGCGTCACGAGCGTCGCCAGTACGACGATGGTCGCGAGTCGTTTGGACATGTCCACAATGTAGGGCCTGGACCGCCGGTGGTCCAGCGCCGAACGGGGGATCTGGCGGGCGGCTGAGGCTCAGGCAGCGGAGAGCTTCGGGCGGTGCCGCTCCACGATCGCCGCGGCATCGACACCCGGCGGGAGGGTGCCGTAGGTGAGGTCGCGATCGTCGGCGAGGCGGGAAGCCGCAGAAAGCAGCCGCGACCGAGGGATCGCCGTGGCGCACCAGCAACGAAGCCTGCAGCGCAAGGCCCATCCGCTCGACGAGTCGGCGCGCCCTCGGCTCCCGCTCCTCCGGATCGCGCAACTCGCGTTCGAGCGCATCCACCCAGTCGTCGAGCCGGCGCTCGGCGCCGGCCGCTTCGCGGCACTCCGCCAGGAACACGTCGACCGTTTCCGGTGCGCGTCGCAGCGCTCGCAGCACGTCGAGGCAGATGACGTTCCCCGATCCTTCCCAGATCGATTGCAGCGGCTGCTGGCGGTACAGCCGCGGCATGCCCGACTCCTCGACGTAGCCGTTCCCTCCCAGGCACTCGAGTGCTTCCGCGGCATGGCCGGGCCCGCGTTTGCAAACCCAGTACTTCGCCACAGCGGTCGCGACGCGGGCGAAGGCGGCCTCGTCGCGGTCGAATGCTCCGGCGAGCCGAAGCGCCGTCAGCGTCGCGGCCTCCGACTCGATGCACAGGTCGGCCAGGACGTTCCCCATCAGCGGCTGATCGACAAGGAGCCGGCCGAAGGCGGATCTGTGCGCGGCATGGTGCGTTGCGTGCTCGACGGCCTGGCGCATCGCGGCCGCCGTTCCCAGGACACAGTCGAGCCGCGTGTGGTTGACCATCGTGATGATCGTCTGTATCCCGCGACCCTCCTCGCCGACGAGCTGCGCCCAGGCCGCATCGAGCTCGATCTCGCTCGACGCATTCGAGCGATCTCCGAGCTTGTCCTTGAGTCGCTGGATGCGAAAAGCGTTCCGCGTCCCGTCGGGAAGCACGCGCGGCAGCAGGAAGCACGAAAGCCCGTCACTCGCCTGTGCGAGGACGAGGAAGGCGTCGCACATCGGCGCAGAGCAGAACCACTTGTGGCCCGTGAGCTCGTACGCACCGTCGCCGATCGGTCGTGCGACCGTCGTGTTGGCCCGGACGTCGGAGCCACCCTGCTTCTCGGTCATGGCCATCCCGGACAACGCCCCGCGCTTCTCTCCGACAGGCCGCAAGCCGGGGTCGTAGTCCAGCGACGTCAGTAGCGGCTCCCATTCGGCTGCGAGATCCCCCTGGACACGCAGGGCGGGGACGGCGGCGTGGGTCATCGAGATCGGACATCCGTGTCCCGCCTCGACCTGGGCCATCAAGAAGAACAGCGCGGCACGCGCCACGTGCGCACCCTGTCGTGCGTCGCGCCAGGAGAGAGCGTGAAGCCCGTGCTCGATGCTCACTTGCATCAGGGAGTGCCACGCTGGATGGAACTCGACTTCGTCGATCCGGTTCCCGAAGCGGTCGTGTGTACGCAGGCGAGGCGGATTCTCGTTTGCGAGCCGACCCCACTCGAGCGGCTCACCGGTCAGGAGCGCACCGAACGTGCTCGCCCGGTCGGCCGCCCAGCCCGCACCCTCGCGTTCGAGAGCCTCGACGAGCGGTCTGTTCTCGTCGAAGAGGTTGTAACCGACCAGCGGCGGCGGCTGGTTCTGCGCCTCGCCGGTCGTCGTCGTTGTCGCCACGAGGCCGGCCGTCAGCTCGTGCGAGGCGCTCGGTCGAGCTCCTCGAGGCGCGCGATGTTGCCGGCCTCGTCAGGATCCGGCTCTTCCACCCCGAGCCACGCGTCGACGATCTGCTTCGCCGTCTCGGGCTCGGTGCGCTTGAGGCTCATGACCAGCACGTTCGCGTCGTTCCAGCGGCGCGCCCCCTCGGCGATCCAGGGCTCCCAGGCAAGCGCAGCACGGACACCCGGCACCTTGTTCGCGGCCATCGACGTCCCGGTGCCGGTCCAGCAGAAGAGCATCCCTTGGTCGGCCTCTCCGGATGCGACCGTCTCCGCGACGCGGCGTGCGACATCGGGCCACCGATCCCGGTCCAAGACGGTCACGTCGTGGCCGCGGTCACGCAGCTCGTCGACGACGACGTCTGCGACGCGGCCCTCGTCGTCTGCTCCCACGACGATCTTCATCGTCCGCCTAGCATGCCTGAACGTGGGTCGATCTTGATCGCCGCGGCTAGGCTCGAGCCGTGTCGACGATCCGGATCGCGGTTGCCTCGACGCCGTTGACGGCGACGCTCGAAGAGGCTGTCCCTTCGGCCGTTGCCGCAGTGGAGGAAGCGGGCCGGCTCGGTGCCGCAATCGTCTGCCTTCCGGAAACGGGTCTTCCCGGACACCGCGACCAGGCCCGGCGTGTGCCCGACGTTCCGGCTGACGCACTGGACGACGCCGTCGACGAGGTCGCCGACGCGGCTCGCAGGGCCGGGGTCGTGACGATCGTCGGGACCGAGCGGCCGACCCGCACAGGCCGCGAGATCCTCTCTGTGGTTCTCGGCGAGGACGGAACGAGGCTCGGAGAACAGGTGAAGACACAGATCGACCCGAGCGAGGAGATCAACTACACCGCGGGAACGGGCCGCCGAGTGTTCACCGCCGGCGGCGTGACGTTCGGGATCGCGATCTGCCACGAGGCATTTCGGTACCCGGAAGTCGTCCGCTTCCTCGTCCTCGAAGGAGCGCAGATCGTGTTCGTCCCGCACTACGTGACGACAGACGACGGCTCGCGCCCGGTCCGCTGGTGCGATGCATCGAACCCGTACAACGAGAAAGCGCTGCTCTGCCGGGCGCTCGAGAACACCGTCTATGTTGCCGCCGCTAACGTGGCCGCGCCTGACCAAGGCTCGGCGACCTGCATCATCGCTCCGGACGGGACACAGGTTGCGAGCCTCGACTACGGCGAGGTCGGTGTGGTCGCAGCCGACGATCGAGCTCGACCAGGCGAACCGGTCGCTCGCACTTCGCTGGGCGCCTCAGCGCAACGCGCTGGCCGAACAGGAGCCGGCCAACATCCGCTGAACGGCGGAGCGGTACGGAACGCGTTAGGGTCGGTCGGTGCGGGTCTACTTTGCGGGACCGCTCTTCACTCCCTACGAGCGGTCGTACATCGACGAGTGTGCTGCCCGATTGCGTTCGGAAGGGATCGAGGTGTTCGTCCCGCACGAGAACGCCCTCGCGGCCGGTGACACGTCCCCGTCGACGATCTTCCAGAAGGATTGGGACGGGCTCGTCACTGCAGATGCGGTCGTCGCACTGCTGGACGGCCCGCTCGTCGACGACGGCACGGCCTGCGAGATCGGCATCTTCTACGCCCTCATGCAGAGCGACCCGGCGAAGAAGGGAATCGTCGGGCTGCTCACCGACCTGCGCAGCACGCTCGGCCACGAAGGTCACGGGCTGAATCTGTTCGTCGAGGGCTGCATCGACGCCGGCGGGACGATCGTCGGATCGGTCGACGAGGTTGCGCAGGTACTCGACGGGTGGCGCGCCTAGCTCCGCTCGTCGCCGACGCATACGCTTCAGCCGAACGTGAGTCGCACGGCGAAAGCGGGCAGCCTTGCCCTCGGGCTGATCGGTCTGCTGATCGTCGTTGCACTTGCCGCGCGGGGCGGCCATCCATCCGGCAACGGCCAGTTCGTCTCACGCGCAGTGCCGGCGACGCTCCAGGACAGCCTCGTGACGCTGCTTGCGATCGCGTACGTGGTCGCGATCGTGGCGGTCATCGTGGTGTTCTTCAAGCGGCGGCCCTTGCAGGCTCCGCGCGAGTCGCACTGGCTGCGCAACTACCTCGGGGTGCTCGCGTTCATGCTGGTTGCGACCCTGTTCGGCTCCTGGGCGATTCGGCACGGAGTCTTCCGCCACACAGATCAGAAGCCCGTGCCGGTGCAGGGAAAGCCACGTCCCGAGAATGGTCTGACGGAGCTCCCGCCCGGCGCGACGAGGCCCGCACACTTCCAGTGGCCGCTCGCGCTCGGCCTCTCGGTCTTGTCCTCGTCGGCGGCGTGCTCGTGTACATTCGGGAGCGCCGCCCGCCTTCGTCGCGTCGAGCCGAACGGCTCGAGACCGAGCTTGCACGGGCCGTCGAGACGACGATCGAAGATCTCCGGCGCGAGCGCGACCCTCGCCGTGCCGTCATCGCCGCATACGCCAACATGGAACGCGTTCTCGCCGACGCACGGCCTCGCACGCACGCCGGCCGAGGCGCCGCTCGAATACCTCGCCCGCGTCCTACGTACGTTGCACGTGCGGGAGAGTGCCGTGCAGAGCCTGACGGGGCTGTTCGAGTACGCGAAGTTCAGCGAGCACGACATCGACACGACGATGAAGGACGATGCGATCGCCGCGCTGATCGCCGTGCGTGACGACCTGCAGGTCGAGGAGAGGGCGGCGGCATGAGGGTGGTGGTCACTCGAGCCGCGAAGCTGGTGGTCGTCCTGACGCTCGCCTTCGGAATCGCGGCATTCGTCAGCAGCGGCGTGGAGGGGATTCTGCTCGACGTCTACCTCGTCGCGATCGGCGGCGTTTTCCTGCTCGCGCTCGTGCGGACGACGCGGGTGCAGGCGCCCGTGGAACGGATCTCCCGCTTCGAGGAGAGCGCTTGCGCAGATGCGGCGGCGGCCGTCGGATACCGAAGAGCTCGCGCTCGCGCGTGACGTCGAGCTCTCGTCGATGAGCGCCTTTCACCTGCACGTGCGGCTGCGCCCCGTCTTGCAGATGATCGCGGCGCATCGCCTGAGCGCCCGCTACGGCGTCGACCTCGAAGCCGAGGCAACGCGCGCCCGCGAGCTCGTTCCTGCGGCCGCCTGGGAGCTGGTGCGGCCCGAACGTCCGCCGCCCGAAGATCGCCTCGCCGCGGGGCCGCCGCTCGCGCATCTCGCCCTTGTCGTCTCCGAGCTGGAGAGGCTCTGACGATGCTGCCCCTCGCCGAGGTGGGAGCGCGGAGCGACCGCGTCCTCACCGAGCTCGAGCGGGCAGTCGTCGGCAAGCGCGATGCGCTCGAGGTCGTGTTACTCGGCTTCCTCGCTGACGGACACGTGTTGATCGAGGACTTCCCCGGGCTGGCGAAGACGCTGATCGCGCGCTCGTTTGCGCAGGTCTTCGACATGGAGTTCGCCCGAATCCAGTTCACGCCGGACCTGATGCCGTCCGATGTCACCGGCTCGTCCGTCTACGACCAGCGCACGAGCGACTTCGACTTCCGTCCCGGGCCGATCTTCACGAACCTGCTGCTCGGCGACGAGATCAACCGGGCACCGCCGAAGACACAGGCTGCGCTCCTCGAGGCGATGCAGGAGCGCCAGGTGACGGTGGAGGGTCGGACGACGCTACTCGAGCGGCCGTTCCTCGTCATCGCGACCCAGAACCCGATCGAGTACGAAGGGACATATCCGCTGCCGGAAGCGCAGCTGGACCGGTTCCTCGTCCGCGTCAGCGTCGGCTATCCCGCGCGCGACGACGAATGGGCGATGCTCGAGCGGCGGCTGGAGCGTGGGGTCGACGACATCCTTCTCGATCCCGTCACCGACCGGCGTGGCCTCGTCGAGATGCAGGAAGCGATCGAGCAGGTGCACGTGACCGAGGCACTCGGCACGTACATCGTCGACCTCGTCTCGGCGACGCGAACGAGCCGTCGCATCCAGGTCGGCGCGAGCCCGCGCGGCTCGCTCGCGCTGTTGAAGCTGTCTCGTTGCAAGGCCGCGCTCGAGGGGCGCGACTTCGTCATCCCCGAGGACGTCAAGGCGGTCGCCGTGCCGGCGCTTGCACACAGGCTCATGCTTCGGCCGGAGCTCTGGGTGCAGCGCGTGCAGCCCGAGGACGTCGTCCGCGAAGCCCTCGAAACAGTGCCGACGCCCGCGGCGGAGGATCTCCAGGCCGGTCCCGCGTGAGCCGGGCGGCCTCCGCGAAGCTGACCGCGTACGCGGCGCTCGCGGCGCTCGGTCTCCTTGCCGCCCTCGCTGCCCGCCTCCCCGAGCTCGTCGTCCTCGCCGCGCCGTTCGCGGTCGTTGCCGCCGTCGGACAGCTCCAGGTGCGAAGGCCGGAGCTGCGCGCTCACGTCGAGCTGGAGCGCGACCGCGTTCTCGAGGGAGAGGAGGTCGTCGTCCACGTGACTGTCGACGCCGAGGTCGGCGCCGAGCGGGCCGAGCTCCTCCTCGAGCTTCCCCCGGAGCTGAAGACGTCCGCCGGGCTGAACCCGGTCTCGATTCACCTGCCGGACGGGGCGTCGCGCGAGCTCTCGCTTCCGGTCAGCTGCACGCGCTGGGGCGGCTTTCGCATCGGCCGCGTCTTCGTCCGTGCGAACGATCTCTTCGGTTTGTTCACGCATGAAGCCGTTCTCGACGAGCGTGTCCCGCTGAAGGTGTTCCCTCGTGACGAGGCGATGAGGAACCTCCTCCGTCCGCTCGAGACACAGGTTTACTCGGGCAACCACGTCGCGGCGCAGCGGGGAGAGGGGATCGAGTTCGCCGACCTGCGGCCGTTCGTCCCCGGCGATCGCGTTCGCCATGTGAACTGGCGCGCGAGCGCGCGCCGGGGCCAGCTCTGGGTCAACGAGCATCATCCCGAGCGAAACGCGGACCTCGTCGTCTTCGTCGATGCCTTCGCCGAGGCGCGACGCGGCGAGCGAAGCACCCTGGATCCCGCCGTCCGCGCCGCCGCGAGCATCGTCGCCCGCTATCTGCGCCAGCGCGACCGCGTGGGCTTCGTGAGCTTCGGCGGCTTCCTCAACTGGCTGCTTCCGTCTTCCGGGACACGTCAGCTCTACCGAATCGTCGACGCAATGCTCGACACGCAGATCGTGCTCAGCTACGCATGGAAGGAAGTCGACGTGATTCCGCGTCGCACGCTGCCGCCGCAGGCGCTCGTGCATTGCGCTCACGCCTCTGCTCGACGACCGCTCGACGGCCGCGTTGCTCGACCTGCGTGGACGCGGGTTCGACCTCGTCGTCGTCGAGGTGTCGCCGCTCTCGTTCCTGCCGCACCCGCAGGATGAGGCTCAGGAGCTGGGTCTGCGTGTGTGGCGGTTGCGGCGCGAGGCCGTGCGCGGCCGGTTCGAACGCGCCGGCGTTCCCGTGGCCGTGTGGGGGGACGAGTCCTCCCTGGCCGAAGCCCTGGAGGAGGTGAGCGCATACCGGCGTCACGCACGAGTCGCTCGCGCCTGATCACGGCGCTCGCTTCGCTCGCGCTAACTGTGGGTGTCGTCACGTACGCGGCGGCCGACGCGTCGCGCCTGTCGGAGCTCGTCGTCGGCGATCGGAGCAACCGGCATTGCGCTGGCCGTCCTGGGGCTCGTCCGGCCCTGGGCGTGGCTCGTCGCTGCGGCGCGATCGCTGCCGCAGGCGCGGCCTACGCGGTGGAGCTCAGCCTCGGGCCACGGACCATCGACGCGTGGGCGCCGCTCGTCGCCGCGGCGCTCTTCGTCGCGGCGGAGCTCGGGTTCTGGTCGATCGAGCCCTGCACCGCCCGCCCGGAGCGCGCCGTCGTGGTTCGCCGTCTCGTGTTCCTCGCGGCCTCGGCGTTTGTCGTCGCGCTCGTCGGCAGCGTGCTGCTGTATGCGACCACGGGTGCGAGCGGCGGCATCGGCCTCGAGTCGCTCGGGGTAACGGCCGCAGTGGTGGCGTTGGCGATCGTCGCGTTACTCGCGCGGCGGTCGCGGGAATCGGGCTCGGCTCGAGCTAGATCTCGTCGGTTCCCGTTACTCCTCGCCGAGCGCGTCCGCAAGGAGTCCACACGCGTAGGCACGCCAGGCGATGTCCGGGTTTCGAAGGCGCGCGAGCGCCGGCGGGTCGACGTCCAGCCGTTCGACGGCCGCTGCGAGCGCAGCCCGTCGCTCCTCGGAATCGAGGTCGCGCGCCAGCTCGAGCACTGCGGGATCGTCCAGCGCGGGCTCGCGATGCAGGTCTCCGCCGGCAGCGAAGACGAAAAGCGCACGGCGGACCGCCGCGTTCAGCTCGTCGGCGGAGACCGGGACGTCCTGCCCCGCGACGAAGGCGAGGACGACGAGATCGACGTCGTTAGTCGTCCGGCTGCTCGCCTTCGCAGCAGCCGAGCTTGAAGCGGCACCGAACGCACTGCCAGGTTCCGTGTCGCCACTCCATCTCGGCGCCGCAGCGCAGGCACAACTCCACGAGGCGATCGGTCACGCTCGCACTGTACGGCGGGTGCCGGTCAGACGGCGTGGTCGTCTGCGATCGCGAGCACCTCGTCGAGGACGGCGATCCCCTCGTCGAGCTCGTCGCGTGTGATCGTGAGCGGCGGGCAGACCATGATCACGTTCCAGTGCGTCATGAGGTACAGCCCGCGCTCGAGCGCGGCCTTCCAAACGCGTGCCATCGGCGCAAACGCCTCGCCCGTCGCGTTGAACGGCACGAAGGGCTCGCGCGTCTCGCGGTTCTTGACGAGCTCGATGCCCCAGAAGCAACCGAGCCCGCGGACTTCGCCGATCGACGGATGCTTCTCCTGCAGGTTCTGTAGCTGCTCGGCAAAGACGCCGCCCATCTCTGCGGCGTTCTCGACGATGCCTTCCTCCTTGAACGCCTCGATCGAGGCGATCGCAGACGCGCACGCGAGCGGATGGCCGGAGTAGGTGAGACCGCCGGCGAAGTACTTGTCGCGCACCCAGTCGGCGATCGGCCGGCGGACGATCATTGCGCCGAGCGGGATGTAGCCCGAGTTGATCCCCTTTGCGACCGTGAGGATGTCGGGAACCACGTCCCAGTTGTCGACGCCGAACCACTTCCCGGTGCGGCCGAAGCCCGCCATCACTTCGTCGGCGATCAGCACGATCCCGTGTCGGTCGCAGACCTCGCGGATCGACTGCAGGTAGCCCTCGGGCGGGACGATGATCCCGTTCGTCCCGACGATCGTCTCGAGGATGACGGCGGCGACGTTGTCGGGGCCCTCGTACTGGAGGATCTCCTCGAGGTGCGGCGCCCCGGAGCACACAGGACAGGGGTCCGGGTGGCCGGCGGGGCAGCGGTAGGTGTACGGGTCGAGCATGCGCACGACGCCGGGGATGCCGGGCTCCGCCGGCCAGCGTCGCGGATCGCCCGTGAGCGTGATCGCGCCCGCCGTCGCACCGTGGTACGAGCGGTAGCGCGCGATCACCTTGTGGCGGCCGGTGTACCAGCGTGCCAGCTTGATCGCGTTCTCGTTTGCCTCTGCGCCGCCGTTCGTGAAGAACGAGAGCTGTAGGTCGCCGGGCGTGATCTCTGCGAGCATGCGCGCGAGGCGTCGAGCGAGGCTCGGTTGCCATCGGTGGCCCGATCGTGCAGAGCTTCTCTGCCTGCTCCTTGATCGCGGCGACGACCCTCGGGTGCTGATGGCCGATGGAGACGTTGACGAGCTGCGAGGCGAAGTCGAGGTAGCGGTTGCCGTCGTAGTCCCAGAAGTAGCGTCCCTCGCCGCCGGCGACCGGGATCGGGTCGAGCGCGTCCTGCACCGACCACGAGTGGAGGACGTACTGCTTGGCGTCGGCAACGACCTGCCGGCCGAGCTCGGTGTTCGCCTCGACGATCGCCACGGCCGGAGCTTACCGGGGGATCAGCTTCCGAAGGACGACGGGATCTCGTCCGGTGGCTGTGCCGATGACGATCGCGATCGCCTTCTTGTCCTCGAGCTTGATGTCGCGGGGATCGCCGGTGTAACGGTCGCCGTCGACGTAGACGGCGATTGGCGCCTTGGGCTTGCAGTAGCCGCCGACGCACGTGTTGTCGAGCCGGACGTCCCACTCCGTGAAGAACTCGCCGAGCGTGTTGAACTGGTTCTCCTTTGCCTCGGTGTGGAGGACGCCGGTGTCGTCGTGCGTGTGGAGCGGCGAGATGCACGGCTGCGCGCAGGGCGGAGCGATCCCACCGTAGCCGGTTGATCCGTCCGGGAGCGTCCCGCTGTGCACGGCGGGGTTGTTGATGTCGATCCCGATCCCGGCCGGGACCGTGACCGGCTTCCCGTTGACGAACACGAACAGGCGAGAGTGCACGTGGAGGAAGACGAACTCGTGCGTCTCGGGGGTCAGTCCGGCCTTGCGTGTCAGCGCCATCGGGTTCGGCGGCGCGGGCCAGGGTGCAGCGCCGGTGGCGGGTGTCGGTGCCGGGCGGGTGGTGGTCTCCGCAGACTGCTTGTTGCCGCCGCAACCGGCGAGGGCGAGCAGGAGCACAGCCGCGGCGTAGCGCTTCATCGGCCCGAGCGTATCCGCGGTACGCTGAAGCACGTCACGCGAGGAGGACGAGATGACCGAGCTAGCAGCGCCGCCCGTCGAGAGAGAGCAAGAGGTCAAGCGGATCAGCCACTGGATCGGCGGCCGCATCGTCGAGGGTGAGTCGGGCCGAAGCGGGCCGGTTTACAACCCAGCGCTCGGCGTGCAGACGGGCGCTGTCGACTTCGCGACGCCGGAAGAAGTCGACCGCGCCGTGCAGATCGCGACGGAGGCATTTCCGGCGTGGCGCGCGGTCTCCCTCTCGAAGCGCACGGCCATCTTCTTCCGGATCCGCGACCTTGTCGACCAGCGTCGTGAGGAGATCGGGCGGATCCTGACCGCGGAGCACGGCAAGGTGCTCTCCGATGCGATGGGCGAGGTCGCGCGCGGGCTCGAGGTGATCGAGTACTGCTGCGGAATGCCCGAGCTGCTCAAGGGCGGGTTCTCGGAGCAGGCGTCGACCGGTATCGACGTGTACTCGATTCGCCAGCCGCTCGGTGTCGTGGCCGGCATCACGCCGTTCAACTTCCCTGCGATGGTGCCGATGTGGATGTGGGCGCCGGCGCTCGCGTGCGGGAACACCTTCGTCCTCAAGCCGTCGGAGAAGGATCCGTCGGCTTCCCTGTACGTCGCCGAGCTGCTGCAGGAAGCGGGAGTGCCGGACGGCGTCTTCAACGTCGTCCACGGCGACAAGGTCGCAGTCGACGCGGTGCTCGAGCATCCCGGCATCGAGGCGGTCTCGTTCGTCGGCTCGACGCCGATTGCGCGCTACGTCTACGAGAAGGGGACGAGCACCGGCAAGCGCGTGCAGGCTCTCGGAGGCGCGAAGAATCACATGATCGTCCTGCCGGACGCCGACATCGACATGGCGGCCGATGCAGCCGTGAGCGCCGCCTACGGCTCGGCGGGCGAGCGGTGCATGGCGATCTCGCAGGTCGTTGCCGTCGGTGACGCGGCCGATCGCCTGGTGCAGGCCATTCGGGAGCGGCTGCCGAAGATCAAGGTCGGCGACGGCCTGGAGCCGGACGTGGAGATGGGGCCGCTCGTGACTCGGGAGCATCGGGACAAGGTCGCGTCCTATATCGACGGCGCGCGCGACCAGGGTGCAGACGTGGTTGCGGACGGGCGAGAGAGCGCCCCGAACGGGGACGGGTTCTTCCTCGGCGTGTCGCTGCTCGACAAGGTGACGCCGGAGATGGACGCGTACAAGGACGAGATCTTCGGTCCCGTGCTGGGAGTCACGCGGGTCGACACGTACGGCGAGGCCGTGCAGCTCGTGAACGAGAACCCGTACGGGAACGGAACGGCGATCTTCACGCGGGACGGCGGCGTTGCGCGTCAGTTCCAGTTCGACGTCCAGGTGGGGATGGTGGGGATCAACGTGCCCATCCCGGTTCCGGTTGCGTACTACTCCTTCGGCGGCTGGAAGAGCTCGCTGTTCGGCGACACGCACATCTACGGGCCCGAAGGCATCAACTTCTACACGCGAGGCAAGGTCGTCACGTCGCGCTGGCCGGACCCGGCGACGTCGAAGGTCGACCTCGGCTTCCCACAGACCCGCTAAGTTCGCCGATCGAGATCCGCCCTGCTTCGCAGGGCATGATGATCTCGATCGGGTCGCTGTCGACCCGCCGCAGCGGCCGACGCGAGCAGAGCTCGCATCGGCGGCGGATGTTGCAGATCGAGAGTGAAGAGGGGCGGCGCTGTAGCGTAGGAACGTGGCACAGCCGCCATACCGCCCGCTCGATGCGCAGCTGATTCCCCGGTTCGCCGGCTTGCGCACGTATATGCGCGCTCCGCACGTAACCGACCTCGCAGGCGTCGACGCTGCGGTGTACGGCATCCCGTTCGACACCGCGACGAGCTACCGCACCGGCGCGCGGTTTGGGCCGGAAGCGATCCGTTCCGCCTTCACGCTCATTCGCCCCTATCACCCGGCACTCGACGTCAACGTCGTCGAAGCGCTCTCGATCGTGGACTACGGAGATCTTCCGGTCTCGCCGGGTGACACGGAGCGGACCTACGCGCAGATCGAGGAGGCGCTTGCGCCCTGGTCGACGCAGGCGTCTTTCCTGTCGCCCTCGGCGGCGACCACTCGATCACACTCGCGGAGCTTCGCGTGCTCGCGAGGCGTCACGGCCCGCTCGCGCTCGTCCAGCTCGATTCGCACTGCGACACGTGGGAGCAGTACTTCGGACAGAAGTACTTTCACGGGACGACGTTCAAGCGCGCCGTCGAAGAGGGCTTGCTCGACGCTGCGGCGTCGGTTCAGGCCGGAATGCGCGGGCCGGTCTACGACGCTTCCGACCTGGAGGGGGCGCGCGGGCTCGGCTTCACCGTGATCGAGAGCGAAGAGCTGCGCCGCCTCGGGCCGGAGCGCTACGCCGTTCTCGTTTCGGAGAAGGTGGGGGAGCGGCCGGTCTTCCTCTCCTTCGACATCGACTTTCTCGATCCGGCGTTTGCGCCGGGAACCGGCACGCCCGGAGGTCGCCGGCTTCTCGACAGCCGAGGCGATGGCGTTCCTGCGTTCGCTCCGCGGGATCAACCTCGTCGGCTGCGATGTGGTGGAGGTCTCGCCTGCTTACGACGGACCGGGCCAGCCCACCGCGCTCGCCGCTGCGAATGTGGTGTTCGAGCTGCTTGCGCTGCGCGCGTTGGCTACGCCGCGCGATGCTTCAACTAGATCGCTGAGTTAGAGTCGCCAGCGTGCCGCTGGAGCCGAGCCGGACAGTCGCCGAGCTGCGGGAACTGCAGGAGCTGACGGGAAACGAGGACGGCGCGCAGCGTGTGGCGTGGACGGATACATGGGAGCGAGCGCGCGAGTGGTTGCGCTCGAAGGTCGGGGAAACCGGCGCCGACGAAACGGTCGACGCCGCGGGCAACCAATGGTTCACGCTGGCCGGCGGTTCGGACCGCGCTGTCTTGATCGGAGGGCACATCGATTCCGTTCCGAACGGCGGCTGGCTCGACGGTGCTCTGAACGTCATGGCCGGCGTCGAGGTTTTACGCCGGATCGCGGAGGAGGGACGTCCCCCCGTGACTCTTCGACTCGTCAACTGGGCCGACGAGGAAGGAGCGCGCTTCGGGCGCTCGCTCTTCGGGTCATCGGCCGCTGCAGGCTCGATGGCCGATCAGGACGAGCTTCGTGTACGCAAGGACGCCGACGGCGTGGCCCTTCCGGACGCGCTCAGCGCTCACGGCGTCGACCTCGATCGCGCCCTCGAGGCGAGATCGGAGCTCGACGGCGCGGCCGCCTACCTCGAGCTCCACATCGAGCAGGGACCGGTGCTCGAAGCGATGGAGCTACCGCTCGGCGTCGTGCTCGGGACGTTCGGGGTGGAGCGCCACCAGGTCACGTTCCGCGGCCAGGCGGCGCACGCGGGCTCGACGCCGATGGAAAGGCGGCGTGACGCCCTCGCCGGGGCAGCGCGACTCGAGCTCGAGATTCGAGAGGTCGCGAAGGCCACGGGGGACGGCGCGGTCTGCACGATGGGAGGCGTCGTGACGAAGCCGGGGATCGTCACCTCCGTCGTCGAAACCGCCGAGTGTTTGCTCGACCAGCGTCACCTCGATGCGGCGAAGCTCGCCGGCATGCTCGATGCAGCGAAACGCGCCTCCGAGAGGTTTGCCTCAGAGGAACAGATCGCGGTCGAGTGGGAGCGAATCTGGAACATCGAGCCGATCCTCTTCGACGAGGCACTGATCGAGCTCGCTGATCAATCCATCCGCGAGGTTGCACGGACGTCGCATCGACTTCCCAGCGGCCCGCTGCACGACGCGGCCGAGGTGGCTCGGGCCGGCGTCCCGACGGTCATGCTTTTCGTGCAGTCGCTGCGTGGTCTTTCACACACGAAGCTCGAGGACACGAAAGAAGAGCACCTCCAACTGTCCGTGGAAGCGCTCGACCGCCTCGCCACGAAGACGATCGAGCGCGTCGCCGCGTCCTGACCCGCGCGTCGCTCTCATAGGAAGACGCGGCGCGTTACACCCCCACCCAGGGTGGGGGTCGATCACCCACCACCCACTGTGAACGACGATATCGACCCGCGGGTCACGACCCTGTGCCGATTCAGAGCCGAGATCGACCACTGTCCCGCGTCGCGACGGGGGCCCGCAAGACCGGAGCAGGGCTCGCGCCATCGAACGGTGCTGCACGGGTGTCGATGCGACGACCCGCCAGTCCGCAGCTCGCGGCCAACAACGACGTGCGAGCGCGGGCACCGGCGCATCCGCCGGCACCCGCGTTCGATGGGCCGCCGTCCTTCGAAGGAGTAGACCCCTACGAAGGCGCAAACCCTGCAGCGGTTGCCGGAGCGTTATGTGAGCCGGATGCCGAAGGCGGCGGCCCACCTCCCGCACATCCGGCTCACAGGCGGGCGGGGAGTGGCTCCGGCTCCCGCAACTCGCGCCTTAACGGTAGCGCCGCAGCGGCCCCGAAACCACGCTCTTTCGAATAGGAAACGGGGAGGAGCGCCTACACGCAGCGGCTAGCCGCTTTTTATGGGGATCGTTCCCTCGCCGCAGCGAAGACGCTCGCTCTCCAGCAGCAGTGTTCCGCACTGGAATCGGCTTTTCAAGAGCATTTACAAAAGGCGTCTGCACCCCGCGACAAAGGGCCTGTGTCCGCGGTTTTGCCGGCGATATGCTCCTTTCCAGCAAGCGACCGGGGAGGCTCGATGCTCAGCTTTGGCGTCACGGTTCTGCCTGATCCGCCGTACCAGCGGATGCTCGAGCTGATGCAGCTCGCCGAGCAGCACGGATTCGAGTACGCCTGGACCTACGACTCGCACATCCTCTGGGAGGAGTCCTACGCGACGCTGCCCCTCGCGGCCGCCCAGACGAGCAAGATCAAGCTCGGGCACTTCGTCACGAACCCCGGCATTCGCGATCCGACGATCACCGCCAGCTGGTACGCGACGATGCAGGACATCTCCGACGGCCGGATGGTCATGGGCATCGGTCGCGGCGACTCTTCGCGGCGAGTCGTCGGGTTGCAGCCGGTGAGGGTGGCGGAGTTCGAACGGCGCTGCGCGATGATCAGGGACTTGATGAACGGCCGCTCCGTTCAGTGGAACGACAAGGAGCTGGAGCTGACATGGGTCCGGGACGAGCTGCCGGAGATTCCGATGTGGGTCGCCGGCTACGGACCGAAGGCTCTCGCCGTCGCCGGGCGCGTCGCCGACGGCGTGATCATCCAGCTCGCCGACCCCGTGATCATCCAGTGGATCATGGACACGGCGCGTCGCGCAGCCGAGGAAGTCGGCCGTGACCCGAGCGAGCTCAAGTGCATCGTCGGGGCGCCGAGTCACATCTCGGACGACATCGCCGATGCGCGCGAGCAGTCGCGGTGGTTCCCCGCGATGGTCTCCAACCACGTCATGGATCTCATCGAGCGCTACGGCGACACCTCCGAGATCCCGACAGAGCTCACGGAATTCGTGAAGGCGCGCAAGTTCTACGACTACAAGGACCACTCCCGCGTCGGCGCAAAGCACGGCGACTTCGTCACCGACGAGATCGTCGACCGCTTCTGCGTGCTCGGCAACATCGAGGCGACCACGACGAAGCTCAAGGAGCTCGAGTCGATCGGCGTCGACCAGTTCAACGTCTACCTGATGACCCACAGCCAGGAAGAGACGCTGCAGGCGTTCGGCGACGACATCATCCCGGAGTTCAACCGCGTCGCAGCCTGATCCGCTGCGGCTAGCCTCGGAGAGGAATGCCGTGGCGTCCGGTCGTCGTAGTGGCACTTGCCTTCTTCCTCGCCGCGCTCGCGACTGGTTGTGGCGGTAGCAGCTCGTCGAGCGCGTCCACGCTGCCCACCTACCCCGTTGAGACGGTCGAGACGCCGGCGACTGCGACGCCACGCCATTGCAACGGCCTCTCGAAGGCCAAGCAGGCCGTTCAGCGCCGGAAGCTCGAGCGTGATCTCCGTGGCCTGCGCGCAGCCGCGGCGACGATGAAGCACTACGCCCAGGACGGCAACCCGCAGACGAACAAGGCGCTCGACCGCTTCGAGCTCGACGTCGCCGACGAAGCCTTGTCCAGGTTCCAGCGCAATCGCTTCATCGACCTGGCCGCCGCGATCGTCGCCCCGCATTGTTATCTGTGCTTCCAGGCGCTCGAGGCCAACCGCCCCCTCGCCGCAGGGGCGAAGCTCGCCTGCGGCTAGTCTCCCGCGCGTGCCGACCCTCCTCGTCTTCGGCGCACGCAATCTCGGCCGTGTCGTCGCGCGGGAGTTCGCGACCGATGGGTGGCGCGTCGCCGCGGTGGCCCGTACGGAAGAAACGCTCCATCGGCTGACCGACGAGGTTCCCGAAGCGTTCGGCATGGTCGCGGACGCCGAGAAGTCGGATGACGTCGAGCGCGTCTTTCGCGACGCCGGCGACGTCGACCTGATCGTGAACGCGATCACGACGACGCCGGCGTTTGGCGGACCGGTCCACGAAGCGCCGGCCGACGCGCTCGACCCGTACCTCGGGAAGCTCGTGCCTGCGATCTTCAACGTCTTGCGGATCGGCGGACGGGTGCTGGTCGAGCGGGGTCGAGGAACGCTTGTTCAGGTCACCGGCGGCTCCGCCCGGCGCGGCAATCCCGGTCGCGGCCCATGGGCGGCGGCGGCGTTCGCCACGCGCGCTCTCCTCCAGTCCCAGGCCGGCGAGCTCCGGCCGCTGAACGTCCATGCCGCTCTGCTGATCGTCGATGCGCTGATCGAGAGCGAGAAGACGGCACACATGCTCGAGGGAGAGCCGCCGGAGAGGTCCGCATCGATGGATGATGTCGCGGCGGCCGTCAAGTACCTCTACAACCAGAGCCCGCGGGGCTGGACGCACGAGCTGCAGTTGACACCCGCGCTCGAGCGATGGATCCCATGAGACGCGCGGCTACCATGGCCCGCTGAACGGCGCCGTGGCCGAGTGGTTAGGCAGAGGCCTGCAAAGCCTCGTACACCGGTTCGACTCCGGTCGGCGCCTCTCGCCCGAGAGATGGCTGCGGTAACAGACACCGTCGACCTGCGCGCGCTGCTCGAGCTTCGCACTGCTGTGCCGGTCGATCTCGAGGGCGACACGCTGCTCCTGCGCTGTGACCTCCCGGGCACGATGCAGCTCTTCCGCACGAGCCTCTCGGGCGGCGAGCTCCAGCAGCTCACCGACTTTGCCGACCCCGTCGAAGGCAAGTTCGTTCCGGGATCGCAGTGGATCCTCGTCGAGCACGACGAGGCGGGAAACGAGAACGTCCAGTTCTCGCTGCTGACGCCCGGTTCCCACCCGGAGCCGCTCGTCCACGATCCGCGGTTCTTTCATCGGCAGCCGCACTTCTCGCGCGACGGCTCGCTCCTCGCCTACTCCTCGAACCGCGAAGACGGCGTCAATTGGGGCGTCTATGTCCGCTCGCTGGCTGACGGAAGTGAGCGCACGGCCGTGCCGCCGACTGCGTCGAATGCGCCCGCGGGGTTTTCTCCGGACGGCGGGCTACTGACCGTCCTCCGCGGGACGGGCAAGGCGAACGACTACGACCTCCTGCTCGTCGATCTGAATTCCGGGACGATCGAGCACCTCAATCCGCGTGAAGGCGAGGCGGAGGTCGGGGAGCCTGTCTGGGCGTCGGACGGGCGCTCGTTCCTCGTAGCGACGAACGAAGGACGCGACACGAAAGCGATCGCACGCTACGACATCGACGCGACGCGATGGGAGACGGTCATCGAGTCGGATTGGGATCTCGAGTGCCACGGCGACGATGCAGGGCGCCGCCTGCTCGTACATGCGAACGAGGACGGGTATTCACGCCTCGAGCTTCGGGACGCGACGACGCTGGCCGTTGACCACGACGTCCCGCTGCCCGGACGCGGCGTCGTCGAAGCGCCGGTCTTCTCGGACGAGGGCCGCGTCCTTGCGTTCAAGTTCAGCTCGCCCGTCGATCCGGGCGACGTCTGGGCCTACGACGTCGAGACCCGTGAACTTCGTCGAATCACCGAGCTGCCGCGGCCCGTCGATCTCGGCGCGCTGCGCGAGCCCGAACTGCACCGGCTCCAGTCGTTCGACGGCCTGTCCGTGCCGGTCTTCCTCTGGGAACCGGACGGCGACGGGCCCTTCCCGGTCGTCGTCATGGTGCACGGCGGTCCCGAGTCGCAGTTCCTGCCGGCGTTCCTCCCGAGCTTCACGCCGTTTACTCAGCACCTCGTGTCGCTCGGCTACGCCGTCGCGGCCCCGAACGTCCGCGGCTCAACCGGCTACGGCAAGCGCTACCAGCACCTCGACGACGTTCGCCTGCGGCTCGACTCGGTTCGCGACCTGGCCTCGCTCCACGACTGGCTCGCGGCTCGTCCGCGAATCGACGCGAGTCGCGCTGCGCTCTACGGCCGGTCGTACGGCGGTTACATGGTTCTGGCCGGTTTGCGTTCCAACCGGAGCGTTGGGCTGCGGGTGTCGAGTGCGTAGGGATCGCGAACTTCGTCACGTTTCTCGAGAACACCGCCCCTGGCGCCGCGCCCTCCGCGAGCCGGAATACGGAACGCTCGAACACGATCGCGACTTTCTCGTCGAGGCCTCGCCGATCACGCACGTCGACTCGATTCGCGCGCCGCTGTTCGTCCAGCACGGGGCGAACGACCCGCGCGTACCGCTCGTCGAGACGGAGCAGATCCATCGGGTGCTGACCGATAAGGGCATCCGCTGCGACCTGCTCGTCCACGAGGACGAGGGACATCTGATCGGGAAGCTCGACAATCGGATCGAGACGTTCGAGCGCGCCGTCCGCTTCTTGCAGGAGGTCTTGTAGATCGCCCGGATTGGGTGATGGTCGCCGCCTCCTCGACGAGTCAAGTTGCGCCAAACGCGGGTTGATCCGGGCCGAGAAGGGAGCGGGATATGGCTGACGCCAAGAAACCAAACATCCTGGTGATCTGGGGCGATGACATCGGGATCAACGAATCTGAGCTGTTACAGCGACGGGTTGATGGGCTACCGGACGCCGAACATCGACCGCATTGCGAACGAGGGGATGCGCTTTACCGATTCGTACGGTGAGCAGAGCTGCACCGCGGGGCGATCGTCATTCATTACCGGTCAGAGCGTGTACCGCACCGGCTTGAGCAAGGTGGGAGTACCGGGCGCGACGCTAGGGCTGCAAGCGGAGGATCCGACGATCGCCGAGCTGCTGAAGCCCCTCGGCTACGCAACCGGGCAGTTCGGGAAGAACCACCTCGGCGACCGGAACGAGTTCCTCCCGACGGTGCACGGGTTCGACGAGTTCTTCGGCAATCTCTACCACCTGAACGCCGAGGAGGATCCGGAGTCCCCGAACTACCCACCGCCGGAAGACTTCCCGCACTTCCGGGAGCGGTTCGGGCCGCGGGGCGTCCTGCGCTCGAGGGCGACGAACAAGGACGACGCGAAGGAGCACGAGCGCTGGGGCCGGGTCGGCAAGCAACGGATCGAGGACACCGGGCCGCTGACGAAGAAGCGGATGGAAACCTGCGACGACGAGTTCGTCGCGGCCGCGTGCGACTTCATCGGGCGGCAGCACAGGAGGCGCAAGCCCTTCTTCTGCTGGGTGAATACGACCCACATGCACCTACGTACGCACACCAAGCGAAGGAGCCTCGGACAGGCCGGCCGCTGGCAGTCGCCCTATCACGACACGATGATCGACCACGACAGGCACGTCGGCCGCGTGCTCGACCTTCTCGACGAGCTCGGGATCGCGGAAAACACGATCGTCGTGTACTCGACCGACAACGGGCCGCACATGAATACCTGGCCCGACGGCGGGATGACCCCGTTCCGCAACGAGAAGAACTCGAACTGGGAGGGCGCGTTCCGCGTACCGGAGATGGTCCGCTGGCCGGGCAAGATCCCGGCCGGTGTCGTCTCGAACGAGATCATCCAGCACCACGACTGGCTGCCGACCTTTCTCGCCGCCGCCGGGGAGCCGGACATCGTCGAGAAGCTGAAGCAGGGCCACCAGGCGGGTGAGAAGACCTTCAAAGTGCACATCGACGGCTACGACCTGCTGCCGTACCTGACCGGCGAGGTCGACAAGGGCCCGCGGCAGGGATTCATCTACTTCTCCGACGACGGCGACGTGCTGGGGGTCCGCCTCGACAACTGGAAGGTCGTCTTCATGGAGCAGCGTGTGCAAGGAACGCTGCAGATCTGGGCCGAGCCGTTCGTGCCGCTGCGTGTCCCGAAGCTCTTCAACCTGCGCACCGATCCGTTCGAGCGCGCCGACGTCACCTCGAATACCTATTGGGACTGGGTCTTGGAGAACGCCGTCCTGGTGCTGGCCGCCTCGTCGCTCGTCGGTCAGTTCCTCGAGACGTTCAAAGAGTTCCCGCCCCGGCAGAAGGCGGCCAGCTTCACGATCGACCAGGCGGTCGCCAAGCTGGAGGCCTCCCTCACCGCCGGCCAATAGGAGGATCGACGGAACCGCTGCAGGACATGGCCTGGGTCTCGGCCGGGACGTTCCGGATGGGCTCGAATGTGCACTACGCGGAGGAGGCGCCCGAGCGTACCGTCGCCGTGGACGGGTTCTGGATCGACCGGTTCCAGGTGACGAACCGGCACTTCACCGCGTTCGTCGACGACACCGAGTACGTGACGGTCGCCGAGCGGCCGCTGGATCCAGCCGACTTTCCAGGAGCACCGGCTGAGAACCTCGTCCCGGGGTCGCTCGTGTTCACGATGACGCCCGGGCCCGTCGACCTGCGACATCTCAACCAGTGGTGGAGCTGGACGCCGGGGGCGTCCTGGCGACACCCGGACGGACCGCGGAGCACAGTGGACGGCCGCGAGGACGAGCCCGTTGTCCACGTCGCATTCGAGGACGCCGAGGCGTATTCGAATTGGGTGGGGAAGTCGCTCCCCACCGAGGCGGAATGGGAGCACGCTGCCCGCGGCGGGCTCGAGGAGGCGACCTATGTCTGGGGTGACGAGCCCGAGCCTCCGGGCGAGCGCCTTGCGAACTACTGGCACGGCGACTTCCCCTGGCGACACGACGAGGGCTACGGCGCGAGAGCGCCCGTCGGCTCGTACCCGGCGAACGACTACGGCCTGCACGACATGGCCGGAAACGTCTGGGAGTGGACGAGCGACTGGTACGTCGAGGGCGACGTCGCCGACGCGCCCTGCTGTGTCCCGCAGAACCCGCGCGGCGGCGAGGTGGACGAGAGCTACGACCCGGCGCAGCCCCAGTTCCGGATCCCGCGCAAGGTGCTGAAGGGCGGCTCATACCTGTGCGCGGACAGCTACTGCCTGCGCTACCGCCCAGCCGCGCGCCGTCCACAGATGATCGACACGGGGATGAGCCACATCGGCTTTCGGTGTGTCCGTCGCCCGACGTAACTGAGCCGTATCTGACAGGCTTCCGCTCCTGCGGATGTCCGAGCTCCTGGATTTCGCCCTCATCCGACGGCTGCGCGAGGTCCGCGAGCGCACGACGCCCGCTACCGAGAGCGAGCTGCGCGTCCTGACCGAGCAGGCCGAAGCCTGGGCTCGAACCGTCGAGGGGCAGATTCATTCGAGCGAGCGCCGCATCGCCCGCCTCAACGCGAATCCGGCGAGCTCCCTGGCGCAGATCGCCGACGAGCTACGCCGCGTCGAGTCGCTCCGGCCCCAGCTCAGAGAGGTGCGCTCTCTCCTCGCCGACCTCGAGAACCGCGCGCGTGAGCTGCGGACCCAGTGGCTGCTGACGCAGGCCACCTCGGCCGGGGCGAGTGTCCGGCGGCGGCCAGGCGGTCGGCGCTCCTAAGCGTCCCGCCCCCGACCTCTCCCGTACAGTCACAATCTCCGGCATGACGTCGACGCTCAGCGACGGGGAGCTGGTCGCGCGCTGCCGCGAGGGGGATCAGCAGGCCTGGTCGGACCTCGTGGAGCGCTTCTCTCGCTATGTCTACGCAATCGCGGTCCAGGCGTTCCGTCTGCCGGTGTCGGACGCCGAGGACGTCTTCCAGGAGGTGTTCTCGCGTGCGTACCAGCACCTCGAGTCGCTCCGTGAGGACGCGGCCGTGCGGCCCTGGCTCGGCCAGCTGACCCGTCGACTGTGCATCGACCGCCTCCGCGCCTCGAGTCGAGAGCGGCTCGTCACCGACGAGGAGCTGGAGCCGCTCGAGGCCGAGGACACGATGGCGATGCTCGACGACGCCCTCACCGTGCACGAGGCGCTCGCCGAGATGCCGGAGCATTGCCAGGAGATCCTCGACCGCTTCTTCGCCCGCGACGAGAGCTATCGGACGATCGGCGATGCGCTCGAGCTGCCTGCCGGGACGATCGCGAGCCGAATCTCTCGCTGCCTCGGGCGACTTCGTGACGTGCTGGAGGGAAGAACCGAGCCCACGACGCCGTCTAGTTCACGATGACCTCCTTCGACGAAGAGCGTCTCGCGCGGCTGATCCGCGCTCTCCCGCCGGCACCGGAGCCGTGGGTCCGCTCGGCTCAGGAGCTTCCGTTCGTCCGCGCCCAGCTCGACGAGATCGTTGCGCGAGCCGAGGCCGATGCGGAGTTCCGGGCCCATCTCATGGCGGACCTGGACGCGGCACTCGAGGCCGAAGGCTACGAGCGCAGTCCTGGTGTGATCCAGGAGCTCCGGATCCGCCTCGAGAGCTAGCGAAGTCAGCGCGAAGCGGGGAGAATCCCCGCATGAGCATGCTCGAGCTCCGTCTGGACGAGTTCCTCGAGGAGATCGCCGGCGACCGGCTGACTCCGGGCGGCGGATCGCTGGCCGCAGTCGTGACCGCAGCCTCGGCCGGGCTGCTCGCGAAAGTCGCGCGAGCGTCAAAGGACGGCTGGGTCGATGCAGCGGGAGCCGCCGCCCAGGCGGAGTCGCTGCGAGCGCGCGCGGAGCCGCTCGCTCAGATGAGCGCGGAGCAGTACGAGACCGCTGTGGTCTCGCTTGCGACCGTCGGCGCCGAGTCGCCGGAGCGGCGTGACTTCGCCGTCGGGCGTGCGTACGCCCGCGCGGCCGAACCACCGCTCAAGATCGTCGAGACCGCGACCGACGTGGCGCAGCTCGCCCTCACCGTCGCGAAGAACGGGGAGCCGAGCCTTCGCGCCGATGCCGCCACGGCGGCGGCCCTCGCCGCGGCTGCCGCTCGAGCCGCTTCCGAGCTCGTCGCCGTCAACCTCACGGCGAGCACGAACGACGAGCGCGTCGCCCGCGCGAGGAAGCTCGCAGGCCTTGCCGCCCGCGCTGCCGAAGAGGCGTTCGCGGGCGGCTGAGACCCTGGGAGTAGATCAGGCGGTGCGAGCCGCAGCCGGTCGCGCGCCCACCCTGCGTGCGACCGATGCCACCCAGTGAAGAGCCCGCCGGCGGCGGCTGACAGGTTCGGGCTGGTCGACGTCATTGCCGGGGCGATGTCGGCCAGTCGTTCCTGCGTTGCCTCGCGGATCAGATCCGCGTACCGGATCCGGGAGAGCTCTTGTGTGGACTGCGGATACAACACCATGAACTAGACGGAGGAAGCCGGCCGTTTCTTCCCGCTGGCTTCCCGCTGGAAGCAGTGGCGCGAGCCTCGTACGCTTCACTCCATGAGCGCCGAGGAAGAACCACTCCCCGCCTGGAGCCTGCCCGCCGAGGCGGTCGACCACATCGCCCTGCCGGAGGCCTGGCCGGGCGAGATCACGCGCGAGTGGGCGTGGGGCGCCGCCACCGGGGCCGGAGTGCGCGTCTGCGTCCTGGACAGCGGGATCGAGGCAGGGCATGCACTGGTCGGCGAGGTCCAGCAGTCGGTCGCGATCTCCATCGAGGGTGAGAACGTCACCGTCGACGAGCAGGACACGGCCGGCGATCTGTGCGGCCACGGCACCGCGTGCGCCGGCGTGATCCGGTCTCTTGCGCCCGAATGCGAGCTCACGAGCGTGCGCGTGCTCGGCGCCGGCTACACCGGCAGCGGCGCCGTGCTCCTGGAGGGCCTGCGCTGGGCGATCGAGCAGGGACTTCGACGTCATCAACATGAGCCTGTCGACGACGAAGCAGAAGTTCGCCGGCCTCCTCCACGAGCTCGCCGACAGCGCATACTTCCGCCGCACGATGCTCGTCGCTTCCGCCCACAACATGCCCGTCGAGAGCTATCCGTGGCGCTTCTCGAGCGTCATCTCGGTCGGTAGCCACGAGCAGGAGGATCCGTTCGCGTACTTCTACAATCCGAAGCCGCCGGTGGAGTTCTTCGCGCGTGGGGTGGACGTCGAGGTGGCGTGGATGGGCGGCGGGCGGCTCGTCTGCACGGGCAACAGCTTTGCGACACCGCACATGGCGGGCATCGCGGCGCTCGTCCTCTCGAAGCACCCCGAGCTGACGCCGTTCCAGTTGAAGAGCGTGCTCTATCTCTGCGCGACGAATGTGGGGGGTGGAGCATGAGTCGCGACCTTCACGCAGCCGTTGCCGCTGGGGTGCTCGGGACGGAGGAGAGCCATCGCGACCTGCTGCACTCGATCGTGATCGTGGCACGCGCGATCTTCAGGGCGAAGGCATCCTCCATCCTGCTCCTCGACGAGGAGACGGACGAGCTGCGTGTTCGAGGCGGCCGCGGACGAGGCGTCGGAGAGCCTGATCGGGCGCCGGTTCCCATCGAGCACGGGAATCGCGGGGTTCGTGCTCGTGAGCCGGCAGCCGCTCGTGATCGAGGACGTGCTCGCCGACCCACGCTTTTCACGCGAGACTGCCGAGAGCACGGGCTTCGTCCCGAAGGGCTTGATGGCGGTGCCGTTGCTCCACGAGGAGCGTGCGCTGGGCGTGCTCGAGGTCCTCGACCGCCCGCAGGACTCGAGGTTCACGCTGGCCGAGATGGAGCTGCTCGGGCTGTTCGCGAATCAGGCGGCAATTGCGCTCGACCTGCTGCAGCGGGCGCGCCGCGCCGAGATCGTCGCTCGAGGGACGAGGCGACCTGGCGGTGCTTGCGCGCGTCGCCGCGAAGCTCGAGGAGCGCCGCGAGGACGGTTCGCGCGGAAGCGCGCTCCGCCTGCTCGCGGAGCTCGAAAAGCTCCTCTGAAAACGACAAAGCCCGGGGGCCGCCCCGGGCTTCGTCAACGACATAGAAAGCGCAGGCCTAAAGGCCTGCCTGCGGTGGGCCTCGACATCGTCGGAGTCGTCGTCGTCGGTGGCCGGGTCGTCGGTGGCCAGAGCTTCTTCTTGTGGGCCTCGACGTCGTCGTCGCCCTCGCTGCTCGTCGTTGCCCAAGCGTACAGGCGAGTCTTGTGGGCCTCGACGTCCTCGTCCTCGCTCTCGTCCTTCTCGAAGAGCTCGTCGGACATTATCTACTCCTCCTTCCGGAAGGGGACTCGGCAGATCTGCCGGATTCGCGTACTAGACGAACTGAACATCCAGAATCTTCCCTGCTCCCCTTCAAATACTCAAGCCCGGCTGCGATTCTCTGGCCGGTGCGGCGCCTCCTAGCCGAGTTCAAAGAGTCTGCGGCGGCGTTTCGAGAGGTTTTTCGCAATCCGGCCCTGCGCCGGATCGAGCTCGCCTGGGCGGCGTCGATCCTCGGGACGTGGGCGTACGGGATCGCCGTCGTGGTTTATGCCTTCGAGCAAGGAGGCGCGAAGGCCGTCGGTGTGGTGGGCCTCATTCGCTGGCTCGCCGCGGCCGCAGTCTCACCGTTCGCCGCGCTGCTCGGAGACCGCTACGACCGCCGCCTCATCATGGTCGCTTCCGATCATCGCGCGTGTCGTCTTGATCGTCGGGGCCGCCGTCGCCGTGTACGCCGATTCCCCGCCGATCGTCGTCTACGTGATCGCTGCGCTGGTCGGCGTCGCCGCAACGGCGTTTCGTCCGGCGGAGGCTGCCCTGGTACCGACACTCGCGCGCACCCCGGAGGAGCTCACCGCCGCGAACGTGGCGGCGAGCACGATCGAGAGCGTCGGCATCTTTGCCGGACCCGCGATCGGCGGACTGCTGCTCGCGTGGACGAGCGTCGGAACGGTGTTCCTCGTCACCGCCGGCGCCGTGCTGTGGTCGGCGGTGCTCGTTGGTCGGAGTGCGGCCGGTCGAGGAGGCGCCTGTCAAGGAGCGAGAGGCGGTCTCCATCGTCGACGAATTGCTCGCCGGCTTCCGGGCGATTGTGGGCGAACGTCGGTTGCGGCTGCTGGTCGGGCTCTTCGGTGCGCAGACGTTCGTCGACGGGATGCTGAACGTCCTGATCGTGGTCATCGCGCTCGAGCTGCTCGACACAGGGCAGGCGGGAGTCGGTTTCCTCAACTCGGCGATCGGCATCGGAGGCCTGATCGGCGCGCTGGCCGCGGCGGCGCTGGTCGGGCGGCGTCGCCTCGCAACGAACTTCGGGGTCGGGATCTTCATCTGGGGAATCCCGATCGCGCTCGTCGCGGTGTGGCCGAACCAGGCGGCCGTCCTCGTCCTGCTCGCCCTCGTCGGCGTCGGGAACACGCTCGTCGACGTCTCGGGAATGACCCTGATGCAGCGCGCGGCTCCAGAGGACGTGCTCGCGCGCGTCTTCGGTGTGCTCGAGAGCTTCCTCCTGCTCACGGTCGGGCTCGGTGCGCTGGTGGCACCGCTGCTGCTCGACTGGCTCGGCACGCGGGGTGCGTTGATCGTCGCCGGGGCGCTGCTGCCGCTGCTCGTGATTCCCGCCTGGCCAAGGCTGACCGGGATCGACCGTGCGGCGCGCATCCCCGAGGAGCAGCTCGAGCTGCTCGGCGCGAATCAGATCTTCGCACCGCTGCCGGCCCCGACACTCGAACAGCTCGCCGAGTCGCTCGAAGAAGTGCGGGTCGAGCCGGGTCGGGTCGTCGTCCGGCAAGGAGAGAGCGGGGATCGTTTCTATCTCGTTCGCGACGGGACGTTGCGGGTCGTCATCAACGGGCGGGACGTGCAGACGCTCGGCCCGGGCGACTCGTTCGGCGAGATCGCGCTGCTACGTGACGTTCCCAGGACGGCGAGCGTGATGGCGGAGACCGACGCGGTGCTCTACGCACTCGACCGCGACACGTTCATCTCTGCGGTGACCGGGTTCGCGCAGAGCCTGTCGGCGGCCGAAGGCAGTTATCGGCATGCGTCTGGGCCCCGGCACGAGCCGGAATCGTCCGTGCGTAAAACGCGGCAGCCACCCCGCCCGCATCGTCCACGGGGTCTCCTGTCCCAACGGGCCACCCCCGGTGCCAGGCACCGCTACGAAACGGTCACGCGAGTGTCGCGAGAGTGTGACGGGTCACTGGTTTTCCCTGCACGCGCGGCACTTTCCGTCCGGACATGGCCGGTGCCTGGCACTGGTTCGAAAGCCCGCGGCTCAGTCGAGCTTCGCCATGACGTGCTTGATCTGGGTGTAGTCCTCCAGGGAGTAGCCGGACAGGTCCTTGCCGTAGCCGGACTGCTTGAAGCCGCCGTGCGGCATCTCCGAGACCAGCGGGATGTGGTCGTTGATCCACACCGTCCCGAACTGGAGCTTGCGAGCGGCGTTGAGCGCGCGGCCGATGTCCCGGGTCCAGACGGACGCGGCGAGCCCGTACGGGACGTCGTTCGCCCATGCGATCGCCTGGTCGTCCTCCGCGAACCGCTGCACGGTCACGACCGGCCCGAACACCTCCCGCTGGACGATCTCGTCCTCCTGGTCGACGTCGACCACGACCGTCGGGTTGACGAAGAAGCCGCGGTCGCCGTTCGTGCCGCCGCCCGTGAGGACGGTCGCACCCTTGGCACGGTCGAGGAAGCCGAGCACGCGATCCTGCTGATCCTTGGAGATCACCGGCCCCATCTCGATCTCGTCACCCTCGGCCGGATCGCCGACGTGCAGCGACTCCACAGCCGGCACGAGCTCCTCCAACAGCCTGTCGTAGATCTTCGGCCCCGCGACAACCCGGGAAGCCGCGGTGCAGTCCTGCCCCGAGTTCCAGTAGCCGCCGATCTTGATCCCCTCGGCGACGGCCGCGGGATCCGCGTCGTCGAACACGAGCACCGGCGCCTTGCCGCCGAGCTCGAGGTGGACGCGCTTGAGGTTGTCGGCCGCGGTCCGCGCGATGATCTTGCCCGTCTCGACGTCGCCGGTAAGCGACACCATGCGCACGTCCGGGTGCTTGACGATCGCCTCGCCCGCCGGAACGCCGTCCCCGGTAATGACGTTCAACACGCCAGCAGGGAGGATGTCCGCCGCGAGCTGCGCGAAGCGCAAGATCGTCAGCGGCGTCTGCTCCGAAGGCTTCAGGACCTGGACGTTCCCGCCGCCAGCGCCGGCGCGAGCTTCCATACCGCCATCATCAGCGGGTAGTTCCAGGGAGCAATACCGCCGACGATCCCGATCGGCTCACGCCGCAGCCACGAGCTGTACCCGCGCATGTATTCGCCGGCCGACTTCCCCTCCAACACCCGCGCCGCCCCCGCGAAGAACCGAATGTTGTCCGCGCACACCGGCAGCTCGTCCTTGGCGTACGAGAGCGGCTTGCCGACGTTCCGCGACTCGATCTCCGCGAGCTCGTCCGCGTGCTCTTCGATCGCGTCCGCGAGCTTCAGGAGCATCTCCCCACGCTCGCCGGGAGTCGTCTCGAGCCACTCCGGCAACGCCTTCTTGGCCGCCTGAACCGCCCGGTCGACATCCTCGGCGCCCGCGCGCGGCACCTCCGCGATCGCCTCTCCCGTCGCCGGGTTCAACACCTCCATCGTCTCGGCGCCGGCGGCGTCGACCCACTCGCCGCCGACGAAGTTCTGCAGTTTCGTGATGGTGCTCATCTCAGCCTCCTCATCTCCGACGCAGGATGCCAGTATCGCGCGTCAGTCGTTGTGCGATCCAAACAGGGATGACCGTCATGACGATGACGAAGAACACGACGACGTTCACCTGCGGGAGCTGCTGTCCGAGCCGGAGATTGCCGAGGATCCAGATCGGCAGCGTGTTCTGCGCTCCGGCGGTGAACGTCGTGACGATGACCTCGTCGAACGAGAGTGCGAACGCGAGCAGCCCCCCGGCGACCATCGCCGTCGAGATGGCTGGAAACGTGATGAAGCGAAAGGTCTGCCAGCCGTCGGCCCCGAGATCCATCGAGGCCTCCGTGAGCGACGTCTGCGTGCGCCGCATGCGAGCGACGACGTTGTTGTACACGACGACGATGCAGAAGGTCGCGTGGCCGATCACGATCGTCCACAGCGACGGGGAGATGTCGAGGACCGGATTGTTCGCGAAGAACGAGTTCAAGGCGATGCCGGTGACGACTCCGGGAAGAGCGATCGGAAGCACGAGCAGGAACGTGACCGCGTCGCGGCCGAAGAACCGGAAGCGGCTGACCGCCGCGGCCGCCGCAGTGCCGAGCACGAGCGCGACCGCGGTCGCGAGACCCGCCGCCTTGAGCGACAGGAGGAGGGCATCGCGCGCTTCCTCGTTGTGCCAGGCGGCGTCGAACCACTTCGTGCTGAATCCCGCGATCGGCCAGCTCTGGATGTTCGACGAGTTGAAGGCGTAGACGCAGATCAGGACGAGCGGGACCCACAGAAACAGGATCACGAGAAACGACCAGAGACCAAAAGTGATCCTGCTGGCGCGGCCTTCCATCAGAGAGCCTCGAAGGCGCCGAGCCGCTTGGCAAGAACGAGATAGATCGCCATCACGACGAGCGGCACGGTCGCGTACGCGGCGGCGAACGGAAGGTTGTTCGTCAGGCCGAGCACGTTCCGGTAGATGACGTTGCCGATGAAGTCCACGTTGCCGACGAGAGACGGCGTGATGTAGTCGCCGAGGGTCAGGGAGAACGTGAAGATGGATCCGGCGACGACGCCGGGAAGCGCGAGCGGCAGGATGACGCGGCGGAACGTCGTCCAGCTACGAGCGCCGAGGTCGCGGGATGCCTCGAGGTACGAGTCGGGAATGCGCTCGAGCGCTGCGTAGATCGGCAGGATCATGAACGGCAGCCAGATGTAGGAGAAGACGATCCACATCGCGGTGTTCGTGAACGCCCAGCTCTGCTGGGGAAGGCCGAGGTTCGCGAGCGTCCAGTTCAGCGCGCCGTCGTCGTTGAGGATGAGCCGCCACGCGTAGATCCGCGCGAGGTAGCTCGACCACAAAGGCAGGAGAACGAGCACGAACAGCAACGTGCGGACACGGGGCGGCGCGATCCGCGCCATGAAGTACGCGAACGGAAACGCGACGACCGCGTCCGTCACCGTCACGGCGGCTGCCATCCAGATCGTTCGAAACGCGATCTGCCGGTACGTCGGGTCGGTGAGAATCGTGTCGAAGTTCGCCCACGTCCAGACGTGGACGAGCTTGCCCGTGAACGAGTCGAGCGTCCAGAACGCCGAGACGAAGAGCACCGCGAGCGCCGCCAGATAGAAGACGAGCAGCCATCCGAGCGGCGGCAGGAGCAGCGCGACGCCGCGAAGCCAGGGCCGTCGCCAGAAGGCGGCGGAGAGGCGGCGGCGGGCCGCTCGAGCCGGGCCCGCCGCTTCGTACGCCTGAGAGGTCAACTCTTGATGTCAGTCCAGGCCTGCTGCCACTTCGAATAGTCCATGCAGTTGCTCTTGCCGTTGCCGCAGCTCTTCACCGGCGTCTTCCAGAACTTGATCGACTTGAAGTACGCCGTCGGTGCGTTTGCGTGGTACTGGGCGCACGAGCCCTTGGACAGCTTGTCCATGATCGCGCACGCCTTCGTATTGGCCGGCGTCTCGCCGAAGTAGATCGCTTGCTGCGCCTGAACCTTGGGCGTCGACACCCACTTGATCCAGGAGACGGCGCAGTTCGGGTGCTTCGCCTTCGACGAGATCATCCACGTGTCGGCCCATCCCGTGGCGCCTTCCTTCGGGATCAGGTCCTTCACCGGCGCCTTCGACGCCTGCAGGGTGTTCGTCTGGTACGGCCAGGAGGCGCCCACCCATGCGCCGCCGTTCTTGAACAGGTCGATCTCGTCACCGGCCGAAGCCCAGTACTTCTTCACGAGCGGCCGCTGCTTCTTGAGCAAGTCGACCGTCGCGTTGAACTGCGCCTCCGTGAGCTCGTACGGATCCTTGATCCCGAGCCCCGGCTTCGTCTTCGAGAGATAGAGGGCCGCATCGGCGATCTGGATGGGATTGTCCGGGACGGTGATCTTGCCCTTGTACTTCGAGCTGTAGAGGATGCTCCAGCTCCCCGGAGCCGGCTTCACCTTCTTCGTGTTGTAGAGCAGCGTGTTCGGGCCCCACTGCAACGAGATCCCGTAGTGCACGCCCTTGACGGTGTTGTGCGGCGGGGACTTCAGGGCCGGGATGAAGTTCTTGAAGTCCGGCACGAGCTTGGGATCGACGCCGCGCACGTCCTTGCCGAGGATCAGCCGAAGGCTGGCGTCGCCGGATGCCGAAACCGCGTCGTACTGGCCGGTCGCGCATCAGCGTCACCATCTCGTCAGACGACCCGCCGTACTTCGCCTTGACCTTGCAGCCGGTCGCCTTCGTGAACGGCTTGACCCACTGCGGCTGGGCGTAACCCTCCCAGGCGATCAGGTTCAGCGAGCCTTCGCCCTTGCCGATCTTCGTGATGATCGACGGGCCTGCCGCTGTCGACGTGACTCCCGCTGCCGGCACGCACAGTGCCGCGGCCAGTGCGGCAACGAGTACGTGCCTCCTGCGAATCCTGCTCATGCTTTCCCTCCTGGTTGTTGGATCTCGAAGGTGTGCTCGGGACGCCACTCGAGGCGCACCCGCCGGCCCCTGGTCTCGAGCGCCTCGTGTGAAGACGTCTCGAGGTTCTGCTTGACGACGCTGAGCTCGCCCCCCGAGTCGAGCTCGACGACGTACCTGGTGAACATGCCGACATACACGACTTCGCGAATCCGGCCCGACTCGCCGCCGGACTCGTCGAAGTACATCTGGATCTTCTCGGGTCGCACCGTGAACTTCCGGCCAGTCGCGCTCGAGGACGTTCGACACGCCGACGAAACCCGCGACGAACTCCGTCGCCGGGTGCTCGTAGACCTCGGCCGGCGTGCCGATCTGCTCGATCCGTCCCTCGTTGAAGACCGCGAGACGGTCGCTCATCGTCAGCGCCTCTTCCTGGTCGTGCGTGACGTACACGAACGTGATCCCGACCTCGCTGACCTCCCGCTGGATTCGCTTGAGCTCGATCTGCATCTCCTGCCTGAGCTTCAGGTCGAGCGCCCCGAGCGGCTCGTCGAGGAGGAGCACGCGCGGCGCATTCACGAGCGCGCGTGCGAGCGCGATCCGCTGGCGCTGCCCTCCGGAGAGCTGGATCGGCTTGCGATCCGCTACGTCGGGCAGTCGGACGACGTCGAGGATCTCCCGAACCCGCCGCTTGCGCTCTGCACGCGGGATGCGCTTTACGCGCAGGCCATAGGCGACGTTGTCCGCGACCGTCATGTGCGGGAACAGCGCGTAGTCCTGGAACACCGTGTTGACGTCCCGCTCGTACGGCGCGCGATTCGTGACGTCGGAGCCGTGGAGCTCCACCTTGCCTGCGTCGGGGCGCTCGAAGCCCGCGATGATCCTGAGCGTCGTCGTCTTCCCGGAGCCCGACGGGCCGAGAAGCGTGAAGAACTCTCCGCTCCCGACCTCGAGATCGACGTGATCGACGGCGACCACGTCGCCGTACGTCTTGCGCACGCCGACGAGCCGTACGTCCACCGCAGCAGAGATTGTTGGAGAGACGGGTGAAGTCTCAGGCAGCGCCCGCGTCGCCAAGAGCCTCCTCCAGCAGATCCAGCCCACGCTCGAGCAGTGCATCGTCGATCGACAGCGGCACCAGGATGCGGATGACGTTGCCGTAGATCCCGCACGACAGGAGCACCAGCCCGCGCTCGCGCGCCGAAGTCGTGACGGCTTTCGCGAGCTCGGGCGTCGGCTCGTCGAGCTCGAGTGCCAGCATCGGGCCGAGACCACGGACCTCGCCGATCGACTCGCTCCGGGCGGCGATCGCCTCGAGACGCGTTCGGATCCGCCGCCCGAGCTCGTCCGCGCGAGAGCGGAAGCTCTCGGTCCGGACCTCCTGAAGCACCTCGACCGCCGCCACGCACGCCAGCGGATTTCCGCCGAACGTCCCGCCGAGCCCGCCCGGTGGCACGGAGTCCATCAATGCGGCCGGGCCGGTGACTCCCGCAAGGGGCAAGCCGCCGCCGAGCGATTTGCCGGACACGAGGAGATCCGGCTCGACGCCGTAATGCTCGATCGCCCACACGGGCCCGGTCCTGCCGGCGCCGGCCTGCACCTCGTCGTCGACGTAGAGGATCCCGTGCCGTTCACAGAGCTCCTTCAGCCTGCGGGGGTAGTCCTCCGGCATCACGACGAAACCACCTTCACCCTGGACGGGCTCGAGGACGACGCAGGCGACGGAAGCCGGGTCGACGTCCTGCTTCAGCAGCAGCTCGAGCCCGCGAATCGCGTCGTCGGAGGAGACGCCCCGGTAGGGGTAGGGCGCGGGCGCGCGGTAGACCTCCCCCGGAAACGGCCCGAAGCCCTGCTTGTAGGGCACGACCTTCGCGGTCAGCGCCATCGTCAGGCTCGTGCGCCCATGGAAGGCGTGGTCGAATGCGATCACAGCGGGTCGCCCGGTCGCGACACGCGCGATCTTGACGGCGTTCTCGACGGCCTCGGCGCCCGAGTTCACGAGGATCGACTTCGTCTCGGCGGCGCCGGGCCAGGTCTCGTCGAGCAGCCGGCACACGTCGACGTACGGCTCGTACATCCCGACCATGAAGCACTGGTGGAGGTAGCGGTCTGCCTGCGCGCGAATCGCTGCGGCGGCGAACCCGTGGCCTGTGTTCTGGCAGCCCAGGCCGCCGGCGAAGTCGACGTATTCGCGGCCGTCCGCGTCCCACAGCAGCGCCCCTTCCGCGCGCTCGACGACGAGCGGCGTCGTCGCGATCCCGCGCGCGACGTAGCGCTCTCTCGCATCCGCGACCGCGGCGCTCTCGTTCCTGGTCGCAACAGCTGTCTCTTCAGGCGACACCGGCGACGCTCCTTTCGACGATTCCGTAGTCCCAACCCGAGGTACGCATGCGGTCCAGGAAGACCTCCGCGTCGAAGGCCTCGGGACCGAGGACTCCCGTTCCCTTCCAGCTGCCGTCCTCGAGCAGCTCGAGTGCGAGCACGGGGTTGATCGCCGTCTGCCAGACGACCGCCTGGCAGCCGTACTCCCGCATCGTCTGCTCGTTGTCGGCGACGTGGTACAGGTAGACGGTCCGCGGCAAGCCGTCGGTGCCGGTCCCCGTCACGAAGGTTCCGGCGCAGGTCTTGCCGGTCATCCGGTCGCCGAGCCCGGCGGGGTCGGGCAGGACGGCTGCGACGACGTCGCGCGGGGAAACCTCGACGTCCCGCACGCGAACCGGCTTCGTCGAGTCGAGCCCGAGCAGATGCAGCGTCCGCAACACCTGGATGAACTCGTCGCCGAGGCCGTACTTGAACGTGACCCGCCCGCACTCGATCGCACGGGGGATGAGGACGACCTCCTCGTGCTCGACATTCACGCATTCGACCGGCCCGATGCCCTCCGGGAACTCGAACATCTCCGGCTCGGAGAACGGCTCCGTCGTGTACCAACCGCGATCGCGCTCCCACACGAGCGGCGGATTGAGGCACTCCTCGATCGTCGTCCAGATCGAGAAGGTCGGGGCGAAGGCATAGCCCTCCACGACGAGGTTCGCGCCGTCGCGGACGCCGATCTCGTCGATCGACGAGAAGAGGTGGTCGGCGGCATAGCGTGCGAACACGTCCGAGAGCCCCGGCTCGACGCCCATCCCTACGAGCGCAAGGAGCCCGGCCTCCTGCCACCGCTCGTGCTCGGCGAACTGACGCTCGCCGAGCATGACCCCGGGTCGTTCGTACGGCTCCTCTGGGTGCGGCTCCGACAAGGTCATCGCCATGTCGAGGTAGGTGCAGCGCGCCTCGAAGGCGGCCGGCGAAGATCTGCGGGTTGAAGCGCGGGTCGGCCGCGTTCACGATCACGTCTGCCCGTGCGTCGCGGGCGGCGGCGACGAGCGCGTCGGAGTCAGAAGCGTCGACTCGTGCCGCGGAGAAGCGATCCGGTTCGGACAGGCCTCGAACGGCACTTTCGGCTCGGTTGACGTCGATGTCCGCGAGGGTCAGCCGCTCGAAGAAGCTTCGGTGCTGCGCCACGGCGGCGATTGCAGATCCGACCCCGCCGGCACCGACGACCAGGACGTTCACTGCGTACGAGCATCCACCATTCGCCGACGAACTGCAAGGGGGAGGATGCGCATTCCGATGGTCGAAAGGCCTGGAGATTGACCCAACGCGAACAGCATGGTACGAATCGCCTCGCATTGCGCAGGACCGAGGCTCAGCCCTCGAGTGTCGCCGAGCGACGCGGGCCGGTTCGTGGCCGGCGTCCGATCGACGCTCTCGACCAGGGCATCATCGAGGCGCTTCAGGCCAATGGGCGTGAGCCGTTTCGACGCATCGCCGGCCGGCTCGGCGTCTCGGAGGCGACCGTGCGTGCGCGATACACGCGGCTTGCCGAGGACGACATCCTGCAGGTGGTCGGCGTCACGAATCCGCTCGGGCTCGGGTTCGAGCAGGCGCTCGTCGGCGTCAAGACCGCCGGGTCGCCGGAGCCCGTCGCCGACGCGATCGCGAGTTGGGACGAGGCGGACTACGTCGTCATCACCGCGGGTCAATACGACCTCGTGGTCGAGATCCTGGCGAGCGACCGCCGCGAGCTGCTCGAGCTCACAAACCGGATGCGCGCACTCGACGGCGTCGTCTCGACCGAGACCTTTCTCTATCTGGACATGGTCAAGCAGCTCTACGACTGGGGCGCACGCGTGAGGAGGAACGGATGACGGCGACGGCACCGGAGACAATCGACCTGCAGCGTGCAGCGCGCGAGCACCTGTGGCTGCACTTCTCCCGGATGGCGGGCTATCGCGACGGCGAGGTTCCGATCATCGTGCGCGGGGACGGGTGCTACCTCGAAGACATCAAGGGCAAGCGCTACCTCGACGCGCTGGCCGGGCTCTTCTCCGTCAACATCGGCTACGGGTACGGCGAGGAGATCGGCGAAGCGGCCGCGGCGCAGATGCGGGAGCTGCCGTTCTACACGAACTGGGGCTACGCACATCCCCGCGCGATCGAGCTTGCGTCGGAGGTCGCGTCACTCGCGCCCGGCGACCTGAACCGCGTGTTCTTCGTCTCGGGAGGCTCGGAAGCGGTCGAGTCGGCATGGAAGCTCGCGCGGCAGTACTACGCCGTACGCGGACAGCAACGCCTTCGCGCCGCGGTCGTGCGCACGGGGAGCGAGGCGCCGACACGAGTCGACGAAGCGCGTGCAATCCAGGGCGCCGGTTCGCGGCGCTGGAAAGCGGTCTCGCGCCACGTCGCCTACCACGGGACGACGATGGGGGCGCTCTCGATCAACGGGATTCCGGCGCTGAGGGCGCCGTTCGAGCCACTCGTGCCCGGAAGTGCTGCACGTCCGCAACACGAACCGCTACCACCGGCCGACAGACGAGACGGAGGAGCAGTTCACGCGCTTCCTGCTCGACGATCTCGAGCACACCATCAACACGGCCGGCCCCGAGACGGTCGCGATGGTGATCATGGAGCCGGTTCAGAACGCGGGCGGATCCTTCACGCCGCCTGAGGGTTACTGGCGTGGGGTGCGTGAGATCTGCGACCGCTACGACATCCTCCTCTGCGCCGACGAGGTGATCACCGGCTTCGGGCGGCTCGGCGCCTGGTTCGGCTCTGAGCGCTACGACATCCGGCCGGACCTGATGACGATCGCCAAGGGCCTGTCCTCCTCGTACGCCTCGATCGGGGCGGTGGTCGCCTCCGATCGCGTGGTGGAGCCGTTCATGCAGGACACGTCCATGTACTCCCACGGGATCACGTTCGGCGGCCACCCCGTGCAGGCCGCAGTGGCGCTCAAGAACATCGAGATCATGAAGCGCGACCGGATCGTGGATCATGTCGCCGACACGCAGGACCAATTCAGGACGACCTTGGCGCAGCTACTCGACTTACCGATCGTGGGCGACCTCCGAGGGACGGGCTTCTTCTATGCCCTCGAGCTGGTGAAGGACTCCGAGACGCGTACGTCGTTCGACGACGACGAGTGCGAGACGCTGCTGCGTGGGTTCCTGTCGCCGCGCCTGTTCGAGCGGGGATTGATCTGCCGGTCGGACGACCGCGGCGACCCCGTCGTCCAGATCTCGCCGCCGCTCGTGGCAGAGCAAGAGGAGTTCGACCAGATCGTGTCCATCCTCGGCGACGTGCTCGGCGAGGCGTGGGATCGGATCAGGTCGTGACGATCGCGGACGAGCGGGAAGCGGCTCCCGTCACTGCGGCCCGCCCGGCGGACGTTCGCCTCGTCGACGTCACGAAGCGGTTCGACGACGTCGTCGCGGTCGACAAGCTCAGCCTCGAGATCGAGCCGGGCAGCTTCTTCGCGCTCCTCGGCCCGTCGGGTTGCGGCAAGACCACGACGCTCCGGATGATCGGCGGCTTCGAGGAGCCGACCGATGGGCTGATCTACCTCGGCGACCGTGAGGTCAGCGGGTTGCCTGCCTACAAGCGGGACGTCAACACGGTCTTCCAGTCGTACGCGCTCTTCCCACACCTCTCGGTGTTCGAGAACGTCGCGTTCGGACTGCGCCGAAAGTCGATCCGCGGCGACATGCTCTCGGGGCGGGTACGTGCGATGCTCCGCCTCGTCGGCCTGGAAGGGATGGAGAAGCGGAAACCGCGGCAGCTCTCGGGCGGCCAGCAGCAGCGGGTCGCGCTGGCTCGGGCGCTCGTCAACAAGCCGCAGGTCTTGCTGCTGGACGAGCCGCTCGGCGCTCTCGATCTCAAGCTCCGCAAGCAGATGCAGCTCGAGCTGAAGGCGATCCAGCACGACATCGGCATCAGCTTCGTCCACGTCACCCACGATCAGGAAGAGGCCATGACCATGGCCGACCAGATCGCGGTCATGAACTACGGCCGGATCGAGCAGCTCGGCACCCCGACCGAGCTGTACGAGACGCCGACGACGGCCTTCGTCGCCGGCTTCCTCGGCGTCTCGAACCTCATTCGCGGCACGGTGAGCGGTGCCGACCGCGTGAGCCTGCACCACGGGCCGGAGGTGCGAGTGCGGCCGGACGCGTTGGCGGGCCGAACCGGCGAGGTCGCCGTCGGGCATCAGGCCGGAGAAGATCGAGCTCGGCGACGGGCAGGAGAACTCGCTCGAGGGCAAGATCGTCGAGGAGGCCTACGTCGGGGTCGCAACGCAGTACATCGTCGAGACGGGCTGCGGCCGGCTGACGGTGTACCGGCAGAACGCGTCGCCGGACACGAACGGCGCGCGGCCGGGAAACCGTCTCAAGCTGAGCTGGAGTCCTGACTCCACCTTCGTCGTCGACTCCATGGAGGGATCCGAATGACCGACGTCCTGACGCGAAGGGACCTGCTCCGGAAGGCTGCGGCCGGCGGAGCGTTCCTCTCAGTACCAGGGATCCTCGCCGCCTGCGGCGGATCGAGCACCTCGAGCTCGAGCAGCGGCGCGAGCTCGAGCAGAGACACTCGCGAAGACGCTCCGGTTCTCGAACTGGACGCTGTACATCGACAAGAAAGGCAACCGCCATCCGACACTCGACATGTTCAAGAAGAAGACCGGCGTGGCGGTCCAGTACACGGAGGACATCAACGACAACGCTTCCTACTTCGGGAAGATCCAGGGGCCGCTTTCGCGCGGGCAGTCGATCGACCGCGACATCATCGTCATGACCGACAACTCGCGGTACCCCGACCTCTTGATCAAGAAGGGCTGGGTCGAGAAGCTCGACAAGAGCGCGATCCCGAACATCAAGAACCTCGCAGCCGGCCCTGCGGCATCCGAGCTGGGACCCCAACCGCGACTACAGCCTGCCGTGGCAGTCCGGGATGACGGGGATCGCCTACAACGACAAGCTCACCGATCCGGTCCTGACGATCGACGACCTGCTCGAGAACCCGAAGCTCAAGGGGAAGGTCACGATCCTCAACGAGATGTCGGACACGCTCGTGCTCGTCATGCTCGCCAACGGAGACGATCCAATGAAGGTGACGGACGCCACCTTCGACCGGGCGATCAAGCGGATTCAAAAAGCGGTCGACTCGGGACAGATCCGGCAGTTCACCGGCAACGACTACTCCGGGCCGCTTTCGAAGGGCGACCTCGCCGCGGCGATGGCATGGTCGGGCGACGTCGTCCAGCTCCAGGCGGACAACAAGAACCTGCACTGGAACCTGCCGGAGACCGGCGGCGACATCTGGACGGACAACATGCTGATCCCGAAGGGCGGCAACGTCTTCACGGCGTCGACGTACATGAACTTCGTGTACGACCCGAAGATCGCGGCCTTGATCGAGGACTACGTCAACTACATCTGCCCGGTGGTTGGCGCGAAGGCGGCGCTGACGAAGATCGATCCGGACGTAGCGAACAACACGCTCATCTTCCCGACCAAGAAGATGCTCGACAACGTCTCGACCATCGACCCGACTGCGCTGAGTAACCAGAAGTACCTCGAGACCTGGCAGAACCTCGTCTCGGGTTAGTCGCCAGGACGTGGGCTTTCTTCACCGCCACCGGAATCTGACGCCGTACCTCCTGCTCGGGCCGGGCCTGCTCTACCTCGGGCTGTTCTTCCTCGTTCCGCTCGGCTTCCTGGCCTACCAGTCGCTCCAGACCGGCAACATCCAGGTCGGGTACGCCTTCGACTGGGCGTGGGGGAACTACTGGGACGCGATCAAGAACTATCGCGGCCACTTCATCCGCTCGCTCGAGTACGCAGGGATCGCGACCATCCTTGCGTTCTTCTTCAGCTATCCGCTCGTCTACTGGATCGCGTTTCGCGGCGGCCGCTGGAAGAACCTCCTGCTGCTCTTCATCGTCGCGCCGTTCTTCGTCACGTACCTGATCCGGACGCTCGCGTGGCAGTCGATCCTCGCCGATTCGGGGCCCGTGGTCGGCGTGCTCCGCGACGTCGGGATCCTCGGGAGCGACGGGCGGCTGCTCGCGACGTCGACGGCGGTCGTCGCGGGGATCACCTACAACTTCCTTCCCTTCATGGCCCTGCCGATCTACGTCTCCCTCGAGCAGATCGACGAGCGGCTGATCGAGGCCGCGCAGGACCTCTACGCGAGCAAGTGGAAGGCGTTCGTCAAGGTGACGCTGCCGCTGTCGCTGCCCGGGGTCGTCGCCGGCACGTTGCTCACGTTCATTCCCGCCGCCGGTGACTTCATCAACGCGCAGCTCCTCGGCTCGCCGAAGACGCACATGATCGGGAACGTGATCCAGTCGAAGTTCCTCGAGCTCACGGACTATCCGGCGGCGGCGGCGATGTCGTTCGTGCTGATGGCGGCGATCCTCGTGATGGTCGGCGTCTACGCGCGCGTCGTCGGCACGGAGAAGCTGACCGGGTGAGCACGGCGGCCGTCACGCAGCCGGCTCCGCGCGCGAGCGTCTTGTCGCGGGTGTGGGCGTTCGTACGTCACCACGCCCTGACCGGCGTACGCGATTCTCGCGTTCGTCTACCTGATGCTCCCGATCGGCGTCGTGATCGCGTTCTCGTTCAACCAGCCGAAGGGACGCTTCAACTACATCTGGTCCTCCTTCACGTTCGACAACTGGATTCACTGGGACGCCGTCCCCGGGATTCGGAGCGCGGTCATCCTCTCGCTCGAGATCGCCTTGCTCGCGAGCATCGCGGCCACAGCTCTGGGGACGCTGATCGCGCTCGCGCTCGTCCGTTACAGGTTCCGCGGGCGCGCCTCGACCAACCTCCTCGTCTTCCTGCCGCTCTCGACTCCGGAGATCGTGCTCGGCGCGTCGCTCCTGACCTTGTTCCTCAACCTGAACACGGTCTTGGGCTTCTGGACGATCCTGATCGCCCACATCATGTTCTGCGTCAGCTTTGCGGTCGTAACGGTCAAGGCACGGCTGATCGGCTTCGATCGCCACCTCGAAGAGGCGGCGATGGATCTCGGCGCGAACGAGCTCACGACCTTCCGCAAGGTGACGCTGCCGTTGATCGCGCCGGCGATCCTGGCCTCGCTCCTCCTGTGCTTTGCGATCTCGATCGACGACTTCGTCGTCACGTACTTCCTTGCCGGCCCGGAGACGACGTTCCCGCTCTTCGTCTGGGGCGCCGCGCGCATCGGGGCGCCGCCTCAGGTCAACGTGATCGGGACGGCGATCTTCGCCGTAGCCGTTGTGGCGATGGTCGCGAACGTCCTCGTGCAGATGCGGCGAGAGCGATCGGGCGCAACGGCCTGAACGAGCCCACGGTCGAGCCGCGGCTGCCGCCGTGGTGGCTCGACGAGGCTGGGGCCGTCGAGGCGGCACCTTCGCTGGAGGGAGACGTCGCCGCGGACGTCTGCATCGTCGGCGGCGGCTACACCGGGCTGTGGACGGCGCTGGCGTTGAAGGGAGCGTGAACCTGCGAGCCGGGTCGTGCTCGTGGAGGCGGAGACGTGCGGCGCAGGCCCGAGCGGCCGGAACGGCGGGTTCGTGCACGGGTACTGGGCATCGCTGGCCGAGATCGTGGGGACGCTCGGACGCGAGCGCGCCGCTCGAGCTGGCACGCCTCGGGGAGCGGATCGTTCCGGCGGTGCGGGTGCTCGCCGAATCGCGTGGGGCGGACGTATGGCTCCGAGAGTCGGGCATGTTGATGGTGTCCACGACTCCGACCCAGGACGAGGCGGTAGAGGATGCGGTCGCCGCGGCTGCGTCGGTCGGTGCGGACGATCAGGCCGTGGCACTCGACGCGGCAGGCGTCGCGGCGCGAATCCGGTCGCCGGTCTTTCGGCGCGGCGTGTTCTTCCCCGACGGCGCGACGGTGCAGCCGGGGCGGCTCGTGCGTGCGCTTCGCGCGGCGGTGGTCGACGCGGGCGTGGAGCTGTACGAGCGGACACCGGCGACGCGGGTTCGCGAGGGCGAGGTGCGTCACGGCGCGCGGACGGGTTCGAGCACCGGAGGTCGTGCGTCGCCGTCAACGCCGCGGCCTCCGGCTGGCGTCCCGTTGCGAGGCACGTCACGAACTTCGGCTCGTACGTGGTCCTGACGGAGCCGGTGCCGGAGCTGCTCGAGGAGATCGGCTGGACGGGAGGCGAGGCGATCCTCGACGGGCGGATGTTCCTGCACTACTTCCGGACGACGGCGGACGGGCGCGTGCTGATGGGGAGCGGCTCGGGCCCGATCGGCTTCGGCGGAAAGCTGGATGAGCGTTTCAGCAGGGACGGCCCCACGGCGGCGCGCGCCGAGCGCGGTCTTCGCCGGCTCCTACCGGGCCTCGCGGCCGCGCGCATCGAGCGGGCGTGGGGCGGGCCGATCGACGTGTCGGCCGACCACCTGCCGTTCTTCGGCACGGTCGCGGCCAGGCGGGTTCACTACGGGCTCGGCTACTCGGGGCACGGCGTCGGCCCGTCGTGGCTCGGCGGCCAGATCCTCGCGTCGCTCGCGCTCGGCCTGCAGGACGAGTGGACGGCGTCGCCGCTCGCGAGCCGTCGGGTGCCGTCGCTGCCGCCGGAGCCGCTGAAGCGTCTCGGCGGCGGCGTCGTGCGCGCGTCGATCATGGCCTGCGAGGCGGCTGAGGAGGACGGCCGCCGGGCGCCGCTCGCGGCCCGACTGGGCGCCGCGCTACCGCGCATCCTGCGCATGCAGATCGGTACGCGATGAGCTTCGACTCCGTCGACCTCGAGTCGCTACGTCGGCGGCGCAGTGAGAAGTGGACGGCGTTCCCGCCGGACGTCCTTCCTTCGCACCTGGCCGAAATGGACTTCGGGCTTGCGCCGCCGATCGAGCAGGTGCTCGTCGCAGCCGTGCAGGAGGGCGACATCGGCTACGCACCAGCGCAGCACCTCCGGGCTGGCGAACGCGTTCGCGGCGTTCGCGGAGCGCCGCTGGGGGTGGTCGCTCGATCCCGCCGGGGTGCTCGCCGTCCCCGACGTCATGGTCGGCGTCGCGGAGCTGCTGCGTGTGCTCACGCCCGAGGGCGCGGGCGTCGTGATCAACCCTCCCGTGTATCCGCCGTTCTACTCGGTCATCGCCGAGACCGGACGGCGGGTCGTCGAGGTGCCTCTGCTTCCACCGGACGAGCCTCGCCGGCTGCCGCTCGAGGCGATCCGCGTCGGCGTTTCGCGACGGCGCGCGATCCATGCTCCTCTGCAATCCCCACAACCCGACCGGCTATGTCGCCGACGAGGACGAAGTCCGCGAGCTCGGCGCGATTGTCAGCGAGCACGGCGCAGTGCTGCTCTCGGACGAGATCCATGCGCCGCTGACGATGCCCGGCGTCTCCCACGTGCCGGCCGCGTCGGTCGTGGAGGACGCGATCACCCTGACGTCCGCGACGAAGGCCTGGAATCTCGCAGGGTTGAAGTGCGGCCTGGCGGTCGGCCAGTCGTCACGCACGCGCGAGGCGCTCGACCGGATGCCCGTCGATCTGCACGACCGCGTCGGACTTCTCGGCGTGATCGCGTCGGAGACCGCATTTGCGGAAGGGGACGAGTGGCTCGACGAGCTGCGGAGCTACATCGCCGAGACACGGCGGTGCTTGCCGGACTTGCTGAGCAAGCATGCACCGGGCGTGCGTTCGGATCCGGCACAGGCGACGTATCTCGCGTGGCTCGACTTTCGCTCGACAGACCTCGGCGACGATCCGGCGGCGGAGCTCATCGAGCGTGGGCGCGTGGCGCTGCTCCCCGGCCCGCACTTCGGGGATGCCGGGCGCGGATTCGCCCGACTGAACCTCGGCACCTCGCGCGAGCTCGTCGAGGAGGCCGTGCAACGAATCGGCCGCGCGCTCGCGTTCGTGAGCCACGTCTCTATGAACCAGGGTCTGACCCCTGGTTCATAAGAAGCGTCACGGAAGTGTGAAAGAACTACGTGCTCCGCAGACCGCCCAACTCGTGGTGGGCCCGGAAGAAGTTCTCGGAGCCCGTTGTCGCCATCGCGGCGCTCGCCGAGATCTCGAGGGCCAGCGTTGCCGCTGCGACGATTTGCGCGAAGCGGTAGACCTTGCCTACGCCGGCGCAGTCGAGCAGCTCGAGCCACGTCCGGGCATACGGGAAGATCGTCCCGCCGCCGACGGTCCCCACCTCGAGGCCGGGCAGGCGTAGGGCGCAGTGGATGCCGCCGTCCGACGCGATGCCCCGTGCCGTGCGCCATCGAGCTCGTCCCGACCATCCCCAGGTCCTGGCCCGTCGCCGCGAAGATTGCGGCGATCGCGGACGCCGGCGTGAACGCGACCGACTGCATTCCGGACGCGACCGCGCCGTGCGTCCCCGCCCACGACAGCTCCAGCAGGTCGTCGACGGTCGTACGCAACACGCGCCGAACCGCGTCGTCCGTAAGGGTCACCTCGGCGAGGACGGTCTTGCCGTGACCGCCGCGTTCGAAGTATCGGTGCGAGGGCTTCTTGTCGCCGCCCATGTTCGCCTCGAGGATCGCGCGCTCGGGCTTCACCGGCGCGTGTTCCATCACGTAGCCCATGTTCAGCGCGTAGGCGTTGCGGGTCATCATGTTCGGCCCGCACGCGTCTCCGGTGGTGAACGCCCACAACACGTGGCACATGGGGCCGACGACATGCGTCTCGACCTCCCGTAAGCGGGCATAGGAGGAGATCCAGTCCTCCGGCCGCTCGGTGAGCCACCGGCGCATCTCCGCGACGTGCGCGTCGAGGAACCGCGCGAGCCGGACTGCCTCCTCCGTCGACTTGCAGACGAAGCAGGATGCTCTGGTGATTCGGTCTCCGAGCACGTACGTTCTGAAGCCGCCCGACTCGGCCGCCGCCCGCGCTCCTCGATAGAGCGACGCCGACAGGCCGCCCTCGGTGTGGGCGAGCGGAACGAAGACCGCGTCGCGCGCACGCCCGGTCTCCGTCACGCGTCCGAACGGCTCCTCGAGCTCGTACTCGCCGAGCTCCAGCTCGAGCGGGCCGACGACGGAGACCGGGATCACCGCCGCACCGGTCAGCATCTCCTGCGCGCTCACGAAGGGCGACAGGTCGATGCCCGTCACGCCGCCGTTCAGGCCGAGCTGCTGCTGGCGCTCGCGGATCGACGCCGGGTCGTTCTTGCGCGGCCAGCGCTTCATCTGCATCGCAGCTCCAGCTTAGTGGCCGATGGTGCCGGATAATGTCCGGCCATGGCGACGGGCCAACTGATCGAGATGTCCAGCGAGGGCCGCGACGAGTTCAGCGGCGTGCTCCGCTTCTACGAGCTTGCGAAGCGGCAGGAGTGGCAGGTCCGCGACCTGCCCTGGGGCGAGCTGCCGCCGATCCCGGAGGGGAAGGGCTCGCCGCAACGGCGTGCACGCCGAAACGACATGTGGCGTTCCGTCCTCACGCAGCAGCTGCAGGCGGACATGCTCGCGTGCGACATGTCCTCGCAGCTGCTCAACATCGCGCCCGATCACGAGGCGAAGCTCTACTACTCCACGATGGTGCAGGACGAGTCCCGCCACACCGAAGCGTGGCTGAAGCTCGTCGGCGAGGCGGGCGGCACCGCCGAGCGGGATCCGCACCTCGACAACCTCGCGCACATGACGCTCGAGGCGGACACGGTCGAGGAGAAGGTCTTCCTCATGCAGGTCTTCTACGAGCGCCTGATCATCTCGCGGTTCCGCCTCATTGCCCGCTCGTCGCGCGGCACGGTCCTCGAGGACCTCTGCAACCGCCTCGCGACGGACGACGGCATCCATCACGGCGCGGGCATGGCGTACGAGCGCGTGCTGCTGCAGGACTCGGACAAGAAGATGAACCGCACAGCTCGTCGAGGCCGCCAACAGGTTGCTTCCGGAGTTCGCCGCGCACGCGCTCTGGCGGCCGAAGGAGCGCGCCTGGATCGGTCGCGCGATGGAGTCGCGCGACGTCGAGCGCCTGAAGGAGGATCTCGAGATCGGGGTGCGTCTCGCGGAGTCCCTCGGCCTCGACGTAAGCGGCGTCGAGCTTCCCTTCTAGGGCGCGGTGGCCGCGACGCTGATGGACGGCGCCGCGCTCGCGGCGAGGATTCGCCAGGAGCTCAAGGACGAGATCGCGGAGCTCGGCCACATCGGGCTCGCGACGATTCTCGTCGGCGACGATCCGGCGTCGGACATCTACATTCGGTACAAGCACCGGGCGGCCGACGAGGTCGGCATCGAGGCGATCGACAACCGCCTGCCCGCGACGACGCCCGAGGCAGACGTGCTCGAGCTCGTCGAGGAGCTGAACGACGAGAGCGCAGTGGACGGCATCCTCGTCCAGACGCCGCTGCCGGATCAGATCGACGAGGCGCGCGTGATGCGCACGATCGAGCCGATCAAAGACGTGGACGGTCTCAATCCGTTCAGCGCCGGCCAGCTCTACCTGGGACAGCAGACGCTCGCGCCGGCGACACCGCTCGGCGTCATGCAGCTCCTGGAGGAGTACGAGATCCCGACGACGGGAGCGCGGGCCGTAGTCGTCGGCCGCAGTACGCTCGTCGGGAAGCCGCTGTCGATGTTGCTCCTGCAGGCGAACGCGACGGTCACGATCTGTCACTCGCGGACGCAGGACCTCGCTCGTCACACACGCGACGCGGACATCCTCGTCGCCGCAGCGGGCAGTCCCGGCCTCATCACCGCGGACATGGTCAAGCAGGGCGCGGCGGTCATCGACGTCGGGATCACGCGGACTCCGGAAGGGCTGCTGGGCGACGTCGATCCCGCCGTCGCCGACGTCGCGGCGTTCCTCACACCGGTCCCCGGCGGCGTCGGGCCGATGACGATCGCGGCGCTTCTTCGCAATGCGGTCCGCGCGGCGCGCTACCGAAACGGATTGCTTGCGTTCCCGCGCATCTGAGCTACACTCCGCCCCGCTGTATCAGTAGTGGCGGCTCGGTGCCCGGGCCGTCGCGTGTTTTCAAGGAGGAAGTAGTTGGCTCAGGGCACCGTGAAGTGGTTTTCGAACGAGAAGGGCTACGGATTCATCGAGCGTGAAGGTGGGGAGGACGTGTTCGTCCATTTCTCCGCAATCACGCAGGAGGGTTACAAGTCGCTGACCGAGGGTCAGCGGGTTGAGTTCGAGGTCGTGCAGGGCCCCAAGGGCGCCCAGGCCGCGAACGTCCAGCCTGTCTAAGGCTTTCCTTTCGGAACCGAGCAACACGAGGCCCCCGAAAGGGGGCCTCTTCTGTTTTTGGGAGTATCCGGACAGATGGCGATCACGAGAGAAGACGTGCTGCACGTTGCAGGGCTTGCTCGCCTCGAGCTGACCGAGGAGGAGATCGCGCGCCTCGAGGTTCAGCTGAACGACATCCTCGCTGCGGTAGGCAAGGTGTCCGAGCTGGACCTCTCCGACGTGCCGCCTACGTCGCACCCGCTCGCGGTCGTCAACGTCTTCCGTCCCGACGACCCACGCCCTTCGCTGCCGCTCGACGACGTGTTCGCAAATGCTCCCGAACGCGACGGTGACCTGTTCCGCGTCCCGCCGACCGGGATAGCCGAGGAGACCGCGCCCTGATGATCGACACCCTCCGTCTCACCGCAGAGGACGCACGCGGCCTGCTGGAGCGGCGGGAGGTCTCTGCCGCCGAGCTCCGCGCCGCGTACCGGGAGGCGATCGACGCGCGGAACGATGAGCTCCACTGCTTCCTGACGCTTGTCCACGAAGACGGAAACGACGGCGTTCCGATCGCGCTGAAGGACGTGATCTCGACGAAGGGTGTGCGGACGACCGCCGGATCGAAGCTCCTCGAGGACTACGTCCCCGTCTTCGACTCGACGGTGGCGGCACGGTGCAAGGCCGCCGGGTTGCAGCTCCTCGGGAAGACGAACACCGACGAGTTCGCGATGGGCTCGTCGACCGAGAACTCTGCCTTCGGCCCGACTCGGAATCCGTGGGATCCGGAGCGCGTTCCCGGCGGGTCCGGCGGCGGCTCGGCAGCGGCGGTGTCCGCCGGACTGGCACCGTGGGCGCTCGGCTCCGACACCGGCGGGTCGATCAAGCAGCCGTCGTCACTGTGCGGCAACGTCGGCCTGCGGCCGACCTACGGAACCGTTTCGCGGTACGGCATCGTCGCCTTCGCCTCGAGCCTCGACCAGGTCGGCCCGGTGACGAAGACGGTCCGCGACAACGCGCTCCTGTACGGAATCATCAGCGGGCAGGACGAGTGCGATTCGACGACCGTGGAGGTTCCACCCGTTGAGCTCCCCGAGGCCGAGCACCTCGAGGGCCTGCGCGTCGGCGTCCCGAAGGAGCTGAACGAGGCAGAGGGAATCGAGCCCGGTGTTGCGACCGCCGTGCGGCGCGCGATCGACCTGTGCGCCGAGCTCGGAGCCGACGTCGGCGAATGCGAGCTCCCGCGCTCCGTCGAGTACGGGCTGCCGTGCTACTACCTGGTCGCACCCGCAGAAGCGTCGTCGAACCTCGCGCGCTACGACGGCGTCCGATACGGCCTGCGCCGCGAAGCGGACGACTACTACGAGCTGGTTTCGCGCACGCGTGACGCCGGCTTCGGCGACGAGCCCAAGCGGAGAATCATGCTCGGGACCTACGCGCTCTCCGCCGGGTACTACGAGGCGTACTACGGACAGGCGCAGAAGGTCCGAACGTTGATCTCACGGGAGTTTGCTTCTGCGTTCGAGCACTTCGACGTGCTCGTCAGCCCGACGTCCCCGACCGTCGCGTTCAAGTTCGGTGAGAAGACGGAGAACCCCGTTGCGATGTACCTCGCCGACGTCCTGACGATCCCGCCGAACATGGCGGGGCTGCCGGGGCTCTCGATCCCGTGCGGTCTCTCCGAAGGCCTGCCGGTCGGCCTGCAGCTGATCGGGCCGCAGTTCTCGGAGAACACGCTCTTCCGCGCCGGCCACGCGCTGGAGACGGCTATCGGCTTCGACACCGTGCCGGAGCGACTCCGCACATGACAAGGCGCGACAATCGTCGATCGCGCCGCGCGACTTCGTGCTCGCACGTCGAGCGCGTCTTCGGCGTGCGCCCGCGTGTGCTCGACGGATCGCGCGCTGTCCAGATCGGCGACTGTGCCTTTCGCTCGAGGCCGGTGAGCGCGAGCTGTGCGTCATCCGGATGCACGGGGCGCTCGAGGAGTACCTCGCCGTCTTCGAGGTGCGCGGCGACATCGAGGTGCCGCTGATGCAGGCGAAGGAGCTTCTCGATGGCTGAATGGGAACCCGTCGTCGGCCTCGAGATCCACGTGCAGCTGAAGACGCGGACGAAGATGTTCTGCCGCTGCGAGAACGGTTTCGGCACGGGGCCGAACACGCAGACGTGTCCCGTCTGCCTCGCCTTTCCCGGTGCGCTGCCGACGCCGAACGAGACGGCTGTCGAGTGGACGCTGAAGCTCGGGCTGGCTCTCGGCTGCCGCATCGCGGACCGCGCGCTCTTCCACCGCAAGCACTACCCCTATCCCGACCTGCCGAAGGGCTACCAGATCTCGCAGTACGACGAGCCTCTGTGTCTCGACGGGCACTTCGTCGTGCCGGCACCGGACGGCGACTTCGAGGTCGGCATCGTGCGTGCGCACCTCGAGGAGGATGCGGCCAAGACGATCCACGTCGGCGGCGCGACCGGTCGGATCGTCGGCGCAGCGCACTCGAACATCGACTTCAACCGCGGCGGCACTCCGCTCGTCGAGATCGTGACGAAGCCCGACCTCCATTCGGCCGAGCAGGCGAAGCGCTTCCTGCAGCTCCTGCGCCAGACGATCGTCGAGCTAGGCCTTTCCGACGCCGAGATGGAGAAGGGCCAGCTTCGCGCCGACGCCAACGTCTCCGTCCGAGAAGCTGGGGGAGACCGGTCTATCGCACCCGTACGGAGCTCAAGAACATGAACTCCTTCAACCACATCGCGCGCGGCATCGACGCAGAGGTGCGGCGCCAGATCGAGACGTGGGAGTCGGGCGGCGAAGTCGTTCAGCAGACGCTCGACTACGAGGTCAAGTCGGACACGGTCACGCCGCGGCGGCGGAAGGAGGAGGCTGACGACTACCGCTACTTCCCGGAGCCGGACCTCGTTCCGATCGAACCGGGCCGAGATGCTCGAGCGGGTCGAGACGGAACTGCCGGAGCTGCCGGGTACCAGGATCAGGCGCTTCGAGAGCGAGTACGGCCTGCCCTTCTACGACGCAGAGGTGCTGAACGGCTCGGCGTCGCTCGCGGCGCTGTACGAGCGTGTGGCGCTCGACGGCGTCGATACGAAGACGGTGTCGAACATCCTCATGAACGACTTCGTTGCGAGCGGCGTCGACCCGGACCTCGTCAACGCGGATGAGCTCGCAAAGGTGATCGAAGCGCGTGCGACGATTCCGCGTGCAACGTTCGCGAAGGCGATCGCCGAGAGCGGCGATCCCGAGTTCAAGGCGGACACCTACCTCGACGTGGCGCTCTTGACGGATACGTCCGAGCTCGAGCCGCTTATCGACCGCATCCTCGCCGCGAATCCCGGCCAGGTGGCCGCCTACAAGGGCGGCAAGCAGGGGTTGCTCGGCTTCTTCGTCGGCCAGGTGATGAAGGAGACCGAAGGCACGGCCGATCCGAAGATCGTCAACGAGCTCCTCCGGCGGAAGCTGGCCTAAACGCAGACCCGTTTCGCGGCCCGCGCGCCGGGTATCGCTGTAGCGCTCAATTGGGGTCTTTCCTAGCAACCGAGAGGAGTGCACATGGACACGTGGGTGTGGATCCTGATCGCCGTCGTTGCGGTGGTCGTCGTGCTCGGCGTGCTGTGGTACGTCGCGCAGCAACGGCGCAGCCGGGCACTGCAGGATCGCTTCGGAGGCAGCGAATACGACCGCGACGATCGACAAGGAAGGTGGTCGCCGTGCGGCCGAACGCGAGCTGCGGGACCGGGAGAAGCGTCACGAGGAGCTCGAGCTCCGGCCGCTTTCTCCAGAAGCGCGTCGGGGCTTCCAGCAGGAGTGGGAGGAGACGCAGGGTGAGTTCGTCGACGACCCGAAAGGCGCCGTCGCGCGGGCCGACCAGCTGGTTCAACGTGTGATGAAGGACCGCGGTTATCCGGTTGAAGACTTCGATCGGCGCGCCGCGGACATCTCGGTTGAGCATCCCGATCTCGTCGAGAAGTACCGGACCGCCGACGGCATCGCCCGTGCAAGCGAACGTGGCGAAGCCTCCACCGAGGACCTCCGCCATTCCGTTCGGCATTACCGAGCGCTCTTCATCGAGCTTCTCGGATCCGACGATGCCGGCGACTCGAGACGAGACGGTGATAGCCGGTCGAGTCGCGCGGGAGTCACGACGACTGGCAGCGTTCGACCTAGATCAAGCCGCAGGAGCGCGCCGTGTTCGGCCACGGGTAGAAGCCGAGGCCGGCACGGTGCGCTCGTTCCGCGACCCACATCTGCTCGAGCGGAGTCCAGCGATCCGCAGTCCCCTTCCGCCGCAGCAACGCGAGGCCGTAGGTCCGCTGGAAGCCGAGGTCCATCTGCAGGCCTCCGTAGTACGGGCCACCGCCGTCGCTCCACGATCCCTCGTAACGCTGGATGCACAACCACCCTGCCTTGTGCGGTGGGTTCTGCGCCGCACGCCGCGTCTTTCGCGCAACGCGCTTCCAGACGGCGATCTTCTCCTTGGGATCGCGGGGCGACTTTCGCAGCTCCCAGGTGAGGCGACGTCCCATCGTCCGCTGCCAGTACCACGTCTCGCCGCGGTAGTACTTGATCCGGCGCTGGATCTTCCGCCAGTCGACGAGGGGCCTCGGCTTCGTGGCAACGGTCGGCGTCGTCGGCTCGGGAGTGGGCTCCGGGGTAGTGGGTTCGGGCGACGGTTCGGCGCGCAGCGTCGCTGCCCCGATCAGGGCAACCGCAAGTGAACAGGCGCACGCGAGTGCGAGTGTGATTTTGGAACGCATCAAAAGGATCTCCCGGATCCCGCCGCCTCACGACTGTGCCGCAGCCAGACGGCTGGTTGTCAGGTGGTTGAGACGGACGTTACCGACGAGAGTTAGGTGTAAACGTGCTGCTCCGGGCAAAATGTCGTGTCCCGTTTTGGCAACAGCGCGGTAATACACCAGGAATTCAGGGTTTCCACCCCTTGAAATGGCGGTTTACGAGGCGTATGACTCAAATGGACCTGTTCTGAAGGGCAACTGGAGACCGCCCCGGCGATCTCCACCAACTGCGGAGGGGGAGATATATGAAGCGCCGATTCCTAGTCCTCGTTGCGCTCGTTTTGGGTGCGACGGTTGCCGTGACCGCGTTGTCCTCGAGCGCTGCTGCGGGACCGGCCCGCACGGTCGCGAAGAGCAACCCGGAGGTGTGGATCAACGGCAGCGGGAAACAAGCGCAACTGTCTGCACGGGCGTCGAAGCAAGTGCGCGCGCTCGTGAAGAACGCGATGCGGAAGCTTCAGGCGAGTGGAGATCTATGGTCGTGTATCGGGGGCACGAAGGACACGTCAATGGCTGGGCAGCAGCGCTGCAACTTCAGCGGGTCAGCGGGTGTCTGCATCGAGAAGAGCAGTGACCCGAACGTGACGCAGGTCTGCAAGTTCAATCAGTCGTCGACCGGCGATCGCACGAACGTCGCGATCGCGTTGCAGGTGATCGTGCAAAAGACCTCGACGATCATCGGGCAGAACGGCCAGCAGATCGTAAGGGTCAATCAGAGCAACACGACGAAGGCGAACGCGGCCTTCGTTGTGCAGATCCTCAAGCAGTCATTCGGTCAGGGCGCTAGCGACGACAATGACAGCGAGATCAACGACCAGTCTGCGATCGAATCGCGGGCGGAGACGGCGAGTGTCCTACCGGACTTCACGCCGCTGATGAACAAGATCCAGAACGTCGAGCCCTCAACTGAGGGCGACGACACGAGCCCGGCAGGCGCGATGGTCGGTGACGTGACGCAAGTTCAGCAGAGCCAACAGACTGTCCGGGTCTGCCAGGGCGGTCCCGACTGTCACTCGGCGGCGGGAATGACGTCGAACAATCTCTCGAGCGTTTACCAGTCGTTGCGACAACGCGAGAAGGCCAAAAACGCGAATGACATCCAGCAGGCGCAGAATCCAACGGCCGGCACGTGCGACGACGAGGACCCGTCGACGATGTTCCCTCCGCGCAACATGTGCTCCTTCGTCGATCAGAGCACGACCGGCGGGAAGAACGCAGACGGCGCTGCCGAGTTCTATCGCCAGTTCCAAAGTGGAGCGCACGCGCATTCACTCACGCAACAGCAGGATCCGACCTTTGATCAGCAGGGACTCGGGCACGGTATCCATCAGCTGAGCGAGGTGGGCTCAGTGAACGATCCGAAGCGAAACACGATCGTGACCCTGCAGCTCGGCCGCCAGGTGCAACGCGCGAAGGACATCAGTCCGGGGCCGATCGTTCAGTTCCAGGACCCGCGTAGCGCCAAGGATAACGATTCGTTCCAGACCGGCACCCTGGCCGACACGTGGTTCGGAAGGCAATTCGGAACACAGATTCAAACGATCAACGGCGCGTTCACCACGGGTGTCGATACCCAGCGGCAGCTGCTCACCTACGACGGGGAAACCACCGGTACGTTCGACGTGCTGCAGCGAGGCGTCCAGAACGGTCGAACGGCGCAGAGCATGTGTCCTGATCCGAGGTTCCCGGGCTCCGAGACGAGCTGCCATCTAACGGTCGAGTGCGCCAGTGCCACGACGATCCCCAACCCCGACTATTACGAGGGAAAACCCAGAATCGAACCGGCCTTTTGCGAGGCAACCAATAAGCCGGACGCTGGCGAAGGTGGTGGAGGCGACATCGGCTAGAGAGGCGCACGCTTAAGCATGCACGAGGGGGCCGGCGGGACCGGCCCCCTCGTCTATCCGCGTCAAGTCGGCGTCGATCTGATCCACGAGCGTGCGGAGTCCCATGTGCGCGCACGCGCTGCGCGCCAGCTGAAACGCAGTCCGCGCGCCCGCGATGTCGCCGAGCTGGCCCAGCGCTCGCGCGAGGGCTATGCGGGTCTCCGCCAGCTCCACGCTGAGATGTAGCTCTTCTAGCAGCCGTAGTGCCTCCGTGAACGCGGTCGTTGCCGCGGCCGTCTCGCCGACCGCCGCGCAGACCCGCGCTTGCGCGCGCAGCAGCTCAGCGCGGGCGTAGGAATCCTCCTCGGGCAGGTTGCGCGCCGCGAACTCGACGAGCTCGCGCGCCTCGTCGAGCCGGCCCTGGTCGAGCAGTGCCTCCGCGAGATACCTATAGGCCTGGATGACGATCCAGCCGCCGATCTCGAGCGCGACCGGCATTGCCTCCCGCAGTTGCGCCTCCGCGCGAGCCGCGTCGCCTTCGAACAGGGCATACGCCGCCAGCCAGACCAGATTCTGCGCCAGGAAGTAACTGTCTCCGGTGCGCTCCAACCACTCGCGTGCTTGCAGCCCGAGCCGTCTTCCTTCTTCGCGATCGCCGCGGTAGTAGGTGACACCGCCGAGCCACGCCGTCGCCTCTGCCTGCACCTTGAGGCTTCCCATCTCTCCGGCGACGCGAAGGCAACGCAGGAGCTCCTCTTCCGCGTCCTGGTATCGGCCGTGGTTCATGAGGGTCACCGCGATGCGAAGATGTCCTTCCGTCCGCAACTCGCGGTCGTCGATCTCCTCGGCGATTGCGACGGCGTTCCGCAGATCCTCGATGGCGCTCCGGAAGTCGCCCTCGAAGTCGAAGGTGACCGTTGCCGAGATGAAGGCGACCTTGACCTGCAGCGATGGATCTCGGAGCTTGGACGCCAGAGCCCCGGCTGCATCGAGCCGCTTCCGCGCCTCGGACGGCCGTCCCTGCCGCTGATCGATGTCGCCCAAGAGGATCAGCGCTTCGCATTCGACCGCCATGCTGCCGTGCTCGTGCGCCAGGTCAACCACCTCGAGCAGCTCGTCACATGCTTCCTTGATCTGTCCGAGCAGCATCGTGATCGCGCCGCGGCGCAACCTCAGCTCGAGCTGCCGTTCGAGGAAGTCGTCTCCGAGCACCTCGAGCGCGCGCGTGTAATAACGATGCGCTTCGCGCATGCCCTCGCGCTGCTCGGCACGCCGCGCGGCATTGGCGAGCGCGCCCGCCGCAGCCAGAAACGGCGGCTCGATCGGGCTACGCGCGACCTCGCGGGAGAGCCGACAGGCCTGCTCGAGATGCCACGCCACGATCTCGACGAACTCGTCGGCACTGCTCGGGAACTTCGCGACCCAGTCGGAGAAGCGGACGTGGAGCTGGACGCGGCGCCCCTTGGGGACCTGGCCGTAGGCGACGTCGCGGATGAGGATGTGCTTGAACGCGTACTCGTCCTCGCCCGCGACGCTCGAAACACGGCTTGCGCGGACGAAGTCCTGGCGCTCGAGTGTCCCGAGGGCGGCGGTCGGATCGACCGAGACGAGCCCGTTGTCGGCGCCCAGATGCGCAACCGCACCGGCCCAGAACACCGAGCCGACGATCGACGCGTCGTGTGCAACGTCCTTGTCGCGTCGGTCGAGGCGGTCGAGTCGCGAGCTGATCAGACCCTGGAGGCTCGTCGGAACCGGAAGCGTGCCTCGCTCGCTCGCCTCCTTCCACCGGCCGGATTCGAGCATGCCCTGGTCTTTGAGCATCCGAACCGTCTCCTCGAGGAAGAGAGGATTTCCGCCCGCATTCGCGATCAGCGCCTCCGCGAACTCGCTCGACGCGAGCTCGGCATCTCCGATCAGGTCGGCGAGAAGCTCCGTGCCGGCTGCGAGCGGGAGCACCTCCAGCTCGGCCCGACGCGAGCCCGGGCCGTTCGCGAACTCACGGTTGGAGTCGAGGAGCTCGGGACGCGCCGTCCACAACGCGAGCAGGGCGTATTCCTTCGCGCGGCGTCACGAGGTATTCGACGAGCTCGATCAGCGTCGGCTCCGCCCAGTGCAGGTCTTCGAAGACGATGACCGTCGGCCGTCGTGCCGGCGACGAGCTGCATGGTCCGGCGCAGACCCCAGTGCAGCTCGGCCTGCGCGATCTCGCCGGCGGCGTAGGTTCCGCGCGGCGTCGTCGGAATTCCGATCACGTTCGAAAGTGCCGCGGCGATCGTGCGCAGCTCGTCGGGATCCTGCGTCGGCAGCGCGTCGATGAACTCCTCGAGCTTCGAGGCGACGGTTGGCCGGTCGTCGCTCTGCAGGATGCCCGCGGCGGACTTCACGATCTCGGTGATCGGCCAGTAAGTGATGCCTTCGCCGTAGGAAAGGCATCTGCCCCAGTGGACGTCGACCTCTCCGTCGAATCGGCCGGCGAACTCGGCGATCAGCCTGCTCTTGCCGATCCCGGGCGAGCCCGACCACGCCGAAGAGCGCCGGCAGCCGCGCCCCGAGAACCTCGTGCCACGTCTCTTCGAGGCGCTCGAGCTCGACGTCGCGGCCGACGAGCGCGTTCCGCGCTTCGACCACCGGCTCGCGCTCGCGCACGCCGACGACACGCCACACCTCGACGGGCTCGGACTTTCCCTTCGCAGCGATCGGCTCGGCCTCCTCGTACTCGATCGCATCGCGCGTCGCGCGGTAGGTCTCGCCGCCGACGAAGATCCCGTTGACGGGCGCGGCGGACTCGAGACGCGCTGCGGTGTTCATCACGTCGCCGGACGCCATGCCCTCGCCCTCGCTCGCACGGGCTCCGACGACGACGAGCGCCTCACCCGTGTTCACGCCGACGCGGACCTTCAGGTCGAGCCACTCGTCGGCCGCATTCAGATCGTCGATCGCCTCGCAGATCGCAAGTCCGGCTCGGACCGCGCGTTCCGGGTCGTCTTCGTGCGCAACCGGAGCTCCGAAGATGGCGACCACCGCATCCCCGATGAACTTCTCGACGGTGCCGCCGAACCGCTCGAGCTCGGAGCGGAGGCGCGTGTAGTACGGGCCGAGCCTCGCGCGCACGTCCTCCGGGATCCATGTGCTCCGCCTTCGCGGTCGAGCCGACGATGTCGCAGAAGAGGACCGTGATGAGCTTGCGCTCCTCCGCCGGCGGGGCGGGCGCGGCGAGCGGCGCAGCCGCACGCGAGGCAGAACTTCGCGATGTCGGGGTTCTCTTGACCGCACTGGGTGCAGACGGGCATGACACGAGTGTTACGCCGACCAGCAGGACGTGATCAAGGTGTCAGGGCCTCTTCCGGTCCGTGAGCTACGCTCAGAGGAGTGGCTGGAGAAGCGCTACTTGATGACTCCTGGCCCGACGCCGGTGCCGCCCGAGGTGCTGGCCGAGCTCGCGCGGCCGGTCATCCATCACCGCGAGCGCGACTACCGCGAGATCTACGAGCGCTGCCTCGCTCGACTCCGCGAGGTGTACCGCACGGAGCACGACGTGCTGATGTTCACGTCTTCCGGCACCGGTGCGCTCGAGTCGGCGGTGGCGAACCTCACGTCACCCGGCGACCGGCAGCTCGTCCTCTCCGCAGGCAACTTCGGCGAGCGGTGGGCGAGCATCGCGAAGGCGTTCGGAGTGGATCTCGCGCACGCACGCCTGGAGTGGGGGGAGACGCCGGAGCCGGAGGACCTGCGCGCGGCTCTCGCCGAAGCGGGTGACGTCCGGGTCGTCTACCTGACGCACTCCGAGACCTCTACCGGCGTCGTCTGCGACGTGCAGTCGCTCGCCGCCGTCGCGAAGGAGGCCGGCGCGCTGGTCGTCGTCGACGCCGTTTCGAGCCTCGGCGCCCTGCCGCTCGAGACCGACGCCTGGGGCATCGACGTGGTCGTCTCCGGCTCTCAGAAGGCGCTGATGACCCCGCCTGGCATCGCGTTCGTCTCGGTCTCACCCGCAGCACGCGAGGCTGCAGCGCAGTCGACGGCGCAGCGGTTCGTCTTCGACTGGGAGCGCACGCGGAGCGCGCAAGCGAAGCTCGACGCCCCGTTCACCCCGGCCGTCTCGATCGTCCGCGCCCTCGACGTTGCCCTCGGCCTGCTGCTCGATGAGGGGCTCGAAGGAGCGTTCGACCGCCACGCCCGTCTGGGTCGTGCGTGTCGCGAAGGCGCGAAAGCAATGGGCCTCGAGCTCTTCTCGCCCGACGAGGATCGCTCGGCGGTCGTGACTGCGATCCGGTCGCCGGACGGTGTCGATGCAACAGAGATCGTCTCCGCACTTCGGGACCGATTCGGCATCACGATCGCGAACGGGCAGGGATCGCTCAAGGGAAAGATCTTCCGCATCGGTCACATCGGGTGGTTCGACGTCTTCGACATCACCACCGCTCTGGCGGCCGTCGAGCTCGTGCTTGGCGACGCCGGCGCTGACGTCGAGCGTGGCATCGCGGTCACGCGGGCGCTCGAGGCCTGGGCCGAGCACGCCGCCGTTTGAGCAAGGTTCTCGTCCGCGAGCCGATCGCCGAGGCAGGAATCCGCCTCCTGCGCGAGCGCGGCTTCGAGGTGGACGTCGACGGCGACAGCGACCTGAGCGAGGCGATCTCGCGCTACGACGCGATCGTGATCCGCTCCGCGACCAAGCTGACCGCCGACGTGATCGATCGCGCCGAACGACTGAAGGTGATCGGCCGGGCGGGGGTCGGGATCGACAACGTCGACGTCGATGCCGCCACCCGACGCGGCATCGTCGTCGCGAACGCACCTGAATCGACCGTCGTCTCGGCCGCGGAGCACACGATCGGCCTGCTCGTCGCCTTGAGCCGCAACATTCCGCAGGCCCACGCGGCGCTCAAGCAGGGGAGATGGGAGCGCAAGGCCTACGGCGGCGTCGAGCTGGCCGACAAGACCCTCGGCGTGCTCGGCTTCGGCCGCATCGGGCAGCAGGTCGCCCGCCGGGCGGCAGGGCTTGGGATGCGCGTCGTTGCGTACGACCCGTTCGTCGCGCCCGACCGCTTCCGTGAGCTCGGTGTCGAGCGCGTCGAGAGCACCGAGGACGTATACGCCGCGTCCGACTTCCTCACCCTTCACCTGCCGCTGACGGATGACACACGGCGATCGGTCGGGGCGGATGCCTTCGCACACATGAAGGACGGTGTGCGGCTCGTGAACGCCGCGCGCGGCGAGCTCATCGACGAGGAGGCGCTCCTCGAAGCCCTACGTGCCGGCAAGGTCGGCGGCGCCGCGCTCGACGTGTTCTCGGCGGAGCCGTATTCGGGCCCACTGCTCGAGCTCGACAACGTCGTGGCGACGCCGCACCTTGCCGCGTCGACCGAAGAGGCGCAGGACCGCGCGGGCGTGATCATCGCCGAGCAGGTCGCAGCGGCACTCGAAGGCGGGCTCGTGACGAATGCCGTCAACATTCCGGTGATCGGAGCCGAGGACCTGGAGGTTCTCGGCTCGTACATCCCGCTCGCCGCGAAGCTCGGGCGGCTTGCCATGGAGCTCGCGGAGGGCCGCGTCGAGGAGCTCCGTCTCGCCTACTTCGGCGGGCTCGCGCAGTACGACACGCGGCTCCTGACCGTCGCCGCACTGAACGGGGCGTTTCAGGGCCGCTCCGACCAGCCGGTCAACTACGTCAACGCGCCGGTGATCGCCGCCGAGCGAGGCGTGGAGGTTCGCGAAGAGCGAAGCCGTGGATCACGGGACTTCACGAATCTCGTGCATGTGGAGGCGGTGTCGGACGGCGCGACGCTTCGCGTTGCGGGCACGACGATCGGGAACGAAAACCGCCTCTGGCTCGTCAGCGCGCTCGGGTTCGAGCTCGAGATGGAGTTCGCGCCGCTGCTCGTCCTCTTTCGCTACAACGACGTGCCCGGCGTGATCGGCAAGGTTGGCACGCTGTTCGGCGAGGCAGGCGTGAACATCGCCAACATGGCGGTGTCGCGCACGCGCCAGGGAGGACAGGCGCTGATGGCGCTCTCGATCGACACGCCGGCACCGCCTGCGCTCGTCGACCGCATCCACGCCGAGTTCGACGACGCGCGGTTCCTGTCGCTCGAATGAGTCAGCCCGTTGCCGCCTGGCCCGAACCGGTCGAGCGCATCGCGGCGTTCCTGCGGGCGGCCGGCGTCGAGGGCCGGTTGGAGGAGTTGCCCTCGGATGCTGCGTCCCCGCCGGGACCGGCGGTCCGCGCCGAGGGCTTCGAATCGACCAGGGGTCGTCTCGTCGCGCTCATCCCTGTGAAGCGGGCGCTCGATCACGAAAGGCTGGCGAAGGCTGCGAAGGCCACGAGCATTCGTCCTGCCGCGACGCCCTCGTTCCCGTTCGACCACGCCCGCGTGTTCATCGACCGGACGGTCTTCGCCGAGCGGGTCATCTGGGTGCACGTCGGCTCGGATCACTACGTGCTGGGCTTGCCGCCGCAGCAGCTGGCCCATCTGACGCGCGCCGAGAGGGCGAGTCTCCTCCTTGATGACCGGGCGGCAGACGTTGCCGACAGAAGGCGCGGCTAGAATTCCGATCCCCGCCTACTGCGGTCCTTGCAAAGGAGAGCGTTGATGCAGGAACTCGAGAAGATCTGGATGAACGGTGAGCTCATCGACTGGGCCGACGCCAAGATCCATGTGGGCACGCACGGCCTCCACTACGGCTCCGGCGTCTTCGAAGGGATCCGCGCGTACGAGACGCCGAAAGGCAGCGCCGTCTTCCGGCTGACCGACCATCTCCGTCGTTTCGACAACTCGGCGCGACTCCTGAACATGCAGCTTCCCTTCACCGTCGCGGAGCTGCATGCGGCCTGCACTGACCTGGTCACAACCAACGGGATGGGCGAGTGCTACCTGCGTCCGATCGCGTTCTACGGATACGGCGAGCTCGGCGTTGCCGCCACGGGTAACCCGGTCGACGTCGTCGTCATGAGCTGGCCATGGGGCACGTACCTCGGAGCAGAAGGGCTGGCAAACGGGATTCGTGCCAAGATCTCCTCGTGGGCCCGTGTCGGGCCGAACGTGATCCCGCACGTCGCGAAGGCAACCGGCATCTACCTCAACTCGATGCTCGCCGTGATGGAGGCGAATCGCGCCGGCTACGACGAGGCGATCCTGCTGACGCAGGACGGGTTCATCGCGGACGGCTCCGGCGAGAACGTGTTCATCGTGAAGGACGGAACGATTTACACGCCCGACCTCTCGGCGTCGATCCTGCCGGGGATCACCCGCGACACGATCATCCAGATCGCGCAGGACCTCGGGTACACCGTCGTCGAGAAGCAGCTGATCCGGACCGACCTCTATCTCGCCGACGAGGTCTTCATGACCGGTACCGCCGCCGAGGTGACTCCGCTCCGCGAGGTCGACGACCAGCTGATCGGGCCGCCCGGTCCGGTGACGCTCGCCATCCAGAGCGCGTACCTCGACACCGTCCGCGGTAAGAGCGAGCGGTGGTCGCACTGGCTCGAGTACGCGACGACGGAGCCGGCTCGAGCCGAGGCGTGACGGAGGCACTCCGGGAGATCCCGCTCTCCCGGCCGTGGCTCGACGAGCGGGAGGAGGAGCTCGTCCTGGAAGTGCTGCGGTCCGGGCGCCTGTCGCTCGGGCCGTGGATCGACCGCTTCGAGGAGCAGGTAGCCGAGCGGGTCGGCGCGCCGTACGCGGCGGCCCTGTCGAGCGGCACCGCCGGCTTGCATCTGCTCTGCAAGATGGCCGGCCTCGGTCCGGGCGACGAGGTGATCACGTCTCCGCTTTCGTTCGTCGCCTCGGCGAACTGCTTCATCCTCGAAGGCGCGACACCGGTGTTCGCGGATGTCGATCCGCTCACGCTGAACATGGATCCCGCTGCCGTCGAGGCCGCGATCACAGACCGAACCAGGGCGATCGTCGCCGTCGACATGTTCGGGTATCCATGCGAGCTCGACGAGCTCGTCCGGATCGCCGACCGCCACGGCCTCACGTTGATCGAGGATGCGTGTGAATCGCTCGGCGCGTCCTACCGCGGCCGGCCACTCGGCGCGCACGGCCCCGCGGCCGTGTTCGCGTTCTATCCCAACAAGCAGATGGCGACCGGCGAGGGAGGCGTCGTCACGACGCACTCCGAGGAGGAGTGGCAGCTCCTTCGCAGCCTTCGCAACCAGGGTCGCTCCTATGACGGCGGCGGCTGGTTCCATCACGTCCGGCTGGGACTGAACTACCGCTGGACCGACGTCCAGGCTGCGATCGGGCTCGCGCAGCTCGAGAAGCTCGACCGCATCCTCGAGCTGCGGGCCGCGGCCGCCCAGCGCTACGGCGACCTCTTACAGCACGTGCCTGGCGTCGAGGTGCCTGCGCCGGACGACGCCGATCACAGGCGCTCGTGGTTCGTCTACGTCGTGAAACTGGATCCGGCTTTCGACCGGTCAGCAGTCATGGATGCGCTTCGTTCGAAGGCGTCGCCACCGCCGAGTACGTGCCGTGCATTCATCTGCAGCCGTACATGCGCGAGCGGTACGGCTTCGCCGAAGGGCTCTGCCCCGTCGCCGAGAGCACGGCGCGCCGGACGCTGGCGCTGCCCTTCTTCACGCAGATCACGGCAGAGGAGCAGCAGCGCGTCGTCGAAGTTCTCGGCCGCGCGCTCGCCTAGGCGCGAGGCGGTGGACGTCACCTCGGTCTCTGGCGTGGAGCCCTTCACGACGAAGGACGGCTCGACCATTCGTGAGCTCCATCACACGCAGGCGCAGAGCCTCGCCGAGGCAAGGCTCCAGCCGGGGCAAGCCACGGAGCGGCACTACCACGGCCGAAGCGAGGAGATCTATTTCGTGCTCGAGGGCCATGGGGAGATGGAGCTCGACGGCGAGCGGCGGCGCGTCGATCCGGGCGACGCAGTGCTGATTCCACCCGGCACGTGGCATCAGATCACCGCGGTGGACGCGCTCCGCTTCCTCTGCTGCTGCTCGCCGCCGTACGCGCACGAAGACACGTACTTCGCCTAGCGCGAGCCGCGATAATCAGTCCGTGGCCGACGCGAACCGGATGGTGTTCCTCGGCTTCGGGAAATACGCCCGGGCCGACAAGATCTACGCCCTCGAGCCCCTCGGCGAGGGAGAGCGAGGGCACGGCCGGCGGACGCGGGTGTGGATCGAGGGGGTCCCTGACCCGATCGTCGCCTCCCGCACCGAGCGGACGATCCTGCACGACATGGGACACGACACGAACGCCGGATCTCCGATCGTGGACCAGGCTCTCGACCTCGCCGAACGGCTGGCCGAGCAGACCGAGCAGGGCCGCGTCGACCTGAACGACCTCGGCCGGCGCGCGCGCCGGCTGCTCGAAGCAAGCTCGGCGCCGGCCGACTCGAAGCTCTTTTGACCTTACCCGCCTTGCCGGCGCGATGGCGCCGGCGCGCCTCACGGCTCGCGCTGGATCTGACGCCGCTCCGGCGGTACTCCAGCGTTCCGTCGACTCTGGTTCGCGCAGGGCGTCTCGTTCATCGGCACCGAGATCGCCGAGGTCGCCCTCGCGTACCAGATGTACCAGCTAACCGGCTCGACGCTGGCGGTCGGGCTGATCTCGCTGACCCATCTCGTCCCACTCGTGACGCTGACGGTGATCGGGGGAGCGATCGCCGACGCCTTCGACCGGCGTCGCGTGATGTTCGTCCAGCAGATCGGGATGCTGGTCGGGGCCCTGGGGCTCGCGGCCAACGCGGCTCTTGCGGAGCCACGCGTCTGGCCGCTGTACGTCTTCCAGCTCGTCATCTCCTCGGCGTTCAGCCTCGGAGTCGGTGCACAGCGGTCGATGACGCCGCAGCTCGTCGAGGAGCAGCACTTCATGGGCGCTTCTGCGCTGAACAGCGTCACCTCGCAGCTCGGCGCGGTCGCCGGGCCGGGCCTGGCGGCCGTGCTGATCAAGTTCGTCGACCTCGAGTGGATCTTCGTCGCCGATGCCGGCTCGTACCTCGCGGCTCGATCGTGGCCGTCTCCTGCTGCCGAGGCTCGCTGCGGCCCATGACGCCGACCGGCCGAGCTGGAGCTCGATCGTCGCCGGCTTCCGTTACGTCCGACGGCAGCCCGTGATCCTCGGGTTCTTCCTCGTCGATACGAACGCGATGATCTTCGGGATGCCGAGCGCGCTGTTTCCGGCGCTGGCGGCTCACCGCTTCGGCGACCCTGCCCTCGTCGGATACCTCTACATGGCGCCGGCGGTCGGCGCGCTGCTCGTCTCGCTGCTGTCGGGCCCGCTGCGGCACGTGCGGCGACAGGGTCTCGGCGTCGTCATCACCGCCTCGCTCTGGGGCGTCGCCATTGCCGCGTTCGGCTTCGCAGAGCAGTTCTGGCTGGCGCTCGTGCTGCTCGCCTTCGCAGGCCTCGGCGACCAGATGAGCGCGATCCTGCGATCGGTGATGCTCTACCGCATCACGCCGAACGAGCTGCTCGGCCGCGTCTCGGGGATCGAGTTCATGCAGGTCGCCGCGGCGCCGTCGGTCGGCAATCTCGAGGCGGGTGCGCTCGCCGCCGCGACGAGCCTTCGCTTCTCGATCGTCTCCGGAGGGATCTTCTGTGTTGCCGGCTGCCTCCTGATCGCGCTCGCATTCCCGGCTCTCGTCCGGTACGACGCCAAGGCGCCGCTTGCGGCGCCGTCCCCAGGCCGTGCGGGCCTTGACCGCGCGGCCGTCTGAAATGACCGGTCGACACGATTGGACTGTCTCGCAAACGCCGCAAGGCACCTCTGGAACGCGAGCCGTCACCACGTCGCGAGCGTGACCGCGTCTCGGTCTGACGTGCTGCACCGTGACTTCTTCGATCGGAGCGTGCACGAGGTTGCGCCCGACCTGATCGGCGTAACGCTCCTCGTCGACGGGGTCGGCGGCCGTATCGTCGAGGTCGAGGCGTACGACCAGGAAGACCCGGCGAGCCACGCCTACCGCGGGCGTACGGTGCGGAACGAGGCGATGTTCGGGCCGCCGGGGCAGGCGTACGTCTACCGCTCCTATGGCATTCACTGGTGCCTGAATCTCGTCTGCGGCGACGAGGGGGTTCCCGAAGCCGCGTTGGTCCGCGCGCTCGAGCCGACCGCAGGCATCGCCGAACAGCGCCGGCGCCGCGGGGTCGAGGACCTCCGAGCCCTGTGCTCCGGTCCGGGGAAGCTCTGCCAGGCGCTCGCGATCACGAAGGAGCACGACGGCCTGCCCCTCGACGTCCCTCCATTCGAGCTGCGGGCGCGCGTGGAGGTGCCTGAGATCGTCACCGCTCCACGGATCGGCATCGCGCGCGCGACCGAGCTGTCGTGGCGTTACCTGGACGCCGGCTCGCCCTTCGTCAGCCGTGGCCGACGACGAGCCTGAGGCGTAGCCGGTCGGCGCCCGCGACGCCGGGCGGCGGCGCCTGCGCGAGGACGCGCCCCGCTTCTCCTTCGTCGAACCGCTCGATCACCGGAACGAAGCCGCGGGAGCGAATGCGCGCACGTGCGCTCGGAAGCGGCAAGCCCACCACCTTCGGCACGACACCGTGAAGGGGCTTGGCGAGGACGAGCGTCACCGTGTCGTGCGATGACATATGGCCCCGTTTCGGGAACTGGTCCAGCACGAGATCGAGCCGCTGCTTGGGCAGGGCAGGCTTGTAGACGAAGTTCGCCGTGAGCGGCTGCGCCGCGAGGGTCGTCCTTGCGCGCGCGACCGTCATGCCGACGACGCGCGGGACGTCGACCTCGTTCGGCTTGCAGTTCGCCGTTCGATGCGGCCCTTTTCCGACGAAGTACGAGACGAGCGTCGTGCCGCGGCAGTAGCCGTTGTCGAGCTGTAACCGGCCGTCCCGCCAGAGCACGCGCCGTGACGCCGCGTACTGGTACGAGTAGGTCGGGAAGCTCTCGGGCGGGGTACCGGCCAGCGCCATCTGGGTAAACGCGCGCCAGATCTCCGCGGGAAACGTCCCGCCCGCGACGGAATCGCCGTGGTATTCCGTCAGCATCGGGACGAGCTTGTTCGGGTAGCCGACCCAGACGGCCGTCGCCAGCTGCGGTGTATAGCCGACGAACCAGGCATCCCCGTAATCCGACGTGGTGCCCGTCTTGCCCGCCGCGAGCTGGTTCGAGAGCCGCGCCCGCTGGCCCGTGCCCGACCGGATCACGTCTTCCAGGATGCTGGTGAGGAGTGCCGCATCGTCGGGCGAGAGGACCGGCCGGTCGACGGGCTTGTTGTCGTCGATCAGCTTCCGGTGCGCGTTTCGGACGCGTGTGATCGCGCGCGGCCGGTTGCCGAACGTCTTGCCGTCGACTCGTCGCCCCTGGTTCGCGAACGTCGAGAACGCACGTGCCATCTCCAGCGGGCTCACCGGATCGGCGCCGAGGCCGATGGCGAAGTACGGGTTCAGGTGGCGAGTGATGCCGAGCGCGTGAGCCGTACGCGCCACGTTGCCCGGCCCCACGAGCCGCGTCAGCTGCGCGTAGATGCTGTTGTCGGACACAACCGTCGCAGTCGCGAGATCGGCCGAGCCGAGATACGCGTTCTCGTAGTTGTGGACCGGCCAGTACTTGTCGCCGATGAAGATCGACACCGGCTTCGAGGGGAAGGTCGTCGTCGGGGCGATCCCCTCTTTCAGCGCGGTGGCGAGCACGAACGGCTTGAACGACGAGCCAGGCTGTCGCTCACCCTGCACCGCGAGGTTGAACTGGCTCTGCCTGAAGTTGTCACCGCCGTACATCGCGACGATCTCGCCCGTCCTCGGACGAATCGCAACGAGCCCGGCCGACGGGCCGTTCGGTTCCCGAAGCACACTCTCGATCGCCCGGCGGGCAAGCTTCTGGAGGCGAAGGTCGATCGTCGTGCTGACGTTCAAGCCCCCGCCGAAGACGTTGCGCGTGCCGTAGCGCTCGATCAGCTGCTGCTTGACGTAGTTCACGAAGTACGGAGCCGGGCCCTCGATACCGGGGAGACGGACGTCCGCGGGGCGTGGCAGCGCCGCCCTGTTCGCGCGGACGAAGTCCCGCCGGGAGATCTCGTTCTCGTTCAGCATCGCGCTCAGCACCTCGCGCCGCCTCGCCCGCGCACTCTTCGGATTGGTGACCGGGTCGAACCGGGATGGGTCTGCTGGGATCCCGGCGAGCAGGGCGGCCTCCGGCAGCGTCAGACGTGCGGCCGGCTTGTCGAAGTACGTCTGCGCGCCTCGCTGGACGCCGTACGCGCCGTTTCCGAAGTAGATGGTGTTGAGGTACGCAGTCAGGATCCGGTCCTTCGTCCAACGTTGCTCCAGCTGCCAGGCGAGTGCCGCCTCCTTGAGCTTTCGGCTGATCGTGCGCTTCGAGGTGACGCAGGAGTTCTTGACGAACTGCTGCGTGATCGTCGACCCGCCCTGGACGACCTTCTTGCTCGTGACGTCCGCCCAGATGGCGCGGCCGATGCCGCGTAGGTCGACTCCGCGGTGCTGATAGAAGCGCTTGTCTTCGATCGCGACGATCGCCTGCCGCATGATCGGCGCGATCTCGGCGCCCGAGACGAGGATTCGACTTTCGGAACCGCGCAGTGTCGCGAGGAGTCGTGCGGTTGTCGTTCGCGTAGATGTGGCCGTCGACCTCATGCGGCACCCGCGCGGGGTCGCAGTTCGGGATCTGTCCGGCGACGGCCGTGATCAGGCCGAACGTGAACGAGGCGATGCCCAGGAGGAGGAGGATCAGGACGAGAGAGCTGAGGCGGAGCTTCCGAATCCTCCGTCGCCGCCCGTTCGACGCGGGCTTCGGCATGCTGCGTTTGCGGCCGAGCAAGCGGCCGATTCTAGGGGCTGACCGCCTAACTCGGCGACGCGTTCCGGACGACGATGAACGGCGTCTGGGTCGGGGCGTCGACGCCGCCGTCCCTTTCCTCCGTGACCATCACCGTGGCGCCGGAGGCGACAGGCCGGTCGAGCGGGACCGCCACCGCCCGGCCGCCGTCGAAGAGCCCTGCCGCGACGGGCGCGCCTCCGTCGGCCACCCAGGCCTCGTAGGTCTTGCCGGGTCGAGCCTTGTTCAGGTCTCGGACGACGAGCGCGGCACGGCCGTCAGGGTCGACGACGAGCGTTCCGCGCGCGAACGAGACCTTGCGTGAGCCGGGCGACGCGAGGATCTCCGTAACGCGGTCCTGCCGCGCGAGCGCCGCGTCTCTCGAGTCGAGCTTCCCGGACAGTGACGCTGCCCACAGGCCCAACCCGATCGCCGCGCAGGCTGCCACCGCGGCAGCCGCGGCGAGCGGCGCGACCCAGCGCGGTCGCAGGGGCACGACGTTCGAGCGCTCGCGCGACGCTTCCTGGAGGATGCGTGCGCGCAACTCGGGCGGGGGCGCCGGCGTGTCGACGGCGTAGGCGAGCGCGCCCGCCGTCTCCGACAGGGACGCGAGCTCGTCGCGACAGCGCTCGCAGTGCGCGAGGTGCTCTTCGTAGGCGCGGGCGTCCTCGTGATCGAGGGCGTCGAGCGCGTACGCGGCGGTCAGGTCGTGAAGGGTGTTGGTTTCCATGTCGTATCCGTGGGGCCGGGCTCTCCGAGCAGCTCACGCAGGCGCGTCAGCCCGGCAAACATCCTGCTTTTGATCGTACCGACGGGTTGTCCTAGTCTCTCGGCGAGCTCCGATTGCGTGAAGCCGCCGTAGTAGGCGAGCTCGAGCGCCTCGCGCTGTTGATCCGGCAACCGCTTGAGGGCGGACTGCACACGTTCGCGCTCGAAGCGAAGCCAGGCGTCGTCTTCGGCCGATCCGGTCGAAGCCTGCTCGACGTCGTCCGGCAGCGACTCGGCGCGCCGTCGCTCCTCGCGGCGGACCAGGTCGACGGCGCGGCGATGGACAAGCGTCAACAGCCACGTGCTCGCCTTCGCCCGCTCGGGCATGAAGCGGTCCGCCGTCCGCCAGGCCGCGAGAAAACCCTCCTGGACGGCGTCCTCGGCCAGCTTTTCGTCACGGAGGACTCGCAGCGCGACGCCGTAGGCGAGCCGGCCGAACCGGTCGTACAGCTCGGCCAGCGCGGACTGATCGGAGCGCGCGACGAGCGCGACGATGGCTTCGTCCGAGAGGTGGGCGAAGGAGCGCGCCATCGAGGCGGGAGTGTCGCTCATCGCGACTGATTCGTCGGCGGCTACGGTTTGGTTTGCTTTGATGCAGCCGCCACCGGGGCAAGATGAAGCCCCAGGCAGGACCGTCGTGCCCGAAAGACCGCCGCCCCCCGATCAGAGAGTCGTGATCGCCGACGACGATGCGGCGTTCGCTCAGCTGCTCGCAACCCTGGTCGACGACGTCGACGGCTTCGAGGTCGTCGGCGTTGCCTCCGACGGGGAGGAGGCCGTCCAGGTCGCGATCTGGCAGGACGCCGACGTCGTCCTGATGGACATCGACATGCCCAAGATCGACGGTCTCCGCGCGACAGAGCTGCTGCGGAACAGCCGGCCGCGCACGTGCGTCTTGTTCGTGTCCGGTCTCGAGGACGCGCGCACGACCACGGCGCGTAGCGCAGGCGCGGCGGGCTTCATTCCGAAGGTGCGCGCGCCCGAGCAGCTCGAGGCCGTGTTGCGGGCGCTGCTCCGCGGCACGAGCGCCGAAGCAAGCGGCTGACTTCCTGATCCGAACCGGTCCGTGCGTCGCGGCGAATGAGCGCCGACACGACGGCCACCTGAAAGCCGCAGATCCCGACCGGCCGTCTGAAAGGAAGCCAGATGCGAAAGCTCGCATTCGTCGTCCTGGCGGCCGCGGCCACGGCAGCGCTGATCGGTGCGCTCACGTCGCAGGGTGGAACACCCTCGGCGGCCCAGGCCTCGAGCCACCGGGAGGCGCCGTTGATCTCGGAGGATCCCTCCGCAGACAACACGGACACGTACGCGTTCCGGAGCCCGGATCGCCCGAACACGGTCTCGATCATCGCCAACTGGATCCCGGCCGAGGATCCTGCGGCCGGACCGATGTGGTACACGTTCTCGCAGACGGCGCGCTACGTCGTCTACGCGGACAAGAACGGCGACGGCAAGCCGGACATCACGTGGCGGTTCCGGTTCAAGAACCGTGACCCCGTCGCGTTCCTCCAGAACACCCAGCAGGAGTACACCGTCACGCGGATCGACGGCAACTCGTCGCGCGTGGTCGGCAGCGGCCTCCTGACGCCGCCCGACAACATCGGCCCGCGGACGACTCCGAACTACCGCGCTCTCGCCGCGGCCGGCGTCCGCGACCTCAACGACGGCTCGAAGGTGTTCGCAGGTCAGCGTGACGACGGGTTCTACGGTGACATCGGCGCGATCTTCGACCTCGTCGCGATCCGCAAGGGTACGGGCGCAACCGGTGGAGGCAAGGACTTCTTCGCCGGCTACGCGGTGCACTCGATCGCGCTGCAGGTGCCGCTGTCCCAGCTCGACAACGGCTCGAACCACGTCGTCGGCGTCTGGGCGGCGACGGAGCGTCAGGTCGCGAAGGTCAGTCTCGCGAAGTGGCGCGGCAAGAAGTTCGTGAAGAAGGAGAACGAGTGGCGGCAGGTGTCCCGCCTCGGCAATCCACTGATCAACGAGGTGATCATCCCGACGACAGCTCAAGGACAAGTGGAACGCCTCGACTCCCGACAAGGACAAGCAGTTCGAGCAGTACTACTCCAGCCCGATCCTGGCCAAGCTGCTCAACCAGCTGTACCCGCAGCTCGGCGGGGTCCAGGAGAACAACCGAAGCGACCTCGTGGCGGTGCTGCTCACCGGCCTGAAGCAGCCGAACCTGAACTTCACCGGTGACACACGTGCCGACGAGCTCCGGCTCAACCTCGGCATCGCTCCGACGGCGGCCGTCGGCGCAGGGCAATCGCCTCGGCGTCCTCGGCGGTGATCTCGCCGGGTTCCCGAACGGCCGGCGGCTCGAGGACGACGTCATCGACATCGCGGAGCGGGCTGTTGGCGGCGCCCTGATCGGGAAGTCGCTGCCGCTCGGCGACGGTGTGGACGGCAACGACGTTCCGTACATGACGACGTTCCCGTACCAGGCGGATCCGTTCAGCGGATTCGACAACACGAAGGGCCAGCAGAAGCCGTAATGCCGAAACGGCGGCTTCTGGTTGGTGGGGCGGCGGCGGTCACGACCGCCGTCGCCCTGCTCCTCGGCGGCGTCTTCCACGGGGGAGGCGGCGAGGCCCGGCCGTCGCGCGGGCTCTCGCTTCCCGTGCGGGCAGGACGCCTCGGCGGACACGGCATTGCTCCCGCGTCTCCAGCAACAGGTTCGAGACGATCCTGCGGACGCTCATGGTCTTGCCCTGCTGGGTCTCGCCTACCAACAGGCGGCACGAGAGTCGGGCGATCCGAGCTACTACCCGAAGTCGGAGGCGGCTTTGCGGCGGGCGCTACGTCTCGGCCAGGACGATCTGCTCGCAACGAGCGGGCTCGGCGCGCTCGCCCTCTCGAGGCATCAATTTCGCGCTGGTCTTGCGCTGGGGCGGCGAGCGGTTGCGCTCTCGCCGACGACCGCGCGAGGCTACGGGATCGTCGGCGACGCCCTGGTCGAGCTCGGCCGCTACGAGGAGGCGTTCGCGGCGTTCGACCGGATGGTCTCGATCAAGCCGAGTCTCGCCTCGTACGCGCGCGTGTCGTACGCGCGCGAGCTCCTGGGGGACATCGATGGCGCAGCCGCTGCGATGCAGCTGGCGATCGATGCCGCGACCGGCCAGCGCGAAGGCCAGGCGTGGGCCTACACGCAGCTCGGCAAGCTCTACGCGACGCACGGTCGCCTCGGCGCGGCCGAGCGCCAGTACCGGCGCGCCCTCGGCGTGCGGAAGGGGTACGTCTATGCGGTCGACGGTCTCGCGCAGGTCGCGGCTGCGCGCGGCCGGCTCGGCGAGGCGATCAGCCTGGAGCGTCGCGCAGCGGAGGAGATGCCGCTCCCGCAGTTCGTCGCGGCACTCGGGGATCTCTTGCGCGTCTCCGGCGATGACCGCGGGGCCGCTCGGCAATACGCCCTCATCAACGCGATCGACAGGCTCTTTCGGGCAAACGGCGTGCGGGTCGACCTCGAGTCGGCGCTGTTCGACGTCGATCACGGGATTCATCTGCGCCGCGCATTGGCGCGTGCGCGCGCCGCTCGATCCGACCGGCCGTCGATCGACGGCGACGACGTCGTGGCTTGGGCGCTCGCACGGAACGGCCGCTGTATAGGGGCGCTGCAATACTCGAAGCGCGCGCTTCGGCTGGGCACGGTCGACGCGAACAAGTTCTTCCACCGCGGGATGATCGAGCGCTGCCTCGGCAACGGCGCCGAATCGAAGCGATGGTTCCGCCGCGCGCTCGCGGTGAACCCGCACTTCTCTCTCATCTGGGCACCCGTCGCCCGGCGGTACGCGTCGTGAAGCGGCTGGCCCTCCTGGGCGCCGTGGTGGCCGCATTGGTGCTCCCGGTCGCGGCGCAGGCACATCCGCTAGGGAACTTCACGGTCAACCGCTTCAGCCGGATCGAGGTCGCCGGGCCGCGCGTCTACGTCCGCTACGTCCTCGATCTCGCGGAGATCCCGACGTTCCAGGCCGGGAAGATCGACGCGACGACGTACGCACGTCGCATCGCGCGGGGTGCTCGGCTGTCGGTGAACGGAGATGCGGCGCGGCTCGTTCCGGTGGAGACGTCGCTCGCCCATCCCGCCGGCGCGGGCGGTCTTCGGACCACACGCTTCGAAGTCGTCCTGAAGGGCCCGGTCCTGCGGCGGGCGAGCGACATCGTCTATCGCGACACGAACTACGCAGACCGAATCGGGTGGAAGGAGATCGTCGTCGGCGACGCCGCCAGCCGCAGCCACGAGCTCCGCGCGTACCCGCGCGACCTGCTCTCGAGTCCGCTGGACGTGAGTGCCGTGACGACACGGCTCGCCCCGGGGACGGGGCCCGGGACGCGTCCCCATGTGACGACGGGACCGGCAGCGCAGGCGTCCGACCGAGTCGCGGACTCGGGCTTCGCCGCGCTCGTGAACCGCGAGGAGCTCGGTTTCTGGGTGATCCTCGCCTCGCTCGGCGCTGCGCTCTTCTGGGGGATGGCGCATGCGCTCTCACCAGGACACGGGAAGTCGATCGTCACCGCCTACCTGATCGGACAGCGGGGCACTCCGCGGCACGCGGCACTACTCGGCCTGATCGTGACGGCGACGCACACGATGGGCGTCTTCGCGCTCGGTCTCGTGACGCTGCTGCTCTCGCGCTTCATCGTCCCGGATCAGCTCTATCCGTGGCTGAACCTCGTCGCCGGCGTGCTCGTCGTCGGCATCGGCATCTCCGTCCTGCGTGCGCGCTGGCGAAAGCGGCATCACCATCACCACGACCATCACCATCACCACCACCACGACCACCACGATCACCACCACGACCTGAGCCGTCGCTCACTCGTCGCGGTCGGCATCTCGGGCGGCCTGCTGCCCTGCCCGTCGGCCCTTGTCGTTCTGCTCGGCGCGATCTCGCTCCATCGCGTGACGTTCGGGATGCTGCTCGTCGTCGCGTTCAGCCTCGGCCTCGCGCTGACGATCACGGGCATCGGCCTCGTCGCGGTGCTCGGTCGGCGCCTCTTCGGTCGGCTCAGCTTCGAGGGGCGGTTCGTGTCCCTCCTGCCGGCCGCGAGCGCGCTCGTGATCCTCATCGCAGGAATCGCCATGACCCTGCGGGCCCTGCCGAAGGTGACGTAACGTTCCAGCCGACGTGGCAAACGTCGCGCCCTACGGCTCCTGGACATCGCCGTTCTCCCTCGACCTCGTTGCGGACGCAGGTGGGGTTTCCTTCGGCTACCTCGACATCACCGAGGACGGCGTCTACTGGACCGAGACGCGGCCACTCGAGAATGGGAGGTCTGCGCTCGTCTTCCACTCGCACGACGGTGAGACGGTCGACGTCGTACCGCCGGACTTCAACGTGCGCACGCGCGTCCACGAGTACGGCGGCGGGGCGTGGTTTCGCGACGGCTCGGTCGTGTTCTGCTCCAGCTTCGAGGACAGCCGCCTCTACCGAATAGACGCTCCGGGCGCCGAGCCGCAGCCGATCACGCCGGAGCCTGCCGAGCCGCACGCATTGCGCTATGCCGACGGCCGCGTATTCGCGGATGGGAGGCTGATCGTCTGCGTCCGCGAGTCACACGGTGCCGGCGAGCCGGTGAACGAGCTCGTCGTCCTTCCTAGCGACGGCTCGGCAGAGCCGAAGGTGGTTGCGACGGGCCGAGACTTCTATGCAGCGCCCCGCCCGAGCCCGGACGGGGCGAAGCTGGCGTGGCTCGCGTGGGACCACCCGCACATGCCGTTCGAAGGCACGGAGCTCTGGGTCGCTGACCTTTCCCGAGACGGAGAGCTCTCGAACAGTCGTCTCGTCGCAGGCTCCGACAGCGAGTCCATCTTCCAGCCCGAGTGGAGCCGGGAGGGCGTGCTGCATTTCGCCTCCGACCGGACGGGTTGGTCGAACCTCTACCTCGAGCGCGAAGGAGACGTGGAGGCGCTCACCAGCGAGGAGGCGGATCTCGGCTTTCCGCAGTGGGTGTTCGATCTCTCGCGGTACGGGTTCCTGGCCGACGGCCGCATCGCCGGCGTCTTCACGCGCCGCGCGGTCGACGGCCTCGAGGTTTTCGATCCCACGACGGGCATGCAGGAGCGGGTCGATCTCCCGTACACGAGTATCTACTCGCCCTCGGTGAAGAGCGACGGCAACGTTCTCGTCTTCGCGGGCTCATCGCCGACCGAGCCATCGGCGGTCGTCAGGCTCGACGTGGATTCGGGACAGCAGGAGGTCCTGCGGCGATCGACGGACCTCGAGCTCGGCGAGCGTTACCTCTCGATCGCCGAGCCGATCGAGTTCCCGGGCACGGACGGCCTCCAGTCCTACGGCTTCTACTACCCACCGACGAATCCCGACTTCACCGGCCCTGAGGACGAGCTCCCGCCGCTCGTCGTCTCCGTTCACGGCGGCCCGACGGCGAATGTCACGAGCTCCCTCGACCTCGACATCCAGTTCTATACAAGCCGCGGGTATCGCGGTCGTCGACCTCAACTACGGCGGCAGCACGGGATACGGGCGCGAGTACCGCGACCGCCTGCGTCGGCGCTGGGGCGAGGTCGACGTCGAGGACAGCGCCGCGGCCGTGCGGTATCTGGCTGATCGCGGAGACATCGATCCTGCGCGGGTCGAGATCACCGGCGGAAGCGCAGGCGGCTACACGACGTTGCTGGCGCTTGCCGTGCGCGACGAGTTCGCAGCCGGTGCGTCGTACTACGGCGTGGCCGACCTCGTCACGTTCCACGACGAAACGCACAAGTTCGAGTCGCATTACGACGAGTACCTCGTCGGCAGATGGCCCGACGAACTGGATGTCTACCGTGACCGCTCGCCGGTGAGCCATGCCGACTCGATCTCGCGGCCGTTGCTGCTGTTGCAGGGCCTCGACGACAAGGTCGTCCCGCCGGCGCAGGCGGAAGTGATCGTCGAGGCGCTGAAGCAGCGCGGGATTCCGTACGCGTACATCGCGTTCGAGGGCGAGGGCCACGGGTTCCGAAAGGCCGAGAACATCAAGCGGGCGCTCGAAGCCCACATCTCGTTCCTCGGCCAGGTCTTCGGCTTCGAGCCCGCCGACGAGATCGAGCCGATCGCGGTCGAGAATCTGGAACCCGCGGCTCACTAGACTCATCGGCCGTGGCCGACGTCGCAGAGCTGACGCGGAACGCAGTTCACGTGCTGCCGGAAGGCGAGCTCGAACGCAAGCTCGCGCTCGGGCGGCCGCTGCGCGTCAAGCTCGGCATCGACGTGACGTCGCCCGACATCCATCTCGGCCGCGGCATTCCCCTGCAGCGGATGCGCGCGTTCCAGGACGCGGGGCACATCGGTGTTCTCATCGTCGGCGACTACACGACACGCATCGGCGACCCTTCCGGACGTAGCGCCGAACGACCGCTCCTCTCGGATGAGGAGATCGACGCCAACGCGAGGGCGTACCAGGAGCAGGCGTTCCAAATCATCGATCCGGACCGCACCGAGGTTCGTTACAACGGCGAGTGGCTCTCCAAGCTGACGTACGCGGATGTCGTCCGTCTCGCGCGGGTAACGACGGTTGCGCGCATCCTCGAGCGTGACGACTTCGCGCAGCGTTATTCGGCCGGAGAGCCGATCTCGGTGAGCGAGCTCCTGTACCCGCTCATGCAGGGCTACGACTCGGTGGCGGTCGAGGCCGATGTCGAGCTCGGGGGCACCGACCAGCTCTACAACCTCTTGACCGGTCGTGAGGTGATGGAGGCGCACGGGATGGACCCTCAAGTGGTCCTGACGACGCCGCTTCTCCTGAGCTGGGACGGGGAGAAGATGAGCTCGTCCGTCGGGAACAACATCCCGGCTCACCGCGCCGCCGGAGGAGATGTTCGGCAAGACGATGCGTCTGCCGGACGAGCTCCTGCCCGAGTGGTATCGCCTCGTCTGGGAGCGAGAGCTCGACTCGTCGGTTCCGCCGATGGAGGCGAAGCTCGCGCTTGCGCGCTTCATCGTCGCGCGCTCGCACGGGGAGGAGGCGGCGCGGCGGGCCGAGCATCATTTCACGCGGGTCGTTCGTGAGCACCGGGCGCCGGACGACGTTCCCGAGACGGCGCTCCCGAAGGGCGACCCCGTGCACTTGCCCGCGCTCCTCGTCGAGCATCTGGGCGTCGCCTCGACCAGCGAGGCTCGCCGGCTGATCGCCGGAGGCGGTGTGAAGATCGACGGGGTGGCGGTGGATGAGCTCGACCTACCGAGGGCACGGCTCCAAGGAGCCGTCGTCCAGGCCGGAAAGCGCCGCTTCATGCGGTTTTCCCGCGCTTGACGAGCGCCAAGTGGCGTAGATGATCAGCAGCCGATGTTGAGGATGGGCGGGCAAGCCTCGAACTTGCCGCCCGTGGCGATGAACTTCGTCCCGCGCCGCCCCGTCTTCTCCGAGCACCTCTCCGTGTCGCACGAGCCGAGCGACGGGAAGCCATCGAAGTGCCAGGGGTGCCGGGGAAGTTGTTCTTTTCGCCCCACCTGTTGCGCGACACGCTGATGATCGTGATGACCTGCCAGCACCAGCGGATGTCCTCGTGCAGCTTCCAGAGCCATATGCCCACGAGGTTCTTCCAGGTCACGGTCCCCTTGGCGATGCGGCAGGTTCTGCCGCCCTCACCGAGGAACGTCGGGCGATCACTGGCACTCCACCCCTTCGTCGGCGCCGTATTCGAGCTTTATCGCGTAGTCCTTCACGCCGGGTGGCTCCGTCGCCGGAGGCGGTCGAGGAGGCGGCGAAGGCGGTGCGGCCGCGTTCACCGTGTCGCCACGTTCGGTGTCAGCGGCCCGATCGAGGCAATTCCCTCGCGGACGATCCGCCACGGGAAGTTGTAAAGCCCAGCAAAGAGGCTGAAGGGGCGCCGCAGCGCCCCTCCGTTGTTGCCTTCTGTCGTGCTAGATCACCCGTCCAGGCCCCCGCTGCCAGATCCTCCGAACGACAGGAGGAACTGGAAGAGCACGAATAGCGCCAGGAGAATCAGGAGTGTCCAGAACGGGTGTCCCCTGATCCAGTTGAGCCAGCCCATCGACCTCATCTCAGGCGATCCACTTCACGAGGCTGATGAAGCCCTGCGCACCGATTTGCATCTCGATGTACGGATTGTGCGTTGAGCACACAGCGACCTTGATGGCGCAGGCCTGGAACTTGCCCTGCGTCGCGATGGTCGCCAGCCCTCGGAATGGTGCCTTCTCCGAGCACGTCTCGGAGTTGCAGCTACCCGTGGAGGTCCAGCCCTCGAATCCCCACGGGTTGCCGAAGAACCCAGCCACGTCTGCGAAGCGGTTGCGTTCGACCTTCGTGACCGTCAATCCGATCCAACACCACGTCACCACCTGGTTCATCGTCCAGAGTCGAACGCCGAACACCGTCGACCACGTCACGTGGGCGCGGTTCCTCTTGCAGGTCTGCCGTCCGCCCAGCTCCGTCCACTGCAGTTCTATGTCCAGGGATGCGTCCGCGGTCCCGTACTCGTCCTTCAGGGCGTAGTCCTTCACCTCCTGTGGATCACCTGCCGGGGGAGGCGGAGGCGGCGGTGGCGGCGGTGGAGCAGCCGCGTTCACCGTGATCGCCACGTTCGGCGTCAACTGGACCGATCCAGGCGATCCCTTCGCGGACGATTCGCCACTGGAAGTTGTACGTCCCGGCCGCCGCAGGCGCGGTGATGTTGAAGCTGAACGTCACCGTCTGGCCGGGGATCACGTTGCCCGGAAGCGCCACTCGGTTCAGGCCCCAGGTCGTGCCGTTCTCGGGGTTCTGCGAGCCGAGCTTGTAGCCGCCCGCCGTCGACCAGGTCGTGTTGCCGGTGTTCTTCATCGTCACCTGCACACCGGCAACCTGTCCGGTATTCAGAACGGTCGGACCGTCTGATTCACGAAGGCGGAACCGTCAACCGGATTCGGAGGTGGCGGGGGAGGAGGTGGAGGCCCGCCGCCCCCGGCCGGATTCACGGTCACGCGAGCGAAGTTGCCGATCGTGCTGATCGCCGACGAGCAGTACACCCAGTAGTCGGTGGTCGTCGTCGGAGACACGACCGCCGATCCGGCGAGCCGACTGTCACCGTTCCACGCTCCGCACGAGTCGGCGTGGACGGAGTTCCACGTCACCGTTGCCGATTGCCCGGCAGCGATCGTGCTCGGTGATGCAGAAACGTACACCTCCGGTGGCAGCGGACAGAGCTGCGCCGAGTCCGGTACCACCTGCGCCTTGCCCTTCGCGCCCGGCGTGGGTGCCTGCGGACACGGATCAGCCGCGGGGGTCGAAGACGCGCCAACACTCGCTGCCATCACTCCGAGCGCGAGCACCATCAAGAGCCGTTTCAACTGGCCCTCCTTCCGCTAGAGAGCCAGAGCCAGGATCGAGCACTGGTGATCGTTCCAGTCCTCGGTAAAGGGCCGGTAGAAGCCCGGTAACCGGCGAGGGGTGATACTTCGCGCCAAATGACTGGCCGCTCGCTCGACTTTCGGCTGCTTGGTCCTGTCGAAGCGTTCAGTGATGGCCGTCGAGTCGAGCTCGGTGGAAGCAAGCAGCGCGCTGTTTTCACGTACCTCGTCCTCCACGCGAACATGCTCGTCTCGCGTGACGGTCTAGTGGCCGCGCTGTGGGATGACGAGGCGCCTAAGAGTGCTGCAAAGCTCATCCAGATCCACGTCTCGCATCTCCGTCATGCGTTCCGCGGCAACGGCGATCTCATCGCGACGGAAGGGAGGGGTTACCGACTTCGCTGTAACGCCGACGCGATCGACCTGCATCGCTTCCGACAGTTGATCGCTCACGCGCGGCAGGCACGAGCAGACGGCGCTCTAACTAACGCGGCAACGGAGTTCGAGCAGGCGTTGAGCCTCTGGCGCGGCCCCGCACTTGCAAGCGTTCGAGCGGAGCCGTTTGCAGACGACCATGCCGAGAGCCTGGAAGACCTTCGGATTGGTGCAATCGAAGATCGGAACGACGTTCTACTGGACCTCGCGCGGCACGCAGAGCTCATACCCGAGCTGGAGGCGCTCGCCGCCGCCCACCCGCTGCGCGAACGGCTGCATGCGCAGCTGATGCTCGCCCTGTACCGCTGTGGCCGTCAGGCCGACGCGTTGCGCGTGTACAACGACGCGCGCTGCCTTCTCCAGGAAGACCTGGGTCTCGATCCGACGCGAAAGCTCCAGGATCTCCAGCGCGCGATCCTCACGCATGATCCCGGTCTCGAGATCGTCACCGCGAGACGCCAATCCGTTGATCTGCCGGTTCCTCCGACGTCCCTCGTCGGCCGCGATGACGAAGTTCGCGCCGTATCGGCGTTGCTCGAACGCCCGGATGTCAGATTGCTGACGCTCACGGGGCCGGGTGGGATCGGGAAGACGCGGCTGGCGCTCGCCGCAGCGGCGGCGCTGGCCCCTGCGTTCGCGGACGGCGTCTTCGCGCTGGAGCTCGCGGAGTCGACCAAACCGGAGCTGTTGGGCGCCGCGATCGCGCGCGCCATCGGGCTCGAGGGGACGGGCACGGAGGATGCCGAAGCTTTGCTGGAAGCCCTGCGGGCCCGCTCACTGCTGCTGCTCCTCGACGGCTTTGAGTACTCCCTCGCGGCTGCGCCGGTATTGGCCGCGCTACTTGCCGCAGCGCCGAGGTTGAAAGTGCTCGTCACGAGCCGCGCGGTCTTACGTCTCGCCGCGGAACACGAGTACGTCGTCCCGCCGCTTCTTGTCCCCGATGCCTCCGAGTCCGACAGCACCGTCCTGTTTCAGGCACCGTCCCTCGCGCTCTTCGTGGACCGCGCACGGGCGGTGGCGCCAGACCTCCGGATCGAGAGGGACGACGTACTCGCGGTTGCTGAGATCTGTCGACGCATGGAGGGGATCCCCCTGGCAATCGAGCTTGCGGCCGCGCGAAGTCGCCTGCTGCCGCCCCGTGTGCTGCTCGAGCGCTTCACGAGCCGGCTGCAGCTCCTCGGCTCCGGTCCCCGCGATGCGCCCGAGCGGCAGCGGTCGATACGCGCGACGATCGACTGGAGTTACCGGCTGCTGACCGAAGCCGAGCAGGCGCTGTTTGTGCGGCTCGGAGTCTTCGTCGGGGGCTTTTCGCTCGAGGCGGCCGAACAGGTCTGCGCAAACGGCACCACTGACCACCTCGATCTGCTCGAATCGCTAGCGGACAAGGGGCTTCTGCGGAGACCCGGCGCGGGCGAGGAGCGTCTCGCGATGCTCGACACGTTGCGCGAATACGCGCTCGAGCGGCTCGATGAGCGGGGCGAGCTTCGTGCGCTGAGGTACGCCCATGCTGGTTACTTCCTTGCCCTCGCGGAGCGCGGCAAGGTGGAGCTGAGAGGGGGTGACCAGGCCACCTGGCGCGACCGGCTCGAGGCGGAGCGCGCAAATCTGCGTGCAGCGTTGCGGTGGTACCAGAATGAAGACGAGGCGCAGCTCCAGCTGAGGTTGGTCGAGGCGCTCGGGCGCTTTTGGGACATCCGTGGCCATCTCCGGGAGGGACGGGACGAGTTGGCGTCGGCGCTAGCCACGCAGGGCGACTCGGCGCCGAAGCTGCGCGCCGGCGTGCTGCACTGGGCGGGGACGCTCGCCTTCCGTCAGGGCGATGTGGAGGAAGCGGAGCGTGCTTGGCAACAGAGTCGTCGCCTCGCCGGCGAACTCGGCGAGCCGGCCGAAGTCGCTAGGGCGTTGAACACCCTCGGCGTCCTTGCGGTGTGTCGAGGCCAGTATGAGCGCGCGCGCAAGATGTACGAAGACAGTCGCGCCGCGGCGACCGTCGCCTCGGATCGCCATCACTACGGCGCTGCAACGAACAATCTCGGGGAACTCGAGCTCGCCCTTGGGAACCATGACGTCGCGACCGAGCTCTTCAAGGAAAGCCTCGCGGCGCACCGTGAGCTCGACGAATTCGGAACCGCCGTGTCACTGATGAACCTGGGATTCGCGGCGCTTGAAGGCCGCCGCACCGACGAGGCGAAGGCGATGATGCAGGACGCAATGCAGGTTGCGTGCGGCGCGCGCGCCGACAACGTCGCGACCTGGTGCCTCGAAGGCCTCGCGGCGGTCGCGACTGCGGAGAAACGGCTCGACGTCGCTGCGCGACTCACGGCAGCAGCCGAAGCGAGCCGCGAAGCGGCGCAGCTCTCGCTCGAGCCGTTCGAGCGGAAGGTGCATGAGCGCACTCTGGCTGCGCTTCGCGCTGGGCTCAGCGAAGCGGAGCTCGCCGAGTCCTGGGGATCGGGGAAGCAGATGTATCTCACGGAGGCCGTTGCCCTTGCTAGTGGGCGCGACGGCTGAGCCCGTCAAGGTGAGCGAGCCGTGGCGGCTGATCGCCGGCGGCGGTCACCCGTGTGGTGCGGGAGCACCAGCCTCCCGATGAGGTCCCGGAGACCAGGCTCCCCGCCGGGGATCCGCTGCATCTCCCCGCTCTCCTGGTGGAGCATCTGGGCGTCGCATCGACGAGCGAGGCCCGCCGGCTGATCGCGGGCGGCGGTGTCAAGGTCGACGGGGAGACGGTTGGGGAGCTCGACCTGCCGCGAGCCCGGCTCGAGGGGGCCCTCGTGCAGGCCGGAAAGCGTCGCTTTATGCGCTTTTCAGCCGTCGGCGCCGCTTGACCGAGGCCCTCCGGCTGCTATCATGCTCCGGCTGCCCGAGAGGGTGGCGTGAAGACGTTTCTGTACCTCGACACTGGAGCGCCCTTCGGACGCAGCGGATACGACGAAAGTCTCCGAGCTTCCCTGGGCCTCTGGCGCGAGTCGGAGGTTTTTTTACGCCGCCAGGTAGCGACGGTCTTTGAAAACTCAGCAGCGTTTACGTCGAGACCTCGGCGACCCCTTCGGGGGCCGGCGAGGCGAACAAACCTGTCAGGCCTCGTTTCGAGGCTGACTTTGAGCACAAGCTCAAAGTGAAAAGATCGCCGGTTTCGGCCGGCAATCATTCTTCACGGAGAGTTTGATCCTGGCTCAGGACGAACGCTGGCGGCGCGCTTAACACATGCAAGTCGAGCGAGAACCAGGCCTTCGGGCCTGGGGACAGCGGCGAACGGGTGAGTAACACGTGGGTAATCTGCCCTCGGTACTGGGATAGCCCGGGGAAACCCGGATTAATACCGGATAGCCCTTCGAGCCTTCGGGCTCGCAGGAAAAGGGAGCTTCGGCCTCCGACCGAGGATGAGCCCGCGGCGGATTAGCTTGTTGGTGGGGTAACGGCCTACCAAGGCGACGATCCGTAGCTGGTCTGAGAGGACGATCAGCCACACTGGGACTGAGACACGGCCCAGACTCCTACGGGAGGCAGCAGTGGGGAATCTTGCCCAATGGGCGAAAGCCTGAGGCAGCGACGCCGCGTGCGGGAAGAAGGCCTTCGGGTTGTAAACCGCTTTCAGGAGGGACGAAGCCACTCGGGTTAATAGCCCAGAGGGTGACGGTACCTCCAGAAGAAGCCCCGGCTAACTACGTGCCAGCAGCCGCGGTAATACGTAGGGGGCAAGCGTTGTCCGGATTTATTGGGCGTAAAGAGCGTGTAGGCGGCTAGGTAGGTCCGTTGTGAAAACTCGAGGCTCAACCTCGAGACGCCGGTGGAAACCATCTAGCTAGAGTCCGGAAGAGGAGAGTGGAATTCCTGGTGTAGCGGTGAAATGCGCAGATATCAGGAAGAACACCCGTGGCGAAGGCGGCTCTCTGGGACGTGACTGACGCTGAGACGCGAAAGCGTGGGGAGCGAACAGGATTAGATACCCTGGTAGTCCACGCCGTAAACGATGGGTGCTAGGTGTGGGCGGTGTCGACTCCGTCCGTGCCGAAGCTAACGCATTAAGCACCCCGCCTGGGGAGTACGGCCGCAAGGCTAAAACTCAAAGGAATTGACGGGGGCCCGCACAAGCAGCGGAGCATGTTGTTTAATTCGACGCGACGCGAAGAACCTTACCAGGGCTTGACATGCACGGGAATGTCGTAGAAATACGGCAGCCCTTCGGGGCTCGTGCACAGGTGGTGCATGGCTGTCGTCAGCTCGTGTCGTGAGATGTTGGGTTAAGTCCCGCAACGAGCGCAACCCCTGTCCTATGTTGCCAGCGTGAAAGACGGGGACTCATAGGAGACTGCCGGTGACAAATCGGAGGAAGGTGGGGATGACGTCAAGTCATCATGCCCCTTATGTCCTGGGCTACAAACGTGCTACATTGGCCGGTACAAAGGGCTGCAAACCTGCGAGGGTGAGCGAATCCCAAAAAGCCGGTCCCGGTTCGGATTGGAGGCTGAAACTCGCCTCCATGAAGGCGGAGTTGCTAGTAATCGCGGATCAGCAACGCCGCGGTGAATATGTTCCCGGGCCTTGTACACACCGCCCGTCACACCACGAAAGTCGGCAATACCCGAAGCCGGTGGCCTAACCCGCAAGGGAGGGAGCCGTCGAAGGTAGGGTCGATGATTGGGGTGAAGTCGTAACAAGGTAGCCGTAGCGGAAGCTGCGGCTGGATCACCTCCTTTCTAGGGATTCCGGAGCGATTACTCCGGTGGCTCCTGGCCCGTTGATGTTCTGAACCTCGGTTCAGTTCGTCCGGACAACCAGGTCGCCTAGAACAATGTCGACCTCGATACAACGCTGCTGAGTTTTGAGAGACCGTCCTTTCTCGGGCGGTTTTCTCTTGGGCGAAGTGCGCCCCCTGCACCTTGAAAACTCCATAGCGACACACAACGTGTTCTTTTCGATCAAGAGAACAAGAGCGCACGGTGGATGCCTTGGCGCCAAGAGCCGATGAAGGACGTGGGCGGCTGCGATAAGCGTGGGGGAGGTGCTGACCAACCTTTGATCCCGCGATCTCCGAATGGGAAAACCTACGCGTGGTAATGCGCGCGTACTCCTAGCTGAATCCATAGGCTAGGAGAGGCAAGCCGGGGAACTGAAACATCTTAGTACCCGGAGGAAAGGAAAGAAACCTCGACTCCCTGAGTAGTGGCGAGCGAAAAGGGAAGAGCCCAAACCTGTGTGATGTGATAGGCGGCAGCCGTTGTCACACAGGGGTTGTAGGGCCTGATTCGATCCGTCTGCCGGCGGGTCGGGAAGTTACAAAGTTGCGCGTTAGCCGAAGTGGATGGAAAGCCACACCACAGCGGGTAAGAGTCCCGTACGCGAAAGCGCGCAGCCTTCCTGGTCAGGTTCCTGAGTACGGCCGGGCACGGGAAACCCGGTCGGAACCCGCGGGGACCACCCCGTAAGGCTAAGTACTCCTTGGCGACCGATAGTGAACTAGTACCGTGAGGGAAAGGTGAAAAGTACCCCGGAAGGGGAGTGAAATAGCACCTGAAACCGTGTGCTTACAAGCGGTCGGAGCAGCTTCGTGCTGTGACGGCGTGCTTTTTGCATAACGAGCCAGCGAGTTACTCTTCAGCGGCAAGGTTAAGGAAACGGAGCCGTAGCGAAAGCGAGTCTGAATAGGGCGTCTAGTCGTTGGAGGTAGACCCGAAACTGAGTGATCTACCCATGGGCAGGTTGAAGCGGGGGTAAGACCCCGTGGAGGACCGAACCGACCTAGGTTGAAAACTGGGCGGATGACCTGTGGGTCGGAGTGAAAGGCTAATCAAACTCAGAGATATCTGGTTCTCCCCGAAATATATTTAGGTATAGCGTCATGCGTTCAATAACGGTTGTAGAGCACTGTTTGGGCTAGGGGGCCTACCAGCTTACCGAACTCAGGCAAACTCCGAATGCCGTTATTCCAGAGCATGGCAGTCAGAGTGCGGGGGATAAGCTTCGTGCTCAAAAGGGAAACAGCCCAGACCGTCGGCTAAGGTCCCTAATTTCGTGCTAAGTGGGAAACGATGTCCGATTGCAAAGACAACCAGGATGTTGGCTTAGAAGCAGCCACCATTCAAAGAGTGCGTAACAGCTCACTGGTCAAGTGGTCGGGCGCGGACAATGTAACGGGGCTCAAGCACGGAACCGAAGCCACGGACTCCTTCGGGAGTGGTAGGGGAGCGTTCCCAGGCCTGCGAAGCGGCGGCGGAAGCCTGCCGTGGAGGGCTGGGAAGTGAGAATGCTGGCACGAGTAACGAAAGACGAGTGAGAAACTCGTCCGCCGAATGCCTAAGGGTTCCTGAGTAAAGCTAATCTGCTCAGGGTTAGTCGGGACCTAAGCCGAGGCCGAAAGGCGTAGGCGATGGCAGACAGGTTGATATTCCTGTACCACGTAGCCACCGCTATCACCGATGGCGGGACGGGGTAGGCTAAGGAAACCCGGGCGATGGTCGTCCCGGGGTAACCGCGTAGGGCGGCCGGTAGGGAAATCCGCCGGCCATTAAGCCTGAGACGGGACACCGAGCCCCTTCATCGGGGCGAAGTTCCTGAAGCCATGCCTCCTAGAAAAGCGTCTAGGGAGGTGGCGCGTGCCCGTACCAAAACCGACACAGGTAGGCAGGTAGAGAATACCAAGGCGATCGGAAGAACCCTCGTTAAGGAACTCGGCAAAATGGTCCCGTAACTTCGGGAGAAGGGACGCCCCGGTAGAGTGAAAGCCCTTTTCGGGCTCTAGCTCGAGGGGGCCGCAGTGAAACGGCCCAAGCGACTGTTTACCAAAAACACAGGTCTCTGCGAAGTCGAAAGACGACGTATAGGGGCTGACGCCTGCCCGGTGCCGGAAGGTCACGAGGAGAGGTTAGCCTTCGGGCGAAGCTTTGAATCCAAGCCCCGGTAAACGGCGGCGGTAACTATAACCGTCCTAAGGTAGCGAAATTCCTTGTCGGGTAATCACAATCGAATTGCCCGAGCTGGAAGTAATTCCAGCGAAAAACCGGCTAATAACGGGGAAGCCCTCCTCGTATGCGGCGCTTCAAGGACGCCGTGACGCGAAAGGGTAATCCCGTGGGAAGTCGACACACACAACGTGTTTGACCCCGTAACGACTGATCGTCCGTTTTGGACGTGAGATCGCGGTTACTGCTTCGGCAAATCTACGACCGTGATCAGACGCCGGCCCCTGGTTTCGCTCCAGGGTGAAGGGATAGTCTGCGCCTCCGGAAACGGAGGAATTACGCGAAGTTCCGACCTGCACGAATGGCGTAACGACTTGGGCGCTGTCTCAACGAGGGATCCGGTGAAACTGTAGTCTCGGTGAAGATGCCGAGTACCCGTGGTTGGACGGAAAGACCCCGTGCACCTTTACTACAGCTTGACGTTGGAGTCTGGGGTTCGTTGTCCAGGATAGGTGGGAGGCTGTGAAGCGGGGACGCCAGTCCTCGTGGAGCCAATCTTGGGATACCACCCTTCGTGTTCTGGGCTTCTAACCAGAGGCCGTGATCCGGCTCTGGAACAGCGTCAGGTGGGTAGTTTGACTGGGGCGGTCGCCTCCTAAAATGTAACGGAGGCGCGCAAAGGTTCCCTCAGCACGGTTGGAAATCGTGCGTAGAGCGTAATGGCATAAGGGAGCTTGACTGCGAGACTGACAAGTCGAGCAGGTGCGAAAGCAGGCCATAGTGATCCGGCAGTGGAGCGTGGAATTGCTGTCGGTCAACGGATAAAAGGTACGCCGGGGATAACAGGCTTATCCTTCCCAAGAGTCCACATCGACGGAAGGGTTTGGCACCTCGATGTCGGCTCGTCGCATCCTGGGGCTGGAGCAGGTCCCAAGGGTCGGGCTGTTCGCCCGTTAAAGCGGTACGCGAGCTGGGTTCAGAACGTCGTGAGACAGTAAAACCTTGCTGTCTATAAATCTGGCTGTTTGCTGGAAACTCCGAGTATCCCGCGCTACTCGCCGCGCAAGCGGCAGTGAAAATGCGTCGGGTGCGGACAATCAGCAGGGAAGTCCTCTGGTGCGCGAGCGCTATGACTCCTCAGAGACTGCACGCCAGACAGGGCCTTCGGGCTCGGAAGATACAGTCCGAGCTGCATGGCGACATGCAGAGTCAGGCAGAAATGTCCTGGCCCTCGAGCCTTCGTGCTCGGGAGTAACAAAACTGTCGGTCCCTATCCACCATGGGCGCTGGAAGCTTGAGAGGAGTCGCTCCTAGTACGAGAGGACCGGAGCGAACAGACCTCTGGTGTATCAGTCGTCGTGCCAACGGCGCTGCTGATTAGCCACGTCTGGATGGGATAACCGCTGAAAGCATCTAAGCGGGAAGCCCACCTCGAGATGAGGCTTCCCATCCCCTCGAGGGAGTAAGAGCCGTGGGAGACCACCACGTTGATAGGCGGGACGTGCAAGCGCGGCGACGCGTTCAGCGGACCCGTACTAATTGCTCGAGGTCTTGATTTTGAACACCGAGTGTGGAGCTATGGAGTTTTGAGGGTGCGCGGTCGACGCGCAGTGCTCAAAGCGCGCCCGAGCCAGACTGAAGTCTGGCACGGGAGTACCTCGACATTTCGGCGGTCAAAGCGGTGGGGAAACACCTCTTCCCATTCCGAACAGAGAAGTTAAGCCCGCTTGCGCCGATGGTACTCGGAGGGCAACCTCCCGGGAGAGTAGGTAGCCGCCGATTTCTTTCCGAAGGCCGCCTGAGCGCGGCCTTCGTCTTTCTAGGATGGGCTCATGCGCATTCCTGCGCCCGATCCTCCGTTGCGCGATGACGTCGTGGCCCTCCGAGCCTGGGGCAGGGGCGACGCGGCTGCGATCACGCGCGCATGTCAGGACCCGGAGATTCCGCGGTGGACGACAGTCCCGACGCCCTACACCGAGGCAGATGCTCGCGGGTGGCTCGAGATCGTCGTGGACTCGAGGCTCGAGGATCAGTTGAACTTCGCCGTCACGCGAAGCGACGACGGCAGCCTGATCGGCTCCCTCAGCTTGTGGATCGTCAAGCCCGGCATCGTCGAGTTCGGGTACTGGGCGGCCGCTGAATCGCGAGGACGAGGTCACATCCCGCGTGCACTGCGCCTGCTTGCAAGGTGGACGTTCGACGAGCTTCGTGTCCACCGCCTACAACTCGGCACCTTTCCCGGCAACCGGCCGTCGGAACGCGTCGCGGAAAAGGTCGGGTTCTCCCCAGAAGGAGTGCTCCGCTCGTACATGGATCAGCGTGGGGAGCGGCGCGACGTCCGGATGTGGTCGTTGCTTCCCGGCGAGCTTCGTTGAGCGTGAGCGGCTACGTGGTGACGACGATCGATGCGGTTCCGTCGATCGACGACGAGGGCGTCGACTGGAAGCCGATCCAGCACTACTTCCAGCTGACCGCCTTCGGCATCAACGTCTACCGCGCGACCGCTGTAGGAACCCAGGTGATCGGCGATCACGACGAACGGGCTGGACGGCACGAGGAGGTCTACATCGTGTTGGACGGCAGCGTACGCTTCACGGTCGGGGACGATGAGGTCGTCTGCGGACCCGGCAGTCTCGTTGTGGTCAAGGATCCAGCAGTGACCCGAGGTGCGGTCGCGGAGACGGCAGCCGCCGCGGTGCTCGCCGTCGGGAATCGGGAAGCCGACCGTTTCGAGACGACGTGGCAGCCCGAGCACTTTCGCGGCGTCCCCACCTATGACGACGACAATCCGAGCTCGTAAGGAGCTCTACGCCGGGAGCGTCAGGCTCGCGAGGTCGCGCGGGTAGTACGTGAGGAACTCGATGCCGTCGTCGGTGACGGCGACCGTGTCCGAGTGGCGGAAGCCGCCTACGCCGTCCGCGTAGAGCCCGGGCTCGACCGTGAAGACCATGCCGGGCTTGATCTCGGTGTCGTCGCCGATGTCGAGGAACGGTCCCTCGTGGTACCGGAGGCCGATGCAGTGGCCGACGTGGTGTTTCCAGTAGTCCCAGAGCCCGTGCTCGTCGTAGTACCCGCGCACGGCTCGATCGACGTCCGAGCAACGCGCGCCGGGTTTGATCGCCTCGAACGCGGTGTCCTGCAGCGCCACCATGTGGTCGAACAGCTCCCGCTGCTCGGACGACGGCTCGCCGATCACCATCGTCCGCTCGAGCTCCGACAGGTAGCCCCAGACCGGGGCGCTCGCGCCGGTCACGAGCACATCGCCGGCCTGGAACGTGATGTTGGCAGTCAAGGCGTGAGGGATGGCAGCGTTGCGGCCGATCTGTCCGCGATAGCCGGCGCTCGCCCCCTCGAAGAACGGGCTTTGCGCACGGTAGATCGGCCCGATCGCATCGAGCATCGCAAGCGTCGCCTCGTTGCTCGCGCGCTGTGACACCTCGACTTCGGTCAGGCCCGGACGCGTGTAGCGCTGGAGCAACACGTGCGCGAGGTTGCCCCACTTGGCGCTCTCGCGAATCAGCGCGATCTCCCCATCGCTCTTGATCGCCAGCTGATCTTCGACGAAGGCGGAGATCTTCTGCGGCGTCCGCCCGGTCAGCTCGGTCAAGGTCGGGCCGCGGTAGCCGAGGATCCACGGGTAGCCGTCCTGGTCTGCACCGAGCGCCGCGTCCGCCAGCTCCATCGTCTCGAGCAGCCCGCGCAGTGACTCCATGGGATGAGTCTCGGACGGGTACTCCGGATAGTCCGCGACGTGATCGACGAGCGCATTCGCCAGCGCGTGCTCGCGCTCCAGCCGCGGGACGAGCATGCCTCCGTCTCCCTCGGCGCTCAGGACGAACGCCATGGGTCGCTCGGTCGGAACGAACGCGAAACCGACGTAGTAGAGGACGTACGCCGGCTCGAACAACACCGCCCCGTCGAGCGCCGGCATCCCGGAGACGTGGTCGCGAGCGCCGACGTGCGCTGTTCGTACTCCGCCTGGCCGATCGCGAGCGTCATGCCGCGCGCAGCTTGTCACGCCAGTCGGGATCGAGCTCCCGCAGCCGTCGCACGCGCTCGCCGACCGGTGGATGCGTCACGAAGAGGGCCGCGAGACCCTCCTCCATGAACGGGTTGACCGTGTAGAGCGGCTCGGTTGCGGGGCTGCCGCTGAAGGACACGAGCTCCGCGGCCTGGTCGAGGCGGACCAGCGCGTCGGCCACGGGATGAGGCGACGCGCAGATCGCGGCCGCAGCCCGATCGGCGAGGAACTCGCGCTTCGGCGAGAGCATGAGGTGCACGAACGCCGCGGCGACCGGCCCGGCGACCCACAGCAACGCTCGCTGGAACCAGCCTCCGATGCGGGTGAGCTCCAGCAGCGTCGCCGCCAGCACGACGACCGAGCTCTGGACGATCACGTCGCGATGGCGAACGTGAGCGAGCTCGTGCGCCAGCACCGCCTCGAGCTCCGCCGGAGCTGTCGCCGAGAGCAATCCGGCGCTGACGGCGACGACCGAGCCGCCCGGTCCGCGCCCCGCGGCCAGCGCGCGCGGCAGGCCGTCATCCATCAGGTAGAGCCGCGGCTTCGCGACGCGGGCGACGCTTGCCAGCCGCTCCACGACGGAATGCAGACCCGGCGCCTGCTCCCACGGGCAGCTCGCGTGCACGCACGAGGCCGATGACAACGCGATCGGCATACCAGTAGAGCGCAGCAGCGAGCAGCGCGCCGCAGAAGACGAAGATCGACAAGAGGCGATAACCACCGAGGAGCCACCCGAGCCCGCCGAGCAAGGCGCAGGCGCCGACCAGCAACGCCCACGCCTTCGCGACGTTCCTGATGACGAGGAGCCGACCGCCCACGGCCGGCGTGCTAACCGCTGCCGTCTTCTTGTTCCAGGCCGCGCGGCGGCCAGTCGTCGTCCGGTGCGTCGCAGCGGCTCGAGCAGTGGAGGGACGCGATGTTCTGGAGCGGGACGAGGATGTGGCCGTTCAGCTCGATGTGCGCGACATCCTCGACGTAGCAGTAGGCGGTCAGAACGCCCTCCTGGTACTCGCCCCCGAAGAGCGCCACCTCGACCTGCTCCCCCTTGTACTTGTTGGTGTAGTCCTCCACCGGGGGTCAGTCTAGCGGCGTGAGTTTGCCCTCCCTAGCGGCGTATCGGGCCAGGGAACAATTGGCCAAAGCGCGGATCGACCGGCGGTCCTGGAGGTAGTCGAGACCGCTCGCGACGGCTTGAACAACCCGAATCGAGCCGCCATGGGCGATCACGAGGACGGTTTGATCGGGATGCCGGGCCAGGACGTCCGCGAGGAAGGCCTCGATCCGCGCGGCGAACGCCGTCGTGCGCTTCGGCGTCCTCCGCTCCGCCGCCGTTCCCCCTTCGCCAGCGGTCGAACTCCTCACGAAAGGAGGCCTCGATTTCCGCTCTGGTCAGCCCCTCCCAGGCGCCGAACCCGCGTTCGCGCAACCGGGAATCGACCGTCACCTCGAGCCCGAGGCGCTCCGCGACGACCTCGGCCGTCTCGATCGCTCGCTTCAGATCGCTCGAGTAGATCACCTCGACACCGTTGACCTCTTCGGCGAGCGCTTGCGCCTGTTCGCGACCGCGTGCGTTCAGCGACGTGTCGGCGTGGCCCTGAAAGCGTCCGTCACGGTTCCAATCGGTCTCGCCGTGGCGGGCGAGGAGCAACGTCGTCACGAAGTTAGGCTAGCGAGCCGTGGATCTTGGGCTGAGCGGACGAATCTGCGTCGTGACCGGTTCGACGGCCGGCATCGGGCTCGAGTCTGCGCGCTTGCTGGCGGAGGAAGGAGCGCGCGTCGTCGTCACCGGTCGCGACCCCGACCGCGTCGAGGGCGCGCGACGCGAGGCCGGAGCGGAGCTCGGTGTGGTCTGCGACCTGTCGCGGCGGGACGCGGCGACGGAGCTCCTCGTCGAGACCGAACGCCGCGTCGGCGCCGTTCAGTGCCTCGTCAACAACGTGGGGGAGGCGTACCAGATCGGCTTCGAGGAGCTGACAGACGACCAGTGGGACGCCATGTGGCAGTTGAACGTCATGAGCTACGTCCGCTGCATTCGTGCAGCGCTTCCGGCCCTCAAAGCGGCGGGCAACGGCGTGATCGTCAATGTCTCGTCGACCGCCGGTAAGCGTCCGTCGACGGGGATGCCGAACTACTCCGTCACGAAGGCGGCGGTGCTCTCCCTCTCGCGGCTCGTCGCCGACCTCTACGCCAAGGACGGCATCCGCTGCAACGCCGTCACGCCCGGCCCAACCGCGACCGGAGCGTGGCTCGCGGAGGGAGGGCTTGCCGATCAACAGGCTGCCCGCAGCAACAAGACGCATGACGAGGTCCTCGCAGCGGTCGGCCACGGGCGCCCGCTCGGTCGGCTCGCCGAGCCCGAGGAGATCGCGTCGGTGATCGCCTTTTTGTGCTCGGAGCGTGCTTCTTATGTGACGGGTTCCGCCTGGAGCGCAGACGGAGGAACCGTCCCGATCATCATCTAGCCTGACCTCGTGGAACAGGTTGCGGGCAGAGTCGCGGACGCGTTCGAAGCGCGGATGCGCGAGCGCGAAGAGAGCTGGCTCTCGCCGCTCGCGGTCCGTTCGTACGAGACGCGTGGACGCCTGAGGGACGAGGACCCGAGCAGCCTCCGCACGCCGTTCCAGCGTGACCGCGACCGCCTCCTCCATTCCAAGCCGTTCCGGCGCCTGAAAGGCAAGACCCAGGTCTTCATCGATCCCGCGGGCGACCACTACCGAACCCGGATGACGCACACGCTCGAGACGACCGCGATCGCGCGCGGCGTCGCTCGGGCCCTTCGGCTGAACGAGGATCTCGTCGAGGCGATCGGCCTCGGCCACGACACCGGCCATCCGCCGTTCGGGCACGCCGGCGAGGAAGCGCTCGACACTGCGCTGCAAGCGCGTTTCGGGCGACGCTTCCGGCACAACGAGCAGTCCCTGCGGATTGCGGAGACCCTCAACCTGACGGCGGAGGTGCGCGACGGCATCCTGACGCACACCGGGCCGGACGAGCCGGCGACGCTGGAGGGCAAGATCGTCCGCATCGTCGACCGCGTCGCTTACATCAACCACGACATCGACGATGCGATCCGGTTCGGCATCCTCGACCCGGCCGACCTGCCCGAGGACGAGGTGGCGCTGCTCGGGGATCGCGGCTCGACTCGAATCGACACGCTTGTGACCGACCTCGTCGAGACGTCGGAGCAGGCGGGCGACATCGTGCAGAGCAAGGAGATCGGCGAGGCGATGCTGTCGCTCCGTTCGTTCATGTTCGACAACGTGTACTTCGGCCCGCACGCGCGCCTCGAGCAGGAGCGCGCAGGCGTGACGATCCGCCGCATCTTCGACCACCTTGTCGCGCGGGGTGACGAGTCCGAGCAGATCGTCGACTTCATCGCCGGCATGACCGACCGGTTCGCGCTCACGTTCGTGTCGGAGCTCGCCTAGCACGTGGCGCGAATCAAGGACTCCTCGATCGAAGAGGTCAAGGCCGCGGCGGACATGGTCGCGGTGGTCTCCGCCCGCACTCAACTCCGCAAGACGGGCGGGCGCTACCTCGGCCGGTGTCCTTTCCACGAGGAGCGGACGCCGAGCTTCTCCGTCAACGCGACGGACAAGCTCTACTACTGCTTCGGCTGCGGCGCGAAGGGCGACCTGATCGGGTTCGTCCGCGAGACGGAGAACCTCGACTTCGTCGGCGCAATCGAGTGGCTCGCCGACCGTTTCAACGTGCAGATCGAGTACGAGGAGACGTCTCCCGAACAGGACGCGCGGCGACGTCGACGCGAACGGCTCCTGGATCTTCTCGACGCCGCGGCGTCCTTCTACGAGCGCTATCTCTGGGAATCGCAGGCGGGCTCCCTGGCGCGCGACTACCTCGCCGGGCGCGGGCTCGGTGAAGACGTCTGCCGCGAATACCGACTCGGACTCGCGCTCGGCGGCAGCACGCTCACGCGCAAGGCGCTCGAGCGCGGTTTCAACCGCGATGAGCTCGTCGCTGCCGGGCTCGTGAACCGCCGCGGGAACGACTACTTCGCACGCCGGCTGCTCTTCCCGCTCGCCGACGCTCGCGGGCGTGTGCTCGGCTTCCAGGCGCGGAAGCTGCACGAGGACGATCCACTGCGGGCGAAGTACGTCAACTCGCCGGAGGGAGAGCTGTTCAGGAAGGGCGACCTGCTCTACGGGCTCGACCGAGCGCGTGCCGCAATCGCGAAGCAGGAGCGCGGCCGTGGTCGTGGAGGGAAACACGGACGTGCTTGCGCTCCGGCAGGCCGGGATCGAGCCGGTCGTGGCATCGATGGGCACTGCGCTGACCGAGCGCCAGCTGAAGGAGCTCGGGCGGTTGACCACACGTGTCTGGTTGTGCTTCGACGGGGACGCGGCAGGGGAGGCGGCGACGTTGCGCGGGATGGAGCTGGCCGCGGCGCGGGGGCTCGAAGTTCGCGTCGTCGCGCTCCCGCCCGGATTCGATCCCGCCGATCTGGCCGACGGCTTCGAGCAACGGCTGGGACGCGCCGAGAGCTATCTCGGCTATCGCGTCCGGCTCGAGATCGAGCGCGGGGCCGACCGGCAGGAAGCGTTCGTCCGGGTGCGTGAGGTGCTCGCCCGCTTCGAGGAATCACCCGAGCGCCAGGACGCAATCCGCTTCGCGGCGGACAAGCTCGATCTGCCCAAGGAGACCCAGGCCGGCCTGGCTCCGCGAAGAGGAGCGGCCGCGACCGGCAGTGTGTCGCCTCGCCTCCTGGACGCAGGCGACCGTCTCGAGCGAAACGCGCTCGCCGGCGTCGCGGCCCACCGTTCGCTGATCCCCGTCCTGGCGGAGCTGGGGCCGGAGCACTTCGACTCGGAAACGCACCGGCGCCTACGCGAGCAGCTTGTCTCCGGCAAGGAGACCGACGAGGCCCTCGTGGGTCTTGCCGCCGAGCTCGACGCCCGGGCGGCGGCCGAGGGCATCGACGAGCGGACGGCCGAGGAGTTGCTCCTCCGTCTGCGCGAACGGCACATTCGGCGTGAGCTCACCGAGGCAGACCAGAGTCGCACGCTCGAGCTGCAGGCGGCTCTGGCGAGGATCCTCGACGCCGTTGAAGAGCTCGCGACCGCGCAGCCACTCGGCCGCTGAAAAACGCGCTTCGCGCTTGTTTTCCAGCGGTTTGGTGTGCGATACGGCGGCGAGGGGAACCCTCGCCTATCGAGCTCCGAAGGCCAAACAGCGGCGTGAAGGCTCTTTGCAGCTCGGACAGAGATGCCGCAAAAGCGGCTAAGAAAGGCGGTCGCTTATGTCCAGCTCGTCTACGGCTGTCAGCTCCAGCAGCCTTACGACGTAGTTGCGGCCAACCCGCGCGCCTTGCGTGACATCGCCGTCTGCCGTTTCTGCGCAGACAACTCCACCTTCCGTAACCGCACGTGCTGCGGTGTGACCTCGACGCATTCGTCCTCGCTGATGAACTCCAGCGCCTGCTCCAACGACAGTGGCCGCGGCGGGATCAAGCGCACGAGCTCGTCCGCGGTCGACGAGCGCATGTTCGTCAGCTTCTTCTCCTTCGTCGGATTGACGTCGAGATCCTCGGCGCGCGCGTTCTCGCCGACGATCATTCCCTCGTAGACCTCGACGCCCGGCCCGATGAACAGCTGGCCTCGCTCCTGCAGGTTCAGCAGCGCGAACGCGGTGGCGAGCTCGCGGCGATCTGCCACGAGGCTTCCGGTCGGCCGGCTCCGCAGCTCTCCGTGCCACGGCTCGTAGCCGTCGAACACGTGATGCAGGATTCCCGTGCCGCGCGTCTCGGTCAGGAACTCGGTGCGAAAGCCGATCAGCCCGCGCGCGGGTACGCGGTACTCCATGCGCACCCACCCCGTGCCGTGATTGACCATCTGCTCGAGGCTCCCCTTGCGGAGCGCAAGCAGCTGAGTGATCACGCCGATGTATTCCTCGGGCGCGTCGATGGCCAGATGCTCGACGGGCTCGTGCACCTTTCCGTCGATCACACGCGTCACGACCTGCGGCTTCCCGACCGTCAGCTCGAAGCTCTCGCGGCGCATCAGCTCGACGAGGACGGCCAGCTGCAGCTCGCCGCGCCCCTGCACCTCCCAGGCATCCGGACGCTCCGTCGGCAGGACGCGTAGCGACACGTTGCCGACGAGCTCACGGTCGAGCCGGGCCTTGAGCATGCGCGCCGTGAGCTTGTCGCCATCTTGGCCGACGAGCGGCGAGTTGTTGATCCCGATCGTCATCGCAAGGCTCGGCTCGTCGACGCCGATCACCGGCAGCGGGCGAGGATCGTCCGGATCGCCGAGCGTCTCGCCGATCGTCACCTCCGGAATTCCCGCGACCGCGATCAGCTCGCCGGGGCCGGCCTCGTCCGCGTCGACACGGTCGAGCGCCTCCGTCACGAAGAGCTCCGTCACCTTCGCGCGCGTGATCTCACCGCTCGCGCGACACCACGCGACTTGCTGCCCGTTACGGATCGTCCCCTCGCGGATGCGGCAGAGCGCGAGCCGGCCGACGTACGGCGACGCGTCGAGGTTCGTCACGTGCGCCTGCAGCGGATGCCCGTCCGTGTACGACGGCGCGGGAATCCATTCGAGCAGCACGTCGAAGAGCGGCTGCAGATCGTCGGCGAGCTCGTCCGGCTCGAGTCCGGCGCGACCCAGCCGCGCGTTGCAGTAGACGATCGGAAACTCGATCTGCGCTTCGTCCGCGTCGAGATCGAGGAAGAGCTCGTACACCTCGTTGACGACCGCTTCGATCCGCGCGTCCGGCCGGTCGACCTTGTTCACGACCAGGATCACCGGCAGCCGCGACTCGAGGGCCTTGCGCAGCACGAACCGCGTCTGCGGCAGCGGCCCCTCGCTCGCGTCGACGAGCAGCAGCACACCGTCGACCATCGTCAGCGCACGCTCGACCTCGCCGCCGAAGTCCGCGTGGCCGGGCGTGTCGACGATGTTGATCTTCACGCCGCCGTGCCGGACGGCCGTGTTCTTGGCGAGGATCGTGATTCCCTTCTCGCGCTCGAGGTCCATCGAGTCGAGCACGCGCTCGGCGACGTCCTGGTTCGCTCGGAACGAGCCGGACTGCCAGAGCATCGCGTCGACGAGCGTCGTCTTCCCGTGGTCGACGTGCGCCACGATCGCGACGTCACGGATGTCATCGCGTAGCGGCATCAGCCGAGGGTAGCCGCCGCGAAGCAAGAAGCGACGGTTGCTTGCCGATTGGCTGCTACCGTGCGTGCACGCGTCTGCAATCAGGCAGGCGCCGTGAGATTCGCTTCTCGTTCCTCCTTCGGGTGTTTCGAGGTCGGCAAGTCTCGAACCCGCAAAGGAGTCGAACAACATGCAGCACCAGTCTTTCCGCGAGCTCGGCGTGTCCTCGGACATCGTCTCCGTGCTCGCATCCCGTTCCATCCACGAGCCGTTTCCGATTCAGGCGCTCGTGCTTCCCGACGCGCTCGCCGGGCTCGATGTGCTCGCCAAGTCGCCCACTGGGTCGGGCAAGACGCTCGCCTTCGCCGTGCCGATCGTCGAGCGCACCGTCACCGACGCCCGACGGCCCTCGGCGCTCGTGCTCGTGCCCACCCGCGAGCTCGCCGCCCAGGTGACCGAGGAGCTCGAGGCGCTCGCGCCCAGGAAGGGACTCAGGGTCGCGTCCGTATACGGCGGCGTTCCGCTCGGTGCGCAGGCGAAACGCGCCAAGAACGCGCACATCCTCGTCGCCACACCTGGAAGGCTCGAGGATCTCGCGAACCGTCGCCTCGTCGACCTCTCGTACGTCCGGACGCTCGTGCTCGACGAGGCCGACCGGATGCTCGACATGGGCTTCCAGCCGCAGGTCGACAAGATCGTCCGCCGGCTGCCGCGGAACCGGCAGACGATGTTCTTCTCGGCCACGCTCGACGGCAAGGTCGGCCAGCTCGCTGCCTCCTACACCAACAGCCCGTCGCGCTTCGCCGCTGAGCTGTCGGCGAACGAGCCCGGCGAGATCGATCATCGCTTCGTCCCGGTCACGACCGACACGAAGGTCGAGACGCTCGTCGAGCACCTGCGTGCGTCCGACGGACTCACGCTCGTCTTCGTGCGCACGAAGCGCGGCGCCGACCGGCTGGTGCAGAAGCTCGGGCGCGCCGGCGTCAAGGCCGTCGCGATGCACGGCGACATGTCACAGCGCGCACGTGAGCGGTCACTCGAGCGCTTCGAGAGTGGCAAAGTCACCACGCTCGTCGCCACGGACGTCGCCGCACGCGGCCTCGATCTGGACGACGTGACGCACGTGATCAACTTCGATCCGCCCGCCGAAGACAAGGGCTACCTCCACCGCACAGGCCGCACAGGACGCGCAGGCCGCGACGGCACGGCGATCACGCTTCGTCCTCCCCGAGCAGCAGGCAGAGACGAGCCATGTCGCGCGACGACTCGGACACGCGCAACAGTTCGAGCAGGCGGGGATGAGATCGGCGCGGCCGAAGCTGCTCTATACGAGTCGCCGAGGCCGCCGCTCCAAGTGGTAGGGAAAGCCGACCCAGCGGCGCGCACCGTGCCTCTCGGCGTAAGAGACGGGACCGTCCGAGTCTAGGGCGACGAGCGTCCGTCGCCGTGCGCGTGCGGAAACTCGGGTCAGCCACACCGATGCTCCGGTGCCATCTGCAGGCAGATGGAGAATGCGGGTTCCAGCGGTTTTAGCTCCCCAGGTTGGACTCGAACCAACAACCCTCCGGTTAACAGCCGGATGCTCTGCCAATTGAGCTACTGGGGAAGGCGCGCGTCAGTTTACCGCCGAAAAACGCGGCTTCGCCGTCGTTTTTCGGCGGGTTCCGGGGTTCGGTTGGCGGCGAGGGGGACCCTCGCCTATCGATCTCCGCTGACGGACCGGTGGCTATCCGGTATTTGATTTCGCGGGTGCGCGGTCTGGTTGCCGATGGTGAAACGCTCATGAAATGGATCGTCGCGAGGTCGAATGGCAGTTCGATGCGGTTGATCTGCGGCCGGTGGTGCGCTGGCTGACCGATCCCGAGGGATGGCGGACCGAGCCGGGGACCGTGCGCGTCGCCCCCGCTGGAACTCGCAATCAGGTCGATCTCTATCTCGACACGAACGATCGACGCTTCCACCAGGCCGGTTATGCGCTTCGGATCCGTCGCTCCAGCCGGCGACGCGATGCGGCCGGAGAGGCGACGCTCAAGGCACTCGACCAATCCGACGCGGAGATGCCCGGGCTGCGCAACCGACGCGAGGTCTCCGAGGAACTTGCCGAGCCCGATCTCCGTGCCCTCCTGCGTTCCGACGGCCCGGTCGGTCAGCGGGTACGCGCGCTTGCCGGCAGGAAGCGCCTGCTTCCCTTGTTCGAGGTCCGAACTCACAGGCGTCTCTTCTCCGTCGAGACCGACGGGTCCCCGCCGGGCGAGATCGCGCTCGACGAGACGGCGATCCAACCCTCGCGCGGCGGCGGGTCGGCACGGTTGCGCAGGGTCGAGATCGAGGTTCCTGAAGGCGCGGTGCGGCCGCTCGAGCCGTTCGTCGAAGGGTTGCGGGCCGAGAGCGGCCTTCAGCCCGCCGGGTTGAGCAAATACGAGGCCGGCCTCTTGTCTGCCGGCCTCCGCGCGCCGCAGCCTCGGAGCTTCGGACAGACGACGATCGACCCCGACACGCCCATCGGCACCGTCGCCGATTGCCGTGCTTCGTCGGCACTTTGCCGCCTTGCTCGCGAAGGAGCCGGGTACGCGCCTGGGCGACGACACCGAGCAGCTGCACGACATGCGCGTCGCAAGCCGACGACTGCGGGCCGCGCTCTCGTTGTTCGCAGACTTCCTCCCGGCAGGCGCAGACCACATGCGAGAGGAGCTCGGCTGGCTCGGTCGTGCTCTCGGCGCCGTTCGTGACCTCGACGTCCAGCTCGAGCAGCTGGACGTGTGGCTTGGCGGAGGTTTCCGATGAAGACCGGGAGCCCCTCGACGCGTTGCGAGCCGTGCTGGAGGAGCAGCGCGCAGTTGCACGGGCGGCGATGCTCGAGGCGCTCGATTCGCGGCGGTACGAGGCCTTTGCGAAGGACTTCGCCCGCTATCTGCGCGGTCCGCGGGCCGCGCTCTTCGAGCGCCGGTCGCGTTCCGGCTCGAGTCCGTGGCGCCGGATCTCATCGAGAAGCGGTTCGAGCGGCTGCGCAAGAGCGCCGAGCGGATCGGGCCCGACTCCGAGCCGGCCGACTATCACCACGTACGAATCCGCGGGAAACGACTTCGCTACGCCCTCGAGTTCCTGTCGGACGTCTATCCGGGCCGGACGGAGCCCCTGCTCAAGCGGCTGGTGGCTCTGCAGGACGTCCTCGGCCTTCACCAGGACGCCGATGTGGCAATCACGCGGCTCCGGCGTTTGGCGGCCGACCGGGGCGACGAGCTTCGGCCGACGACCGTCTTCGCGATGGGCGAGATCGCCGAGCGCCATCGCACCCGCGCCGCCGAGCTCCGGGCGCAGTTCCCGGCCGTCTACAAGAGGGTGAAGGGAAACAAGTGGAAGTCGCTCCGAAAGGTGCTCGAGGACGAGCGGCCTGCCCCGCCTCCTCCAGCCGCCGACGCTCCGGCTGAGTCGACGGACGCGGCGACCGCACCAATCGATGCGTAGGTTGTTTCTTGACGCGGTGCAGGGGTTTCTGCACTGAATACAGCATGCTGCTGCGGGAGGTCGAGTACGCTCGCCCGGCGAGCGTCCAGGACGCGCTGCGCCTGCTCCTCGAGCAGGAGGGTGCACGCGCGCTCGCCGGTGGCCAGACGCTGATCAACGTGATGAAGGCCCGAGCCGCGTCGCCGGACGTCGTCGTCGACCTGCAGGACCTGGCCGAGCTCCGGGGCATCGAGCTCCGGTCCGACGGGACAGTCGAGCTCGGTGCCATGACGACCTATACCGAGCTGATCGAGTCAGCCGAGGCCCGGGCACGGCCGATTCTCGGCGATGTCTGCGCCCAGATTGCTGACGTCCAGGTCCGCAATCGCGGCACCATCGGCGGCAACGTCTGCTCGAACGATCCGACGAACCACCTGCCGCCTCTCTTCGTCGCCGTCGGCGCGACGATGACGATCGCCGGCGCAGACGGCGAACGTACGGTGCCTGCCGAAGAGTTCTTCCTCGGCGTGTACATGACGGCCGCGGGGCCGGGCGAGCTCCTCACGAAGGTCTCCGTCCCGCCCGGCAAGAGCGACGGGTTCGCGTCGGTCGCGATCGGCAAGGACGGCACGTGCATCGTGAACGCGGCGGCCTCCGCCAACGGGGAGATTCGCGTTGCGATCGGCTGCGTGGACGCCGTGCCGGTGGTCGTGCGACCCGAAAGCGCGGACTCCGACGCAGTCGTCGAAGCGGTGCGCGGCGCCGAGCTCGACCCGCCCGCCGACGTCCACGCCTCCGCGGACTACCGCCGTCACCTCGCCGAGGTCCTCGCGGTGCGCGCAGTCGAACAGGCGCAGAAGGGCCGCTGATGGAGGTCGTCTCCGGCAAGCGAATCAGCGTCGAGGTCAACGGCGACACCTACGAGCGCGAGGTGGAGGCGCGGCGCCTGCTGATTCACCTCATCCGCGACGACCTCGGCCTGACGGGGAGCCACATCGGCTGCGACACGGGCAACTGCGGCGCCTGCTCCATGCTCGTCGACGGCGTGCTGTTGAAGAGCTGCATGATCCTCGCGATCCAGGCCGACGGCGCGAAGATCGAAACGGTCGAAGGGCTCGCGCAGAACGGCGAGCTCTCCGCGCTACAGCAGGCATTCTCGGATCACCACGGGTTGCAGTGCGGCTACTGCACGCCCGGGATGCTGATGAGCGCGACAGCGCTGCTCCGTCAGAACGCACATCCGAAGGAGGACGAGATCCGCAGAGCGATCCAGGGGAACATCTGCCGCTGCACGGGCTACGTGAACATCGTCGAGGCGATCAAGGCGGCTGCCGAGTGAAGTTCAGCAATTGCGCGGTATCAGACATTCGCCGGCGGAGCCGGGCTTTGCCCGGCGGGAGCCTTACATCGGCTTGCGCGTGACCGAGACGACGGTCACCCCCGAGCATCCCGCTCGTCGTCGAGGAGGGCGAGACCCGGCCCGGCTTCATCGGGCAGAGCATTCCGCGCAAGGAGGACAAGCGGCTCGTGCAGGGCGAGGGCGTTTTCTTCGACGACCTCAAGCGGCACGAGATGGGCTTCGTCCACTTCGTGCGCTCGCCCTACGCGCACGCGCGCGTCAAGTCGGTGGACGTCTCGAAGGCACTCGAGCTCGACGGCGTCTACGGCACCCTGACCGGCGACGAGGTCGCGATCCTGACCGATCCGTTCTTCCAGCTCTCGACGCCGCCCGGCGCGCATATGAAGGACTACGCGCTTGCGGTCGGCAAGGTGCGTCACGTCGGCGATCCCGTCGCGGCGGTCGTCGCGCGAACACGCGATCTCGCACGCGACGCTGCAGAGCTCGTCGAGGTCGAGTACGAGCCGCTGCCGGTCGTGCTCGACGGCGAGTCGGCCGCGAAGGACGAGGTCCTCGTCCACGACGATGCCGGCTCGAACACCGTGTGGGCCGGCGTCTTCGACTGGGGCGACTTCGACGCCGCCGTCGCGGAAGCCGACCACGTGATCCGGATCGAGCGTCTGCATTTCGACCGCTTCTCATCGACGCCGCTCGAGTGCTCGGGCTGCCTCGTCGAGTACAACCGCGGCACCGGCCAGTGGACGATCCACGGGAACCACCAGATGCCGGGGATCGGCGCCATCTGGATGGCGCCGGCATTGCGTGTCGGGCTCGACAAGCTCCGCTTCGTCAGCCAGGACATCGGCGGCGCCTTCGGCAACAAGATCACGCTGCACCCGCAGTTCACGGCGTGCTGCCTGCTCGCACGGAAGCTGAACCGTCCGATCCAGTGGACGGAGTGGCGCACGGACCAGCACACGGCCAACTCCCACGGCAACGAGCGCACGTTCCTCGACGTGACCGTGCCCGTGAAAGCCGACGGCACGATGCTCGGCTTCTCGGTCCGCGCGATCGACGACTGCGGCGCGTTTCCGCGCTACGAGCCTCTCGGCTGCATCATCTGGGCGCAGGTGACGCCCGGCTGCTACCGGTGGCGCAACGTCCGCGTCGACTTCAGGCAGGTGTGCACGAACAAGTCGCCTGTCGCGCCGAATCGTGGCTACTCGAGGATGCAGCACCTCTGGTTGACCGAGCGGATCGTCGACATCGTCGCGAACGAGCTCGGGCTCGACCCGGTCGAGGTGCGGAAGCAGAACTACGTCAAGCACGAGGAGTTTCCGTACGAGACACCCAACGGGTGTGTCTACGACTCCGGTGACTACGCGCGCTGCCTCGACCTGGCGCTCGAGCTGATCGGCTACGACGCGATCGAGGAGAAGCGGCGTGACGCCGAGTCACGCGGCAAGCTGCTCGGGTTCGGGATCGGCTCGACGCTCGACTCCGGGACGAACAACTTCGGGCAGTCGCTCCTCCTCAACCCCGAACTGCAGTTCTCCGGCAACAACGAGGTCGCGACGGTGAAGCTGGACATCTTCGGCGAGGTCGTCGTGACGCTCGGGACCGTGCCGCAGGGGCAGGGGCACGAGACCACGACGGCGCAGGTCGTGGCCGACATCCTGGGCTGCACTCCCGACGACGTGAACGTCCGACCCGGTCACGACAGCTACTGGAACTCGTACGCCGGGTTCTCGGGCACATATGCGTCGCAGTTCGCCGTCACCGGCCTCGGCGCCGTGAAAGGTGCTGCCGACAAGCTCGCCGGCGAGATGAAGGAGCTCGCAGCTGCGGTGTTCGGTACCTCGCCCGACGACATCGAGCTGGCCGAGGGTCAGGCCCGCATCAAAGGGAATCCCGAGGCGGCGCTCCCGTTCATGGCGCTCGGCGCGATCCTGAACGCCAATAACGCCGGGCTGCCGGAGGACCTGGACGTCACGCTCAACGTCCGTTACGTGTACCGGCCCCCGTTCCAGAAGCCCGACCTCGAGCGGAAGTTCGGGAACCTCACGCTGACCTACGCATCGCAGGTCCACGCGTGCATCGTCGAGATCGACCCGGAGACGGGCGTCTACGAGATCGTCGACTACGCGGCCATCGACGACTGCGGCAACCGGATTCATCCGCAGATCGTCGAGGGCCAGGTGCACGGCGCGACCGCGCAGGCGATCGGCGCCGCGACGCACGAGATCTTCACGTACGACGAAGATGGCAACCTCCTCACGCCCAACTTCTACGACTACCACGTGCCGCACGCCCTCGACATGCCTCCGATGAAGAACGGCTTCATCGAGTCCGAGTCGCCGTTCACGCCGCTCGGGGCGAAGGGGATGGGGGAGGGCGGGGGCGCAGGGATCCACGCCGTCTGCGCCGCTCTGCAGAACGCCCTCGGGAGTCGCGGCGAAGGGCCGATCGTCTGGCGCAGTTGTAACCCGTTCAACCGGGTCTGGGAGATGCTGCAGCAGCCGGGCGAGACGCGGAAGCTCGTCAAGATGGAGAGCCGGTGAAGGTCTCCGGCGAGCGGAGGTTCGAGGCCCCCGTGGCGACTGTCTGGAGCGTGCTCAACGATCCCGCGCAGATGGCGAAGACCATGCCGGGCGTCGAATCCTTCGACATCCAGGACGACAAGCACTGGCGCGCGCACGTGAAGGTGCCGCTCGGCCTCGGTGGGCTGCGGATGTCGATCGACTTCGAGAAGATCGAGGAGCGCGAGCCCGAGTTCGCAAAGCTCCACGCCAAGGGCAACGGCGTCGGTGCGATCATGAACATGGATACGTCGTTCCATCTGAGCGAGGCAGGTGGGGGGACGAACATGCAGTGGGAGGCGGACGTGCACATCCTCGGCCCGGTCGCGTCGATGGGGCAGCGCGTCCTGCAGCCGATCGTGAACCAGCAGGTCTCGCAGGTGTTGACGGCGCTCGAAAAGCAGGTGCAGGAGGCGAGCGCGTAGACATTCGGATCGTCGATCCGGCAGAAGCCGACCGGATCGCGCCGCAGCTCGCGAAGCTGCACGCCGAGGCGATGGACGCCGGCATGGCGCTCGCTGCGGCGCCCGGTTCCGATGCGGAGGTGCTCGAGCGGTCACACCACGACGCCGTCGTGGAGCCGCGTCGCATCGTGATCGTCGCCGAGCAGGCGAAGGAGGTCGTCGCGATGGCCTACATCCTCCGAAGCGGCGTCCCCAATGCTCCGCACCGGGCCGAGGTGCAGCGCGTTGCCGTCGCCGCGAACGTGCGTGGCAGCGGGAGTTGGCCGCCGCCTGATGGAAGAGGTCGAGCAGGTGGCGCTCGAGAACGGGTTGACGCTCCTCTGGCTGACCACGCACGCCGATAGCGACGCCTGTGCCTTCTACGAAGCCGTCGGGTACACGAAGCTCGGCGTGATGGAGAGCTACTCGTTTCGCCCGGACGGCAGGCTCTCGCCGGGCGCGTTCTACTACAAGGAACTGAGAAGATCGCCTTGATGGCACCGCCGTTTCGCATCGGGGTGATGCAGCTGACAATGGAGCCGCTCGACGAGATGCTCGAGTCGGCGCGAGCGATGGACCGCGCGGGCATGGACACGATCTGGCTCGCCGAGGCCTATCCGTGGTGGCGCAAGCACGGCATGGAGGCGCGCTCCTCGACCGTGACGTCCGCGCTGATCGCACGCGAGACAGAACGGTTGACGGTCGGCTGGGGAATCATCTCGCCGTTCACCCGTCATCCGGTACAGGTGGCGATGGACGCGCGTGTCGTCCAGGAGGCGGCCGGGCCGGGCCGGTTCCTCCTCGGCTTCGGGACCTCGAAGATCTTCCTCAACAATGCGCGGTTGGACGGCAGGCGAACGCTCGGGCCCATGCGAGAGGCCGTGGAGATCGTCCGCGGCGTCCTCGGCGGTGCACCGTTCGACTACGAGGGAGTGACGTTCAGTGCGTCGGTCCCGGGTCTGGACGAGGAAGCTCACTCGCCCCGCGACGTGCCGCCGCTCTACGTCGCGGCCACCGCGCCGAAGATGCAGGCGCTCGCCGGCGAGATCGCCGACGGCTGCCTGACGCCCTCGATCACGACGCCCGCGTTCGTCCGCTACACGCGCGAGAACGTTGGAGCGGAGATCGACATCGGCTGCACGATCGTCTGCGTCGATCCACGAGTCCGATCGCGACGCCGGACGAGACGGCGCCCGCGAGATCGCCGGCATGTACCTCGCCAACAAGGTCCAGAACATCAAGGGCGCCGCCGATACGCTCCTCGATCTCGCCGGCTTGACGCAGGACGAGATCCGGCCGATCGCGGACGCAATGGAGCAAGGCGGTCGCCTCGCAGCGAAGGCGAGGGTCACCGACGCCATCCTGGACAAGTGCAAGCCGATCGCCGGCACGCCGGCGGACTGCATCGCCGCGATCGAGGAGTACCGCGAAGCCGGCTGCACGCACGTCATGCTCGAGCTCTGGGGAGATCGTCGCCACGAGCAGATCGAGCTGTTCGGCCGGGAGGTGCTCCCGCATTTCCGTTGAGATCGACGCGGTCGCGTTCGACGCGTTCGAGGCCGCGGGGTGGGAGCGACGGGCGCGCCAGTACGAGCAATTCTGGGGCGCGGTCACGAGGCGCGTTATCGAGCCGTTGCTGGATGCAACCCAAGTCGGTGCCGGTCAAGCTGTCCTCGACCTCGCGACCGGTCCCGGCTACGTGGCGGCGGAGGCCACGGCGCGGGGAGCCGTCCCTACGGGTATCGATGTCGCACACGCGATGCTCGAGCTTGCCCGCGAGCTCCATCCCGGCATCGAGTTCATCCAGGCAAGCGTGGCCGACCTGCCGTTCGGCGAGGAGTCGTTCGATGCTGCGGTCGGCAACTTCATGATCCTTCACGTAGGCGAGCCGGAACGCGTCGCTCGGGAGATCGTGCGCGTGGTCCGTCCCGGGGGTTCGGTCGCACTGTCGACCTGGGACCTCCCGGAGCGCACGCTCTTGTTCGGGGTCATCCTCGACGCGATCGCGGACGCAGGCGCGGTTCCGCCTGCCGATCTGCCCGCGGGACCGCCGGTTTTCCGCTTCGCCGACGACGGCGAATTCGCTCGCCTGCTGACAGGAGTGGGCTTCGAGGGGGCCGAAGTGCGCACGATCGCGTTCCGACAGTCGTTTCCGGACAGCGACACCGTCTGGGAGGGAATGGTGGGCGCGACGGTGCGGACCGCACCGCTGGTGACCTCCCAGAGTAAGGAGGTCCAGCAGAAAATCAGAGCAGCCTTCGACGCCCGCATCTCCGAGTACCGGACGAACCGCGGGGTCGAGCTCCCCATCTCGGTGAAGATCGCCTCTGCCCGAAAGCCGCGGCCGTGACCGGATCGCCTCGAATCGATCAGGACAGGCTCGTTCGCCTCGCGGTCGACCTGGTGTCCATTCCCAGTCCCACGGGCGAGGAGCAGGCGATGGGCGAGCGCGTCCGCGACGAGCTCGCCGACATGGGATTGCAGGTGCAGTGGCAGGAGGTCGAGGACGGACGGCCCAACGTCGTCGGCCTGTGGGAAGGCGCGGGCGGCGGGAAGTCCCTGATGTTCAACGGCCACATGGACACGTCGTACTCGGGACGGGAGCCGTGGCTGGCCGGGATCCGCGGCTTTCAGCCCGAGGGCTTCGTCCAGGACGGCCGTGTGTACGGGCTCGGAATCTCGAACATGAAGGGCGCGCTCGCGTGCTACCTGGAGGCCGTCCGCGCGCTCCGCGACGCCGGTGTGCGCCTACGCGGCGATGTGATGATCGCGTGCGTCTCCGGCGAGATCGAGAAGACGCAATGGCATCCCGACTTCGTCGGCAGGGAGTACCGCGGCTACGCGTCAGGCTCGCGGTTCCTGACGTCTCACGGAGCGGTGACGGACATGTGCGTTCTCGGTGAGCCGACGGAGCAGAAGATCGTCCTCGGCCATTACGGGTCGCTCTGGATGCGGGTCTCGACGAGCGGCCCGTTCGTTCATACCGCGTTCAGCGAGGGGAAGCGCGATGCCACGTCGATCGTTCGCATGCGCGACGTGCTCGACGCCGTGCTCGAGTTCGCACCCGAGTGGGAGGAGCGGACGTCGTACGGGGGCAAGCGCGGGATCGTCAACGTCGGCGCGATCAGCGGCGGCTTCGCCTGGCGCGTCTCGCGAACGCCCCACCGCACCGACCTCTTCGTCGATTTCCGCGTGCCGCCGACGATGCCGATGGCCGAGGCGCGCGCGGCCCTCGGCGACTTCGTCCGCGGCCTGCGCGAACGGTTCCCGGAGCACGGGATCGAATCGGAGATCTATGTGACCGCTCCCGGCTCCGAGATCGCCGAGGATCATCCGCTCATCGCGGCAATCGACGAAGCCCACGCAGAGGTGTTCGGCCAGAAGCCGGAGCGGGACACGGTGCGGTGGTTCTCCGATGCATCGACGCTCACGCGTTACGGAATCGACAGCGTCAACTACGGCACGTCGAGCGGCCTGCCCGACCCCGAGCTCGGAGAGAACCTCGACATCGACGGCCTGGTCAAGATCGCAACCGTGTACACCGGTGTCGCACAGCGAATCTGCGAGGTCGCATGAAGAGCCTCGACGCCTACCTGCCGGCGTACGAGTTCCGTGAGCGACACGAGCTCAGCGTCGACGCGGACGCCGCAGGCGCTGACAAGGCTCTGCGCGAGGTGACGTGGGGAGACCTTCCGCTCGTGCGCGCGCTCGTCTTCGCGCGAGGGCTCGGGATGCCACGCGGCTCGGACGAGGTTCTCGCGGCGCTCGCCCGGCGGGCCGTCGTGCTCGAGGACGTCCCGGGCGAAGGAGTCGTGCTCTCGCTGACGGGACAGTTCTGGCGTCTTCACTGGCGCGGGCCGGAGCCGCCGGCGACCGCGGTCCTGGACTTTCGCGCCCGGCACGGAGGGCTCGCGACCGAGACGCGCGTCCACGTCCCCGATCCCGTCTCCCGCCGAAGATTCAGCTTGTACTGGCGGGTTATCCGTCCCTTCAGCGGGCTCATCCGGATGCTTCTGCTGCGGGCGGCGAAGCGGCGCGCGGAGGCGGGTCGCGTGAAGCTCGTCACGTTCGACGACGGCCTGAGTGGGTCAGGTGAGCGACGGCACGGTCACGCGAGCTCGACGTCCCGACCATGCGCGAGCTCTTCGAGCGCGGGGCGAAGCCGACGGGAACCGAGCACGCGCTGCAGGACGTGAAGCTACGCGCGCCGATCGTCCCGAAGAAGTTCATCCATACGGCCGGGAACTTCCGCGAGCACGAGGAGGAATCGAAGCGCGTCGGCTGGTCCCACGAGATCGCGCCGTGGATCGTGTTCTTCCAGAACGTGGACGCGATCGTCGGGCCGGACGAGCCGATCGTCTACCCGGAGCACCTGACGGAGGAGCTCGACTACGAGCTCGAGCTCGCGGTCGTCGTCTCGAAGTCCGGGAAATGGTTCGGCCCGGAGGAGGCGGCGGACTACATCGGCGGTTACGTGATCTTCAACGACATCACGGCGCGGGACATCCAGCGTCGCGAGATGCGGTCGGGCGTGTTCTCGTTCTGCAAGGGGATCGACACGTTCTGCCCGCTGGGGCCGTGGATCGTCACGCCCGACGAGATCGGCGACCCGCACGACCTGAAGATGGAGCTGCGGGTCAACGGCGAGAAGCGGCAGGAGTCGTACAGCGGGAACATGTCGGTGACGATCCCGGAAATCCTGTCCCACTACTCGGCGCTCGGCTATTCGGCCGGCGACGTCGTCTCGACGGGAACCGTCAGCGGCGTTGCAGGCTTCAGCGAGGATGCAGCGTCCCTGTACCTCAAGCCCGGCGACGTGATCGAGGCCGAGATCGAGAAGATCGGCGTGCTCCGCAACCCGGTCATGTCCTGGCAGGAAGCGCACGGCGAGCCGGCCCCGGACCGTGATCCGCTGGTAATGGCGCGCCCGCAAAATCCGCCCGCTCGCGCGGGCATGATGATTTTGCGCGGGGTCCGATTCGGTCGGCGTCGGCTGTCGGTCGGCCGTAGTGGGCTGCCGGCGCGCATGTCGCCGGCAGCGGCGACGGGTCTTCTCAACCGAGGTACGCGGCGCACGGAGTGCTTCGCCGGCGAGGTGCTCCGCGCGTGAGCTGGCCGCGCGACGACGCCAAGCTCGAGCGTGTTCGCCGGCTGATGGGAGAGGAGGAGCTCGACGCGCTCGTCGTCCGCGCGCCGGACAACGTCCTCTACCTGACGAACTTCTGGGGGATGAAGGGATACGACGCGGCGGTGTTCCCGCGAGAGGGCGAGCCCGTGCTGATCACGATCGACCCGTCGAGACAGGACGCCGCCGAGACCGCCTGGACCGAAGAGGTCCGCTTCATCGCCGGTTACCACCCGGCCGATCCGCGACCGCCGCTCGCGCGCACGATCGACGCCGTGCAGGAGGCGGCGAGAGGCTACGAACGCATCGGCCTCGAGCTTTCGCTCGGCACCCAGGCCGCGGACCGCATGGTCGGAGAGCCGACCACCTATACACGGGCCTGGTTCGATGCGTTTCCCGGTGCGGCGGACGGGTCGCAGCTCCTCGCCCGCGCACGCTCGCTGAAGACGGCCCAGGAGATCCAACGGATGCGGCTCGCGAACGAGATCGCGGCAGCCGCGATGGAGCACGTCGCCGACGGGCTCCAGGTGGGGATGAAGGAAAGCGAGGCGGCCGCGCTGTGGGAAGGGTTCGTCCACGGCGAAGGGACGGGTTGGAAAGGCCAGGTCGAGCTCGCGCTGGGCTTCTCGCTCGTGTGGTCGGGCCCCGGCATCCGCACGTTCACTGCAACCGGGCACCGACCCGTGCAGGAGAACGAGCCGACACTCTTCGAGATCTGGGTCTGCGCCGACGGCTACTGGTGCGACCACACGAAGAGCGTCTGCCCAGGCAGGCTCGAGAACCGGTACGACGAGCTCCTGGACGCGTTGCTCGAGGTCTACGGCAAGGCCCTCGGCCACTGCCGACCGGGCGCGAGCCTGGCGGAGCTCGACGTGCTCGTCCGCGAGGGCCTCGCCGCCGCCGGCTATCCCGGGCAGCCGAGTCACCCGATCGCGCACGGCGTCGGCGCCCGCGCCCACGAGCCGCCGTATGCGCATCAGGCCGGCGGTGGCACGATCGAGGAGGGCATGGTGCTTGCGATCGAGCCGGGCGTCTACTGGGAGGGCGGCGGCGGCCTTCGCCTCGAGGACAACTTCCTCGTCACGGCCGACGGGGTCGAGAAGCTCTCACCGTATCCCGACGACTTTCGGTGACCGTCCGCACCGCGACGCACCTGTTGATCTCCTGTCCCGACCAGCCCGGGATCGTGGCCGCCGTGTCGCGCTTCCTCTTCGAGCGCGGCGCGAACATCGTCGAGGCGGACCAGTACGCCACCCAGGCCGAGGGCGGCACGTTCTACATGCGCATGGCCTTCCAGGCGACCGGTGTCGAGCGGGACGAGCTCGAGCGGGCGTTCTCGTCGGACGTCGCGGAGCCGCTCGGCATGGAATGGCGACTCGCCTACCCAGACGACCCGCGGCGGATCGCCGTCCTCGTCTCGCGCGAAGAGCACTGTCTGCTCGATCTCCTCTGGCGTGCTCGTCGCGGCGACTTCGAAGGTGAGATCGTCCAGGTCATCTCGAATCATCCCGACCACGCCGCCGACGTCGCGGCGTTCGGCGTTCCCTACGCGCACATCCCGGTTCGGGACGGCCAGACTCCGGAGAGCGAGATGCTCGAGCTGCTCGCAGGCAACGTGGAGCTCGTCGTCCTCGCCCGGTACATGCGCATCCTGTCGAGCGCGTTCCTCGAGGCGGCCCGCGCTCCTCTCATCAATATCCACCACTCGTTCCTGCCCGCGTTCCCCGGGGCCGAGCCGTATGCACGTGCCGCCGAACGCGGGGTGAAGATCATCGGCGCGACCGCGCATTACGTCACCGAGGAGCTCGACGAGGGGCCGATCATCGAGCAGGACGTCGCCCGGGTCTCGCACCGCCACTTCGCCGACGAGCTGGCCGCGATCGGGCGAGACATCGAGCGCACCGTGCTCGCACGCGCCGTTCGCTGGCATCTGCAGGACCGTGTGATCGTCCACGAGAATCGCACCGTTGTCTTCTAGCGGCGGCTCATTCTGGACCGGCACGCTGAACGCGCCGTACGCGTTCTCCGCCGACGTGGGCTTCTACGACACGACGCTGCGTGACGGGGAGCAGACGGTCGGCGTGGTTCTCAGTCCCGAGGAGAAGCTCGAGCTCGCGCGAGGGCTCGACCAGCTCGGGATCGAGCGCATCGAAGCGGGCTTCCCGCGCGTGTCGGCGGATGACTGGCGTGCCGTCGAGCTGATCCGCGACGCCGGCCTCGAGGCGGAGATCTGGGGGTTCTCGCGCGCGGTGGAAGCCGACGTCAAGGCGCTCGTCGAGCTCGGCGTCGAGGCGAGTGTGATCGAGTCGCCGATCTCGGACCTGAAGCTGGAAGCCCTCGGCGTCGATCGGGAGGCGATGCTCGAGCGCATCGTCTACGCGGTCTCCTTCGCCGTCGAGCAAGGCGTGACCGTTGCGTTCTTCGGCGTCGACGGCACGCGCGCCGACCTCTCCTACTTCGAGACCGTCTACAAGACCGCGGTCGAAGCGGGCGCACAGGAAGCCGTCGTTGTCGACACGATCGGGATCGCGAGCCCCGAGGCCGTCGCGGACCTCGTCGGCCGCACCCGCGAATGGCTCGGCCCGGGCGTCCCGATTCACTTCCACGGCCACAACGACTTCGGTCTCGCCACCGCGTCCGCCGTCGCGGCGGCGCGAGCGGGGGCAAGCTGGATCCAGGGGACGATCAACGGGATGGGCGAGCGCGCCGGCAATGCGAGCCTGCCCGAGATCGCGCTCGCGCTGCGCGGGCTGTACGGCGTCGAGACGAACCTCCGCCTCGATCGTGTCCGGCCGTTTGCGGAACGACTCCGCGAGCTGTCGGGCTACGAGCTCGAGCCGTACAAGCCGCTCGTCGGCGAGAACCTGTTCCGACGGGAATCCGGCGCGGTCGCCAGCCAGTTCCACGATCCGCCGGCGATCGAGCCGTACTCCGCGGACGTCGTCGGCGCCGAGCGGCGCGTCGTCCTCGGCAAGAAGAGCGGCATCGACTCCATCCGGATCAAGGCCGAGGAGCTCGGCCTCGATCTCTCAGAAGAGGCTCAGCGAGAGCTGCTCGCCCGCGTGAAGGAGCTCGGAACGAGCAAGCGCGGCATCGTGACGGACGACGAGTTCCTGCAGCTCGCGCGCGACAGTGGCTGACTACGACGCGGTCATCGTGGGCAGCGGGATCAACTCGCTCGCCTGCGCTGCGCTGCTGGCGCGTGCCGGTTGGCATGTATGCGTGCTCGAACGCGAGGACGAGCTCGGAGGTGCCGTCAAGACCGCCGAGCTCACCGAGCCCGGCTTCAAGCACGATGTCTTCAGCGCCTGGCATCCGCTCTGGGTCGGCGGCCCGGCTCATGCGCAGCTCGGCGACGAGCTTGCCGCGCGCGGTCTCGAGTACCTGAACACGGATTTCCCGACCGGCACCGCGTATCCGGACGGCTCGCATGCACTTCTGACCACCGATCCCGATGCGAACGCCGCCGAGCTCGAGCGTAACGGGTCGGGTGACGGCGAGGCATGGCGGCGGGCGATGACCGAGGTCGGCGAGAAAGCCGAGCTCGTCTTCGGTGTGCTCGGCACCGAGCTCTGGTCGACTGCGGGGGCCGGTCTCGGCTCTTTCGGCCTATCGCCGGCTGGGACGGCGCGGCATGGCGGCGTTCGGCGCCGAGGTCGTGCAGTCCAGCCGCGACTGGCTGCAGACGACCTTCCGCTCGGAGCGCGTGCACGGGCTGCTCGCGCCGTGGGTGCTGCACACCGGGCTCGGTCCCGACGCGGCCGCCTCGGGGTTCATGACCCGCGTGATCGCCTTCGCGATCGAGGCCGGCGGGATGCCCGTGCCGCGCGGCGGCGGCGCGCGACTCGTCGATGCCCTCGTGCGGCTGATCGAGGACAACGGCGGCGCGTGCGAGACCGCCCGCGACGTGGAGCGTGTCGTCGTCGAGAACGGGCGGGCGAAGGGCGTGCGCCTCACGAGCGGTGACGTCGTCACGGCCGAACGGGCCGTCGTCTGCAACGTCACTCCGCCGCAGCTCTACGGACGGCTGCTCGCCGACGGTGACGTTCCGTCGACCGTGCGTGAGGCGGGATTGCGGTTTCGCTTCGGACGCTCGGAGATGCAGATCCACTTCGCGCTCTCCGAGCCGCCGACGTGGAACGGCGACGAGCAGCTCGGCCGGACCGCAATCGTCCACGTGACACCCGGGCTCGACGGCGTGTCGCGGGCCGTCAACGAAGCCGAGCGCGGGCTCCTCCCGGCCGAGGCAACGATCGTCGTCGGCCAGCCGCTGACCGTCGACGAGTCGCGTGCTCCGACGGGGAGCGGCCTTCTGTGGATTCAGCTGCAGGAGCTGCCGTGGCGCGTCAAAGGAGACGCCGCCGGCGAGATCGACGTCGGCGACGGCACCTGGACGGAGTCGTTGCGCGAGCGTTATGCCGATCGCATCCAGGCGCGGCTCGCGCGACACATCCCGAACCTCGAGTCGTCGATTCTCGGACGCGTGGTGCTTGTCGCCCGCCGACCTCCAGGCGGCGAACATCAACCTGGCGCAGGGCGATCCTTACTCGGGCTCGCTCGCCCTCGACCAGAACTTCGCCTGGCGGCCGTTCGCGCAGCAGCCCGGTCACCGGACACCCATCCCGGGGCTGTTCCACATCGGCGCCAGCACCTGGCCCGGTCCCGGGCTCGGCGCGGGCTCCGGCACGCTCGTGGCAGAGGAGCTGCTCCGGCCGCCGGCCGCAGAGCGTGCCGTCCGACGGTTGCGGGCACTCGGGCGTCGCGGACAAGCGTAGAATCCCCTGGATCCTGCCACGTTTTTCGATCTCGCAGGTGACGACTTTGGCGTCGACTTTCGCGAACGATATTCGTGCGTACAGCGCTGCCGGCATCGACGGGATCGGCGTCTGGGAGCTCAAGCTCTCGGAAGGCGGCGACGCCGAGGCGCTCGAGCTGCTCGAAGAGTCCGGCCTCGGCTCGGCGGCCGCGGTTCCCGCGGTCCCGTCGATCCTGCCGCTCCCGCTGATGGAGGGGCCCGAGGAGCCGGAGGCCCGCACCGAGGCCATCTGCGCATCGGTTCACCGCCTGGCCGCTTTCCGGCCGAGCTCGATCGTCTGCCTGACCGGTCCCGGCGACGATCGCGAGACGGTCGTCGGGGCGCTGCGCACCATCGGCGACGAGGCGGAGCGGGCCGGGGTGAGGATCGGGCTCGAGCCGATGAACCGCGTCGGCGCCGAGGACTGGACGATGATCACGTCGCTCCCCGAAGCCGTCGAGCTGCTCGAGGACGCCGACCATCCCGCCGTCGGCATCCAATTCGACAGCTGGCATCTGTGGAACACGCCGGATCTCCTCGACGACATCGGCCGCTACCACGAGCACTTCGTCGGCGTACACATCTCCGACTGGCGAGATCCGACGCGCAGCTGGGCCGACCGGTCGCTGCCCGGCGAGGGAGTCGCCGACCTGCCGGCGATCCTCGGCGCGCTCGACCGCGTCGGCTGGGACGGCTTCTACGACCTCGAGATCTTCTCCGACAACGGTGCCTTCGGGAATGCGTGGCCAGACTCGCACTGGGACACTCCTGCAGAGGAGCTCGCGCGCGCCGGCAAATCAGCCTTCGAGCGCGCGTGGGGCGCGCGAATCCAAAGCCCCGTTGACCAGGTATCGCCCGGTGCCGTCTAATCCAATGCCGACTACATCACGAGGGAGGCCGTACATGCTGAAGGGTCGAGGGAGGTGGGCGATCGCCACGAGCGCGCTGGTGGCACTCGCCCTGATCGGAAGTGCCGTCGCCGCCACTGCGGGGCGGAATGGCGCCGATGCGAAGAAACAGCTCGTCATCGGCTGGGCCTACGACAGCAGCGGAAGCATGGCCCCGTTCGACAATCCGGCGCTCGCGGCGGCGAAGCTCCGCGTATCCCAGCTCAACTCGAAGGGCGGCGTGAACGGCCACTCGATTCGGCTCCTCACCTGCGACACGCAGGGGAACAAGGCCGACATTGCGAAGGCGTGCGCGCTCCGGCTGCTCGGGCAGGGGGCGAACGTCATCTTCACGACCTGCGACGTGGAGCTCGCGGCACCGGTCGTCCAGGCGGCGATCAACCGCGGCGTCTTGACGGTTGCTTCCTGCATCGGCACGGATCAAATGGGCCCGAAGCGTTTCGGCACGAAGGGCAGGCTCGCCTTCAGCTTCGGCAACGTCGCGCAGGACGAGGGCTCGGCGATGGCGCAGTACGCCTGGAGCCGAGGGTGGAGGACGGCGGCGCTCGCGACGGACTCCGTCATCATCTACTTCAGGAACGTCGTGCAGGCGTTCGAGGCCCGCTTCAAGCAACTCGGCGGACGGATCGTCGCGCGGGAGACGTACCAGTCACTCGGCGGCAACAACGTGCAGAACGCGGTCAGCCGCCTGAACCCGGTCAAGGCCGATGTGATCGTGACGTCGACGGCAGGCGCGTTCGGCGCTCTGTCGACCCTCGTGAGCGGCCTGCGCTCGCTCGGGAACAACACGCCGATCCTCAACTCGTGGGCGGGCGACGGCACCTACTGGCTGCCGAACAATCCGAAGGTGACGAACTACTGGTTCGTCACGTTCGCGTCGTCGTTCGGTGACGACCCGTCCAGGGCCGTCAATGCGCTCGCGAAGAAGGTCAAGGCGGCGACGGGCGGCTTCATCACCGGCCCGTCGGCGGTGGACGGCGTCGTGACGGCGATCAAGCGCGCGAACGGGTCGACGAACGGCCTCGTCCTCGCAAAGACGATGGAGAAGTTCAGGAACGTGCCGACGATCTCCGGCAACGTCAGCTTCTCCAAGAAGCTGCACACCGTGTTCGGGCGCCGGTATCGCGTCATCCGGATCCAGAACAACGTGCCGAAGGTCGTCGCGACGGTCGTGGCGAAGGTCGTTCCGAAGATCTAATTGACGGCCGCACACGCGGAAGAAACCCGGAGGCCCGAAGGAACGCTTCGGGCCTCCGCCGTCTCGCGGTCGTTCGCCGGAGTCGAGGCGCTCCGAGACGTGTCGCTCGACGTTCGCCGCGGAGAGATCGTGGGGCTGATCGGGCCGAACGGCGCGGGGAAGTCCACGCTCGTGAACGTCCTGAGCGGCTTCGACCGCCCCTCGTCGGGCACCGTCGACCTGGAGGGCCGCGACGTGACTCGTTGGAGGCCGAATCGGCGTGGACGGGCGGGGCTGGCGCGAACGTTCCAGCACAGCCATGCGTTCCGCGCGCTCTCGGTGCGGGAGAACATCGAGGTTGCGGCGGTGGGCGCGGGTGCATCGCCGCGCGCAGCGAGAGGGCGGGCGGCCGAGCTGCTCGACCTGCTCGCGCCTGGGCGGGAACGCGGACGCTCTCGCCGACGGGCTCGCTCAGGGGGACGAGCGCCGTCTCGGCGTCGCCCGCGCGCTCGCGACGAACCCGCGCTTCGTGCTGCTGGACGAGCCTGCAGCCGGCCTGCCCGAAGCGGAGGTCACGGCGTTCGCCGAGGCCGTTCGCACCGTGCGCGACGATCGCGGCGCAGGCGTGCTTCTGATCGACCACAACATGGCGTTGATCATGGAGACCTGCGACCGCATCCACGTCCTCGACGAGGGCCGAACGCTCGCCGAAGGGACGCCTGCGCGACATCCGCGCCAACCTCGACGTCGCCGCGGCGTACCTCGGCGACAGCGCCGCCCGCGACACCGAGCCGTGAGCGAAGCCACGCTGCAGGTCGAAGGGCTCGACGTCCGCCACGGCGGGGTGCACGCGGTTCGCGGCCTCACGCTCGACGTCGACCGTGGGGAGATCGTCGGTCTGATCGGCCCGAACGGCGCCGGCAAGTCGTCGACGCTGCACGGGATCATGGGGCTGGTGCCGCCGACAGGAGGCGATGTGCGGCTGCACGGGCGCTCGCTCGTCGGCCGGCGGCCGGAGGACATCTCCCGTGCCGGCCTCGCGCTCGTCCCGGAGGGCCGGCGCATCTTTGCGGAGCTGACCGTTGAAGAGAATCTCCGGCTCGGGCTGGCCGGCCGCGGCGGACGGCGTGACGGCAACAGCGACCTGGCGGCGGCCTATGACCTCTTTCCTGTGCTCGCGAGGTACCGCCGGAGTCAGGCCGGCGGGCTCTCCGGCGGGGAGCAGCAGCAGCTCGCGATCGGGCGTGCGCTCGTCGCCCGGCCGGAAGTCCTCCTGTTGGACGAGCCGTCGCTCGGGCTCGCGCCGATCATGGTGGACGTCGTCTTCGAGGTGCTCGCGCGGATCCGTGAGGAGGGCATCGCGATCCTCCTCGTCGAGCAGCGTGCGCAGCGGACGGTGGCTTTGGCGGATCGCTCGCACGTCCTGTCGAACGGGGAGCTTCGGTTGACGCTCGGTCCGGACGATGCTGCAGACACGGAGACGCTCGTCTCCGCGTACCTCGCATGAGCTCCCTGCTGGCCACGTTCCTCGGCGCCGACTGGCAGACGCTCGCGGATGCCTTCGGCCTCGGCGGGATCTATGCGCTCATGGCCGTCGGGATCGGGCTCGTCTTCGGCGTGCTGAGGCTCGTGAATTTCGCGTACGGCCAGCTCGTCATGGCCGGCGCGTACGCGCTTGCGTTTGCGTACGAGCGGGGATGGCCGGTGTGGATCGGCATCCTGCTCTGCTTCGCTGTCGTCGTCGTCTTGTCCGTGGCGATGGACTGGGTCGTGTTCAGGCCGCTGCGGACGCAATCGCCTGCGGTCATGCTCGTTGCGACGTTCGCGGTCGCTTTCCTTCTGCAGAGCATCGCTCTGCTCTGGTTCGGCTCGCTCGGCAAGATCGCCGCCTCGCTCGCATCGCTGAACCAGCCCTGGACGATCTCGGGCGTCGACATCCGCAAGATCTCCGTCGTCTCGGCCGGTGTCGCCGCGGGCTGCCTCCTGATCCTCGTCGCTGCTCCTCGGCCGGACGAACCTCGGACTGCACATGCGCGCCGCCGCGCTCGACTTCCGCACCGCGCGTCTGCTCGGAGTGCGGGCGAACCGCGTGATCGGGTCCGCCGTGCTGGTGTCGGGACTGCTGGCCGCGACGGTTGCCGTGATGATGACCGTGCAGACGCCGCTCGTGACGCCTGACTTCGCTTTGCAGGACACGATCCTGGTCCTGGCGGGTGTGGTGCTCGGCGGCATGAATCGGCTCGTCTCGGCGACGCTCGGCGGTTTTGCGATCGGGTTTGCGTGGGGGTTTCTCGGCGGCGCGCTCCCGACAGACCAGAGCCAGTACCTGCCTTCGTTCATCTTCGCGGCCGTGATCCTCGTGCTCCTGATCCGGCCGGGCGGCCTCTTCACACGAGACGGCAGTCAGGCGCTCGAGCGCGTATGAGGCAGGCTCGGTCCGCGCTCGAACTGGTCCCTCCGGTCGTTCTGGTCGGGCTCGTCGGCCTGGTGGGAACGGTCGTGTCGCTGTCGACCGAGACGTACGTGATCACGACGCTCGTGAACGTCGTCCTCGTCGTGGCGCTGTACATCTTCATCGGCAACTCGGGTGTCCTCTCGTTCGGACACATCAGCTTCGCTGCGGTCGGCGCCTGGGCGGCGGGCGTCCTTTCCATCGCCGCCGCCGAGAAGCCGGCTGTCATGCCGCACCTGTTCGGCTTCCTCCGCGACACCACGGTCGGGAACGTTCCGTCGCTTGCGATTGCCGCTGCCGTGGGCGGCGTCTATGCGCTCATCGTCGGGCTGCCGCTGATGCGGCTCTCCGGCCTCGCCGCCGGCATCGCGACGTTCGGCGTGCTCGAGATCACACACAACGTCCTGCGCTACTGGGAGAAGATCGGGCCCGGCGTCACGACGTTCTCGGCCGTGCCGGAGACGACCGGCCTGCTACAGGCGAGCCTCGGCGCGGTGATAGCGGTTGTGGCCGCGTTCCTCTACCAGCGCAGCCGCTACGGGCGGATGCTGCGTGCCACGCGCGAAGACACGGCGGCCGCTCGTGCCGTCGGGATCTCTGTCTATCGCCAGCGTCTCATCGCCTTCGCGCTCTCCGGGGCGGTCGCCGGCTTCGGCGGGCGGTCTGTACGTGCACCTGCTGCCGATCAACACAGAGCTCCTGTTTCTCGATCTGACGTTCACGACCCTGGCCATGCTCGTCATCGGCGGCGCCACGAGCCTGTGGGGCGCCGTCGTGGGCGCGGTCGCCGTCAGCGCCGTCCAGTCCTTCCTCGCCGAGGCCGAGAACGGCGTCAAGGTCTTCGGCCAAACGGTCGACCTGCCCGCGGGAACGCGCATCGTCGTCGTCGGCGCGTTGATGGCTCTCGTCCTCATCCTCCGGCCGCAAGGGCTGACCGGCGGCCGCGAGCTCTCGCTACCGCGGACGTCGATGCGCAGGCTTCTGACAAAGTTCGCGCCGTGACCGCCTCGGCCCTCGACCGTCTGAAAGAACGCCTCGCGGAACTGAGCGATCTGCGGATGGCGACGCTGCTCCTCTTCTGGGATCAGCGCGTGATGATGCCGCCGGGCGGCGCGGAGGCGCGCGCCGAGGCGCTCGCCACCGTCAGCCGGCTCGCGCAGGAGCGGTTCGTCACGAAGGAGATCGAGCAGCTCCTCGAGGAGCTGCGAAGCGTCGAGGAGAGCTCCGACTACGACTCGTTCGAAGCCAGCCTGATCCGGGTCACGCGTCGCGATTTCGAACGAGCAAGCCGTGTGCCGCCGGAGCTCGTCGGGGAGATCGAGCGTGCGAGTGCGCTGGCTCTCGCAGCGTGGGGGCCGGCGAAGGAGGAGTCCAACTTCGAGGCGCTCCGTCCGCACCTCGAGAGGAACCTCGAGCTGAAGCACAGATACGTCGAATGCTTCGACCGAGCGGACGAGACATACGACGTCCTGCTCGAGGACTACGAGCCGAACATGAGGACGGCCGAGGTGCGCGAGATCTTCGACGAGCTCAAGGAAGAGCTCCTGCCGCTGATCAAGGAGACCGAGGCCGCCGGAGAGGTCGACGACTCGTTCCTCGAAGGGGACTTCGATCCCGTGAAGCAGCGCGAGCTCAGCCTGGAGATCGTCCGTCGGTTCGGCTACACGGACGACGAGTGGCGGCTCGACGAAACAGCGCATCCCTTCATGTCGACGTCCGGCGTCGGTGACATCCGGCTCACGTCCAACTTCCGGCCCAACGACCTGTCATCGCTCTTCGCGTCGATGCACGAGTTCGGGCACGGGGTCTACGAATGGGGTGTCGACCGCGAGCTGGCGCGCACGCCGCTCGGCGGCGGTGTCTCGCTCGGCGTGCACGAGTCGCAGTCGCGGACCTGGGAAAACCTCGTCGGTCGAAGCCGCTCCTTCTGGCGGTTCTTCTATCCGCGCCTGCAGGAGACGTTCGCGGAGCAGTTCCGCTCGGTCGACGAGGAGGCGTTCTACCGCGCGGTGAACAAGGTGCACCCGTCCCTGATCAGGATCGACGCGGACGAGGTGACCTACAACATGCACATCATCCTTCGCTTCGAGCTCGAGCAAGACCTGATCGAGGACCGCCTCGCGGTCGCCGAGCTCCCGGGCGCTTGGAACGCGAAGATGGACGAATACCTCGGCATCGATGTCCCTGACGACGCACGCGGGGTTCTCCAGGACATGCACTGGGCGGGCGGCGGCATCGGCTACTTCCCGACGTATTCGCTCGGCAACGTGATCTCGGTGCAGATCTGGGAGCGTGCGAGGGAGGATCTGGGCGATCTCGACGAGCAATTCGAGCGCGGCGAGTTCGGCCCGCTCCGCGACTGGCTCCAGAACCATCTGTACCGCCTCGGACGGAAATTCACCCCGCAGGAGACGATCGAGCGGGTGACCGGTAGCCGCATCGATGCGAAGCCGTACGTGCGCTACCTGCGCGAGAAGCTCGCGCCGCAAGCGGTTTGACGGTCGCCGCGGAGTCTCCACCGCTGGAGCGGCTGAAGGCGATCCTCGCGGAGGTCGCGGATCTGCATCACGCCGACGCCATCCTCGACTGGGACTCGCGCGTCTCGATGCCGCATGCCGGCGCCGCCGCCCGAGCCGAGGTGTCCGCGACGGTGGCGAAGCTTGCGCACGAGACGTTCACCTCGGACGAGCTCGGAGAGCTCCTCGCCGAGCTACCGGACGACGGAGATTCCGTGGACGCGGCCCTCGTCCGCGTCACGCGGCGGCTGTGGGAACGCGCCCGTCGCGTCCCCACCGACCTCGCCGGCGAGATGGCGCAGGTGAGCGGAGTCGCCGTCGCCGCCTGGGACGAGGCGAAGGCAGCTTCGGATTTCGCGTCGTTCGCGCCGTACCTGGAACGGCAGCTCGAGCTGAAGCATCGCTACATCGAGTGCTTCCCGGAGACGGCCGAGCCGTACGACGTCTTGCTCGAGGACTACGAGGAGGGGATGACGACCGCCGAGGTTGCGCGAGTCTTCGAGCGGCTCAAGGAAGAGCTCGTCCCGCTGGTCGAGCGACACCGCGGGCAGCAGGTCGAGGAGCTGCGCGGGCCGTTCCCGCTTCCCGCTCAGGACCAGGCGGGACGCCGGGTGCTCGAGGCCTTCGGCTGGGACGAGTCGAGCTGGCGGATCGACGAGACTCCGCATCCCTTCGCGTCGAAACCCGGCTTCGGAGACATCCGCCTCACGACGCACTCCGACGAGCGGGATCTCACGTCGCTCTTCTCGACGATGCACGAGTTCGGCCACGGCGTCTACGAGCACGACATCGACCCCGCCTTCGCGCGCACTCCGCTCGGTAGCGGCACCTCGGCCGCGATCCACGAGTCGCAGAGCCGCACGTGGGAGAACCTCGTCGGCCGGAGCCGCGAGTTCTGGCGCTGGTTCTATCCGCAGCTGCAGCGCGCTGTTCACCGGAGTCACTCGGGGGAGTGGACGAAGCCGCGTTCGTGCGAGCGGTGAGCGCGGTACGGCCGGGCCTGATCAGAGGCGACGCAGACGAGGTGACGTACGGCCTCCACATCATCTTGCGGTTCGAGCTCGAGCAGGAGCTCCTCGCCGGCACCGTCGCCGTCCGCGACCTGCCGGACGTCTGGGGCGAGCGGATGAAGCGATACCTCGGCGTCGACGTCCCCGACGATGCGCACGGCGTCCTGCAGGACATCCACTGGTCGGTCGGGTTGTTCGGATACTTCCCGACGTATCAGCTCGGCAACGTGGCCTCGGTGCAGATCTGGGAACGCGCGCGTGAGGAGCTGGGCGATCTCGAAGAGGACTTCGGGCGAGGCGAGTTCGCTCGGCTACGGCGAGTGGCTGCGCGAGCAGGTCTACCGGCACGGCAGCCGCTATCCACCGCGTGAGCTGCTGCAACGAGTCACGGGCTCCACCCTCGATCCCGAGCCGTATCTTCGGTATCTGAACGCCAAGTTCGCGTGAGGGTGTGCGTGATCGGCGCCGGCTCGATCGGCAGCCTCCTCGCGGGCCACCTCGCCGCCGTCACGGAGGTGGTCGTCCTCACACGGCGAGAGGATCACGCGCGCGCTCTGAACGAACAGGGCCTGCGGGTCAGCGGCAGACACGACTTCACAGCCCGTGTCACGGCCGCCTCCCATCCCGATGGCCTCCCGGACTTCGACCTCGGCATCATCGCGACGAAGGCAGGCGGGCTCGAAGCGGCAGCCGACGCGCTCGCGGGCCGCTTCGACGGCGCGACGATCATGACCGTCCTGAACGGTCTCGGCGCCGAGCAGGTCGTTCGGCGCCGTGGAGACTGGCCGCTGGTGTCCGCCGTGACCTTCATGAGCGGGACGAAGCACTCCGACACGCATGTGGAGTACATCCTCGACACGGCGACCTGGCTCGGCCCCTACGAGGACACGCCGTTCGAGCGCGTCCAGGAGATCGCCGACCTGATCGTGGAGTCCGGGCTCAAGGCCGAGGCGCTTCCGGACCTGTTGCCGGCGCAGTGGTCGAAGCTCATCTTCAACGCGACGGTGAACGGGGTCGCCGCGCTGACCGGCCTGCGGCACGACGCCCATTTCGCCGCCGAGAGCCGAGCCCTCCGATCTCGGCTACCTCGTCCACGACCTCGTCGACGAAGGAAAGCGCGTCGCGGCGGCAGTCGGCGTGGAGCTCTACGACGATCCGTGGGAGATGAACGTCCTCGCCACGAGGCGGGGCAGTGCGCACTATCCGTCGATGCTCGAGGACGTCGATGCGCATCGTCCAACGGAGGTGGAGCTCATCAACGGCGCGCTGGTCCGCGAGGCGCACCGGGTTGGTGTGGAGGCACCGCTGCACACGGCGGTCTACCGGCTCGTGAAGGCAAAGGAGGATTCGTACTCGTGAGGATCTGCATCGTCGGTTGTGGCGCCGTCGGCTCGCTGTTCGCGGCGAATCTCGCTCGACTCGATGACGTCGACGTGTGGGCGTTCGACCTTGCGCGTGATCACGTCGATGCGATCAATCGGGACGGTCTTCGCTTGAGTGGAGCGGAGGACGTCGTCGGGAGGCTGCGCGCGACGACCGATCCGGCGGAGCTCGCGGCATGCGACTTCGGCATCGTCGCGACGAAGGCGATGCACACGTCCGCCGCAATCGAAGCCACCGCACATGCCTTCGCGGACGGCTCCGTTGCCACCGTCCAGAACGGGCTCGGCAACGAGGAGGTGCTCGCGGCGCACGTTGAGCGGGTGATCCGCGGCACGACGTTTCCAGCGGGACGACTCGTGGAGCCGGGTCACGTGCAATGGGACGTCAAAGGAGACACGACTCTGGGCCCATTCGAGCCTCGGCCTGCGCCCTTCGACGAGATCGAGCGCCTCGCAGACGCGTGCACTCGAGCCGGTCTGCCGACCCACGCCGTTCGCGACGCCCGCGGGCCGCAGTGGCGCAAGGTCATCTTCAACGCCGCGACGAATCCGGTGGGCGCCCTCACGGGCCTCACGCACGGCCGCCTCTGTGAGGACGTCGAGCTGCGCAGGCTCGTGAGCGGCCTCGTCGAGGAAGGCAAGGCCGTCGCCACGGTGCAGGGCATCGAGCTCGACGCCGACCCCGAGGAGCTGATCGATCACGCGGCCAAGCCGGAGGTCGCGTACGACCACAAGGCGTCGATGCTCCAGGATGTCGAAGCCCGCAGGCCCACGGAGATCGACTACCTCAACGGCGGCATTGTCGAGTTCGGAGACGAAGCACGACGTGCCGACGCCGTTGAACCAGGCGATCTGGGCGCTTGTGAAAGGGTTGGAACGGTCGTGGTGACGCGCGAGGAGATCGAGGGCCGCTATCGCCTCGTCCGCGAGGCAATGGCGGAAGAGCACCTGGACGCGGTGGTCGTCTGCGGGTCCGAGTACACCGGCTTCGAGGGCGCGGTCACCTACATGTCCGGCTTCGTCATCGTCCACCGGTACGCGTACGTCGTGCTGCCGCGCGAGGGCGATCCGACGATCGTCTTCCCTGCCGAGGCGCGCTACGTCGGCGAGCACGAGTCGTGCTGGATCGAGGATCAGGTCTTCACCGACCGTCCAGGCCGTTACATCGGCGACCGCTGGAAGGCCCACCGCGTCGGCGTCTACGGGCTCGACTACGTGATGGCGGTGCGCGACTTCGAGGTCACGCATCTGCAGGTGGAGTTCGTCCCGTTCGACGTTCAGTTCGATCTTGCCCGAGCGGTGAAGAGTGAGGCCGAGCTCGAGTCGGTGCGCGACTCGGTCCGGATCAACACGGACGGCTTTCGGGCCTTCGCGGAGGCCTATGAGCCCGGCAAGACGGCCGCCGAGGTGCTCGCCCCGGCCGAGGAGCTGTTCGTGCAAGAGGGCTGCGGGCGCCTGACGATGAACATGGTGCTCGTCGGCCCGGAGTTCGCGATCGCCCGCAGCGACATGGTCCTCGGCGACTTCTGCGTGCCGTCACTCGAGATCGCCGGCCCGGGCGGCCACTGGGTCGAGGTCTCGCGCGCGCTCGGTAACCCGAACGCGGAGGTGAGGCGGATGCTCGAGGCGTACGAGGAGTACTTCGAAGCGGCGAAGACGGCGCTACGCCCCGGCGCGACGGCGCACGACGTTCACCGGACCGTCTCCAAGGGCTTCACCGACCGCGGCTACCACCTCGGTCACGTCACCGGGCATTCGATCGGCATGACGATGATCGAGCATCCGAAGATCGGTGAAGGCGTCGAGACCGAGCTGCGCGAGAACATGGTGTTTTCGATGCATCCTCATGTGATTGCCGAGAACGGCGTCGACTGTTTGTACATGCAGGACACCTGGCTCGTAACCGCCGAAGGCGGCGAGCCGCTCGCCGGACTTCCCATGCGGATCTTTGCCGGCGATGAGATCGCGCGCCTGACAACTGACCTAACGGGCAGTTGGCGTGCCCGGGTCGACGATGGGACCCTGTACCCCAGCCGGGCGCCTCCCGCTTTGGGATGGAGGGTCGAAAGACCCTCCCACCCAGAGGCGCCCGGCTTCCGGAGAGTAGCGCCGGTTCGGAGCGTCGCCTAACCGACTTCCCGGCCGGCCCGTCGGAGGTAGAATCGCGCCGTGGGCTGGTTGATGGTCGCCCTGCTCGTCGCCGCCGTTGCGGCCGTCGTCGCGGCCGAGTGGCCGAGGCTGTCGGCACGCTACGGAAACGAGGCACGCCACCGCCGCGAGCGCGCGCGCCGGAAGAGCCAGCTGAAGCTGCTCCGCTCCGAGACGGAAGAGTTCGAGGCGAGCGTTGTTCGCGACCTCGATCAGCTGCCGACGATCGAAGAAACCGATCGCAAGCGTTAGAGGCGGTAGCTACCTCGTCGTGAACGAGGTCTGGAGCCGCCGCGTGTTCGGCTCGATCCTCGCCACGTCCTCGGTGTTCTTCGTCTCCTGGTAGTCCGCGACCGTGAAGCCGAGGCTGTGCCTCCCTCGTGCGATGCCCGCGAGCGAGACTCGAGCGGTGCGACCGGAATAGGACACGGGCGTGTTCTTGCCGTCGACGCGGGCGACGAGCGACTGCGGATCGACGCCGGCCCCGCCGTCGACGACGGAGACTTCGAGCGCACCCCGGCGCACGCCGAGCACACGAACGCGAGGCGGTGTCGTGTCGCCGATCCAGTAGGTAAAGCGGAACGCTCCCGGCTCGGCCTCCCTTCGGCGTGTCGAAGACAATGTCGTAGCTGCCCGCGGCCGGTAAGAGGACGCCGGCAGTCAGGCGGTGGCGACCGTAGCTCGGGCGGTAGGGATTCAGGTCGAGCGGAAGGGCGGTATAGCCGGCGAGACGGTTCTCGTCTCCTGCTCGGACGATGCGCGGCTCCACGCGGACGCCGGTCGCACGGCTGGTCACGGCGACGCCGAAGTTCGCCGGACGACCCTTGATGCGCACACGGAACACCACCTCGCGACCAGGCAGGCTGGTCGGGATTCCCGGCGAGGCCAGCTCTGGGTAGCGGTACGAGAGCACACGCGCGATACCCCGGGCGGTGTTCGCGGAATAGGTGCCGGGGCGAGCAAGGAAGCTTCGCGGATGACGAAGGAGCTTCGGCCGCTCGACTCGGAACCACAACGGAATCCTGCGCCGGTCACCGCCGCGCGACAGGATCACGAACCCGCTGACGTCTCCTTCCGCTGCCTCACCCCGCACCGCGACCCGCACAGCCAGCCTTGCGGGGACGTTCACCTGGGCCGGAGCGGACACAAGTCCGGCCGCGATTCACTGCGACCTGGACGCTCCAGGCGCCGGCGCCGCCGCCCGCGTCACGTAGCTGAATCCTCTGTGTCCGCCTCGCGCCCGGCCGAAGCAGGCCGAAGGAGAGCGACGTCGGCCGCGCGAACACGAGCGGTCGGTCGGCCCTCACCAGATCGATCCGGCCTCCGCCTTCACGGAGAGGGCCGACTTCGGTCGAGGCCGAATGCACCGGGTCGCCGGTCAGGACAAGCGCCGACTTCACGTCGGCGGGCGCCCAGGTCGGATGACGCTGCTTGAGCACGGCCGCCGCTCCGGCGACATGGGGAGCGGCCATGCTCGTTCCGCTCAGCTCGCCGAAGCCTCCCATCGGATAGGCGGACGCGACGTCGGATCCCGGCGCGGTCACATCCGGCTTGAACCGTAGGGAGTAGGGGGTAGGGCCTGCGGATGAGTAGCCGGCCGGCGCGTCGTCCTCCGCGCTGCCGTGGCCACCGGTCGACGCAGCCGCCGTGATCACCTTGGCTGCGTTCGCGGGAGAGCCGATCGACCCGAAACCGAACTCGGCGAAGTCGTTTCCGGCCGACACGGCCGAGATCACGCCGGCGTCGGCCGCGGCGTTGAACGCACGGACGACGATGTCGCGGCTGGGCTCGATCTCGACCTCGCCGGCGGACAGGTTGATCACGTTCATGCCGTCGCGGACCGCGGCTTCTACGGCGGCAGCGATCTCGGGCGAATTGCCGTTGAGCCCGAACTGGCTCGGCGTCGTGAGTGCCTTGTAGTTCCCGAGATAGGCGCGCGGCGCGATCCCGGAGAGGCGGAGGCCGGTGCGGGTGATGGTCGAGTCGTCTCCGGCTGCGATCCCCGCGACGTGCAGACCGTGGAACGACATCGTCGGATCGAAGGGCCGCGTTGCGTTCGCGTACCTCGGCGTCCTAGGCGCGAACGCCCTGGCGACGATCACCTTCGGCGTGGTGAACCCCGTCTGCCCCTTCGGAAAGCCGGGCGGATAGCCCAGCCCCCGTGGAGCGAAGAAAGGATGGGTCTGGTCGATCCCGTCGTCGATGATGCCGATCTTCATTCCCTCGCCGGCGGTGGCGAGCGTCGGCCCCCAGACGGTTGTTGCACCGATCAATTGCGGGGTGCGGTCGAGGTCGACGTGATAGGTGATGCTCGGCCAGACGCGATCGACGCCCGGAATGTGCGAGAGACGGTCGAGCCGGCTCCGTGGAACCACTACGGCGAACCCGTTCAGGACGGCGCCGTAGTGCCAGCGAACGTCGGTACGGGGAATTGCGGCCCGGATTCGGCTTGCGACCGTGAGCTGGTCGACGCGCAGCCGGTCGAGGTAGGCGCGGCTCGCCGGCGTGTCGGCAAGCAGGCGCTGTGGCTGTGCGAAAGAGGAGTACGCAAGCGAGCGGCTCGGGAGAGCCGTGAACACTTGGGACAGCGGCGGCTGCTTCAACGTCACGACGACCTCAACGGGATCAGCCCGCGCCGCAGGCGCGAATGCGAGGGCAACCAGGCCGCAGATGACGAGACCGCGCTTCAGGGAGAAAATGGTACGGACCGAAGGTAAGGAAAGCCTGTGAGTACCGGCGCGTATCAGCCGAACTCCGCCTCGCTTCGCTCGGCATGATGACTTCCGGTTGCGACTCGATTCAGCGCGCTTGCGGCCGACGCGGGCGGAGCCCGCATCGGCGGCGTCATGTTCGCAGTCCTCATGCGGATGAGAGGACTTGAACCTCCACGGGGTTTCCCCCACACGGACCTGAACCGTGCGCGTCTACCAATTCCGCCACATCCGCGCGGACGGGACAGTGTAGCCGCGGCCGCCGCGGGCTAAGGCGTCCAGATCCACCGCAAGGGCGCCGGTTCCGCCAGGCGCGGCTGCCCCGTAGTTACCGGTTCGAGCCTCTCCGGTAGGAGACGCGACCGGCGAGGCGAACGCGGTGCCGATGGAGAACGAGACTCGGCTGGAGCGCTGGCTCGACCGCGCCCTTGCGCGTGCTGGGACGCCCCGCGGCGGTGCCACCGTCATCGCCACGATCACGACCATCGCGACGGTCGGCTTTGGCCTGCTGATGACGACGATCGACCACAAGAACTTCAGCACGGTCGGCCAGGGGCTCTGGTGGGCCGTCCAGACGGTCACCACCGTGGGTTATGGCGACCTCGTTCCGACCAACACCGTCGGGCGCCTCTTTGCCGCGGCCGTGATGCTGCTCGGACTCGCCTTCCTGGCCGTTATCACGGCCGCGGTCACGAGCTCGTTCGTGGCGCGGGCCAGCGAGGAGCGGACGAGGCGCGCCGGCGGTGCCGCCCCGGCGACTGCGCACGACGTACGCGACATCAACGAGCGGCTCGACCGCATGGAGGCTCTGCTGCGGGAACGCCCGTAACAGCCTGAAGTCCGCCGCGCTTCGCGCGGCATGATGACTTCCGGCTGAGGTTCGATTCGGGCGGATAGCGGCCGACGCGGGCGGAGCCCGCATCGGCGGCGCTGCGTTCGCGTTGCCAGGGGACTCTGCTCAGTGTTGCCTACCGGATCCTAGAAGACTCCGTTTTTGCGCGGCGTGGCGGCCTAGGCGTAAGCTCTCGGCGTGAATAAGGAGGCGATGGATGTCGTCAACCGCTGGCGGGCATCGAATTTCGAGCGTCAAGCGGTTGAGGACGTCCTTGCAGACGACGTGGAGTGGGTTGTCCCGAGCCCCGGCGGAGTAACCACCCTGCGGGGAATCGACGCAGTTCTCGAGTGGTACGAGGCTGGGGGAGCCGCTGACGAGGGGGCGCCAGAGGATCTCGGCGGCGCCGAGAGTGTCGACGTCTCGGAAGAGCGGGGCGAGCTGGAAGATTTCGGGGAGGGCCGAGTCGGCTCGCTCAATCGATTGATCTACAAGCGGAAGGTATCGGGCGAAGTCGCAAACGTGAAGACTGCTCGGCTCGTCTACACGGTCCGCGACGGGAAGATCGTTCGCTACGAGCTCGAGGACTTCGAGTCCCCAGCCTGAAGTCCGCCGCGCTTCGCGCGGCATGATGACTTCCGGCTGAGCTTCGATTCAGGGCGGTCGCGGCCGACGGGGGCCGAGTCCGCATCGGCGGCCTGCGGTTGCGTTCCTAAGGAAAGGCCGCTCGCCCCGCCTCGAAGGTCCGCCGCAAGTTTCCGTCTGCCGACGAGTCTCCCTAGGCGTCGCCCCCCAACGTCAGGACATCCGGATGACCGAGGACCGCACACAATATGAGCGAGCCGTGCGCATTGCCGCGAGCGAAGAACGTGCGGCGCACAGGGCGCTGCTCGAGGGGATGAGGCCTGGGGACCTGCTCTGGGACCCCTCAGAAGACGAGGCGTACGGCGAGCGGCTGGCTTGTTGGCGCGCCGCCTCTCAGGCGCTCGTCGATGCCCTCGACCGCCTTCACACCGCGCTGCATCCGGAGCGGACCGAGCTGCCGCAGGCCGGGCCGCTCCGGACCTTTGCCGAGCAACGGAGCCGAGACTCCTAGCTCGGCGAGTAGGCACTGAAGGACACGCGTCTCCGCGCTCTGTCTAAACTGCGCGCCTCCGATGCTGCGTACGGGAGTCGCGGTAACGGTCGTCCTTCTGGCTTTCGCTGCGCCGGCGGCCCAGGCGGCGACGCTCGGGCTTGCAGAGGTCCGCGCCGCCGACGGGACCCTTGTCGGCCGGGCCGGCTCGGGCGCGTACGCGTATCCCGCCGACGGCTCGGTACTGAGAGTGGGATCCGCGAGTGCGACGGCGACAAGGGTCGAGCTCCGGGACGTCAGCATGTTCAACGGCCGAGTCACCGCACGCCGGCTCGTCGTTCCCGCGCGTGGCCTCCGCGGCGCCCGCGTCGAGGGGCTTGTCGTCGACGGGACGAGCTACGTGGCCGGCCCGAATGCGCTGATCCCCCTGGAGGGTGGGAGCTATCTCGTCGTCTTGCAGGAGGCAGTTTCACCCGGTCGTACGGGATCCGGCCTCGTTGCGTTGCGGGCGTACGTGTCCGATCCCTCGCTGGGTCTCGCGCCCGGAACGCAGCTCCTCGTCGGGCTGGCGCGTGCGGCACACCCGAGCTCGTCTTCGAGTCAGGCTACGGCTGTGCTCGGCCTTCCGCAGCTGCCTGCTGCGCAGGCCTCGACGGCCGGCCTTCCCTCCTTCGTGACGCCCGACGTTTCGACGAACACGCTCGGCGGACAGGCCGTCGCGATCGCGTACCGATTCCTCGGCGTTCCGTACGTCTGGGCCGGGGCCTCGCCGACCGGATTCGACTGCTCGGGCTTCACGATGTACGTGTGGGGGCAGCTCGGGGTCAAGCTCGGCCACTACACCGGCTTCCAGTACTACGAGGGGAGCCGCATCGCGCCGGATCAGCTCGAGCCGGGCGACCTCGTCTTCTTCCACGCCAACGCGGGAGGGGTGCCCCAGCACGAGGGCATGTACGTCGGGAACGGCTCCTTCATCCACGCCCCGCATACCGGGGACGTCGTCAAGATCTCGAGCCTCTACGAGGCCCGCTACGCGCTGTCCTACGTAGGCGCCGTGCGTCCCTACGCAGCCCCGTCGACACAGTCCGCGGCGCCGAGCTGGACCCTCCCGGGATACAGCACCTCCCAGACGCCCAAGTAGATATCCAGCTCGACGAGGTCGCCGTCAGCCGGGACCACGTCGACTTCGACCAGGCCGGGGCCGGTCACCATGGCCGTCTGACCAACGCTTCGTAGGAAGGTAACCAGACGGTCCGTGTAGCTCGGGTCGGAAAGACGAAGCTCCATCGGGCCGCAGGACACGAGCTTCGCACGGCGCGGCTCTCGTGGCGATCACCGAACAGGGAACCTCGCGTCTCCGTAGGGTGATTACGGGAGGGCTTCGAGGACGTCGGCTGCGTGGCCGGCCGGCTTGATGCCCATCATTGCGCGCGCGACCTTTCCGTCCGGGTCGATCACGAACGTCGAGCGGTCGACGCCCATGTACTTCTTGCCCGCGTAGGTCTTCTCGCCCCAGACGCCGTACAGCTCCGCGACCTCGTGGTCGGGGTCGGCGAGGAGCGTGAACGGGAGCTCGTACTTCTCCTTGAACTTCACGTGGGAGGCCTCGTCGTCGGGGCTGACGCCGAGCACGACCGCGCCGCGCTCGCTCGAACTCGTCGTAGGCGTCGCGGATCCCGCACGCCTGCGCCGTGCAGCCCGGCGTGTCGTCTTTGGGGTAAAAATACAGTACGACTGGCTTACCCCGAAGAGAGGACAACGTGACCGCCTCTCCCGAATCGCTCGTCAACGTGAAGTCAGGTGCCGGTGCGCCTTCCGTCGACCATCGTAGCCCTCCTCCGTCGTGCCGTCGGCATCGTGCGCGTCAGCAGGCTCGGCGACGATGCCGTGTCCCCGCCGAGCAGCGCGAGCGTATCGCCTCGACCTGCGAGCGCGACGGGCTCGAGCTGGTCGACACGCTCGAGGAGCTCGACGTGTCCGGCGGTGCGCCGCTCGCGCAGCGCCCCGGCCTCGGCCGCGCCGTCGAGATGGTCGAGGCTGGCGAGGCGGACGTCGTCGTCGTCGCCTACTTCGACCGGCTCGTCCGCTCGCTCGCGGTTCAGGCCGAGGTCGTCGAGCGCGTCGAGCGGGCCGGCGGCGCGATCCTCGCCGTCGACATCGGGCAGGTCACGAACGGCAGCGCCGGCCAGTGGCTCTCGGGGACGATGCTGGGCGCGGTCGTCCGAATACCATCGCCGCGTGACGGCCGAGCGGACGCAGGACGCGAAGCGTCGCGCGATCGCGGAAGGCCGGCCGACGTTCGCCGAACATCCCGCCCGGCTACCGGCAGCGCGAGGACGGGCGCCTCGAACCGCACCCGACGGAGGCGACGGTCGTCGCGTGACGCGTTCGAGCTGCGCGCCGGCGGCGCGACCGTCAGCGAGGTCCGCGAGTTCCTGCGCGAGAACGGGATCGAGCGCAGCTTCCACGGCGTGCAGGCGATGCTCGCGTCGCGGATGTACCTCGGCGAGCTCCGCTTCGGCGAGCTCGTCGAACCCCGACTCGCACCCGGCGATCGTCGACGCGGCGACCTGGCAGAAGGTGCAGCGGATGCGCTCGCCGCGCGGACGGCGCGCGAAGTCGGAGCGGCTGCTCGCCCGGCTCGGCGTGCTGCGCTGCGCGACCTGCGGCGGCCGGATGGTGATCGGCTCGACCGACCAGAACGGCAGCGGCACTACATGTACCGCTGCCCCCCGGTCGGCGACTGCCCGCGGCGGGTCACGATCAGCGCCGACGATCGCCGAGGAGGTCGTCCGTCGAGGCCGTTTACGAGCGAACGGACGAGATCAGGGAGAGCGCCTCGATCGAGAGCGAGGTCGCTGAGGCCGACCGCCGAGCTGACGTCGAACAGGAGGAGCTCAGCAAGCTGATCCGCGTGTTCGCCAGCGCGGGCGTCACGGACGAGGACGAGGCGGGGGAGGAGTTGCGCGCGCAGCGCGAACGCCGCGACCAGGCGGCCGAGCACGCCGAGCAGCTACGGAGAGCGCTTCCGCCGACGCGGACGGCGGGTGCGCGGGACATGGACGACGTCGAGCTCCGAGACCTCATCCGAGCCCTCCGCACGCGCGCCATCGTCGCCCCCGGACGGGGGCGCGACCGGATCACGGTCGAGTTCCTCAGCGAGTAGCCGACGCGCGGTCTCTCTGAGCAGCCGGCGTACTTCGCGCTCGACGTCCGGCGGAAGCGGTCGCTCATGCCGTCGTCTTCTTCTTCCGGCAGTTGCGGCAGATGACGCCGAGCCTCGTAGCCGTTCAGCTTCCGCAGCATCGGCGGATGCTGCGGCCGGCAATCCGTTGCTGACACACCTCTTCGCGCTCGTGCGGGAACAGGGCGCGTTCTATGCCGTCCTCGTCGACACGGGAGAATGTGTAGCGCGGGCCCCGTCTTCCTAGCGGCCTTGGCGTCACAAAGGAAGCAGGTCCAGGCGTCGAGTCGATGACGCTAGGCATCGTGGCCTCCAGTCGATCTCTGAGCTCGCCCCCGAGCTCGTCGAGTAGGAATCGCCGCCGGTGGGGTGAGCATCTTCACCGGGGACACCCGCGATGTCGCGGAAACCGTGCGCGCCAGTCGGCCTCGGGGGCGAGCTCGGGAGCTGGTCGATCAGCTGGCGGATCTCGTGTGACCTGGTCGTCGGTCGGCTTGACTCTTGGGCCGACTCGGATCGGCCCCGGGCGCGCCGGCGGTCGGACTCCTCGTCGGCCGGCATCTCCTCGGCCGGGGTCGTGTCGAAGCCGGCCAGCGACATCACGAACCCGAGCGGCTGCCGGAGCGCCTTCGACGTCGCCTGCGTCGCGGCCATCGAGCGGACCGCGTAGTCGTCGGCGCTTCGCCCACATCGACTCCGAGCGCAGGCACTCGGACTCGGCGGCGCCGACGATCCGGCCGTCGAGCGTGCTGCGCCTCGACGCGCGCCTCCCAGCCGTCCTCGAGCTGGCGCGTCCAGACGAGCACGGGGAAGACGCCGAGCATCGAGCCGAGCAGCGTCCAGCCCTCGACGAGGACGTGCTCCTTGCCGGCGGATCGGACGATCAGCTTCTTGCTCGCGGATCACCCGCTCGAGCGCGTCGGCGACCTTGACGGCGCGGGCGACCACCTGGTCGGGGTCGGCGGTCCCGAACAGCCCGCCGGCGGCGTTGGCTCGAGACTCGAGCTCGGTCGGGTCGACGAGTCCGACCTCGACCGGGGCGCGCTCGCGCGCTTCATGCCGCCTCGGCGTTGCCGGTTCGTTGCCTGCATGGTGTTCTCCTCTCTGCTGCCGGCGGCGTCTGGCCGTCGCGTATCGGCGGCCGACTTCGGCCAGGCCTCGTCGATCCAGGCAGCGCACATGCGGGTCGACGATGCCGAGCGGCTCGCCGTGGCGTGGGCATCGGGTCATGCTCGGTCACGGCGGCTTTCCTCGGTCATGCCGACCTCGCGGACGGCCTGCGCCACCGCCAGGGCGGCGATGACGCGCCGCTTCGCCGTCGTCAGGATGCCGGTCGGGATGGCAGAGCGTGATCGCGCCTTTCAAGAGCATGTGGCGTCGACCGGCGGGACGACGGTCGCGGGGTTGCTGGGCCTGCTCGCGGAGCTCGCGCCAGCAGGGCCAGCAGAGCCAGCCGCCACGAGCGCCGACCGGGCCGAAGCGGTGTCGCGCAGGAGCGGCAGCGGCGGCCCATCAGTCGGGCCACCGCCTATCCCCAAAGAACTTGGCATGACTGAGGAGCGGACGACCCGCAATCCCTGTATTCATGCGGGTTCGTCCAGTCATGCCAAATTCCTCGGGGGAAGGGTTGGCATGACTGGGGAGCCGCCACCAGGTCGAGGACGGGAATCCGCGCCGCTCGTGCTCGACCTCGAGCTCCTGCGCGGCGCGCTTCGCAGCGTCCGCTCCGAGATCCGTCTGCGGCGCGCGGCGAGCGTCTTCAGCCCGGCCGAGTCGTGCCAGTCGCCGTCGGCGAGCGCGCCCTCGAGGAACGCGATCGCCGCGTCGCAGCTTCTCGTCGCCGGCCGGCCGGCTGGCGAGCACGTCCTCGCGGGAGACGTCCTCGGCGATCTCGACGAACTCCATCGTCATCACCTCGATCGGGCCCGCCGTCGCTGACGACCGTCGTCGGCACGACCCGCCAGCGCTCGACCGTCGGCCAGCGGCCCGTAGTTCGACTTGTGGTGCGCGACGAGCCGCTGCCAGTCCGGCTCCTCCGGGTCGCGGGTGACGGTGAGCACGCGAGCGGGCGGCGTTGTAGAACGCGGTCGAGCCGTTGATCCGCAGGTACGGGTCGGCGCTCGGCGCCTTGTTCAGGTGCGCGTTCATCAGCGACCGCGAGCCGCTCGCCGCTCCGCCAGCTGCGCGAGCTGGCCGAGCACGACCCGCACGTCCTGGTCCTTGTGCGCGTCGAGCTTCAGGTCGATCGACGCCGAGACCGGGTCGATCAGGACCGCGCGCGCCTGCGTCTCGCGGACGTGCCGGTCGAGCTCGCGGGAGATCGGTCGGGAAGCGAGACGCTGCCGTCGAGCACGTCGACGTACAGCTCGTGCAGCCGGTCGAGGTCGCCGCCGAGCGCCTCGAAGCGCGGGCGGATCACCTGCGCGGCCGCGTCCTCGTAGGAGACGATCAGCACGTCGCCGCCGGCGTCGCGTGATCTCCTTCGCCCAGGCGAGCATGAGCGCGCTCTTGCCGAGCCCGCCGACGCCGGCGAGCAGGCTCAGCGTGCCGAGCGGGATCTCCTTGTCGATCGCCCACTCGACCGCGCTCGGCCGTGACCGCTCGGAGCGGGCGCCGCTCGAGCGCCCGCTTCCGCTTCCCCGTCGACGGCCGCGGCGTCGGCTGAGCCGGCTCGCGCGCGGCTCGCCGCTCGTCAGGATCCGCCGCGCCTCGCTCGCGCGCTCGCTCCGTCTCGGTCGGGTGCTCGGCGACGAACTTGGCCGCGCCGCTTGAACTGCTTCCGCGACGCGCTTCTCGTCGAGCGGCGGCTCGCACTGCTCGCGGTTCAGCCTCGAGCAGCCGCTCGAGCGCCTCCGTCGGCTCGAGCCCGTCGCGGAGCAGGTCGACCGCGAGCCAGAAGATCCCGACGTCGCGGTGGCCCTCCGGGATCGGCTCGCCCTCCTCGAAGCGCCGTCGCGTCTCGGCCCTCGTGCTCGTCGCCCAGCTCGCGCAGCTGCGCGTACAGCGCGGCGGGCAGCTCGGCGATCACGGCGTCCACGCGTCGTCCCGGAAGCCGTACACGTGGCCCGGTCGGGTGCAGCGCCGGCGGGCAGACGAGGTAGCCGTCCTCGGACACGATCGACGCCGCTCGCGTCGACCTGGACCTTCAGCGGCGGCCTGCCCGGCGGCGGCGGAAGTAGAAGTGCCAGCCGCGCGCCGAGCGCACGGTGACCGTCTCGCGGCAGCTCGATCCCGAACCGCTCGAGGAGCTCGAGCGGCCCGTCGACCTCGAGCAGCACGAGGTCCGAGCGGCTGGCGACGACGACCGGGTTGCGGCGTCCGGCAGCGCTCGACGAAGAGGCCGGCCGCGAACTCCTCGTCGTCGAGCGACCTTCGCGTTCTTCCAGGCGGCGGCGCCGGTGCGGGAGCAGGCTTTCGCCTCCGCACCGGCGATGCCGTCCGTCCAGGCGATCGCGAAGCCGTGCCGCGCCGCGCGCGGCCTGCCTCGGCGAGCTCCTCGTCCGAGCGATGGTCGTCCTCACGAACGCGGCTGCCATCGTCAGAACGGGATGTCGTCGTCGTCGCCGTCGCCGGACGGCGCTCGGGCAGCGGCGCGTCGTTCGGCTCGACCGCGACGCCGTACGCGATCCCCGTCGCCTCGCCGGGTCGTCGTACTGCGTCTCGTAGTTCGCGTCGCGGAAGACGCAGACGGTGTCGCCGAGCGACGGCTTCTCGCGCTCCATCCCCTGCTTCAGCCGGTACGCGCGCCGGAAGAAGCGCGGCTCGTCGTCCTCGTCCCAGAACAGGTAGACGGGCTCGCCGCGCGCGTCCGTCCTCCTGGCCGCGGTAGCGGCCGACGAAGACGCCGCCGCCCTCCTCGAGCTCGACGACCTCGCCCCACGTCTCCGGGACGACGAAGCCCTCCGAGCTCGCCTTCGCGCGCGCGATCAGGTCGTCGCTCATGCCGCCACCCTGCTCCGACGCCCGGTGACAGCGTGTCCTCTACTTCGCCGTCGAGCGCATGCGCGACATACGAGGTGAGGTCCTCCGCGACGACCCCACGGGCCGCCACGATGACGACACCGTCATGGCGGACGGCGACGTGGGCACCGTTGCCGTAGTCCCTGAGTAGCGGCTTGGTCAACCTGATGAATCGGTCGATCGTGTTGAGGTAATCAGCCCTGTTCATGACGCCACCTCGAACTCGCTGGGCAGCACCGGCAGGCCGTTGGGCGGTACCACCAAGACGCGTCGTTTCAGACCAGGCGTCGCCAAGATGCGTCGAGGGGGCGCCGGCTCGGGTTCGGAGTGCAACTCGAGCACCATCAGCGCCGCCGCCACGTGGACCACCAACGCTGGGTCGACACGCCCGCCACGTTCGAGCTTCGTGATCGTGTCGCGGCTGACGCCGGAACAACGGGCCAGTTGGTGGACCGACAGGCCGAGCTCGCGCCGCTGCTCGGGGATCGCGAGTGCGACACGTTCTGCTGTACCGTCCATCTCTCACCTCCGAAGTGAGTTTGGGATCGGATCCCCGGCAGCCCGACTCCTTTCTGTGAGTGTGCGGGGATCGGCTAACGAGCCGTCACTTTTGAGCCGCTCAGGGGTGGCGGGCAAGAATCCCGGCCGTTACTCGGCCACTGCCGCGTCGCCGCGGCGCTAGCCCTTTGGCGCTAAGAGCGCTTGCGCTTCGGAAGGAGCACGCCGTAAGAGGTGGCCGAAAAACCTCGTGGCAGACGTCGGCCACCCAACGCGCGCCGGGCCGCGGCCTGGTTCTCCTCCACGAATCCGACGATCACGCCGGCCTTGTCGCGGTTGACGTACTCCAACCAGTCTTCACTCGCGACGTCGAGAGCCACCGCCCGCACCGAGCTGCTGTTGCCCGTGTCCGCCGACGCCCTGGCCGGCCGGGCCCCGATGGGCTGGGGCACGTGGACCACAGGCAACCGCACCATGTCCTCGCCTTCACGTCGGGTGCGGCGCTGGTCACCTGTCTGAACGAGCACGCCGGCTCACGCAAGCTGCCCTTCCGCGAACTCGCTTCGGAGTGGCCTAACTACGAATGGTGGCTAGCGGTCAACCCGGGTCTGCCGATCGAGGCCTACCTGCCGTCCTGGTTTGTGGCCCAACTGACCCGCGGCGACGTGAGGCTGCCGGGGCGCACCCTGGGCGCTCGAGCGCGAATCGCCCAGAGCGATCTCGCGGCGGCGCTCAATGGGCGGATCCGCGCCTCGGCGCCGGCGCCCACGGCCGAGCCGCGACCTCCGTGCCAACCCAGCCGAGCCGGTCGAGCATCCCACCGATCATCACCACCGCCGGTCCCGATCCGCGCAACGGTCGGGAGCCGCACTCGACACCATCGAGGCCGAGATCATCGACGGTCCCCCGGCGTCGCCGTCCGGCAGGGTGTCGGCTGGACACGCCACGGCGCCCTACGGCCCGAGTCGGACCCGGCTTCGGCATCGGCGCCGATGTCGCCGCCGGGACCCGTATCGGCGTCGGCCCGCGTGCCCAGGTCGGGCTCGTACCCGCCTTCCGATGACGTGCCCACGTGGGAGCGGGGGCCGGCCGAGGCCCCGCCGCTATGGCACTCCGTTCCGCCCGAAGACCCTCCGCGTCCGACTCCGCCTCCGACCCCGGCCGCGTCGCCCAACCTGGCGAGCCGGGAGCCGGAGGAAGCGCAGATCGTGTCCCCGGCCGAGCCATTCGCGGCGGACACCCGGGCGGCCGGGTTCGCGCCGGCGAACGAGACCGAGGCGAACCTGCTGGCCGCGGCCGGGGAGAACAACACCGACGCGTTCCTGTCGACGCTGCTGCTGGCCCGGATCATCCTGCCCGTGCCGGCCGGCACGCCGGCCGGCGCGCGCCCGCGCGACCCCGACTTTCCGTGGCAGATCGACGAGACAGACGGGCAACGTTCATCGCCGTCTTCACCTCGCCGGAGCGGCTCGCCGAGCACAGCCACTCCCGGTTCGACGGCGGAGATCACCTCGGTGAGCCTGCGGTTCGTGCAGCTGATCGGGGCCTGGCCGAGCGATGACTGTCGTTCGCGATCAACCCGGGCAGCCCGGTCGGCGCGACCCTGCCCGGCTCGCAGATCGTCGCCCTGGCCAGTTGGGCGGCCGAGGTGGGGCTGCGCGACGAACCCTCGGCCGACATCGTCGTGGCGCGCGAAGAAGGTCGAGGCGACGCCGTCGGCGGGTGTGGCCGGCGCGCCGGCCGCGGCGCCGAACGGGCCACCGTGATGCAGCGCACGGTGCCGCCGGCCCAGCTGCCGTTCTACCTGGAGCGCGGCTACGACCGGGTCTCCGGATTCGTCAACCGCGCGAGCGAGGTCGCCCACCTCACCACCCCGCGCCGCTGTACCGGGCGCTCGGCCTCGCGTACTCGGGGTCGCCGTTCAGCGAGGACGACGCCGAGGTCCACGTGGTGCGCTGGGTCGCCCACCGCGCCGACCTCTACCGCCTCCCGTACGGCGGGCAGCACGAGGCGGGCATGCGGGCGATGCAGGGCTGGGTGATCGAGCGGCCGCCGTTCCGCGGCAACGGGTTCGCCCCGGGCGACACGGACGTCGTCGCCGAGTTCAAGGTGGACAGCGTGCGGCTGCCCCACGGTGCCCAGATGTGGCGGCTGGCCAAGGACGGCGACGAGACGCTGGTGGCCACGTTCGACGCGGACGGGGCCGTTGGCTGCGGCCGGACTCGCCGGTCGATCGACGTCCCGGATCGCCTCCCAGTCACAGTTCGGGTCGCAGTCGCATCTCGGGTCGCAGTCGCAGCCGGGTGCGCCGTCGCCGCTGGGCTCGCGTGTTGCGCCGGACAATGGGTTCGGCGCCGGCTTCGCGACCAGTGGATACGGCGCCGACTCCACGGCTCCAAGAGCGTACGGCGGTGGCTCCCGTGCGTGACGGCTTCTACGCCCGGTGGCGCGGGCGGGAGTACGAGGTGAGCCCCGACGGCGACGAAATGCGCCTCTACGCCGCGACGGCCAGAGGGCTTCGCGCAGGTGCGGCCGGGCCGCTTCGTGCGGGTCGTGCCCGCCAACGAGGTCGAGGACTTCTGCTACATGCGCACCACCTGCACGTGGCAGGGTGAGCCGTTCATCGTGCTGGGCGAGGCCGACGGCTGGCTGCGGGTGGAGTACACCGGCGGCAAGGCGCCGGTCGCCCGCACGCTCGGGCTCGAGGAGTTCGACTTCGGCGTGTACCAGGGCTGGGCGCCGGTCGCGGAGGTGACCAACATGCGCGAGTACCGGGCCTGACTCGCTGTAATCAGGCCGCCCGGGTCGCCGGTCGGCCCCGGCCGTAGGCTGGCGCCATGGATCCGGCCCCCGTCGACGAGTCGTGCGTGCTCCTCGACGGGGACTGGACGCACCGTTTCGTTTCGGCCAACGGCAGCCGGTTCCACGTCGTCGAGGCGGGCGCCGGCCCCCTCGTTCTTTTCCTGCACGGCTTCCCCGAGTTCTGGGGCGCCTGGCGGCACCAGCTGGTCACTGTGGCGGGGGCCGGGTTCCGGGCCGTCGCGGTCGACCTGCGCGGCTACGGCGCCAGCGACAAGCCACCGCGCGGGTACGACGGGTACACCCAGGCCGCCGACGTCATCGGGCTCATCCGGGCGCTCGGTGAGCGCAGCGCGACCGTCGTCGGGGCCGGCTACGGCGGCCTGGTCGCCTGGGCGACGGCGGCGTTTCACAGCCCATCGGTGCGGCGCCTGGTCGTCCTCGGCGCCGCCCATCCGCTGCGGCTGCGGGCGGCCGTGCTGGCCGACCCGCGGGGCCAGCTCGCGTCGGCGGGACCGGTGCTGAGGTTCCAGCTTCCTCGGTACGAGCACGTGCTCACCCGCGACGACGCCGCCCTGATCGGCGCGTACCTGCGCCGATGGGGTGGCCCGGCCTGGGTGGGGTCGGAGGCGTTCGCCGAGTACGAGGCCCTGTACCGGACCGCCTTCCAGATACCGCAGACGGCGTTCTGTGCGCTGGAGGGGTTCCGGTGGGGGATGCGCAGCCTGCTCCGGCTGCACGGGCACCGGTTCCGCAAGCAGATGCGGGCGCCGATCGAGGCGCCGACGCTGCACCTGCACGGGGCGGTGGACCGGGTGGTCCTGCCGTCGACCGCCCAGGGCTCGGGCCGCTACGTCATCGCGCCGTACGAGTGGCGCCTGCTCGACGGCGTCGGCCACTTCCCGCACCTGGAGGTGCCCGATCTGGTCACCGGTGAGATCATCCGCTGGGCCAAGGAGTGAGCGAGCGAGCCAGCAGCTCAGTCCTCCGTTGTCGTGCCCGCCTTCAGGCCAGCCGAGATCAGGTCCATCACCGAGGAGTCCTGCAGCGTCGTGACATCGCCGAGCGAGCGGTTCTCGGCGACGTCGCGGAGCAGGCGCCGCATGATCTTGCCAGACCGGGTCTTGGGTAGCTCCTGCACGAGCATGATCTGGCGCGGCTTGGCGATCGGCCCCAGGGTCTTCGCGACGTGGTCGCGCAGTTCGGCGGTCAGCGCCTCCGACGCCCGCGGCGTCGCCGCGCAGGATGACGAAGGCCACGATGGCCTGGCCGGTGGTCGGGTCGGTGGCGCCGACGACGGCCGACTCGGCCACCTTCGGGTGCGAGACCAGCGCCGACTCGACCTCGGTCGTGGAGATGTTGTGGCCGGAGACGAGCATGACGTCGTCGACCCGGCCGAGCAGCCACAGGTCGCCGTCCTCGTCGCGCTTCGCGCCGTCGCCCGGGAAGTAGAGGCCCGGGAATCGCGACCAGTACGTGTCGACGTACCGCTGGTCGTCGCCCCAGATCGTCCGCAGCATGCCCGGCCATGGGTCCCGCACGACGAGGAAGCCACCGCCGCCCGGCGGGACCGACGCGCCGGTGTCGTCGACCACGTCGGCGGTGATGCCTGGCAGCGGTCGCATCGCGGAGCCCGGCTTGCACACGGTCACGCCGGGCAGCGGCGAGATCATGATGGCACCGGTCTCGGTCTGCCACCACGTGTCCACGATGGGGCAGCGGTTGCCGCCGATGTGCTCGCGGTACCACATCCACGCCTCCGGGTTGATCGGCTCACCCACCGAGCCGAGCAGCCGCAGCGACGAGAGGTCGAACTGGGCCGGGATGTCGTCGCCCCACTTCGCGAACGTCCGGATCGCGGTCGGCGCCGTGTAGAGGATCGTCACGCGGTACTTCTCGACGAGCTCCCAGAACCGGCCCTGATGCGGTGTGTCGGGCGTTCCCTCGTACATGACGGAGTCGCGCCGTTGGTCAGCGGGCCGTAGACGATGTAGCTGTGGCCGGTCACCCAGCCGATGTCGGCCGTGCACCAGAACACGTCGGTGTCGGGCTTGAGGTCGAACACGGCGTGGTGGGTCCAGGCGACCTGGGTCAGGTAGCCGCCGGTCGTGTGCAGGATGCCCTTGGGCTTCGCCGTGGTCCCGCTGGTGTAGAGGATGAACAGCGGGTGCTCGGCGTCGAAGGGCTGGGCGGTGTGCTCGTCGCTGGCGGCGTCGACCGTCTCGTGCCACCACAGGTCGCGGCCGGGTTCCCAGCCCACGTCCTGGCCGGTGCGCCGCACCACGAGCACGTGCTCGACGCTGGGACAGTCCTTGACCGACTCGTCGACGGTGGGCTTGAGCGCCGCCGGCTCGCCGCGGCGGAAGCCGCCGTCGGCCGTGATGACGAGCTTGGCGCTGGCGTCCTGGATGCGGCCCCGCAGCGCGTCGACCGAGAAGCCGCCGAAGACGACATTGTGGGTGGCGCCGATCCGGGCGCAGGCGAGCATGCGCGACCGGCAGCTCCGGGAATCATCGGCATGTAGATCGCGACCCGGTCGCCTGCGCGTGACGCCCAGGTCGGTGAGCGCGTTGGCCGCCTGGCATACCTCGCGATGCAGGTCGGCGTAGGTGATGGTCCGGGTGTCGCCCGGCTCGCCCTCCCAGTGGTAGGCGACCTTGTCACCGCGGCCCGCCTCGACGTGGCGGTCCAGGCAGTTGTACGCCATGTTGAGCTGCCCGCCGACGAACCATTTCGCGAATGGCGGGTTCGACCAGTCGAGCACCTGGTCCCAGCGCCTGTGCCAGTGCAGCCGGTCGGCCTGCCGCTCCCAGAAGGCCAGCCGGTCGGTGGCCGCCTCCTCGTACGCATTGGCGGTCACGTTGGCCTGCTCGGCCAGCGCGGCCGGCGGCGGGAACTGGCGCGACTCGTGCAGCAGGTTGGCCAGTGTTTCGCTCATGCCCACGCTCCCTTCGTGTGATCCTGGTCTCGGCTATGCAGGCTAGCCGCGCACGGGCTCACGAGCGAGGGGTGGGGTGCATGTCTCCCGCTGAATCCACGCCCGACGGTTAGCGTGCGCTGTGACATCTCCGCTGTCGCCGCTTCTCGACCTGGCAGACGTGGCGTCGGCATTGGCCGACCGCAGGTGAGGCGGTGGACGCGCGTTGAGCCACCGTGCTCTGCGGCGCTGTGGTGGACCGCTCGCCGGCGAGGTGGGGTTGCGGTCGGCTGTGGCGAGCGCCGAGTTGGAGGGGCATGCTTACGACCTTGAGGACATACGGGCGGGCGACGTCACTGATCCGGTCGTGCAGGGCGCCCTGCGGGTCAGCGCGGCCCTGGACGGCCTTGCCGTGCGGTGGTTGGCCGCGCCGCGTCAGGTGCTCGCACGCCTGCACGTGCTCGCGGCGCGGGGCTGTGCGGGCGTGGATGACAGCGCTGGGCCGGCCGGTCGCCTCGGCCGCCGCGGCACGGTTGGACGCGCTCTGTGAACTGCTCGTCAACTCCGGGTGGCGTGCCGGCACTGCTGAGAGCGGCGGTCGTGCACGGGGAGCTACTGGCGTTGGGTCCGTTCGCCGGGCCGAGCGGTGTGGTCGCGCGCGCGGCAGCCCGCCTCACGTTGATCGCCAGGGATTGGACCCAGCGGGGACTGATCGCCCCGGAGGTGGGGCACATCGCGCGAGAGCCGGAGTACGTGGCTCGGCCAACGCCTACTCGACCGGGACGCCCGACGGGTGCGCGCGTGGCTGCGCCATTACGCGCGTGCAGCCGAGGGCGGCCGCGACGGAATTGTCAAGTGGCCGGGTCCTCGCCGGGCGAGCTGAATCGGCGTGACTCGGCCTGAATCGGCCTGGCCGGGCTGCCGCCCGGCCAGGCCGGCCATTAGTCGGCCGCAGGTGCGGCAGACCGCTTGTTCGGGTTCGCGCGCCGCTTCCGCCAACCCTGGAACGCCCTCAGGAGCAGCAGCGCCGGAACGACGAAGGCGTAGAGGAAGATCGGAATTCCCCGCCTTCGAAGATGAAAGCGAGATAGCAGGCGTAGCCAAGGAAGCCCAGTGCGAAAAGGCGTTCAGCAGCCGTTCCCCGATCGAACTCGCCCCGAAGCCGGTCATGGCAAGCACGGCGAGGATCAGGCCGCTGACGGCGAGGGCCCCCACATAGAGGATGAAGGTGTTTTCGCTGAGGTCAGGGCCGCGAGAGGCATTCGATTCTCTCCGTGAGTTGGGACAACAGACCGCCACGCTAGGGCAGACCGGACTGACGTGGGGGGCAATGCCTCCCGAATGATAGCGGGCCGTCACTCCCCGAGGCCCGCGACTACTGCGGTCGCGGCGAGGTCGTCGACCGCCTCAGGGTCCTGCCGTGCGAGCTCCGTCCGGGCGAGATGCTCGTACACCGTGCCAACGCCTCGAACAACGCTGCCGACAGCCCGGCGGCGGCCTGGGTCGCAGCGATCTCCCGCATCTCGGGCACGAAGCGCTACGCCTTGGTGGCCGCGACTGCGACGGCCGCTGCGGGCCTATATCCGTCGGTCTCCAGGTCGGCGAGGACGAGGTCGGGCACGCCATAATGGGCGGCGGTCCACAACGCCTGGGCGACGAGGCCACGAGTCCCTTGTAGACAGACGCGGTGCACATCTTGACGGCGCTAGCCACGCCGACGGGGTCGCCGACGATGACGGGTCTGACATGACGCCAACCAAGGCCGGCGACATCGTCGGCCCGAGGTCCCGAGAGGTAGATCTGCGCCCCCGGCCGCACCGTGGGCGGTGGGCCGGAGATGGATCCGTCGACTAGGTCGAGCCGGCCTCAGCGAGCGTCGCCTCTACCGCTCCATAGTGGATGGTGACACAGCGTTGAGATCGGCCACGAGCGGACGGGCGCCCGTCGCATCGGACGCCGCCGCGATGGCCATGGCGGCATCGACAGCCGAGCCGGGCGGCGTGACCACGAACAGCACGCCGCCGCGGAGACGACGGCGTTGAGATCGGGCAGGTGATCCCGATGCCGGCCACCAAGCCGCGGTGCGGGCCGATCTCCCGGCGAGCGTAGTGACGACCTCATGGCCACCGTCGCGCAATGCGGCGCCCAGGCCGGAGCCCATGTGACCGGCACCGACCAGGCCGATAATCGTCATGCGGGGAGCGTGCCATGCGGGTTGGGCCACGAACGGGAGCCGGCCCGCGGCCCGCACACGTGGACGGCGCCCCACATGGGGAGGCGCCGTCAACACACGTCCGGCCGGGTTACCAAGCGTGCACCTCACTTTCGTTGTCAATGGACCTCGAGGGTCCAGAGCAACGTGCCTACCCGCGGCTGGTCGCGCGTGGGTGCCCGGCGGCCGTGTGCGGAGCACATCCGGATAACCGACTGCGGCAACCGGATCGAAGTCCGCACCCCTCTTTGTACGCCGCTTTGCCCGGTTGCGCCAGCCCCATGTCCGATTCTGTGACGGGTCGCGCCGTGTGTGATTAAGTGTTGCGGTGGGGCCGGTTGGACGCGGACCGACGGCCGCGGTACGCGCGCGGCGATGCCGGCCGTACAGGGCCAGACCGATGGCCACGCCGACGCCGAGTCCGATGGCGGCCGCGGCGACCGGCACCGCCGGGCGGTCCCGAAGCCGACGCAAGAGCGGCACCGGATGGCGAAACTCCAGGACCTGCCATCCGCGTTCCGCCGCGGTCCGGCGAAGCGCCCGGTCGGGGTTCACGGCGGTCGGGTGACCGACCGTCTCCAGCAGCGGTACGTCGGAGATCGAGTCGGAGTACGCGTACGAGGACGAGAGGTCGTAGTCGCGGTCCTCCGCCAGCTTGCGAGCCGCCTCCGCCTTGGTCGGGCCGGCGGCGTAGTAGGCGACCTCGCCCGTGTAGCGGCCATCCTCGACCACCATCCGGGTGGCGATCACGTCGGTCACGCCCAGCTGCTCGGCGATCGGACGCACCATCTCCTCGCCGGAGGTGGAGACCACGACAATGTCGCGGCCGGCGGCGCGGTGCTCGTCAATTAGCGCGGCCGCCTCGGCGTAGACATAGGGGTTGATGAGCTCGTGCAGCGTCTCGTTGACGATCTGGCGGACCTGGTCGACCCGCCACCCGCGGCACAACTGGGCGATGTGGTCGCGGATCCGGGCCATCTGCTGCTCGTCGGCCCCGCCCAGGCGGAACATCAGCTGGGCATACGCCGACTTCACCACGTCACGCCGCGTAATCAGACCGTCCCGGTAGAAGGGACGCCCGAAGGCGAGCGCGCTCGACTTGGCGATGACCGTCTTGTCGAGATCGAAGAATGCGGCACTGGGGACCACGGGCGGCAAGTCTAGTCCGCCGAGGAGGCCTTTGTGGCGCGGCATGCCTGGCCAGCCCCGGAACGGTGGACGCGAGCCATTCCGACACGCCCAAGGCCGCGGAATTTCTGTCCATGATTTTAATCGGCGTGTTGAACCCGTCCCCTCTCGACGCATGAGATTGTGTCGGGCATGCTGTGCGGAGGGCATGGTTTGCGCGTTCGCGCCATACCTTGTCGAGCCATGTGGAGAGCGTGCGTGATGTCTCGTAACGGGCATTGAAGCAGGCCCTCGGCGGTTGCACCCCCCCGTAGCCGCTGAGTGGGATCGGCTCGACCCCCCCGGAGCCGACCCAGGACGACCCCCGTCACCCCCCGGACGGGGGTCGTCACTCTTCTGCCGGCCCACGCAATTCCGGCGGTTTGCGCAGGTCACTCCCCGTCCTCCTCGTCCTCTTTGATCTCGCTCTCCTCGTCAGACGGTTCGGGAGGCAGCGAAAAGGCAGCAGCGTCGCCCAGGGCGGCCCGGACCCGGTCCTCGTAGTCGTCCGGCGTGTGCGTGTAGAGGTCCAGCGTCGTCGTGGTCTGCTCGTGCCCCATCACGCGGCGCACCACGTTGACCGGGACGCCCTCGGTGACGAGCCACGTCGCGTACGAGTGGCGAAGGTCGTGAAAGCGCAGACCGCCCGACGCTCGCTCGGCCACCAGCGCCACCGCTTCCCGTTCGGTCGGTGAACTCCCTGGACCACTCTTGACCCGATGGGTCCGACCAGCTCGCCCGCCACTTGTGCGCGCCGAGCTCGTCGACGCAGCCGAGCAGGCCGGCCCGGACCAGCGCCGGGCGCCACACCCGACGACGGAAGTTGTTCCGCCGAAGTGGGCCGCCGCTCCTGCTCGGGAAGACCAGCCCGGGCGGTGCCCCCGGACTCCTCTCCCGGTGCGCCCGCAGCGCCGCTACGACGAACGGCGGGAGCGGTATGGTCCGGGCGCCCGCCCGCGACTTCGGGAACGGGCGGAGGGTCACGGCCGATGGTGTCTCCACCGCGACCTGGGCCACGCGCAGCCGAGCGCCGTCCAGGTCGACCGCCGGCCAGGTGAGTCCGGCGCACTCGCCCCACCGGAGTCCCGCTCCAGCGGCCACGCACAGCAGTGCCCGGTAGCGGACTGGAACGACCGGCAGCAGGCGGCCGAAGAAGTCCGCCCGGGCCAGAGCCGACCGGCCCGGCCGACACCCGACGGCTGCGCGGGATCTTCACCCCGTCGGCGGGGTTATGGGCGATCAGCCGTGTCCGTATGGCCGCCTTGAGAATCATCGACAGCGTGCTGTGGCACCGCACGACCGTGCCACGCGACCGGCGCCGGACAAGGCCCGTAACCCATTCCTGCACCGCCATATGGTCGATCTTCGCCAGTGGCCAATTGCCCCACTGTGGAATCACGTGAGTCCGCAGGATCGACAACGTGCGCTCGGCCGTCCGCGCCTCAACCTCCCGGCTGTCCAGCCACCGGACCGCGAACGTGCCAAAGAGGAGACGACCCGCGTGAGGGTCCACATAGGTGCCCCGACGCGCCGACGACTCGACCTCGGCAAGAAAACCGCTCGCCTCGCGCCGAGTCGGAAAGGTCTTCGAGCGCTGACGGCCCGACGGCTCACGCCAACAAGCCCGGAAACGGCCGGCCGGGGTCTTACGGATAAAGCCCATCTCAGCGGCCCCTTCTCTCGCGGTAGTCGTCCAGGTAGCTCGGACCGAATGATGTCGAGCTCGCAGGTCGAAGGCTCGTGTATCCTCGTCCTCGAGTCCGTCGAGCCAGGCGTGGAAACTCCGCTTGGGCACCAGCCATCGGCCGCCGGCCTTGACGGCCGGAACTGTGCCTTCGCGAATCAGGGTGTAAGTCCCGCTCAAGAGCGAGGCCGAGCATGTCGGCCACCTCCTGAACGGTGTAGACCGCCCGCTCCCGCGTAGGGCGAGGGCGGAATCTGTCGAGTGCACTCGTTGACACAGGTTGGTCCCTTCGGTGGTTTGGTTGTGCTCGGTGATACTGTCGATCCCTTGTGGTGCCTTGGAAATGTTGGTGCTCATGCGCCCGGGTCACCTGTCCTCTGTGGAGTTGTCAAGTAGCGAGCGCCGTCAAGTCGGGCTTGGCGGTGAACCGTTCAGGCGGCCATGGCCGCGAGTTCGGTTCGGGCGTCCGGCGTTGTACTCGCGGGCGAGGGCAGCGGAGGTGTTGGCGAGCAGGGCGTCGCCGGCGGTGTGCCAGCCGGCGCCGACGAACTGCGAGGAAGTTGACGACCAGCGTCGTGGGCTGCTCGGGCGCCTGGTCCTCGGGCTCGGGGCCGGCGGTGACGGTGCGGCGGAACACGATGCGGTTGTTGCGGAGGAGGGCGAAGGTGACCACGTGCCGGCGGGACTTGGTCAGGAAGTGGCCGCCGAAGCCGAGCATGTGCGCCCACAGCCGCAGCCGCCGCCACTCCTTGGGCCGGCCGAGCATCCAGCAGGCGTCGATGAGCCGTTCGGTGTGGCTGCCGTCCGGGTCGGCGTAACCGGTCGATGTTCTCGTCGGTGAGCCGCCGGGAGGTGTGCCCGGTGATCTCGGTGGATTTGGTGGCGTACTTGGCCAGGTAGCCGGCCACGTAGCTGTCGGTGATCTGGCCCTCGGCGGCGACGGTGATGACCTTGGTGTGGACCTGCTCGCCCCAGCCGATGCGCCAGCCCTCCGGCCGGGCCGGGTGCGGGTCGGTGGTGTACGCTGGTCACCTTGCCGGCGTGGGTCGATGGCGTCGACCAGGTCGCCGACGTCGAGCCCGGCCGGGGGCAGGATCACCGTCCGGGTCGGCCGGGTCGACGCCATCCAGGCGCATGATGGCGTGCAAGTGGATGACGCGCGCGGCGTTGGAATTCGGCGGCCTTGCCGTAGGACAGCTTGATCGTGTGCCGGGTCGATGCCGCGTTGCCGGGCGCGGCGTTGCAGGAACCGCAGGATGGCGATCCGGGTGCGCCGCCACAGCTCGCCGGCTTCGAGGTTCCACACCACCTGGGCGTCGTGGTCGTAGCAGTCCAGGCACAGCGGCGTGCCCAGCCACCTTGTCGGTGGCCTCGTGGCGGGCGAAGCAGGCCAGCGGCCGGCCGTGCTCGCACGTGGGGTTGTCGCGGCGGGCGTGGCACGGTTCGGGCCGGCAGTCGCAGCGGCGCCGATCGCGGCAGGTGTGCTGTCTTGATGACGTGGGTGTGGACCTCGCCGAAGGAGGGGGCGGTGAAGGTGGGGAACACGGCCGGATGTGTGGCGACGGTTTCGGGCACGCCCCGGCCGCCGACCAGGCATGGTCCGGATGATCTGGTAGGCGTCGCGCTTGTACCGCTTGGAGCAGGACGGGCAGGCCGAGGCGCGGCGGTTGCCGCACGGCTTGTAGATCACCCCATCGGGCATGTCGGCCGTCTCGGCGACGGTGCGGTAGGACCAGGCGCCGTCGGGCTGGACGGTGACGTGTTCGATGCTGCCGGCCAGCCGGATCGGCCTGGTGCAGCCGGCGGCCGGTTTGACGTGGCGTAGCCAGTCGTCGAAGTCCGGGCGGGCGGCCCGGGCCAGCGGCCTGGAGCCGGACGTCGGGGGAGCGGGACGGCAGCCACCAGCGAGGCGAGGGCGGCTCGGCGCATGGGGCCGCACCCGAAGGCAGGGCTTCGGGTGCGACGGTCAGCGTCGAGACGGTCACCGGGTGCGCCTTCACAGGCTGTGCCGTTGACGGTTCTCGCCGGAGTGGATGGGTTGGTCGGGGCCGAGGTTGAGCACGGCCAGGGCTTGGGCGGCTTGCTCGGAGGTCACCTTGAGCCGCACGGCCAGCTGCCCGGCGGTGATCGGCGTGCCGTGCTCGGCCCGGTACTCGGTGGCCACCTGACGGGCCCGGGTGAGCAGGGCGGGCGGAACCGGCAGGTCCGGGCGGGCAGCGTCCGACGCGGTGACAGAAGTGTCGGTGGTGGACGGTGCCGGCCGGGCAGCCGGGTTCGTGGCCTTGCTCGGACGGGTGCGGGTGGTGCGGGTACCGGAGCCGGGACGCGGCGGCCGGAGCCGCCGGGGTGCGGGTCGGGCGGGGTGGGGTGATCCGATGCGCCACCTGCAGCCGGGGTCGGCACAGCGACGGCCGGGGACACCGGCGCGGCCGCCGCCACCGTGGGCGACGGCGACACGGTCGGGACCACCGGGCCGCCCGGGTGCGGCGGGTGCGGCGGTCGGTGCGGACAGGGACGGCGCCGATGGTGCTGGTGCCGGTGGTGGGTGCGGTGGCGGCTGGTGGCCATGAGCGCGCCGGTTGCCATCACCATGAGCCCGTCGACGGCGAGCGGGCCGACGTAGTAGATGATCGGCTCCTCGCCGTAGTGGGCGAGCAGCCCGGACAGGTGCCGGTAGGAGACGAACGCCGGCGACCGCCGCGACCGGCAGCAGGCCCGACCCAGCGCAGCAGGTGCCAACTGACACCGTGCGGCCACCGGACCCGGGCGAAGATCTCCACCGCGACGAACAGGAACACCGGCCAGACCACGGCGCCGACCACGGCGCCGGGCTCGCGGTGCCCAGTCCGCCGGTGACCCGTGGGGTGGGATGAACGAGTGCGCCACGTTCGCGGCGATCGACACCAGCCCACCCAGGATCGCCCCGGTGTAGGCCCAGCCACGGCCGGGCACCCGCACACGCGTGTTCATGTGCTACCTCCGGGGGTGAGAAGGAACAGGGACTCGGCGCCACCGCGTCGGGGCGGGGACGCCGGGGCAGGCCAGCGCAGGGCGCGCACGGCCTTGACGTTGTGCAGATCGGTCCGCTGGTCCGGGGTCAGCCGGGCCATCGCCTGCTGGTCCTCGGCGCGGCGCCGGTACAGCACCGGACGCACCGCCGCGACGGTGGGGCAGTCCGCGAAGCGGACGCGCTTCGGGATAGCTGGTAGCCGCAGCCGGGACAGGTCTCGGCCCGCGGCGACCCGGGATGATGGTCGGCGAACACCTCGACGAGGGTCGCGACCGTGACGGCCAGGCCGGCCGCCACCAGACGCTGGTCCAGACCGTGCCGTTCGGCCCGGTCGGCGTAGCGCATCTGCGCCGCCTGCCGGGACACGCCCAGCCGGTCGGCGATCTCCGTCCACGAGTAGCCGAACTCCCGCAACCCCCGCACGGCGGTGCGGGTGATGGCGTCCACATCGGACGGCAGCAGGACCAGCTGCCGCAGCGCCTCAACGTCACCGGCGGCGACCCGACGCGCATAGGCGCGCAGGATCCGTCGGGCGAACGAGGCGTAGTCGGCGTTTTCCACCACCCGCTTGGCGCGCTTGCGCCGTCAAGGCGGGCTTGGCGGTGTTGACGCTCATGCGTCACCGCCGTGGCGCCGGTCCCAGTCGTCGGCCGTCTGCGGCAAGGGCGGCGACGACCTCGGGCCGCGGTACGGCCCGGGGTGTCGTTGAAGCTGTACGCCGAATCGGCCCCGTGGCGGCTGGACAGGAACAGGTCCAGGTAGGTCACAGCGGCTTCGAAGTCGGCCCAGCCGGGCTCGTCGAAGTGCTGCGCCGGCGCCTCGACCGGCCCGCCGTAGCAGACCATGCCGATCGCGCCGACCACACAGGCCGCCGGGGTGAACCACCGAGGCGGTCTGGTCGTAGTAGCTGCCCTGAATCCAGCCGTGACGGGCCAGATAGAAGGCGGCCGCCCGCAGGGTGCGGGCCGGGGTCACCGTCTGCGGTGACCGGGTGTGCGTCGCCGCTTCGGTGACCGGGGTGTGGGTAGGCTGCATAGAGCCGACCTCCTTCGGTAGTAGGGGGAATCGGTGGCTAGGAGGTCGACGGCACCGGACTGTGCTTGCAGGCTTGGGCCGGTGCCGTCGGCTCGAGATCGGGTCAGCGCCGCTGGCGGATCACCCGCCTCAGCAGCGCGTCCAGGCCGGTCAGGATGTGCGCCAGGTGCGCCCGGGCCTGCGGCTCGCCGTCGACCAGCGTGATGCGGGTGCGGATCTCCACGTGCTGGCGGCCGTTGGCGGCCAGGACCCGGGTCAGCACGACCGTTCCCGCCGGCCCGGCCGAGAGGGTCACCGGGTCGGCCCGGTGCTCGCCCAGGCCGCAGGCGTGGCCTCGAGCGCACCAGTCCGGATGCTCCCCGAGCCGGGGACGCGCCCGGCCGGTCGGGCGGGGCAGGAGTCGGGTGGTCACGGTCGTGGTCTCCTTACGCGGCCGGCACAGCGGCCGGCGGGTTGATGTAGCGGTGCGGGTTGCGGATCGCGGCGGCGTAGGAGGCGATCGCGGCGCAGTCCTCATCGGACAGGTAGGCGGCCTTGACCAGCTGCGGGACGCCGCCCTCGGCGATCAGCAGCCCGGCGCCCGGGTTGGTCGGCGAGATCGTGTTGGCCGACCAGCCCCGGGCCGCCCAGCCGTGGCCGAGCACGATGTCCGACGGACACGTCGGTGGTGCACCGGCCGGCGAACCGCCACGCGAACAGATCCCGCAGCGAGGTGGGGATGATGTCCGACGACGGGCGCTGCGTGGCCGCGGCGACCATCACCCCCACGGCCCGGCCCCGGGCGACCAGATCCCGCAGCAGCGCCGAGAACTGCCTCCTGCGTCTTGCTTGTCGCCGACCGTGGCCGAGAAGTAGGCGATCTCATCGATCGCGACCAGGATCGGGCTGAACACGTCATCCGGGCGGATCTTGCGCCGCCCGTACCGCTCCAGGTACTCGTACCGGTTGTCGATCACCATCTGCACCCGCCGCAGCGTGGCCAGGGCGTGGTCGATGTCCGGGCCGACGAACACGTCCGCGCAGCCCTTCCACTGGCCCAGCTCCACCCGCTTGCCGTCCAGCAGCACCAGCCGGCAGTTCGGGTCCAGCGCGGCATGGGCCACGATGTTGAGCAGCAGCGACGACTTGCCGGCGCCCGGCTCACCGCCGATCAGGATGTTGCGGTAGATCATCGGCAGGTAGACCGGCTGGCCGAACTCGTCGATCCCGATGTACATCGGATCGAACACCGACAGCGCCGGCCCCACATCGACCGTTTCGCCGAGCGGGGTCACCGCCACCAGCTTCGGCATCTCAACATCTCCCTATCGATCGGCAGGTCTACGCGGCGGCCCGCTGGTTGGCCGGGGTCGCCGTCGACCACGGGTCATCGGCCGGGATCTCCATCTCCGGCGCGTGGCCGTTGCTGCCGGAGCGGGTCATCTTCGCGCACCTTCGCGGTGGCGAACCGCAGCGACGGGCCGATCTCGTCCACGTCCAGGCCGTAGGCGGAGCGCTTCTCGCCCTCGTCGGTCTCCCACCGCGACAGCCGCAGCCGGCCCGACCACGACCACGCGGGTGCCCTTGCGCAGCGACTCGGCCGCGTGCTCGGCCAGCTCCCGCCACGCGGTGCAGGTCAGGAACAGCGGATCGCCGTCGCGGTACTCGCCCGATGCCGGTCCAGCACCCGGGGCGTGGACGCGACCGTGAACTTGGCCAGCGCCACCCCGGCCGGGGTGAACCGCAGATCCGGGTCGGCGGTCAGGTTGCCGACCACCGTCATCGTTGTGTCGTTCGCCATGTCAGGCTCACTCCTTGACTCGTTGGAACTTCGTTGGACTGGTCGCCAGGTCTGGCGGCCACCGCACACGCCCGGCGAGCAGGTTCGGGCGCGGCGGAAGCGGTCAGCGGCGGGCGGCACGCGGCTCGGGCACCTCCTCCGGCACGTCGGACAGATCCAGCGCCAGCGGCGGCCCGGCCGGCGACACCGGCGCCGGATCCGCGCAACGCGGGAACCGAGCCGGGCCAGCGGCGACCGCACCAGGCCGGTCAGCGGATCCCGGCGGGTGATGTCCACCCGGATCAGCGCCGCGTACCGGGCCGAGGCGCGGACCACCCGCACCTCACCCGCCCAGCAGGCCACCGCCAGCTTGCCGGTCTTGCCGTCCAGATCGGACAGATCCAGGCCCGGGCGCAGCCACACCCACACCCGCTCCCCCGCCGGGGTCGGCCGGGCCACCAGGATCAGCGGCAGACACCCCGGATGCGCCCGGGTCGCCGACGCGGATGAACTCCGCGAAGCACAGCCGCAGCCGGTGCCGCACCACCGCACACCACGCCCACGCCACCAGCCGGCGGCGCACCGGACCGACCACGTCACGACCACGACCGCAACGGCCAGCGACGGCCAGCCCGCCGAGCCACCGACGGCTGCAGCCGCCGAGCCAGCGCCGGCCCAGCACAACCAGCGACGGCGAACGCGCCATCTCGACCGACCAATGCCACAGCACCCGCAGCACCGGCCACAGCCCGTACCACAGCGCAGCCACGAGCCCACACCCGACGCCGGCAGCAGACCCCGAACACTAAGGCACGCGCCGGATGGGTCAATGTCGCCAGCACGCCCGTCACCACAATCGAGACGCCGGCGCAAGGGCAACGAATGTAATCCGCGCCTTTCGCGCGTACGAGCGCGACACAGGCGTCTCAACGATCGCCACCGCGCCGATCGGGCCGTGGCCAGGAGCGTACCCATTAGATCACCTCACATGCCCGGTTACCTGGTCAGACGAAAGGTCCGATGTAGACGACTCATGACCTCAGCATCAACGGCAGGCCCGTTGCGTCGCGACGCCCTCCGTGTCGCATCTGGAAATTCCCGTGCTCACCGTGTCTCGTCTATGTCTCCTCTGTGATACCGTTGTCGCAAGTACCTGCGGGAGGGCGGACGACATGAGCAGTGGACCCGGCGTGCGACTCAAGGCACTCCTGACCGAGCGCCATTGGCAGACGTACCGAACCTTCCAGGCCGAATACGACCGGGCGGCTCGCCGGATCGACCCAGCGCTCGCCGGACAGTGGCCGAGCCGCGCACAGCTGCATAGGTGGCTCTCTGGCGGCCTCATGACGCAGCCATACCCGGACCACTGCCGTGTATTGGAGGAAATGTTTCCGGGCTGGACCGCAAAAGACCTATTCGCACTCACGAATGGGAATACGGCGGCAGGGTCGGCCGCTCCTTCGCGAGCAGTAGGCGAAGCTAGGGAGCTGGCCGCCACCGATGAAGCCATGACCCTGCAAATGTTCGCAGACCTAAACGAGGAAGATAATCGCCTAATCGCTCAGCGACTTCGACGTGCGAATTGCATCATCTTCGTGGCGCATACGGGATACAACGCAATGGTGTCCCAGTACCAAAGCGCGATACGGGACGCAGTCCGACGCGGCTGCACACTTAGAGTCGTTGTTACAGATCCTACAGGACCGCTCATGAAGGAACCGGTTCTGACGACCAGGCTTTGCCCCAGTATCCGCCAAGAAGGCGAGATCCAAGACGTACTGAGCGCGTGTGCCAGACACCTTAACGAAGCCGTTAAACACGGTCACACACCCGACAACGTGCAAGCCAGGCTGTACCTCGGCCCACCCAGCATGAACGCCCTTCGCGCAGACAACTGGCTACGAATCATCCCGTACCTCCCACTGCTCGATGCCGCAGACTCGCCTGTCTTTGAATACGAGTTCGGTGACAATACACCGTCGGGCTGCTCGCCAAGTATTTACTGTCGATGGATCGCCTGTGGAATGACGCCTCGCCGGCTGATCTGTCTGCCCAGTCTTTGTGAGGTCACGGCGTACCTGAAAGGGGCAGATCAGCTGCGGCTATAATTGCATCGACCAAGTGGGCTCGGACAAGGAGCAGAGTTTGATCTCCGACAAAGTCAGCGTTCGCAATCTGCCACGAGTAAGCCCGCCAATACCCCAGGGAGGCGGGCGGATACAAACGGCAGCCGGTGAACTTACCCAAATCGTCAACGGTGATCTTTTCCGCTTCGTGGTCTACATGGAGTTCCTGCCAGACGCGGCGGCGCCACGGGGCAACCATTATCACGCAGCCAAAACAGAGAGCCTCTATATCATTAAGGGACGTCTACGAGCTGTGTACCAAGATATCGACACGGAGCGGACGCTTGAGACGGAGCTGGGCGAGGGCGACCTCGTGGCGATACAGCCGCGTTGTGCCCACGTGTACTATGCCCTGGAGTACACACAGGCAATTGAGCTGTCAACGGAGCCCTACAACCCGGGTGATACCGTTCCATTCAACCTGGCGGGGCGTGACCACCGCGCCGGGCACCAGGAGCAGGAGACCATTCGTTGAGCAACGGATCCGAACGTTCGGTCGACATGACGATGTTCCGGCCGGCCGCAGGCGAACTCATCGAGTACGCGCGCACCATTAGGTTAGCCCTGGAAATGTAAGTGACGAAATTGCAAGTGACACTCACCATGATTTAGTCGTCCTGATGGGCGGAGCCGGCAACGTACGGTTTGGCAATAAGGCGCTGTCTATCGCAGCCGGGGATCGCATTCCGATTCCCCATGGTGCCTCGTACATCGTCGAGTCAGGTCAAGATAGTGATGCTGACTTCCTGATTCTTGGCATTCGGACCACTCGACCGACCCCGGAGGAGAACGACATTGAAAGCGGCTGACGTTAGCGTCAAATGGCTGCAGTCATTGCGATTCCACGTCGCCCCGGTCGGGCAAGCCACGATCCAAGGCGTGGCGTATCGGAGCCTCGACCCGATTGTCGACGGAAGGGGCGAGGTAACTGAGCTTTGGAGCGAACCCTGGGAGGGGTTCGGTGTTCCCGCTCACGTCTATCAAAGCGCAACGGACTTCGGCGTTGTCAAGTGCTGGCATCTTCATGAGATACACACGGACCAGTTCGTCGTCACACGAGGTAAGCTCCAAGTCACGCTTGCTGACCTACGTGAGGACAGTCCTTCCTTTGGTCAGGTAAACCTATTCATCATAGGCACCCAAAGCCCCGGGCTAGTTCGCATTCCGCCAGGCATACTCCATGGGTGGAAGGCGCTCTAGGGACCGGAGGTCATCGTCGTCAATCTTCAATCTCACGTTTATGATGGCGATGACGAGTACAAGTTTCCATGGAATTGCGTCCTTGAGGACGTGTGGCAACCAAAGAATGGCTAAGGCCATAGGCGCAGCACGACTGCGCAGCCGTGCCGGCAATTCGTAGGAACGCTCCACCTCTCGCGCACCCAAATGGGGCTCGTGTACTGCCGCGTAAACGGCTGCCGCGCTTGCGCCCGCGAGCCCGGCCCGGCTGCATCCGGCCCGAGCGCTAGGATTCCGCCGGCGGGCCGACGAGAGGGCGTGAGCAGTGGAACCTGATTGGGTTGCACGGGGGATAGCGATCGGCGCCGCCGCCATCTCCCTAGGGTCGCTCGGTTGGCAGGTCTACTCCTGGCGGCATGCCGGGCCGGTCGTGAGGGTCCGCGCGTGGTGCACGGGTCGAGGCCCCGAGATGAAGCTCGGGGGCACGCTCGTTAGCGCCGGCCGCGCGGACGCCCGCGTGGTGCGTGCATCCTTCGAGTGGAATGTGTCGCCTGAGGGCGCCCCACGCAAGATCATCTCGTGCCAGCTCCCGGCCGACCATCTCGACGGCATCGAGCTTCCGCTAACGTTGCCGGCCCAGACCGATCCCCACGAATTCGCCGTGTTGGCCGTCGGCGGAATCGACCACGGGCTGTGGACCGCGCTCCACGACCGCCGGTTTGTGAAGATCGTCTTCCATATGCCGATCAGTCGGGCGAGCGCCAGGATCAAATACCGGACGTGACACTTCCAGGCGAGTCGCTTGGTGGTGGGAAAGCTCCCACGAGTCGGAACGAGAGAGGGGCCAACCGCGCGGGGTCGCCATGATGCGGCGACGCAGGCGCCGAGCTATCGTGCGTCCGTGGCTGGGCCAGGGAAGAGCAGATTCGCGCCGGTACTGCACGATGTGCAGAACTTTCTCGATGACCCGCGAACGTCCGACGCAGCTAGGCAGCGGCTGCTCATACGGATCCGGTTCGATCTCAACGAGGCGATTGAGGACCGCGACTGCGTACCCCACGACCCGCAGATGTGGTTCCGCCCGGAGGATCCAGGCGATGGCTGACGAGCTGACCGCTCTCTTAGCCCGCGCGGGCTGGACCGTGGCCGAGAGTGTTGCCACGTATGAGCCGACGCCCGGCACGTGGCGCGGCTGCTCCGGCCGGTAGTCCACGCGCAGCGACCCGGCAAACATCCGTGCTTCACTAAATTTGGGAGACGATCGTGCGCACCCGCAGCCGCTAGGATGTGATGGGCGGCCGAGTTGGGGGTACCGTGAACGTCGGCGATCTGGTGGACGATTTCGAGCTCAAGGATGAGCAGGGCGTCCCGCGCAAGCTGTCGGAACTCCTCGCTACGGGCCCCGTAGTGCTGTTCTTCTTTCCCGCCGCCATGACCGCCGGCTGCACCGTCGAGGCGTGCCACTTCCGCGACATATCCACCGAGTTCGCCCGCCCTGGGTGCCCAGCCCGTCGGCATCAGCGGGGACTCAGTGGAGCGCCAGGCCGAGTTCGCGGCGAAGCACTCATTCGGATACCCACTCCTGTCCGATCCGGACGGAGTCGTGCGGAGCAGTTCGGCGCAAAGCGCGGCTCCGGGCTTGGTTCCACGAGGCGCGTGACGTTCGTGATCGGACCGGACCGCCGCGTGATTGATGTCGTGCGTAGTGAGATCCGGATGAACGCTGACGCACAAGGCCCTCGAGGCGCTACGGGCGTGGCTTGATCCGTCCAGTCAAAGGCTCACGACTGGCCCGACAACGCCCGGGCAGGTCACTGCCGAGGCCGTCGATAGCGATTCGAAGCGTCGGACTCGCGGCGGTTCGGCCGCACGGCTTGGCGACTCGTTGGGTCTGCCGCGCACCAGAGAGGGCTCTTTGCTGGTTGTTGCGATTGACCACGCACTGGGCACACTCGCCCAAGAGGAGGGGGCAACCGTCGAAAGGCTGACCTCGGGGGGCGGGCGAGTATTTCTCGACCTGGCGGAGGTGCCGCCCAAGTGGCCACGGGAGGTACAGGCTCGCGCCGTGCGAAACGTTTTGAGTGACGTTGTCGAAAGCTTAGCAGCAGTTAGTAATCGAGAAGTCGCCCGTGCCGCTTTGGGGCTAGGAGAGACGTACGCTGGCCGCGTCCGAGCCAAGATGAGCGACTTAGTGAGTCGGACGTGCCTGTGTCACTGACCGGACAACCCGGCACAGAGTGGACTAACCTTCGCTCCACGCTTGCAAGGATGTTGATTGATCGGTTGTCAGAGCTAAATGCGAGCGGTGGCTGGGATCAATACGCCGAAGGAATGGCGTATCCGGGAGCCCCTGTAGATCAAGCCTCGTGGCAGTTGGAGCCGGATAGCAAGCGGATGCGTCGAATGGCACGAGGCCGATCTTTGTCGATGATAGACACCGTTGTTGCACTCGGAGATGGAGCAGCGAGGTCACTCGACATTTCGGCGAGCTTGTTTCGTCATCGGCGATCACGCTGGTACCACCATCTGCGAAGACGGGCACAAATGATCAGCTCCATTGCGGGGAGTATTGACTGGCACGACCGTGCTGAAGGTGCCAATCGGAGCGTGAGACAATGAGCGAGGCTCAGGGCGGATCATCGGTTGCCCTGCCCCGGCAAGCGGTGCCGGTTGAGGTGCCCAGTGCCGCATCTGCGGGTCAGGTTACTCCGCAAGAAGCACACATTATGTGGCTCGATCGCCAGCAGGCCTATCTGTCGTGGGCGGGCCTTGTGAGCGCATTCACTTTATCTATTGCGTTCTTGCTCGTTTCTGCATATTTGATCATGAGGGACCACGAAATTAGCGGCGCCGTTCTCGGCACTGTGGACCTTGTCGCGTTAGTCGCAGTCTTTATCACTCGGCAAAGGGACCGCGATTAGCTCGATCTTCCGCAGCTCGTTTGATGACTACCTGTGACCCGATACCGATTGCCGCGGCGTAACCGTATCAGCGCTTCCAGGTGGCGCTCGTCGACTCGACGGGTTGCGCGCGCCACGTCGCGCGCGCCTCGACTGCGCCAGAGGCTGCCCGCGTGACGGAGGGTCTGCACCGATGGCTGATGCGGCGCGAGGCCGAGGCGCACGCCTAGCAGCGGGCACAAATGGGACGCCCCGCGCGGGGGCGCTCCTCAAGCTGCTTCGTGAACGCGGCGAGAATCAGGCGGCCACGGGTCAACTCAACGCAGGCGTGCCGAGAAACCCTGTCCGCTCAAGGTTATAGAGCCGCTAAACCCTACAAAACCCGAGTTCTACGTCCGACGCGGTGCCAGCACCATACCGGCTCGCCTCGGCGAAATCGGCGCGGGATCCGGATCTCCAACGAGCCGGACTATCCCCCAGCAGTGGTGGGGATAAGCGTCCCAGACCGACATCAGACATCGCGAATATGCAGCAGAAAAGCAGTCTGGTGCGTAAGCGTTGCCCAACCGGCTGGGAGATCAGGTCGACTCTGCGTCGGGGTTGATCAGCTGTTCCCGGCTGATCGTAAAGGGAGTCGCCTTTCCAAGCTTGCTGGCGGTTGTCTCGGGGGGAAGCGCGCGAACCGGGACCAGGTAGACCCGGACGCCTGAAAGATCGAGATAATGCGGCCAGTCGAATTTCGCACCGTCCATCGGCATCTCGATGGGCTGGCCCGACATGTTGAAGACGACGAGGTACGCGACCGTCTTCTGGTGGTCCTGTGCATACTGGACGATCTGGTTGACACCTTTGGCGAGGTACGCTCTGCCTCGGCCGGCACCATCGAAAATCTTCCATCACAGACCAACGGGTCGTCCGTGTCGAGTTCACCGATGAGATCGGCCTCGCCGGAGGCGGAGCGAGGCTTGGCGTAAGTGATGTAGTTGCCTTCCAGATAAAGGAAGCGCTGCAGGTCAAGGTTGTACACCTCTTCGCCGTTGCGCGTGTCGACCTCGAACCGGCGGTGTAGCTCCACGCGATCGAACCACTCGACCCTGTGGACATAGCGCTCCAACACGTGAAGCACGCTGCTCTCGTCGCCGATCTTGCTTCGTGCGAGATAGTCGAATAGAGTCGTGATGACCTGCTCGACCATCTCGCGCCAGTTGTCGTTAGCGTTCCTTTCCCCGGCGACACCATATGAGTACTGGAAAACGGTGTTCGGGCCCTCGTCGGTCTTGTCGGCGGCGGCGAGGAGACGCATCAGGTTCCACACGAGGACAGCCCTGCCGGCCTCTGTACCGCTCGTCCACCTCAGTTGACCACGCATGTGTGGGATGCTGGCCAGCCAACTCTTCACGTCAAGATCGGGTTCCGAGCGTTCAGGCCTGCGTACGGATCGACGTTGAGCGGGGGCCGGTCATCGATCCACTCCACGACGAGACGCACTTCGTGGGCCGCAGCACTATATTTGGCGGTAATCAGCTTACGGAGACGGTCGCGGAGTTTGACCTGCAGGTCCTGTTGGTACCTCATCCGTACAAGCCCTTCAGCGCTTCATCGAACTGGCGCTCGATCACGTCGCCCACCGTCTGCATACCCCCATTTGTGTCGATGAGCCAGATCCGGATGCGACAGCACGGACACAGCACTGCCGTTTGGACGACGGCCTCCGACCACCGGATCCAGACCGGATAGCTGCATGCCGGGCACGGCACATCGAAATCGCTGTGCATGAGCTGCGTCGCCAACGAGCCGGTCATCTCCTCATTATCGCCGGCCGTGAGCGTTGGTTGCGGATCGACAGCGCTCCACAGCGCGTCGCCGTCCCCTTCCTTGTCCTCTGCCCGCGATCGCTGTCCCATGATCAAACCTGTGAGAATTTTCCTTACGTCTTCAAGGCGGCCCTAACGGGCCGCTCCGCCCGGCGCGCCGCCTCTGCTAAGGCGCCGGCGGCACGCCGGGCGAGCCCACGGGCAGCACGAGAAAGCCCGGCACCAGCCGACGAGCGGCAGACACCGGGCCCAGCTGAGCCGAGCTGTGCAGTCATTCCCGCGCGTGCCGCCACGTCTTGACCGCCGACAGCACCAACAGCAGCGTCAGCGCCGGCACGAGCACCGCGCCGGGGACCACGCCGAGGAGCAGGCCGCCTGCGAGAGTGCCGACGATCGAGCCCAGCGCCATCGCGGTCACCAGCCGGCCGTGCCGGCGGAGCACGACGAAGCTCTGCGTCGCGGCTGTATCGGGCGAACGCGACGAGCATCGTCGGCAAGGACACCGCCAGGGAGAGGCTGCCGGCCAGCTTGATGTCCAGCCCGAACAGCAACACGATCGTCGGGATCAGCAGCTCGCCACCGGCTACGCCCATGATGGCGGCCACCACGCCGATGAAGAATCCGGCGACCACACCGACCGCGACCGTGGCGGCGCCGCCGAGCGACACCGGCTCCAGCGTGCCGACGTGACTCCCGATCAGCACCGCCGCGATGAGCACAAGCAGCACGGCCAGGACGCGATACAAGGTGGCCGAGCGCATCCGCGTTGCCCACGAGGCACCAACGAAGGCGCCGACCAGGCTTCCGGCCAGCAGGTTCACCGCGACCGTCCAGTGCGGCGCCAGGGTCGACCACGGCACGGCCACAAGCCGGGCAGGCAATGCGGTCACGACCACGACCAGGCTTAGCGCCTTGTTGACGATGACCGCCTGCAGCGCCGCGAAGCCGAACAGCGTGATCAGCAGAGGCAGCCGGAACTCCGCACCCCCGAGCCCGATCATGCCGCCGAGGACGCCCACCGCCGCACACGCCATGAACGCCAGCGGCAGCGAGGTACGAACCGCGGCTACATCGGCAAGTCGGGGCGTGGCCACGCCTCGCACCTTACGGGCCACTCCGACTCGGACAGCACCTCCGGCGGCCAGGGCCTCCGGCCCTCGGACCCGGAGCAGCGCCACGGCGTCCGTACCACTCGGCCGAATCACGGCCAGCCCCATTGCGAGGCCGCAAGGGCCATGCCTCCGGCGGCCAGGGCCTCCGGCCCTGGGACCCAGATCCAAGCCTCCGGCGGCCGGGGGCGCCGCCCCCGAGCCCCCGGCACTCTGGGATGCCCGGGGGCCGGCGGGACTCCCCGTCACGCGCCAAAGGCCACCAGACCGCGCCCGGCCGGTCAAGGTCGTTCGGACGTGGGGCGCTCCACCTTGCCCGGCCGGGCGCGGCCCGGTAGGGGCAAGCCCTGCATGACGGGAAGCCCTGGGCCCGAGCCGGTGCGGTTGGACCGCAGACCGGCGGTTGGGAGAAATCTGGGAGACGATCTTGCCAAATGCGCCTGCGAACACACCAAACCACCAACGCAGACCAACGCCGTGACCAGCGGGCATAAGCGTATGTCCACGTCCCGGATCCAACCTGTCCTTGTTCACACCGAAGGGGTCACTGGTTCGATCCCAGTATCGCCCACCCAGGTCAGCGGCCATCTTCCATCGACGGCCATATATCAAACTCCCCCGAGTGACTAACTGAGTGACTATGCAGTCGGGTCGCGCGGAAAGATCCGATCCATGGGCACCGCACCGTGGAGCAGGAAGGGCGACAGCTGGTGGCGGAAGACCTTCTCCGTGACGAACGTCCCGGCGTGGCCGCAGAGGTCGGCGATGTCCTCGATCGACACGCCGCCGCTCGACATCAGTGAAACGAAGCTGTGGCGGAGCTCGCGCGGCGCCCAGGCCGCCGGATCCAGACCTGCCGCCTCCGTCATCCGGCGGAAACCCGACGTACGTTGTGTGCGTCCAGCTCGGTGCCAACCGACGTAGCGAAGACGAGCCCATGATCGGCCCAACGGCGTCCCCGACGCGGAACCGGGTCCGACCTTGCTCCTGCCTGTGCTGGCGGAGTGCGTCGACGCATCGCTGCGGCCAGGGTGCGCCGCGACCTCTTCGTCTTCGTATCGCGCCTGGTCTACGCGGCAATCCCATGCGGGTCGGCCGCGTCGCAGCCGAGCGTCCAGGGTGTCGCCGCGGTGGTCAGCGCTTGGCGATCTCGTAAGTCAGGTGGGTGGCGTTCGCCGACATCCGCACGTCAACCTGGCGCATTGGCATTGGCTCGACCCCTGGCTCGGGTCGGAACAGCGGCGTGCCAGTGCCCATGACGATCGGGGACAGGTGGATCCGCAGCTCGTCGGTCAGTCCTTCACGGACGGCCTGCCGGATCGTGTCGCCACCGCCCATGATGACGACATCCTTGTCGCCGGCCACCGCCCGCGCGGCATGAACCGCGTCGGCCAGGGAAGTGGCGAATGAGAAGCGGGGACCGAGCCGCCACGACGTCGGCGGATTGTGCGTGACGACGAAGATCGGCGGTCCGGTCGTCGCCTGGTTCTCGGCCGCGCCGTAGCCGACCGAGTCGTCCCAGCCGTGCGGGCCGTCGACAACGTCGAACAGGCGTCGACCCATCACGACCGCGCCGGTGGACTCCGTCGCTTCCCGGAGCACCGCGGCGTCCACCGGATCGTCGCCGAACACCCAATTGTGGATGGGCTCGCCGCCGATACCCAGGCCGTGGTCGGGATCCGCGCCCGGTCCCGTGACGTATCCATCCAAGGACATCGTAATGTCTGCCACCGTCTTGGCCATACACCCGAGCCTAACGCCGTGCTGGAGCGGCGGCAGTCGCTCCGACGCAGGCCAGAACGGTTGGAAATCCTCGCGGCGGCGTAGACCAGGTCAGCGAGCTCGCCCCGCGATTCTCGGCGGGGGACCACCGGGGGATCGCACGAGACTCACGGCCTACACACCTAAGCGCGAGCAGCCAACCCGAGAACGCCCAACCAGCACTGTAGGCCGTTCGACGTCATGATCGGAGCCGGGCAAGATGTGCCGCGACGACCGAGCCGTGTCGCGACACCCTGGAGGCTGTTCACCCTGGCCGCTGACTCGCCATCGGCGCTTCGTTGTCCCCCGACGCACGGTCGCTTCCGGCTGGGGCCTGATCGCGCGGCGTTGCCTCGTAGGCATCGAGCACCCGCTTGATTTGACGCCGTTTCACCTCCGGAACGACTTGGACGAACACTGCCACGACGACGCCGGTCCACAGCGCATAACCGAGCGCATAGAGCAGATCGGCCACGAGCAAGAGCGGCTCCGTCGTCACCGACGATCTGAGCAGGTACCCACCGACATGGGCGGCCAGGCCAAGTACGAAGCCGAACCCCAGGCTCTGGTACAGGAGCCGATGCCCCTACATCGACTGCCGCAACTCGGGTAGGTGCTCGTCCATCCAGGCCCGGACGGGAGGATCGTACAGTCGCTGGACGAGTTCCCCGTCAGTGAATGGGTCTGGAGTGCCCTTCGCGCTCGATCCTTCGGTCATGGTCGAACCTCCTGCCAGCCAGTTCAGGTCCGCGGCTTCACTGCGCCTGGTGCTCCTGCATGCTGTCCACACCCAAACCGATGGTGCCAAGGCCACCACGCTACCGCTCCTGCTCGCCCACCCCCGGATACGCTCCAGAGAAGTGCGTCCACTACGGGACGGCCGGCGCCCTTGGCGGTGACCCCAAAGATAAGGTCGCGTGCCCGATGCGCCTCCCAGTCAGCCGCGCGTGGGAGTCCACGTGACTCGCACACGCTACAGAAGTGCGATAGGACTGCTACGCCGGGATTTGGAGGCGAGGCATGGCCGCCGTAGTGCTGGTCCATCCGGCTTGGTTCGGCGGGTGGTGTTGGTGGAAGCACGCCCCTTGCTTGAGGCGCGCGGGCACGGCGTGCTTAACGCCGACGCTGACTGGGCTCGGTGAGCGCGCTCACCTCGCACAACCCACTGTCGATCTACAGACGCACGTTGAAGACATCGTCAATGTGCTCACGTTCGAGGAACTGAACTCGGTGGTGCTCCTTGGACACAGATCGAGCGGTGCGGTCGTTACGAATGTCGCGGATCGGGTTCCTGAGCGTGTCATCCACGTTATCTACCTTGACGTCTTCGTCCCTGAGGACGGCCAGTCCCTCATTGACCTCATCCCCCCGATCGACGACCCGGCATGGACGCTCTCGTCGAGACTGAGGGCTCCGGATGGCTGCTTCCCCGAAGCACGGCAACACCGTGGGCGGAGTTCCTCACCCAAGCGATGGCAGGTCACGAGTGACGTAGACCTAGCCTGGCTGCTCCCCCGAATGAGGCCCACGCCAATCGGGCACTTTACTCGCGCGACAGCCCGCACAAATCCGGCCGCCGATGGCCTACCGCGTACCTACATCCGCTGCACTCGCTGGCCGAACGCGGGCTACGACCGTTACGCCGCGATCGCGAGCGAGCACCCGGGATGGCAACTCCGGAACCTCGACTCCTCGCATATCCCATACGTGACGCAGACCGAGGAACTCGCCGCGCTACTGGATGACCTGCTCAGAATGACCGGGTAGGCATTGTCCTGCTGAATCTGCCATCACGTCTCACGTCATCTGAGGGAGCGAGTGAACCCGGCGCTCGGCGAGATCGGGCAGGTGTTGCGCGGCCACGACGAAGTCGTTGTCGTCGTGCAGGACCACGAGTCCGCGAACGGCCGCACAAGCGCAAATAAGCAGGTCCACACAGGACAGCGCTCGATGCGCACCGGCCCGCAGCAGTCGGTACTGCGCCGACTCGACCCACTGCCACGCTGTCTTCGGTAGCGGAACGTCCGGATATAGATCAACGAACATCGAGGTCATCTGCTCGTACTCATCGAGGTTGCGGGCCGAGCGACGAAACTCGGTGCGCTGAGGTTGGCACGATCCGACTGCGTGGTCAGAGATCACATCAGCCCAGCCGGTCCGCACATCGGAGTCGCGCAGCAGAAGCCACAGCGCCGACGAGTCGGCCAAATAGCGCATCATCCAGCGGGAGCCTTGCTGGCCGCGCGCATGTCCTGCCACCCCTCGTAGTCCCAGGCCCGGGCAGTGGCGGCGTAGTGATCGAGCGCGGCGATGCGGCGATGCCGAGCCGCATACTCCCGCAACGCGAGGTTCACCGTCTCCTTCTTGCTCCGCGCACCAGACAGTCGCATCGCCTCTGCCAGCGCGTCGTCATCAAGATCAATTTGGGTAACTGTCATCAGGACTCCTGTGGGCGATGTACATCGCGATCATACATCACCACCATAGGGGCGTCGGACAGCCGCCACGGTCCAGACGGACCTGCTCGTTCCAAGATCGCTGTGCGCGGGCAAAGGGTTTCAGCCGACGACACTTTCTGCCCGGAAAGAGCGATCTTCCACAGGGGACGGTGCTCTTGACTGCGACCAATCGATGCGACCCAGCGTGCCGAGCGCTCCAGTCCTGGACGAGACCGGCCAATGGGCTCTGGCGTGCGGCCGTGCGGCACACCAGTGGGCCGATGCGCTCCTGGCCTGAAGGCGACGGTTGGGCACGACCCCGAGTGCTGTGCAGGGTAGCCAGGTGGCGCGACGTCTGATTGCCGGCCGATACCGGCTCCGGTCCGTACTCGGTCGCGGTGGCATGGCCGAGGTGTGGCAGGGCCTCGACGAGCGCCTGGACCGGCCGGTCGCGGTCAAAGTGCTCGACCGCCGAGCACTGGAGGACCCCACGGTTGTGGCCCGGTTCGATCGTGAGGCCCGCGCCGTGGCGCGGCTGACCCACCCCAGCATCGTTTCCGTGTACGACGTCGGGGTCGACGACGACATGCCCTACCTCGTGATGGAACTCGTCCATGGGCAGTCCCTCGCCGCGCTGATCGGCGGTGGACCGATCTCGGTCGACGACGCAGTCGACGTCGCCGTCCAGGTGTGCGACGCCCTGCAGACGGCTCACGACGCCGGCGTTGTCCACCGCGACGTCAAGCCGGCCAACATCCTCATCGCACCCAATGGCACGGTGAAGGTGTGCGACTTCGGCATCGCCCGTGTGTCGCAGGCCACCCAGGCGGGCCTGACCAGATCGCACGTCACCGTCGGTACGGCCGAGTACATGGCCCCGGAACAGGCCTCGGGTGGCCCGGTTGACGCCCGCACCGACCTGTACGCCCTCGGCTGCGTGCTGTACGCGATGCTCACCGGCAACCCGCCATTCCATGGCGACAACGCCCTCGGAGTCATGTGGCAGCACGTGAACCAGCCGGTCCCACCCGTGGCATCCCTGCGCCGCGACGTGCCGGGCGCGCTGGGCGAGCTGATCGGGCGGCTGCTGGCCAAGAACCCAGAAAGCCGGCCGGCCACCGCTCACGAGGTTCGCGAGCGGCTGACGCGGCTGGCGACCCGACCCACACGATCGACGGGCGCAGCCGCAGCGGCCGCCGTGGCGGCGGTCGCGCCGGTGGCCGCGCCGGCGGTCCGGGCCCAGGCCGCCGTCGTCAGCCCGACCCGGAGCTTGCCGGCGCTCGATGTGGACGTCGAACCAGCCGCGGTGGGTTCGGGACGGTTTCGGCTCGGGCCGGCCGGGATCGCCGCCGTGGCCATCGGAGCGGCAATCCTTGCGGCACTCGCTGTAGCCATGTTCACCGGCCAGCGACCCGGACCGACGGCCGGCCAAGCAACCCCTCCGGCCGCCGTCTCGCCATCGCCCGACGCGTCCGGGCCGGCCCTTGGTGACGGGATCGCTGCGGTGGAGGACACCATCCAGGCCCAGATCGCGGCTGGTGCCCTTGACGAAAACGCTGCGGAGAAGCTAACCAATCGCCTCGATGACGTCGCCAGGGAGGTGCAGGAGGGGGACCTCGAGAAGGCGGTCGAGAAGGTGCGGGACGTACGCGATGAGCTCCGCGACCTGCGCCGCGACGACGAGGTGACGAAGTCGGCGTACGACGCCATCCTGGCCAGCCTCGACGATCTCACCCGCTTCCTGTCCCAGTCCGGCGGCAACAACTGACGCTCAGTTCCCCCGAGCCACACGAATAGCACCAACCGTGTTTGGCGAAATTCGGATCGCGTACGGCATTGGGAGCGACACTGAGGGGGTTGGCAGGGGGTTGGCATGGACCGGGACCTCGTGGATCGGGTAGTGGTGCTCACCGGCGCGCCCTCCGGTATCGGCCGCGCCGGTGCGGCCAGCCCTCCGCACCGCCGGAAGGCGGCGATGAGCCGGGTCCGGAACCTGCGGGTCCGCCCCGACCTGCTGTACGTGGCGAGCGGGTGGAGCACCCTGGTCACCGACGTGCACGGCCGGATCACCGGCGCCGAACCGCAGGGCTTCTTCGCCCGCAACACCCGGGTGCTCAGCGCGGAGCGCATCACCGTGGACGGCCGGGAGCCGATCGCCGTTCAGCACCGCCAACGTCAGGCGCACGCCCAGCTGTCGTACGCCGAACTCGGCGACGGCGAGACGCTGCCGTCGAGGGCCGCGTACCTGCTGATGGAACGCTTCGTCGGCGAGGGGCTGCGCACCCGGCTGACCATCGTCAGCTACGCCGCCAGCCCCGCTGAAAATGCGAGTTGCGCGTGCAGCTCGCCGCCGACTTCGCGGACACCGGCGAGGCCGAGACCGGTCGCCGCCGGCAGCGCGGCGACGTCGACGCGAAGTGGGGCGCCGACACTCGGGAGCTGCGCCTGACTACATGCGCGAGCCCGACCTGGACCGGCGGTCGCGGTCGCGGTGCGCGCGACGGCGCCGGTCCGGTACGACGACGGCACGCTCGTGTGCGACCTCACGGTGCCATCCCGCGAGTCGGCAGTGGTGGAATTCGTCGTCGAGCCCATCTTCGACGGGCAACGCCTGGCCGCGCCACCGCCGACGTTCACCGGGACCCGGCGACGCCGCGGCCGCGCCCGCGCCGCGCTCGCCCGCGAGTTCACCCGGCTGAGCAGCAGCAACCTCGACGTCGCGGCGGCCTGGCGGGCCGCGGTGAGGGACCTGGCCGACCTGCCGCTCGGTGAGCCGCCCGGCCCGCCGCGCCGATCGCCGGTCTGCCGATCTACCAGGAGATCTTCGGCCGCGACACGCTGACCGCGTCGTGGCAGGCGCTGCTGGCCGGACCGACGATGCTGCGCGACAGCCTCCGGCTCAACGCCGCGCACGTCGGGCGGCGGATCGACGACTGGCGCGACGAGGAGCCGGGCAAGCTGCTGCACGAGGCGCGCCTGGGCCCGCTGTCGGCCCTCGGGCTCGACCCGTTCGCCGCGCTACTATGGCGACTTGCCACCGGCGCCGGACTTCCTGGTCTTCCTCGGGCAGTACCTGGCCTGGACCGGCGACCTGACACGGTGCGGGAGCTGCTGCCGACCGCACGCCGGGTCCTCGACTGGCTCGATCGCTACGGCGACCTCGATCGCGACGGCTTCCTCGAGTACGACTGCCGCGTCCCCGGAGGGCGTAAAGAACCAGGGGTGGAAGGACTCCGACACCGCCGTGGTCGACGAGACGGGCAGGTCGTGGCGAACCCGATCGCGAGCAGCGAACTGCAGGCCTACTGGTACGCCGCGACTGCGGCACGCCGCGCTGGCCTTCACCGCCGCCGGCGATCGCGCCTTCGCCGCCACGCTCGTGGCCAAGGCCGCCGCGCTGCGCCGGCAATTCCACGCAGGCGTACTGGATGCCCGACGGGGCTGCTACGCGATGGCGCTCGGGCCGGACAAGCGGCAGGTGAGGTCGTCAACTCCAACGACGGGCACCTGCTCGCCGCCGGCATCGTCCCGGCCGCTACGCGCACGCGGTCGCCCGCCGGCTGCTCGCACCAGACATGTTCAGCGGCTGGGGCATCCGGACGCTCTCGGCGGACCACCCGGCGTACAACCCCTTCAGCTACCACCGAGGCAGTGTCTGGCCGGTCGAGGCCGGAACCATCGGCCTCGGCCTGGCCCGGTACGGCTACTGGGACGAGCTGCACCGGCTGGCCGAGGGCATCTTCTCCGCGGCCGCGCTCTTCGAGGGCAACCGGCTTCCCGAGGTGCTCAGCGGGCTGCCCCGCGACCAGAGACATCCACACCCCGGCGTCTATCCGGATTCGTGCGCGCCCCAGGCGTGGTCGGCGAGCGCCATCGTGGCGCTAGTCCAGGCGCTGCTCGTGCTGCGGCCGCTCGCGCCGCTGCGTACGATCTTCGTCGACCCGCACCTGCCCGAGTGGCTCCCCGACATGCACCTCGAGGGCGTGCAGGTCGGTGGCGCAACCTTCGACCTGACCGTGCGCCGCGGTCGCCGCGGCCGGACCTCGGTGCGCACCCGCGGCGACCGCATCGCGGTGATCCGCCATCCGACCTTCCAGGCGCGAGCGGCGCGACTCGTCCATCCGGTCGACGGGCCTGAGTCCCGGCGTCGTCCGGAGCCTGGCCAAGGCGTTCACCGCTGACCGCGAGAGCGAGACGGTAGCCCATGCCAGGTTCGGTCAGCAGGTGGCGGGGGCGGGCGGGGTCGTCTTCGAGCTTGCGTCGCAGCTGGGCCATGTACTGGCGCAGATAGTTGGTCTCGGTTTCGTACTGCGGTCCCCACACCTCCTGCAGCAGATGGCGTTGGCTGACGAGTTTGCCCGGGTTGCGCGCAAGGATCTCAGCAGGTGCCACTCGGTGGGTGTGAGCCGCGCCTGCGCTGCCCTCGGCGGCGGAGACGGTGCGGGCGGCGATGTCCACGGTGTGCCGGCCGATCGCGACAGTGGTGGCGGCGCGGCCGGCGGCGTGCGCGGCGGGTGACGGCGCGGATCCGGGCCAGGAGCTCGTCGACACCGAAGGGTTTGGTGACGTAGTCGTCGGCGCCGGCGTCGAGGGCCTCGACCTTGTCGGCGCTGCCGCTCGACCGGACAGCACGATGATGGGTACTGATCCAGCCGCGCAGGCCGTGGATGACGTCGACGCCGTCCATGTCGGGCAGGCCGAGGTCGAGCACCACCGAGGTCGGGGGCTGGCCGGCGGCGGTGCGCAGCGCCGCGCGCCGTCGGCGGCCACGTCAACGTCGTATCCCCGTGCGCGCAGATTGATCCGAAGAGCGCGCAGCAGCTGGGGCTCGTCGTCGACGACCAGGATTCGGGTCACGGGTCCGTCATGTGCCCGGGGCCGACGGTGAATGCGCTCGACGATGGCGCGGTCGGCTAGGGCGGTGGCCTGGGCCTCGCTGACCGCAACGGGGGTCTGGGCCGTCGACAGGGTGAGCACCATCGTCAGTCCGCCACCAGGGGTGGTGTCCGGAACCAACGCGCCGCCCATCGCCTCGGCCAGGCCGCAGAACGGAGCCGGCCGAGACCAACCCCGGCGCCGTTGTAGCGGTCACCGAGTCGTTGGAACGGCATGAACACCTGGTCCGCTGGTCGTCGGGAATGCCCGGGGCCATAGTCGATGACGCGCAGCTCGACCAGTCCGTCGTGTTCACTGGCGGTGAGCATCGGCGGCCGGTCGGGGGGACTGAACCGGAGCGCGTTGCCGAAGAGGTTGACCAGGATCCGCTCCAGCAGGCCGGCGTCCGCCCTGACCGCGGGAAGGTCGTCCGGGAATCGCAGGACTCCACGGTCCGTCCCGGCTCGCCCAGCTCGTCAAGGGCTCGCGGTATGGCCTCCTCGATGCCGATCTCGGTCGTGGTGAGGGCGGCCAGTTCGGCCTGAAGCCGGCTGGTGTTCGAGCAGGTTGTCCCACGAGGGCGGCTGAGTTTGTTTGAGGGACTCGTCGGCGGTGGCGAGAAGCTCGTCGCGGTC
>CAVWYX010000010.1:0-148083 GCA_963759365.1 uncultured Actinomycetes bacterium
GGCAGCACGCGCGAGCGGCCATGCTCGCCCATCCGCTCGCGCAGCTCCGGGTCGCGGCGAGGCGCTCGAGCGCTCCGCCACGCGCGGCCGTCGCCGACCGGCCGACGAGGAAGCCGTCCTCGCCGTCGCCGACGACGTCGGGCACGCCGCCGACCCGCGTCGCCACGACCGGCCGGCGCGCGGCGAGCGCCTCGATCGCGACGACCGGCGTGCCCTCGTTGGCCGAGGGCAGGAGCAGCGCGTCGAGGAAGGCGTAGTACGGCGCGACGTCGCGCTGGTAGCCGACCGAGAGGCTGTGGCGCGCGATCGCCGAGCTCGTGCGCGCGCCGCTCGAGCTCTCGCGGTCGGGGCCGTCGCCGACGAGGCAGAGCGCGGCGTCGACCCCGCGCGCGCAGCTCGCGGAACGCGAGCAGCACGTCGTCCACCCGCTTGATCGCGGTCATGCGGCCGATCCAGCCGACGACGAAGCGGTCCGGCGGCACGCCGAAAGCGCCGCAGCTCGTCGCCCGCCTCGGCGCCGCCGGTGACGCGCGCGTCGAGCGGGATGCCGAGGCGGATGACGCTGAAGCGCTCGGCGCGGCGCGACGCCGAGCGCGACCAGGTCGTCGCGCACCTCGGGGCTGACCGCGACGAGCGCGTCGTCGAGCGCGCGAGCCGCGTCTCGATCGTGCCGGAAGCAGCGCGTGCGCGGCGGGCCGAAGTAGCCGCGCAGGACATGGCCGTGGAAGGTGTGCACGACGATCGGCGGCCGCGCGTGCCCGCGAGCGAGCGCGGCGACGCGGCCGATCGCGCCGGCCTTCGCGGTGTGCGTGTGCAGGATCTGCGGCCGCTGCGCGGCGGATCAGCCGCACGAGCGCACGTCACCGACGAGTGTCGTAGAGCGGCGAGATGTCGCGGTGAGCTGCGGGATGGGCACGACCTCGACGCCGAGCTCGTCGGCGACGAACGACATCGAGCCCTCGCCGCGCCCGAGCGTGCCGGCGGCGAGCGTCGTCTCGTAGCCGCGCTCTGCGCAGCCCTTCGTCAGGTACGCGACGTGCAGCGCCGGCCCGCCCATGTTGAGGCGCGCGATCAGGCGCAGGACCTGACCGGATCAGGCTCAGGCAAGACGCTCGGCGGTGCAGCCGCAGCCTCCTCGAGGCCGACCGTCGGCTCCCAGCCGAGCGTCTCGCGCGCGGCGGTCGACGTCGGCCCACGATGCGCGGATGTCGCCGACCCGCGGCGGGCCGTGGCGGCGCTCGACCGGCTTGCCGAGGATGCGGCCGATCGCGTCCGCGACCTCGTTCACCGTCGCGGGCGCGCCGGCCGAGACGTTGAAGATGCGGCCGTTCGCCGTCGGCGCGTCGGCCGCGCGCATGGTCGCGTCGACGACGTTCGCGACGTAGGTGAAGCCGCGCGACTGCTCGCCGTCGCCGTGGATCGTGACCGGCTCGCCGCGCATCACCGCCGCGATGAAGAGCGGCACCATCGCCGCGTACTCCGAGTACGGGCTCTGCCGCGGGCCGAAGACGTTGAAGTAGCGCAGCACGACCGTCTCGAGCCCGTCGTAGACCCGCGAGAAGCTGATGCAGTAGCGCTCGGCCGCGAGCTTCGCGACGCCGTAGGGCGAGATCGGGTCGGGCGGCGTCGCTCCGGCGTCGGCAGCTCGCGGCTCGTGCCGTAGACCGACGAGCTCGACGCGAAGACGACGCGCCGCACGCCCGAGTCGCGCGCGGCGAGCAGCACGTTGAGCGTGCCCTCGACGTTGACGGCGTTCGAGGTGAGCGGGTCCTGCACCGAGCGCGGCACCGAGCCGAGCGCGCCGAGGTGGTAGACGACCTCGATCGCCGCGCACGGCGTTGTGGACGCGCTCGTAGCTGCGGAGCTCGCCCTCGACGATCTCGGCGTCGAGCCCGGCGAGGTTCGCGCGGTTGCCGGTCGAGAAGTTGTCGAGCACGCGCACGTCGTCGCCGCGCTCGAGAGCGCGTCGCACGAGGTTCGAGCCGATGAAGCCGGCGCCGCCGGTGACCAGGGCTTTCACGCGCGCCATTGTTCCTGAGTCGACGCCTGACTCCTCTGAGCAACCGCCGTCGCGGCGAGGCCGAACCCGAGCCATGTGAGGGCGTCGAGCGGAATTCCTGCGACGAGGCCCTGGCCCGCCCAGATGCCCATCGCCGCGAGTACGGCGAAGGTCGCCACGGCGCCGGGAGGCGCGTTCGCGCGCAGGGCCAGCAACAGCGCGAGCCCGAAGGGCGCAAGCCAGAGCAACGCGCCGATCACGCCGAGATCCGCGGCCGTCTGGACGTAGGCGTTCTGCACGCCCCACTCGTGCTCGCGCGTCGGAAAGGCGAGCGGCGCGACGTTGGGGAACTTCCGGTGCGCGGCAGGAAGCTGCGGATCGACGGTCTCGGGGTCGTTCGACGCCTGCCAGCCGGCGCCGACGACCGGATGGTCGCGCCAGATGCGGTAACCGATGTACGCGAGCAGGGTGTGGTGCGAGTAGGTCTCGATGTTCGTCGTCTGCGTCTCTCTGCCCTTGAGATGCAGGAAGCGGAGGAAGTGTTCGAAGTCGCCTCCGCGCAGGACGAGGACGCCGCCCGCGACGAACGCGACAACGGCGCCCGTGACGACGAAGTCGCGAGCCACCAGACCGCGCCTGCGGTAGATCGCGTAGAGCAGGCCGATCGCGGCGGCGGCGACGCCGATGAGCCCCGCCGTCGCCCCGGCGAGCATCAGGCCGAGCGTCCCGCTGACGACGGCGAGCCAGCCGATGCCTCTCCGCGCCAGCAGCACGGCGGCGAGCCCGATGCCGAGAGCGAGCGCCGACAGCGCGGCGAAGTCGGAGTGCCCGAGAAAGGACGGCTGCCGGCGTCCTGCAGCCCACGCGTCGGCTATGTGGACGCCGAGGATCTGCAGCAGGCCGACGAAGGTGGCGGCGACGCTCCACGCGACCACGGCCGCGGCGACGAGCTCCCAGTCCGAGCGGCGGCGGAGGATCAGCGGCGCGGAGACCGCGAGCAGCGAGTACTCGGCGAATTTCGCGGCCGTGACGAAGTGCGTCAGCGACTCCGAGCGCACGAGGATCCACAGCAGGAGCAACGCCGAGGCGATCCACAAGCGGCAGCGCGGGACGGAGCGGGGCGAAACCGGCGCGTAACCCTTCCCAGAGCGCGACGATCGCCACGACGACGACCGCGAGATCCGACAGCTCCAGCCCGAGATGGGTCGATCCGAGCGGGACGCGCACGCCCGGCTGGTACTTGATGTGGAGGAACAGGAACGGGATCGCGAGCGCGAGCACGGCGGCGCCCGGGCTGATCTCCGCACGCGCGGCCGCGCGCGCACGCAGCGCGATCGTCTCGGCAACGGCCACGGGATGCTCCTATGTCAAGGCCGGTGCTAAGAGCCGGCCTTTTGGTCGAGGTCATCTTCTCCTCTGCGAGCGTTGTGAGCGTGCGGTAGACGGTGCGCGCGAGGTGGCGCTTGAGGCAGCGGAGCGCCTCTTTGCGGTTCTTGCCTTCCGCCTGCTTGCGGGCGAGGTAGGCGCGTGCGGGTGGGTGGCAGCGGCCCTGGCGTGACGGCGATGCGGTGCAGGGCGCAGTTGAGCTGGCGGTTGCCGGAGCGGTTGAGCCGGTGGCGTTGGCGCTTGCCGCTCGAGGCCGGAAGCGGGGCGGCGCCGGCGTGCATCGCGAGCCGCGCCTCGTCGGCGAAGCGATCGGCGCCGGCGGTCTCGCCGACCAGCTTGGCGGCGGTGAGGAGGCCGCAGCCGGGCAGCGCGAGCAGGGCTGGCGCCTGCGCGCGCGACGAGCGAGCGCAAGCTCGCGCTCGAGCTCGCGTCGCGCGCCGGGTCAGCTCCGCGATCCGGCGCGACGAGCTCGCGGCAGATCCGCACCTGCGTCGTCTGCTCGCGGCGGGCGAGGCGGCGGGCGATCCGGTCGAGCCACACGCGCCGGTCGAGCGCAGCCGGCCGGCAGCTCCAGCTCCGGCGTCGAGCTCGTGCAGGTGCCAGCGCAGCCGATGCTGCGCCCGCGTCCGCTCGCCGACGAGATCCTCGCGGTGGTCGACGCAGCAAGCCGGATCTCGCGCTCGCGGCCCGTCCAGAGCGCGCGGCCGGAAGCGCGGGCTCACGCAGCGCAGCGCGGGCGACCGCGAGCGCGTCGATCGCGTCCGACTTGCCGCGCTCGCGCGCCGACCGCGGCGCGCACCCGCCATCAGCTTCGGCGGCACCCGCACGACCCGCTCGCCGCTGGCGAGCAGGAAGCGCTCGAGCGAGACCGAGACGTGCCGGCAGTCCTCGAGCGCCCACAACCGCTCCTGCGCCGAGCGCGCGCGCCCAGGCGAGCAGCTGCTCGTGACCCGGCGCCGCGCGCCTTCACCGTCCGCTCGCCGCGCAGCTCGCCGGTCACCGCCTCGACGGCGGCCGCGGTGTGAGTCTGCTTGTGCGGGTCAACTCCGATTACGATCACTCCCGGTCCCCCTTTCTGAGGTGGCCACTGACGGCGGACCGCCAGCGGACAGGCCTCAGTGGGGGCGTCTAAGCCACGCTCCTATCAGGTCACGCTGGCGCTCCTCGGAACGGCGGCGGGCGACAGAACGCATGCAGGTCAGGCCATCGAGGCCGACACCGAGCCTAAGGGTCAGCCCGCCGCCGGCTCCGAGCCTAACCAGCGCGTCGGTCACGAGCCGGTCCGTGAAAACCAGGATGACACTGAGACGAGTCTAGGTACCTGCCTACCTAGAATGGGGCTCCTTATGCGCTCTCGGCTCTTCTGGCGCCGCTCGGCCGCCGCTGCCGGGACCTACGCCTCAGCAGCGCTCGGATTCGGCGCCACCGTCGTCGCTCTGCACGTCTTCTCGACCGAGACGTTCGGGCGCTACGCACTGGTCCTCGCGGCGACGGCGTTCGTCCAGAGCCTGCTCGATCTGACGGTCGAGGAGGCGCTCGTGAAGTTCGGCTTCCGCTACACGGAGCGGGGAGACTGGGGACGGCTTCGCCGGCTGTTCGAGGGCGCGGTCGCGTTCAAGCTCGGGGGCGGCCTGCTCGCCACCGCCCTTTTGCTCGCCCTGGCGCCGGTTGCGGACACACTGCTCCATCAGAACGGGCTGACGACAGCGCTCATGATCGGTGCGTTCCTGCCGCTCGCACAGTGCACGGAGAACGTCGGCGGCGTCGCGCTCATCCTCCGCGGCCGTTACGACCTGCGAGCGTTCTTCCTGTTCGTCTCGATGGCGCTGCGCTTCACGGCGATCGCGGTCGGCGTGTCGTATGGCCTCGACACGACGATGGTCGCGATCGTGATCGCGCAGGTCGTCGCGACCGCGGCGATCAGCGTCGCAGGGTGGGTCGCGTACCGCCGCTTCCCGCAGGAGGCGGCGGTTCCGCTAGGACCGGAGCGTCGCGACATCCTCTCGTTCGTCGCGCAGTCGACCGTTGCAACCGCTGTGGTCTCGCTGACGGCACCGCTCTCGCTGCTGGTGCTCGGCCGCGTCGCCTCGACGACGCAGGTCGCCTACTTCCGCGCCGCGATGTCACCGCAAGCTGCGTTCGCGGTCGTCTCCGCGCCGGCGCGGCTGATCCTCCTCACCGAGCAGACGCGCGCGTGGGAGCGGGGAACGCGCGAGACGGTCTTCGCCGGCATCCGCCGCTACATGCTCGGGATGGCCGCAGTTGCGGTCGTGATCCTGCCGCCACTGCTCGTCTTCACGCCGGAGCTCGCACGGCTCCTGTTCTCGGCCAAGAACGTGGGTGCGGTCGATGCGACGCGGATCATGATCGTCGCGGGTGCGTTGCGGATGGTCTACGGCTGGACGAAGTCGTTCCCGGTGTCGATCGGACGCCCGGCCCTTCGGATCTGGACGCACGGCCTCGAGATGCTCGTGCTCATCCCGCTGGTTGCGGTGCTCGGCGCCGACTGGGGCGCGACCGGCGCGGCGGTCGCGGTGCTCGTCTCGAGCGCAGTGTTCTGCCTTGCGTGGACCGTGCTCTTTCTGCGCATCCGCCGTGAGCCTGCGCCGGCGCCACCCGCGCAGCCGCTGGAGGCGGCGTTGCCGTGAGGGTGCTCGTCGTCTCGGGCATCTGGCCGCCGGACGTCGGTGGTCCCGCGAGTCACGCGCCGGCAGTGGCGGAGTTCCTGGTCGGGCGCGGGCATTCGGTGGAGGTCGTGACGACGGCCGCGACGGCTCCGGCCTCGGAGGCGTATCCAGTGCACTGGGTTCGCCGCTCGCTGCCGAAGGGCGTGATCCACGTTCGAACAGCGGCAGAGGTGGGTCGGCGGGCAAGGGACGCCGATGTCGTCTACACGACCGGGATGTTCGGCCGAAGCAGCGCGGGCGCGCTCGCGGCGCGTCGGCCGTACGTGGTCAAGCTGACCGCCGACCCTGCGTTCGAGCGCTCGCGGCGGCGTGGTCTGGTCGAGGGCGACGTCGAGGATTTCCAGTCGGGCGGGGGCGGCGCGGCGGCGGGCGTGCTGCGGCGTGCGCGGGACTTCGAGCTGCGCCACGCGGCTCACATCTTCTGTCCCAGCGCGTACCTGCGCGACCTGGCGATCTCGTGGGGTGTGCCGCAGGACCGCGTCGGCGTCCTGCCGAACCCGACACCGGAGGTTCGCGACCTGCAGCCGCGCGACGTCCTCCGCCGCGAGTTCGACTTGAACGGAGCGACAGTCGCTTTCGCCGGACGGCTGACGGCTCAGAAGTCGCTCGAGCGTGCACTCGAGGCGACCGCCGGGGTCGACGGCGTGCAACTGGTGATCGCGGGTGAGGGACCGGACCGGGCACGGCTCGAGCGGCGGGCAAGCGAGCTCGGGATCGCCGACCGTGTCACCTTCCTCGGCGGCCAGCCGCGGGGCCGTGTCGTGGAGCTCTTCGCCGCCGCCGACGCGAGCGTCCTGTCCTCCAGCTGGGAGAACTTCCCGCACACCGTGGTCGAGGCGCTCGCGGTGGGGACGCCGGTGGTGGCGATGGAGGCGGGCGGCATCGGCGAGGTCGTTCGCGACGGCGTGAACGGCCTGCTCGTGCCGGCGGGCGATACGGCGGCGCTCGCGGAGGCTCTGCGCCGCTACTTCGCCGACTCCGGGCTGCGCGAGCGTCTTCGCGGCGCGGCCGCCGCATCGGTCGCGGAGTACGCGCCGGACCGCGTCTTCGGGGAGCTCGAAGCGACGCTCCAGCGCGTCGCAGCCGCGTGAAGCCGCGCGTCCTGTTCGTCTCCCGGCGCGTCGAGCTGCCGCTCGCTCCGAGCCTCGAGCGTAAGTGGGACGCGATCGGTAAGGAGCTCGACTGGCGGGTGCTCGCAGCCGGTGATGGCCGAAACGGCAGGTTCCGCTTGACGCGCGAGCCGCCGGCGCTCGCCGGCCCGGCGTTCTTCGCTGCGCTGCCGGCGCGGATCGCGCGCGAGCTGCGCGACTTCCGTCCCCACGCCGTGCTGGCGCAGGGAGCGCACGAGACGGCGGCGGCGCTGTCGGCGCGCAAGCTGGCGCGCGTGGACACCGCCGTGATCGCGGACCTGCACGGGGACTGGCAGGCGCCAACGCGTCTGTACGGGTCACGTCTGCGTGGACTGCTCAATCCCGTCGCCGACCGGGTGGCGGTCGCAGGCCTGCGAAACGCGGACGCGATCCGCACCGTCACGGGCTACACGACCGGGATCGTGCGCGAGCTCGGCCTCGAGCCGGCGGACGAGTTTCCGGCCTACATGGACTTCGACTCGTTCCTGCAGGAGCCGCCGCGGCCGCTGCCAGAGCAGGCGCAGGCGCTCTTCGTCGGCGTCCTCGAGCGTTACAAGAACGTGGACGGGCTGGCGGAGGCGTGGCCGCTCGTGGCGGCAGGTCTACCCGAGGCGCGGTTGCGGCTCGTCGGCTCTGGGACGCTGCGGCCGGTCGTCGAGCGGCTTGTGAGTGAGTCCGGCGGGCGGGTTGTGTGGGCCCCGCGTCTGACGCAGCGGGAGATCTCGACCGCGTTGGACGAGTCGACCGTGCTCGCCCTGCCCTCGCGCTCCGAGGGCATGGGCCGCGTGATCGTGGAGGCGTTCTGCCGAGCACGTCCGGTCGTCGGGAGCCGGGTGGGAGGGATCCCCGATCTGGTGCAGGACGGCGTCAACGGGCTGCTGGTGGAACCTGGCGACACAGCTGGGCTCGCGGAGGCACTGGTGCGCGTGCTCGGCGATCGCGAACTGGCGGAGCGCTTGAGCATCGCGGCGAAGGCGAGCGCTGGGCTCTGGAGTGTCTCGCCGGAGGAGTTCGCAGCGCGCCTCCGAAGCCTGGTCGAGCGGACGGCGGGTCCAAGCGGGGGTGTGGCTTCTCGTTGGGATGGTTAGAACCCGTTCGTCGCCGCACAGCAGCCGATTTGCCGAGAACGTCCGTGGTGCGACCAAGGTGACGCCTGCATCGGCGGCACTCCGCCTCAGCACGGCTGTCCAGCCGTCTGGGGCAGCGAGGGCCTGCCGAACGGGTTGAACACGCGGTCGCGCGGGACACGCATCGAGAACGAAAGCGACTTCTCGCCGCTGGCGAGGATCGCGCGAAACTTCCCGACCGGCTTCACACTCAGTACCGTCTGGACGATCCCGTAGCGGTCCGCTCGCAGCCTCGCGACGCGCTTCCAACCTCCTCTGAATGTTTGTTGGACGACAACCCGGCCCGGCTTGCCGAGTGGCGTATGCGCCCACACGTAAACGCCTTTGCCGCGGCGGAGCGCGACGAACGGGAACCGAAACCCTTGGAGGAACGCCTTCGGCTTTGCCAGCGAGAATGTCGCTCCCCGGAAGAAGAGGCCCGACTGGAAGTAGCTTGTGGTCACCGGGTCGTCCATCAACCGGAACCAACCGATCAGGTCGATCCCGTTCGCCCACATTCGGTAAATCGCCTCCGGCACCCAGCGCACGAGCAGCGCCATGGGAGCGGCGCAGAGATCGGGTGGATTGGAGTCCCAGCTGAACTCGGTCGCCCAGAATCTGACCGGAGCGGCGGATTTGACGTGCCCGGCCCGGATTGCGGCTTTAAGGGTCGCGCGCATCTTTGGAAGGTCCGCGATGGACACGTCGTAAGGAAGGACGGCATGGTGCGTCGGACCGCCGGACGTGTACGGGTGTGTCGACCATACGTCGAACTCAGCCGTGTTCTTGCAGGTCGGCTGCCCTTGATCGTCTACGCAGAGGAGGCGCCGCATGAACTTCAACGGGCCCCAATCTTGATCGAGCTTCAGGACCTGGGGTGTCGGGTCGCGGAACGGTGAGGTCTCGCCCGCGACGACCACGTTATCGCGATCAACGGCGTGGATCGACTTCGCTGCGGCGTTGAGCATGTTGCGATAGACGTCGGGCGACGTGAACTTCCCCGTCGAATCGAACTGCGGCCAAAAAAAGAGCCCGAGGTTGGGCTCGTTCCAGATCTGCCAGTAGCGGACGCGAGGAAGCCCGGGATACTTGCCGCTGTAGCGCTCGGCGGCTGCACGCATGAATTGGCCGTAGTTGGAGGCCTGCGGCGGCGACTGAGGCACGCTCGGCGCAAGACGCGCCCACGCCGGCGCGTCGCCCACTCCGATCATCGGTTGGAAGCCGGCGGCCACGATTGCCTTGATGCGGGCGTCGACCCGCGACCAACCGTAATTAGGATCGTTTGGATTCTCCGGGTTCCAATGAGCCGGTTTACGCCGCGGCACCAAACCCGGCCAGCTAATCCAGCTGTCGATGGTCGTGATCCCGGCTTTGCGCATGCGCGCGAAGGCGACACTTGCTCCCGGTCCGTCGATCTGCGGGGCTGAGACCATCGCCATCGTCAGCGGGTGCGATGCGGCAGACGCCGCGGCCGCGGGAATCGCCGGCGCGACAGCGACAGCGGCTGCGAGAACGGCGCGGGTGAGCATAAGACGGCGCCGCTTCATCGACGGAAAGGCGGACGCCCTCGGTCTGGGGCAACGTAACTATGAGGGGGCAAGGACGGAACGTTAGCCGGGCAGCTAAAGGAGAGCTCCCAGACGAGGCCGGTGCGCGCCCATTTTCTGAAAGGGGTCCATCGCCTCGAAGATCGGGTAGCGTCCACGCCGATGCCCGCCGGCACGACGGACGCTCAGCTTCCGCAATACACCGGCAGCGTGAATCGTCGCATCGCTCTCGCCAGATTGACGGCGTCAGCGATGACGCCGTTTTGGACGATGACCGCGATACGGATCGGCTTTTGGGCAGCGGCGATCGTGGCGCTCCTTTGGACGCCGCTCGACCGCAACATCGCCCACTTCCCCGCCGACGGTCCACACCTGAGCCTCATCTTCAACACGTTCGCTCAATGGGATTCGGGATGGTTCATTCGCATCGCGAACCACGGATACGACGTGAAGCAAAGCTCTGCGTTCTTCCCGCTCTACCCGTTGGTGGTGCGGGGAGTTGCGGAGGTAGTCCGGTCGACCGTGGTCGCCGGAGTCCTGGTCTCCGTGGCCTCCGCCGGTATCGCAGCAATAGCCATCTTCAGAATCGCGCGGCGTCTCGTAGGCGAGGCGGTGGCCTCCGACAGCGTGCTTTTTCTCGCGCTCTTCCCTCTTGCGTTCGTCTTCACGGCTGTTTACGCGGACGGGTTGTTTCTTGCTCTGGCCAGCTGGTCTTTCTTGGCCGCCCTACGTCGCCAAGCCATTCCGGCGTCGTTCCTCGGAGGGCTCGCAGTGGCGACACGGCCGATGGGTCTGGCCCTACTGCCGGCGCTGCTCGTGTTGCTCTGGCCCAAGGGGCGGACGGTTCGGTCGACGCTGCAACCGCTCGCCCTCGTTTTGCTTCCAGCTGCGCTCGGAGCTTACGCGCTCTACCTTCACTACCACTTCCACGACGCGGGGGCGTTCTACCACTCCCAGCATGTCTTCTGGCTGCGGGAGACTCCTCGATTGGGACCTCTGCAGGGGGCGTGGAATGCTCTTCCAGAGCGCCAAGCAAGGCGCGGCAGAACTCGTCCGGCACTTGCCCGGCGACGGCGGCTATCCGAGCGGTTTCGAGGAGGCCCACCAGCGAAGCGCATGGAACGTGCTGCAGCTCTTGCTTCTCCTCTCCGCCGGCGGGCCTGACCTGGGTGGCGTGGAAGCGGCTGGGAGTCGCGTTCGGTCTCTACTCGGTAGCGGTGATCGCGATCATCCTGACCACCCCCGCTGCAGTGGTGCCGCTCGTCAGCGCGCCCCGTCTCTTGATGGCGGACTTTCCGTTGTTCATCGCGCTAGCTGCGCTCGTGGCAACGCGCCCGCGACTGCGGCTCGCAGTCATCATCGGGTTCGCGGCCATCGGGGGTATAGCCGCAGTCGCATTTTCCCGCGGTGCCTGGATCGCATGACATCGACCTGGCCTTGCCGCCCTCCCGTCTAAGCTAGGCCGCCGTGGACGCGTCGCGTGTCAAGCAGGTTCTGAAGAACTCCGTCTACCGCGGGATCGGCGAGACGGCAGTCGCGATCGGCGCGAGCGGTAACGGCGACCGCAGCCTGCGGGTGCTGATGTACCACAAGGTCAACGACGTCCAGGGCAATCCGCTGACGATGCCCGTGTCGCTGTTCGACGAGCAGATGGACCAGCTGCGGCAGCTCGGCTACACGGTCGTCGGTCTCGACGATGTGCTGCGTCACTACATCGAGGGTGCGGCGCTGCCGGACAAGGCGGTGCTGATCACCTTCGACGACGGGTATCACGACAACCTCGACAACGCGGCGGCGCGTGCTCCGCAAGCACCGCTATCCGGCGGTGCTGTTCGTCCCGATCGGCTACCTCGACGACAATCATCCGCTGCCGCACGACGAGGGCCTTGCCGCCGAGGGCCTGCTCAATCCGACGGTCGACTGGGAAGAGCTCGCCGAGCTCGAGCGCGAGGGCATCCGCATCGAGTCGCACGGGATCTCGCACCGCCCGCTCGCCGATCTGGAGGTCGACGAAGCGGCGCGCGAGATCACGTTGTCGAAGCTGCGGCTGGAGGAGCGGCTCGGGCGTCCGGTGCGGGCGTTCTCCTACGTGAAGGGTTCGGAGGCGCATTACAAGCCGGTGCATCTCTCGCTCGTCCGCCAGGCCGGTTACGACGTCGCCTTCACCGCCGTGTCGGGGGCGAACTCGGCGTCGACGGATCCGCTGCAGCTGCGCCGGTACAACATCGAGCCGTATCCGTCGCGGACATTCGAGCTCGTGCTCGCCGGGGCTTGCGACCTGATCTCCCTGAAGGACACGGTCAGCGGCACGCATGCCAGGCGTCTCTTCAACGCGGCGCTCGGCACGTCGACGAAGTAGCGGTGTCCGCCTACGAGCTGGCGGCCTACGAGCCGGCGCAGCGGGATGACTACCTGCGCCTCCTGCGCGACGCGTGGGGCGAGTCGGCGCTCAGTGGTGAGGAGTTCGACTGGTGGTTCTCGCGGAATCCGGCGGGGTCGTTGATGTCCGTGGCGCGTGACGACGGCCGTGTCGTCGGGGTGGCCGCGCACTCGCTCTATCGGATGGTGCTCGGCGGGGAGGAGCGGCTCGCGACGTTCTCGGTGCATGCGACGACGGATCCGGTGGCGCGGGGGAAAGGGGTCTTCGTCGGTCTGGAACGGAAGCACGAGGAGGAGGCGGAGGCGCGAGGTGCGGCGGTCGTGCTGGCCTTCGCCTCTGCGCCGACGGCGCCGTTGTTCCTGGGGCCGCTCGGGTGGACGTCCGTGGGGAAGCTGCGCGTTTGGGCGCGGCCGCTGCCTCGGGTGGCGTTGCGTCGCGGCGGCGCCGCGCGGGTGGAACGCTTCGCGTTTGGGGGAGACGCCGCGGCGGGATGGCCGAACCACATCGTGCGTGACGCGGAGTACCTCAACTGGCGCTATCTCGACTCGCCGCGTGACTACGTGGCGTACGGCGTGGACGGCGGCTATGCCGTGCTCGGGCACAAGCGCCACAAAGGACATCCGATTGCGCTCGTCGCGGATCTCGTCGGGCCCGTTCGGCCGTTGCTGCGCGCGTGCGTTGCAGCTGTGAAGCCTGGGACGCGCGCGTTGTTCGCGTTACCCGGCGCGGGCGAGACGGCCGCGTACTTGTCCTGTGGCTTCTTGCCGACGCCGATGACACTCGACTTCATGGGCAAGCCCCTCGGCCGGTGAGCTCGACGGTGATCCGCGCGGCTGGCGGTTCACGTTGGGCGATACGGATTTCTTCTAGCGTCGTGCGGCGGCTCGTCTTCCTCACGCAGAGCGTCGATCCGGAGCATCCGGTGCTCGCGGCGACGATCCCGAAGATCCGTGCGCTCGCCGAGCGGGTCGACGAGGTCGTCGTGCTGGCGCAGTCGGGCGACGGTGACGGCCTGCCGGCCAATGTCGAGGTGCGGAGCTTCGGCGCGCCGTCGCAGGTCGGACGGGGTTGGCGCTTCGAGCGCGAGCTCGCTGCGTTCGCTGCCGGCGGACGCGGTCGTGGCGCACATGATCCCCGTGTACGTCTTGCTCGCCGCTCCTTTGGTGCGGACGCGTGGGATCCCGCTGTTGCTCTGGTACACGCACTGGAAGGCGTCCGCGCAGCTGCGCGCGGCGGAGAAGCTCGCGACGGCGATCGTCAGCGTCGACCGGCGCTCGTTCCCGGTCGAGTCCGCGAAGGTCCGGCCGATCGGGCACGGTATCGACGTGAACGAGTTCTCCTGCACCGACCGGAGCGGGCGGAGCGGTTCCGTGCGTGCCGTTGTCCTCGGGCGTTACTCGCCGGCGAAGGGCCTCGAGACGATTCTGCGCGCGGCGCAGCAGGTGGACGGGGTCGAGCTCGAGGTGCGCGGCGCGGCCCTCAGCGAGCTCGAGCGGCGACATAGGAGCGAGCTCGAGCGCTTCGGGATTCCGCTCGGCGATGCGGTGCGGCGCGCGGAGGTTCCCGCGTTGCTCGCGCGGGCCGACGTGCTCGTCAACAACATGGAGGCGGGAGCGCCCGACAAGGTCGTGTACGAAGCGGCTGCGGCGTGTCTCCCGGTGTTGGCGTCGAATCCCGTCTTCGACGAGCTGTTCGCGGGGTATCCGTTGTCGTTCGAGCGGGGATCCGCAGAGAGTCTCGCGGAGCGGTTGCGTTGGTTCGTGTCGCTCGGTGCTGCGGAGCGGGCGGAGATCGGGCGCGCGTTGCGCGAGCGGGTTGCGCAGCGGCATTCGGTCGAGACGTGGGCGGAAGGGGTGCTGGCCGCGGCATGAACGACACCGGCACCGTCCTCCACCTGCAGAAGGTCGCGGGCATCTCCGGGTCCGAGGCGCACCTGCTGGCGCTCCTGCCGCGACTGAAGGAGCGCGGGTGGGATGTGCGATTCCTGATGCTGCACGAGCACGAACCGGGTGCGTGGGACTTCGCGCGTGAGCTGACGGCGCGCGGCATTCCGCTCGATTCGATTCCCCTGGCGGCGGACGTCGACCCGATCGCTTTCCTGCGCCTGGCTGCGCTATCTGGGGCGGCAGCGGCCGCGGATCCTGCACACGCATCTCGTCCATGCGGACGTGTACGGCCAGCTCGCGGGCTCGCTCACGCGCGTGCCGGTGCGAGTGTCGACCAAGCACGGGTTCAACGAATTCCGCGAGAACCCGGGCTTTGCGCTCGGCGACCGCGCGATCGCGTCGCTTGCGCACACGCACATCGCGATCTCGCGTGGCCTTGCGCGCTATCTCGAGGAGGTCGAAGGGTTCGACGGCGGGAGCTTCGAGATCGTCCACTACGGGATCGAGCCGGACGGTCGTCCGCAGCCGTATCGCGGCGAGGGCGCGCGGCTGCTTGTGCGTGGGGCGGTTGATCCCGATCAAGGGTCACATCGTGCTGCTGCGTGCGTTCGCCGAGGCGCGGCGCGAGGTGCCGTCGCTGCGTCTCGACATGGCCGGCCGGGGGCCGCTGGAGCCGGCGCTGCGGGCGCTGGCGAAGGAGCTGGAGGTCGAGGATGCGGTGCGCTTCCTCGGCCATGTCTCGCCGATCCAGCGGGCGATCGAGGACGTGGCGGTCGTGGTCGTGCCGTCGATGGGCGAGGGCTTCGGAATGGTCGCGCTGGAGGCGATGGAGCGGGCGCGGCCGGTCATCGCCGCGGAGATCGGCGGCCTGGGCGAGCTGGTCGAGCACGGCGTAACGGGCCTGCTCGTGCCGGCGGGCGAGTCGGCGCCGCTTGCGAAGGCGATCGTGGAGCTGGCGGGGAATCTCGACAGAGCCGCGCAAATGGGCGAAGCAGGCCGTCGCCGAGCCGTGGAGCATTTCCTGCAGCAACGCTGCACGGAGCGAACCGAGCTCCTCTACGAGGATGCCCTGAACGGCCGCCGCTAGCCGTTGAGCGGCCGTGTCTCGAACCGCGAGGGTCTGACCCTTGGTTCATAGAAAGCGTGACGAAACTGCAACGGTTTGCGCGCCGCGGGTCCCGCGTGACGGAGCGGCGATGGTTTCGTGACAACCCGAGTGGCGCGCGGAGCCGCGTCCCTAAGAACCAGGGTCTGACCCTTGCTGTTGCACGAGTGTGACGATTCGCGCGCAAGAGTCTCGCCTCGCACGAGCACGGTATTCAGGAACGCGCGCTGGTTCGTTCCAGCGCCTTCTCGTAGACGGCGAGCGTCCGTTCCGTCATTCGCGCGACGCTGAACTCATTGCGTGCTCGCTCGCGGCCGCGTTCACCGTAGTCGCGCGCGTCGTCGAGCACACGCGCAACGGCCGACCGCAAGCGCCGCCGGATCGTCCGGCTCCACGAGGAGCCCCGTCTCGCCGTCGGCGACGATCTCCGGGATCGAGCTGACCCGCGACGCCACCACTGGGAGCGACGCCAGCATCGCCTCCAGCAGCGCCAGGCCGAATCCCTCCCAGCGCACCGGGTGCACGAGGACATCGGCACGGCGCAGCCACGCGGCGACGTCCGGCACCCGGCCGAGGAGATGGACGCGATCGCCGGCGAGCTGCTCGAGCTCGCCACGCTGCGGCCCCTCCCCCAGCACCACGAGCTGGGCGTCCGGAATCTCCCTGAGCGCGCGGATCGCGACGTCGACGCCCTTCTGCGGCTCGAGGCGACAGACGGCCAGCACGAGCGGCGCGTCCCGCGGAACGTGGTCGACAGGGTTCGTGCCCCACGCCGCCGGCAGCTCGTCCAAGCCGTAGTGAATGACCTCCACCTTCTCCGGCGGCAGTCCGACTCGCTCGACCTGAAACCGCGCCAGCGCGTGCGTGATCGCGATGATCCTCGACGCGCGGCGCGCCAGCGCCCGCTCGACGTACCGGAACGCGCCCGCACGAAAGGGATCGTCGTTGTGCTTCGTCGACACGAGCACGCGCGCACCGATCGCGCCGTACACATCCGCGTGCACGAGATGCGTGTGCACGAGGTCCGCCTCCCGCGCCGCCCGCCGCACACGCACAGCCAGCCTGGGATCCAGGTCATGCGGCGCCGCCACCCGCTCGAACGGAACCGACAGCGCCTCGTAGAACGGATCCGGCGCGCGCGACGGATCGTCGAGACCGAGAAAGCGCACGTCGACGCCGCGCTCCGCGAGCGCCGGCAACAACGTCAGGAGGTGCCGCTCGGAGCCGCCGATGCCGCCGATCCGGTGGATGTGCAGGACCTTCACGTCCGCCGACGCCCGCGCCGCGCAAGCGCCCAGTCCACGGCCCCCGCCGCGAGCAGTGCCACGAGGAAGTCCGTCGACACGCGATACCGCGTCGCACCGACGAACACCATCGCCGCGAGCGTCTGGTAGGCAAGCACCACCAGAGCCAGCGCAACGAACGGCCGCGGCCCGACGAACACGCCGACCAGCGCGAGCGCGAACAGCACCGACATGTACAACGGCTGCGCCCACGTGCGCAGGAAGCCCTTGCCGGAATCCGTCGCAGACGCCGTCGTCCGCGGATCCCACTCCATCCGCACCGCCTGCCCCGCCAGCTTGGCCTTCTCGCCCGGATGGTCACGCACGAACACCCACGTCTTGTGCTGGTAGTACGACTCGTTCGCGCACTCGTCGACGTGGATCTTCCGGCCGCTCTGGCGGTAGATGTCCCGCGCCTCCTCCGGATTGGGAAACGGATGACCCGGCGGGTCGCGCACATCGTCGATCCACCCACCGGAAGCGAGGACGCGGTATGTCTGTGCGTTGTTCGCCTTCCATAAGGCGCGCCCGTCCGTCGTCAAGGCGAAGCAGCCGACCTGAACGCGATTGCGGATGACCCACGGCGATACAGCCACCGCCGCCGCGGCGACGACCGCGACCGGCGCCCAGCTCCACCCGTTGCGCACCAGGAGATACAGCGCGACGACGACCGGCAGGAGCGCAAGCCGCACGTTCCCGAGCACCGCGAGCCCGCCGCACAGCCCGGCCACGACAGCCCACGGCAGCGACCGCCGCTCCGCTGCCAGCAACGTGGTCAGCACCAGCGCCGCCGCGAGCAGCTGGTCGAGGATCTCGCGGTTGAGATGCACGTCGTGCCAGACGAGGTACGGATTCAGCGTTGCCGCGATCGCCGCGAGCGTCCCGGCGCGGCGCGACATCACGTGGGCGCCGATGGCGTACACGAGAAACGCCGTCGCGGTTGCGACGCCGATCTGCGCGAAGCCGACCGACCACCACGCTCGCCCGAAGATCCAGTAGATCGGCACGAGGAAGAACCCGTAGAGCGGCTGCGTGTACGCGGACGGCTCGCCCGGGATGAACCCGAAGGTCCCGCTGTGGACGAAGGTCTGCGCGAAGTCGTCGCTCTTGTCCGTGAACGCGGTGAGGATGTCGTTCCGCTCGTGGACGAGCACGACGACGCGGGGCACGACGGCGGCCGCCGCGATCGCCCAGAGGTGCAGGCGCCTCACGCCGTTACGAGAACGGGAGCCTCGACGTGTTCGCGAACCCAGAGCTCGAGCATGAGCAGGCACCAGAGCCGATGGCCGTGGTCTGCGCGGCCCGACCGATGCTCGGACAGCAACCGCCGCACGGTCTCCGCTCGGAACCAGCCGCGTTCGGTCGCGAGGAGGTCGTCGGCCACATCCCGCAGGTCCTCCCGGAACCAACGGCCCAGCGGAACGCCGAAGCCGGTCTTGCCGCGCCCGGCGACCTCGGACGGAAGGTCAGCAGCGAATGCGCGCCGAAGCGCGACCTTCGCCTCACGACCACGGGTCTTCAGCGAGTCCGGCAGGGCGAGACCGAGCGCGATCACCTCGTGGTCGAGGAACGGCGAGCGCAGCTCGAGCGAATGCGCCATCGAGGCGATGTCCGCCTTCACCAGCAGGTCGCCCGGGAGGTACGTCTCGATGTCGAGGAGCTGCAGGCCGGTGACTCCAGGGCGCCTGCGCGTCGAGCCTCACCTCTCGTGCCGTGCCGGGGTCCGCCCAGAGCTCGCGCCGCAGCTCCAACGGGAAGACCTCCATCAGACGCGTGTACCGGTCCGCCGCGGCGCCGCAGCCGCAACATCCAGGAGCCGCGCTGCGCGGAACAGCGGCGACCGCGGCTCGCGGCGTGCGCCCGGCAGCGCACGCAACGCACCGGCGCCGGCCTGCGCCACACGACCGGGAACACGTCCCGCCAGCCGGTACGCGATGTATCGCTCGTAACCTGCGAATGCCTCGTCGCCGCCGTCGCCGCCGAGCGCGACGGTCACGTGTCGCCGAGCCTGCTCGGCGATCAGGAACGTCGGGAAAGCCGCTTCGTCGCCGAGCGGCTCGTCGTACGCAGCAGCGAGTCGCGGCAGCGTGGCCGCGATGTCTTCCTCGAGCTCCAGCTCCTCGTGCACGCGTGCCGTAGCGCTGCGCGACCGCCCGCGCATACGACCGCTCGTCGTAGCGCTCGTCCGAGAAGCCGACCGTGAACGTGCGCACCGGCTGCGACGACGCCTGCGCCATCAGCGCGACGACGATGCTCGAGTCGATGCCGCCGGAGAGCAGTGCGCCGAGCGGGACATCCGCGACGAGGCGCTTGCGCACCGCCCCGGCGACGGTCGAGCGCACGCGCTCCAGCCACTCTTCCTCATGCGCGCTCGGCTCGGCCGGCGCGGGACGCCAGTATCGCTCGACCTGCACGCCGCCGTTCTCCGCGACGAGGATGTGCCCGGGCGGGAGCTTGTGAATGCCGCGCAATCCCGTCCGCTCGCCCGGCACATATTGCAGCGCGAGGTACTCGTCGATCGCCTCGAAATCGACCTCACGGGACACGCCGGGCAGCCTCAGCAGAGCCTTGAGCTCGGATGCGAACGCGAGCGTGCCGTCCGGCAGCCGCGTCCACAGCAGAGGCTTCTTGCCGAGGCGGTCTCGCGCGAGCACGAGTCGTTCGCGCGCGGCGTCCCATAACGCAAGGGCGAACATCCCGTGCAGCCGCTCGACGAAGCGCGGCCCGCTCTCCTCGTACAGGTGCGGCAACACAGGCGTGTCGCCGGTGCCGCGGATCTCGTGTCCGCGCAGCTCACCGCGTAGCGCGCCGAAGTTGTAGGCCTCGCCGTTGAAGACGGCAACGACGTCGCCGGTCTCATTCGTCACCGGCTGATAACCGGTCTCGAGATCGATCACGCGCAGCCGCTGGTGGCCGAGCACGCACGGCCCGAAGACGTCCGTGGAGCCTTCGTCCGGCCCGCGGTGAACGATCGCGGCGCGCATCGCGTCCACGAGCTGCGGATTCGGAACCGCGTCAGCTGAATAGAGTCCGGCGATGCCGCACACGGGCGACATACTGCACGGGCGGTACGCCGTCGTCTCGTGCCATGTGGAGCGGCCGCTCGATGACGAGGCGTGGCGGCGCTTCGCCGCACTGCAGCGGAGACGGCCCGGCAGATTCGCGATCGCGGCTCTGATGCGGCCGCCCGCGCCCGGGGAGGACGTGCGGCTCTGGCTCGAGCGTGCGTGGGAGGCCGCCGAAAACGGCCCGCTCGGGCTGCACACGCACTGGACGGCCCCCGACCACGCGCGCCCGACGGGAGGCGACCCGGCCGCGGTCGTCCGGGAGCAGGCCGCGTGGCTCCGCTCGACCGGTCTGGACGCACGCTTCTTCTGCGGCGGCGGCTGGTACCTCGACGACGGACGTCGCCGAGGCCGTTGCCGACGCCGGATACACGGATTGCACCGCGACCGCCTTTCGTCCCGACTACCTGCCGCCCGACGCTCAACACGTGGAGCTGCACGAGCCGACGTGGCTCGAGCTCCGCGACGGGCGCCGCCTGCTCGAGCTCCCGACGACGCACTCCATCGGGATGCTCGCGCGCGGCCTGGTCGGCCCCTTCCGGCGCCAGGTCGTCCATGCGTACTTCCATGACACCGATCTGCTCGACCGGCGTCGCTACGCCGCGCTCCGCACCGGCCTCACCTTCCTTGGCATGAAGCGAACGGCTGTGGACCTAGTCGAGCTTCAGCGCGGCTTGCGCCCGGAGAAGACGATGTCGTTCGCGAACAGCCGTGCGTGAACCGGAACGAGCCGTCCCGCGATGAAGTGGAGCTCCGGGTCGTCGAACCCGGCAAGGAGAGCGCGCACGTCGTCGGCCGAGAACATCTGCAGGTGCGTGGGATCGTCCTCGGGCTTGCGCCCGGCAAGGAAGCGAAGGCGGTTCTTGAGGCGATACGCGTTCGGCACAGACGCGACGAACGTGCCACCCGGCCGAAGCACGCGTCGCGCTTCGGCGACGAGCGCGCGCGGATCGCGCAGGTGCTCGAGCAACTCTCCGGCGACGACGACGTCGAAGCTCGCCTCGTCGAACGGCAACGGCTCGTCGAGGTCAGCCCAGCGCGTCTCGATCCCGAGCTCGGACGCGGCGGCGAGGGCATCGCGGTCCGCATCGACACCGACGACGTCGTTCCCTTCCGCGTACGCCCGCGTGAGCGCGCCGTCGCGACAGCCGAGGTCGAGCACACGCCGACCCGGCCCGCCGACGTAAGCGCCGGAACAGCGCGACGCGCTCCGGTCCGGCGAACACGAAGCCGGCGCCGCGTTCGAGGCGGTTGTGCTCCGCGTACCGCTCGCTGAGCTGTTCGAGCCCGATCGCGGGAGCGTACCGACGCCGGAAGTACACTCACTCCGTGAGCACGAAACCCGCCGTGCCGACCGAGCCGCGGCCGGCTCCGGTGGAGGACATCCGCTCCGCCAGGCCGTACCTGCTCACCCGCAACACGCTGATCACGGTCGTCCGGCGACTCGCGAGCGTGACGGCTCTCGTGTTGCTGGATCTCGCCGGCCTCGTTCTCGGGCTGTACGCCGCGCTCGTTCTTCGCGAGCTCTATCTCGGCGAGTGGCCCCCGCTCTGGGGCATCGTCTGGGACACGGAGGTCGACTGGCTGCCCTTCCTGACGGTCGTCACCGTTCTCGTCTTCTGGGTCGGCGGCCTCTACCGTCGGCGCGAGCTGCGCACCGGCGTCGGCCAGATCGTCTTCTCGTTGTGCCTCGTCGCGGTGATCACGCTCGCTTTCGGGCTGGGCACGGACTACCACTTCACAACGTATGGCCTGACGCCGACGGCGCTGGTGACGACGGCGTTCTGCATCGGCATCCTTCGTTCGAGCTACGAGGTCCTGACGCGCGACTTCCTCCGCCTGGCGGGCGCGCGCCGACGCATCGTCCTCGTCGGCGACGGCGACCACCTCGCAGAGCTGTGCAGGATCCTCGGTCAGGACCGCAGCGGTATCCGCTACGAGTACGTCGGGGCGATCGCGCCGAACGGAGATGCTGGAGACCTGCGCGCGCTCGGCGGATTGGACGCCGTGCCGCGAGTGCTCCGGCGCGGCGACGTCCACGAGCTGATCGTCGCGGACGTAGGTCTCGACGAACGCGAGCTGCTCGAGCTCGTCGACGAAGCGCATCGCTTCGGCGTGAGAGTCAAGATCGCCCCGAAGACGACGGAGCTTCTCCTGAAGCACGCCGAATACATCCCGGGCGAGCGAGCTCCGCTCTTCGAGCTGCGACCTCCCGTCCTCGCCGGCTGGGAGTGGGCGCTCAAGCGGGGTTTCGACATCGTCGTGTCGACGTTCGTGATCGTGATCGGCCTGCCGCTCTGGCTCGCCATCGCGGGGACGATCAAGCTGACGTCGTCGGGCCCCGTCTTCTACCGCGACCAGCGGATCGGCCTCGGCGAGCGGCCGTTCGGGATGATGAAGTTCAGGACGATGTACGCCGACGCGGCGGCACGTCAGGAGGGACTCGAGGCGGAGAACGAAGCTTCCGGGCCTTTGTTCAAGATCAAGGACGATCCGCGGGTGACGCCGGTCGGTGGGATCCTGCGGCGCTTCTCGCTGGACGAGATGCCGCAGGTCCTGAACGTCCTCAGCGGCGAGATGTCACTGGCAGGGCCGCGGCCGCTGCCGCTGCGCGACTACGAGCAGCTGGAGCCCTGGCATCGCAAGCGCTACCTCGTCCTGCCCGGGATGACCGGTCTGTGGCAGGTGTCCGGCCGCATCGACCTGAGCTTCGACGACCTCGTCCGCCTGGACTTCTACTACATCGAGAACTGGTCGATCTGGCTCGACATCTCGATCCTCGCGAAGACCCTGCCCGCCGTGGTGGCGCGCCGGGGCGCCTACTAGCGCCAGGCGACCTGTCTCGTTGTCACGACGCGTAGCCAGGGGCCGTTCGGCACCGCTACCCGGTCGACGAACTGCCAGGCGACCTTGTTCTGGTCATTGTTCAGTCCCTTGAAGCCCAGGCAGTCACGGACCGCCGGGGACACGTCGATACCCGCGTTGTTGGCGCGGCGGTTCCGCGGTCGCCGGTCGTCCGACCCGAACACGTACGCCGCGTCGTCGTAGACGTAAGGCCCGCTGTCCTCCCACTGGGCGTAGCACGTCTTGCCGTGGCGCATCAGCTTGATCCACCGGTTCTTGAGCAGGCTGAAAGGCCGGCCTCGGGGAGGATCCGACGCCCACGGGACGACTGACGTTCGATTCTTGCGCGGCCTGCCGTCGGAGCGGAAGTCGTCGTACGGCAGGTCGAAGTAGAACGGGTTCTCCCTGGGGGTGAACGCCGGAAAGTAGTTGCGCGACGCCTTCCTGACCCGGCGGTAGTCGTCGAATCCGCCGTAGTGCTTCAGCCAGTCGTCGTCCCAGGCAGAGACGGCATTGTTCTCGCTCGAGCCGTTTCCTTTCGGCTCTCCGATCCAGAACACCGTCGCAGTGATGTTGGTGTGGACGGGATAGGCGGTGCCGCTTGCGCCGAGGCAGGTCGGCACCGCCATGAGTGTCAGCAGCAGCGCGAGCGCCGCACGTGTCACCGCGCGAACGCCGGGTCCGTCAGAGCCGTCGCGAACTGGGGGATCGTCGTGTCCGTGTGAACCTCGAAGCGGTAGCGGCGGTTGAACCCGCTCAGACTCCCGACGGTTCCCGAGGCCTGGCCGTACGTGACCGGATTCGTCTGGGTGAACACGATCGGGAACTTCGAGGCCATGAACCCCGGGAACCAGCTCTGCGCAACGCCGCTCGGGTCGTTGTAGAGGTTCGTCCACTGGCCGGCGTCGTTGAACGGCGCCGCCCACGCGAGGAGGCTCGCATTCGGGACCTTCGACTTCAGCTCGGCAATGCCGTTCGTGACCTCGGAGGTGACCGCCGCCTTGTAGGCCGTGACGCTCTGGAACTGCGTCTGCGTCTTGCCGCCCCTGCCGGTCGTCGTGTAGGACAGGCAGGTGTAGAAGTACGGACACGATGCGGTGTAGCGTGCGCCGCCGATCGTCGCTCCGTCCGCGTACGAGTCCCCGTGGCCGTAGAGCCCGGCATGGAAGGCGATCTGCCAGCGTCCGTTGTTCGCGAGCGACTTGATCGTCGTCCAGCTCATGTTGTTCGGGTCGCTGTCGCCGGGCGTCAGGTTGTCCGCGTATCCCGTGATCACGAACATGACTGCCTTGAAGCCGTACTTCTGCAGCAGCGAATCCCAGGCGAGCTCGGTCTTCAGGCCGTCGTCGACGGTGATCAACACGGGCTTCGCAACACCGATGTTCGCGCCGGAGAGCCACTGCTGGTACTGCTCGAGGGTCACCGACTGGTACCCGTTCGCCTTCAGGTAGGCGAGCTCCTGATCCGCCTGCGCCGGGCGTCTGGTCGTAGATCGAGTACCCGCCCGTCGGGGCGATCTCGTGGTAGTTGAGCACGGGCAGGTACTGCAGCGGGCCGGTCGTGATCCCGACGGGCGCTGCCGTGGTCTTGTTGCCGGCGTTGTCGGTCACGATCGCCGCGACGGAGTGCGTTCCGGCGACGAGCGTGGTCGTGTCGAACGTGATCGAGTAGAGGTACTGCTGACCGGTGTCCGGCTTTGTCAGGAGCGCGCCGACCGGCTTCCCGTCGACCGTGAACTGCACGGACGCGACGCCGTATGCGTCGGACGCGTGGACCTGGAATGTCGTGGGACCGTTGACGCGCGTGTTTGCGGGCGGCTGATACATGGTCGCACTCGGCGACGTGTTGTCGACCGTCGCGTGCACGGCCGCCGAGGTGGTCGTCGACCCCGTCGCGTCGGTGGCCTTGACGGCGACGGTGTGCGTGCCCTCGGTGAACTTGGTCGTGTCCCAGTTGAAGGTGTAAGGCGCGGCGGTCACGGGCGTCCCGACCGGCTTGTCGTCGACGAGAAGCTGTCCCGAGATCGGCGCGGTGCCGCCGGTGACCTGGGCCGTCACCGGCACGGTCTTCGAGCCGTACGACCAGTCGGGCGGCAGCGTGACCGTCACGCTCAACGGCGCACTTCCGATCCTGAACGTGACCGGCGCGGAGGTCGTCCGGTTGCCGGCGTTGTCGGTCGCGACGTCCGTGAGCGTGTGCGCACCAGGCGCAAGCAGCGAGACATCGAGGGTCGCGGAGTACGTGTAGGGAGATGACGCGTCCGGCGACGCAATCGGGTTGCCGACGAGCGTGCCGTCGATCGCGAACTGAACCGTCTTGACGCCGTAGGCGTCCGACGCGTGCGCCTCGGCGCGAAGAGAGCCGGTGACGGCCGCGTTCGGCGCAGGCGAGCTGACGTAGGTCGCGGGCGGCGTGTTGTCGACCGTGACCGTTGCCGTGTCGCTCGCGGTCTTCCCGCGCCCATCGGTGATCGTGGCGCGGATCGAGTGGGTGCCGTCCGCAACCGCGGTCGAGTCCCACGGCGAGTCGATGGGGTTCCCATCGACGGTGAGGGCGATCGCTCCCGGGCCGACTGCGCTTGTCGCCGTCGTCTGGACCGGCGTCGAGCCGCGGACGAACGTCCACGAGGTCGGAGAGGTCAGGGCGATCGTCGGGTATGCCGGTCCCACGTCGACCTGAACGGGCGACGACATCAGGGTGGTCATCGCATTCGACCAGTCGGTCGCGACGACCGACAGAAGGTGATCTCCCTGCGGCACGCCGCTGGTGTCCCAGGGAATCTCGTACTGGTACAGGCCGATCGGCGTCGTGTCCGGCATCCCGTACGGATTGCCGTCGACGTAGAGCTGAACGGAGAAGATCCCGCTGTCGGCGGACGCGGTCACGTCGACCGGGACGACGCCGACGAGCGAGTGCGCGCCGTCGGCGGGGCTCGTGATCGACGCCTGAATTGCAGCGCGAGCCTGGCCGGCTCCCACGAGCACGGCCGCGACCGCGACGAGGAGCAGGAGAAAGCGTCGCGTCATGCCGCGATCTTCAGCTCTGCCGCGAGGTGGGCGGTGACGTCGGCGAGGATGTCCTCGAGAGTCAGACTGGGAACCCAGCCGATCGTGTCGCGCACCTTGTCGGTGCAGGGAACGCGGTGGAGCATGTCCTCGATACCGCTTCCGTAGACCTTGTCGAACGGGATGTGCACGGTCGGCGAGTCGGAGCCGACGAGCTCCTTGATCCGCTCAGCGAGAGCCAGGATCGAGCTCTGGTTGTTGGCGCCGACGTTGAAGATCTGACCGGAGGTGCGGTTGATGTCCGTCATCAGATCCCGCAGCGCGCGAATCGTGTCGCTGACGTGGCAGAAACAGCGCGTCTGCTCGCCGTCGCCGTAGATCTGGATCGGCTCGCCGTCCAGGGCCCACTGGGCGAAGCGCGGGATCACCATGCCGTACATGCCGGTCTGGCGAGGCCCGACCGTGTTGAAGAGCCGGACGATCACGGTGTCGAGGTTGTGCTCCTCGTGGTAGGCGAGGGCGAGGAACTCGTCCATCGCCTTGGAGTCCGCGTAGGCCCAGCGCTTCTGCGTCGTCGCGCCGTAGATGCGGCGTGAGGTCTCACGCAGCGGCGTCTCGGAGCGGTGGTCGCCGTAGACCTCGGACGTCGACGCGACGAGCACCGGCTTGTCGAACCGGCAGCATGCGTCGAGGACGGTCTCGGTTCCCTGCAGGTTCACCCGAAGCGTGCGAACGGGCTGCTCGACGATCGTCTTCACGCCTACGGCGGCTGCCAGGTGGTAGACGACGTCGACCTTGTGCACGAGCTCGTTGACGATGGCCGGCTGCAGCACGCTGTCGACAACGAGGTGGAACCGAGGGTGGTCGCGCAGGTGCTCGACGTTCTCCAAGGAGCCCGTGGACAGGTCGTCGAGGACGAATACCTCGTCGCCGTCGTGCAGGAGCAGCTCGGACAGGTGCGAGCCGATGAAACCCGCCCCGCCTGTGATCAATGTCTTCATCTCAATCCTCCAGTCAGTGAGTTATGCGGCTAGTGAGTTATGCGGCTTTCGAGGCATCGACTTGCTCGACCTCGAACCGTTCGGGAGAGTCCCAGCGGCAGGTCTCGATCCTCGGCTGGACGATCGTCTTGACGACGGCGTGCAGCATCGTCAGGCGGTACACGAGGTCGAGCGCGAGGATCGCCGGCGCGAGGACGACGAGTCGCCATTTCCGGAGAGCAGCAGCGGCGAACAGGATCCACGCGCCGCTGAACGCCAGATAGAGGACGGGAAACCAGAACGGGTCGATCCAGCCCCGGAAGAAGTAGGCAATCGGGACGATCAGAAACGGCTCTGCCGCGTAGGCGAGCCAGTCGACCAGGAGCAGCAGATACGCGGTGTCGAACCACGAAAAGCGCACGGAGAAGCGCCGCGCACCGGGTTGGATCGGGAGGCCGAGTCTGTGACCGCGGACGGACTGGAACTGGCCCCACGACCAGCGCACCGTCTGCCGGTACCAATCCCGGAAGCGATGCGGGTCGATCGTCCAGGACCGGGCCCCGTGGACGTACTCGATGCGTCCCAGACGCCGCCTGATGATCTCGGCGAGCCAGTACATGTCGTCGATCGCGTACGGCGCGTCACTCGAGATCAGCTGCTCGAACACGCGCGCGCGGAACACGCTGTTCGCGCCGCAGATGACGTTCACGACGCGCAGCGCGTTCTGGCCCCGCTTGATCGTCGCCTGGTACGACCAGTACGTGAAGGCCCGCATGGCGATGAGGGGGTTCCAGCGCCGCGCGTGGTCCCAGACGGAGCTGATGCGACCCGACGCAACGGCGATCGACTCGTCGGCGTCGAGCTTCTGCGTCAGCAGCTCCAGGTAGTCCGGCGCCAGCGTCGTGTCATCGTCGAGGACGGCGACGTAGTCGTACTGCTGGGTCAGGGAGAAGGCCTCGTTTCCGGCGCGCAACGCGGCCGGCTTGCCTCGACTCTCCCGTAGCGCGAGAACGCGTGCCCCCGCCGCGCGCGCTTCCTCGGCGGTCCGGTCGGTCGAACCGTCGGAGACGACGAACACCTCCGCCTGCTCCACTGCCGATCGAACCGCGTTGGCGATCGTCGGCTCACCGTTCTTGCACGCGATGAGTACCGCGACGCTGCGCTCTCGCGTCGGATGGGTCGGGCCTTCCCGACCACGGGTGAGCTTCTGGTTGTCCATTGCCGCAGGTGACGTGGTTGACGTCGATTCCAGTGTAGGTCCGGCCTTCGGCCCGGTAACAGGACCTAGGTGGCCGGTTGTCTGCCTGTTCGGCTAGGGGTCGGCGACGGCGACTCTCCTAGGGTGGGGAGCGGCGAATCAAAAGGAGGTTGACCATGAGTGGACACATCGGAGGACAGGTAAGGGCGCTGCCTTTCACGGGCTTGGCGTCACTGCCGTTCGTCCTCATCGGGCTCCTGCTCAGCGGCTTGGGCCTGCTGATGACGAAGGTGCGGCCGAGGGCGAAGAGCCTCGGCGCCTGAGCGGCAGAGACCGACCGGCAGAACATCGTGATTCGGAAAGCAGGTTTCGCGTTGATGGCGGTCGGTCTCGTGCTGGTCGCGTGGGTCGGCGTCACGCTGAAGTGGGGCGAGCCGTTCACGTCGCTCTACACGCGGCACGAGCAGCAGGCGCTCTCGAAGGAGCTTCGGGCGCTCGACCACAAGTGGTCGGGGACTGAGCGACTTTCGTCCGCTGCTCGGTCGCGAACGGCATCGCGTGCCGAGGCACTGAGGGCGCGGGCGGCTGCCTTTCGACAGTCCCTTCGGGACGGCCGCGCATTCGGCCGGATCATCGTCCCGCGGCTCGGCCTGAACATGGTCGTGATCGAGGGAACGTCCGAAGGTGACCTGGAAAAGGGACCGGGCCACTACAACGCGCGGTCGGGTCGGCGCACCTCCGTGCCGGGACAGGGAGGCGTCATCGCCATCGCCGGCCATCGCACGACCTACCTGCATCCCTTCCGGCACATCGACGCCCTTCGGCCCGGCGACGGCATCACGCTCGTCATGCCGTACGGCACGTTCCGCTACCGGGTCTACTACCACCGCGTCGTCGACTCGAGGGAGTGGAGGATCCTGCGCCGCCGGCCGTTCGAGAAGCTCGTGCTGACGGCGTGTCACCCGCTGTACTCGGCATCGCACCGGTTCGTCGTCTACGCGCGGCTCAAGAGCCAGGCGTACCGGCACGCTGCCTGAGCGGCTCCGGCGACCTTACTAGGCCGACACACTCTGTCGTAATACTGGGCCCGTGCCCGCGGCGCCCAAGATCCTCGCGGTCGCCTCCGCGACCGACCTCGACTTCCGCTACGGCTGCACGCCTGCCTGGTGGCAGATCTGGAAGGGCCTGTACGAGGTGGGCGTCGACCTCATCGTCACGCCGTACCGCGGCCGGGCGATCGAGTCGCCGTGGTGGCGGACGGCGCCGAATCCGCTCTACCACGAGGCCGAGCTCTTCGCCGGAGCGCGCGGCCTTGCCGCACGGCTGAAGGGCGACAACCTGCTCCGGCGTGCGGAGGAGAGTCCCGAGGACACGCTTCGCGGACAAGCTCACGCGCGGAACGATCTGGCGCTACGTGACGCCGCGATGGCAGCGCCACCTGGAGGGGATCCTGGAGCGCGAGCGCGATGTCGCTGCGGTGCTGGTCTTCACGGTGCCGATGGCGCACCTGCTGGGAGTGCCGACGCGGCTTCGAGAGCGGTTCGACGTCCCGGTCGTCTTCTACGACGGCGACGTGCCGATGAGCCTGCCCGAGTTCGGCGGCATGGATACCGGGTTCAACTACTACCACGGTGCCGATCCGTCGGAGTACGACCTCGTCCTGTCGAACTCGGAGGGAGGGCTCGAGCGGTTGCGCGAGCTGGGCGCGCGCCGAGCCGAGGCAGTGTTCTGGGCCGCCGATCCAGAGCTGTTCCAGCCTGCGCCGGTCGAGAAGGAGTACGACGTGTTCTTCTACGGCTACGGCGACAAGTTCCGGCGGGAGTGGATGCAGGCGCTGATCGGCGAGCCGAGCAGGGTCGACCCGGAGGTCGACTTCGCGCTCGGCGGACGCGACTTTCGTGGCGACGTCGGGAATGCGCGCCTGCTCGGCGACGTGCCGTTCAACGTCTTCGCGCAGGCGATCTCGCGCGGGCGCATCAACCTCAACATCACGCGACGTCCGCACGCGACGGTGTACGCGTCGTCGACGTGCCGTCCGTTCGAGCTCGCCGCGGCGGGGGCGGCGATCGTCTCGAATCCGCAGGACGGAATGGAGCGATGGTTCGACGTGGGTTCGGAGGTGCGGGTCGTCTCGAGCGCCGAGGAGGCTCTGGCGGCCTACCGCGAGCTGCTGGAGGATCCGGGCGCAGCCGAGGCGATGGGCCGACGGGCGCGCGAGCGGGTGCTCGACGAGCACACGTACGCGCATCGCGCGCGGCAGATCCTCGAGCTCGTCGGCGTCGCGACACCGGTGGCCGCGCATGGCTGAGCTCGCCGAGGCTCCGACGTCCCCGCGCGCGACGGTGCTCGCGCAGCTCGCGGAGCTCAAGCGCCTTGCGGTCGTGCCCGCGCTGAACGAGGAGGTAAGCGTCGGTCGCGTGATCGACGAGATCCGGCTGTTCGATCCGGGTTTCGACATCGTCGTCGTCGACGACGGGTCGACGGATCGGACCGCGGCGGTAGCCGAGGGTCGGGGCGCGCTCGTCCTGCGTCTTCCCTTCAACCTCGGGATCGGCGGCGCCGTCCAGACGGGGTACAGGTTTGCCTTCGAGCACGGCTACGACCTCGCGGTTCAGGTGGACGGCGACGGGCAACACGACCCTTCGCAGCTTCCCGCCGTGCTCACCCCGGTGCTCGCAGGTGAGGCGGACGTCTGCGTCGGCTCTCGCTTCGCGGGCGGCAGCGGCTACCAGTCGTCCTTCATGCGGCGGCTCGGCATCCGCCTGTTCGCGAGCGTCGTCTCGGCCGTCGTCCGCCAGAAGGTGACCGACACGACGTCCGGCTTCCGTGCCGTCAACCGCAAAGGCATCGCGCTCTTCGCGGCGGACTATCCGCACGACTATCCCGAGGTGGAGGCGACCGTGATGTCGGTGAAGCACAGGTTGCGCCTGAAGGAAGTCCCGGTGGAGATGCGCGAGCGCGCCGGCGGCGAGTCGTCGATCACCGCGCTGCGCTCGATCTACTACATGACGAAAGTGCTGCTCGCGATCTTCGTCGGGCTCTTTCGCCGCTACGCAGTCCCCTACGAGGAGGAACATCACCGATGACTCCACTACCGGTTTCGATCGCGGCCGCGATCGCGTCCTTCCTGCTGCTCGTCGTCGTCTTCGAGCTGATCCGTTCGCGCCGGTTGCGTGAGCGCTACGCGTTGTTGTGGTTACTGACGGGCTCGGTGCTGTTTGCGTTGTCGCTCTGGCGCGGCGGCCTGAACACGATCGCGGGCTGGTTCGGCGTCGAGACGTATCCGCCGGCGATCCTGGGCGCGATCGGCGCGCTCTTCATCCTCATCGTCCTGTTGCACTACTCGACGGTGATCTCCCGGCTGTCCGACCAGAACACGATCCTCGCGCAGCGACTCGCGCTCCTCGAGCAGGCAGCAACGGCAGGCCTCGTCGCGGCCGCGTCCCTAAGAACCAGGGTCTGACCCTGGTTCATACAAAAGCGTCACGCTGGGCGTGCCGAAATGCGCGCTACTTGACCGTTACGGACACCGGCGGGCTCACGACGTAGATGTCGCCGAGCGTGGGATCGTCGAGCCAGTTGGCTGCGACGCCGATGCGGTAGGTCCAGTGCCCGCGGCCTGGGCGGTCGACGTACGACGCCGATCGCGTCGCGGTCGGGACGGGGATCCATGTACAGGCGGCAGTCGTCGGCGGAGTTTCGGAGCCTGCCGGCGCAGGCGGTGGAGCCGGGCTGGTTCGAGCGCAGGACTCGGTAGAACGGCGACGCGGTCCTCGACTTCCCGTTCTTCCACGTGAGGCTCACCGTCCCGTTCGCCGCCGACGCCTCGAGCCCGACTGCCGCCGAGACCGGGCACGAGGGTATCGCCGACGATCACGGCCTGCCTGCCCTGATCGTGCAGCGGCGGGGTCGCCGCGATCACTCCGAGCGGAAGCACGACGAAGACCGCCGCTGCAACAGCGATCACCACCTTGAGTCGCCGTCCGGCAAGGGCGAATGACGCGGGAGCCGGACGTGCGCGCAAGCCCGGGACGAGCAGGACGACCGAAGCCGCGAGGATCAGGTAGGCGGGATACGCGGGCATCATGATCCGCCAGAAGCTCGCGTCCTCGACCGAGGCCTGCACGTACGTCCCCTTGACGAGCAGGAAGACCGCGAACCAGCTCCCGATCAGCAGAAACGCCGCGCCATGACCTTGCGCAGGAGGCCGATCGCTCCCGCGACCGGAAGCCACTCCATCACCCGCGCGACCCAGAAGTGCTCCCGCAACGCCGAGGAAGACCTGGTGCAGGTGCTGCCAGCTGTTCAGCTCCGGGTTGTGGATCCGGTTGAGGAGAGAGTCGACGCCCGCGGCGACGCGCACCCGTTCTGCCGGCGCCGCCGCGAGCTCGCCGAGACCGCGGTACTTCCAGAGCGCGAGCGTCACGAGCGCGGGCGCGAGCCCCACCGCGAACCACAGCACGGCGCGCCAGCGCGTGACGAGCAGCAACAACGCGGGCGCGACGAGGAAGATCGAGTTCGACGGCTTGATGGCGATCGAGTAGCCCGCGGCGAGCCCGGCGGCGCCCGCGACATACCAGGACGCCGACTCCACGGCCCGCAGGCAGAAGTAGGCCGAGACCAACAGCGCGACCATCGCCGGGAAATCCGGGCACCGACGTCAGCCCGAGCAGCTGCGGCAGCGTCAGCTCCGTGTACTTCTGGTGGTAGCCGGGCTCGACGAAGAGGATCCCGAGGTACGGCAGCGCGATCCACAGGCCGGCGGCGAAGTAACCGAACAGGCGACCGGCGATTCGCGCACCGATGCCGTAGACGCAGAGAAGCGCGACCGGCAGCAGCACGAGCGTGTTGAAGAGGACGATTCCCGGCAGCGCCGAGACGAGATTCGGCCCGGCGATCAGCGCGAGCGGCATCAGCAGGATCGACCAGCCGAAGCCGACCAGGCTCGGCGGCAGGTGACCGTGCACGAGCAGGTACGCACCGGAGTAGTGCCAGAGCTGGTCGCCGCCGGCGTAGTAGAGCCAGCCGTTGTGGCGCACGGTGAGCGCCAGCGCGAGCAGCGCCAGCCACTGCACCACGAGCAGTCCGCCGAGAACATAGGCGGGTCGGATCGAAACGGCGAATTCGTTTGCCCGCCGCAGTCTGTCCGCGGCGGCGACGATCGCCCTCGGGGGCGCCGCTGCTTCCGAGCTCACGTCCTCGCGCCCGCCACCGCGCCGGCGTGCTCGCGGTACCAGGCGATCGTGCGCTCCAGCCCCTCCCGCAGCGGCGTGCGCGCCTCGAAGCCGAAGAGCTCGCGCGCGCGGCTCGCGTCGAGGCTGCGTCGCGGCTGGCCGTTCGGCATCGACGTGTCCCACTCGATCTCGCCCTCGAAGCCCGTGAGCTCCGCGATCAGCTCGGCCAGCTCCCGGATCGAGGTCTCCGTCCCCGTCCCGAGATTGACCGGCTCGACGCCGTCATAGCGATCGGCGGCGAGAGCAAGGCCCTCGACGCAGTCGTCGACGTACAGGAACTCGCGCGTCGGCGACCCGTCACCCCACAGCACGACGCGATCACGGCTCTCGATCATCTTGCGGATCAGATCCGGGATCACGTGCGACGTCTTGAGGTTGAAGTTGTCGCGCGGCCCGTAGAGGTTCGCCGGCAGGAGGAAGATGGAGTTGAGCCCGTACTGCTCTCGGTACGACTGCGCCCCGACGAGGATCGACTTCTTCGCGACGCCGTACGGAGCGTTCGTCTCCTCCGGATAGCCGTTCCAGAGGTCGTCCTCGGTGAAGGGAACCGGCGCGAACTTCGGATACGCGCAGACGGTGCCGACGATGACGACCTTGTCGACGCCGTGCTCGCGGGCGAGCTCGAGCACGTGCGCGCCCATCATCAGGTTCGCGTACCAGAACCTTCCCGGGTTCGCACGGTTCGCGCCGATGCCGCCGACCTCTCCGGCGGCGTGAAAGACACGCTCCGGCAGCGTCTCGCGAAACAGCCGCTCAGCGTCGTCCCACGTCGTCAGGTCGTAGTCCGCGCGCCGGGGAACGATGACCTCGTGGCCGTCGCGCTCGAGCCGCTCCACCAGGTGAGAGCCGAGGAAGCCGCCGCCGCCGGTGACGAGCGTCCTCATGCGGGGGCACGCGCCGGCGTGAGCCAGTCCACGCGCCCGATCCAGCGCTCGCGATTCTCCGCGTACCAGGCGATCGTCTTCGCGATCCCCTCTTCCCAGGACGTGTGCGGCTGCCAGCCGGTCTCCCGGTTGAGCTTCTCGAACCCAACCCGGAGCGCCATGACCTCGCTCGCGCCGGGGCGGAAGCGCTCCGGCGTGGAGACGAGCTCGCGCGCGTCCCAGTGGCCCTGCTCGCGGCCGACGCGGAGGATCATCTCCGCCCACTCGCCCATCGAGACGTTCTTGCCCTGGCCGTAGACGTAGAGATCGCCGGGGATGCCTCGTGCGGCGACCATCAGATGCCCGCGGACGCCGTCCGTGCAGAAGCAAAAGTCGCGCATCGGATCGAGCTGCCCCAGCTCGACCGTCTCTCGCGTGAGCGCCTGCGTGATGATCGTGCCCGTGACGTAGCGCGGGTTCTGCCGCGGCCCGTAGTTGTTGAACATGCGCGTGACGACGCCCGGGACGCCGAACGCGTCGTGGTAGTTCATGGTCAGGAAGTCAGCGGCGACCTTCGACGTCGCGTAGATCGACTTCGGGTTGATCGGCGAGCGCTCGTGCAGGATCAGACCGCCGTCGTCGTCGAAGTCGTGGTGGTGCGCGACGGCTTCTCGCGGGTTCCCGTACTCCTCGGAGGTGCCCGCAGTGTCGAACTTCTCCAGCTCGAGCTTGTGGTCGACGATCGACTGCAGGAGGTTCAGCGTGCCGACCGTGTTCGCCATCACGGTCTCGTACGGGCGATGCCACGACTCACCGACGTGCGCCTGTGCGCCGAGGTGGAAGATGTACGGCTTGTCGGGCGCGTCGAGCAGCTCGCGCACGAGGTAGTCGACCGACGTCTTGTCGGTGAGGTCGGCGAAGTGCACCGTGACGTCCTCGCGCAGGCCGCCGATGTTGTTCAACGCGCCGCTCGACGTTGCGCGTACGAACGCATGCACGTCCGCGTCGAGCTGGACGAGCGCTTCGGTCAGATGCGACCCCATGAAGCCGTCCGCGCCCGTGACGAGACATGTCCTACCGGAGAAGAACTCGCCGAAGTCGTTGCGCAGATCGGCGAGCGCCTCGTCCGTCCAGGTGGAGTCACGTAGGTCTGATTTCATGCAGCGGTGCCCGCCGGCGAGCAGCCCAAGGGTAGCCCGGAGCGCGGCCGGAGTGCCGTTCGAAGCGGCGCCCTTACAGGACTCTCATATATCGCGCTGAGTCTCGCCGGCGCGATCGCCGGCGCGTTTCTCGCGCGCAAGTTCGGCCGCAATCTCGAGACCGACGGCTTCCTCGCCGCCTACGGCGTGTACCTCGTCCTCGTCCTCGGTGCGCAGGCCTTCCGGATGGTTGTCGTGCCGGATCTGACGCGCGCGGAGGCCGAAGGCCGGCTCAGCGAGGAGTTCCGCGCGTACGTGATCGCCTTTCTCACCCTTGCGGTTCCGGCCACGATCATCACGATCGCTTTCTCCGGCTTCTTGGGCGAGCTCATCACCGGACGGCTGCCGCAGGAGTCGGCCACCGTCGCTTCGGATGCCCTTCCCTGGCTGATTCCCGCCGCGTTCGCCCAGCTCCTCGCCTCCCTCGTTGCGAGCGCGCTCGCCGCCCGGGACAGCTACGTTCCGGCGGCAGCCGGGTTCGCGCTGGGCGGCCTCGCAGGCGTCGTCTTCTTCGTCGTCGCAGCGGATGCACACGGGCTGAACTCGCTCGCGTGGGGGCTCGCGCTGAACGGCGCCATAGCGGTCGCGCTCCCCGCGGTTGCACTCGTCGTGAAGGGCAGCCGGATCCGGCGCCACCGCGGCGTGCCGCTGGCGATCCGGCGACGACTGTGGCGGCTGCTGTACGGCACGGCGGTACCGCTCGCCATCCAGGGGCTCTACTTGATCGCCCTGCGGTTCGCCGCCGGAACGGGTGAGGGGAGTGTGACGAGCCTCTCGTATGCGTATCTGCTCGCGGCCACGTTCACCAGCGCTACGGCCTTCTCGCTCGCTCTCATCTCGGCGGCGCCGCTCACGCGGCGGGGGCTCGACGCCGAGAGCGCGGCCGAGCACGTCATCCACTCCGCCTGGGTCTCGCTGGCCTTGGTCGGCGCAGCGGCCGGGCTCGTGGCGCTCGTCGGCGGCCGAGTCGTCACTGCAGTGCTCGGAGACGCGTTCTCGGGCGACGTCGGCGACCAGCTCGGGCGGCTCGTCGTCTACCTCTCGCCGTGGATGGTGGCCAATGCCACCTTCTCGATCACGTATCCGCTGATGTTCGTCATGCACCGGACGCGGTATCTCATTCCGCTCGCCGTGGCGGCTCTGATCATCGACATCCCGATCTCGATCGTAGGCCGTGATCTCTGGGGGCTCACGGGCGTCACCGTCGCGCTCGGCATCTCGACGCTGCTGCTCGTGGTCGGATTGATGGCGTCCCTCGCGCCGCGCGTGCTGCTCCTGTCCGCGTACGGGCTCGGGCGGTTGTCGCTGCTCGTCGGCGCGTCGACGGCGCTCGCGTTCGGAGGCGCGTCACTCGTGTTCAGCGCGGCCGTCCCCGCTGCAGCGGTGGGCCTCGCGATCTACGCGCTCATCCTCTTCGCGTTGCGTCAGCTCGGTTTGGCCCAGGCCTGGCAGTACGTGCGCGCCCTCCACTGACAGGCGCACCCCGTACAATCCTCTGAATGTCCGGGCCGGAAGCAAAAAACCCGGCGCCTGCAGGCATTTCGTCGTCGGAGCTCGACGTCCCAGCACTCTTCGAGCAGCTCCGTGCGGAGTTGCGTCGCGGTGCGCCGTCCGGCGATGCCCGCGGCGCCGATTTCGCGGCCACGCGGGCGCTGGCCGAGCGCTTCTGGCCCGTCACCGCGGAGCGGGACGTCGGAGGGGGCCCGAAAGGCATCGTCAAGCGGATCCTGCGGAAGCTCATGCGCTGGTACGTCGAGCCGCTCGCGGCGGACCAGCGCGTCTTCAACGACTCGGTCCTGAAGCTCGTCGATGCGCTGTCGGAGCAGGCCGACGCGAACGCGCGTGCGCGAGAGGACGCCGAGCGGCTTCTGCGCGAGCTCGAGGAACGGCTCGTACGCCTCGAGCGGCGGCGGGTCGCCGGCCCGGCCGCCGGCACCAGCCGTGACCGTTGCCGCTCAGTCGGCCGCGACTGCGCTTCCCGACTACTTCGCGTTCGAGAGCCGCATGCGCGGCAGCGTCGAGGCGATCCGCGAGCGGCAGCGTCACTACGTCGAAGACTTTCAGGGCGCGGCCCCGGTGCTCGACGTCGGCTGCGGCCGCGGCGAGTTCCTGTCGTTGCTACGCGAGGCCGGGATCGAGGCACGTGGCATCGATGCCGACGCCGACATGGTCGCGTACGCGCGCGGCGAAGGCCTCGAAGTCACGCAGGACGACGTCGTCCAGCATCTCGACGCGATGCCGGATGGTTCGCTCGGCGGGATCTTCATGGCGCAAGTGGTCGAGCATCTTCCGCCCGCGGCGCTCGTGCAGTCGCTGCAGCTCGCCGCCGCGAAGCTGCGCCCCGGCGGGCTGCTCGTCGCGGAGACGATCAACCCGCTGTCCCCACTCGCATTGCGGCACTACTTCGCGGACCTGACGCATGCCCAGCCGCTCGTTCCCGAGACGCTCGAGCTGCTTGCGAGGCAGGCGGGATTCGCGTCGACCGAGACACGGTTCCTCAACGAGCCGGCGGAACGTCTCGACGGAACCGGACGACCCCGTGATCGCCGCCAACGTGCGGCGACTGAACGAGGTGCTGTTCGCGCCGCTCGACTATGCGCTCCTCGCGCGCACCCCTGTGCATGAATAGGCCCGACCTCGGCCCCGCTCCGTCACAGACGCGTGACGTTTCCGGCCGTACGCTGTCGGTGGGCGGGCGTGGTGGGACCCTCGGACCCGCGCGTGTACCTAGAAAGTCCGCCCCGTGAGAATCGCGGTCTGCTCGCCGCAGGTGCCGTTCGCTCGCGGGGGCGCCGAGATCTTCGCCGACGACCTCGTCAGCCGAGCTTCGCGAGCGCGGGCACGAGACGGATCTCGTCACGGTCCCGTACAAGTGGTACCCGGGCGAGCGGGTGCTCTCGCAGGCGTTCCTCTGGCGCCTGCTCGACCTGACCGAGGCCGACGGCCGCTCGATCGACCTCGTGATCGCAACGAAGTTCCCGTCGTATGCGGTCCGCCATCCGAACAAGGTCGTGTGGCTGCTGCACCAGTTCCGTCAGGCCTACGAGCTCGACGGCACCGACCTCGGCCAGTTCGGCGAGAGCGGCAGAGGACCGCGCGGCGCGCCGCGCCGTTCAGCGCCTCGACCGCGTCGCGCTCGGTGAGGCGAAGAAGGTGTTCGCGACGTCCCGGAACGTCGCCGAACGGCTCCAGCGATCGACCGGTCTCGAGGCGGAGGTGATGCCGCATCCACCGCAGGAGCTCCCGTACCGGACCGAGAGCTACGACGACTTCGTCCTCTCGGTCGGCAGGCTCGACCGCGCGAAGCGAAACGAGCTTCTCCTCGAGGCGCTCGCCGCAGAGCCGAGGCTTCAGTGCGTCATCGTCGGCGACGGTCCCGGACCGCGCCCGTCTGGAGGATCTGTCCCGCCGGCACGGTCTCGACGGCCGTGCGCGCTTCACCGGTCGCGTCGACGAGGAGGAGCTCGCCGCCCTCTACGCGCGCTGCCTCGCGGTCTACTACGCGCCCGTGGACGAGGACTTCGGGATGGTTCCCTACGAAGCGTTCCTCGCCGAGAAGCCCGTCGTCACGACCACCGACGCCGGCGGCCCGCTCGAGGTCGTCACCGACCGCCGCACCGGCCTCGTCTGCGAACCGCGCGCGCTCGCGCTCGCCGAGGCGTGCTCGTGGCTGCGCGAGCACGTCGACGACGCGAAGGCGTGGGGACGTGCAGGCAAGGAGATCGCCCGTCGGGTGTCCTGGGACGACACCATCGAACGCCTGCTGACTTGAGAGTCGCGTACTACTCGCCGCTCCCGCCCGAGCGTTCGGGCATCGCGGACTACTCCGCCCTCCTGCTGCCCGCGCTCGGCCGGCTGATCGAGATCGAGGTCGTTCGCCGCGGCCGCACTCGTCCGGTTGCCGCCGACGTCGCGCTCTACCACGTGGGCAACGATCCGGAGGCCCACGGCTGGATCGTCGACGCGCTCGCACGCCGGCCCGGCGTCGTCGTGTTGCACGACTTCGTGCTCCATCACCTCGTCGCCGGCCTGACGATCGGGCGGAAGGACGGGCCCGCATATCTCGCGGCGATGGAGCGCGATGCCGGCGTGCCCGGTCGGCTGCTCGCCCACGGCGTGCTGGACGGTCGCGTGCCGCCGCCGTGGGAGACGAGCCCCGACGCATTTCCGCTCGCCGGGGAGGTGCTGACGAACGCGACGGGACTGATCGTCCACTCACGGTTCGTCCGGGACCGCGCGCACGAGGCGGGATACCACGGCCCGATCTGGCGGATCCCGCATCCTGCGTGGCCCCGGCCGCAGGTCGAGCCCGCGCATCTGGACGCGCGCCCGCTGTTCGGCTGCTTCGGGCACCTCAACGCGAGCAAGCGCATCCCGCAGCTTGTCGAAGCCTTCGCGCTCGTTCGCGAACGGCACCCGCGCGCCCGGCTCCTGCTCGTCGGCCCCGCGTCCCCCGGCTTCGACGCCGATCGCCTCGCCGGCGAGGGCGTCGAGCGGATCGACTACGTCCCCGAGGACCGGTTGTGGTCGCTGATGGCCGCATGCGACGCGTGCATCTCGCTACGCGCACCGACGATGGGTGAGACGTCGGGCAGCGTGATCAGAGCGCTGTCGCTCGGGCGCCCGCTCGTCGTGAGCGACCTCGGCTGGTTCTCCGAGCTTCCGGACAACGTCGCCCTCAAGGTCCCTGTCGACGAGGACGAAGTGCCGGCGCTCGCGACGGCGCTCGAGCTGCTGGCGTCGAGCGAGGCGACGCAGCGTTCCATGAGCGACGCGGCCTTCGAGTACGTGGAGCGCGAGCACGATCTCGACCGCGCTGCCGAGGGCTACGCGGCTGCGCTCGAGGAAGCCGCCGGCGGGACGAAGGTCGCCGACGCCGTGACGGACGAGGTCGCCGCCGCCGCCGCCGAGATCGGGATCCAGCCCGGGACTCCCTTTGCGGCGGAGCTCGCCGAACGGCTCGACGAGCTCGGCCTTGCACGCGACGGCCGCCCCGAGCCGGCGCCCCCTCCACCGCCCAGCCGCCTCGCGCGGATCCCGATCTGGGTGTGGCTGGTGGGGCTCGTCGTGTTCTCCGCCGTCTTCCGCTACGGGCTCTCGCGCCGCGTCGTCGCCCCGTGGATCATGGTGGACGAGCTCATCTACTCCGAGCTTGCGAAGAGCTTCGCGGACACCGGGCCACTTCCTGATCCGCGACGTGCATCACGGCGCCTACGGGTTCGTGTACCCGGCCTTGATCGCACCTGCCTGGCGGATCTTCGGCGTCGGTGCCCGACGCCTACGCCGCGGCGAAGGCGATCGGCTCCGTCCTGATGTCCCTGGCGGCGATCCCGACGTACTTCCTCGCTCGCCGTGTCGTGAAGCCGCTGCCTGCGCTCCTGTCCGCGGCACTCGCAGTCGCCGTGCCGTCGATGATGTACACGGGGACGCTGATGACGGAGACGGTGTTCTATCCGGTCTTCGTCTGCGTCGCACTCGCGCTCGTCCTGATGCTGGAACGGCCGACTGCGCTGCGGCAGCTCGTTCTCCTCGGCCTCTGCCTGCTCGCGTTCGTCACGCGGCCTCAGGCGATCGTTCTCGTCGCCGCCGTCGCGACCGCGCCGGTCCTGCTCGTTTGGTTCGACCGCCGTCGGCTGCGCATGCTGAAGGACTTCGCGCCGTTGTACGGCGTGCTCGCAGCCGGTGCAGTTGTCGTCACCGTGGTTCAGTTGGCGCGCGGGCGCTCGCTCTTCGACCTGCTCGGGAGCTACAGCGTCACCGGCGACGCTCACTACCACGTGGACCAGGTGCTCAAGTGGCTCCTCTACCACGTGGCCGACCTCGACTTGTACCTCGGCATCGTCCCCTTCGCCGTGCTCCTGCTCCTCGCGGTCTGTGCGCGCGAGCTGGATCGGCCGCTGCGCGTGTTCATGGCGGCGACGCTGCCGTTGACCGTGTGGCTGCTGGTCGAAGTGGCGGCGTTTGCGTCCGCATGGTCTCCGCGCGTGCAGGAGCGGAACCTCTTCTACGTCGCGCCGCTCTTCCTGATTGCGCTGTTCGCCTGGATCGAGCGCGGCCTGCCGAGACCCGCGCGCGCCGCTGCCGCCGCGGCGGTCGTTGCGGCCGCATTGCCGGGGGCGTTGCCTTACCACCGGCTCATCGACGCGTCGGCGGAGTCGGACACGCTTGCACTGCTCCCGCTCTGGTGGCTCCAGGAGACCGTCGTGAAGATGGACACACTCGCGGTCGTCGTCGTCGCGGCGGCAGCTATCGCCGCGCTGGTCTTCCTGACCATCTCGCCGCGCTACGCGCTCGTGCTGCCGTTGATCGTCTTTGCCTGGTTCGCATTCGCGACCGAGCGCATCGAGCGCTTCGACCACGGCTTCCCCAAGGCTTCGATCGGGGCGCTGTACCAGGGAATCACGGTGCCGAAGCGCGACTGGATCGACCGAGCGGTGGGCCGCGACGCGGACGTCGCCTTCGTCTTCTCCGGGGCGCACCCGACCGAGCAGCCGCTCACCCTCTGGGAGAACGAGTTCTTCAATCGCAGCATCGGGCCCGTCTACGACCTGAAACAGAAGTCGATGGGTGGGTTGCCGGAGACTCACGTCACCCAGCGGGCCGACGGTGTTCTGCTTGCGCACGGGCGACCTGTGCGCAATCCCTTCGTCCTGAGCGAGGCCGCTGTCCCTCTGGCGGGACGAGTGATCGCGCGCGACCAGCTCAAGGGCATGGTCCTGCGCAAGACGGACGGTCTCGTGCGCATCGGCTATCGCGTCGACGGCCTGTATCCGAACGACACCTGGTCGGGCCGGCACGTGACGTACACGAGGCTCCGTTGCGCCGGAGGGTCGGTCACCGCCGAGATCGCGAGTGACGCGAACCTCTTCTCGCGCCCGCAGACCGTAAGCGCCGGCGGTCGGCGCGTGACGTTCGACCCGTCCCAATCGGCGCACCTGACCGCTCCGCTGAAGCCGCGCAACGGCGTTTGCCGCGTCGTGTTCACGGTGACCCCGACCGCTGTGCCCGGCGGCGCCGACCAGAGAGTGCTCGGCGCGCACTTCCTGACGTTCCTCTACAACGCCCCATGAGAATCGCGTACGACGTGACGCCGCTCTCGCACCCGCGGACGGGCGTCGGCAACTACATCCTCGGGGCGCTGAAAGGAATGGTTGCCGCCGGCGGCGCGGAGCACGAGCTCGTCGCGTTCGGGCCGGTCAGCGTACGCGGCCGGAAGCTCGTGGACGAGTCGCTCGAAGGGCTCGGCGTCGAGCAACGTCTCGTCATGGTCATGCCGGCGCATCCCGCCCGGCGTATGTGGGGCGCGCTCGGACGGCCGACCGCCGAACGCTTCATCGGGAGCTTCGACGTCATGCACTTCAGCGACTGGATGCTCCCGCCTCAGCGCTCCGGGCTTCGCGCGACGATGATCCACGACCTCGGGCCGCTGCGTTTTCCGGAGCACCTTGCATCCCCGCACCGTCAGCATGCACACCGCCACGGCTCGCGAGGCGGCGAGATGTGACCTCGTCTTCACGAACTCGGAGTTCACCGCGACGGACGTCGAGGAGCGGCTCGGGGTCGGCCGCGACCGGATTCGCGTCGCCTACCCCGGTGTCGACGACGCGCTTCACGCCCGACGGTGAGCGCCGCTGCGTTCGGGGCCCCGTACGTGTTCACGACGGCGACGGAGGACTGGCGCAAGAACCTGGCGACGCTCGAGCGCGCCGTCGAGCTGCTCGGCGGTGACCTCGCGCCTCGTGGCACCCGGCCGTGGCGGTCTCGACCTTCTTCTCCGACGAGGAACTGCCGGCCCTCTACAGAGGTGCCGAGGTCTTCGTGTACCCGTCCCGCTTCGAGGGGTTCGGCATTCCCGTCGTCGAGGCGATGGCGTCCGGCGTGCCGTGCGTGGTGTCGTCGCACCCGTCTCTCGACGAGGCTTCCGGCGACGCGGCGGTGCGCGCCGATCCCGACAGTCCCGAGTCGTTCGCCGAGGGCATCAGGCGGGCTCTGGCCGAGCGCGACGAGCTCGTCGCGCGGGGTCTCGCACACGCGCGCCGCTTCGATTGGCTCGAGACAGGACGCGTTCACCTTCAAAGCTACGCTGACGCGCTGTGATTCGCGTCGCCGTCGACGTGTCGCCGCTCGTGCAGACGCGCGCAGGGACCGCGCGTTACATCAACGGTCTGTTGCGTGAGCTGCGCCGGCGAGACGACCTGGAGGTCTCCAGACTCTCCTTCGGGCGCGGGGATCGCCTTTCCACCCTGGCGCGCGACGGCGTCTGGTACCCGTTCGTGCTCGGTCGCTTCGACGGCGCAGACGTCCTGCACTGCCCGACCTATCGCGGGCCGTTGCGCTCGTCGCGACCGCTCGTCGTCACGGTCCACGATCTCGCCGTCCTGCGTCATCCGGAGACGTTCAACCGCTGGACACGAACGTACAGCCCTCGCATCGTCCCCCGCGTGCTGAACGCGGCGCGACGCGTGATCGCCGTCTCGGAGTTCACCCGTCGCGAGCTCGTCGAGCTCCTCGGCGTGCCCGACGAGAAGATCCGCGTTGTGCCGAACGCCGTCGCGGAGGAGTTCACACACGACGGTCCGGCAGCGGACGGGGATTACGTCCTGGCGGTGGGAACGCTCGAGCCGAGAAAGAACCTGCGGAGGCTCGTCGACGCCGCTCGTCGCAGCGACGTCGAGCTACGCGTCGTCGGTGCCCGCGGCTGGGGTGGAGTGGAGGTCGGCGGCAACGGCGTGCGCTGGCTCGGCGAGGTGAGCGACCTGGAGCTGGCACGGTTGTACCGCGGCGCGGTCTGCGTGGCGTATCCCTCGCTCTACGAGGGCTTCGGCATTCCCGTGCTCGAGGCGATGGCGTGCGGCGCGCCGGTCGTGACGACCCGCGGGACCGCGATGGAGGAGGTGGCAAACGGCGCCGCAGTCCTCGTCGATGCGCACGATCCGGCAGAAATCGCTGCCGGAATCGAGCGTGCCGCTGCGGAGCGGGAGCAGCTCGTCGCGCTCGGGTTGGAGCGGGCGCGCCGCTTCCGCTGGGACGCAGTCGCCGCGCAGACGGTCGACGTGTACCGCGAGGCGGCTGCGGCGTGACGAAGCCCCTCGTCCTCGTCGATGCCGACGTGCTCGGCCGCCGGCGCACCGGCGACGAGACGTACGTCGCACAGCTCCTGCGCGCGCTGCCCGAGGTCGCGCCCGACTTGCGCATCGCCGCGGTCACGCGCGACCCGGCGCTCGTTCCGGACGGGATCGAGGCCGTCCACCTCGCGGCCCGGTCACAGGAGCTGCGGATGGCTGTCACCGTCCCGCGCTTGCTCCGGCGGCTGCGCCCCGCGCTGACGCATTTCGTCCACTCGTTGCCCCTCAGCTGTCCGGCGCCGGCGGTCGTCACCGTTCAGGACCTCTCGTGGGAGCGCGACCCGAGCGTCTTCGGCAAGTGGGACCTGTTGACGTTCAAGGTCTTCGTGCGCCGCGCCGTGCGCAAGGCGCGACGCGTCCTTGCGATCTCGGAGCGCACGAAGCGGGATCTCATCGAGCTCTACGGCACGCCTGCGGAGAAGATCGTCGTCACGCCCCTCGCACCCGACCCGGACTTCACGCCGGCGACCGAGCACGACTCCTTTCTGCTCTTCGTCAGCTCGATCGAGCCGCGCAAGCAGCCGCTCGATGCGCTCGCTGCGGCCGACGCTGTCGGCCGCAAACTGGTTGTCGTCGGGCCCCCGAAGAATCCCGAGCTCGCCGCCGAGCTGCGGCGGCGCGGCGCGGACGTGCGTGGCTACGTCCCGAAGGAAGAGCTCGTCTCCCTCTACCAGCGCGCCGCATGTCTCGTGTTCCCTTCTCGCTACGAGGGCTTCGGACTGCCCGTCGTCGAGGCGATGGCCTGCGGGACGCCGGTCGTCGCCGCGCCGGAGCCGGCGCTGCGGGAGGTCGCCGGCGAGGCTGCGATCTTCACCGGCGACCTCGCCGACGGCGTGCGCCGGGCGCTCGCCGAGCGCGACCGGCTGTCGGCGGCGGGTCTCGCACGCGTGAAGAGCTTCACGTGGCGCGAGACCGCACGCATCACGGCCGACGTCTACCGAGAGGTCCTCGCGACATGAAGGTCGCCGGAGTCTTCGTTGCGACCGGTGCGGGCGAGGCCGACCTGCTGAGGACCTCCCTGCCCGCTCTCCGGCCGCAGGTCGACGAGCTCGTCGTCGTGGCGAACGGTCCGGGCAGCCGTCCGCAAGCAGTTCCCGACGGCGTCCGCGTGATCGAGAACGACCGCGCGCTGGGCTTCTCGGCGAACGTCAACCAGGGCATCCGGACGACGACATCGGAATACGTCGTGATCTCGAATCCAGACGCCGTCCCCGAACCGGACTGCGTCCAGCAGCTCGTCGCGTTCGCCGACGCACATCCGCGCTGCGGGATCGCCGGGCCGAAGATGATCAATCCCGACGGAACGCTACAGGCGTCGCGCCGCAGCTTTCCGACCGTCGGCGGCACGATCGTCAGGCGAACGCCGCTGCGCAAGCTCTTCCCGCCGCTTCGCTGGCAGCGGCGTCACTACCTGCTCGATGCGCCGACGGCCGAGCCGATGCAGGTCGACACGATGCTCGGTGCGTTCCTGCTCATGCGCCGGACGATGCTCGAGCAGATCGGCGGCTGGGACTCGGGCTACAAGCTGTACGTCGAGGACATCGATCTCAGCTATCGCGCGATGAAGGCGGGCTGGGAGCGCTGGTGGGTGCCGGCCGCCGTCGTCCACCACGAGTACCAGGCCGTGATCGACAAGCACTTCTTGACCCGCCGGAACCTGTGGCATCTCCATGCGATGGCGCGCTTCCTGCGCAAGCATCCCGAGCGCCTGTTCGCGCTCCGTTGAGCACGAGCAAGTACGCACCGCAGGCCGAGCGCTGGACCGAAGACGCCTACGCGGATGCGGAGTCGTACCTCGCACATCGCGCGGAGCTCGTGCTGTCGCTCGGCCCGGAGCCTGCGGCCGGTGAGACCGTCCTCGACCTCGCCTGCGGCGACGGCGGCTTCGCGGACTACTTGCCGCGTCTCGATTACGTCGGGGTCGACGCAAGCCCGGAGATGGTCGCCGCAGCGCGAAGCAAGGGACGAACCGTCGTCCTCGGCGACCTGAACGAGTACGAGCCGCCCGACGAGCGTTGCCGTCACGACCTGCTTCCGCGCGATCTACTACGCGCGCGACCGCGCCGCTTTCTTCCGTCGCGTCGCCGGCTACACGGAGCGCAAGCTCGTGTTCGATCTCAATCCGCGCCAGTACCGCGTCGAGGACGTCGAGAACGAACTACGCGCGGCGGGTTTCGACCGGCTCGAGCTGCGGCCGTTCTTCGCGCCGCAGCGCGTCTCGCTCCCGCGTCCCGTCGCCGGCTTGCTGCATACGCTCGAGCGGAGCGGGCCGGTCGCGCGGCTGCTCCTCGCCGTCCGCTTCAGCTATCTCTGCGCAGCTTTTCGAGGCGGAGAGAAGAGGTAGCTCACCTTCGCGCCGAGCTGTCGGTTGTCGTGCACATCCGCGGCCAGCTCTTGCGGGACGAACGTCGGCGAGATCGTCACCTCGACGCGGAAGCGCGGGCCCGGAACCTTCAGCGGGACGATCACCTCCTGCTTGCTGTGGATGTCGAACGTCTTCGTCTGGGTCGCCGCCACGACGTGCGGCTGCTTGTCGTCTCCGATCGTGATCGGGCCCACCCTGATGGTGACGTGGCCCGGCCTGTCCGGCCCGCCCCAGGACTTGCGCGAGACGACTACGCGCATGCGGCCGGTTTGGTCCCCCTGCGTCGCATAACGGGTGTACGAGCTCTGCGAGCCCATCCAGCCGTCCGCGTAGACGCCGCTGACCGCCGCGCGCAGCCGAAGCGGCGGGGCGACCTTGATCAGGCGCCACGGCTCGAGGTTGCCGCCGGCGACGTGGAGGTGGCGCGAGACTTCGGTTCCTGCGACGTCGATGCCCGCCTCCTCGACGACGTACGGGTAGTGCGGGTCGTGTGAGAGCGCGCCGTCCGACGCGCGTGGGTCGGGCGTGAGCACCGGCCCCGGGCCCTGCGCCGTACCGTCGAGGCTCCAGACGGACTTGATCGACCTGTTCCAGAACTCGAGCAGCCATTCGCCGTTCTGGTCCTTCATCTGCTGGCCGATGTAGAGCGTCGATGCGCCGCCGGTGTGGTCGTCGACCCAGGAGTACGCGCCGCGCATGTTCTCGACGAAGCGGTCCGAGGCGCGATTCGACGCGTTGGCGAATGCGATCTCGCCCGTGAGGTTCCACGCGACGATTCCGACCGCCACTCCGATCGCGAGCCACGCCGCTCCACGCCGCAGGAATCGCGGCGCGAGCAGGATCGCGACGGACAACGCGAGCAGCGCGACGAGGCCGATGCGCGCGGCGGTCGTGTCGAGCTGGAGGTACCTGTTCCCCTGCTGCAGGATCGCGAGGCCCGGCGCGTTGTACGAGATGTCCTGTCCCATCTCGTACGGCGTCGTCAGCAGCAAGAGGAGGACGAATCCGGCGGAGACCGCGAGCGCAACCGGGTTGATCCGCCTCCGCTCGAGCCAGAACGCGGTGGCGGCAAACAGCAGCGGTACGAGGTAGATGAGATTCCGTTCGTACGTGTACGTCCCGAACGTCGTCGAGACGTACGTGGACTTGACCGCCGTGTAGATGCCGAAGCTGACGATCGCAGCGAGGAGCAGGGCGCGGAGCGCGCGAACCTCTCGCAGCGGCCGCTCGCCGCGTGCCGGCCAGAGGAACGCCAGTCCTGCGACGACCGGCAGGACGCCGAGGCCGATCGTCAGCGCCCCGGCGGCGTTGAGGCCGAGGTCGAAGAGGCGGTCCTGGTAGAAGCCGGTCGCGACGAGCCACTCGTAGGAGTGGTGGCCGAGGAACGCGCTCACGATCACAACTGCGCCGACGACGAGGACGCCGAGCCCGAGCCAGTCCCACGCGCGTCCAGGATCTGCGCACGCGCGAGAACCATGCCGAGGTCCACGCGAGGAAGAGCAGCGAGAGCACGAAGGCGACCGGGACCACCGCGAGCTCCCCGCGTATCAGCGGTGCGATCGCGCTCGCGACGAGGGCTGCGCCGATCGACCACCTCGTCGGCCGAACGAGCACTCGCAGGATCAGGTAGAGGCAGAGCGTCGAGTACGGGTAGGCGAGCGGCTCCTCCACGATCATCGACGAATAGGCAAATGCGGGGATCGCGGCGGCCGCAGCTGCGGCGAATAGCGCCGCAGGCCGCCCGACCACCATGCGTGCGATGCCGTAGGCGGGGAACACGGTCGCGGTCATGACGATCACCGCGAGGTACTTCACGGTCGCGTACGCCGAGTGGACGTCGTTGATCAACCAGGCCGGCGCCATCAGGTACGTCCAGAGCGTGTCGAACGAGTGCGGCTCGCCGCGGCGCGCGGCGTGTCCGGTGTCCGCGATCGACCGCGACAGCTGCGTCAGCTCGAGCTCGTCGCCGAAGAGCCACGGCGTGCCGTGCGCCCAGGCCTCGACGGCGTAGATGATGCAGAGCCAGACGAAGACGCTCAGAACCGGGATCGCAGCGGTGAACCGCTCTGCCAGCGTCCTCTCGGCGGGCACTCTTCCCGCCGTCGCGACGCTCACGTCAGTCCGCGGTGGCGCCGAGGACAACGCGCGGATCGAGATCTGTCTCGCGCCGGACGAACCTGCACGGAATCTCCGCGTGTGCGCACGCGTCGATGACGAGCGCGAGCCGTGCCCGCGGCGCGTCGGGGATCGTCACGAGCACCGTGTCGGGATTCGAGCGCGACAGGATGTGGTCTATCTCCCCCGTGCCGCCGAGAATCGGAACGCCCTGCAGGCGGCGGCGGGCCAGCTGCCGGTCGTCGTCCACGAAGCCGACGACCTGCTCGCCCGGCGTCTCGCGCAGCTCGCGCAGCAGGCTGCGGCCGCCGCGGCCTGCGCCGACGATCAGCGTCCTGCGGCGATCGGCTCGGCCTGTCAGCGAGGAGACGCCGCGCACGAAGGCGCGCTCCGAGAAGCGGGACACGCCGATGAGCAGCGTGCAGATCAGCGCATCGATGATGAAGATGCCGCGCGGGAACGCGCCCCACGTCTGCGTGGCGTCCAGGATCAGATAGGCGACGACCTCCGACAGGACGACCGCCGCGACGATGCTGGCCGCATCCCGCGCTCCCGCGTAGCGCCAGACGCCGCGATAGAGCCCGAACGGGATGAACGCCGCGTAGCGCGCCGCCAGGATGACTGCGAGCGAGACGAGGAAGAGGTGCCGGTCGTACGCGCTGCCGCTGCCCTGGAGGCGCAGGTAGTAGGCGGCCGCGAACGAGGCGGAGATGATTGCGAAGTCGACGAGCGACTCGACCAACCGGCGCGGATTCGCGACGAATGTGCGCAGCCAGCCGCGATCGGGCGCGCGGCCGGAGGTTCGGTCGACGTCCGAGAGCACGCTCGCGAACTGGACGAGCAGTGCGAACGTCAGCAGAACGCCGATCAGCGTCACCCATGCGTTGTCGAGCACGGCGTAGAAGAGGCTCGTCGCGCCGAGCGCGGCGGAGATCGACCGCGAGGAGAACGACTGCGCGCCGCTCCGACAGGCCGTGGTACACGAGGCGATGCGACGCGTGATCGCGTCCGCCCTGGTAGACCGGCCGGCCGTCGAGCAGTCGCACGACCGTCACGAGCGTGGTGTCGAGGATCGGGACCGCGAGCACGAGGATGGGAAGGAGCAAGTGTGGCGACGGTCGTTCCGGCGACCTTCCAGCTCGCGGTGAGCCCGAGCGCGGCGAGCGCGAAGCCGAGCACCTGGCTCCCCGAGTCACCCATGAAGACCGCTGCGGAGCGCCGCGGGTGGAGGTTGAAGGGGAGGAAGCCGACGCACGCCGCCGCGATCGCGATCGAGAGAGCGAGCACGGCCTTGTTCTCGTGCACCGTCACCGCGTCGATCGCGAAGAACACGGCTGCGATCGCGGCGAGTGTCGCGGCGAGGCCGTCCATGTTGTCGAGCAGGTTGAAGGCGTTCGTCATCCCGACGAGCCAGAGCAGCGCGACGACCCCCGCCAGGAAGTCGTTCGAGATCAGCCCGGAGATCGTGAGGCCGCTTGCGATCACGAGTCCTGCTGCCGCGAGCTGCGCTGCGAGCTTCGGCAGCGGGCCGAGGGAGTAGAGGTCGTCCAGCAGGCCCGCGACGAAGAGGATCGCGCAGCCCCCGAGGATCGCGAGGAGCTCTCCGCTCGCCGGGGCTGCGTCCGACTGCCACCGCGACGAAGAAGCCGGCGAGGATCCCGACGAAGATGCCGATTCCGCCGAGCATCGGCGTCGCGCTTCTCGTGCCATCGATCCTCGCGCGGCGCGGCCGCCAGTCGGGGTGCGAGCGGCGTGCGCAGCAGGATCCAGATGGCCGCGGCGGCGGCGGGCAAGGCAGCGATCGCCGCGAGCGCCTTCACGGGGTCGAAGCGTAACGAAGGGCTGTAAGCGCCATGTGAGAGCGCCCCTAGACTAGGCGGCGCCTATGACAACGGTCTACGGCGATCTCGTTCGCTACCGCGAGCTCTTCGGGAACCTCCTTCGGCGCGACGTGCAGGCGAAGTACCGCGGCTCCCTGCTGGGTGTCGCGTGGACGCTCGCGAACCCGGTGCTGCTCATGGCCGTGTACCTGCTCGTCTTCTCCGTTCTGTGGAAGACGCCGTTCGGCTCGGAGGGGCACTACGCGCTCTTCCTGCTCGTCGGGCTGGCCGCCTGGCTCTTCTTCGCGCAGGCTGTCCAGTCCGCGTCGCGCTCGCTGCTGGACAACGCGAATCTGATTCGCAAGACACGCTTTCCGCGTCAGCTCGTGCCGCTGTCGGTCGTCGCGACGCACCTGATCAGCTTCGCGCGTGATGCTCGCGATCCTCCTGGTGCTGAACTTCGCGTTACTGCCCCGCGTGCGTGCGACGGAGTGGCTCGCCGTGCCGATCGGGGTTGCCGTCGTGGCGATCACCGGTGGGCTTGCGCTTGCGATCGCGTGCCTCAACGTCCTGTTTCGTGACATCGAGTTCCTCGTCGTCGGCGCTGCTGTTGCCGCTCTTCTTTCTGACGCCGATCCTGTATCCGCTGTCCGATCCGCAGATCGCGAGTCGCGACTGGGTCGTCGATCTGATCCACTGGGGCAATCCGTTGTCGCCGATGATCCAGGCGCTGCGGGATCCGTTGTTCTACGGTCGCCTCCCCACTGTCGGCGACACGATCTACACGGTCGTCGCGGCGCTGGCGGGGCTTGCGCTCGGGGCCTACGTCTTCAGCCGCGTCGACGACCAGATTGCAGTCGAAGTCTGATTCGCGCGTCGTAGACCCAGGGCTCGTCTCCTTCCGGACGCCACGCCGGTAGGCCGGCGACCTCGGCGTTCGGCTCGAGCGGGGGGAGGAGCGACGGGCAGACCAGCGGGTGGGGGAAGGCGGGGTTGCGTCCGCCGCCGGGCGCGTACGGCTCGAGCTCGGCAGGTGCACGCCGTAGCCGCGTCGTGATCCACTCCAGCGAGCCGCCGACCGCCGCGTAGCCCTCCGTGTGCGCGACGTAGACCCGCTCCTCCCAGTCGGGCTCGAGGTCGGCGTTGGGAGGAAGGAACGCGCGGGCGGCGGCGGCGTCGCGCGGGGAGACGTCCACGTCGATCTCGGGCGCGAAGTTGCCGAGCTCCGCGAGCCAGAAGCGGTGCTCGTCCACGAGGTCGAAGGCGAGCCTGTAGCGGCCGGGCGGGATCGGGCCGCGGATCTCGAGCTCGCAGTCGACGCGCTCACCGGGTGCGGCAGCGACGTCGCGCCGCAAGCCGTCCCAGACGATCGCGTTACCGCGGTCGTCCAGCCAGTGGTACGAGAGATTGAGCCCACGCCAGGGCGCGGTGCCTTCGTTCTGCAAGGAGACGCGGGCGTGTGTCAGCGCACCCGCCTGCACATCGTCGAGCTCGTAGGCGAGCCACCGCACGGCGAGCGGTCCGGCGGGAACGGGATGTTCGCCGATCGTCTTCAACGGCCGGACTAGCCTACGGCCTCGTGGAGCCGCTACTCGTTCGCGCGTGCCGGCGCGAGCCCGTCGAGCGCACGCCGGTGTGGTTCATGCGCCAGGCGGGCCGATCGCTTCCCGAGTACCGGGAGCTGCGCGAGCGTTACGGGCTGTTCGAGATCGTCGCCGAGCCCGAGCTCTGCGCCGAGGTGACGCTGCAACCGGTTCGACGGCACGGCGTCGATGCAGCGGTGATGTTCACCGACATCATGTTCCCCGTCCTCGGCATGGGCGTCGACGTCGACCTGGTGGAGAACGTCGGGCCCGTTGTCTCGGAGCCGATCCGCACCCGCGCGGACGTCGAACGGTTGTCGGTGCCGGAGCCGGAGGAGTCGGTGCCGACGATTCTCGAGGCGGTGCGGCTGGTTCGTGCGGCGTTGCGTGACGACCAGGCAGTGATCGGCTTCTGCGGCGGTCCGTTCACGGTCGCCGGGTACCTCGTCGAGGGAAGGCCGAGCCGCGACTTCGCGACGCGTGAAGCAGATGATGTACCGCGAGCCCGAGACGTGGCATGCGCTGCTGGAGAAGCTCGCGGAGACGTTCGCGCGGTATGTCGCCGCGAAGGCTCGAGCGGGAGCGGACGTGATCCAGATGTTCGACTCGTGGGTGGGCGCGTTGTCCCCGCAGGACTACGTCGAGTTCGTCGCGCCGTACTCCGCGCGCATCTTGTCGGCGCTCGACGTTCCGACGATCCACTTCGGCACGGGGACAGCGACGCTGCTTGCGGACATGGCGAAGGCAGGAGGCGATGTCATCGGTCTCGACTGGCGCATCCCGCTCGACCGCGGCTGGTCGGAGGTCGGCGAGGACCGCGGCGTGCAAGGGAACCTCGATCCTGCGGTGCTGCTGGGCCCGTGGGAGCGGATCGAGGCCGAGACGAGGGCTATTCTCCGACGTGCCGGAGGACGGCCGGGTCATGTATTCAACCTTGGGCACGGAGTGCCACCAAACACAGACCCGGCCGTTCTCGGGCGCCTCACCGACTTCGTCCACGAAGCAACCGTCGCCGTGTCGTAACCGGGCACTCCTGTCGCAACCGGCCACCCCCGGTGCCAGGCACCGCTACGAGAGTGCAACGAAACAGTGACGAGAGTGTGACCTCCACCCCGTTTCTCCCGCACGGACGGACTTTTCGGAAGGACATGTCCCGGTGCCTGGCGCCACGGCGAGAGAGCCCGGCTCCGACGAGAGAGCCTTCGCTAGCGTCTGTCCCGTGAGGGCGGCTGTTGTCTTGATGGCGTACGGCTCGCCTGAGCGGTTGGCGGACGTTCCCGCCTACTACGCCGACATTCGCGGCGGACGGCCGGTTCGGCAGGAGGTGCTGGACGACCTCGTGGAGCGCTACCGCACACTCGGCATCGACGAGGGCTCGCCGCTCAACGCCATCACCGAGGAAACGCGGGCGGCCCTCGAGCGCGAGCTCCGTGACATCCCGGTCTTCACCGGGATGAAGCACTGGACACCGCGCATCGCCGAAGCCGCAGAACGCGCACTCGCCGCCGGCGCGGACACCATCGTCGGCCTCGTCCTCGCACCGCACTACTCGCGGCTCTCCATCGGCGACTACCGCCGCCGGCTCGAGGAAGCAATCGGAGGACGGGCCGAGCTCGCCTTCGTCGACAGCTGGCACGACGACCCTGCCCTGATCGACCTCCTGGCCGATCGCGTCCGCGGCACGCACGCACATGTCGTCTTCACCGCCCACTCCCTGCCGGCCCGCATCCTCGACGAGGGCGATCCCTACAAGGAGCAGCTGCTCGAGACTTCCCGGCTCGTCGCGGAACGGGCAGCCCTCGAGACGTGGAGCTTCTCGTTCCAGAGCGAGTCCCCTACAGGCGAGCCCTGGCTCGGTCCGGACATCCTCGACCACCTCGCAGACCTCCACGCAAGCGGCGTCACCGAGGTTCTCGTCTGCCCGATCGGCTTCGTCGCCGACAACCTCGAGATCCGCTGGGACCTCGACCACGAGGCGGCGGAGCGCGCGCGCGACCTCGGCATGAGCTTCGACAGGATCGAAATGCCGAACGCCGACCCGGCGTTCGTCGAGCTGCTCGCCGGGCTGGTGCGGCGGGCCCTCGCGGTACCCTCGGAAGCGTGATCCGACCAGGCGAGATCGTCGCCGACCACGCCGCGCGACACTTCAAGGTGTACCCGCGCGAGTCGCGCCGCCTGAAGGACGTCGTCGTTGCGCGCCGCCGCTCGAAGCCTGCCGACGTCGTCGCCCTCCGGGACGTGTCCTTCCGAATCGAGCCCGGCAGCGCCGTCGGCCTCGTCGGCCGCAACGGCTCGGGCAAGACGACATTGCTGCGCCTGATCTCCGGGATCATCAAGCCGACGTCCGGGAGCGTCGATGTCGGCGGGCGGATCGGCTCTCTGCTCGAGCTCGGCGCCGGGTTCCACGAGGACCTCACCGGCCGCGAGAACGTCTTCCTCAACGGCTCGATCCACGGACTGAAGAGCGCGTACATCCGTGAGCAGCTGGACGAGATCGTCGCCTTCGCCGGCCTGGAGGAGTTCATCGACCTCCCGGTGCGCACGTATTCGTCCGGCATGTACATGCGCCTCGGGTTCGCGATCGCCGCGCACATCAATGCCGATCTGCTGCTGCTCGACGAGGTCTTCGCCGTCGGCGACGAGCAGTTCCAGCGCAAGTGCTTCGGAAAGATCTTCGAGTTCAAGCAACGCGGCGGGACGATCGTCTTCGTGTCACACGACGCATCGGCAGTGGAGCGCCTTTGCGACCGCGCGATCCTGCTCCGCAACGGAGAGGTGGAGTTCGACGGCGCGACGCACGACGCGATCGTTCGCTACCGGCAGCTCCTCGCGGGTGACCCGGACCCGGCCGAGCGCGGGGCCGGCCTCAAGGAGTGGGGTAGCGGCGAGGCTCGAATCGAGAGCGTGGAGCTTCTGGGACCTGAAGGCGAGTCGCGCACACAGTTCCTCGCGGGTGAGCCGCTCGCGTTGCAGCTGCAGATCGCGGCGCGGCGGCCGTTGCCGCCGCCGCGCGTCTCGATCGAGCTGCGCGACGCATCGGGGCTGCTCGTCGCCGGCGGCGGCCGGTCGACCGCCGAGCTCGGCTGGGACTCCGACACCGTCGAGCTGACCGTGCGCTTCGACGTCGACCAGCTCCCGCTCGCCGACGGGCGCTTCCACCTCCGTCTGGGCCTTGCCGACGAGTCGGGAGAGAGCCTCTACCACTGGCTCGATGACGCGCTGACCTTCGTCGTCTACCCGGCGGGAGACGAGCGCGGCGTGGTCCGCCTCGAGGGCCGCTGGAGCGGGGAGGAAACTCGCGCCGAGGCAGAAAAGGTCCGGACGTGAGCTCCCGTACCTGTCCTGACTGGCCGAAGCTGATGGAGTACGCCCCCGACCTCCAGTTCAAGCACTACACCGTTGCCGAGGCGAGGCTGCCGGCGGACGCGTTGATGACCATCCCCAACGTCCCGCTCAGCGCGGTCGCCATTTGCTGCGACCTCGAGCGGCACGTTTTCTACGCAGCGCACACCGACCCCGAGGTCAGCCACGCGCTCCGCGACACGCACTGGTACGAGCTCGCCGAGTGGACCTCGAGCGGCCCCGGCAGCGCCACCGTCGTCAGACGGGACTGAGAAGCGGCTCGCCTCGCTCGAACGCGAGGATGTTGTCGACGACGATGCGCGTCATCGCCTCGCGCGCCTGGCGAGTCCCGCTCCCGAGGTGCGGGGTCAGTACTACGTTCGTGAGGCCGAGCAGCTCCTGAGGCACGTGAGGCTCGTTGGCGAATACGTCGAGCCCCGCGCGGATCCGGCCTGACACGAGCTCGTCGACGAGCGCCTGCTCGTCCACGATCTCGCCGCGGGCGGTGTTGACGAAGCATGCACCGCCCTTCAACAGCGCAAGCCGGCGCCGGTCGATCAAGCCCCGAGTCTCCGACGTCAGCGGCGCATGGATCGTGACGATGTCCGCCTCGCCGAGCAGCTGATCGAGCCCGCGGTATTCGCCCAGCGTCGTCTCGACGCGATGCCGCTGCGAGTAGAGAACACGTAGCTCGAAGCCCTGAGCCCGACGCGCCACGGCCTGCCCGATCCGCCCGAGCCCGACGATCCCGAGCGTCGACCCGGTCACCTCTTCTGCCAGGAAGCTGTCCGCCCAGGAGCCGACCCACTGCCGCGAGCGCACGCGCTGGTCGCCCTCGACGACGCGTCGCCGCGTCGCCAGGATGAGCGCGAACGTCAGGTCGGCAGTCGCTGCGTCGAGGACGCCGGGAGTGTTCGTGACCTCGATGCCCAGGCGTCGCAGCTCGTCCACGCCGAGCCGGTCGTAGCCGACGCCGAAGTTCGCGACGAGCCGCAGGCCCGGCAGGAGCTGGAGCGGCGGCGGTTCGTTGGCTAGGACGAGCGCCTCGACGTCCGGCCGCGGAGCCGCGAGCTCCGACAGCGGGAGCACCTCGACATCGTCGAGCTCCTCGAACGCCGGGCCCGGGTATCGCCGGGTCGCGAGAACCTTCACCGCGCGAGCACTTCGGCCAACGGCCGGGTGTTGACGACGTCGGCGGCAGTGACCCATCCGCGCCGAGCGGTGTGCACCGCGAGCCGCATGTTCTCGAGCCCGCGCACCGAATGCGCGTCGGTCGAGACCACGATCGAAACGCCCGCCTCGAGGGCGAGGCGGAGCTCGGGGCCGGAGAGGTCGAGTCGGTCGGGCAGGCCGTTCGTCTCCACGGCGACTCCCGTCTCGAGCGCGACTTCGAACGTCTTCTCGAGATCGAGCGCGTTCGGCGGGCGGCGGTTGAGCATCCGCCCTTTCGGGTGGCTGAGCGCGCGAACGGCGGGATGCCGCATCGCCTCCGTCACCTTGCGCGTGAGCTCGTCACGGGACTGCCGCTGCCCGGCATGGAGGCTGAGCTGCACCCAGTCCAGCTCGGAGAGAACGTCGTCCGGGAGGTCGAGCGTCCCGTCGCTCCTGATGTCGACCTCGATTCCGCGCAGGACGCGGAAGGGTGCGAGCTCTTCGTTGACGGCCGCGATCTCCTCCGCCTGACGCCGGACGTCGTCCGCGTCGAGGCCCGGCACGACGCGGACGTTCGGCGTGTGGTCGCAGATCGCGAGGTACTCGTAGCCGAGCTCGCGGGCCGCCGTCGCCATCTCGAGGATCGACGCCTTTCCGTCCGACCACGTCGAGTGGACGTGCAGGTCGCCGCGGATCTCGTCGCGCGTCAAGAGCGGCGGCGGCTCGCCCCGGAACGGCTCCTCCCTGAGCTCCGGCGGGCAATAGGGAATGCCGAGCCGGGCATAGACCTCCTCCTCTTCGGCCGCGTCGGGCAGCTCACCGAGCGCCGCGACGTACGAGGGAGCCCCCGTCGCGCGGAGCAGCTCGGTTCCGAACCGTTTCGGATCCGCGACGACGAGCTCGACCGGATCGCCCTCGGCGGTTACGCCGACGGCGCGGCGCGTCTCGCGCTCGACGACGGAGAGAATCGTGGGCAGCGCCTCGAACGCGTCGAGCACCGGCTCCGGACGGGCCGCGGCGCAGACCACGGCGAGGTCGAAGGACAGGTCGGCCCAGCGACGCGGATCACCCGCGACCTCTCCCCCCAGCGCCTCTGCGATCTCCTCGAGGAGCGCACGCGCACGGTGGAGCAGCATCCCTTTCCGGGGCTCCCGGCTTTCGCGGTCGAGCGCCGCGATGATGCGTTGCTCCGTGCGCGGTCCGATACCCGCGACGGTTGTCAGCCGGCCTTCGCGCGCCGCAGTGCGAAACTCGTCCACCGTCGAGATGCCGAGCGCCTTCCCGATCTCGACCATCCGCTTCGGTGCGAGGCCGAGGTAGCGGCCGAGGCCGATGAGCTCCGGCTGCACCTCCCGCTGGAGCTCGTCGAGCTCCGCGATGCGGCCCGTGGACACGAGCTCCTCGAGCCGTGCCGCTATCCCGGCGCCGATGCCGCGAAGCTCCCGTACGCGTCCGGCCGCAACGAGGTCCGCGACGGGCGCCTTCGTCTCGCGGATCGTCTCCGCGGCTCGTCGGTACGCGCGCGACGTGTAGAAGCTTGCGCCGGTCAGATCCAGCAGTGCGGCAAAGGACTCGAGCTGCTCTGCGATGGCTGCGTTGTCGAGGTTGCGCTCCACGTCAGGGATAGTCTTGCCGCGTGGCGCGATACGTGATCCCGTTCCGTCCGAACGGCAAGACGCGGCTCGGCGATCCGCGGCTGGCAGTTTGCATGGCGGACGACGTGATCGCGGCCGCCGCGGGCGTCTCGGATGACCCCGTGATCGCCGACAAGCTCGGCGGTCTCGGCGAGGCGGTCTCGGCGGTGCTGGCGACGCTCACCGGGCCCGTCACGATCGTCAACGGCGACTGTCCCTGCGTTACGTCCGAGGAGCTGGCGGAGCTCACGGCGCGCGCGCCGGCCCTCGTGGCCGCCCGGGACGGCACGACGAACGCGATCGCGCTCGCCGACGCGGCGGACTTCGCGTCCCTCTACGGTCCGGGGAGTGCCGACCGCTTCGAGGCGCATCTCGGGGCGCGCAGGCTCGACCTGCCCGGCTTGCGCGACGACGTCGACACGTGGGACGACCTCGAGCGCGTGCGCGATCGCGTCGGCAGCCATACGCGGGGCTATCTGCTGCAGCTCGAACGCGCACAAGCGTCATGAAGGTCGCAGTGCTCAGCGGCGGCGTCGGCGGGGCACGCTTCCTCCGCGGCCTCGTCGAAGCGGTCGACCCGGCAGGCGTGACGGCGATCGTCAACGTGGGCGACGACCTCGAGGTGCTCGGCCTCTCGGTGTCGCCCGACCTCGACAGCGTGCTCTACACCCTCGCCGGGATCGCTGACGAGGAGCGCGGATGGGGAAGAGCGGACGAGACCTGGAATGCGCTCGACACGATCGCGACCCTCGGCGGGGAAGACTGGTTCAGGCTCGGCGATCGCGACCTCGGGCTCCACCTCGTGCGCACGCGCGCCCTACGCGAGGGCGAGCCGCTCTCCACGGTGACCGCGCGCCTGACGGCTGCGCTCGGGTTGGAGACGACGATCCTCCCGGCAACCGATGAGCCCCTGCGGACCTGGCTGGACACGCCGAACGGCAGCTTCGCGTTCCAGCACTGGTTCGTTTCTCGCGCGCACCGCGATCCGGTCGACCGGGTTCGTTTCGAAGGCGCCGCCGAAGCGCGGCCCGCGCCCGGAGTCCTCGACGGGCTGCACGAGGCCGACTTGATCCTCATAGCGCCGAGCAATCCCCACGTTTCGATCGGGCCGATCCTCGCGGTCGAGCGCATTCGCTCCGCGCTCGAGCGTCGGCGTGCACCGTGCGTTGCCGTCAGCCCGCTGATCGGCGGTCGCGCGGTGAAAGGCCCTGCCGCCGCGATGTTGGAACGACTCGAAGGCGGCGTAACCGCCGCGCACGTCGCGAGGTGCTATCCGGGATTGATCGACGCGCTCGTCATCGACGAAGCGGACGCGGCTGATGCAGACGGCGTCGCGGCGCTCGGCGTGCGGCCGATCGTCGCGCCCACGTTGATGCGCGACGCAGCAGCGCGGCGGCGCCTTGCCGAGGCAGCACTCGAGGCGGTGGCGCTCACATGAAGGTCGCGATCGTCGGCGGCACCGGAGCGTTCGGGCGCGCTATCGCAGAGCGTCTGCACGACATCGGGCAGGACGAGGTGCTGGTCGGGTCGCGCGACGGCGAACGGGGCAAGGTGATCGGAGAAGAGATCGGCGTGACGGGTGGCCGCAACGTCGATGTCGTGCGAGATGTCGACCTCGTCATCCTCGCCGTGAAGTCGAACGCGACTCTCTCGACGGCGCACGAGCTCGCAGACGCAATCGGCAAGACGCCGGTCCTCAGCGTCGCGAGCGACCTGCGCTTCACCGACAACGGCGTCTTGCCCGGACGTCACCGCGGCTCGCTCGCCGAGGAGGTGGCGAAGATCGTGAAGGCCCCGGTTGCCTCGGGGCTCCAGTCGTTCGCGGCGGCCAACCTGGATGAAGGCGACCCGGGCGATGCCCTGATCTGCGGTGGTGACGACACGGCAAAGGAGCTCGCGCTGGAGCTGGCGGAGCGGCTCGGCGACCGCGCGGTCGACGTCGGCCCCCTCGAGAACTCGCGGGCGCTCGAAGGGATGACGGCCGTGATCCTCAACGTGAACAAGCGCTACAAGGCGCACGCCGGCGTTCGGCTGACCGGTCTGCCCTGAGCCGCGAAGTCCGCATCATCCCCGTCGAGGGTCTGCCCGAGATTCGCGCGGGAGACGACCTCGGGGAGCTGATCGCCGGCCGGGTCGAGCTGGAGGACGGCGACGTGGTCGTGATCGCGCAGAAGGCCGTCTCGAAGTCGGAAGGCGCGCGTCGTCCGCCTCGCGGACGTGGAGCCTTCCGACCGTGCGCGGGAGATTGCAGGAGAGGAGGATCCCCGCCGCATCGAGGTGATCCTTCGAGAGGCGGCGCGCATCGTGCGCGTGCGCCCGCCGCTCGTGATCGCCGAGACGCGGCACGGGTTCATCTGTGCGTCCGCCGGCGTCGACTCCTCGAACGCACCCGAGCAGGGCACGCTCGTCCTGCTCCCCGAGGATCCCGACCGATCGGCAGAGCAGCATACGCGCGCGCGTCCGCGAGCTGACCGGTCGCGACGTGGCCGTGCTGATCACAGACTCGTTCGGCCGTCCGTGGCGTCAGGGGACGACGGACGTCGCGCTCGGCACCGCCGGGCTACAGGTCGTACTCGACCTGCGCGGTCAGCGCGACCGCGCCGGCTACGAACTGCACTACACGAGGATCGCGATCGCGGACGAGATCGCCGGAGCCGCCGAGCTCGTGATGGGGAAGGTTGCGGGGATCCCAGCCGCGGTCGTTCGCGGGCTCGAGGTCGCGGGCGAGGGCAGTGCCCGCGACCTCGTCATTCCCGAGGAGCTCGACCTCTTTCGTTAGCCCGAAACCGTGCGTCACGAAGGCGTTTGTCGAGTAGGTTCGGCATGGTGGACGAACGCACGGGAGTCCTGCTGGAGAGCGACGTCGATCGAGATCCGCTCGTGCAGTTCGAGCGGTGGTATGAGGACGCCGTGCGCGCGGGCATCCGGATGCCGCAGGCGATGGCGCTGGCAACCGCGAGCGGCGACGGTGCTCCCTCCGCGCGGATGGTGCTCCTGAAGGGGCTCGAGCTGGGCGAGTTCGTCTTCTTCACCGGCTACGTCAGCAGGAAGGCCGGCGAGCTCGCAGAGAACCCGAGGGCTGCGCTCCTCTTCTACTGGGATCCGCTCGGGCGGCAGGTTCGGGTCGAGGGGACGGTCCGGCGTGTCAGCGCGGCGGAATCGGACGCCTATTTCGCCACGCGGCCGCGAGGCGCGCAGCTGGCTGCCGTCGCGTCGAGGCAGAGCGCCGTCCTGTCGAGCCGCGAGGAGCTCGACGAACGAGTCGCCGAGCTCGAGGAGCGCTACGCAGGCGACGAGGTGCCGCGACCCGAGCACTGGGGCGGCTACCGCCTCGCGCCGGAGCTGTACGAGTTCTGGCAGCACCGCGAGGACCGAGCCCACGACCGGCTGCGGTACCGACGAGAGGGCGGCGACTGGATCCTGGAGCGGCTCTCTCCCTAGAAGAGCGCGTCCAGCTGCTCGGCTTCTTCGGGCGTGAGCGGGGTCTCGAGCGCTCGGAGCGCCGGGTCGAGCTGTTCCGGCCGGCGCGGACCGACGACGATCGCCGTGACTTGCGGCTGGGCGAGCACCCATGCCATCGCGAGCGTGGCGCTGTCCACCGCGCGACGGGATGCGGCCGCCGCCAGTTGCTCGAGCGCTTCGAAGGTCTCGGCGTTGCGGTAACGCTCGTAAGGCCCGGGACGCAGGTCCATGCGCGACCCGGACGGCGGCGCCTGCTCAGGCTTGTACTTGCCGGTCAGCCAGCCGCCCGCGAGCGGGCCGAACGGCGTGTACGCAATGTCGAACTCGGCGCAGAGCGCGAGCAGCTCTTCCTCGTCGCCGCGCTCGAGCAGCGAGTACGAGTTCTGCACGACCGCGGGCCTGCCGATCGCGAGCGTCGCACGTAGCTGATCGGCGTCGAAGTTGCTGACGCCCCACGCTCGAGCGAGGCCCGTCTGCACGAGCCCCTCGAAAGTCGCGACCACTTCTCCGAGCGGCTCCTCCGGATCGAACTCGTGCGCGAGGTAGACGTCGACCTTGTCGACTCCGAGTCGAGCGAGGCTCGACTCGAGCTGGCGGCTGACTCGTGCTTGCGCGAGCCCTTTGTCCTCGCCGGCGTCCATCGGGTTGTACGTCTTCGTGACGATCTCCGGCCGGTGGCCGCGGGTGCGCATCCAGTTGCCGATCGCGGTCTCGCTGGCGCCGCCTCCGTACGCGTCCGCAGTGTCGAACGTCGTGATGCCGGCGCTCCCACGCGGCGTCCATGATGGCGGAACGCCTCCTCCTCGGTCTCCCCGCTTCCGAACAGGTCGGGCGCCGAGCCGATACCGCCGAAGTTGCCGCCGCCGAGGATGATCCGCGAGACCTCGACATCGGTCCCCCCGAGCCGACGGCGTTCCATCGAGCGATTCTAGGGTCGCCTGTTTCGGAGGTGACGCCGCAAGGCCCCGAGCCGGGCGTCCCACTGCGCGCCGACGCCCGCCATCCAGTCCATTGCGTCGCCGAGGGGTCCCGGTGTCAGCTCGTAGAGCGTCTCGCGCCCTTGCCGCCGCCGTTCGACGAGACCCGCTTCGTTCAGCGCGGCCAGGTGCTTTGCGACCGCCTGTCGGGTTACGGGAAGCTCGGCCGCGAGCTGCGTCGCCGTCGCCGTCTCGCGCTCGGCCAGCGCTTCGAGCACGTAGCGCCGATTCGGATCGGCGAGGGCGTCGAAGACACGCCCGGTCGGATCTGTCACGCGTGCATGCCGGCGAGCGCGCAGGCGCGCAGCTCGAGAGCTGTGGCGATCTCGGGAGTCGATTCGCGCACATGGAGGCGTGTGCCCTCGTCGACCTCCTCCAACGTCAGCTCGACGCTTCCCTCGTCGTCCCAGTCGAGGACGAGACGCTCCGACGGCTCGGCGACGACGACCGTTGCGCGCCGCTCTTCGCCGTTGTCCCAGCGGAAGACTCCGGCGCCGCCTTCGCGTGGATCGAGCTCGACGTCGTTCGCGAACCACTCCTCGAGCTGCTCGGGATCGGTCAATGCCTCCCAGACTTCCTCGGGTGGGGCGGGATAGACGACCTCGCGTGTGACCTCCACAGCTCCTCCAATCCGCAACCCATGGGTTGCGTATACTAGGCGCAACCGAACGGTTGCACCTTAGCAGGGAGGCCACATGCCACTGATTCCCATGGTCGTCGAGCAGGAAGGCCGTTTCGAGCGTTCGTTCGACATCTACTCGCGGCTCCTTCGCGAGCGGATCATCTTCCTCGGACAGCCTGTCGAGGACGACATCGCGAACCTGATCACGGCGCAGATGCTGTTCCTCGAGGCGGAGGACCCCGATCAGGACATCTCGCTCTACATCAACTCGCCGGGCGGCTCCTCCTACGCCGGGATGGCGATCTACGACGCCATTCAGTACGTGAAGCCGGACGTGCAGACGATCTGCACCGGGATGGGAATGTCGGCCGCGGCAATGATCCTCTGCGGCGGCGCGCCGGGGAAGCGGTACGTCCTGCCGAACGCGAAGGTGATGATCCACCAGGGGTCAGGCGGAGCCCGCGGTGCGCCGGCCGACATCAAGATCGCCGCGGAGGAGATCCTCGAGATGACGCAGCGAATGGCGGAGATCATCGCGCGGCACTCGGGGCAGCCGCTGGAGCGGGTGAAGGCGGACATCGACCGCGACCGCTTCATGACGCCCGAGGAGGCGGTCTCCTACGGGCTCGTCGATACCGTCATGCCGCCGGCGGCGGTGCGCTACGCAGCGATGGCGCGCTGATGGAGAGCGGCGAGGTCGTTCGCGAGCTCACCGACACCGTCGTCGGGTGGCGGGCATGGACCGTGCGGGAGACGGCGGCCGGCCTGCGGCTCGGCTCGGTGCTGCACGAGCTGGTCTGGGCGCCGGGCGATGCCGTCGTCGCGGAGTGCATCGCCGAAGGTGCGGTGCATCCGGTTCCCGGGCCCCGTTGCCTGTGCGGATTCCATGCGGTCCGCGATCCGGTCGACGCTCTCTCGTATCTCATTGGCCGCGACGACCCGGACACGGTGTGCCGGGTGCTCGGTGAGGTGGCGCTCTGGGGGCACGTGTTGGAGACGGAGTCGGGGTGGCGTGGGTCGCATGCGGTGCCGATGAGGCTCTACGTGCGAGATCCGGAGCTCGTGCCTGCGCTCTCGGCGTACGGCGTCTCCGTAAGCTGCGATCCATGCGTGTCGCGCTCGTCTCGGACATGCACGGAAACGCCGTCGCTTTCCGTGCCGCGCTCGCCGATATCGAGCGGCAAGACGTCGATCTGATCGTCTCGCTGGGCGACGTCGCCCAGGGTGGGCCGCAGCCCGTGGAGTGCATCGAGCTGCTCCAGGAGCTGCAGTGTCCGTGCGTCTTCGGGAACTCGGACGAGTTCCTGCTCACGCTCGACCTCGGTGCGGAGCCCATCGAGGACGAGGAGCAACGGCAACGGCTCCTCGACGTCGCGCGGTGGTCGCGGAGCAGCTCGGGGACGACGGGCTCGAGTTCCTCGGGAGCTTTCAGCCGACGGTCGATGTGCAGGTCGGAGGCCGGCAGGTTGTGTGCTGTCACGCCACTCCCGGGTCGAACGAGGACGTCGTTCTGCCGGCGACGCCGAGCGACGAGGTCCGCGCGGCGCTCGACGGCGTGACAGCCGATGCCGTTGCGGCGGGGCACGTCCACCTGCAGTGGCTGCGGCGCTTCGGAGACGTGCTGTGGTTCTGCGTCGGCAGCGTCGGGCTCGTCTACGAGCACAAGGAGCCGCTCGAGGACGTTCCGTTCGAGCCCTTCAGCGAGTACGCCCTCGTCGCCGACGACCTCGGCAGTCGAGTTCCGTCGCATTCCGTTCGACGTCGAGGAGTTGATCGAGGATGCGCGTGCGAAGGACTTCCCCGATGTCGAGCGCTGGGCGGCGATGTGGAAGCGCTGAAGGTGACGTTCTGCGACGACTTCGAGGGCGGCTTCGGCTGGATCGCAGACGACTTCATGGAACGGTGCTCGCACGCGCTCGTCGTCGGCGACCGTGTGTGGCTTGTCGATCCGATCGACGCGCCTGGGGTAGAGGAACGCGTGCGCGCGGCGGGCACGCCGGCCGGAGTCATTCAGCTGCTCGACCGCCACGGCCGCGACTGCATCGAGCTTGCCGGGCGGTTCGGCGTCGCGCACCACTTCGTCCCCGAGCAGCGGATCGGCCCATTCGAGTTCCTTCCGATCGCCATGAACCGCCGCTGGCGGGAGGTGGCGCTGTGGTGGCCGGAGCGGCGTCTGCTCGCGTGTGCGGATGCGCTCGGGACCGGTCGCTACTTTCGTGCCGGGGACGAGCGGCTCGGTGTGCATCCGATCCTTCGTTTCAGGCCGCCGCGGCAGCTCGAATCGGTTCAGCCCGAAGCGATCCTCTGCGGGCACGGCACGGGCGTCTTCGACGCAGCCGATGCCGCGCTCCGCGAGGCGCTCAGCACGGCGCGGCGGCGGATCCCGCGGCAGATCGCCAGCGCTGCCGGCGCGTGGTGGGCGAGTCGATCCAGCTAGCGACGGCGAAGCCTGCGGCGATCGCGATCGCGCCTGCGAACGCGTCGAAGAAGAAGTGGTTCCCGGTCGCCACGATGACGAGGAGCATCACGGCGGGATAGCTCCAGCCGATGACCTGCGCAATCGCGACCACGCGCGATTCGCGCGACCGCGATCCCGACGAGCAGCGCGTACCCGAAGTGGAGGCTGGGCACCGCTGCGAACGGGTTGTAGAGGCTTCCGAGCGCGTCCGAGCTCAGGTTGACCTTCGCGCTGTGCGTGACGGTGTCGACGAACCCGAGGCCCGCGAGCCGCGGAGGCGCAACCGGATAGAGGAGGTAGATCGCGAGCGCAATCCCCGTGGCGGCGACGAGCGTGTTGCGGACGAGCGGGAAGTACTCGCGGTGCCGGCGGTGCAGCCACACGAGGAAGGCGGCTGTGCCGAGGAAGTGCAGCGTGATGTAGGCCGCGCCGAGAAGCGTGGGCAGGCCGGGAAGCGCATGGGCGGCGTGCTGGACGGCGCGCTCGCCGAACAGGTGGAGGTGGCGCTCGAGCGCGACGATCTCGTCCGCGTGTGCCCGCGCGGTGGGAAGCGTGGTGTGGCCTTGCCCGCGCACGATCTCGTAGATCCCGTAAAGGCCTGACGAGCGTGGCGACCTCCACCAAGCCGCGCCGGGGAGAGGAGGCGAGGCCTCTGAGGGAAGGAAGATGGAGGGTCGCCACGCTCATATGAACGAGGCTACGTCCCAGCATCTCTGCTGGGCAGTGCGGCTATCCCTACACCGGGGTGGGGCTGTCCCGCATCTTCCGAAGCCGCCCGCCGAACGGGACTTCGTAGTGGCTGCAACTAACCACCTGTCGCGGTTTCGACTGTTCGTAGCGCCTGTTCCGGACCACGGCGGGGGCGGCGTGTCGGGACGGGCCACCCCCGGTGCCAGGCACCGATACGCAACGGTCACGGAAGTGCGTCGAGAGTGATACGGCGGCCGTCGTGCGCTCGCCGCGGCGGCATGCTGATTCGATGTCCCGCCCGCTGCGAAATGCCTATCCCGATGGCATCTTCCACGTTGGCACGCGCGGCAACAACAAGCAGGCGATCTACCTCGACGGCGTCGATCGTTACTGGTTCCTCGAGATGTTCGGCAAGGCCACCATCCGGTACGAGTGGTCGATCTATGCCTATTGCCTCATGACGAACCACTACCACGCCGTCCTTCAGATTCCGGAAGGCGGCCTCTCCGAAGGAATGCGCGAGCTCAACGGTGGTTATGCGCGGTGGTCGAACATCAGGCACGGGCGGTGCGACCACCTCTTCGGAAAGCGCTTCGGCAGCAGCGAGATCACGACCGACGAGTACCTCCTGGAGGCGTGCCGTTATGTCGTTCTGAACCCGGTCCGAGCCGGGCTCGTGGCGCGGCCGGAGGAATGGGCCTGGAGCAGCTACCGCGCCTGCGCCGGCTTGGAGTTCCCGGTCAAGTGGTTCTCTCCGACGACGGTGCTCGAGCTGTTCTCGCCGCGTCCGGAAGAGGCCATGGAGCAGTTCCGCCGCTTTGTCGAACAGGGGCTCGTCGAGGAGGGCCTTGTCTCGGTGCCTGTCACAAAGGACGAGGTCACGCGTTAGTGTCGCCGGCATGTGCTTCGAGACGGACTCGGTGCCGCCGATCCCGGTTCTTCGCGGTGCTGCCGTTTCGCACGAGGATCTCGTGCTCGAGGCGAAGGATGGGAACCGGTTCGCGGCGTTCGCCGCCGAGCCGGAGGAGCGCATCGAGACCGGCGTTGTGATCCTCCCCGACGTCCGCGGGCTCTACCGCTTCTACGAGGAGATCGCGCTGCGACTCGCGGAGCGCGGCATCGCGGCCGTCGCCATCGACTACTTCGGCCGCACGGCCGGCGTCGAGAAGCGCGGCGACGACTTCGAATACAGGCCGCACGTCGACGAGACGAGGCCGGAAACCGTCCAGATGGATGTGGCCGCCGCCGTCGACTACCTCCGCTCGCGCGGGATGACGACGATCTTCACGCTCGGCTTCTGTTTCGGCGGCCGCAACTCCTGGCTCGCCGCTACCGCTACCGCGGGCCACGGGCTCGCGGGCGCGATCGGCTTCTACGGCCGGCCTGGGGAAGGGCGCGACGGCACGCCGGGCCCGGCCCAGCGCGCCGGCGAGATCGACGCACCGATCCTTGCGCTCCAGGCCGGCGACGACAAGAACATCACCGCCGACGACAACGCTGCGTTCGAGAAGGCGCTGTCAGCGGCAGGCGTCGAGCACGAGCTCGTCACCTACGAGGGCGCGCCGCACAGCTTCTTCGACCGCCGGCAAGAGGACTTCGCGGACGCCTCCGAGGACGCCTGGCGCCGAGTGCTCGACTTCGTCGACCGTCACCGCGGCTAAGCCGCGAGGCCGGGAAGCGGCCAGCCGAGCTCCTCGTCGTCGCCGACGGCCGGCTCCTGCTCGTCGCAGGGCGCCGAAGAAGAGGCGTCCGCAGGCCGCACGAGCCCGAACAGTCCTGTTTCAGTTGCCAACATGAGCTCAGCCTGCCCGCAGTGCACGCGGAGCGATAGACGGCCCGCAGGCCTTTCACGGTGCGGGCTGCCGCACCGTGGACGGTGGATTTTTACCCACCTCTTACGTAGCGCGGCTACTTTCGGGCGATGGACGACGACCGCCTCACCCGCCGCAGCTCCCTCCTCAAGGTCGGAGGTCTGCTGGGCGCCGCCCTCGGAGCCGGCGCGTGGAAGGCCACCGAGTCCGACGGCGCCGGACCCGCCGGCGTCGCCTCAGGCGCGGTCTCCTGCATCCTCACCCCGGAACAGACGGAGGGGCCCTACTACATCGCCGGCGAGAAGGTGCGGCGCAACATCACGGAAGGCCGTCCCGGAACGCCGCTCGCTCCTGAACGCCACGGTCGTCAACGCCTCGACGTGCAGGCCGATCAGAAACGCAGCGGTGGACATCTGGCACGCCGACGCGGCCGGCATCTACTCCGGCTTCGGCGACGGCGCCGGAAACAGGACGTTCATGCGCGGGATCCAGCGGACGAACGCCAAGGGCCTCGCGACCTTCAGGACGGTCTACCCCGGCTGGTACCAGGGCCGGACGGTCCACATCCACGTCAAGGTCCACCTCGGCGGCAACGTCGTGCACACCGGCCAGCTCTACTTCCCGGACAGCGTCACCGACGCCGTCTACCGCAAGGCCCCATACACCAGCCGCCCCAACCGCACCACCCGCAACGCGGACGACGCGATCTACCGAAACGGCGGCAGGCGCTCACAGGTCAAGGTCCGCAAGAACGCCGCCGGCATCTACATCGCGACGATCACCATGGGCGTCACGCGCTCTTAACAGCGCGACGCTACATTCGCCGCGGGTGGAGCGGATCACTCGCCGTCAGCTGCTCGTTCGCGGCTCTGCGCTCGCGATCGGCGCAATTCCGGCCGCGGAATGGCTGGCGGAGCACGCCCGGGCGGCGCCGTCCGGCATCTTCCAGGAGCTCGCCCAGAGTCTCCGCGGCGACGTCGTCCAGCGTGGCGCGCCCGGATACGACCGCGCCCGTCTCCTCTACGACACGCGCTTCGACTCCGTCAAGCCGCGTGCTGTCGTCTTCTGCGAGTCCATCGCCGATGTCCAGAAGACGGTGCGCTGGGCGCGGCGACACGCCGTCCGAATCGTCCCGCGCTCGGGCGGTCACAGCTACGGCGGCTACTCGACGACGACCGGCGTCGTCGTGGACGTCTCGCGGCTGAACCGGATCTCGCTCGACAAGCGCAACCGAGCCGCGGTCGGCGCCGGCGCCCGGCTGATCGACGTCTACGACCGGCTCTGGCAGAACCGGCGCACGATCCCCGCCGGAACCTGCCCGACCGTCGGCATTGCGGGCCTTGCCCAGGGAGGAGGCATCGGCTTCGCTGCCCGGAAGTTCGGCCTCACCTGTGACAACCTGCTCGAGGCGACGATCGTGCTCGCGAACGGCAACGCCGCCGTGTGCAACGCGCGCACCAACAAGGACCTCTACTGGGCGCTCCGCGGCGGCGGCGGCGGCAACTTCGGCATCGTCACGAGGCTCGTCTTCCGAACCCACCCCGTCGCGGACGTCGTCACGTACGCGCTCGAGTGGCCATGGTCGGACGCGAGCCGCGTCATCCAGGCGTGGCAGAAGCTCGCCCCGCACGCACCCGATGGGCTCTTCTCGGTCCTCAACCTGAGTGCGATCGCCGGCTCGAGCGCGCCGCCGCGAATCACATCGGCCGGCCAGTTCTTCGGCACGGAAGCTGCGCTACGCAAGCTGCTCGAGCCGCTCTCCGGCACAGGCACACCGACGCGTTTCACGGTGACGACGCGCACCTACATGGACGCGCAGCGGATGTGGGCCGGCTGCTCTGGGACGATCGAGGAGTGCCACCTGCCGCCGCAGGGAAACCTCGGCCGCGCGACCTTCAAGGGCAAATCGAGCTACGCGAACAAGCCGCTCACCGCCGGCGGCATCGCCGCGCTGATCCGGCAGATCGAGTCGCGCCGGACCACGGGCTCCGGCTCGGGGATTCTCCTGCTCGACTCCTACGGCGGCGCGATCAACCGCGTGAAGAAGAGCGCAACGGCCTTCGTCCACCGTGATGCCCTGTTCTCGATGCAGTACCTCGCCTACTGGGACCCGTCACAGCCGGCACAACCCAACCTTGCCTGGCTGCGACGCTTCCACGCCGCGATGGCGCCCTTCGTGTCACCGTTCGCGTACCAGAACTACATCGACCCAGAGCAGCCGCGCTGGCTCAATGCCTACTACGGCGCGAACCTGGACCGTCTGATCGCCGTCAAGCGGCGTTACGACGCGAAGAACGTCTTCCGGTCCGCACAGAGCATCCCGGTCAGACGTCCAGCGGGAGCTGGCCCGTGACGGTCGTGCCCTTACCGGGCGGGCTGATCGACGAACAGCGTCCCGCCGGCAGCCTCGGCGCGGTCTCGCAGCCCGAGGATGCCGCTTCCGAGCGCCGGGTCGGCGCCGCCGCGACCGTCGTCGATGACCTCGAAGCGGAGGATGTCGCCGTCGCGCCGAATCGTCACTTCCGCACACGTTGCGCGCGCGTGCCTCACGACGTTCGTCAAAGCCTCCAACACGATGTAATAGATCGTCGCCTCGACGTTTTCCGGGAGCCGCTCCTCCATTGCGTCGACGCGAACATCGATCGGCAACCTCTCGGCCAAGACGTTCGATGGCGTTCGGCAGCCCGCGCTGCGTGAGAGCACCGGGATGCAGCCCGCGCGCGAGCTCTCGCAGCTCTTCGAGCGCAAGGTCGAGCTCGTCCGTCGCTGCCTTCAGGCTGACGGCTGCGGCGTCGGGGTTCGTCTTCAGCTCCGCCTTCGCGAGGCGGAGCTGCAGTGCGAGAGAGACGAGCCGCTGCTGGGCGCCGTCGTGCAAGTTCCGCTCGAGCTTGCGGCGCTGCTCGTCACCCGCTCGCACGATGCGCGCCCGCGACGAGCGGAGGTCGTCCCGCGCCTGAGCGCTCGCCACCGCAAGCGACACGAGCTCGGCAAATGCGCCGAGGCGCGCCTCGCTCTCCGGGGGCAGGACGTTCACGCTCGCGATCGTCACGGCGCCCCAGAGGATGCCGGCGACCACGATCGGCGCGGAGACGGTCGACCGGTAGCCGATGCGCAGCATCAGCTTCGGGAGGTCGCCCGGGAGCGACGCGTAGTCGTCGATCCGCGCCGGCGCGTGGCTGTAGAGGACGCGGCCGACCGTCGTGTTCTCGTCGACGGGAAACCGTTGTCCGAGCTCGAACGCGTCGATCTCGTCTCGGTCGTAGCGGCCGAGGATCGTGGCCGTGTCATCTCCTTCGTAGCGCAAGACCGCAGAAGCGTTGACCTCGAGGACGCGCGCGGCCTCCTCCGATACCGCCGTGAAGACACGCTCCGGTGTGGCCTCGGACGCGACCAGCGTCGCGATGCGGCGCAGTGCCCGTTGCTCCTGCGCCAGCTGCCCGACCTCGGCGAGCTTCGCCTCCGGGTCGCCGCCGAGCGCGCGCTCGTCCTCCGCCAGCGAGCCGCGGTTCGTCAGGTCGATTCCGGTGGTGACGAGGTAGCTCGGCTCGCCCTCGGCGCCCTGCATCAGCTTGTTCGACCAGGCGATCAGCCGGCGTCCGCCGTCCTTTGACGCCCAGTGACCGACCTGCGGGCTCGAATGGCCTGTCTTCCAGATGTAGGCGAGCACTTCGCCGAACGCCTCCGCTTCCTCGGGAGGGATGACGAAGTCGCGCGCGTCTCCGCCCAGAACCTCCTCGCGCGAGAAGCCCGTCGCCCGCTCACAGGCGTCGTTGAAGAACAGGATGCGCCCATCGCGGTCGAGGACGCAGATGAGCGACTTCGTCGTCTCGGTGAGAACCTTGGCGAACTCGTCGCCGAGCACGAACCCCTGTGCCTGCGCCTCAGCCACGACTGCCGGTCAGATCCGGAGGTCGAAGAAGGTGACGTCGAACTCCTCGAGGCCCTGGCGTGTCGCGCCGGATGTGTCCGTGGCCAAAGCCGTCAAGCGCTCGGCCGCCTCGGCGCTGGCCTGGAAGGAGTCCTCGTCTGCCCAGAGAGTGACGACGAGCGTCTTGCCGCCGGCTGCGGTTCGCGAGCCGGATCAAGCCACGGAAGCCGGTGCTGTCGCGGAGCCAGGGAAGGATCTGGTCTCGAACGAGCTCGAGGCCCCGGTCGTGCGCCTCAGGAGAGGTCTGAAGGATGTGCATGCGCGCGTAGATGGTTTCGTTTTACACTCTCCACATGCCTTTTGCGGCTCGGCTGGCCTTCGCCCTCGGCATCAACGCCCTCGCGCTCTGGGTGTGCGACGTGATTTTCGACGGTGTCCACATCCACGGCTGGTGGGCATACATCATCGGTGCCGCGGTACTCGGGATCGCCAATGCGATCGTGAAACCCATTCTCGCGATCCTGACGCTGCCGCTGATCATCGTCACGCTGGGTCTCTTCTATTTCCTCATCAACATCGCCATGGTCGCGCTTGCCGAGTGGATCGCGCCGAACTTCTCGATCGACGGGTTCTGGACCTACGTCGGCGTCGTGGTCGTCATCTGGGCGGTCAACTGGATCGGCGATCGACTCGAGGACACCCTCACGGCGCGCGCCCGCCCGGCGGTCTGACCTCGAGGTATTCAGAGGTCTAACGCCAGAAACCGTCGTGCACCGCGCGCGCCTCCTCCACGAGGTGCGGGCCGCTGATCTCCACGCGATGATCGCCGCGCGCGAAGAGGTCGCGCGCGGCGATCGAGATGTGGAAGTTCTCGGGATCGCCGGAGATGATCTCGCGGATGCCGGCCTGATCGAGGCCGAACACGACTCGCCTTACATTGCTCCAGAAGATCGCCCCGGCGCACATGACGCACGGCTCGGTGCTCGTGTAGACCGTGCAGTGCGCGAGGAACTCCTTCGGGAACTCGTGTGTTGCCATCCGCACGAGGTTCGTCTCGGCGTGGGCGGTGACGTCGCCGTCGCTTCTGATCGTGTTCTCGGCCTCGAGCAGGACGGTGCCGTTGCCGTCGACGAGCAGCGCCCCGAACGGATGGTTTCCGCGCTCACGCGCGTTTTGTGCGAGCTCGATCGCCCGCCTCAGATGGCGTTCCAGCTCGGCATTGTTGCCTGCCACACCCGGGACTTTACGGCGTCGTTCAGCCTGACCGCCGCGACTTCACGAGCCAGGCCGCCAGCAGCGTGCCGACGACTGTCAGCACGACCTTGACGGACTTGCCGCCGCGGAGCTTCGACTCGCCTCCCGCACGCGGGTCCATCCGTGCCGGCACCTCCTCGACGCGGAGGCCGGCGTCGCTCAGTCGAATCAGCGCCTCGACCTCCGGCGCTTCCGTCTGAAACGGCCGCGCCAGCACGGGCAAGGCTGCCGCGTTGACAGCGTAGAGGCCGCTCGTCGCATCGGCGAACGGCCGCCGTAAGACCACGCGCATCGCCCTTCGCAGCAAAGCCGTCCCCAGCCTGCGAGCCGGACTGGGTAGGTAGCGATAGGGCTCGTAGCCGTCTCCGGAGACGAATCTCGAGCCGACCGCGACGTCACAGTCGCCGCGCTCGACGATCGCGAGCAGGCGGGCGAGCTCCGACGGCGGGTGCTGCCCATCAGCGTCGACGCGGCCGCAAAAGGCGTATCCGTGGTCGAGAGCCCAGCGATAACCGGCCGCGATACCGACGGGCAGCCCGCGATTGCTTCCCAGCGAGAGGACGTTCGCTCCGTGGTCGCGGGCGACGTCCGCCGTGCCGTCGGTCGAGCCGTCGTCGACGACGAGGACATCGACGTCCGGCAGCTCCTCAGCCAGATCCGTGAGGACGGCCGGCAGGTTCTGCTCCTCGTTCCACGCCGGAATGAAGACGACGGTGTCCGTCATGGCGAGCTCTGCGGATCGTCGCTCTCGGTCTGAGCAGCTCGAAGCTGGCGCGAACGTACCGAGAGGGCGACGAGCTCCCAGAGGGCTGCCGACGGCGTCGGCAGGACCCGGGCGGCGCGGAACGTCGTCTCGATCCCCTGACCCGCGTAGAGACGGCGGAAAAACCAGCGAGCGCGATACAGATGGAGGGGAGCCGACACCACGATGACGCGTGTGATTCCGCGCTCTCGGAAGAGCGAAAGGCTTCGCGCGGCGTTCTCCGCGGTGGTCGACGCGGACGGCTCGACCACGAGCTCGACGGCCGGTCTTTGCCAAAGCGTGCGCATCTGCTCCGCTTCGGAAATGCTGCCGTCCGGCGACCAGCCGGAGAAGACGACGACACGCGGTTCGAGACGGCGCGCCAACCGCTCGGCCTCCGCGACGACGCGGCGGCAAGCCGGGCTGATGCGGTAAGCGCCGGAGCGGTCCGTACGGCTGCTGCCGAGAGCGAGGATCGCGAGCTCTTCGTCCACATCACAAGGGTAGTGACCTACGCGCGAAGGTACGCGAGCACCGCGAGCACGCGCCGGTGATAGTCAGGGGCCTCGCCGATTCCGAGCTTCAGCAGGATGTGCCGGACGTGAGTCTCGACCGTCTTGGGGCTCAGGAAGAGCTTCTTGGAGATGCCGTCGTTCGAGTGACCCTCGGCCATCAACCCGAGGACCTCGAGCTCGCGTGGCGTGAGCTCGTCGAGGACACTCTGTTCCCGTGGACGGCCGACGAGTCGTGCGACGATTGTGGGATCCAGGACGCACTCGCCCTCGTCGATCCGCCCGAGGGCATCGAGGAGCACCGCCACGTCCGAGACGCGTTCCTTCAGCAAGTAGCCGGACCGCTCGGGGTGTTGCTGGAGGAGCCGCATCGCATAGTGCGACTCGAGGTGGTGAGAGAGCACGAGCACGCCTGTCTTCGGGTGCTCCTCGCGGATCTTGTGTGCCGCCACCAGTCCCTCGTCGGTATGACTCGGCGGCATTCGGATGTCCACGATCGCGATGTCGGGATTCGTCAGCTCGACCCTGCGCAGCAACTCCTCCCCAGTTGCCACCTTGCCGGTCACGTCGACGCCTGCGTCCTGGAGCAGTCGTGCAAGCCCCTCTCTGAGGAGCGTCTCGTCATCAGCGATCACGACCCGCACGGGACCTCCGCACAAATCGTGAGCCTGCTGTCGGCCGTTCTCGTCACCTCGAGTAGACCGTCCGCCGCGCGAACACGGTCCTCCAGCTCGACGATATCGACGTCGCTGTCAGTCGTCTCCACCTCGACGAGGAGTTTGTCCCCGTGGCGGTCTGCGTTCACGGTGACGCTGCCGGTGGCCGTTCCCGCGACCGACGCAACAACGGTGTAAGCGGCAGTCTCGGCGCGTGCTGAACACCGCTCACCGGGTAAGCGGCGAATGTTGATCGGAACCCGCGCCTCTTCCGAAAGCGCGGCGACGGCAGTCGCGAAGCCCTCCTCCGCGAGGACGGCCGGGAACAGGCCGTGCGCGACGCTGCGCAGCTCGGCGATCGCGCGACGGAGCTCCGTGTCGGCCTCGGCGAGCTGAGCGGAAGGAACCGAGCCGCCGTCGCCTGCGATGCGTGTGCGGAGGAGTCCGAGAGAAAGCGACAGAGCAACGAGTTGCTGCTGGGCGCCGTCATGGAGGTTCCGTTCGAGCCGTTTGCGCTCGGCGTCTCCGGCCTCGACGATTCGCGCTCGCGACCTTCTCAGCTCCTCCACGCGTGCGCGCACTTCCGCCTGTAGGCGTTCGTTCTCGAGCGCCAGCCGAGCGGCCGCCGTCAGCTCGTCGACGAGCTGCTCGTCCTGGAGAATGCCTGGCGTGTGCGCAAGCACGGCGACCGGCTCTGCGTCGCGAACGAGGTTCGTGTGCTCCTGCCCTTCCGAGAGATCGACCGGACGCCCACGCGAGTCGACGAGACGGCCGGACTCCCCGACCGGATATGCGAGCACGAGGTCGGGATCGCCGACGATTCCGGCGAGGACGTCCTTCAGGCCACCCGGAGGAGGAGCGTTTCCGAGGTCGACAACGAGCCGAGCGACTGCGGCCCGAGCCTGGCGCACACGGACGAGGTTCCAGACGACTCCCACCCCGGCTGCAGTCACGGCCGCCGCCTGGCCCAGCCACAGACGTCTCTCGAGGGTTCCGTTCGAGAGGACGCCGTCGCCCGACACGGCGCCGAAGAATGCGGCCACGAGTGCGAGATACACCGCCCCGGCGCCGAGCGGGACCCGACTTGCCGAGCGTCCCGCCCGAAGTGTCCGAACGAGCCTCCAGCCGGCGAGTAGCGCAAGGACAATCGACCACGCGAGCCCGGCACGAATGCCAATACGTGTGAGGTCCAGGGAGAGGGAGGGCCGGTTCGAGACGAGCACGAGATTGCGTGGGCAGTCGAAGCAGCTCACGGCTTGCGGGTCGAGGAACATCGCCGGCAGGAGCCCAAGAAGCACCACCCCGCCGACGTAGGCGACGACTACGGCAGCGCGTTCCAGAGGCGACCCCAGTCGACCGCCCGGATAAACGAGCACCGCGTGGGCAAAGAGTGGCGGCGCTGAAGCAAAGAGGACGAGTCCAACGGTGAATGCGACGGGCGAGCCGATTCCGGGGTTGTCCCACTCCAGCAAGAACCACGCAAACCCGCCGGCGGTGAGCAGCACGCCGAAGCGACTCGCCGGTCTTCGCCACCAGAAGGCGAGCCCGGCACCGATCGTCGTCCAGCCCGCAGCCAGGAGAGCGGCGTCTCTCAGACCGGAGCGTCCCGGGAACGAGTACGCCGTGTGTCCCCGTGCGACGCCGAGCGTGTACACGCCGGCGGCTATCCCGAGGGCGGATGTTCCGAGCACGACCAGCGCTCGACGCACGACACGAATCGTCTCACGGCAGCGAGCTCGAATCAGTGCGCGCCCTGACCTCGTGCCGCCGAACTTCAGGTCGGGCGCCGATGTCGCGGCGAGACCACGGGCCTACTGTGGAGCGCAGTCGAATCGAGTTTTCCGGAGGGGCGGCGGCGCTCACTCACTGAGCGCCGCCGGGGCCTTCGAAGCGATTTCCGAGCTGCGCGCCGCACGCGCACCGCAGCGCCCTATTCATGGCTACCCGACGCCGCATCCGACCCTGCCTGCTGCGCGCTTGCCTCGTCGCAGCGATCTTCGCGGGGCTCGCGACCATCGCGCCCTCCGCCGAGGTGCAGGCGCGCATTCCACCGGAGTTCAGCGTGAATTACCGGGGCGACGTCGCTGAGTACAAGCTCCATTACGAGGCAAACGGCGGCCACCGACGCATCGTGTTCGTGCTCCTGCCACGCTGGTATGGCCCACGCAGGCATCCGCAGCTGCCGCTGATCATTGCCCCGCACGGCCACGGAGCCGGTCCGTTCCTCGAGCAGACTCGCATCTGGGGACAGCTCCCCGCCGAGGGCCGATTCGCTGTCGCCATGCCGGAGGGACAAGGGCGTGTGCTTGCGCACCACTCCTGGGGCTACCGCGGGCAGATCGACGACCTCGCGCGAATGCCCGCGATCCTCCGCGCATCCCTTCCGTGGCTGCGGATCGACTCGCGCCGCATCTACGGGGTGGGAGGGAGCATGGGAGGACAGGAGACGCTTCTGCTCCTGGCGGAGTACCCGCGCCTGCTTGCCGGCGCCGTTACCTTCGACGCCCCGACCGACCTTGCGCGGCGCTATCAGCAGGTGGGTGTGCTCCCGAATGCGAGCTCCCTCCGCACGCTGATGCGGACGGAGGTCGGCGGGACTCCGGACGAGCTCCCGGACGCGTACGACGACCGCAGCCCGCTGCGCTTCGCTCAGGCGATCGCCGACTCCGGCGTCCCGCTGGAGATGTGGTGGAGCACGGGCGACGAGCTCGTCGTCGATCAGCAAACGCAATGCGGCCGTCTGTTCGGCGAGCTGCGGCGGCTGCGCCCGCGCGCACGAGTTGCCAGAGTTGTCGGACGCTGGCCGCACGTTGCCGAGCTGCGCTGGAACCGCGGTCTTCCGCGAGCTCTCCACTTCCTCCATCTGGAGTTCGCCGAGTAGCGCGCACGACGGAATCGGCGTAACGTGAGACGGCGACAGCGTAGGGAGCAGGATCGAATGCTCGTGAGAGGTCGAATCGTTTGGCCGGCGCTCGCGATCGCAGTCGCAGTCGCGGGATGTTCGAGCTCCCATGCAAAGTCGCAACCGGCAGCGCTGGCTCACTACACCGACGCCTCCGATGACGGCGGCGGCATGCCGGATGTGCGACGCGTAGACGTGAGGCACAAGAAGGACGGCACGATCTCGTTCCGCGTCACCGTTGGCGGCTTGAAGCCCGGCGCGAAGACCTCGGTCGACCTCTGGATCGACGCGGACGCCGATCCGAACACCGGCAACACCAGCTTCGAAGGCGCCGATGGTGCCGACTACATCCTCAACGCGCCGATCGGCCAGAAGCTCCCTTGCGCACCGTATGGGTCGGACGTTCGAGATGGCCGAGGGTGCATCAGTCAGTGGAGTGACAGTGGAGGCTGGCAATCCACGAATGCGCCGAGCACGAGGATTAGCCGGACCGCTTCCGGCATTGACTTCTCGATCAACCGCCGGGATCTCGGGAACACGGCCGACCTGAACTTCTTCGTCTACCGCCGAGGCGAGCCGACGGACCGCGCGCCTGGAAGCGGCGCATTCAACTACGCACTCGCGCTCGGTGGCCCGGGGCCGATATCGGCGGCGAGAACAGATGAACCTGCTGGGAAGGCAGGAGGCACGGCGAAGAAGCAATCGACGGTCCTGAAGCTCGTCACGCGCGACTACTCGGATCCCTGGAGCGCGCAATTCGTCGCCGCCGTCAACCGGCTTTCCCACGGCGGGATCCGGATCGACGTCCGCCAGGGGTGGAGGTACTACGACCTTCAGGCGGAGCCGGCGACGATCGGCGACGTTCGTCATGGCGACGCGGACCTCGCGCTGGTCGGCGCACGGGCGTGGGACCTCGTCGGCGTGAAGAGCTTTCGTGCGCTCGTGGCGCCGTTCCTGATCGACAGCCTTCCGCTGCAAGCGCGTGTCCTTCGCAGTCCGGTCACCAAGCAGGCGCTCGACGGCGTCCATCCGCTCGGTCTCGTCGGTCTTGCCGTCTTCCCCGGCGGCCTGCGCCGGCCTCTCGGCGTTTCGCGCGTGCTCCTGCGCCCGGAGGACTACCGCGGCGCGAAGATCGGCATTCGGCCGGGAGGGGTCGCCGCGGCAACCTTCCGCTCGCTCGGCGGAAAGGGCCGGCCGTTCGATGCGGTGCCGACCGGGTTGAACGGCTTCGCCGGAGCCGAGTCGGACGTCAAGACGATCCTGGACAACCGCTACGACCTGCATTCCCGAGGGTTGATCGCAAATGTGGTGCTCTGGCCGAGAGTGACCACGCTCGTTGCGAATGCCAAAGCTTTCGACGCGCTTTCGCCCGACGAGCGGCAGGTTCTCTTTCAGGCCGGGCGGGAGGCGCTCGCCCCGCTCAATGCGTTGTTTGCGAGCGACCAGCGCGACTCGTTGGACGTGCTCTGCCGCGCGAAGCACCTTCGGTTGGTGCTGGCCTCGGACGCCGACCGCGCGGCACTGAGGCATGGCGTGCAGCCCGTGTACGAGCGGCTCGAGCGGGATTCGTCGACGCGAGAGCTGATCGCGGCGATCGAGCGCATGCGCACAGAGCTCGGGCCCGTGAGCCGACCGCTACGCTGCGCGCCGCCTCAGGCGAAAGCGGGCCATACAGCGCTCGAGGGGCGCTGGCAGGCGACGGTGACCGCGCGGGCGCTCCGTTCAGCCGGACAGCCGACCAATGTCGTCGAAAGCTTGCAGGGACCATGGCTGCTCGAATTCCGCAGCGGTAGCTGGACCGCTAAGAGCCTCGACCGCGGGACCATCCTCCGAGGGACCTACACCTTGACCGGCGACCGCCTCCGCGAAACCCTCGAGTCCTGCAGGCCGAACAGCTCTTGCAATCTCGGCGGCGTGACGGAGGTCAGCTGGAGCGTCTACCGCGACAGGTTGTCGTTAGCGGTCATTCCGGGTCACTTCGCCTCGCCGGCACTCACGGCGCAGCCTTGGGCCCGCGTGCGCTAGCGCTCGAAGGGAAGCTCAACGACCAGGCGTGTGCCCGCTCCCGGCGGGCTCTCCACCGCGAGCCTTCCGCCAAGTGCTTCGACGCGGTCGGAGAGCCCGATGAGCCCGGACCCTTGGCTGAGATCGGCGGTTCCGCGTCCATCGTCGATCACCGTCATCGCGGCGTAGCCGCCCTGTTCCGTGACGTCGACGATCACGCGCGAGGCTCCAGCATGCTTCGCGACGTTGGCGAGCGCCTCCGCGCAAACGAAGAACAACGCGGCTTCAACGGGGGGCGGAAGACCCTCGATAGTTCCACGGACTGCCACCGGAACGGGCGAGCGCTCACCCAGGAGCTCGAGCCCTCGCATCAGGCCGCCGTCCGTCAGCGCAGCGGGATGAATGCCCTGGGCGAGCTCCCGCAGCTCCCGTCGAGCGTCGGTCAGCAGATTTTCGATGGTCGCTATGGCCTCTGCCTCGTCGGGCGTGGTTTCCGAGCGGGCTTCTGACAGAAGCGCCGCCACGCTGTCGAGTCGCCGCTCGGCACCCCGCCGAAGCTCCGTTTCGAGTTGGCGACTTTGCGCGTCGCCGGCCTCGACGATCCGCCGGCGTGATGCCTCGAGCTCGCGTGCGTGGAATCGCGCCTCGGCTTGGAGGCGAGCGTTGGCCACGGCGAGCCGAGCTGCCGCCGCCACGGACTCGACGAGCTTCGCGTCCGCAACGAGTGTGTCGTCGTGCACCAACACGGCAATCTGCTCGCCGTCGTCTTGAATCGGAGTGACCGACCTGCCCAAGCCGAGGGCTCGGAGCTCGACGGGACGACCCGCGTCGTCCACGAACGCGTTGCCGTCCCGGAGCGGGTAACCGACGACCAAGGACGGATCTCCCAGCGCGAAAGCGAGCTTGCTTTGTAACGTGCCGGCCTCTTGTGGCGACCCGAGGTCGACGACGAGCCGGGTTACGACCGCCTCCTCCCAGCGTCCTCGCAGGAGGTCGACCGAGAGGACGATCGCCCCGCCGGCTACAGAAAGGTCGTAAAGCACGGAGAGGGTCGTGTTGTTCAGTCCCCACCCGGCCAAGTCGTCCAGCGCGACGAGCGCGAGGACGCCGGCGAAGCCGAGCGTCGCAGCGAGGGGAGTGGCCGTGGCTCGGCGGGCGGGGCCGGACCTCTGGAAGAAGAGCTCGACGGCGGTCGTTGCGACGACGGCACTCAGCACGAGCGTGAGCGTGTCGTTGCTCCCGAGCGGCTTGATCGCGCCGTCCACGTAGGCCGCGATGACGACCACCCGCACGACGAGTGACCGAAGCCGGCCGGTCGGATACGACAGAAGGACGTGCACGACGGGCCCGCGATGCAGATAGAGAGCGCCGCTCCAGTAGGTACCGAGGAACCAGGTGAACCCGGCCAGCGACATGAGCGGACCGACACGGCTCGCGGCCCGGCGCTCCCATACGATCGTCCCGCACACGATGAGCACACAGCCGGCGGCGAAGTCGCCGACGGTGATCGTGCTCCACGTCGTCCCGGAGACATGCCGCTCGGCTGCGAACCCGAAGGCGATCCCGAGCGGCAGGAGTGCAAGCCTGACCGCCCGCACGCGGTCAGGCGACGGCGGCGGCGAGCGCCTGCTCGGATAACTTGCTCTTCGGGATGAAGCTCCAGGATGGGTTCGCGGCAAGGCGGCGACGATACGTCGTGATGCTCCGGCTCGATATGAGCACGATCGCCGGCGAGCGGCCGCGCTCGGCTAGCAGTTCGGCCACGGCGAACCCGTCGAGATCTGGAAGTTGGATGTCGAGCAGAACGACGTCGGGTTGCAACGCCGCCGCTTGCGCGAGCGCCGAGGCACCATCCTCAGCTTCGCCTACGACGTCGAACGCGCCTGCGTCGAGAAGCTCGCGCGCGACGGCGCGGAAAGCGGCGTGGTCATCGACGATGAGGACGCTTCGCCGCATGTCTTCAACTCTGGCAAAGGTCTCGGTCGGGCGCATCGGGGCGCACCCTTAGCGGCTCGCCGATCGGTTCACGATCAGGGAGCGCACCGATCACTCAGACGGAACCTCAGGCCCAGCCCCGATGAGCTTTGGCTGCTGCGCTCCTACGCTCGACATGTCATGAGCGAGGGAGAGGAGCAGACCATGCACAAGCTTGCAGCCCTAGCAGCCGCACTCATCTCAGCATTCGCATTCGCCGCAGTGGCAGCGGCGGATCCGCCGTCGAAGGAGGTGTTCCCGTCGAGTTTCTCCTTCGACGATACGACCACGTGTCCGGGGATCACAATTCACCAGTCCAATGAGGAAAGAGACACGGTCATCGTCTTCTCTCCGACGCGCGTTCAGGTACAGAGGCACGGCATAGCAACCCTGACGGCGAACGGCAAGACGCTGACCAGCAACTTCAGCGCGAAGATCATGTTCGACCCGACGACGACCGTCACCAAGGTCGTCGGCACCGTCTACAACGTGCAGGTTCCAGGTCTCGGGAGGCTTCTCCTCGACGCCGGGAACATCGTCTTCGACTTCTCCACCGATCCGCCCACTGTGCTTCATCTCGGCGGCCCACATCAGCAGTTCTCCGGCGACGTTGCGGCCTTTTGCAGCTACCTCGCGTGAGAGCTCGGGGAGGAAGGCCCGCGGCGCGGGCCTTCCTCTCAACGCCTGAAGAGCCGTGTCAACCAGCCGCGTTCCCGTGGCTGCTCGGCGCGCCAGTCGTCGTACGTCTTGAACGTTCCCGCGGCTCGGGCCGCACGCACGCATTCGATGTGCGCGTGGCGGCGTCGCTCGACGTCGCCTTCCGGTGCGATCAAGGCGTGCTCGCTCATCGCGTGCAGCCGCCGACCGCAGAACGGGCACACGTACGTTCTCGCGCGGCCGCTCTGCGCGGGACGCAGTCGCCCACCAACGCGCCTCTTCCATGGTGTTCTCTCTAGCATGCGACGGCATGGAGTTCGATCAGTTCTCGCTTGTCTTGCTCCTCACAGGCCCGAAGGACGACGAGATCGACGAGCAACGGCGCGATGAGATCCAGGATGGGCATCTGAACCATCTCGCGACGTTGCACGAGGCCGGCCTGTTGATTGCGGCAGGCCCTCTGGTCGGGGGCGTCGAAACCGGGTATCGCGGCGCCTGCATCCTCACCGTCGGAGTCGAGGAGGCACGCGATCTCTGCGAGCAGGATCCGGCCGTGCAGGCGGGCGTCTTCGACGTGAAGGTCCTGCCGTGGCTCGTTCCTTCAGGCGCCGTGCGGTACTCGCGCACGACGTTTCCGCACTCGAGCGCCGAGGCGAGGAGCGACTAAGACGCGCTAGGCCGAGGCGGCGTTCGGCCATCGTCAAGCGTCGATCGGAACGTGTCCCGGCTGCGACGCAACACGCGCGAGCCACGCTCGGACCGCCGCATAAGGCCCGAGGTCGATGCCGGCTTCCGGAGCGACATGCGTGTAGGCGTAGAGGGAGATGTCGGCGATCGTGAAGCCCTCGCCGACGAGGTAGCTGCGTCCCTCGAAGTGCCCCTCCATCGCCCCGAGCACGCGGCGACCGGCCGCCTGGCGCTCCGGCAGGCGATCGGCGAACTCCTCGGCTCTGCCGGAGTACGAGAGCCAGAAGCGCGCGACCGCAATCGCCGGCTCGTGGTCGTACTGCTCGAAGAACATCCACTGCAAGACCTGCGCTCGCTCGTAGGGGTCCCGCGGCAGGAACCCTGTGCCGTCGCCGAAGTACCAGAGGATCGCGTTCGACTCCCCGAGCGGCCGCCCGTCGTCGAGGACGAGGGTCGGGACTCGCAGCGACGGGTTGAGGCCGCCGAGGACCTCCGGCCGGTCCGCGCGGTCGACGACGTCCACCGTGCGACGCTCGTACGGAAGCCCGAGGTGGGCGAGGAGCAGCCGAACCTTGTAGCAGTTGCCCGAGACCGGGCTGTCGTAGAGCAGCACGCTCCGTCTAGGCGACGATCAGGCCGTTGCGAAGCGCTTGACGGCGCGGGCGCGTTTGCGCTCTGCCTCGACCTCGCGGTCCTTCGGCGGCGCAGACGTCACGAGCTCGGCGATGAGCCGGCTCGTGGCGGCGGTGACCTCGTCGACGGCGCGCATGAAGGCCTCCTCGTTCGGCCTGGAAGGCTTGGTGAAGCCGCTGATCTTGCGCACGTACTGCAGCGCGGCGTCACGAACCTCCTCTTCGGTCGCGGGAGGTTCGAAGTTGAAGAGCGTATGGATGTTTCGGCACATGCCCCCATCCTAGGCGGGGGCGAGGTCGCTCAGTCGAAGTCGATGACGCTGCGGATCCCGTCCTGGGCCTCCATCAGCTGGAAGCCGCGGTTGACCTCGTCGAGCGTGAGCTTGTGCGAGACGAAGGCATCCACGTCGATGTCGCCGGCGAGGTAGCGGTCGACGAACTGTGGCACCTGGTCGCGTCCCTTCACGCCGCCGAAGGAGGAGCCCGCCACCCGGCGCCCGGTGATCAGAAACCGCGGGACGACGTCGAGCGTCTCGCCCTTGCCGGCGACGCCGCAGATCGTCGCTAGGCCCCAACCCATCCTCGCCGACTCGACAGCCTGCCGCATCACGTTCACGTTGCCCGTCGCCTCGAACGTGTAGTCGGCCCCGAAGCCGCGGGTCAGCTCGAGGATCCGCTCCACGACGTCGGAGCCGCCGAGCATTTCCTCAGTTGCGCCATGGCGGCGCGCGAGCAGGAGCCGCTCACCCGACAGATCGACGCAAATGATCCGACCGGCCCCCTGCAGCCGGCATCCGACGACGACGCCGAGACCCACCATCCCCGCGCCGAAGACGACGCACGTCGAGCCCGGCGCAACCTTGGCTGTGTTCATCGCCGCGCCGATGCCGGTCGAGAGCCCGCAGGCGAAGAGGCACGCAAGGTCGAGCGGCGCCTCGGGATTGATCTTCGCGAGCGCGATCTCCGGCATGACCGTGTACTCGGCGAACGTCGACGTTCCCATGAAGTGCCTGATCGGCTCGCCGTCGCGCGAGAGCCGCGCCGTGCCGTCGGGGAGGTAACCGTTGTTCTGCTGCTCGCGGATCGCCAGACAGAGGTTCGTGCGGTCGTCTCGGCAGTGCTCGCACTCGCGGCACTGCGGCGAGAAGAGCGTGACCACGTGATCGCCGGGCGCCACGTCTTTGACGCCCTCGCCGACCCGCTCGACGACGCCGGCGCCTTCGTGGCCGAGCACCGTCGGCGAATAGCCGGACGGATCAGCGCCCGAAGCGGTGTAGAGGTCGGTGTGGCAGACGCCGCAAGCGACGAGCCTGACAAGGACTTCTCCGGCCTTCGGCTCGGCGAGGTCGAGCTCCTGGACCTCGAGGGGTGAGCCGAAGCCCTCGAGGACCGCCGCGCGAATCTGCATCGCGCGATTCTCGCACGGCCTCTACAACTATCGCGCTTCCAGGAATCGGAGCACCGCGAGCACGCGGCGGTGATCGGTGTCCGCCGGCGGCAGGCGCAGCTTCTGGAAGATGCTCTTCACGTGCTTCTCGACGGCGCGCTGGGTGATCACGAGCGTGGACGCGATCGCGCCGTTGGAACGCCCTTCTGCCATCAGCTCGAGGACTTCGCGCTCGCGCGGGCTGAGGTCGCTCAGCGGTTCACGTTGGCGGGTCCGAGCGAGGAGCTGCCCCACCACCTCGGGATCGATGACGGTCCCACCGGCGGCGACCCGGTCGATCGTGTCGATGAATTCGCCGACGTTGGTGACGCGGTCCTTCAAGACATAGGCGACTCCGCCGAGGTCGCCGGACAGGAGCTCGCTCGCGTAGTTCTCCTCGACGTACTGCGAGAGCACGAGCACGGCGAGCTCCGGCCATCTCGAGCGCAGCTCGAGCGCGGCACGGATCCCTTCGTCCGTGTGGGTCGGCGGCATCCGCACGTCGAGAATCGCGATGTCGGGCCGCTCCAGCTGTACGAGCGTCATCAGCTCGGCGGCGTCCTGCACCGCCGCGACGACCTCGTGGTCGTGGTCGCTCAGCATGCGGACGAGGCCGTCGCGAAGCAGGACCGAGTCTTCCGCGATCAGGACGCGCACGGAAGCTCCGCCGAGATCACCGTGGGGCCGCCGACCGGGCTCGTCACGCGGAGCGAGCCCTCGACGGAGGAGGCGCGATCGGCGAGACCCGACAGTCCGCCGCCGGGCCGGAGCTCTGCACCCCCGATTCCGTTGTCCGCGATCTCCACGTGGAGGCTGTCACCGATCCGTCGCAGCCGCACGTCGACGGAAGACGCGTTCGCATAGCGCGCCGCGTTCGTCAACGCCTCGGCGACGATGAAGTACGCCGTCGCCTCGACCGACGCAGGTGGTCGCTCGGGCAGCTCGACCTCCAGATGGGCCGGTACGGGTGAACGAGCTGCAAGCGCGGACAGCGCCGCGTCGAGGCCGCGGTCGGTGAGCACAGCCGGGTGGACGCCGCGGGCAAGGTTGCGAAGCTCGGCGACCGCGCGCTGAGCCTCGCGATGCGCATCGTCGACGAGACTGCGCGCCGCATCGGGGTCCGTGTCGAACTTCTCCAGGGCCATGCCGAGGTCCATCCCCAGCGCGAGGAGCCTCTGTTGGGCTCCGTCGTGGAGATCGCGCTCGATCTGCCGGCGATCGGCCATAGCGATGTCCACCGAGCGCGCCTGCGTTTCACGAAGCGTGCCGATCTTCTCTTCGAGCTCGTCCTGCCTGCTCGGACTGAGGAGCGCGCGCGCGACTGCGGCATCGACTCGCGCGAGGCCCCTGATGACCCACGGCACGAGCGGCAGGAGCAGCAGGCCGATCACCGCCAACGGCAAGGTCTCGCTCAGCGTGTCCAGTCGCCGGCCGTTCCAGACCTCCGGCGCAGCACCGGGCCACGCGACGGCGTAGATGGGAACCGTGATCGCCCAGAGCGGCACGGCCCACGCCGTCACCGAGACGGTGAAGTTCACGATCGAGAGAACCGGCTGGACGAGCCAGAGGTAGACGAGCTCCTTCCAGGTCGTGCGGTCGAGGAACGGCGTGATGAGCTTCTGAAAGATCCCGTCGTTCTTCGGTCGTCGCCGCGACGTGGGCTGTTCGATCTCGGTCCCGAGGAGCAGGCGAACGCGCTTCCGCTCGATCCAGGCGCCGCCACGTGCAAGGAACAACGTGGCGATGAGGATCGGAAGCCCGACCAGTGTGATGAGCATGCCGAGGCCGAAGGTGATGCCGAACGTGAACAGCACGAACCACAGGACGCCGAAGGCCAGGTCGAGCCAGAGATCCAGCGTCGCGAGGTAGGTGCGCGCTTCGACCAGAGGGCTGAGGAAGGACCGCAGGTTGCCGCGCTTCACCGTCGGCGATTCCAGTGTGTGCTCCATTGCGGCCGAATGTAGCTCCGCCTGTGCCCTTGGAGAAAGAGGGGCTCCCGGCGTCTTGCGAGTCGTGCTGACACGACCCGCGGGCATGCGGTTATTTCGGCGGAGGGCCGAAGCGGGCGTCGTTGTGCGCTGCGACCGTGAGCAGGGCGTTGTGGAGCGACTTCCGGGTCTCTCTCGTCGAGCGGTTCGAGGATGGCCGCGTCCACGTTTCGCAGGATCGCGCGGAGCTCGCCGAACTCCCGCTTGCCTGCGGCGGTGAGGCTGACCTGGTGCCGCCGGCGGTCCTTCGGATCGCGCATCCGCTCGATCAGGCCGCTCTCTTCGAGCTTGTCGAGGACGCCGACGAGCTGGCTCCGGTCGAGATTGAGCACGTCGGCGATGGTCGCCTGGGCCTCGGACGCGCCCTCGGCCAGGATCGCGAGGACGCTGTACTCGTACATGGTGAAGCCGGCCTCCTCGAACTCCTGGAGGACGCGCGCCTTGATGGTGAAGCCGAGCCGCGCCATCAGGAAGAGCGTGTTGGCGCGGAGCTCCTCCGGCAGGCAGGCCGGCCGGGGCTCGAGGTCAGAAGTCGTGGCGGTCATCGGGAATAAGGCTACCTCTCTCAATCGTTGATAGCAGATATCGTGGATCTATTAAACGATCGGAGGAGTGAATGACTTCCCTCGACTCTCGGAAGCGATGGTTCGCGCTGGCCCTGATCGTCGCCGCCCAGTTCATGGTCGTCCTCGACGTCGCGATCGTGAACGTCGCCTTGCCGTCGATCAAGACGGACCTCAACTTCAGCCAGGAGAGCCTTCAGTGGGTCGTGACCTCGTACGCGATCCTCTTCGGCGGCCTCCTGCTGCTCGGAGGCAGGCTGGCAGACCTGCTCGGCCGGCGCCGGCTGTTCATCGCCGGGGTGATCATCTTCACTGTCAGCTCGCTCCTCGACGGCCTCGCCTGGTCGGAGGGCTCGCTGATTGCGTTCCGATCCCTGCAGGGGCTCGGCGCAGCGCTGCTCTCGCCGGCGGCGCTGTCGATCCTGACGACGATGTTCGCCGAAGGTCGCGAGCGTAACCTCGCGCTCGGGATCTGGGGCGCCGCATCGGGTAGCGGCGCGGCGGCCGGCGTATTGCTCGGCGGCGCGCTGACGAGCGCGTTCAACTGGTCGTGGATCTTCTTCATCAACGTCCCGGCGGGAGTGATCGTGCTGGCACTGACGCCGGTGCTCCTCCGGGAGAGCCGCGCAAACCTCGACCACCGGCGGTTCGACGTTGCAGGCGCCGTCTCGATTACGAGCGGGCTCATGGTGCTGGTCTACGCACTGACGCGCGCGACGCAGCACGGCTGGGCCACTGCGGAGACGATCGGCCTGCTCGCCGCGTCGGCCGCTCTGATCGTCGGCTTCGTCGTCATCGAGCTGCGCTCGAAGGCGCCGCTCCTGCCGATGCGGATCTTCCGGCTGCGGACGCTCACCGCGTCGAACGTCAGCGGGCTGCTGCTCTCGGGCGCGTTGTTCTCGCAGTTCTTCCTGCTGACGCTCTACATGCAGCAGGTCTTGCACTACTCCGCCCTGCAGACCGGTGTCGCGTACGTCGCGTTGACGTTGTCGGTGATCGTGTTCTCGGGTGTGGCGCAGGCGGCTGCAACGCGTATCGGGATCCGTACCGTCCTGCCGGCCGGGATGACGCTCGCCGCCGGTGCGCTCATCCTCTATGCGCAGCTACCGGTGCACGGGCATTACTTCTGGGATCTGCTGCCGGCGTTCCTGCTCAGCGGTGTCGGGCTCGCGTTCGCGTTCGTCCCGATGTCGATCGGCGCGCTGACCGGCGTGAGAGGGGACGAGGCGGGCGTCGCGTCGGGGCTCATCAACACGAGCCAGCAGATCGGTGGTGCAATCGGCGTCGCGGTCGCGACCACGATCGCGACGACGTTCACGACCCGCTACGTCGACTCCCACGTCGGCGTGTCGGCCCTCAGCGGCGCCGCACTGACGCACGGGTTCCAGATCGCCTTCTACGTGCTCGCGATCGTCGCGGTTCTCGGGGCCGTCGCGGCCGCGGTGCTCACGGAGTCGCGTTCGGCGATTCCGGAAGTCGAGCCGGTCGAGGGCGAGCCGCTGCTCGAGGCGGCGTAGCCCATAGACGCACGAGGGGGAGCCTTTCGGCTCCCCCTCTGCTCGCGAGGGCCGCTCTCGCGATCCTCCCGACTCGTTCAGCTGCCGGCGAAGGAACTGACGCACTCGCACTCGCTACGCGCGCCGCCGTAGGACTAGACGCGCCTCGGGCGCCGAATCCTGCGCTCCGCCGCGAAAGCGGTGACCTAGGTGACTCTCAGCGTCTCTTTCGGCGGCGACGGCGCGAGGAGAACCGGCTCCGGGCCGTCTTCTCGAGGACCGCTCGCTCCTCGAGGCTGCTCCCGGCTCCGAGGACGACGCACTCGAGCGGCGCCTCGGCAACCTGGACCGGCAGGCCGGTCTCCGAGGTGAGTCGCAGGTCGAGCCCGCGTAGGAGCGCGCCGCCTCCGGCCAGGACGATGCCGGCATTGGCGATGTCCGATGCGAGCTCCGGCGGCGTCTCTTCGAGTGTCCGTTTGACCGTTTCGACGATCGTGTCGACGGCCTGTGCGATCGCGGTGCGGACGTCGGTCGACGTGATCGTCGCCCGCCGCAGATAGCCGGTGACTCGATCTCGCCCGGCGACGTCGGTCTCGAGGTCCTCGCCGTGCGGCCAGGCCGAGCCGCACGCGATCTTCGCCGCCTCTGCCGTTTCGGGGCCGATCAGCAGGCGCGCGTCCGAGTCGACGTAGCGGACGAGTGCGTCGTCCAGCTCGTAGCCGCCGACGCGGATCGATTCCCACACCACGATGCCTCCGAGGGAGAGGACCGCGACCTCGGTCGTGCCACCGCCGATGTCGACGACCATGGTTCCTTCCGGCTCGCCGATCGGCAGGCCTGCGCCGATCGCGGCCGCGAGCGGCTCTTCGATCAGGGTGACGCTTCGCGCTCCGGCTGCAAGCGTGGCTTCCTCGACGGCGTCGCGCTCGAGCTGTGTGATCCCGCTGGGAACGCAGAGGACGACCCGCGAGAGGGAGAGGCCGCCGCCTCCCGCACGCCGCATGAAGTAGCGGAGCATGTCCGCGGTGACGTCGAAGTCGGCGATGACGCCGTGGCGGAGCGGCCGGATCGCACGGATCGTCGCCGGCGTCCGGCCGATCATCCGCCGAGCCTCCTCACCGACCGCGTGCACGGCGCCGGTGCGCTCGTCGATCGCCACGACCGACGGCTCGAAGAGGACGATGCCTTGCCCGCGGACGAAGACGAGCGTGTTCGCGGTGCCGAGATCGATCGCCAACTCGCGACCGCCGGTGAATCGCTGCAGAGCCACGACCGTTCAAACTAGCCGTGCTCGCGGAAGTGGCATCGGGTTGGCCGCCCGCCGGGGCATGTCCAACCGGAGCTCGTGCCGTTGCCGCATGTCCCGGTGCCAGGCACCGTCGCGAAACCATCACGAATGTGTGCCGAGAGTGTTACGGGGACACCGCCACGCACCGCCGGAAGCGGCCCGACGAGCGGCCATGTCCAGGTGCCTGGCGCAACGGGATCACCCCGCTGCGCCCTGCAAGCGATATGGAAGGTTGCGAAGGGCGGTTGAGCGGTTACATGCCCTTCGCGAGCCCGATGACGTGACCCTCTGGATCCGCGAAGAGCGCAATCGTCACCTGCGGGAGCTCTGTCACGGGCATGATCGTCTTGCCGCCGAGCTGCTCGGCCTTCTCCAGAATCGCCTGCGGATCGTCGGCACCGACATAGAACGTAACGTGACCTTCTCCGTCCGGCGACTGTCCGATGCCCCCGCCGATGCCGCCGTCTTCCGCTTCGACCATCGTGTACGGCATGTCGCCGGCGGCCTTCTGCGTCTTCCAGCCGAAGAGTTCGCTGTAGAACCCCTGGAGTGAGTCGAGGCTCTTGCCCGAGACCTCGAAGTGCACGACCGGATGCGTCATTTCATGCTCCTTTCTCACATCGAGGGCGCTTGCGCGACCCACGGATCCTCGCCCGGGTCGCGACCGGTGGCGGCCAGTTCCAGGCGCGGGAGGTAGTGATCCCACCCGACGGAGTGCGACTGCGCGGCTTCGGCGCTCGAGAGGTTGTGCACGAAGTGCAGGTTCGTGCCGCTTTCGTCAGCCGTCAGCTCGATCTCGACGGTCGAGGAGCCGGGTGTGACGCCTTCCTCGTGCTCCCAACCCCAGGTGAAGACGAGGCGATGGGGCGGGTCGAGCTCGACGAACTCGCCGCTCGCAGTGTGTCCCGGGATGACGTTGCAGCGGTAGAGCCCGCCCGGCTGCGCGTCGAACGTGCAGTCCGTGCCCATCCAGCGCGTGGCCTTGTCCGGATCGACGAGGAATTCCCACACCGTCTCCGGGGCTGCTGCGATCGAGAGCGTTCGCTCGACCGATGTGGTCTCAGTGGTTGCGTCCATGCTTTTTCCGCTCCTCCTTTTCCGCTTCGCGTTTGAGTGCTTCGAGCCGAACGTCCCAGAACTCCTCGAGGAAGTCCCTGAGCTCGGCGAGCCCTTCGGGACGTGCCCGGTACAGACGGCGCGTGCCGTTGCGTCGCTCGCTCACGAGCCCCGCCTCCTTCAAGACGTTCAGGTGCTGCGAGACCGCGGGCCTCGTGACGTCGAAGTTCGACGCGATCTCGCCTGCGCTGAGCTCGTCGTTCCTGACGAGCCTGAGGATTTGCCGCCGGCGCGGGGCGGCGATTGCTTTCAGCGCTGCTTCCACGGCCGCTATTTAAGCAAAGACTTACGTAAGTGTCAACTTAACTTTGCTCGTCGACGATCTCGATGACCGACCAGGACTCGGGCCTCGAGCCACGGTTGATCCGATCGAGAGCCCGCTTCTGCCAGCCGTACTTCCGACGCAGCAGCGCATCGACGCCCGGGTCCGAGACGACTCGCGCCAGGCCGCGGACGCGCGGCCCGCGTTCCCGTCCCCGGAAGCTCGAAGGCGCGACGAGGACCCGGCCATCCCGGCGGAGCCGGCGCACCTTCCACGTCTCGGTCGCGCTCCAAACCAACAGGCGCCGGCCGTCGTCGCTCGTAACCCACACCGGAGTCGACACCGGGGTGCCGTCCCGCTTGAACGTCGTGAGGCTGATGTAGCGCTGGCCTGCAAGGGAGCCGATCATTCGGAACCTCCTGATATACAGCGTATACCAACGAGTGTACAGCGTATACTAGGTCGCGTGGCAAGGCTCGATCTCGAGACCGTGGTCGACACGGCGATCGACCTGGCCGACGACCACGGCCTCGAAGCGGTCAGCTTGCGCCGGATTGCGCGGCGGCTGGGCGTAACGCCGATGGCGCTGTACCGGTACGTCGAGAACAAGGACGACTTGCTGGACGGCATGGCGGACCGTCTCTACGCCGACGTCCTCGCCCCGGGCGAAGACGGCGACTGGTGGGGCTCGCTGGCCGAGCTTGCACGCTCGACGCGCCGAGTCCTGCTGGCGCATCCGTGGGCGACGCCGCTCTTCGCTCGCCCCCTCGCCGGGCCGCATTCAGAGGCGCTGGACGAGCGGCTCCGCGCAGCCCTGCGAAGCGGTGGATTCTCGGCCGCCGAAGCGCGCGAGCTCCACGACCAGCTCAGCAACATGGTCTTCGCTCTCGTCGCGCCGGAGCTGCAAGGGAAGCGGAACCGCGCCGCGTTCGAGCGCGGGCTCGAGCTGCTGCACGCCGGCTTGAAGGCGCGCCGCAAGGGCGAGGAGGGTGAGCTGCCTAGGCGGCGAGCGGCTCTCCCGTCTCGAGCAGCGTCTTGAGGCCGCTGAGGATGTAGGGCATGCCGCCGGCGATCTGGACGAACGTCGCCGTCTCGGAGTCGAAGCCGTCGTGGACCACCGTGAGCTTCGAAACGCCGGGCCCCGCCTCCTCGAGCGTCCACGTGATCCGCGACGCTGGATCGGCACGGACTTCGTCGTCCCAGCGAGCGTCGAACGTGCAGACGAGGCGCTCCGGCGGGCTCGACTCGATGACCTCTCCGACGATCGCCGGCTCGCCCTGGATCCGGTAGACGAGGGGCGCGCCAGGACGCCATTCCGACTCGACGGTGCTCGCGTAGTAGTACTCGAGCGTGTAGTCGGAGCTCGTGAGCGCATCCCAGATCTGTTCGCGGTCTGCGCGGATGAAGATCGCGAACACATGTGACGGCTTCTGCGCCGGCGAGTCGACCTTCTCCGTTGCAGCTGTGGTGTCGGTCCCTGTCATGGCTGCTCCTTTCTCGACGTCGGCCTTCAGGCCGAGGAGAGCCGCGGACGCTGCCGCGGCGAACTTGTGGATCCAGCGGTCGTGGAGCTCGCGGATCGGTACTGGGTTGAGGTAGTGCGAGCTTCGAGCGGCCGGCCCTGTGCGTCGTGACGAGGCCGGCGTCCTCGAGCACCCGAAGATGCTTCATCACGCCGAAGCGCGAGATCTCGAAGGCGCCTTCGATCTCGCCGAGGCTCTGGCCGTCGCGCTCGAACAGGCGGTCGAGAATCGCGCGGCGCGTCGGGTCCGCGAGTGCCCGGAAGACGGGCTCGTCGCCCGGATTCAACAAGATGTGACCGCTGGGTCACGCTTTCCATGACGCGACTATAGTGACCAAAAGGTCACATGTCAACGGCAATCACGGCCGCGCCCTGGACCTCACCGCCGCGAAGGTGTGCGAGAGCCTCGTTGGCCGCACTGAGCGGGAAGGGCTGGACGTACGTGCGGACGGGCACCTGTGGGGCGAGGCGGAGGAACTCCTCGCCGTCGCGTCGCGTCAGGTTCGCGACCGACCGGATCGACCGCTCCTCCCAGAGGAGCTCGTACTGAAACGAGGGGATGTCGCTCATGTGGATTCCGGCGCAGACGACGACGCCGCCCTTCGCGAGCGAGCGCAGAGCCGTAGGAACGAGCGCGCCGACCGGCGCGAAGATGATCGCCGCCTCCATCTCCTCCGGCGGCGGCCTCGTCGGAAGCGCCTGCCCACTCTGCGCCGAGCGAGCGCGCAAACGCCTGACCGTCCGTGTCGCCGGCGCGGGTGAACGCGAACACCCGACGTCCCTGCCAGCGTGCCACCTGCACAATCAGGTGAGCCGACGCGCCGAACCCGTACAGTCCGAGTACCGCCGCGTCGCCCGCCAGCCGCAACGCGCGATACCCGATCAGGCCGGCGCACAGTAACGGCGCCGCCTCGAGCGGCTCGTATCCATCCGGCATGCGGAAAGCAGTAGCGACTGTCCGCGACGGCGTACTCCGCGTAGCCACCGTCGATGTCGTAGCCGGTGAACCTGAGCGCGGTCGCAGAGATTCTCGCGGTCACTGCGGCAGAACCTGCATTCCCCGTCGGTCCAGCCGAGCCACGGCACACCGACAACGATCGCCCTCGGCGAAGGCGTCGACTCCGGTTCCAAGTGCGTCGACGACCCCGACGATCTGGTGTCCGAGGACGAGTGGGAGCTTCGGTTGCGTGAGCTCGCCGTCGACGATGTGCAGGTCGGTGCGACAAACGGCGCACGCGTGCACGCGAACGCGCAGTTGGCCTGTTGCAGGCTCGGGAAGCGGCAGCTCAGCTGCGACCAGAGGCGTTCGGGGCTGGGTGAGCACCATCGCCTTCAAGACAGGTGATCAGCAAACCGTGTTCCGTGCATTCACAAAACCAGGTTGAGGTTAGCCAGCGACCAAGAAGGCAGCACGCCGCCGTCGCTTGCGGAGGTGCGATGCGGGAGCGAGACTCGGCGTATGCCGATCTGCGCCAAATGCGCACAGGAGAACCCCGACATCGCGAAGTTCTGCCTTGCGTGCGGTGCGCCGCTCGCCGCACCCGCGCCGACGTCGGAAGAACGAAAGCTCGTCACGGTCCTGTTTACCGACATCGTCGGTTCGACCGCGAAGGCCGAGCAAATGGACCCGGAAGACGTGCGTGCCCGGCTCGCCCCGTACTACGTTCGCCTTCGCCGAGAGCTGGAGCGCTTCGGCGGTACGGTCGAGAAGTTCATCGGCGATGCGGTCGTTGCGCTGTTCGGGGCCCCCGTCGCACACGAAGACGATCCGGAGCGCGCGGTTCGTGCGGCGTTCGCCGTTTGCCAGGCGATCGACGAGCTGAACGCGGAGGACGAGTGGCTCGACCTCCAGGTCCGCGTCGGCGTCAATACGGGTGAGGCGCTCGTCGTCGTCGGGGCGCGCGCGAGCGAGGGCGAAGGCCTTGCAGCCGGAGATGTCATGAACACTGCCGCCCGCCTGCAGTCGGCGGCGCCGGTCGACGGCATCCTCGTCGGCGAGCTGACCTATGCGGCGACTCGAAGCGTGATCGACTATCGCGAAGCGGAACCGATCGCAGCCAAGGGCAAGTCCGAGCCCGTGCACGTCTGGGAAGCCGTCGCGGTCAAGGAGACGACTGCCGGTGTCACCATCGAGGGATCCGCGTTCGTCGGGCGTGAGGACGAGGCTGCCGCGCTCGAGGAGATCTGGCGCACGACGCTTAGAGTCCGCCGCCCGGCGCTCGTCACGATCGTCGGCCCACCAGGCATCGGCAAAAGCCGCCTGCTGGTCGAGTTTGCGCGTCGCGCGGAGCGCGACGGCCGCGTCCACTGGGGTCGTTGCCTGCCCTACGGCGAAGGGATCACATACTGGCCTGTGACGCAGCTGGTCAAGTCTGCTGCCGGCATCCTCCAGAGCGACGATCGCACGACGATCGCCGAGAAGCTCGACGACTTCCTCGAGACGCTCGGAACAGACGATGCGGACGAGCTTCGAACGATCGCGGCGGCGTTGTCGAACCTGATCGGTATTCCCACGACTCCGCGCGGCACCTACGCGGCGAGCGAGATCTCCCAAAGCGAGCTGCACTGGGGAATCCGGCGCACGATGGAGCTCCTGGCGGCCACGCAGCCGACCGCGCTCGTCTTCGAGGACCTCCATTGGGCGGAGCCGACGCTGCTCGAGCTGATCGCCTACGTCGCGGCGAGCGAGATGGACGCGCCTCTCGCCCTTGTCTGCTCGGCGAGGCCGGATCTCGCCGAGGTAATGCCGGGCTTCCTCGGCAGCGACGGCCATCGCCGGACGATCGAGCTCGACACGCTCGGCCGTCAGCAGGCGGTCGCGCTCTTGACCGATCTCCTCGATGACGCTTCGCTGGCCGAGACGCCGTTTGCGTCGGCGCTGATCGAGAACGCAGGTGGCAACCCGCTGTTCCTCGAGGAGACGGTCCGCACGCTGCGCGACCGCGGACTCGTGGACGCCGAACGCTGGCGCAGCGAGGACGTCGGCGAGCTGCCTGTGCCGACGAACGTCCAGGGCTTGATCAGCTCGCGCCTCGACCAGCTCGACTCGACGGAGAAGGGGCTCGCGCATCACGCTTCTGTGGTCGGGGCCGTGTTCTGGGCGGGCGCGGTCGTGCACATCGGCGTCGAAGACGCGAGCCCAGCCGCTGATCCGCGCCCGGGCCTCGCCTCGCTCGAGCGTCGCGACTTCGTCGCGCACAGGGCTGTGTCCACCCTCGCGGGCGAAGAGGAGTACGCGTTCAAGCACATCCTCATGCGCGATGTCGCGTACGGTCAGATTCCGAAGGGTCGGCGGGCCCAGCTCCATGTGCGCTTCTCCGACTGGGTGACGATCCTCCCCGGTAGCGCCGAGGAGTTCGTCGAGATCGTGGCCTGGCACCTCGAGCAGGCGTGCCGGCTTTCGCGCGAGGTCGCCCGCAGCCCGATCGAACCCCCCGTGCTGGAGGCCGCCGCCGCGCTGGCGAATGCCGCCCGCCGCGCGGAACAGCGCGAAGGCCTGCGCGAGGCGCACAGGTACTACACGCGTGCGCTCGACGTGCTCGGCGAGGAGCACGTCGAGGCCCAGCTCGAGCTTCGGCTGCGTCGGGCAGACATCACGATGATGCTCGGACAGCTCAAGGAGGCGAGCGAGGAGCTCGAGGAGGTTGCAGCGGCCGCGCAGCATGGCGGCCGCACGGACGTAGAGTGCGAGGCGTCGCTGCTGCTCGGCGACATCGACCAGCGTCAGGGCCGCTTCGCAGAGGCGCATCGTCGGTTGGCTGAGGCAGAGAGCCTTGCAGGACACACCGTCAACGCCTATCTCCGAACGAAGGTGGCCTACGTCCTCGCTGCCCTCGTCGGGGAGTTCGAGGGACAGTACGACCACGCGATCGAGCACCTCCGTTTGGGGATCGCATTCGCGGATGAGATGGAAGATGTGCCGCTCCTCGCCGAGGGCCACCTCCGCCTCGCTGCGATTCTCATGAACCGCGGTGACCTCGAAGGCGCTCAGGTCGAGCTTCGTCGCTGCCTCGACTTCGCGGATGATCTCGGCAGCCACCGTGTGGAGGCGGAGGCCACGTCGTGGCTTGGGATGATCACGTACCACCTCGGCGATCCGGCCACGGGCGAGCAGTTCTGCCGCCAGGCCCGGATCTGGTTCGAGCGCACAGGCGACACGTACTTCCAGGTCCAGAACATCGTCAGCGCATTGGCGACCTTCGCGCTCGCCGACGGTCGGGCGGAGGAGGCGGAGGAATGGCTGCGAGAGGCCCTGCCGGTCGCGCTGCAGATCGGCGGCTGGGTCCTCATGGACACGTACCGGTATCTCGTCGAGGCACTCGTCGCACTGGAACGGCTCGACGACGCCCGCGAGCTCGTCGCGTTCGCGGCGCGGAATCTCCCGGAGGAGGACGCCTATTCCAGGTCGTCGTTCCTCATGGCCGAGGCGACCGTGGCGACAGCGGCCCGGGAGCCGGCCGCGGCGGCGACGGCTTTTGCGGAGGCACTGAGGCTCATCGAGGAACTCGGGATCCCGCTCGACCTGGCCGAGGCACGAATGGCCCTGGGGCGCTCGCTTCACGCCTTGGGCGACGTGACCGGTGCCCGTACCGAGCTGGAACGGGCGCGTGCGATCTTTGCGCGCGTCGGCGCGACGACGCGGCGGGACGCGATCGACCGCGAGCTCGCGGAGCTCGCGGAGGGGCCGGCTCGGGCCGGCCCCTCCGCCGTCTAGCTTCGTTAGCCGATCGGGGGCGGAGTCGCCGCCGGGGAGATCCCGAACTCCCCGACACCTAGGCCGCCGGCCGTATCGGTGGTCGTGACCGTGATCGATGCGATGTTGGGCGTTCCCGTCGCGTAGAAGCCGAAGTACGCAGCACCGCCCTCACCTTGCACGGCGACAGGGCCGGAAGTCGTTCCGTCCTGCGCAGTCGCCGTGACCTCGAAGAGGGCGAGGATGTTCGGTTCTGCATAGAGGTAAAACGCCCTCGTCCCCGCAGGCAGCGTGATCGTGATCGTCGACCCGGTGTCAGTCCAGTAGACGTCACCGGTGTAGCCGTGGCTCCAGGTAGCCCAGCCGTTGCCCACCCTGCTGTGGTTGAGGGGCGGCGCAAAGGTGATCGTGCCGGCAGGATCGGAGACACCCGACACGGTCCCGGTATTGAGGGGCTGTGGATCAGGGCCGAATTTCGTCATCGCGTAAGGCCCGAGCGTCGCCGGTGGTGCGTTCGTACCTGGCGAGCCGTCGAAGACGATCGGCGCTGTTCTCGTACAACTCGAGCCGGTGCACGTGATGCTGGTCGAGACGGTTTGTGCGGTCTGCGAATTCGATGTCGGTCTGTCTCTGGACGGTGGTGGTCTGATTCACAGTGCAGCCGGGACCGGACGTCCTGCAATCGCCCTGGACATCGTTGGTCTGGTTCTGGCCGGTGTCGTTGCTCTGGGTCGAACTCTGATTGACCAAGAACGTGTTATTCGCGTTGTCGGCCTGAGTCGAGCAGTCGGGCGGACAGATGCCCCCCTTGCCGACCTTCGCAAGGGTGCGTGCGGCCCTCTGCGGCCGGCCACCGCCGGCGCCGATCGGCCCGGACTGCCTCTGCGTGAGCGAGTAGCGCGGGGGTGTCCCCGTGGTGCAGGTCGTGGCGCCGGAGGTCGCAGCGTGTTCGCACTGCATCTCCTGCTGGTGCGCGTTGGCCGTGGAGAGGTCGTGGCTGAACTGATTTATCTTTGCCAGGATTCCGCCGCTCGGCGAACTCTGGGTCTGGGTTAACCGGGTCCGGCCGGCGTGTTCGCGATTGCGCTCAGGGTATTGGTCTGAGAGAACGCTGCATTGTTCGGTCCCGACGCGCTTCCGAAGAACCCGGTGCCCTGGTTCTGTTCGATGTCGAGCGAGACGTTCGGCCCTGTTGCTGCGGCGTTCTCGTTCTGGTCGATCCGTCCCGAGCCCGTTGCGGTGGAGGACAGCGTCTGTGTCTGCGTGAGTGGCCCGCTGACGCAATTGGCGCTCGAGCCCGACGCCGCCGCCTTTTGCACGGTGTTGCCGCCGGACGCGGAGTTCTGCGTGATCGAGACCGATTGGGTGGCGTCGAGTGTCACCGTCACGGGCGTGCCCTTCTTGGTGGCGGCCGTTGAGCCGTCGATGTTGATCTCCTGGTAGACGCACGCCGTGTTCGCGCCGCCCCTAGCAGTCTGGGTGATGGAAGCTGTAGACGAACCCGTTTGCGTGAGGCCGGATGCCTTGGTGGCGCTCTCGTAGACGATCGCCACGTTGTTGTCGTCCGAGTTTGCGTTGCCCTGGCTGATCGAGCATGACTGCGTCACGCCGGTCGTCCGGACGCATCTCGCGGTGTTTGTCGCGGTTGCGGCCGCGAGAGCTCTTCCCGCATTGCTGCTCGTTGCCCTGACCATCCGCTGCACGACTACACAGCGTCCGGTGTTGCACAGGAACGTATTCTTCCCGCCGGCAGCCGCGAGCTGGACGACCGGATGCGCCGTCGACGTGCAGGTCCAACGGGCGCCGGGACAGCTCGCGCCCGCGTAGTTTCGAGGCCCTCGCTGAATGACGACGCCTCGTGGATCGACGCCGATCGCCCGGAGATAGCGCTTCGCCCCGGCGACCGTCTCGAGGTTCGCCTGCCGAAGCAGAGCCTCGCGCCGCGCGGCCTCGGTGCTCGCCGCGCTGCGCGCGACCCCTTTCGGGCCCTCGGACGCTGCGCGCGTCGACGCGTTCGTCGCTCCAGCGCCGCCGGCTAGCCCTGCCACAGTCGCCGCCACCGCAAGGAAGGCGGCAGGCTTGATCCACCTGTTCATCTGTCTCCCCTCTATGAGTCTCGCCGCAGTTCGAGAACCCCACCTCAGTCGTATGACTGTTCGAGTCTCGCGCCGGACGAGGGAATTTTCAAGGGGTCGCTCGACCTTTGAGAATCGCATAGATAAACCAACCCACCCGTTCGGACGGCCACCTGGTAATGCCCTTGACTTGTTACCGGAGGCATGACAACACTGCTGTGTCCTGTCTCGCCTCGTCGAGACCGGACGTCAACTGCGGAATCACACAGGAGGTTCAACCAGGTGTTGAAGTCGCCGAATCGGCGGACCCTGGCTTGCGTCGGAGGGCTCGGAGAACAGTGGGAGAGCCGCGAAGCCGCGTCTCGGAAAGCTGACTGCGGACAGAGGAGTGGGCATGACCGAGCACGTACGCACGAACTACCGCAACCATCGAAAGACGACCTGGGGACTCGCGATCGCCTTGGTGTTCGCGATCGCCGCGGTTGTCATCCCGATTGCGAGCGGCGCTTCCGACAAGACCTACACCATGCTGTTCCCCTCGACAGGGTGCCGTCACGCCGACGCCGCCGGCGAGCGGGAACACAACGAGCCAGACGCTGTGTTCGAGCTCGACGTACACCGTGAAGGTGGCGATCACGAACACCGCCAAGTCCTCCACGCTCGGCTCCGCGAACGTCACGTTCCCCGCGAACGTGACGCTCTCGAGCGCGTCGTTGCCCGCCGGGTCACCGACGGCTTGGCGGATCTCGAGGAGCGGCAACGTCGTTTCACTTCGGGAGCTCTCGCTTCCGAAGAACGGCGTGGTCACGATTACCGCCGCTCTCGGCACCGGCAGCGCCGCAACGTCCGCGCAGGCGATCACCGCTCGCGTCAAACAGTCGAACGACTTCAACGACTCGGGCTCGAACCCCGAGGCGAACGCGTTCGACAACCCGACGTTCCCGACGATTCGGGTTCAGACCTGCAACGCGACGATCACCGGACGCGTGTACCACGACCGTGACCAGAGCGGTGCGTTCGCGATCAACCCCTCGTCGCCGACGAGCGACATCGCAAAGCAGGGGTGGACGGTCACGCTGCAGCGCAAGACGGGTGCGACCACCTACACGAATGTCGACTCCGCCTCGTCAGACGCGAACGGCATGTACTCGGTCGCAGGCCCGAGTCGGCAGCGACTTCCGGCTGTGCGTCACTGCCCCCAATCCGCCATCGACAGCTCGAGCCGGTGGGGGGTTCGCGCCGTGACGGGGGTCACGCTCGTCGCCGGATGTGTCCCGATCACCCCCACGAGCGGTACGTCACCAGGGCTCTCCGTGCTGAATCTGCCCACCGCGGGCGCGACCGGACAGGACTTCGCGGTCGTTCCGATCACGGCGCCGGATTTCGGTGCGAACAGCTCGTCCACGACCGGATCAGGGAGCTACACCGTGACGGCCGCCGGCAACACGACCAAGCCCCCGCAGAACTACGTGCAGGAAACGTGGACCGACGGCAGCGGCCACCCGTACTTCGTGTTCGCCCCCGTCAACGCGTGCACCTCGGGTTGCGGCAAGATCTTCCTGCTCGAGCAGATGAAAGGCTCGGTCAAGCAGAGCGATCTGGGACCCACCAAGCAGGTGGTGCTCGTGTACGACGACACGGAGCCGTTCCAGACCTTCGCGCCGATGCCCTATTGCCTCCAGGATCCTCGCGGGCCGGGGACGACGCTTCTGGACACCGGCGTCCTTCCTGCCGGCGCCACGTCGTGCATCGTCGAAGGGCACCAGAGGGTGAGCGGAGACGGAACCGCCGCGAATGCGCTCGTCAACGTCGAGTTCCTCATCTACACGTCCTACGACGGGAGCCGCGGCTTCAGCTAGGCCGGGGCTCGAGCTAGTCGGTCTCGCCGACGCGCTGCATGAGGCGCTCCGCCTCGCGTAGCGCGTCGGCCGCGTCCGACTCGCGACCCTGCATCCTGGCGAGCTCCGCAACGGCCCGGAGCGCCTGGGCTTCCTCGTAGGCAAGGCCCTGAGCTCTCGCGACGCGCAGCGCCGTCTCGAGCTCCTCCTCCGCTCGCGCGAGCCTTCCGAGCTGCATGAGGGCCGTGGCGCACTCGCGTGCGAGCGGGACGCGATGCGGCGACGCGTCGTCCCCCACGAGGGCGGCGGCCTGCTCGAGCTCCGCGAGCGCACGCTCGGCTTGGCCGCTCCGGGTGAGGGCATCTGCCAGGTGGATCCACGCGTCGAACGCATAGCCCACGTCACCGCTCGTCCGTGCCTCCTCGACGAGGGCCGCGAGGCTTTCGACGGCGCGAGGCAGGTCTCCCTTCTCGATCGCAAGGCACGCCAGCTGGGTCTCCGTGAACATGGCCGCCAGGTGGTACCCAGACGCCCGAAGCGTCGCGTCGGCGTCGTTCAGCACAGCCTCGGCCTCGTCCAGCAGCCCTCTGCCGATCAGCACTTCGCCGAGGTTCGCCCCGGCGTGCGCCGCCTGGGTCGTGTCTCCGACGCGCTCGAACTCCTTCCGCGCGTTCTCGTACAGCTCGGTCGCCTTCTGCCACCTCCCCTGCGCATAGGCCTTCACGCCGAGGTTCATCTCCGCCACTGCGGCCGATCTCGCGGCGCCCAGGCCGCGAAACATCCCAACAGCCTTCTCCTCGAAAACGGCCTTCTCCGGCCGACCGACGTCGAGGTAGCCTCCCTCGAGCGCCGAGTAGGCACGCGCAAGGGCGATGCTCGGCCCGAGCGGCTCGGCCTCATCGACGACTCGATGGGCCGTCTCGATCGCTTCCCGTGGCCTTCCCTGCTGGAGGTAGATCTGCGCGCGCCGCGCGAGGAGGTTGTGCGCGACATCGTTGGCCTGCGGCGTTCCCAGCGCTTCGACGCGGTTCATTCCCGCGGTGATCTCGCGAAGCGCCTGGGAGTATGCGCCGAGGCGACTCCGGGCGAGAGCCCGCGCCTCGTGGATCCGCGCCTGGGCGACCGGATCGCCCTTGAGCAGTCGCAACGACTCCTTCATCGCAGCCAGCGCCCCGTGGTAGTCGCCCGCGGCGTCTCGCACTTCGCCGAGCCCGCGCCAGGCCGCTTCGATCTCCGACGTGTCGAGCGCCTTCAGATGTCTACTGACCTCGAGCGCACGCTCGTAGAAGCGCCCGGCGTCGACGTTCGCATAGATCTCCCGCGCGTGCGCAGCTGCCGCGAGCGAGTAGCGCCAGGCCTCCTCCCAGCGAGCGGCGTTGAGGTAGTGCAGCGACAGCAGCTCTGCGGCTTCCTCGGGACGACCTGCCTGGTTGCGCTCGATGACCTCCGCGACACGGGCGTGCAGCTCCCGGCGTCTTCGGTACGAGAGGCCCTCGTAGGCACCGTCGCGGATGAGCGCGTGACGAAAGCGGAACGCACCCGGGACGTCCGGATCGCGCTCGACGAACTCGGCGAGCCGGTTCCATGCCTCCGAATCGGACGCGGCGGTCGGATCTCCGTCGAGCACCTCGGCGATCAGCGCTCCGGAGAAAGACACTCCGAGAACCGACGCCCACCGCAGCAGAGCCCGATCGCCCGGGGCGAGGCGGTCGATCCGCGTCGAGACGAGTCCCTCGACTGAGTCGGGCATCTGCTCGGCGGTCTCCTCGTCCGGGGAGGCGAGCTCCTGCAGGAACAGCGGATTCCCGGCTCCGCGCTCCATGAGCGAAGCCAGGTCGTCCTCGCTCAGCTGTCGCTCGCCCGCAGCAGCCCGGACGAGCGTCTTTGCGTCCTCGGCCGGCAGAGGCTCGAGCCTCAGCGTCAGCGCAGGCAGCGGCGGTGTTCCTTCGGCTGCTGCGAAGCCGCCGTCGCCGGCGCGGCGGGTCGTGCAGGCGAGCCACGGCCGGCTCGGGAGCTGCGTGCCGAGGTGGCGCAGCAGCTCCGATGACGCGTCGTCCATCCAGTGGACGTCTTCGAACAAGAGCAGCGTCGGCGTGTCGAGAAGACGCCCGAGGAGCGAGCCCACGACTCCGTGCAGGCGCGCGCGCCTGAACGATGGATCGAGGTCGTCGACCTCCGGCGTCGTCTCGACCTCGACGTCGAGTGGTGCGGCCAGGAGAGGCGCCCACGGTACGAGCTCCCCGTCAACGGCACCAAGCCGTTCCGCGAGGACCGAACGGTTGTGCCCCCCGTCGCCGTTCAGCTCGACATCGAGCAGGGAGCGGAGAAATGGGTGGAACGGGTGATACGGCGTCGAGGACTCGTATTGCTCGCACCGCAACGTGAGGTGCCGCATGTCCGCACAGTGCCCGCGCAGCTCGTCGGCGAGCCGTGACTTTCCAATCCCCGGCTCTCCCACGAGCTCGACGAGCGTTCCGAAGCCCATGCTGACCGGGGCGACCGACGCTGCGAGGACCGCACGCTCTCGCTCACGGTCGACGAACGGCAGGCCCTCTTCCGCGGCCTCTTCGTCCGGCTTCGAGACGTCGGGGAGGAGCTCTCCGAGAACCACCGCCTGCACGGGCTCGCTCTTCCCCTTCACCCGGAAGGGCTCGAGCGCAGTCGAGCCGAAGCGGGCGCCGCCTCGCGCAAACGCGCCGGAGGAGACCCAGACCTCGTCCTCGCCCGCCCTGGCCATGAGGCGCGCAGCCAGCGCTGCAGTGTCGCCCAAGACGGTGTACGTCCGCCGGAAGCTCGCTCCGACCTGGCCGGCGAAGACGCGGCCCTCGCTCACGCCGATGTGGACGGGGAGCGGCAGACCCGAGTCGACGATCGCGCGGACTGTACGCAGCAAGCGCTCCTCGTCGTCTCCGAAGGTCTGAGGCGCTCCCGACACCAGAACGATCCGGCCGCCGTCCTTGTCGATGTCGCTCTCGAGGAACGTCACTCCATGCTCCTCCGCGGCCGCCTGGACGGCACGGACGAGGACGTCGAGCGCCTCCGCTGCCGCATCCGGACCCTCGGTCGCGATGATCTCGTCGGTCCCCGCGAAGCGAATGAACGCGATCGCGGCGTGCCGGTGCTCTCCCTCGAGCGGCCCGATCTCGAGGAGCTGCGCACGTAGGGGCGCCGGCACGGCCACCTCGAGCGGGATGCCCTCGACGAGCGGGAGCGGCTCGACGGTTGCGCGAACGTCGGGGGCCGCGCGAGGAGCCTGCCGCCCTCCTTCGCGTCTCCGAGCACGTTGTCCTCGAGACCCGCCGCATGCTCCGGGCTCAGGAGTATCTCGCCCGCCTCCGACGCGGCTTCCATCTCGACAGTCCTCGTCGCCGCAGGTCCTGCGATCAGGAGCTCGCGGTGCGAGTCGCCGACGAGGAAGAAGTGGAAACGGCCGGTGTGAAGCCCCGCGTGCATCCTGAGCTGGACGACGCCGGCCGAGGTCCTCGGTCGACCGATCGACCGCAGCGTGCTGCGCATTTCGAACGCGGCGCGCGCCGCCCGCCCGGCATGGTCGTCGCCGTCGTAGAGCAGCAGGAGGGCGTCTCCGCCGAACTTCAGCAGGCCTCCACCCTGTGCGTAGGCGACGCTCAGAAGTGCCGCGAAGGTCGCGTTCATGACCTCGGTGACCTCCTCCGCTCCTGCGCGACCCTTGATCGAGAGGCGCTCCGACATCGCCGTGAACCCCGAGATGTCGATGAAGGCGACCGTGCCCTCGACCTCGCCCCACAGCGATTCGGGCTCGTCCCGAAGCCACTCCAGCGTCAGTCGAGGAACGAACGGGACGATCTCGGCCGCGTTCGAGGCTTCGGTCGTCGGGCCGCTCGCCATCGCTACATTCTGCGCTAGCGGTTGGCCCGGGCAAAGGTGCGTGGTGCAACGGCCGCCTGACGAGACGCTTACCGCCGCCAACCCAGTCCTCCCAGCTGTGGCACGGGGAAGCGCAGTCGATTACGTTGGACGCTGATGGAAGCCGTGCGGAAGTACGACCTCTACAGCGACCGCTTCCGCGCGGAGACGTACTCGATCTTCGCCGAGATGCGCGAGCGCGATCCGGTGCTCTGCCAGATCGGTCTCGACGGCGAGTCGCCCATCTGGTTCATCACGCGCTACGAGGATGCGGCCGCCGTTCTGCTCGACGACAAGCGCTTCGTGCGCGATCCCGCGCTTGCTCTCGACGCCGAGGAGTTGGCGCGGTTCTCCAGCGGCATGCCCGAATCGATGGCTTTCCTCGAGCAGCACATGCTGAACAAGGACGGCGACGATCACCGCCGCCTGCGCAGGCTCGTCACCCGCGCGTTCACGCCGCGGATGGTCGAGCAGCTGCGGCCGCGTATCCAGGAGATCGCGGACGACCTGATCGACCGCGTCGAGGCACGCGGCGAGATGGACGTCGTCGAGGAGCTCGCCTTTCCGCTTCCCATCACCGTGATCGCCGAGCTGCTCGGCATACCCGTCGCCGATCGCGACCGCTTCCGCGTGTGGTCGAACGCGACCGTCACTCCGGCCTTCGACCCGGAGGATCTCGCGCACTTCGGTGAGCTCATGGACGAGTTCGTGTCGTATCTCCGTCAGCTGTTCGAGGCCGGCGGCGAGGACCCGGGCGACGATCTCGTCAGCGCGCTGCTCCAGGCCGAGGACGGCGGCGACACGCTCAGCGAGCAGGAGCTCTTCAGCATGGTCTCGCTGCTGATCATCGCGGGACACGAAACGACCGTGAGCCTGATCGGGAACGCGGTGCTGGCGTTGCTGCGGCATCCGGAGCAGCGCGCGATGCTTGCGGCGGATCCGGCGACGATCCCACGCGCGATCGAGGAGCTCTTGCGCTACGACGGCCCCGTCGAGCGTACCCTCACGCGCTGGGCCGCCGAAGACGTCGAGATCGGCGGACAGAGGATCGGCCGCGGCGAGGCGGTGATCGTGATCCTCGGTTCGGCGGATCGCGATCCGGCGCGCTTTGCGGATCCCGACGTCCTCGATCTCGCGAGAGAGGACGTCAAGCACATTGCCTTCGGCCGCGGCAGCCACTACTGCCTCGGTGCGCCGCTCGCGCGGCTCGAAGCGGAGATCGCGCTGACGACACTGCTCCGCCGTCTGCCGGGATTGCGGCTCGCCGTTCCCGAAGAGGAGTTGTCGTGGCGCCCGGTCCCGCTCTTTCGCAGCCTGGCCGCTCTGCCGGTTGCCTGGTAGCGATGGCCGCCGCTGACACGGGCGAGCTCGAACGCGGCCGGGCGGCATACGGGAGGTTCGCTTGGCGAGATGCGCACGACTCGCTCTCCCGCGCGGAGCAGGCGGCGCCGTTGGAGCCGGAAGACCTCGAGCTGCTCTCGACCTCCGCCTACATGCTCGGCGACGAGGAGGAGTGGATGCAGGTCCTCGAGCGTGCCTGCCGACTGCACGCCGACGCGGATCGCGTGCTCCGAGCCGCACGCTGCGCATTCTGGATCGGCATGCAGCTCGCGATCCGAGGCGAGCTCGGTCCGGCGACGGGCTGGCTCGGACGCGCGCAACGGCTGGTCGAGCGACACGAAGGCGAATGTGTCGAGCGCGCATACATGCTCCTGCCCGTGTCGTTCCAGCACGAGGCTGCCGGCGACTACGAAGGAGCGGCTGCGACCGCCGCCGCCGCCGTCGAGGCGGGTGAGCGTTTCGGGGACATGGACCTGTTTGCGCTTGCCGCGCACGCTCAGGGAAGCGATTCTCGTCAGGACCGGTCGGGTTCAGGAGGGACTCGGCCTACTCGACGAGGCAATGGTGGCGGTTACGGCGGGAGAGGTGCATCCGATCGTCGCCGGTGTCGTCTACTGCGGCGTGATCCTCGCCTGCGAGGAGGTCTACGAGGTCCGGCGGGCCCAGGAGTGGACGGACGCCTTGGCGCGCTGGTGGGAGCGGCAGCCCGACCTGCTTGCCTTCACCGGCCGCTGCCTCGTGCACCGCGCCCAGCTCATGCAGTTTCACGGTGAGTGGCCCGAGGCGCTGGAGGAGGTGCAGCGCGCCCGCCGGCGCTTCGAGAAAGCGATGAACCAGGCGGCCGCGGCGAAGGCTTCGTACCTCAGAGGCGAGGTTCATCGTCTGCGCGGCGAGTTCGAAGAGGCGGAAGAGGCGTACCGTGAATCGAGCCGCCTCGGCGCGGAGCCACAGCCCGGCTGGGCGCTGTTGCGGCTCGCGACTCGGCGACGCGGACGCTGCGGCCGCGGCAATTCGCCGCGTCGTCGCCGAAACGTCCGACCGGTCGAGGCGCGCCGGGCTCCTGTCCGCTTCCGCGGAGATCATGGTCGCCGTCGGCGATCTTGGCCGATGCGCGCACTGCGTCCAGCGAGCTCGAGGAAATCGCCCAGGACTACGACAGCGAGATGCTGCGCGCGGTCGCGGCCCAGACGAGCGGCGCGGTCGAGCTCGCTGCGGGTGATGCGGCCGCCGCACTCGCGCCCCTTCGCCGTGCCTGCCTCGCCTGGCAGGAGCTCGAAGCGCCCTACGAAGTAGCGCGGACGCGCGTGCTCATCGGGCGCGCCTGCCGGGAGCTCGGCGATGAGGACGCGTTCCGCCTCGAGCTGGAGGCTGCCGGGACGACGTTCGGGGAGCTCCGCGCGGCTCCGGACCTCACGTACATCGAGACGCTCGGACGGCGGCGGCAAGGCCGACGAGAGCTACGGCCTGACGGCGCGCGAGCTCGAAGTCCTGAGGCTGGTCGCCGCCGGCAAGAGCAATCGAGAGATCGCGTCCGCTCTCGTCATCAGCGAGCACACGGTCGCGCGGCACGTGCAGAACATCTTCACCAAGCTCGACGTTCCCTCGAGAACGGCAGCAGGCGCTTTCGCATTCGAGCACGACCTCGTGTGACGCGGGCGGTGTGGTCAGAAATGACCACGCGCGCCTGACGAGAAGTTGGTGAATCCGCGCGATGCGCCGTGCGGAGCTCGCTCCTACCTTCGTAGCTCAGGACATCTCGACACGGAGGAGCGACATGACCATCGGGGAAGCAACGACTGCCGTCACGAGCGTCGAGCCGCAGGTGGAGACGTTCGACACCATCATCATCGGAGGCGGCCAGGCCGGTCTCGCGGTTGGCTACTTCCTGAAGAAGCAAGGAAGGCCGTTCGTGATCCTCGATGCGAACGAGCGGATCGGCGGCTCCTGGCGGACGCGCACGTGGGATTCCCTCCGCCTCTTCACTCCGGCGCGCTACGACGGCCTGCCGGGCTGGCCGTTTCCTGCGCCGGGGTGGTCGTTCCCGACGGCACGGGAGACGGCGGACTACCTCGAGGCGTACGCGGAGCGCTTCGACCTTCCTGTGCGCAGCAGCATGACGGTCGACCGTCTGACGAAGGACGGAAACCGATACCTAGTGCAGTGTGGCGAGCGGCGATTCGAGGCCGAGCACGTGGTCGTCGCGACCGGCTTCTACGGCACAGCCGTCGGTGCCCGAGTTCGCTTCCGAGCTCGATCCGCGCATCGTGCAGATGCATTCGAGCGAGTACCGCCATCCGGCGCAGCTTCGCTCCGGCGACGTTCTCCTCGTCGGCGCCGGGAACTCGGGAGCCGACATCGCGATGGAGCTTGCAGCGACGCACACGACGTGGCTCTCCGGCAGGGACAAGGGACAGATTCCGTACCGAATCGAGAGCCGCGTGGCGCGCCTCGGCACGCCGGTGTTCTGGTTCGTCGCCGGGCACATCCTCACGCTGAAGACGCCGATCGGCCGGAAGGTACGGCCGGCACGTGCTCGCCGCAGGGCGCGCCGCTCATCCGCGTGAAGTCGGAGGACCTGGCCGCTGCGGGCGTCGAGCGCGTCCCGAAGACAGTCGGCGTGAGCGACGGGCTGCCGGTGCTCGAGGACGGCCGCACGCTCGACGTCGCGAACGTCATCTGGTGCACGGGCTTCCGGCAGGACTTCAGCTGGATCGACGTACCGGTGTTCGACGAAGACAGCGAGCCGATGCACCACCGCGGCATAGCCTCCGAGGAGGGTCTCTACTTCGTCGGGCTGGACTTCCTGTACTCGTTCAGGTCGGAGAACGTCGGCGGCGTCGGAGCGGACGCTCGCTACATCGCGAAGCACATCGACTCGCGTTAGACGGCGTATGGTCCGAGCCCGGAGCGGTCGTGATCCGGACTTCCTTCACCGAGCTCGTCGGCGTCGAGCATCCGGTCGTCAGCGCCGGGATGACCGGCCAAACCGGCGGCGAGCTCGTCGGAGCGGTGTCCGAGGCAGGCGGGCTCGGTGTGATCGGCGCGTCCTTCGTTCCGGAGGATCAGCTTCGGCAGATCGCGGCGCGGGCGCGCGAGATCACGTCGAAGCCGATCGGCGTCAACCTCTTGCTGTTCGCGACGGAGCACCGAATCGACGAGGTACTGCAGCTCGAGCCGGCGGTCTTCTCGACCGCCTGGCCGCGAGACGACCAGGATCTAGCGGCGATCTTCGCTCGCTCGCACGACCGCGGCATCCGTGTGATGCACATGGTCCCGCGGGTGGAAGATGCGGTCCTGGCGGCGGAAGCAGGGGCCGACGTGATCGTGGCCCAGGGGAATGAGGGCGGCGGGCATGTGGGCGAGATAGCCACGACGGTGATCGTTCGGCAGGTCGTGAAGGCTGTCGCGCCGATCCCCGTGCTGGCTGCGGGCGGTTTCGCGGACGGTGCCGGCCTGGCTGCAGCGCTGGCGCTCGGCGCTGCAGGCGTTCTCCTCGGCACCCGCTTCCTGGCGACGGAAGAGGCTCCGCTCCCTGCTGCGCACAAGGCGGCGCTCGTCGCGAGTGGCGGCGACGACACGATCGTGACGACCGTGCCCGACTCGCTGAGCGGCCGCGACTGGCCCGGCGCGTGGACACGCGCGCGTCGGACCCGGTTCATCTCGGACTGGCTCGGGCGCGAGCCCGAGCTGCGAAGACGGCGCGCGGCCGTGTGGGAGATGCTCGAGGCGGCCGAGGAGTCCGACCCCGGCCTGATTTGGCTCGGGCAGGCGGCAGGGCTCGTCGATTCGATCCGGCCCGCCGGCGAAGTCGTCCGCCAGATCGTTACGGAGAGCCGAAGAGATTCTGCGGGCGTTGCCGCGACCCTAGAACAGCTCCGACGGCAACGACCTGAGTCAGGCCCAGGGGAGACGGTCCCAGTACGAGGGCCGCTCTCGGCGTGACGGCTCGAACGTCCCAACGTACGCCTGTCTCGGGTCGGAGGTCTCCTCCTTCGCGCTCGCGCCGTAGCGCGCCGCGAGCTCCGAAACGGGGTAGACCACCTGCCAGTCCTCCGAACGTCCCCCGACCATGAAGATCACGCACGGGCCGTCGCCCGCGCCGACGAAGATGTGCTCGGTCCCGGCGGGAGAGTGGAAGAAGTCCCACGGCCGGAGGATCCGCTCCTCGCCCTCGACGAGCAGCCTGCACTCGCCGGAGAGCACGAGGAAGTCCTCCTGCTGGTTCTCGCGGTGGTAGAGCCCGTTCGGCTCGCCCGGCTCCAGGACGTGGAGTCGGATGCCGATCTGCGGGAACTCGACCTTCTCGCTCTCGAAGGCGCACTCCGCGCCGGACGGAAGCAGGGACCCCGACGTCTCCGACGTCAACCACTCGGCGTCCCGAACGTTCACGACGAACCAGCCGTCGGAGGCGGGTGCGAGTCCTGAGCCGGAGTCGTCGAGCTGTGCCTCGGGCACCGCGCGAGTCTACAGAGTCGTCCGCGCGCGGCTGACCGCCGGACCGAGCGCGCTCGAACGCTGCGGCGATCTCCTCGAGGATCGCAGGATCGTCGATCGTCGGCGGCGTCGTGTACTCCTCGCCGTCGGCGATGCGTCGCATCGTGCCGCGAAGGATCTTGCCGGAGCGGGTCTTCGGCAGGCGCTCCACGATCACTGCCGATTTGAACGCGGCGACCGGTCCGATGCGTTCGCGGACCAGCTGCACGACCTCGGCGACGATGTCCTCGGGCGGCCGCTCGACGCCGGCCTTGAGGACGAGGAGGCCGAACGGCAGCTGTCCCTTGAGCTCGTCGGCGACTCCGATCACCGCGCACTCCGCGACGTCGGGATGCGACGCGAGCACCTCCTCCATAGCGCCGGTCGAGAGCCGGTGGCCCGCGACGTTGATGATGTCGTCGGTCCGGGCCATGACGAAGACGTAGCCCTCCTCGTCGATGTAGCCGGCGTCGGCCGTCTGGTAGTAGCCCGGAAACTTCGCGAGGTACGTCTCGCGCCAGCGCTCGTCGGCGTTCCACAGCGTCGGCGACGATCCCGGCGGCAACGGCAATTTCACGACGAGCGCTCCGATCTCTCCCGGCCGACGCTCCGTTCCGTCTTCTCCGACTGCGCGCAGATCCCAACCCGGCACGGACTTCGTCGGCGACCCCGGCGACGACCGGCAGCGGCTCGATCCCAATGCAGTTGGCCACGACCGGCCAGCCCGTCTCCGTCTGCCAGTAGTGATCGATGACGGGCACGCCGAGCTTCTGCCTCGGCCCAACGGAGCGTTTCGGGATCGCAACGCTCGCCTGCGAGAAAGAGCGTGCGGAAACCGGAGAGGTCGTACTCGCCGATGAGCTCTCCGTCGGGGTCTTGTTGCCGGATCGCGCGGAAGGCGGTCGGTGCCGTGAAGAGCGTGCACACGCCGTGCTGCTCGATCACGCGCCAGAAGGCGCCGGCGTCGGGCGTGCCGACGGGCTTGCCCTCGTAGAGGACGGTCGTGCAGCCGTGGAAGAGCGGCGCGTACACCGTGTACGAATGGCCGACCGTCCAGCCGATGTCCGACGCAGCCCAGTAGACCTCGCCCGGATCGACGTCGTAGATGTTCTTCATCGTCCATTCGAGGGCGACTGCATGACCGCCGTTGTCCCGGACGATTCCCTTGGGCTGCCCCGTCGTCCCCGACGTGTAGATGATGTAGAGCGGGTGCGTGGCGTCGACCGGGACGCACGGAACCGGATCTGCATCCGCACGGCGTCCTTCCACTCGACGTCGCGGCCCGGATCGAGCTCCGCCTCGAGCATCGGCCGTTGCAGGACGATGCAGCGCGGCGGCTTCGACTCGACCATCTCGATCGCCGCGTCGAGCAGCGGCTTGTATGCCACGAGTCGACCCGGCTCGATTCCGCACGACGCCGTGACGATCACCTTCGGCTTCGCATCCTCGATCCGCGTCGCGAGCTCGTTGGCCGCAAAGCCGCCGAAGACGACGGAGTGGACCGCTCCGATCCGTGCACAGGCGAGCATCGCGATCACCGCCTCGGGGACCATCGGCATGTAGACGATGACCCGGTCGCCGGTCTCGACGCCCTGCGCTCGGAGCGCGCCGGCGAACTGCGCGACCGCGTCGCGCAACTCGCGGTAGGTGAAGCCCGCGATGCTCTCCGTGACCGGGGAGTCGTAGATCAGCGCCGGTTGTTCCGCGCGACCGCCGTCGACATGCCGGTCGAGCGCGTTGTGACAGGTGTTCATTCGTCCGCCGGAGAACCAGCGGTAGAACGGCGCGCGAGAGTCGTCGAGAACCCGCTCCCACGGCTCATCCCAGTCGATCGCCTCGGCCGCCTCGCCCAGAACGACTCGGGATCGTCGAGCGACCGGCGGTAGACGTCGTCGAACCGGCCCATTGGCTACACCCTCGCTCGACCCGCTCGCTCCCGTTCGCGGAGCTCGTACTTCTTGATCTTGCCGGTCGACGTCTTCGGCAACTCGCCGAACTCGATCTCGTCGGGAGCCTTGAAGCCGGGAAGCGTCTCGCGGGCGAACGCGATCAGCTCCTCCTCGGTCAGCGCCGCTCCTTCTCGCAGAGTCACGAACGCCTTCGGCCGCTCGCCCCACTTCTCATCGGGGACGGCGATCACGGCGACCTCGAGCACGTCTGGATGGCGCACGAGCGCCTGCTCGACCTCGATCGTCGAGATGTTCTCGCCGCCGGAGATGATGATGTCCTTCGCGCGGTCGCGGAGCTCGATGTAGCCGTCCGGGTGCATCACGGCCAGGTCGCCGGAGTGGAACCAGCCGCCGCGAAATGCCTCCTCGGTCGCGGCGTCGTCTGCGAAGTAGCCCTTCATCACGTTGTTGCCGCGCATCACGACTTCGCCCATCGTCTCGCCGTCGGCGGCAACGTCTCGCATCTCCGCATCGACCACGCGGACACGATCTGCAGTCGAGCAGGTGGAGTCCCTGCCGCGCCTTCAGGCGCGCGCGCTCCTCGACGCCGAGCGTCGTCCCAGGCGGGATTCCATTCGCAGATCGTCATCGGCCCGTACGTCTCGGTCAGGCCGTAGACATGGTTGACCGCGAAGCCGAGCGCCTCGGTCCGCTCGATCACGGCGGGAGGCGGAGGCGCCCCCGCCGTGGTCACGAGTACCGGTCGCGTGAGCGCCTTGGCTGCCGGGTCGGCGGCGAGCATGACGAGAACGGTCGGCGCGCCGTTCAGGTGCGTGATCCCCTCCTCGTCGATCAGCCGCCAGACGAGCGGAGGATCGACCTTCGGCAGGCAGACGTGCCTGGCGCCGACCGCGGTCACCGCCCAGGTGAAGCACCAGCCGTTGCAGTGGAACATCGGCAGCGTCCACAGGTAGACGGATCGGGAGCCGAGCTGCGCGTGTGCTGCCTCGGCGAGGGCATTGAGGTAGGCGCCCCGGTGGGTGTACATGACCCCTTTCGGGCGGCCGGTCGTTCCACTCGTGTAGTTGATGCTGATCGTGTCGTCCTCCGACTCGAGCCGATCCTCGGGCTCGCCGTCGCCCGCCGACGCGAGGAAGCCCTCGTACGAGCTCTCCTCGCCGGTGACGAGCAGACGCTCGACCTCGAGCCCGGCCACGAGGTGTGCAAGCGACGGATCGACAACGACCAGTCGGGCTCCCGAGTGCCTCGACGATGTACGCGATCTCGTCGGCCGTCAGCCTGACGTTGATCGCGACGAGCACCGCGCCTGCAGCCGGAACTCCGTAATGCGCTTCGAGCAGTTCGGTCCTGTTCGGTGCGAGGAACGCCACCCGGTCGCCCTTCTCGATACCGCTTTCTTGCAGCGCCACCGCCAGCCGACGCACCCGTTCCCGCACCTCCTCCCAGCTCAGCCGCCGGTCGCCGTCGACGACGCCGATCCGCTGGGGGAAGGCGTGGGCGGTGCGTTCGAGGAAGGACAGCGGCGTCAGGCGCGAGAGATGGACGGCTCGCTCCATTGGGAGCTAGCCTACGCCTCGATGACGGCGATTACGACAGCTCCTCAGACCGTCCTCGTGGAGAAGGACGGCGTGGCGGCGACCGTGAGGCTCAACCGCCCCGAGAAGCGGAACGCCCTCTCTCTGGAGCTGATGGAGGAGCTGATCGCGGCGCTCCAGGCTCTGGGGAAGGACGCAGGCGTCCGCGCGATCGTGATCGAGGGTGCGGGCCCGGTCTTCTCGGCGGGGCACGACCTCAGCGAGATGATCGGCCGAGACCTGCCGTTCTATCAGCGGCTGTTCGACGTCTGCACGGAGCTGATGGAGACGATCCACCGACTTCCGCAGCCGGTGATCGCGAAGGTGCACGGCGTCGCCACCGCAGCGGGCTGCCAGCTCGTGGCCGCCTGCGATCTCGCGATAGCCACTGACGATGCCCGTTTCGCGACGCCCGGCGTCAAGATCGGTCTCTTCTGCTCGACGCCGATGGTGCCGCTCTCACGGGCAATCGGACGCAAGCGCGCGCTCGAGATGCTTCTCACCGGCGACTTCGTCGACGCAGAGACGGCGCTCGGCTGGGGCCTCGTGAACGACGTCGTGCCGCCCGATCAGCTGGACGGCGCCGTGACCGAGCTCGTGGAGAAGATCGCCCGCTCGAGCCCGCTCACCGTCGGGATCGGCAAAGAGGCTTTCTACGCTCAAGTCGAGCTCGACGAACATCGTGCCTATGACCTCACGAAGTCGGTGATGGCCATGAACTCGTTGGCCGGTGATGCGCAGGAAGGCATGTGCGCGTTTCTCGAGAAGCGTCCGCCGGTCTGGACGGGGTCCTAGCGGTTCAGCTCGGCGCGCACTCGCGCCTCATCTCCAACTAGCGTCCAAGCGCCGCGCGGACACGCTCGCCGAGGCGCGAGAGGCGTTCGACCGGCTCGTTGCTGAAGACGAAGCGGACGTGCCGATCGGCGACCTCGCCTCCCCAGCCGCGCATCGGCGTCGCAGCGACCTTCTGCTCCAGCAGGCGCTCCGACGCGTCCATACAGTCGAGTCCGAGCGACGCGACGTCGAGGAGAAGCGACCATGCGCCTGCGGGGCGTACGGTGGGAAGGCCCTCGAGTTGCCGTAGCGTCTCGTCCCGTCGCCGCTGCCATTCCTCGTTCGCGGCCGCAAGGCCGTCGTCGTCGAGCGACAGCGCGACGCGAGTGCCGATCTGGTTGAAGCCGCTCGGCACGAGTCCGTTGTAGATGTGCACGCGTGACACGTCGTTGACGAGCTCGCCCGGCGCGACGATCCAGCCGATGCGCCACGCGATCATGCGCTGCTCCAGCGTCGGCGCGCCGATCGTGACCGTGCGGTCGCGCATGCCGTCGAGTGCCGCAGGGTGTTGCACGGTTCGACCGTCGAAGAGGACGCCCTCGAAGCCGCCCCAGTAGAGCAGCCGGAGATCGTTGTCGCGGCAGACCGAGGCGACTGCGTCCCACTCTGCTTCGCTCGCGACCCAGCCCGACGGGAAGGACGCGTTGTTCACGAACACGACGCGCGTCCGGTCGGTCACTGCAGCGCGCAACGCATCGAGATCGAGTCGCCATTCGCCGTCATCCACGTAGAGCGGCACCAGCCGTGGCACGGCGCCGACGAGCCGGACGCGGTTCAGCATCCCCGCGTACGTCGGGTCGGTGAGCACGACCTCGTCGCCCGGATCCGTCAAGCAGAACAACGCGTCGACCATCGCGTCGCCCTCGCCGCAGGTGATGACGATCTCTCGGCGGCCGTCGTATCGCGGCCCGCCGCGGCGCTCGATGAAGGCGGCGACTGCGTCCTTCAGGTCGTCGCGCCCGGTGAACGGCAGCCAGCTGTTCGCGTCGTCGGTTCCGACGGCCGCGCGCGTCGCCTCCACGGCCTCGACGGGCGGGGGGACGTCGGTGTCCAGATTCTCCATGCGGAGCACATCAGGATCGTCTCCCGCAGCCGCAGCGATGCGGTCGATGTTGAACCCAGGAATGTTCTCGAGCCGCCGGACGCTCACGCGAGTGACGCTACTCCGATCTCGCGCCTCGCCCGGTTTCACCTCGTCACGGGGTCGTTCTCGAGGACGACTTCGGATCGTCTCGCGACGAGGAATATGGCCGCTTTCGGAGTACTTTCAAGCTGTGAACCTGCTCCGGCGGCTCGCGCGCTACTGGTTCGACGGCCTGATCGTCGTCGGGATCGGGATCGCGATCGCGGTCACCGTCGAAAATGACAGGCCGGATGGGCCGAACGGGCCGTTGTGGCTCGACATCCTGCTTCTCCTGGCGATCATCGCACCACTGCTCGCGCGGCGGCGGTTTCCGTTTGGTGCTCCGGTCGCGGTCGCCGCGGCGGTGATCCTCGCGTCTCTCGTCGACGACCGGCTGACACCGACGAACTTCATCGTGTTCTTCGCTGGATGCGCTGCTGTCATCCTCGTGGCGCTGCTCCGCGATCGGAGGCAAGCCGTTGCAGGACTTGCCATCGTCATCGGCACCGAGGCGGTGGTCGAGCGAACGGACCCTGAGGGCGGGCTGGGCAATTTTCTCTTCATCAGTGTCATCTTCGCCGTCCTATGGATCGTCGGCTTTGCGCTGGGGCGGAAGTTCGAGGAAGCCGACGCGGCGAGAGACCGGGCGCTCCGAGCCGAGCGCGAACGTGAGGAGCGTGCACGTGTCTGCGGTCCGCCGAGGACCGAGCGCGGAGCGGGACGAGAGCTACACGACGTGGTCGGTCACAGCGTCAGCGTCATGACTGTGCAGGCATCGGGGGTACGGCGACTGCTCCGACCGGAGCAGGAGCGAGAGCGCGAGGCGTTGCTCGTCGAAGAGCGAACCGGGCGAGAGGCGCTCGCCGAGATGCGACGGATGGTGGGCGTGCTGCGGCGGCCTGAGGAAGCGCCAACGCTCGCTCCGCAGCCGAGCCTCGAGCATCTCGACCGGCTTGTCGCGCAGGCGCGCGAGGCCGGGCTCGAGGTCGATCTGCGCGTCGAGGGGCAGGCCGTCGAACTTCCCGCGGGCCTCGACCTGACTGCTTATCGTCTCGTACAGGAAGGACTGACCAACGCGATCAAGCACGCGCAGGCGAAGCGCGCCGAGGTGGTCGTCCACTACAGCGACGGCGAGGTGGAGGTGATGGTCAGCGACGACGGTCGCGGTGTGGGGACGGGCGACGGCAGCGGGCACGGCCTCGTCGGGATGCGCGAGCGCGTGTCGGTCTACGGAGGCGATCTCGACGCCGGGCCGAACCCGGGCGGCGGGTATCGGCTGCGGGCAAAGCTCCCGCTTGCCGCGTCATGAGCCTGAGCGTCCTGATCGTCGACGACCAGGCCCTCGTTCGCGCGGGCTTCCGGATGATCCTCGACGCCGAGGAGGACCTCGAGGTCGCCGGCGAAGCCGCGGACGGCGCCGCCGCAGTTGCCGAGGCGATGCGTCTGCGGCCCGACGTCATCCTCATGGACGTCCGCATGCCGCAGGTCGACGGGATCGAGGCGACACGCCGCCTGCTCGGCGCCGACGGTCTGGACGCAAAGGTGGTGATGCTCACCACGTTCGACATGGATGAGTACGTCTACGACGCGTTGAGAGCCGGCGCGAGCGGCTTTCTCCTGAAGGACGTCCCGCCGGAGCAGCTCGTGGCGGGCATACGCGCGGTCGCAAAGGGCGACGCGCTGCTCGCGCCGTCCGTTACACGCCGCGTGATCGAGGAGTTCGTCGGCGACCGCCGTCCTCGGTGGGACACTTCCTCCAGAGCTCGCCGACTTGACCTCGCGTGAGCTCGAAGTGCTGAAGCTCGTTTCAAGGGGCCTGTCGAACGCCGAGATCGCTAATGAGCTCGTTGTCAGCGAGACGACCGTCAAGACGCATGTTGCGCATGTCTTGATGAAGCTCCAGGTGCGCGACCATGTACAAGCCGTCGTTCTGGCGTACGAGTGCGGCGTCGCCGGCGCCGAGCAGGAGTAGTCGGCCTCACCCGGGAGGAGGAGAACCGGCCTCCCGAAGATCCGCCCTCAGACGACGCGAGATCGCCCGTCGTACCGACGAAATTCCGGCCGCGCGGACCTAGCCTCGAAAGGGTCAATCGACTCACGAAGGAGGCCAGAGATGATCCGCTCAGGAGACACGATCCACAACCCGGTCACCGGCGAGCGCATCACGTTTCGCCGGACGTCCGCCGAGACGAACGGCGAGGCAGTCCTGATCGAGTGCACCGTCAAGCCGCGACGGGTTCGTCGCGGCGGCGCACGTCCATCCTTCGCAGAGCGAGCGCTTCAACGTGATCGAAGGAACGCTCGGCCTGAAGGTCGGCAAGGAGAAGCGGACGCTCGGTCGCGGCGAGGTCGCGCTCGTCGAGCCCGGGAACGCCGCACAGGTTCTGGAACGCCGGCGACGAGGATGTGCGCTTCGTCTGCGAGGTGCGGCCGGCGCTGCAATTCGAGTCGCTGCTCGAGACGATGTTCACGCTCGCCGCGGACGGCAAGACGAACCGCAAGGGAATGCCGAACCCGCTGCGGCTCGCGGTCATCGCCCGCGCGCACTTCGACACGGTGCGGCTGCCGAATCCGCCGGCCTGGCTGCAGAAGGCCGGGCTCGCGCTGGGCGCGCCGTTCGGACGGCTCCTCGGCTACCGCGAGACGTACACGCCCGCGATGAACGTCCCGCCGATCCCTGAGGTGTGAGATGCGGAGGCGCTTCTACTTCGTGCTGCTGGTGCTGGCGCTGATCATGCTGGCGCTCCCGGGTTTCGCAGCCAAGGCCGCGAAGCGCGCAGCCCGACCGGTTCTGCGCTTCGCGTGAGCTCAGGTCAGGCGGCTTCGGCGGCGAGCTCGAGCGAGCGGTAGAGCGCATCCAGGCGCTCCGCCGTTTGCTCGTCCGCCGGCGTGTGCGCCACGATGCGTGCCCCGAGGCGCTGGTCGAGCCAGAGGTTCGTGTAGTCCAGACGCAGGAGCCCGACCTGCGGGTGCATCGCACGCTTCGTCCGTCCCTGCACCCCGAGGACATCGTGACGTTCCCAGAACGCCGCGAACTCCGGCGAGGCGCCTTGGAGACGCTCGACAAACGACTGCCACGCAGGATCGTCGATGTGCTCCGCCATGGCGGCGCGGTACTCGGCGACCATCCGGCCGACCGAGTCGTCCCAATCGACGATCACCTCTCGCCAACGCGGAGTCGGTGAACGCAAGCCACAGACAGTTGCGGTCTTCGATCGGGATCGTCTCGAGGTTCGGGAAGAAGCTTGCGAAGGGACGGTTGAACGCGAGCACGTCCCACCGCGCGTTGAGGACGAAAGCCGGATACGGCTCGAGCTGGTCGAGGATCACCTGGGCGGTGGGACACAGCGCTTCGCACTCGTCCGCGATCGCCGTCGTGGGCAGTCCTGCGAGCGTGAACAGGTGCGCGTGCTCGTGCGCGTCGAACTGCAGCGTCCGCGCGATTGCGTCGAGCACCTGTGCCGACGCGTTGATCTCACGGCCTTGCTCGAGCCACGTGTACCACGTGACCCCGACACCGGCGAGCTGCGCGACCTCCTCGCGCCGAAGCCCAGGAGTTCGTCGGCGTCGCGACGGCGGCAGCCCGACCTGCTCGGGTCTGATTCGCTCACGCCGGCTGCGCAGGAACGACGCCAGCTCGCGCCGGCGCGATTCGCTCGCCCCATTCCCGTTGAGGGAAAGTCGCTCTTCGATCGGGCGGGGTGTGCGTGCCAGCTCTGCAGTCGCCACGTCTTTCAGTATGGAGAACGAGTGACAGGCTGAGACGGGTAGCTCTGATACCAGGATAAAGACGCTCTGGTACTGGGTTCGTCGCGCGGGCCACTCTTCGCCTCATGTCCGCCGACACAGCCCAGCCGCCAAGGAGAGCAACTGACGCGGCGCGCGTGGGCGATGCTGATCGTCCTGTGCGGAGCCTTGTTCCTCGATGCTCTCGACGTCTCCATGGTCGGAGTGGCGCTTCCGTCGATTCGCACCGATCTGGGCATGTCGACGAGCTCCTTGCAGTGGGTCGTCAGCGCCTACGTCCTGGGCTACGGCGGCTTCCTGCTGCTCGGAGGACGTGCGGCCGACCTGCTCGGCCGTCGGCGCGTCTTCCTGATCGCACTCGCCGTCTTCCTCGTAGCGTCAGGTCTCGGCGGCCTCGCGAACGACGGTTCGCTGCTGATCGCGACGCGCTTCATCAAAGGGGTCAGCGCCGCTTTCACCGCGCCCGCCGGACTCTCGATCATCACGACCAGCTTCGCCGAGGGTCCCGCTCGCAACAAAGCCCTCTCGGTCTACACCGCAACCGGCGCAACGGGGTTCTCGCTCGGGCTCGTGTTCGGCGGCCTGCTGACGGAGCTCGGCTGGCGGTGGACGTTCTTCCTGCCCGTGCCGGTTGCGTTCGTCCTCCTGCTGGCCGGGATCAAGCTCGTTCCGAGAATCGGCCCCCCGCTGCGGACACGCCGCGCGTTCGATCTCGCCGGTGCCGTCAGCTTGACCGCCGGCATGCTGCTGCTCGTCTTCACGCTCGTGGAGGCTCCCGACAAGGGTTGGGCGTCGGCGCGCACGCTCGGCTCCTTCGCCTTGACCGCCGCCATTCTCGGTGCATTCGTGCTGCGCGAGCAGCGCGCGGAGGCGCCGCTCATCCGGCTCGGCATCCTGCGCTCCGAGACGCTGGTGCGCGCGAACCTCGGCGCGATGACGCTCTTCGGCGGCTGGGTCGGCTTCCAGTTCATCGCCACGCTGTACATGCAGCAGCTGCGCGGGTGGTCACCACTTGAGACCGGGCTCGCGATCTTCCCCGGCGGGCTGCTGGTTGCGCTCCTCGCTCCGCGGATCGCACCGCTGATTGCCCGCTACGGCATCAACCGGCTGATCCTCGCCGGCCTTGCCTCCACTGTGATTGCCTACAGCCTCTTCTTGCCCATCGGGCTCGACTCCGGCTACGCCGCGGCGATGCTTCCCACGATGCTGTTCGCCGGCCTCGGGTTCGCGCTCGCATTCGGACCGCTCAACATCGCTGCAACGACGGGCGTGGCTCCGATGGAGCAGGGTCTGGCCGGTGGGCTGCTGAACACGTCGTTCCAGTTCGGCGGTGCGCTCTTCCTGGCGGTCGTGACGGCGGTGAACAACGCGAACGTCGGCAGCGACGGCTCGCCCCAGGCGCTGCTGGACGGCTTTCACGCGGCCCTGTTCGTCTCCGTGATCGCCGCCGTGCTCGGCATCGCCGCCGTCGGGTTGAGGCGGCGTGCGCGGCCCGAGATCGTCGAGGAGGTCGTCGCCGAGACGGAGGCTGCGCCGGAAGCGGAGGCCGCGTAGCGCCGCGCTAGACCACCAGCCCGCCAGGACGCCGCCTATCGTCTCTCGGCATGGCACTCGGGCGGGCAACCTGGACGGGCGCGGAGGTGAAGCGGGACGCGATCCGCTTCGTCGACAGCTACGCGTGCCTCCTGCTGCTCCTGCTCGCGAACTTCTTCCTGCTCGAGCTTGTCAACGACGTGCGCTGGGGCGCGCTCGGAAGCACACTGCTCTCGGCGCTCGCGCTCCTCGTCGCGATCAGCGAGCCCGAGTCGGGCCATCACATCACGCGTCGAAACTGGCTCCTCGTCGGTGCTTGCGTTGCGCTGGCGCCGATCGTTCTGATCAGCGACTCCGGCTCGCTGGTGGGCGTGGCTTATCTCCTGCCCGTGGCACTGCTGGTGACGGCGACGCTCCCGGTCACGATCGATCGCGTCCTCCATCATCGTCGCGTCACCTGGGAGACCGTGCTCGGTGCGCTCTGCGGCGTACGTACTGATCGGGCTGCTCTTCGCCTTCCTCTACCTGGCGGTCGACGAGTTTCGCGACGCCCCGTTCTTCGCGCAGCCGGGACCGCACGATCAGGGCGAGTTCCTCTACTTCAGCTTCGTGGCGCTCACGACGCTCGGCTTCGGCGACCTCAGCCCTTCGGAAGGTTTGCCCCAGGCCCTCACGGTGCTCGAAGCCCTGGTCGGCTCGGTCTTCCTCGTCACGCTCGTGTCACGCCTCGTCACGCTCTGGGTGCGGCAGGACGAGGAAGCGCGGCGCTAGCTGGGCTACCTGGGCACGAACGGCTTGCCGGCGCGCTCGAGCGGGAAGCCGGCGTCGCGCCACTCGTTCTTGCCGCCGGTGTAGTGCGAGACGTTGCTGTAACCGAGCCCCTGCAGCCGCCGAGCCGTGGCAAGGGAGTCCTCGCAATCCGGGTTCGCGCAGTAGACGACGATCTCTGCAAACCGGTCGGGGATGCGTCTCGCGACGATGACGGGGTCGATCGAAGACGGCGGGAGGTTGATCGCTCCCGGGAGGTGCGAATGCGCATACGCCATCGGTGGGAGAGCGTCGACGACGACCAGCGGATCGCCGGCCTGGATCCGTCGTAGGAGCTCCTCGGCGGAGACGTTCCGCATCGCCCTGATTCTCCCAGCCGCCGCGCTACTGGACGGTACGGAGAACCGCACCTTCACTGATCGGCTCAGACCATTGGCCCGCCTCGGCGCTCCAGGCAGCCTATGGGCATGGTCAATTCCGATCGACGCAAGTGGCTGGCGCTCGCGCTTCTGTGCGTCGTCCAGTTCATGGTCGTCCTGGACATCGCAATCGTGAACGTCGCACTGCCCTCGATCCAGGTCGATCTGGGCTTCTCCCAGGAAAACCTGCAGTGGGTGATCAGCGCGTACGCGCTGGTGTTCGGCGGCTTCCTCCTGCTCGGGGGAAGGGCGGCGGATCTTCTGGGACGCAGGCGGATTTTCCTCGTAGCGATCGTGCTGTTCACGCTCTCCTCTCTCTTCGCGGGCCTCGCCTGGTCGGAAGGCTCGCTGATCACTGCTCGCGCGCTGCAGGGTCTCGGCGCTGCGATCATCACGCCGGCCGCACTCTCGATCCTGTCCACGACGTTCGTCGAAGGACGTGAGCGCAACATCGCGCTCGGAGCGTGGGGCGCTGTCGGCGGCTTCGGCGCAGCCGCGGGTGTCCTGATGGGCGGCGTCCTGACCGACGCTCTCAGCTGGGAGTGGATCTTCTTCGTCAACGTTCCCGTCGGTGTGATCGCGTTCGCGCTCGCGCCGTTCCTGCTCAAGGAGAGCCGCGATGCCCACGTCAAGCGGTTCGACCTCCCCGGCGCACTGCTCGTGACCGGCGGCCTGTCGCTGTTCGTCTACGCCATTACGAAGGCGGGTCAGGACGGCTGGCTGGCCGCGGAGACGCTTATGTTCTTCGGGATCTCTGCAGTCCTGCTCCTCGGGTTCGTCGCCTGGGAGCTGCGGCATCCCGAGCCGCTCATGCGCTTCGGGCTCCTGCGCACCAAGACGGTCGCTGGATCGAACGCCGCCGGTTTCATCGTGGGCACGGCGATGTTCGCGATGTTCCTGATGCTGACGCTCTACATGCAGCAGGTGCTCGGGTACTCGGCGATGAAGACCGGCATTGCCTACCTGGCCGTCGCGGGCACGGCGATCGTTACCTCCGGTGTTGCGGCCCAGCTCGTGACGCGTGTGGGCGTGAAGCCGATCATGGTGATCGGGATGGCGGCGCTCACGGGCGGCCTCGTGTACTTCACGCAGGTGTCGGTCGGCGGCTCGTATCTGGGCGACCTCCTGCCGGGCTTCCTGCTCGTCGCAGTCGGTATCGGCTTCGCCTTCGTGCCGATCTCGATCGGGGCGCTGGCCGGCGTGCAGTCTGCTGAGGCGGGGCTTGCCTCGGGTTTGATCAACACGTCGCAGCAGATCGGCGGCGCGCTCGGAATCGCGGCATTGTCGACGATCGCGACGTCGCGGACGAATGACGCGATCGCAGGCGGTGCGACGCAATCGTCCGCGCTCGTGACCGGATTCCACGGCGCCTTCTGGGCCGGCGTCATCATCGCTGCCGTCGGTGTCGTCGCAACGTTGACGCTGATTCGGCGCGAAGAGCTCCAACAGCCGGTCGAAGAGATCGAGCCCGCCGAGCCGGCGCTCGACCTGGCTGCCTGATTCCCCCCGGAAGGGGTTGGAGGCCCCGTGTGGGGACGGGGCCTCCTAACCTCCTTGCGTAGGCTCCGGGCCCATTGAACACCTCGACGATCGTCGCGCTCGTCCTCGCGCTCGCCTCGACGGTGCTCATCAACCTCGCGTATCTGCGCGAGCACGAGGCAGCGGCCGCGCTGCCGGTCTTGTCGATCCGGCGACCGCTCCAGTCGGCGCGCCTCCTGCTGTCGGACCGCAGCTGGCTGCTCGGGTTCGCGATGGAGTCGGTGGGATTCCTCCTCTACGCGGCCGCGCTTGCGCTGGCGTCCCTCGCGCTCGTGCAGAGCGTCTCCGCGGGAGGGATCGGTCTGCTCGCGTATGTGTCTGCACGGGTCACCCGGCGGCCTCTCAGCACGCGTGAGCGGAACGGTGTGCTGCTTTCGGTTCTGGGGCTCGCCGCGCTCGGTGTTTCCCTTGCAGGAGGCAGCGCCGAGGGAGGAGAAGGCTCGCTCGTGGAGATCGTCCTCTGGCTCGGCGCGATCGCTGCAGCGGCGGTTCTCGTCGTCGCGTTCGGTCGCAGGACGCTCGGAGTCGCCGTCGCTTTTGGAATCGCGGGCGGGCTGTTCTTCTCCCTCGGAGACATCAGCACGAAGATCGCGACCGAGTGGGGACCGCGGACCGCCTTCGTGATCCCGCTGATCATCGGCTACACGCTCGGGACCTGGCTCCTCCAGCTCGGGTATCAGCGCGGCGGCGCGCTGACGGTCGCGGGGCTGGCGACGCTGCTCACGAATGCGGTGCCGATTGCGGCGGGGACATTCGTGCTCAACGAGCCGGTGCCGTCCGGCGCGTACGGCGCGTTGCGGATTCTGGCGTTCGCTGCGGTTACGGTCGGCGCGATTTTCCTGGCGCGACCCGGGGAGGGGCTAGCTACAGCCGGTGTTCGTCCCGCAGTCCCTGCAGGTGTAGCAGGAGCCGGTCCGCACCATTCGTCCGCCGCACCTCGCGCACTCCTGGGCGTCCTCGAACGCGTTGAAGAGCGCTGTCTGGCCTGGCGGCGCTGCTTCTACCGGCGCCGTGGCGGTCGCTGCCGGCGCATCGCCGCCGTTGCGATAGCCCTCCGCTAGGCGCGCTCGCACCTCGGCCGACAGGATGCCGATCTCCTCTTGCTGGTCGACGGTCAGGAACTTCTTCCCCATCCAGCGGAAGATGTAGTCGACGATCGACTTCGCGGCGCGGATGTCCGGGTCGTTCGTCATCCCGCTCGGCTCGAAGCGCATGTGCGCGAACTTCGAGACGTACACCTCGAGCGGCACGCCGTACTGCAGGCCGAGCGACACCGAGATCATGAAGCTGTTCATCAGGCCGGCGAGCGTCGTGCCTTCCTTGGCGATGTCGACGAAGATGTCGCCGGGCGTCCCGTCCTCGAAGAGTCCGACGTGGATGTAGCCCTCGTACTCGCCGACGCGGAACTTGCGCCCGATCTCGGTGCGGTCGTCCGGGAGACGGCGGCGCTGCGTCAGCGGCGCCGGCGGCAGCGCTGAGATCAGCGTCTCCTGCGCTCCGGCGTCCTTCTTCCCGGACAGCGGCTGCGCGACCTTGCAGTTGTCGCGGTAGATCGCGATCGCCTTCACGCCGAGCCTCCACGAGTCGACGAAGAGCTTGGCCACCTCGTCGACCGTCGCGGTCTCCGGAAGATTTACGGTCTTCGAGATAGCCCCGCTGATGAACGGCTGCGTCGCGCCCATCATCTTCGTGTGGCCCGTGTAGTGGATCGCGCGCTCGCCGACGGCGCAGTCGAACACCGGGTAGTGCTCGGCCTTGAGATACGGCGCGCCGACGACGGAGTTCCGCTCGTCGATGAACGCGACGACCTCTTCGGACTCCGACGGCGCGTATCCGAGCTTCTCGAGCGCCATCGGGACGGACTTGTTGACGATCGTGATCTCGCCGCCGCCGACGAGCTTCTTCGACTTCACCAGTGAGAAGTCGGGCTCGATGCCGGTCGTATCGCAATCCATCATGAAAGAAATAGTTCCGGTCGGCGCCAAAACACTGTCGCCTGCGCGTTCCGGTAGCCGTGCACCTCGCCGAGGTTGAGCACGTCGTCCCAGGCCTGCCGGCACGCCGACAGGAGGTCGGCGGGCACTGCCTCGGCGTCCTGGATGTTCCCGACGGCCGCGCGGTGCTGCGCCATCACGCCGATCATCGCGGCCGCGTTCGGCTTGTAGCCGGCGAACGGCCCCATCCGCGACGCGATCTCCGCCGACTTGCGGTACGCACGGCCGGTCATCAGCGCCGTGATCGCCGCCGCGTACGCGCGACCTTCCTCCGAGTCGTACGGCAGCCCGCGCGCCATCAAGAGCGCGCCGAGGTTCGCGTAGCCGAGACCGAGCTGGCGGTAGGCCTTCGCGTTCTTCTCGATCTCCGGCGTCGGATACGAGGAGTTGCCGACGAGGATCTCCTGCGCGAGGAACAGGACGTCGACCGCGTGGCTGAACGCCTCGACGTCGAGCTCGCCGTCCTCGCGGCGGAACTTCATCAGGTTCAGCGAGGCGAGATTGCAGGCGCTGTCGTCGATGGACATGTACTCACTGCACGGATTGGACGCGTTGATCCGGGACGTGTTCGGAAGGGTGTGCCAGTTGTTGATCGTCGTGTCGTACTGAACGCCCGGATCGGCGCACTGCCACGCGGCTTCGGCGATCTGCTTCATCAGCTCGCGCGCCTTGACCGTCTCGATGACGGAGCCGTCGGTGCGCGCCGTGAGGTTCCAGTCGGCGTTTGCTTCGACAGCCTCCATGAACCCGTCGGTGACGCGGACTGAGTTGTTCGCGTTCTGGTACTGGATCGACGCCCAGTCCGGCGAGTCGAGGGACATGTCGTAGCCGGCCTGCTCGAGGACGCGCGCCTTGCGCTCCTCGTGCGCCTTGCACCAGATGAATTCCTCGATGTCGGGATGGTCGACGTCGAGCACGACCATCTTCGCCGCGCGCCGCGTCTTCCCGCCGGACTTGATCGTCCCGGCAGAAGCGTCGGCGCCGCGCATGAACGACACCGGGCCGCTCGCGTAGCCGCCCTTGGAGAGCTGCTCCTTCGAGGAGCGCAGCTTCGCGAGGTTCACGCCCGAGCCCGAACCGCCGCGGAAGATGACGCCCTCGCGCCGGATCCAGTCGAGGATCGACTCCATCGAGTCCTCGATCGAGAGGATGAAGCACGCACGAGCACTGCGGCCTCTCCTCGAACCCGACGTTGAACCAGACCGGGGAGTTGAAGGCAGCGAGCTGGTTGACGAGGATCGCCTTCAGCTCTGCCTCGAAGGTGTCGGCCTCTTCGTCGGTCGCGAAGTAGCCGTCCTTGCGGCCCCAGGCGGAGATCGTGTCGACGACGCGGCCGATCATCTGCTTGACGGAGCGCTCGCGCTCGGGTGACGTCATGCGGCCGCGGAAGTACTTCTGCGCGACGATGTTCGTCGCCGTCTGCGACCAGAACTTCGGGAACTCGACGTCCTTCTGCTCGAAGACCGGCTTGTCCTTGCCGGGAATGAAGGCGTCGCGCGTCTCCCACTCGATCTCGTCGAAGGGGTCGCGGCCGGGGATCGTGAAGTAGCGGCGGACGGCCAGCGAGGCGTCCTCGTGGACGACCGTGTTCTCGATCTTCTCGGCCGTTACCGAGGACTCAATGTGCTGCTCCGTGCTTGCCATGCCGCTCCTCCAAGGGTAGCCGTGGACGATAGGGGACCAGCAGTGTGGACCCAGGGCCGGACGGTGTCTGCGGAGCCTTCGTGGCTAGCCGAGCGGACGCGGCGGAGGCTGATCGGTGTCCGCCCGCTTCGCCTGCACACGGCGTGTGATGAAGCTCACGCCGGCGGCCGCCATCAGCAGCAGCGCAAGCCCGCCGAGGACGAGGAGAGGCACCGGAATCGAGTCGGCTGTATCGGGGCCGAGCTTGCGTGCGACGCGCGTGATGAAGCCTTCGTTCTTGTCGCTCGGGGCGCCGCCCGAGGGATCGCTGGGCCCCCCGCCGGCTGGGAGGCACCACCGGCGTCCCTCCGCTGACGTTGCCGTCGTTCTGCCGGATCGCGGACTGGAGCGCGCGTGTCAGATCCTCGCGCAGCGTCCCGTAGATGATCTGGTCTTCCGGGATCGACTGCAGGGCCTCGCGGTAGCAATGCACCTGGTACGTGTGGTCGATCCGGCCGTCGACGTACCAGTCGTGGATCAGCGCCGCGGAGCACTTGCTCTCGATCCTCGCTTGCGCCTTGTCTACACGCGCGAGACCGACGAGAGCGGCAACGGCAACGATGAGGAGAAGGGGGCTTAGAGACTTGGGCATGCAGAGGCCGAGCGGCGGCTGGGCGGGACTCTACCCACGATCTTGACCACCTTGCCGGATGGGAGTGAGGCTCGCATGAGTCGGTTGTAAACGCTTTGTAAGTGGCGACCTGAGGGATGGTCTTCGACTACAACGACCGCGATCCTTGGGAAGTTCCGCGCTGTGTTAGCTTCGCGCGCGATGCGAGGACGGGCCGCCCGGGGAGCCACGCTCTGGGGCGCGGCGGTTCTCGTCGGCATTTGCGGCGCTTTTCTTCAGTGCGGGGTCGAGCCAGTCCCGGCTGTTCTGGATCGGCACTGCCGCGGTCGTCGTTGCCGCACTCGGCTGGATGGTCCGCCCGGTGCGAATTGCGCGGCCCGGGATCGCGTTTTTCGGCGCGCTCGGTGCACTCGTCCTCTGGCAGGGATTGTCGATCGGGTGGTCGATCCAGGCCGCGCGATCGTGGGACTACACCAACCGCGGGCTCGTGTACTTCGCGTTTGCCGCCGTCGGTGCGTTGCTCGGAGGCGTTGCACCGCGGCGCCTGGCGCAGGGGACGGCCCTGCTGCTGGGCGCGCTGTTTGCGTGGGCGCTGCTGGCGAAGGTCGTGCCGGCGTTGTACGACGATTACGGGCGGCTCGCGCGGCTCCGCTATCCCATCGGGTACTGGAACGAGCTCGCATTGCTGGCTGCGGCGTCGGTGCCGATCGGGTTGTGGCTCGTCGGCCGCGGCGGAGACCGGCGCGTGCGCGTGGCGGGTGGCGTCCTGCTCTACGGCGCGCTCGTCGTCGCGCTGCTGACGTTCTCGCGCGTCGGCGTGGTGCTGTCGGTCGTTGCCGCGATCGCGTGGCTCGTGTTCGATCGCGAGAGGCTCGTGGTTGTGGGGCCGCTCGCCGTGGCGTGGGTGGCCGGCGCGCTCGTCGGGGGGATCGGCCTTCTGCTCCCGGGTGTAAGCGACAACGGGCAGCCGCACGACGTGCGGGTTCAGGACGGGCTGTTGTTCGGCTTGGCCCTCGTTGTCGGCGTCGCGGCGGTCGTTGTCGCAATGCGGTTCGTGCTGGGGCGTGCCGTCGACCGCGGGGTCGCGCGTGGCGTCGCGGGCGTGCTCGTCGGCGCGGGGGCGGTCGTCCTCGTTGTCGCAGTGGTGCGGGCCGGCGGGCCGCTGGACTTCGTCCGCGACCGTTGGGACGAGTTCAACAACCCCGCCAGCGCGCAGGTGGCGAATGTCCCCGGTCGGCTCGCGAGCGTGAGCTCGAGCAACCGCTTCCGTTGGTGGCAGGAGGCATGGAACGCCTTCGTCGACAATCCGGCGCAGGGAACGGGAGCGGGCACGTTCGGGCTGACGGACCGGCTCGAGCGGAGAACGTCGCTCGCCGTGGTCGAGCCGCACTCGACGCCGCTGCAGTTCCTCAGCGAAACCGGAATCGTCGGTTTCCTGCTCTGGGTCGCCGTGATCGCCACGGCTTCCGTGGCGATCTGGCGGCGCGGTGGGAACGGCGCGACGCTTGCGCTCGGATTGGCCGCGGCCGTCTGTGTCCTCCACTCGCTCGTCGACATCGACTGGGACTACGTCGCGGTGCAGGGACCGCTCTTTCTCGTCGTCGGTGCGTTGGCCTCCGCGCCGGGGACGCCGACAACGGCTCGCCTCGGCTGGCTGTGGCCGGTGGTGATCGGCCTTGCCGCCGTTGCGGCGCTGTACTCGCTCGCGTCCCCGTATCTGTCTGAGCGGAAAGTCAACGCTGCGTACGACAAGCTCGTCGCGGGCGACCCGGCCGACGCGCGGAACGACGCGAAGGCTGCGCACGCCCTCAATCCGCTGGCGATCGAGCCGCTGTTCGTCTGGGCGTTGACGGAGGACGGACAAAAGGCGCTCGATCTGTACCGCCAAGCGCGGGACCGCGAGCCGAAGAATCCGGAGACCTGGTACGAGCTCGGCGCATACGAGCTTCAGCTCCATCGTCCACGGGCCGCGTATCGCGACCTCAACCAGTCGTACACGCTGGATCGCTACGGTCCCGCCGGTCAGCCCGGGAGCCTGCTGGACGTCGCGCGATGTCGGATCGACCCGGCTACCTGCCCAAAATGAGCAGCAGGTGCGATCCCATCAGCTGCGAGGGACGCATCCCGTCGAGCGGGCGCACCATCCGGACACGGAGGTCGTGCCCGAGCCGTGCACCCTCGGCTGCGTAGCCGGGTCGGTACATGATCAGCGTGCGTGGGCTCGAGTGTGGCGCGTTGCCGACGTTGCCGATGACGTAGCCGCGGCTGCGGACTCTGTCCGCAGCGGCGTGGGCGGCGCCGGCGCGACCGTTCGCGTTCAGCACCATCACGGATACGTCGCGGCGCGCGAGCGTCGGCTTTTGCACCGGTTTGGCAACCTCGGTCCGCCGGAGCGGCTCGCCTGCGGCCTTGGCCGACGCCTGCAGATGCCGGGCGAGCGGGTTACCGAGCAGTGCCACGCTGAGGCCGGCGATGAGCACGAGCTCGATACCGGCGACCGTCGTGACGACGATGGTCGCCCGGCGCCAGGGCCGGATCAGTTCCTGCGTGTGCTCCATCGCCCGGACGGAGTTCGGCTCGGGCATGCGTGCTCCTGCACGCGCCGCGTCAGTCGTCTATGAACCGAGGGTCTGACCCTTGGTTCATAGGGCAGTCGGTTCTGGACGGGGCTGGCTCGGTCGAGACGCCTGTCATCGTTCTGTGACGCTTCGCGCACAACCGGCTCCGAGAGACACGGCTGTCGCTCGCGCGCCGCATACTTTGGACGGCGGCACGCCTCGGTCCCGTTCGCGTTTCGGACAGGTCTAGCCGGAGGTGAACCAGGCCCACGTCTCGGCCAGCCCGTCGTCGAGCGACTGCTTCGGCTCCCAGCCGAGCTCGCGCTTCGCCAACGACGGATCGAGGACGCTTCGTTGTAACTCTCCCGCCCGCGGCGCCGCGAACTCCGGCTCGCGCCGCACGCCCTGACGCTCGCTGGATGCGGGCATACAAATCGAGAACCGACGTCTCTCTCCCCGTACCGATGTTGAAGACACCGCCGCTGTGCTCCGCCGCGCCGAGCGTCGCGGCCACGACGTCGCCGACGTACACGTAGTCCCGGGTCTGCTTCCCGTCGCCGAAGATCTTCGGCGTCCCGTCCTCCATGAGGAGGTTCATGAAGATCGCGACGACGCCCGCCTCCCCGTGCGGGTCCTGCCGCGGCCCGTAGACGTTCCCGTAGCGCAGCGAGACATGCGACGTGCCGTAGAGCCGGTTGTACGTCGCGAGGTACTGCTCCCCGGCCAGCTTCGACGTCCCGTACGGCGCCAGCGGCAGGAGCGCGTGATCTTCGCCGGCAGGCCCGTCACACTCACCGTAGATCGCGCCGCCCGTCGAGCTGAAGACGATCTTCGTGCCGTGCCGGCGGGCCGTGTCGAGCACCTGGATCGTGCCGAGGACGTTCACGTCCGCATCGTGATCGGGCCGCTCGACCGACACGCGCACGTCCGCCTGGGCCGCGAGATGGAAGCAGAGCTCCGGCTCGACGTCGTCGAAGATCGCGTTCGCGTCGCGACGGATGTCGCCTTCGTGGACGCGCGCGCCGTCCGGGATGTTGCTCGGCTTCCCGTGCGAGAAGTCGTCGAGCACGTGGACTTCGTCCCCACGCGCGAGGAGAGCCTCCGCCACGTGCGAGCCGATGAAGCCCGCGCCTCCGGTCACGACCGCCCGCACGCGCCGTATCGTAAGGCCAGCCGTGTTCGTCACCTTCGAAGGCCTGGACGGGTCCGGAAAGACGACGCAGGCGAAGCTGCTGGCCGACGCATTCGCGCGCGGAGGGCCGCGATGTCGTCGCGACGCGCGAGCCCGGCGGGACGCCGCTCGGCGAAGAGGTGCGGCGACTGCTGCTGGAGGGCGTCGAGATGAGCCCCTGGGCCGAGGCGGCTCTCTTCGCCGCCGCGCGCGCCGAGCTCGTCAGCCGCGTGATCCGTCCGGCGCTCGAGGCGGGGAAGACGGTGATCTCGGACCGGTACGTCGACTCGTCGCTCGCCTACCAGGGCGTCGCCCGCGGCCTCGGGTTGGACGAGGTCTACGAGCTCAACTTTCTCGCGATCGGTGGCCTGCTCCCCGACGTCGCGTTCGTCCTCGAGATCGACGCCGAAACGTCGGCAACGCGCGTCGGCGCGAACCAGGACCGCATCGAACGGGAGGGCGACGACTTCCGGCGTCGGATCGCCGAGGGCTACCGCGCGGTCGCCGAGCGCTTCCCGGATCGCGTCGTCCTCCTCGACGGAACCCGGCCGCGTGATGAACTTCACGAGGAGATCCGTGGACGCCTTCGAGAGCTTTCCTGAGCAGGCCGAGGCCAAGCGCCTCCTCCGCGCCGCGCTGGCGGAGGGCCCGGCGCACGCCTACCTCTTCTACGGTCCGCGAGGCGTGGGCAAGCGCAAGGCGGCGCTCGCCTTCGCGGGCGAGCTGATCGGCGATCGCGCGCGCGTGGAGCGGCGCGCACATCCCGACGTCTACGTCGTCGAGCCCGTCGGCGATCAGATCCGGATCGACGACATCCGCGACCTGCGACGCGATCTGCACATGAGGCCCTTCGAGGCCGAGCGCCGCGTCTACCTCCTGCATGCGGCGGAGACGATGAACGAGGACGCCGCGGATGCGTTGCTCAAGGACCTGGAAGAGCCGCCGCCGTACGCGGTGATCGTGCTCGTCGCAGACGACCTCGGCCCGTTGCCGGACACGATCCGGTCGCGCTGCCAGCTCGTCCCCTTCACGCGACTCTCGGAACGAGCCGTTCGCGAGGAGATCGCGGCGCGTGCCCCGACGCTGCGGCCGGACGAGGCAGCGTCGCTCGCACGGCTGGCGGGCGGCCGCCTCGACCGTGTCGCGCGCCTGCTGGATCCCAAATCCGCGAAGCGGCTCGACGCCCTGCTCGAGGTTGCGCGGTCCGTCTACACCGATCCGGAGTTCGATCCGCACGCCGCGGCGCAACGTCTGATCGACGGAGCGCGCGAACGAGCCGCCGAGGCGAAGCAGTTCGCGGAGGAAGAGGTCGCGACGCTCGACCTCACAACACGCGAGGCGGAGCAGCGCGTTCGGCGCGCAGCTCGCGGGGCGGAACGCGAGGAGCTGCTGGCGGCGCTCGAGGAGCTCGAGTCCTGGTACCGCGATCTCGTCGTCGTCGCCGTCGGAGCCGAACGGGCGGTCGCTCACGCCGACCGCCTCGCGGTACTCGCCGAGGACGGGGTGATGGAGCGACTCGCCGGGGCGGAGCGGGCATGTGAGCTCGTCCGCGAGACGTGGCGGGCGTTCGAGGAGTTCAACCTCAACCCGTCGCTGGCGCTGGAGGCGCTGTTCGTCAAGCTCCGACGGGAGCTTGGCGCTGCGCCGGTCTTTGCTTGAGAGCGCGGCGGGCTACAGTACGAGGCCCGGGCCGACGTAGCTCAGCTGGTAGAGCACTCATGAAGAAGCTCGTGGTCCTGACAGCTCTTACCGCTGTTGCCGCCGCTGTTCCGATGAGCGGCGGTGCCGCCACGCCGGCGTCGAGCGGCGTGGTCGTTGCTCGTAGCGGGCACCTTCTTGCAGTCGCCTCGCCCTCAGGCGCCGTCCGCACCGTCAGGTCGTCCTCGCCGGCCCGCGTCGGCGCGCGCGTCCACCTCCGCGGAGCATCCGTCCGAGTAGCCGGCCGAGCGCGCACTGCCTACATCCGAGGCGTCGTTGTGCGCCGCACGTCGGGACGGCTTGTGCTGGCTGCGGGTCGAAGTCTCGTGACCGTCCGTGCGAGCGCGGCGCGACGACTTTCAGGACTGTCCGGTAGCGGCCATCCCGCGCCGGGAACTGTCGTCGACACGACGACAGCGGTCACACCCTCCGGCCAGCTCGCTCTCACCTCGATGACGGGCGGAGGCACCGTCGGCTCCGTCCAAGTCCAGGCGACGGTCAAGGCCGAGGACGGGCGTGATCGTCCTCACGGTGAACGGCCAGCTGATTGAGTTCAAGCTGCCGAGCGGGCTCACGTTGCCGCCGACGCTCGTTGGCCAGACCGTCACGCTGACGGTGAACCTCGCGGCGGGGGAGCTGTCGCGACGCCCGGTGAGGAGAACCAGGCCGACGACCAGGACGAGAACGACACGACGACGGGACAGAACCAGAACGACGACGGAGACCAGCACCAGAACGACGACGGAGACCAGCACGAGAACGACGACGGAGACCAGCACGACAACCACGGTGGAGGCGGAGGCGACGACGTAGCGGCGGCGCAGGTCCTCACCTCGGCCGGCCGCCGCGACCTCGCGGCGGCCGGCACCTTCGTCGGCGATCTCTTCGCCGAGCACGGCCGGGATGGTGTCGGCCTCTGCCGCCTGCTGCTCCGCGACGGGGTCGAAGCCGAGGACGCGACGGAGCAGGTCTTCCTCTCGGCACATCGAGCCGTCCTCGCCGGATCCGGCCCCGCGACCGACCCGCTTGGCTGGCGGCAATGGCCCGCAACGAGTGTCGGGCGCGGATTCGCGCACGCATGCGCGAGCCGCTCGCGTTGCCGGAACTCCCGTCCGATCTTCCGGACCCATTGGCCGCGGCCATCCGCGCCGGGGATCTCGACGCCGTCTGGCGTGCGCTCTCGGACCTGCCGCGACGCCAGCGGCGGGCACTCGTCCTCCGTGAGCTCGGCGGGCTCTCGTACGACGAGCTCGGTCTCGCCAAGGGCGTCTCACAGCCGGCAGTGGAGTCGCTGCTCTTTCGCGCGAGGCGGCACCTGCGAACCATCCTCCGTAGCACCGGCGCGGTGACCGTTCCGTTCGCGCTCCGCGACGATCTTGCGCGACGGTCGTGCATCGCGACGATCGAATCGCGGGGCGTGAGGACAGGGCTCGCGAGTCTGAGCCGCCGCCTCCGACACACAGGACAACAGCGGACCGGGCAGCGGAGATTCGGTTGACATGGGCGCCGACGAGTCCGACGGCTCGTCGGATCACGGCGGCCACGGGTGAGGATGGCCCGTAGGACCGGCGGTACTATGGATCGCTCGCCGACGTAGCTCAGCTGGTAGAGCACTTCACTCGTAATGAAGGGGTCCCCGGTTCGAGTCCGGGCGTCGGCTCTCAGAAAGGCTCCGCTCAGGCGGAGTTCTTGTTACTCGAGAGTCAACGTTCTGGCGCGAAAGGTCGTGCCGAGGTCGTACGCGCGTCGCGGATCCACGCTTCCGCGGACGCGGGTTCGGCGTCTTCGAGTTCGTCGAAGACGGCATCCGCATGCTGATCGAGGCGTGGGACCGCACCGCGCTCGGAGAGCAGAAGAGGAAATCGGGCGCCTCAAGACAAGCGGCGCGCCACTGACGGGGCACGCACGACCACGACATTGTCGACCTCGCTGCCCTCAAGTCCGACGGAAGGGCGGATACATCGGCGAAAATCTCGTCCGCTAGCACTCGGAAAAAGGAGCTGCACCGTGAGCCGGTTCACCGAAGGCCTCAACGAACAGATCGCGAACGAGTACGCCGCGTCGCAACAGTACGTCGCGGTCGCCGTGTACTACGACGCGCAGACGCTGCCCCAGCTCGCCGCGCACTTCTACCGGCAGGCGGTCGAAGAGCGCAACCACGCGATGATGATCGTGCAGTACCTGCTCGACGCGGATGCAGAGCTGCGCATCCCGGGCGTTAAGGCGCCGCAGACGAGCTTCGAGGACACCCGCGCTCCGGTCGCGCTGGCGCTGGAGCAGGAGAAGACTGTCACGAAGCAGATCGCCGACCTTGTGCAGCTCGCCCGCGACGAGCACGAGCACGTCGGCGAGCAGTTTCTCGGCTGGTTCCTCGAAGAGCAGCGCGAAGAGGTCGCCAGCATGTCGGCGCTCCTCTCGATCCTCGATCGGGCCGGGATGACGAACCTGCTCCTCGTCGAGGATTACCTGTCGCGCGCGAACGTCTCGGCCTCCGAGCCATCGAGGCCCGCGCCGTCGGCGGCAGGCGGGGCTCTGTAGCTGATCGATCCGCCCACACGGCTGAGCGTTGCGTCGAGCGTGCGGTCCGGACGAGGACGCGGATCCTCGAAACCCAGCGGATCCGGCTACTGGATCGCCATTGCCAGGTTAGTCGTCAGACCGACCGGCGGAATGTCGGCGATCGGCAGGCTGTGGCGTGGGAGCTCGTCTTCTCGTGCCATTTCCACTCCCCCTCAGGCCCGGCTCGGGATCAGGATCAGACGGCGCGTTACCGCATCACATCGGCGTTACTGCCGTGCCATCGCGATGTGCAGCCGCTCCTCCGGCGAGATGAGGTGGTCGAGGTCCTCGGCGGCCTCGTCGATGTCGATCTGCACCCACTCGACGGTGCCGTTGAAGCGGCTGCTCCTCCGAGGTGTAGTCGTCGCTGACGGGCGAGGCGGTGTCCGAGCCCACGTCGCAGGTCTCGTCCGCCGAGAAGACCATGGGGACGGTTCCCTCGACGCGTCCCTCGCCGGTCTTCTCGCCGTCGAGGTAGAGCGAAACGGTGCCGCCCTTGCCTAGGCCGCCGCCGTCGTAGGCGAACTCCATCCGCACCTGATGCGTGCCCTGCGGGAATCTCCGTCTCGCCCTCGACGTGGAAGCGCTGGACGCCGAACAGGTTGTAGCAGTACTTCGGCTTTCCGTCCTTGAGCGTAGAGGCTCCAGCCGGCGAAGGCGCCGCCCTGGGCGACGATCACGCCCTCGGCGCCTCCGTCGGGAACCGTGAGCTCGGCGGTCACCGAGTGCGATTTGTTCTTGATGTTGATCATCGCGTTCTCGCTCAGCCGGCCCATGCCGCCGAAGAGCAGCTGCGAGCTTCCGGTGATCAGCACCGGCCGCCCGGCGAGGTCGGAGTTGAACCGTTCGATGCGGCGGTCGTCGAGCGGGAGCACGTTGTACTTCCGCGCCTCCTCCATGAACAGCGCCTTCAGCTCCTCGAGCTTCTCAGGCATCTCGTCGGCGAGGTCGTGCGCCTGGCTCCAGTCGGTGTTCGTGTCGTAGAGCTCCCAGGTGTCGTCCGCGAATGGCGGTACTCGGCGCATGACCCACGGGATCGAGTGGCGCGTGACCGCGGTCCACCCCTTGTCGTAGATGCCGCGGTTGCAGAACATCTCGAAGTACTGCGTCTCGCGCCGCTCGGCTGCGCCGGCGTCGTCGAAGGCGTAGCGCATGCTCACGCCCTCGATCGGCTTCTGGGTGACGCCGTGAACCGTCGTCGGCTCGGGCAGTCCGGCCACCTCGAGCACCGTGGGAGCGACGTCGATCACGTGGTGGAACTGGCTGCGGACCTCGCCCTTCGCCGCGATGCCCTTCGGCCAGTGCACGATCGTGCCGTTGCGCGTCCCGCCCCAGTGCGACGCGATCTGCTTCGTCCACTGGTACGGCGTGTCCATCGCGTGCGCCCAGCCGACCGCGTAATGGTTGTACGCGGTCGGGAGTGCCGAACTCGTCGATCTGCGAGACCATGAACTCGGTCGTCTGCAGCGCGTTGGCGCCGTTCAGGTTGATCAGCTCGTTGAAGCAACCGTGGACGTCGCCTTCGGCGCTCGCCCCGTTGTCGCCGATGACGTAGTAGACGAGCGTGTCCTCGAGGATGCCGAGATCCTGGAGCGCGTCGACGAGCCGTCCGACATGGTGGTCGGTGTGCTCGAGGAAGCCGGCGTAGACCTCCATCTGGCGCGCAAGGACGGGCTTCAGGTCGTCCGGGATGTCGTCCCAGGCCGGGATCTCCTCCGGCCGAGCCGTCAGCTCGGCCTCTGACGGGATCACACCGAGCTCCTTCTGGCGTGCGAACGTCTCCTCGCGCAGCGCGTCCCAGCCCTGATCGAACTCGCCCTTGTACTTCGCCGACCACTCCTCCGGCACATGGTGAGGTGCGTGTGTCGCGCCCGGCGCGAAGTAGACGAAGAACGGCTTGTCGCCCATCAGCGCCTTCTGCTGGCGGATCCACTTGATCGCCTTGTCGGTCATGTCCTCCGTGAAGTGGTAGCCCTCCTCGGGCGTCTTCTCGGGCTCGACGGCGTCGTCCCCTCGTAGATCGCCGGGTAGTACTGGTTCGTCTCGCCGCCGATGAAGCCGTAGAAGTACTCGAAGCCGCCGCCGCCGCTCGGCCACGAGTCGAATGGGCCGAGCGGGCTCGTCTCCCACACCGGCACCTCGTGGCACTTACCGAACTGCGCCGTCGCATAGCCGTTCAGCTTCAGCGTCTCCGCCAGCGGCGCGCAGGTGTTCGGGCGGATCGAGTTGTAGCCCGGCGCCGAGGTCGCGATCTCCGTGATCCCGCCCATCCCGACCGAGTGGTGATTTCGGCCCGACAGAAGGGCTGCGCGGGTCGGCGAGCACAGCGCGGTCGTGTGGAAGCGATTGAACTTGAGCCCTTCGCCCGCGAGGCGCTCAGCCGTCGGCGTCTGACACGGGCCGCCGAACGCGCTCGAGCAGCCGAAGCCGGCATCGTCGATCAGGACGATCAGAACGTTCGGCGCACCCGCCGGCGGACGCAGCGGCTCGATCGGCGCGAACTTCGCAGCGGGATCCTTTGCATCCTCATAGACCGGGCCCGTCATACGGCCGGTCCGGGATCGGCAGCACTTCACGCTCTACGCTCGTAGGCTCAGGCACGGGGGTTCTCCTCTCTCGTTCGGATCAGATCGCGGCAGTTCCGAGGCGTTCCGGAATCCTCTTGCCGTGCCGGGTTAGCCGTCATCACCCGATCCGGACGATCACCGAGCCGACATCTCAGACCGGCCCCGAGGAGCAATCGGCAAGACTCCGCGTCGTGAAGACCCGCCTTGTCGAGCGAGTCGCTGCGGTCCTGCGACGCAGCCCGCCGGCCGACCCGTACGGCGTGTACGCGCGAGAGCGCGAGGGCAGGCGCGAGTTCTTCTACGACGCGTTCAAGGCGCTCCGCTTCAACGGCATCGACGGGGACTACGCCGAGTTCGGGAGCTGGGGCGGCGCGACGTTCGCCCTCGCGTACCAGGAGTCGCGACGCCATGGACACCGCGCGCATCTCTGGGCGTTCGATTCGTTCCAGGGCTTCCCCGGCTCGGGAGAGTCACGCGACCTGCATCCGGAGTGGGTCGAGGGAAAGATGGCGATGAGCCTCGAGCAGTTCCGCGCCACGTGCGCCGCGAACGGGATACCCGGTGATGCCTACACGACGATCGCCGGCTTCTACGACGACACGCTCGCTCAGATGCCCGCGACCGCAGAGCCGACGAACGTGGCGCTCGCGTACGTCGACTGTGACATGTACTCGAGCACGCGGACGGTGCTCTCCTTCCTCGAGTCGCGACTCAAGCACGGGATGATCGTCGCCTTCGACGACTACTTCTGCTGGTCCGCGACGCAGATCTCGGGCGAGCGCCGCGCGTTCGTGGATTTCCTCGCTGTGGACGATCGTTGGGAGTGGGTGCCGTACCACTCCATCGGCTGGCACGGCGCCTCTTTCGTCCTCGAGGACCGGGCGCTCCACAGGTAGTTAGGCTCAGCGACGTGCGCCCGCTCCTCGGCGAAGTCGCCTCCTACGACGCGCCCTCGACGGAGGAGATCGCCCGCCGGACGGGTGTCGCCGCCGAGCAGATCATCCGCTTCGACGGCAACACGTCACCGCAGCGCCTGCCGTCGGCGCGCCCGGAGGCGCTCGCGGACGAGCTTGCCCGCATCCACACCTACCCCCACGGGGGCTATCCGCGGCTCGTCGACGCGATCGCGGAGTACGCGGGAGTCGCACCCGAGAACATCGTTCTCGGAGCCGGCGCCGACGATCTGATCATGCTGCTCACCCGTTCGTTCGCCGGTCCCGGCGACCGCGTTGCGATCGCGAACGATCCGACCTACGCGCTGTTCGACATCGCCGTCCGCGTCGCAGGGGCCGACGTCGGCGACGACGACTCAGTTGTGACGATCTGCTGCCGGCCGAACAATCCCACAGGCGAGCTCGGCCCCATCCCCGCGGCGCGACCGCTCGTCGTCGACGAGGCCTACTTCGAGTACTCGCGCGAGAGCGCCGTCGACCTGATCGAGGACGGCATCGTCGTCATCCGCACCTTCTCGAAGGCGTTCGGCCTCGCGGGTGCGCGTGTCGGCTACGCGCTCGCCGGCCGAGATGTCGCGGCCGAGTTGAACGAGCGCCAGCATCCGGCACCGATCTCGACGCTCTCCGCGGCTCTCGCGCTTGCGGCGCTTGCTTCACCTCCGGACGTCACGCCCGATCCTCGAAGAGCGCGAGCGTTTCGCCGGACGCCTGCGCGGGCTCGGCTTCGACCCGCTCCCCTCGGAGGGCAACTTTCTCTATGTGCCGGTGGATGATCCGCAGGCTCGGGCTGAGCAGCTGCTTGCCCGCGGCCTTGCGGTACGGCCGGTTCGCGGCGGCATCCGCATCACGGTTCGCAACGAGCCGGACGACGAGCGTCTGCTCGCGGCGCTTCAGTAGATCGCCTCGCCCGTCTCCGGGTCGAAGAAGTGCAGGCGTCCCGTGTCCACGAGGAGGTCGACCTTCTCCTGCTCGCGTGCCTTCGTGTCGCGGTCGAGTCGTGCAATCCAGACATTTCCCAGAACGTCGGCCACCTCGGCTGCGTCCTCGCCGACCGCTGCCTTGACGTCTTCGCCGCGCACGGCCCGACCGCTGATCTCGAAGTGCGCGAACACCTCCGAGCCCATGTCCTCGCGGATGTCGACGACCGCCGAGAGGCTTCGCCCGTCAGCGGCGCCGCCCGCGAGCTCGGCGTCCTCGAGATCCTCCGGACGAATCCCGAGGATCAAGCGGCTGCCCTCGAAATGCGGCAACGCGGGGCGTGCCGCGAGCACCCGGTCGCCCACTTGCAGCGTGTCGTCGCCGATCTTGACGGAGAAGCCGCCGTTCGATCGCGCCAGGTCGACGCCGACGAGGTTCATCGCCGGTGAGCCGATGAATTCCGCGACGAAGAGGTTGCGGGGACGGTCGTAGAGCTCCTGCGGCTTCGCCACCTGCTGCAGCACGCCGTCGCGCATGATCGCGACGCGGTCGCCGAGCGTCATGGCCTCGACCTGGTCGTGCGTGACGTAGATCGTCGTCACGTCGAGCTCCCGCTGGATCCGGGCGATCTCGGCACGCATCTCCACCCGTAGCTTTGCGTCGAGGTTCGACAGGGGCTCGTCCATTAGGAAGGCCCGCGGCTCGCGTACGATGGCGCGACCCATCGCCACCCGCTGGCGCTGGCCCCCGGACAACGTCCGCGGCTTCTTCGGCAGCACCTCGGCGAGGCCGAGGGTCTTCGCCGCACCCCTGACGCGCTCCCTGCGCCGCTCCTTCTTCACCCCGCGCAGCTTGAGCCCGAAGGCGATGTTGTCGAACGCGCTCATGTGCGGATAGAGCGCGTAGTTCTGGAAGATCATCGCGATGTCGCGGTCCTTCGGCGGGAGCCGGTTCACGACCTCGCCGCCGATGATGACCCGGCCGGTGGTGATCGGCTCGAGTCCGGCCACCATCCGGAGCGCGCTCGTCTTGCCGCACCCGCTCGGACCGACGAGGACGACGAACTCGCCGTCCTCGATCTCGAGATCCAGGTCCGACACAGCGCGGGTCCCGTCGCCGTAGACCTTGGTCAGCTTGTCGAGCGTGATCTCGGCCATGCTGTTGCGCCGGGAGATTAGTAATATCCCGCGCCGGGGTGGAGGCACTTGCCGCCGCACGGCCGCGGGGAAGGCGCTGGACTGACGTCTTCGAGCGCCCGGGAGTCCTTGCGTCTCTTCTCATCTCGCCGGCCGTCGTCTTCGTACTCGTCCTCGTCGGCGGGCCGCTTCTTCTGGCGATCGGGCTGAGCTTCACCAACGCAACGGCGGGCCAGCTTCACGGCAAGTGGGTCGGCCTGGAGAACTTCCGTCACGAGTGGACGAACCCGTCGTTCCAGGCGGCGGTGTGGCACACGTTCCTCTTCACCGTCATCTCGCAGGCGATCGTCCTCGTGGGCGCCGGGCTGATCGCGCACGCGCTTTCCAAGCCGTTCCGCGGTCGCTGGTTCCTGCGCTTTCTGATCCTGCTGCCCTGGGCGGCGCCGATCGCGCTGAGCCTGATGGCGTGGAAGTGGATGTTCGATACAGCTACTCGATCTTCAACTGGACGCTCATCCACCTGAACCTCGCCGACCCGGTTTCGCCGCCGCAGTACCTCGCCGAGTCGAAGCTGGCGATCGCTTCCGTGATCGTCGTGCACGCCTGGCGGATCCTTCCGTTCGCGGTCGTGATCTTCCTGGCCGGCCTCGCCTCGATCCCGAAGGAGGTGGACGACGCCGCGGCGATCGACGGAGCGACGGGCTTCCGCAAGTTCTGGTCGGTGACGCTGCCGCTCCAGCTTCCGATTGCGACCGTGGCTCTGCTGTTCGGGATCGTCTTCACGGCGACGGACATGGCGGTCGTCTACATCCTCACGCAGGGCGGTCCGCCGCCCTCCTTCAGCACGGAGATGGTCACGACCTGGGCCTACAAGACCGGGATCGAGTCCGGCTCGCTCGGCCCCGGCGCTGCGATCTCCCTCTTCCTGTTGCCGGTGCTCGCGTGCGTAACCGTCGGCATGCTGCTCTTCGCGCGGAAGACCGAGGTGTCGTAGTGGAGGCGTTCGGACGGGCGATCCGGGAGAAGGGCCTCTCGTACCTCATCGTCGGGCCGTTCGCGATCTTGCTCGCGTTCCCTTTCTACGTCATGGTCATCACGGCGTTCAAGGACCAGAGGGAGTTCTACGACACAAGTGTGACGCCGTACTGGTTTGGGAAAGACAGCCCTACCTGGGCGAACGCGTCCTTCCTGTTCCACAACACGGAGTACCCGCGCTGGCTGGCGAACACGGTAATCGTCGGGATCTGCGTCGTGGCGATCACGCTGGTGCTAGCGCTGCCTGCCGGTTACGCGCTCGCCCGCCTTGCCGGTCGCTTCGGCCAGAGCCTCGGCGTCGGGATCTTTCTCACATACCTGGTCCCGCCGACGCTCCTCTTCATCCCGCTCTTCTGGGTGATCAACCAGGTGCACCTGCAGAACACGATCTGGTCGCTCGTGCTCGTCTACCCGTCGTTCACGGTGCCGTTCTCGACGTGGCTGCTGATGGGCTTCTTCAAGACGATTCCGCAGGAGCTCGAGGACGCCGCGCTCGTCGACGGCGCGTCGCGGCTGAAGACGCTGACGCGGGTCGTCTTTCCGATCTCCCTGCCGGGGATCCTGACCGTCGTCATCTTCTCGTTCTCGCTCGTCGTCAACGAGTTTGTCTACGCGTTCACGTTCATTTCGCCGTCGGACCAGAAGGTCGTGTCGACCGGCGTCTACACGGATCTGATTCGCGGCGACCTGCCGCAATGGGGAGCAATCATGGTCGCGGCGCTGATCCCGAGCATCCCGCTCGCGCTCCTCTACAACCTGTTTCTCGACCGCTTCATCGCCGGCTTCACAGGGGGAGCCTTCCGCTAGCACGGAGCGGAGAAAGGAGGGTCAATGGCAAGTTCAGACGATCCGAGTCGACGTGAAGGGAGGTATGACCGCCGCGAGCTGCTCCGCAGAGCCGGTGTGGGGGCAGTCTCGGTCGGCGTCGCAGGCTCGGGCTTCGGCCAGGCGTTCTACGGGCCTCTGAGATTCAAGGGGCGCTGGCTCAAGGGCGACCTGTCGCTGATCACCTGGGCACACTTCGTTCCGTCGTTCGACACCTGGCTCGACAAGACGTGGGCTGTGCAGTGGGGGCAGAGGAACGATGTTCAGGTGAAGGTCGACCACATCCTCAATACGCTGCTGACGGCACGCGCGCAGGCGGAAGCGGCGGCGAAGAACGGCCACGACATCTTCTTCAACCTCGCGCCGCCTGCGGTTCTCGAGGACGAGGTGATCAACCACAACGAGATCGTCCAGGAGGTACAGCGCAAGGTCGGGAAGATCGGCCGGATCGCACACAGGGCGACGTACAACCCGAAGACGAGGAAGTACTTCGCCTTCTCCGACAACTACGTACCCGATCCGGTCGTCTGGCGGCGCGACGTGTGGAACGGCGTCGGCCTGTCGCCGAACACGTGGGACAGCGTGCGGAGGGCGGCGCCGAAGCTGAAGGCCGCCGGCCATCCGCTCGGCATCGGCCAGTCAGCGGAGATCGACTCGAACATGGCACTGCTGTCGTTCCTGATGTGCTTCGGTTCGTTCGTCCAGAACGAGAAGCATCAGGTCACGATCAAGAGCAAGCGCACGGTCGAGGCCCTCAGGTTCATGGCCGACATCTACCAGAAGGGCGAAACCGACGAGATCTTCGGCTGGGATCCCGCCGGCAACAACAACTTCCTCTACTCGGGCAGGGGCTCGATGATCTTCAACGCGATCTCCGCGACGCGGACGCCCGAGGATCAGCGCATGCCGTTTGCCGACGACCTGTGGATCTGGCCGATCCCGAAAGGGCCGCACGGCCGACTCGGAAACGAGCACGTGATGGGCTGCTGGTGGATCTGGAAGTTCACGCAAAACAAGGCGGCGGCGAAGAAGTTCCTCGCCGACCTCGAGATCAACTACCGGGACGCGTTCGTGGCGTCGAAGTTCTACAACTTCCCGAGCTTCCCGGGCGCGTTGCCGTTCAAGCGGATCCGCACGATGGTCGCGCAGGACTCGCACCGACCGCGCGGCAAGTACAGCATCCTCACGACGATCGCTCAGAGGTACACGACGAACCCTGGACATCCCGGCTACACGAATGCCGCGTTCAGCGAGATGTTCAACAAGTTCATCATCCCGAAGATGTTCGCCCAGGTCTCCCAGAAGAAGATGACTGCGGCGGAGGCGACGAACGCCGCCGACCGCGAGATCAAGCAGATCTACGCGAAGTGGCGGAAGCTCAAGAAGATCTGAGCTGAGGGAGTGGGGAGCCGGTTTGGCCGGCTCCCCACTCGCCCGCGGCGGAACCTGAGGCACCGGTGAGGTGTAAGAGCTGCATGCGGCGACTCGTGTCGATCGGTCTGCTCGCTGCGATCGGCGTGGTGGTGGCCGCGGCGTCGGCCGGAACTCTCGACCGCGGCAGGACCGTGCCGTGTGGCGAGAGCATCGGTGACCCTCGGTTCCCGTACCTGGGAAGTAACGTCCCGGCGTATCGCTACCGAACCCTGCTCGGCGCTGTTTCCGTTCCACCTGCCTATCTCGAGCAGACGGCCCCGACAGGAACGCGGCCGTGGCGGTACTTCAGCAAATCGGGGCTCGTCGTACGCGCGGCCCTGCGGCAATCGCTCGTTGTCACGGTTCCGAAGGCATGGCGGGATCGACTCGCGATTGTGTGGGGTAACGGTGGACACGGTGTCTTCAGCTCGATACGCATCACCGGCTGTCCGGGCGTCTCGGGCTACGGCTTTGCGTATGCGGGTGGGTTCTATCTGCGGTCGCGTTCCGCGTGTGTGCCGCTGGCCTTCCGCGTCGGGCAGCGCAGCGCGGTCCTACTCTTCGGCCTCGGCAGGCGCTGTGGATAGAACGTCGCACGGTTGTAACAGCAAGGGTCAGACGCTGGTTCATAGGAACACGGCTCCGGCAGATCGCTGGTTGTGACGAGACTGCGACGAGCAGGATCTCCGCGCCGTCCGACTGGTTAGCGGAGGAGGAGCCCGATTGCCGCGTCCCCGCGTGACACCCCCGGTGCCAGTCACCGTTGGAAAAGCGCCACGAATGTGTGCCAAAAGACACTCAGCCTCTTGGTTATCACGTTCCAGAGTGGCTTTGCGGCACGCCATGTCCGGGTGACAGGCACCGTTTCGGGAATGTCGAGAACCGCGCTTGTCGTTCGTCTAAGGGTCCGAATAACCTAGAAAGGCCGTCTCACCCTGGAGGTCGCACGTGGCATCCGATCCGCACCGCTGGCGCATCCTCGCGGTCGTCGCGACCGCGTTCTTCATGACGATTCTCGACGTATCGATCGTGAACGTCGCCCTCCCGTCGATCGGCAGGGACCTCCACTTCTCGCAGGAGAACCTCCAGTGGGTCATTACCGCCTACGCGATTGCGTTCGGCGGTTTCCTCCTCCTCGGAGGACGTGCTGCCGACCTCCTCGGCCGACGCCGCGTCTTTTTCGCGGGCGTGATCCTCTTCACGGCCGCTTCCCTCGTCTGCGGCCTGTCCCAGTCGGAGGGGATGCTGATCTCGGCGCGCGCGGTGCAGGGACTGGGCGCGGCGATCATCTCACCGGCCGCGCTCTCGATCGTGATGACGAGCTTCGAAGAGGGCCCGGAGCGAAACAAGGCGCTCGGCATCTGGGGAGCCCTGGGCGGCAGTGGCGCGGCCGTCGGCGTCATCGCCGGCGGCGTCCTCACCAAATACCTCGGCTGGGAGTGGATCTTCTTCGTCAACGTCCCCGTCGGCGCACTCGTCCTCGCTCTCACGCCGGGCATCGTCCCGGAGAGCCGCCGCGAGGGCGCCGAGCGGCGCTACGACGCGCTCGGCGCGGTACTCGTCAGCGGCGGTCTCGCCCTCCTCGTCTACACCATCTCGAGAGCGCCTATCGTCGGCTGGGGGACCGCTCGGACGATCCTGCTATTGG